>NZ_LFLS01000050.1 GCF_001189915.1 Herbaspirillum autotrophicum
ACTGCATCACTATTACCGGCCGCACGCTGGCAGAAGAACTGGCCGCGATTCCTGATCTGCGCGCCGACCAGGATGTGATTCTGCCGATTGACAAGGCGCTCTACAAGCAAGGCCATCTGGCCATCCTCAAAGGCAATCTGGCACCGGAAGGTTGCGTGGCCAAGATTACCGGCCTGAAAAATCCGGTCATCACTGGTCCGGCGCGCGTGTTTGAAGATGAATACACCGCTATGGATGCGATTCTGGCCGACCAGATCAAACCGGGCGATGTGCTGGTGATGCGCTACCTGGGACCGAAGGGCGGACCCGGCATGCCGGAAATGCTGGCGCCGACCTCGGCCCTGATCGGCAAGGGGCTGGGCGAGTCGGTCGGCTTGATTACCGATGGCCGTTTCTCGGGTGGCACCTGGGGCATGGTGGTAGGACACGTGGCACCGGAAGCTTTTGTCGGCGGCGTCATTGCGTTGGTCAAGGAAGGGGATTCGGTCACCATCGACGCCCATCAGCAATTGATTCAACTGAATGTGGCGGACGAAGAAATTGCCCGTCGCCGCACCGAATGGAAACAACCGGCACCGCGTTACACGCGTGGCGTTCTGGCCAAATACGCGGCCCTGGCCTCGACTGCCAGCAAGGGCGCTGTCACCGGTTGAGCCTGAATACAGGTAGCCGGACATGAAAAAGCCGGAGCAATCCGGCTTTTTTATCGGCCGCGTTCGCTGCGGTAGTTGGCAATCATTCTCATCCCTGTTTTTTTACTGTCAGATGACATAAGCCATATATGCCGCCAGCAATATTGCCAGCAACGAAAACGGCGGTAGAATACGCAAACTTCTGAGGAGAACTACAGTGAAACAATCCCTATTTATCGTATCCGTGTTGCTGGCCGCAGGCGTGTCCGCTCCCGCTTTCGCTGATGCCGGTGGTGATCTGGCCAAGGCCAAGAATTGCATGGCCTGTCACGCGGTTGCCAACAAGGTGGTCGGTCCTGGTTTCAAGGATGTGGCAAAAAAATATGCCGGTCAAAAAGATGCTGAAGACAAGCTGACCCAAAAGGTATTGAAGGGTGGTTCCGGCGTATGGGGCGCGATCCCGATGCCGGCCAACGCCCAGGTCAGCGAAGCGGAAGCACGCACGCTGGTGAAATGGGTGTTGTCGCAGAAATAAGGCAATTGGCGGGCGGCATGCGTGCTGCCATGGTCTGACTGCTGGTAACGGAAGGCGCTCATCGGAGCGCCTTTTTTTGCGTCTGCAATGCGGGGCCTTGCCGGCCGTCGACGGACGAAAAAAAACGCCCGGCAATGCGGGCGTTCTCTCTGCACTTCAGACCGGCAGGACGCCGGCCGTCAGCACAATTACTTGACCACTTCCAGCAGCGTGCGCTGGCCACCCTTGTAGGTGTACAGCGTCAGCGAACCGTCCTTGATATCGCCCTTGGCATCAAATGCGATCATGCCGGTCACACCCTTGTGATGGGCCTTGGCCAGTTCAGGCAGATACTTGGCCGGGCTGGCGGAACCCGCCTTTTGCATGGCTTCGACCACGGTCATGGTGGCGTCGTAGGCATAAGCAGCGTTATACACGACGTCGATGCCGTATTTCTTCTTGTAGGCAGCGCGGAAATCGTCCATGCCCTTCTTGCCGGACGCATCCACACCACCGGCTTCGGCGCACACCACCTGATCATCGATCAGGCCATCGCCTGCCAGACCTGGCAGCGAGCCGGTACAGACGCCGTCACCACCCATGAACTTGGCGCTGATGCCGAGCTGTTTCATCTGACGCAGCATCGGGCCGCCGACCGCATCCATGCCACCGAAGAAAATCACATCCGGTTTTTTCGATTTGATCGACGTCAGAATCGCATTGAAGTCAGTTGCTTTGTCGTTGGTGAACTGCGTACCGACGATGGTGGCGCCCGAGCTCTTGGCGCCCTTGGCGAATTCTTCTGCCACGCCTTGACCATAGGCGGTACGGTCATCAATCACCGCAACGTTCTTGGTCTTCATGTTCTTGACTGCGTATTTACCCAGCACGGCCCCGAGTTGCGCATCGTTGGCCACCACGCGGAAGGCAGTCTTGAAGCCTTGCTGGGTGTACTTCGGATTGGTCGCCGAAGGCGATACCTGCGGGATGCCGGCGTCGTTATAAATCTTCGAGGCCGGGATCGTGGTGCCGGAGTTCAGATGGCCGATAACTGCCGCGACTTTGGTGTCGACCAGTTTGGTTGCTACAGCGGTGGCTTGTTTCGGGTCGGAAGCGTCGTCTTCTCCGACCAGTTCGAGTTTGACCTTCTTGCCGCCGATGGAAACGCCTTTGGCGTTGAGTTCATCGATGGCCATGCGGGCGCCGTTTTCGTTATCCTTGCCCATGTGGGCATTCGGGCCGGAGAGGGGGCCAACGTGGGCAATCTTGACGACTTCTTGTGAATACGCTGCGCTGGCAAACATCAGCGCAATCGCGCCGCTCAATGGAATAATTGTGCTCTTGAGTTTCATAAATTCCCTCTGTAGATTGAAATAAACCACACTTGCTGTAACACTGAACCCGAAATGCACATTCAGACAGAACCTGGCGGCGCCGGAACGACGTAGCGCCTTCAATTCGATTTCCGAATAATGCAGACGGTACAACATAAGAATCGCCTTGCAAAGAGCTTTCGAGTTCTTCCCTCAAAAAATACAATGACTTTTTATCATGGCGCCCAAATACCATACGCTGGACAAGGTGGATCGCAAATTGCTCAATCTGTTGCAGCGGGATAATCAGATTCCGACCCGCGTGCTGGCAGAGAAATTGCATATATCCCAACCCACCTGCCTGCGCCGGATCAGGGAATTGCGGGAGGCCGGCATCATCAGCGCCGAAGTTGCGATGGTCGATCCGTTCGCGCTCGGCTATGGCATGCTGGCGTTTCTGGAGATTTCGCTGAATAACCAGTCGGACGAGCACATGCAGGAATTCGAGCAGCGCATGGGCAAAGAGGTCGAAGTGATGCAGTGCTATTTCGTCTCGGGCGAGTACGATTACTTCCTGGCGGTGCATGTGATCGACATGGACGCCTATTACCAGTTCGTGCGCCGGGTCATTTCCGGGTCGGGCAATGTGCGGCATTTCCAGTCACGGTTTCCGATGAAACGGGCCAAATTCGCCACCCGCATCGTATTCGACGAGAAGGCGGCGGAAATTCAGGTCAAGGTACCCTGAGGCTTGCCGGACCGGGCCGGCGCCTGATCCGGCGCGGCTGCAACCGCTCAGCCGCGCTTTGTTGCGGTGCAATGGATGCACTGAAGTTGCGCGCCATCACGGTTTTTTGCTTGCCGCCATGGCATGGCAGCCGTACTTTTCACCGCCGCAGCTACCAGCAAAACAGCAGTTAGGCGCGTCAGTCTGTAATAATGGCGTCTTGTTTGCGCACCAATCAGAAAAAAGGACCCCCCGCTATGCATGCTGTTGAGTTGTTTATCCAGGATCTGGCCGTGATCATGCTGATCGCCGGCGTCGTCACAGTTGTTTTCAATCGTTTCAAACAACCAGTGGTTCTGGGTTACATCGTCGCCGGCGTGATCATCGGACCGCATACCCCGCCGTTCAACATGATTCAGGATGAAAAGACGGTCCACATCCTGTCCGAACTGGGGGTCATCTTTCTGCTGTTTTCGCTGGGACTGGAGTTCAGTCTCAAGAAGCTGGCCAAGGTCGGCGCCACGGCGGTAGTCGCCGCGGTCTGCGAAATTCTGCTGATGCTGTGGATCGGCTACGAAATCGGTCTCTATTTCGGCTGGAAGACCATGGATGCGATATTCCTTGGTGCCATGCTGGCAGTGTCTTCCACCACCATCATTGTCAAAGCGCTCAATGAACTGGGCATGAAGCAGGAAAAATTCGCCCAGATCATTTTCGGTATCCTGATTGTGGAAGACATTCTCGCCATCGGCATGATTGCGCTGCTGTCCGGTATCGCTACCAGCGGCTCGGTCGATTCCGGCGATGTGTTCAACACCGTCGGCAAGCTGGTGTTGTTCATGATCGTCTCGCTGGTGGTCGGCATTCTGATCGTGCCGCGCCTGCTCAGTTATGTGGCGCGCTTCAAAAGCAATGAAATGCTGCTGGTGACGGTACTCGGCATTCTGTTCGGGTTCTGCCTGCTGGTCATGAAGCTGGAGTACAGCGTGGCGCTCGGCGCGTTCCTGGTCGGTGCAGTGATGGCAGAATCGCGGCAGATTCACCGGATCGAACGCTTGATCGAACCGGTGCGTGACATGTTCAGCGCCATCTTTTTCGTCGCCATCGGCTTGCTGTTTGATCCGACCGTGCTGGCCAAATACTGGCAACCGATTCTGATCATCACGCTGGCGGTGGTATTCGGCAAGCTCATCAGTTGCGGCTTCGGTACATTCTTGTCGGGCCACGGCGGTCGCACGCCGATGCGCGTCGGCATGGGGCTGGCACAGATCGGCGAATTTTCATTCATCATTGCCGCGCTTGGCGTCAGTCTGAAAGTGACCAGCGAATTCCTGTACCCGATCGTGGTGGCAGTATCGGCCATCACCGCCTTGCTGACACCGTACCTGATCAAGGCCGCCGATCCGTTGTCAGCCAAGGCGGTATCGATCGTGCCAAAGAAAGTCGCCGGTGTTTTCGGCATGTATTCAAGCTGGCTGGAAAGCTTGCAACCACAAGGGGATAAAGCGGAACTGACCAAGATCATCCGCCGCATCCTGTTGCAGGTGCTGATCAATCTGGCGCTGGTCGTGGCGATTTTCCTGAGTGGCTCGTTCTTTGTCGATGGTATCAGCGCGCAGATCGCCGGCTGGATTCCTGATGCGCAGATTCAGAAGGCAGTCATCTGGGGCGCGGCACTGGTCTTGTCGCTGCCATTCCTGATTGCCACGTATCGCAAGTTGCAGGCACTCGCCATGTTGCTGGCCGAAGTCAGCGTCAATCCGGAGTTCGCCGGCGCCTACACCTCGGGCGTACGGCGTGTGATTTCGGAAGTGATCCCGGTGATGGCGATTGTCGGCATCATGCTGCTGATCTTCGTGCTCAGTGCCAGCATCTTGCCGCCGCTGAACCTGCTGATGTTCGTGTTGCTGGGCGCAGCCGGTTTGTTGTGGCTGCTGTGGAGCCGCTTCGTGAAACTGCATTCGCGCCTGCAAATCGCCTTGTTTGAAACGCTCGACGAAGCGCCGGAAGAAACCCATTAATTTTTCAATCTATCAATCATCATGACTCAAGACGAACTGAAACAAGCAGTGGCCCGTGCCGCCATCGAATATGTAGTGGACGGTGAAATTGTCGGTGTCGGCACCGGCTCGACCGCCAATTTCTTCATCGATGAACTGGGCAAGATCAAGCACCGCATCAAGGGCGCGGTAGCGTCATCGGAAGTGACCGCCGAGCGTTTGCGCGGTCATGGCATCACGGTGTTCGATCTCAATGAAGTCGACAGCATGCCGGTGTATATCGACGGCGCCGACGAAATCACGCCGCAAGGCGCGATGATCAAGGGCGGCGGTGCAGCGCTGACACGCGAAAAGATCGTGGCATCGGTGGCGCAGAAATTCATCTGTATCGCCGACGGTTCCAAACTGGTCGATGTGCTGGGCAAGTTCCCGCTGCCGGTGGAAGTGATCCCGATGGCGCAAAGCGTGGTGGCGCGCAAGCTGGCCTCACTCGGTTGCGAAGCTCGGCTGCGTCTGAAAGACGGCAAGCCGCTGGTGACCGACAACGGTTGCTACATCATCGACGTCATTGGTCTGGCGATTACCGACCCGGTGGCGCTGGAAGCATCGATCAACAATATCGTCGGCGTAGTCACGGTTGGCTTGTTTGCACGTCAGGGCGCAAACGTCTGTTTGCTCGGTACTGCCGATGGCGTGAAGAAACTGGAATTCTGAGGCCTGCAATATTGATTGCCGGCGACGGCAATCAACCGGTGCGGCATGAACCGCGCAGCAATAAAAAAGGGACGCCTCGGCGTCCCTTTTTTTACGGCATGTCGCCGTGCTTGCTTACTGCCTTACTTTGCGGCCGCCTTGTTGGCGTCACGTGCAATCACGACACTCAAACGCTTCGGATCGAACGCCTTGCGCAATGCAGTGTTGACTTGCTCCGGTGTCAGCGCCGCGATCTTGTCGTCGATTTCCTGTTGCCAGGCATAGCTGCGATCCAGATTCATCAATGCCGCCCAACCACTGCTGAGATTGCCATCCTGCGCCCGGCCTTGGTTGCGTTGTTGCAAGATGCCGGATTTGGCGGCATCGAGTTCTTCGCGGCTGAAGCCGTCACGTACCGCGCGCGCCAGTTCTTCCTTGACGGCGGCATCCACCTTGTCGAGATTTTGCGGCGCTGCAATCGCTTGCACGCTGAAACGTGCGGCGTTGCTGATGGCGCCGACATTAAACGATGAGCTGATGCCATACGACAAGCCTTCCTTTTGCCGTACCCGGTCCGCCAGGCGCGACTTCAGACCGCCGCCGCCCAGCATGTAATTGGCCACCACCAGCGCCGGGTAATCAGGATCGGTATCGCGCAGCGACAGATTCATGCGCGCCATGTAGACCCCGTTTTCCTTGTCCGGCGTATTGATCAATTCACGCTTGGGCGCAATATCGACATACTCGTTCAACACGCGCTGATAAGGTGCCGCGCTTTTCCAGTTGGCGAATTCGGTTTGGATCACACCGGTCACCGCCGTTGGATCGAAATCGCCGACGATTGCCAGTTCACCTTGCGACGCGCCATAAAAGCCGCGATAAAAGTCTTTGACGCCGTCGAGCGTGACTGCTTTCATTTCCGCCAGTTGCTGATCAGTGCTGCTGGCAGCACGCCAGTCGCCTTGCGGATAGTGATTGAAGTGCAGCGCCATGGCTTCGCCGGCACGCGACGACGGATCGTTGCGTGACGCTTCCATCGATGCCAGCGTCTCTTGTTGCAGCTGAGTGAAATCGGCGGCGTCGAAGCGCGGATTTTTCAGAATGTCTGCCACCAGTTGCAAAGCCTTGGGCAGATTGTCGCGGGTAGTCTGGAAACCATAGATATTGCCGCTGATCTTGAGTTTCGAAAATTCATCGCTGAGCTGGCCGCGAGTCAGGCTGGTGGTGCCGCGCCCCAGCATGCCGGAAGTCATGGCCGATACCGAACGTTTGCCGAACAGTGTCTTTTCATCACCCCAGTGCAATTGCAGACGTACCGACACCGTATCGCCGCGGGTCTTCTTGGGCAGCAATGCAACTTTGAGGCCGCCGATCTGCGTCAGTTGCGTGCGGCGGTCAATATTGGCCGGCGCCGGATCGAAGGCTTCGCCGGCATCGACTGCCAGGCGCGGCGTATAAGCCGACAGAATGCTGTTGAGGCTTGGCGCCGCCGGCACCTCGGTGCGCTGCGGCTGTTCTTCGGGGATGAACATGCCGACGGTGCGATTGTCGCGGCGGAAATATTTTTTGGCGGCATCGGCAACCTGTTGCGCAGTGACCTTGTCGGCCTCGTCGCGGTCGACAAACAGCAAGCGCCAGTCACCGAGGGCGATGGCATTGGACAGCGTGACGCCGACTCGTTGCGGATCGTTCATCAGTTTTTCGAAACCATTGGCATTGCTGCGTCGCACGCGCTCGATCTGTTCGGCGCTCGGCAGGGTGGCGCCGAACGATTCGATGGCGGCAATCAAGGCATCGCGCACCGGTTCCAGCGGCTCACCTTTCTTGACCACGGCACCGATGATTTGCAGGCCCGGCGAATAACCGCTCAACTGACCATTCATGACTGCGATGGCTTTACCGCTTTCCACCAGTTGCTTGTGCAAGATGCCGTGTGGCGTGTCGGCCAGAATCGAACCGGCAAAGGCCAGTGCATTGGCATCCGGATGCAGCGAACTTGGCATCTTGTAGGCCACCGAAATGAACTGGATGTCACCGGAACGGCGCACGGTGAAAGTGCGTTCACCATCCTGAGTCGGTTCCACGGTCCAGAAATCAGGCAGTTTGCGGGTCGGTTTCGGCATGCTGCCGAAGCTTTGATTGACCCATTGCAATGCCTTGTCCTGATCGAATTTGCCAGCGATCAGCAAGACCGCATTGTCGGGCTGATAGTAGGTGCGATAGAAGGCTTGCAGGTTTTCAATCTTGACGTGTTCGATATCGCTGCGGTTGCCGATGGTTGGCTTGCCATAGCTGTGCCAGTCATATGCGACACCTTGCATGCGTTTGTACATGACGCCGGTGGGGGAATTTTCGCCGCTTTCAAATTCATTGCGGACCACGGTCATTTCCGTGTCCAGATCTTTTTGCGCGATATTCGAATGCAGCATGCGGTCTGCTTCCATGGCAATCGCCCATTGCAGATTGTCATCGCTGGCCTGGAAGAATTCGTAATAGTTGGTACGATCCAGCGCGGTGGTGCCGTTGATTTGCATGCCGCGTTTATTGAATTCCTGCGGGATTGCCGGATAGCGCGGCGTGCCCTTGAACATCAAATGTTCCAGCAAATGCGCCATGCCGGTTTCGCCATAATTTTCGTGGCTGGAACCGACCCGGTAAGTCATGTTGACAGTCACTGTCGGTTTGGAATTGTCCGGCAACAGCAGCAGCTTGAAGCCATTGGCAAAGCGATATTCGGTGATGCCTTCGGCCGTCGGGCCGAGCGTCACGCCGCGCGGCAGGGTGACAGCGCTCGCGCCGTTTGCCGCCAGTCCGATGACACCGGCCAGCAACCCTGCGATCAGGGGGTTGGGCCAAATAGAGATACGTAACATAATCCTCCGGAAAATAGAGTCAGATAATTGTCGGCTGGGGGGAAACCTGGCTGAATGCAAGGCGAAACAAACGCCGCTGCATCTTGGGCAAGATAGCGGCAGCGCTTGTCAGGCGGGGGTATTTCGGATTGATGGGTAATGCAGACGGGGGGATGAGAATCCGGCCGCCGTCTTACTCTGTTGGCGGCACGTAGCCGACCGCGGCGTCGGCGCCATCGCCGAAGAAGTGTTTTTCCATCTGCTGCGCCAGATATTTGCGGGCACGTGCATCGGCCAGCATCAGACGGTTTTCATTGACCAGCATGGTTTGATGCTTGAGCCAGGCGGCCCAGGCTTCTTTCGAAACACTTTCGTAAATGCGCTTGCCCAGTTCGCCCGGATACGGCGGGAAGTCCAGACCTTCGGCTTCCTTGTTGAGCTTGATGCAGTGGATCATGCGTGCCATGTTGATTCCTTGTTCGAGTTGATTGATGTCGTGTGCATGGACATCAGGACGTGCCGCGCATGCGGGTCAGCGGTTGAGCGAACGCACGTCCTGACGGTGTCATTACAGGTTCTTGATCAGTACCAGCGACTTGCGCTGCCAGTTGTACATATGTTGCCGGTCCTTCGGCAAGTCGTCGACGGTGGCCGGGACGAAGCCGCGCCGCAGAAACCAGTGCGAAGTGCGGGTAGTCAGCACGAACAGCCGGGTCAGGCCGGATTCGCGGGCGCGCGCTTCGATGTGCTTGAGAATCCGCTCGCCGTCGCCTTGTGCCTGCACTTCAGGATTGACTGTCAGGCATGCCATTTCGCCCATCCGTTCCTTGGGGAACGGATACAGCGCGGCGCAGCCGAAGATGACGTTATCGTGTTCGATCACCGAGAAGTAATGGATTTCGCGTTCGATCAGTTCGCGGCCGCGTTTGACCAGCGTGCCGTCAGCTTCCAGCGGCTCGATCAGTTTCAGGATGCCGCCGACGTCTTCAATCGTCGCTTCGCGCAGGCTTTCCAGATTTTCGTAGGTAATCATGGTGCCGATACCGTCATGCGTGAACAGCTCAAGCAAGACCGAGCCATCGGTGGCAAACGGCACGATGTGGGCGCGCGAGACGCCGGCGTTACAGGCCTTGATGGTGCTCTTCAGATAGAACGCCGAGTCGGGCGGCAGGAAGTTGGCGCTCAGCACCGCTTCGGCCTGATGCGACGACAATTCCCGGATGTCGGTGCCGCCGGCGTCATGCATGAGGCCGGTCTCGGTCAGGAAAATCAGTTTTTCGGCACGCAGCGCAATCGCTGCCGACACCGCCACATCTTCCATGGCCAGATTGAATGCTTCACCGGTCGGTGAGAAACCCAGCGGCGACAACAGCACGATACCGCCGGCATTGAGAATCGGCTGGATCGCGTCGGCGGCAATTTTACGCACGATGCCGGTCAGTTGCAGGTCAGCGCCATCGATCACGCCCATTGGCCGGGCGGTGACGAAATTGCCGGAAATGACGCGGATGGCGGCATGCGCCATCGGTGTATTGGGCAAGCCCTGACTGAAGGCGGCTTCGATATCGAGCCGCAGTTCGCCGGCGGCTTCCTTGGCGCATTCCAGGGCGGCGGTGTCGGTAATGCGCAAGCCGTTATGGAAACGGGCCTCGACATTACGCAGCGCCAGTTGTTCTTCTACTTGCGGGCGTGAACCATGCACCACCACAATGCGGATGCCCAGTGCATGCAATAGTGACAAGTCTTGTGCCAGCACCGGCAGGTCGCCGGCAGTGACCAGTTCGCCCGGAAAAGCGACCACGAAGGTCTTCCCGCGAAAGGCGTGAACATAGGGCGCGACCGAGCGCAGCCAGGCGACGAAATCTGTGTGGTTTTCCATGATGCGCATTATATACAGTACCGCCGCGTCTGTTATGCGGCAGGTGCATTCGCCATGGCCGGCGACGACATGTCGGGGGCACAGCAATACTTGCAAACCATTTCATGAATGAGGGCTAGGCAATATGCCGTGGGGAATATAGAGTATTGCTGCGGGAGCAGGCTTTCATGCCCGAAATCGGTGACACTGACAAACTAGTGTCATTCTGATATTCCCGTGTGGAAACACCCATCTGCTTTACAGGAGAGTTCCATGCACCAGCCCGATCTTTCGCGTCGCGGTTTTCTTAAGGTGAGCGTGATCGCCGGCGTCTCGGTTTATGTGGCGCCGCTCGGCGGCAAAGCCTTCGCTGCCTTGTTCGAAGAAAAAATTCTGACGCCGGTACAGTGGGACAGCAAAACCGGCAGCGCCAAATTCCGTATCGATGGTGTCGCCAAAGTCAGCGGCGACAAAATATTTGCCCGCGACGTCCGCGCCCGCGACATGCCGCACTGGCCGCCACAGCAAGCACATGCCTTCGTGTTGCGCTCCAGCAAGGCTGATCGTCTGTTTCAGGGCATCGATCTGAGCGCGCTCGGCGCCGATCTGCAACCTGACCGCCTGGTCATGGCCGAGGATCTGGCGCGCGATGGTGTCGCCTTCCCGGCGTTCTACGGTGACGACATGTTGCTGCCGGTGGGAAAAACTCCGGCCTATCTCGGTCACGCAGTGGCGATCCTGATCTACAAGGACTTTGCCCGTTTCCGTTTTGCCAAAGACAAACTGAAGTTCCAGGACGCCGCCGTCAAGTACGGCGACGTCACCGGTCCGCTCGAACGCGATCCGTGGGGTACCTTCCGCTTTGTACGGATCGGTGGCGCCACCGCATTTGACGACGATGTCTTTTCCAGTCTCAAGGATGCGCCGGTATTTCCGAGCATGATGCGCAAGCATCAGCCGGTATGGCCGGACGGTATCGAGCACGGCAAGCTCGGCGAGCAGGGCATGTTCCGTGCTGCCGCGATACGCCAGGAAATGGATAAGCCGCCGGCCGACTGGCTGGTACTGGAGCGCGATTACAGCACGCAATCGGTGGATACCGCGGCACTCGAACCGGACAATGCCAATTGCTGGTACGACCCTGCCGCGCAAGCCTTGCATATGGTGGTGCCGACGCAATCGCCGATGGAAGTGGTCGAGAGCGCGCTGGAAATGATGAAGAAGAGCCGCATGCCGCTGCAGAAGTTGTTTTTGCATCCGTGCTATACCGTCGGCTACGGTTCCAAGGATCACTACAATTTTCCGTTTTACGGCTTGATGACGGCGTTGTACGCGGATGGCCTGCCGGTGCGACTCGCCAATGACCGTTACGAACAATTTCAGACCTCGATCAAGCGTCACGCATTCAAGATGCATTACCGCATTGCGGTGGATCGCAACAGCGGCATGCTGCAATCTTTCATCGGCGAATTCGAAGCCAATGGCGGCGGCCGTTGCAATTTCTCGCCATCGGTAGCGATGGTGGGGGCGACGGCGGCGCAATCGATTTACTATTTCCCCAAAAATGATCTGGCGGCAGTGGCGATTGCCACGCGTGCCATCGATGCCGGCTCGGCGCGCGGTTATGGCACGCTGCAAAGTATGGCCGCAACCGAAATGATGATGGATGAATTCGCCGAAAAGCTGGGTATCGATGCGATTGAATTCCGGCTGCGCAATGCGCTCACGTCAGGCATGAAAAATACCCAGGGTGCCATTCCGGCGGGCGCGATCCGGGTCGATGAAGTCTTGCGCAAGGCGGCCAAACATTCGTTGTGGCTCAACCGCAATAAGCAAAAAGCCGAGTTCGAAGCGCGCCATCCGGGGCAGCGTTACGGCGTCGGCTTTGCCTGTGTGCAAAAGGATTTCGGCACCGGCGCCGAAGCCTCGTTTGCCAAAGTAGAGATCGGTGCTGACGGTGTGATTCGCCTGCAACACAGTGGTGCGGAAATCGGTACCGGCATGTCGACCTCGCAAGCACTGGCCTGTGCTTACTGGCTCGGCAAGCCGGCGCATACCGTTGAGACTTCGATTACCGACTGGAGCGATTTGCCGGTAACCGCCAGCGGCGATCCTTACATCATGAGCCAGGCCGAGCAAGACCAGCTGGCGCTCAATCCGCGCTGGTCACCGTCCTATGCCTCGCCATCAAGCGCCACCAATTCCGCATTCTATTTCACGCACAGCACCCGCGAAGCGGCCCGCGTCGTGTTCCGCCACGGCTTGTGGCCGGCGGCGATGGCGATCTGGTCGCAGGGCATCGGTGGCGGTCAGGCCGCGCCGCTGGTGGTGCGGGTAGAAGATGCGCGCTGGGTCGATGGCAAATTGTCGGCGGCCGGCTTGCAGCCGCTGCCGCTGGAACAACTGGCGCAAAAAGCCCACGAAATGAAATTGGTGACGGGGGCGGTGGTGCACGTCTTCAATCGCTGGCAATGGACCGAAGCCGAATTCGATATCGGCGGTGCTCCGGTGCGTTTGCCGCTCGATGGTTTATCCTTGCGCTTCGGCGATGGCAGCGTCGCGGCACCGGAAGCGGCAACAGCGGTGGCAGCGCCGGTTGCGGCGCCGGCAGCGGCCAAAGGCCGTGGCAAAGCACCGGTGGCAGCGACCGTCAAATCTGCGCTGACGACCGCTGGCGGTTACAACGTGCTGGACCGCCGCCGCGTATTCATTCCGCCGACCCAGCGCAACAATGCCAGTGTCACGTATTACAGCGCCGTGGGTACGCTGGTGGAATTGTCGGTATCGGAAGCCAGTGGCAAGGTTGAATTGCTGAGCCATCATTCGATTGTGGAATGCGGCAATCAGATTTCGCCACAACTGGTATCCGGCCAATTGCAGGGGGGACTGGCAATGGGCATCGGTCACGCCTTGCATGAATTTTTGCCACTATATGAAGGCGGTCCGGGTGATGGCACCTGGAATTTCAATCGCTACCATTTACCGCGCGCCGAAGATGTCGCGGTATGGAAGCAAACCGGCGAAGTGTTGCCGCCGCTGACCGATACCGACCCACCCAAGGGCATCGCCGAAGTCGTGATGATTCCGGTGGTCGGCGCCGTGGTCAATGGCATCGCGCATGCCATCGGCCATCGCTTCCGCGACTTGCCGGTTACCCCGCAAAAAATTCAGGAGGCACTGGCATGAGTATCCCGACCCAGCCCATTACACTGACCGTCAATGGCAAGGCCACCGGCCCGGTGCAGGTACCGGAAGGCTTGATGATGATCGATTTCCTGCACGAGTATCTGGGCCTGACCGGCTCTCGCCTCGGTTGCGGGCAGGGCGTGTGTCACGCCTGCGTGGTGATTGTCGACAAGCCCGACGGCAGCAGCGAAGAAGTGCGTACCTGCATCACCGGTACCAATTTTTTCAAGGATAAGAAAGTACGCACGATTGAAGGTCATGCCCAGCGCAATGAAAAGGGCGAGGTCGTGGCGTTGTCGCCGATCCAGCAGAAATTCCTTGAACATTACAGTTTCCAATGCGGCTATTGCACGCCCGGCTTCGTCAATGCCGCCACCGTGTTGCTGGAAAATCTGAAGCGCCAGCCAATTGCGCGCGCGCAGCTGGAGTCGACCATTACTGCCGGCCTCAACGACCACATTTGCCGCTGCACCGGTTATGTCCGTTATTTCGAAGCGGTCAAGGAAGTGGTCTTGCAAACACCGGGTTTGCTCAAGGAGGGCAAGTGATGCTTACCTTCGTGCATGCACCACGTCTGATGGCCGCAGCGCTGACGGCAGCGACCTTGTTGCTGGCCGGTTGCGGCGACACCGTGGCGCCGGTCAATCCGAGCGCAACCGGTGTGCCCAAAACCATGGCCAGCGCCGATCAGATCACGCGTGGTCGTTATCTGACCAAGGCTGCCGATTGCGCTGCCTGCCATACCGCAACCAATGGCGCACCATTTGCCGGTGGCGTCGAACTGGCTTCACCGTTCGGCAAGTTTTACGGCACCAACATCACGCCCGATAAAGATGTCGGCATCGGCAAATGGAGCGCCGACGACTTCTATCGCGCGCTGCATGATGGCGTGACGCCGAGCCGCCATCTCTATCCATCCATGCCGTACACCTCGTACCGCAGCATGACGCGCGCGGACAGCGATGCGATCTACGCCTACCTGATGCGGCAAAAGCCGGCCAAGGTTGCCAATCGCGAACCGGAACTCAAGTTCCCTTACAACATGCGCTTTGGCGTGCGTTTCTGGAACATGGTATTTCTGACCGACGGCTTGCCGGATGCCTCGCAGGGACAATCCGAGAGCTGGCAGCGCGGCCGCTATCTGTCGAATGCGATGGGCCATTGCGCCGAATGTCATACGCCGCGCAATCTGCCGGGCCAATTGAGCCGGGCGCGGCCGTTGCAAGGCGCGGCGCTGGGACGTGTGGCGGCGCCGGATATCACTCCCGCCGGGCTGGCAGCGCGCGGCTGGAACAGTGATGACCTGCAAAGTTTTCTCAGTACCGGCATGGCGCCGCAAGGCTCCGCCTATGGCGAAATGTTCCCGGTGGTCCATCTGAGTACGCAATATCTGACCAAGGACGATACCGCCGCCATCACCACTTATCTGCTCGGAGATACCGCGCCGGCGCCGAAGCCTTTGCCGGCACCGATGCCTGCTGCCGACAGCGCCAAACTGGACGGCGGGCGTCAGGTCTATCTGGCGGTCTGCGCCGGCTGTCATGGTCGTGCCGGTGAAGGCAAGCCGCACGTGGCGGTATCAATGAACGGCAATTCGACCGTGCGCAATGCCGATCCGCACAACCTGATCGTGTCGATGCTGGACGGCATCGAAGCGCAGCGTTTTCCCGGCACCGAAAGCATGCAGAAAATGCCGGGCTTCGCCGCCACGCTCAGCGACAGCGAATTGTCGCAACTGTCCAATTACTTGCGCGCGACATGGGGCGGCCAGGCTGCCGACGTGACCGAAGAGCAGGTACGCAAACTGCGCGCAGCGGCACATTAAGGGCGCTCAGGAATGACGGGGATGGCTGCTGACGGCGACTGTTCTCGTCATTGCTTTTATTCGCAATCGAACTATTTCTGCAATTTCCGAATTTCTCTCCCAACAAATTGACGCGTATTTTCACTTCGCAGATACTTGCTTCGCCGCGTTCATGCAGGGCTTCGATCTCCGGTCGTTTGCCGGTTTGCTGAGCGCGGTCTTGTCCAGTCTCTGCCAGCCATATCGCCAGTAGCGTGGAATCGGTCACGACGATAGCTGTCTGAAAGTTTTCCTCATTTCGTCACGTGGCGCGTCTTCGCATCGCTGAGAAATGATTCTTCATTTTCTGCCAACAGCATCGGACGATATCGATCGACTGGCATGCCGTCCCGTACATGTGCGAAATACCTTTCGGTATCGGCCCGTGTCACGGCATGCAGCCGTTGCCGGCTGCGTTTTATTGGCAGGAAAATCATGTTGAAATTATCATTTCAGGCGCTCGCTGCGGCCGCCTGCGGGGGCTGCTTTGCGTCTGCCTCGTGCGCCCAGTCAGGTACGGATACGGCATTGCCGGATGTACATGCGGTCGAGCAGAGCGAAACCCGGGGTTATCTCGGGCGGCGTGCCAGCAATACGATGAAGTCGGATGCTGCGCTCAACGAAACGCCGCGCTCGGTGACCGTGCTCACGCGCGAACTGCTCGACGCCCAGCAAGTCACCACCGTCAGCGAAGCCTTGCGCAATGTACCGGGGGTGGTGGCCGGTACTTACGGCCGGCGCGGCTGGGACGATTATCTGATCCGGGGCCAGGATGCGCGGGCCTCGATTCTGGTCGATGGCTTGCCGGTCGGCCATTACTGGCTGGCGCAGGAGCCGTTCGGCTATGAGCGCATCGATGTCCTCAAGGGCAGCGCCTCCGGCCTGTATGGCGCCATACAGGCGGGCGGCGCAGTCAACATGGTCAGCAAGCGACCCCGCGCCGAGACGTTTGCCGAACTGGGCGTTACTTACGGCAGCAACCACTTCAAACAACTGACGCTGGATACCGGACGGCCACTGGACGGCAAGGCGGCGTGGCGACTCAATGCGCTGCTGCTGGATCGCGGCGACCCGACCCGCTTCGTGTATGAAAAACATTACTGGATTGCACCGTCGCTGACACTCGACCTTGGCGCCCATACGGATTTCACGCTGCTGTTCAGTCACAATCAGCGCGACTATCTGCGGCAGCAGGGCATATCGCCATATGGCTCGGTACTGCCCAATCGCAATGGGCACATGGCCGACGATTTTTTCTCCGGCGAACCCGGTTTGCAGCAACCATACAGCGGCAATCAGTCGCGCCTCGGTTATGAGCTGGAACATCGTTTTCATCCCGACTGGAAACTGATTCAGCATTTTCGCGTCCAGCACACCGATGTGGCGGGGACGGGGATCTTCCTCGACAAGCTCGGGAGCGACAAGCGCACGCAGGAGCGCAGCGGCCGCAAGCAGAACTTCGACATGTTCATTGCCACGCTCGATACGGCGCTGGCGCATACGTTTGAGGCAGGCGGCAAGCATAGTACGCGGTTTGGTGTTCAACTCGATTATCGGCGTGACGCCAATATCTACCGCGATTGCACGGTAAAGCCGATTGACCTGTTCAAGCCGGTGTATGGAAAACCCATCGTTTGCAATGACAAACTGAGGGAAGCGAAGACCGTCTACACCAGCGCCGCCGGGTTTTATCTGCTCGACGAATACCGTATCAACGAGCGCTTGCTGATATCCGGTGCGCTGCGTCACGACCAGGTCAGCATGCGCACGACAGACCAGTTGAAAGACGATCCCGAAGTGCAGCGTGATCAGGCCACCAGCGGCAGTGTCGGCCTTAGCTATGCGGCGGGCAAGGGGTGGACGCCGTATATATCATATGCGACCTCGTTCTCGCCAAATTCAGGGATGACCAGTGGCGGGCAAATGTTGCAACCGGAGACCGGCAAGCAATATGAAGCCGGCATCAAATGGCTCAGCACCGACCAGCGCAGCAGCGTCAATCTGGCGTGGTACCAGCTCACGCGCAACAATGTCGGCGCCAAGGATCCGCTGGCGCCGGGTTACAAAAAACAGGTCGGCGAACAACGCAGTCACGGTATCGAACTGGAGCTGGCAGCGGAACTGCGCAAGAACTGGCACCTCAAGGCCGGCTATGCCAACACCATCGCCACCATCGTCAATGACGTCAATCGCAGCAACATCGGCAAATCACTCGATGACGTTCCGCGTCACAGCGCCAGCCTGTGGACCAGCTACCGCATGCACGGCGGAGCGCTGAACGGTCTGGAACTGGCCGGCGGTGCCCGTTTCGAATCGGCCAAGCGCGGTAGCAGCTACAGCTACGTGGTGCCGGCCTATACGGTATTTGATGCGGCTGTGACGTATGTCGCCGGTGCTTACAAAATGGCGCTCAACATCAAGAATCTGACCGACAAGCGCTATTACCCCGGCGGCATCAACGACAGCGCCTTGCCGACAGGCGATCCGCGCACGCTGATGCTGAATCTGACCCGTTACTTCTAGGTTCGCCGCCGGCACCGGACGCAAGCCGCAAACACCCGCCCGGCGGCGGGTGAATCGGGGGGAAGTCGCGCGCTAAGCCGCGAACTAAGTCGGTATAATGCCAGACCTTATGTCTGCAACTCATTCTCCCCGGCCACCCCGGCCCAAGTCCGTCGCCGAAACGACAGCGCGTCCCGCGACGGCCCGTCCTGCGCCGGTGCGCAATCCGTTGCCGGTCATCACCTTTCCCGAGGAATTGCCGGTTTCCGGCCGCCGTCAGGAAATCGCCGATGCCTTGCGCGCCAATCAGGTCATTATCGTCAGCGGTGAAACCGGCTCCGGCAAGACCACGCAATTGCCGAAAATCTGCCTGCAACTGGGACGTGGCGAATTCGGCCTGATCGGTCACACCCAGCCACGGCGTATTGCCGCGTCGTCGACCGCCAAGCGTATTGCACAGGAATTGGGAACGCCGGCCGGCGAACACGTCGGCTACAAGGTGCGTTTCAACGATACCCTGAGCAAGGGTGCCTGGATCAAGCTGATGACCGACGGTATCTTGCTGGCCGAAACCCAGACGGATCCCTTGCTGCGTCAGTACGACACCATCATCATCGATGAAGCGCATGAACGCAGTCTGAACATCGATTTCCTGCTCGGCTACCTCAAGCAGTTGTTGCCGAAACGGCCCGACCTCAAAGTCATTATCACTTCCGCCACCATCGATGCCGAACGTTTCGCGCGTCATTTCGGCAAGGAAGTGAAGGGCGAATTGCAACCGGCGCCGGTGATCGAAGTCTCGGGCCGCTTGTATCCGGTCGACGTGCGCTACCGGCCGGTCGACAATGCCGACCGCAGCGGCGTGACGAATCCGGCCAAGCCTGCCGGCGCTGCGCCAGGTCCGGCTTCATCGCATGCCCAGGCACAACGTGAACAGCGCGATTTAATGGAAGCCGTGGTCGATGCCGTGGATGAACTGGCGCGTATCGGCTCCGGTGACATTTTGGTATTTTTGCCGGGCGAGCGCGAAATCCGCGACACCGCCGAAGCCTTGCGCAAGCATCATCCACCGCATGTCGAAATCCTGCCGTTGTTTGCGCGCCTTTCGGCGCAAGAGCAGGAACGGGTTTTCAAGATTTCCAATGCACGCCGCATCGTGCTGGCCACCAACGTCGCCGAAACTTCGCTGACGGTGCCGGGTATCCGTTATGTGGTGGATGCCGGTCTGGCGCGCGTCAAGCGTTACAGTTATCGCAACAAGGTCGAACAGTTGCAGATCGAGCCGGTGGCGCAATCGGCGGCCAATCAGCGTGCCGGACGTTGCGGCCGGGTCGCGGCCGGGGTGTGCATTCGCCTGTACGACGAGCAGGATTATCTGCAGCGGCCCAAGTTCACGGAACCGGAAATCCTGCGCTCATCGCTGGCGGCGGTCATCTTGCGGATGAAATCGCTGCATTTGGCCGACGTCGAAACCTTTCCGTTTATCGAACCGCCGCAAGGGCGCGCTATCGCCGACGGTTACCAGTTGTTGCAAGAACTGGGGGCGGTCGATGACAGCAACAAACTGACGCCGCTGGGTCGCCAGTTGGCCAAGTTGCCGCTCGATCCGCGCGTCGGCCGCATGATTCTGGCGGGCCGCGAAAGCGCCTGTCTGAGCGAATTGCTGATCATTGCTTCGGCCTTGTCGGTGCAAGATCCGCGTGACCGGCCGATGGAAGCGCAAGCGGCGGCAGATAACGCGCACAAGAAATTCGCCGATGAAAAATCCGAATTTCTGAGTTATCTGAAAATATGGAAATGGTTTGAAGAAGCCATCGCCCACAAAAAATCCAACCGGCAATTGCAGGATCATTGCCGCGCCAGTTTCCTGTCGCAATTGCGTTTGCGCGAATGGCGCGATGTGCATTCGCAATTGTTGACTATCGTGCGCGAGCAAGGCTGGCATCTGAATGAAGCCGCCGCCACTTACGAACAATTGCATACGGCCTTGCTGACCGGCTTGCTCGGCAACGTCGGTTTCAAGGCCGACGACGATCCGCATTATCTCGGCGCGCGCGGCATCAAGTTCCATATCTGGCCTGGTTCGCATTTGCTCAAGAAGGCTGGTAAATGGGTGGTGGCGGCCGAGCTGGTGGATACTTCGCGTCTGTATGCGCGCAGCGTGGCGCAGATTCAGCCGGAATGGCTGGAACGTGTCGGCGCGCATTTGCTGAAAAAATCCTGGGGCGAGCCGCGCTGGGAAAAACGTACCGCGCAAGTGTCGGCATCGGAACGCGCAACCCTTTACGGGTTGGTGGTGTACAGCCAGCGTCGGATCAACTTCGGTTACATCAATCCGAAAGAAGCGCGCGAAATTTTCATTCGCGACGCACTGGTCGGGGGTGATTTTGACACCCGCGCGCCATTCTTTGCGCACAACCAGAAGCTGGTGCGCGAGATTGAAAACCTGGAACACAAATCGCGTCGTCTCGATGTGCTGGTTGACGATGAACTGATCGCTGCGTTTTACGACAAGCTGATTCCGGCGGATGTCTGCAACGGCATCAGTTTCGAAAAATGGCACAAGGATGTGACCGCCGCCAATCCGAAATTGCTGTACCTGAGCCGCGACGATCTGATGCGCCACGAAGCCGCCGGCGTCACCACCGATCTGTTCCCCAAGACCATGACGGTAGCCGGTCTGGACATGGCCTTGTCTTACCATTTCGAACCGGGCACGCCGCGCGATGGCGTGACGCTGACCGTGCCGCTGTATGCCTTGAATCAAGTCTCGGAGCAGCGCTGTGAATGGCTGGTGCCGGGCATGCTCAAGGAAAAGGTGCATTTGCTGCTGAAGTCCTTGCCGCAGAAATTGCGTCGGCATTGCGTGCCGTTGCCGGAGTATGCGGCCGGCTTCTGCGAGCGCATGCAGCAAGGTCATTTGTTCGGCAAAGGCAATTTGCTGGAAGCACTGATTGCCGATATCCGCGAGCAAATCACGATCATGCCCAAGCTCAGCGATTTCAAGCAAGAGACATTGCCCGCGCATCACGCGATGAATTTCAAGATTGTCGACGAGCATGGCCGGCAACTGGAAATGGGGCGCAACCTCGGCAGCCTGCAAGCCGAGTTCGGCGGTCAGGCGCGCGAGCAATTCCAGAAACTGGCGGAGCAGGTTGCGATTGCACCGGGCGAGCCGTCGACGGCAGCGCCGGCCAACGGTTCCCGGCCAAAAACGACGATCGCCACGACTGCTGCCGTCAGTGTCAGCGAATATGCCAATCTGACGGCGTGGACCTTTGGTGAATTGCCGGAACTGCTGGAGATTCAGCGCGGCAAGCAGACATTGATCGGTTTCCCGGCGCTGGTGGACCAGAAAACCCATTGCGATCTGGAAGTGTTCGACGATCCGTCGGATGCCGCGCGTCAGCATTTTGCCGGCATGCGGCGTCTGTTCGCGCTGCAATTGAAAGAGCAGTTGAAGTATCAGGAAAAGAATATTCCCGGCCTGCAACAAATGGGCATGCAATTTTTACCGCTTGGTTCGCAGGAAGAATTGCGCGACCAGATTCTGGCTGCCGGCCTGGAGCGTGCCTTCATGCAGACGCCGTTGCCGAAGAATGCCGAAGAATTCAATCTGCGCAAAGAGCAGGGCAAGGCCAGGTTCGGTTTGCTGGTCAATGAGATCGCCCGTCTGGCTGGTCTGATTCTGGCCGAATATCACGTATTGCCGAAAAAGCTGCAAGGCGCCAAGGCGCATGCGCCGGCGCTGGCGGATATGCAGGCGCAATTGCAGCAACTGGTCAGCAAGCGTTTCGTGGCCGACAATGATTACGAGCATTTGATGCATTTCCCGCGCTATCTCAAGGCGCTCAACGTCAGGCTGGATAAATTGCGGGCCGACCCGGCGCGTGACAGCCGCCTGATGGCCGAGTGGCTGCAGGTAGCATTGCCGTGGCAACGGGCACACAAGGAACGTGGCGGTAACGACGGCAAGATGAAGGAATTCCGCTGGCTGCTGGAAGAATTGCGGGTGTCGCTGTTTGCGCAAGAGTTGCGTACGCCGATGCCGGTGTCGGTCAAGCGTCTGCAAAAAGTATGGGAAACCATGCAGCGTTGAGACGGACACACTGTGCCAGCCATGATGTTGCTACAATGCAAACATCGGCGGCGCGGCCGAAATCCGGGGCAGGTCCCCGGAAATCAAGGCTAGCCCGGCTTTTAGCGTAAAATTGCGCGATATTTCATCCGTGTATATACGCTGCCACTGTGCGTAGCTATTTTCGTAGTTTATTTGCAACCCCTTTTCCACAGAAAACAATGACGATCAAATCCGACAAATGGATCCGCCGGATGGCGCAGGAGCAGGGCATGATTGAGCCGTTCGAACCGGGCCAGGTGCGCGAAGAGAACGGCAACAAGATCGTGTCCTATGGCACCTCTTCGTATGGCTACGATATCCGTTGCGCCAACGAATTCAAGATCTTCACCAATATCAATTCGACGATTGTCGATCCCAAGAATTTCGATGAAAAATCATTTGTCGATTTCAAGGGCGATGTCTGCATCATCCCGCCCAATTCCTTTGCGCTGGCGCGCACGGTGGAATACTTCCGTATTCCGCGCAGCGTATTGACGATCTGCCTCGGCAAGTCAACCTACGCGCGTTGCGGCATCATCGTCAACGTGACGCCGTTCGAACCGGAATGGGAAGGCTATGTGACATTGGAGTTCTCCAATACGACACCGCTGCCGGCCAAGATTTATGCCGGCGAAGGTTGCGCCCAGGTCTTGTTCTTCGAGAGCGATGAAATCTGCGAAGTCTCCTACAAGGATCGCGGCGGCAAGTATCAGGGCCAGCACGGTGTGACACTGCCGCGCGCCTGATGCACGAAGTCGGACCGCAGCAATCGTGACGGCTCAGATCGGTTTTCCGGTCCGGGCCGTTTTGTTTTGTCCGCCGCTTTCCTGCTGGAGCTGCCCGCACGCGCACGTGGTCTGCGCGTTGCGATATCACGTCGCCGTTGCGGCCGGTGCGGGCAAGCGATGGGGCGAGATGCTGGCCATGACCTGGAGCAGACCGTCCGGGGCGCTTGTCCGCGATGACAACACCGGCGTCAGCAGGTAGCCGTCACGCGTCAGAATTTTCAATGCGCCATCGGGCTGGCGTGCTTGCCACTGGCCACCGGTATTCTGATGGAAAGCGTCTTGCAGGCGAATTTTTTTCTGGTGCGTGCGGGTCAGCAGCACTTCCGGCTTGCCGTCGACTACCCGCATTGTTTGCTGACTCCCTGCCCACTGACCGCCAGCGGTTTGCGCGACATCTTGCAGCCGGATTGTTTTCTGCCGCTTGCGACCCAGCAGGATTTCCACATTGCCATCGCGTGCCTGTACCGTGATCTCATCAAGGTTCCATGCCAGATTCAATTCGGTGCCAGGACTTTGCGGTGCCGTCGTGATCTCGACGATATTGGCGGTGCGGCCGATCTGATAGCGGTTGTTGCCGTCACCGGCTGCAATCCGGACCGTGCCGCCGCCGTTGACGACATAGATGTCGTTGCCACCGCCGCCGCGCGCGCTGTCGTTGCGCCCGTTGAGCACGAACAGATTGTCTTTGTCGTTGCCGGTGACTTTGGTACGCGCATTTTTTGCGGTAATCACATTTTCAATTGAATTCAGCGTGGCACGCTGGCCGCGCGTGGCAACATGGCCGCTGGCGGTTTCTACCGGACGTACTTGGGGTGCGCCGCTGGTCCGCAGTACATTGTCTTGCCAGTACAAGTCGGCGCTGATCGCTTCGGTGGCCTTGGTTTCGGGCAGCTTTACCACGAATGAACGCTTGGCACCCGCGCCTGCGCCAGATGCGGCTGCCGATAAATCGAGGGTGTCATTGCCATCGCCGCCGTCGAAGTACGAGCCGTTGGTGATGCCGGTGCCGAGGCGGATACGGTCATTTTGCCAGCCACCCTGCACCTGCTTTTTTCCGTGCCCGAGGTCAAAGGTATTGCTGCGCCAGCCGACACCGGTGAGCCGGTCATGGCCGTCGCCGGTGGCCCAATAGACGGCGTCGCCATTGGTGGCTGGCGCAGTGACGCGGTTTTTTACCTGTGCCGTGCCGCGGCGGGCATTGATGTGATCGGCGCCATTGTCGGTGGCGAGGGCGGGCCGTTGGGTCACGTTTTTTTTGCGCAGGCCATGCTGATTGGGGGCACCGCGATGGGTCAGCGGGGTCTGGGCGGTGATGACGGCGTTGCCGAATATGGCTTCGCCATACGGTCTCGATTGCTTGAGAAACGCGTGCAGCAACTGGCGCTTGCCATTGTCGTAGTCTCCTTGGGCCTTGCTGATGGCAACGCGATCTTCGATGTCTTGCGAGGCGCCGGAACCGACGAAGCTGGCGATGCCGGTGACAAATTTTTCCCAGCCGCTCAGATTGGCATGGGCATCCAGATCTTCCACGTAACGGGCGCTGGAATAAATGCCGCCCCCGAGGGCGAGTGCGGCACCCACCGCGATACCGATCGGGCCGGCCGCAGCGACACCGGCGAAGGCGGCGCCGGCCAGCGCCAGTGAACTGGCGGCGCCGGCAACTGCCAGGCCGCCGTTGACGTAATGATCCTGTGCCACCTTGCCTTTGCTGTTGCCCGCCTGGCTCAACGAGGTATAGGCGCTGTAGATATCAAATGGCGTGGTGATGACCGTGCCGAACGCGCCGGCAGTACGTCCGACATTGGTGCCGAGTGCTTTGGCGCCGCCGAGCTTGCTGCCGATGCTGGTGTTGGCGAAGGCATTGAAGCTGGCGACATTCCCTTTTTGCAGATAGCTGCCGAGGGCCACCACTCCTTTTTCCACGCCCAGGCTGGCAGCTTCGGCGACCAATCCGGCGCTGTTGACGGCGATATCCGTGGTGTCGCCGCGCGCCACCGCATCCTTGATGCCGCGAATGCCGTTATAGACGCCGAAGGCCTGCAAACCGACGCCGGTATGACTGACGGCACCGCCGCCGGGCAACAGGTAGGTGAATATATTGCGCTTGGGTTGCGTGGCGTCGCTCCTGGCCTTTTGCCCGACTTCGCCGGCCAGCGCCAGGACGGCATTCATCTGGACTCCCCATTTGCCGGCGGTACCCTCGGGGTTGATGATGACTGGCGTGGTTGCCGGTGTCGTGCGGCTGGTGCCAATGTCATACAAAAGGCCGGTCAGCCGGTCGGCATTGCCATCGGTTTTGAACTGGTGCTGCAACGTTGCGCCATCGAACTGCAGCCGATTCATCAGGTCACCGGTCAGCGTCGCCCGTTGCAGGCTGGCGGCATCAATGGCCCGGTTATCCAGCATGGCACCCATGTCATGCAGCCGGATGCGGGCAATCTCTTGCGACCCGAGGCGCAATAAGCCATCGCGCCGGTCTTGCACTGCCAGCAAATCACGCGCGCTGTAGTGTTTGCCACCGAGCAGGTCCGGCGTCGGGTAAGTGCCGGCGAGGCGGTCTGCTGCATCGCCGGTGATGGTGTAGGCCGTGGTGGTCTGGTTGGCGGCGTAGGCGTCATTGAAATGTTGTGACAGGATTGTGTCCAGCGTGGTGTGGTCAGGTATGCCTTCGATGATGCCCAGTGCCGGATCGACCAGTCCGAATGTGGGGGTAGCACCGCTGTGGTCGACCCAGAGCGAGGCGCTGCCTTGCGGCATATCGAGCAGCAGGTGCGTGGTGCTGGTTTGCACCGCCAGCCATGCGGGCAGATCACGCAATCGTTGCGCGCTGAATGGCAAGGAGTCGATTTGTGTACCGATGCTGTCAATGCGTTGCCGGTAATCCCATTGTTTCAACGCGTCATCGAGGTTGGGTATCGCGCTGCTGTCTGGCGCGCCGAGCGTATTGAGGTGCGCGGTAAAGCGGTCAGATGCCATCGACTGGCGCAAGCCTGTCAACGCACTTGCGGACGGCGTGTAGCCGCGCGTGGGCAGGTAGTCGTGCGGTGGCTTGATTCGGGTCGCCAGCGCATGCGCCAGCAGCAAGCCGTTTTCGGACTGGTGCGACGATAGCGTATGTGCGCCGAAAGGCCGTATCCGGGCACCGGCATCTTCACCTAGCTGGGCAAACGCGCGGATCTCGGTAGCGGCAGGTGCGCGGCGATGCGGCGCAGATTGCAAAAGATCAGGTTCCGCGTGGCACGGGATCCAGGTCGCCGAGAACAGATGTTCCGGCAACAGTCGCTGCAATGCCGGCCCCAGATTGGTATGGCGCAATTCCGCTGGCGGTTTGTAGTGACCGCTTTCGTTATTCCATTGCACCAGTTGGCCATTGCTAAACAACATTTCTCCGGCATACAGCACGTCTTTGCCGGCAGTGATCGAGGTATGACCCTGAAGGCTGAACGCGGCATCATTCGAACTGCTCAATCCGGGCGGGGCGCCGATGTAAATGCGTTCCGGATCATCGGCAAGAATGACGTAATTGAATTTGCCATCGACCCGCGGCTGCACGTAGGCAGTATCGCTTTTCTGCAAAAAGGAATAATTGTTGCCGGCATTTTTTTGCAGTTCCAGGACTTGCCAGGGCGTAGCCGGGTCATGCAAATGCGTGGTGACGGGAACGATCGGTGCGGCGCGGCTGCCGGACTGCGAGCCCGAGGACAGCGTGACACGGTCAGCGGGCACCGGTTGCGGTGCTGCGGCAGCAAGTCCGGACACGGCACCGGATTGTGACGGCGTTGCGGGCGGAATGTGTTCATTTGCCACCGGCGTTGTCGTGGTCAATGTGGTGCCGGACTGTATTTGTGTCATTGCTGATACTCCCTTGATTTGGCGTGCCGGTACGGCAGGTGGCGCAGATCTGTCATCTGCATCACGCCGCAACAGATAAGTGAAGATATTGCGTTTGGATGGTGTGGTGCCGTGGCGGGCTTTCTGCCCGACGTCACCCGCCGGCGCCGGCACGGCATTCCTCCGGACTTCCCGTTTGCTGTCGCTACCTTCGGGATTGAGGATGACTGGCGGGGTTGCCGCTGCGGTGCGGCTGGCGCCATGTGGCCGGGGATCAGATGGCGGGGAAATCGCGTCGTCTCTGATCCGGCTGCGCGTGAACAAATGCTCCGGCAATATGCGCTGCAACGCCGGTCTCAGGTTGGTATGACGCAATTCCGCAGCCGGTCTGTAGTGACCGCTGTCGTTATTCCATTGCGCCAGTTTGCCATTGCGGAACAACAGTTCTCCGGCATACAGCACATCTCTGCTGTAAGTGATGGAGGTATGACCCTGAATGCCGAACGTTGCCTCATTCGCACTGTGCGATCCTTTTGGGGCGCCGACAAAAATCCGGTCCGGATCACCGGCAAGAATGGTGTACAGGAATCTGCCATCGACCGCCGGCTGAATGTAGGCCGAGGTATCTTTTTGCAAAAAGGAGTAGATGTTGCCTTCATTCTTTTGCAGTTCCAGGACTTGCCAGGCCGAGGCTGCTTTGTGCCGGTGCGCAGTGACGGGGGGAATCGGTGTGGCGCGGTGGTCTGATGGCAAGGCAGTGGACAGCGTGACGCGATCGCTGAGCGCAGGCGGCGGTATTGTTGACGCAGATCCGCTCTGGTCAGCCGACTGCGATGATGCGGCGGGGGAAGCACCTTTATCATCTGACTCGCGGGTTGGCACCGGGGCCGTGATACCCGAATGAATTTGTGTCATCGCCGTAAATTCCCTGATCTGGCGTGCCGGCACGACAGAGACAGTCGTGCCGGCACTGCCGCTGCCTGTGCCCGGGCTGCGCTGATGTTGGATTGTGCGGTGGGTATCGTTACCTGATGATCGGTGTCGTCAGATGTGCCTGCCTTGATCAGATGTCTGTGAACAACGACATCGCATTGAATGCTTGATGGTAGCAATCATTGCAAAAATTCGATATCGAATTAATTGTATTTCTATGGGGAAAATCAGAAGGGGCGACAGGCATGGTGCGTGTCGGTCGCAATGGCCGCAACGGGCGAGCTGTTGCCGGGCCATGCAGAGCGCAGATCAGTTTCGTGCGGCTGTGAGTTACGGGGAAGTGTGCCGGTGCTTAAAAGAATTCGACGATGTCGTTGGTGGAGATTTCAGAACTGAGGACGCCCGAGGTGACCAGTTCTTCATAAAAGCAGATGCGGTTGCGGCCGTTTTTCTTGGCATGATACAGGGCTTGATCGGCATGCCCGAGAATCACCACCGGCGTCTCTTGCGAAATGCCGACGAAGCCGAGGCTGACCGTGACTTTACCGACTTGCGGGAAATCATATTCCTGTACGTTCTGGCGGAAGCGGTCGAAGATTTTTCGGGTGTCGGCCAGCGTGGTGGCACGCAACAGGATCACGAATTCTTCGCCGCCGAAACGGAAGATGCGGTCATGCGAGCGGAAGGAGGCGCGCAGGATATTGGCCATCAGAATCAACACTTCGTCGCCATACAAATGGCCGTACTGATCATTGACCTGCTTGAAGTGATCGATGTCGACCACCGCCAGCCAGTGCGCCTTGATGTCGCCTGAATGACGCCGTTCATGGTGCTGATCGAGCGAGTGCGATTCGTGCGGGGCAATGGCGAAGGCGTGTTTGGAAAACTGTTCATCGAAGGTCTTGCGATTGAACAGACCGGTCAGCGCATCGCGTTCGCTGTAGTCGAGCAGACTTTGATAATTGCAGTAGACGCGGAAAATGCCGTCGATGACTTCGCGGGCGCCGGCATCAAACGGTCCCTGATTGCAAACTTCGAGACAGGTATTGATTTTGCCGTGCAGCCAGACCGGCAACCACAATACATGGGTGCCATCGCTGCGGACTTCGGGATGTTCGTGTTTGTGCTGCTGCATGCATTCGACAATGCCGGGATAACTCTTGAGCGGCTCTTTGGGATCGTCATGCGTGTGGTCGGCAATCGTGGTGATGCTGCCTTCCTTGATCAGGATCTTTTCCTGCACGAAGAGCTCGTCGCGCAACGTGAAGATTTCCAGTGCGCGCACCTGACTCACATGTGCCAATTGGTAGAGCGCGGAAATGACGGCGACAGCAAGCCGTGAATGCTCGCGGTGAGCAGTGATCTCAACGAGATGCTTCAGAAGCGGTTTCATCATTGGAACGTCGACTTCCTGCATGAGCACATTCTTCTATGTTTGTCGGTACTCGAAAGGGGGCTTCGCCATTGCGTGTACGCAAGAATCACGCCATCAGTTACGCAGGGAAGCGATTTGATTTTACACGCTGTATTGCCGTACAGCTATTGAGTTTGAGCAAAATCGAAGGGAAATTTCTGTTTAGTTTCCATGTGGAAATGGTTTGCCTGCTTTTAGTGCTGCGTGATTGACGCTGGTGCAAATCACGCTGCGATAAAAACAT
>NZ_LFLS01000051.1 GCF_001189915.1 Herbaspirillum autotrophicum
ATCAATGCTAAAACATAGCTGGGTATTGATATTCGCCAGGTCTGCCGCCATCCTCTGATCTTGCTGACCAAGACCCAGTTGAGTGATGGCAGCTGGACACTGCGCACCAACGATCTGGCCGGCCGGGTCACCGACTATCAATCGACCGAAGCCAATGGCACAGTCTTGCAGCACAGCGTACGGACCTGGGACAAAGACAACCGCATGCTGCAAGAGCATGACCAGTTGTTGAACAAGGGCAGTCGTTATGAACTGATGGCAGACGGCACCGTGTCGGCGATTCAGACCTATGGTGAAGAAACCACGTTGCGCACTACCTATCAGTATCAACTGTGGGATAGCGCCAAGCAAAGCAGTGTGACGATACAAGCCAAGAATGCCACGGTAGACAGCTGGCATCAAGTCTGGCAACCGGGCTTCAGCCAGTTCGGCTACGACGTCAATGGCCACAGCAGTTATGCACGTGACGAGAGCGGCAACCGCAGCTTCCGTTACTGGACCGATGCCGATGGACAAGTGCTCAAACGTGATGAATTGATCGGTGGCAGTTTCGATCCGGCCACCGGAGTGGTCAATGGCGCCAGCAAGAACCGCTCACACAACTACTATTACTTTGATGGTCATCGGGTTGGCGATGTCGGCAACGACAGCGTGGAACGCATCGACTACGCGCAGGAACTGGCGAATGTACGTCAAGGTGGCAGCGAACGCAGCTATCAGAAGTTCACGCCGAGCAATGCGGCCGACTTTGATCAAAGCTATCAACCGATCAATGGCGAATATCCGGGTGGCGCACCGAGCGTGTACACAGTACGCACCGGTGACACCCTGGCTGGTGTGGCACGGGCACTGTGGGGTGATGCAGGTCTGTGGTATCTGCTGGCGGATGCCAACGGCTTGCTCGGTGTACAGCCGGGTGATGCGTTGACGGCCAACAGCACCTTGGTGGTGCCGAACAAGGTCGCCAATATCCACAATACCAGCGCCACCTTCAAACCGTACAACCCGGGCAAGGCACTGGGTGACACCAGTCCGACCTTGCCGAAGGCACCGACGCCGCCACCACCGCCGCCTTCGGATAGCGGGGGATGTGGTGGTATGGGCAGCGTGATTATGATCGTAGTGGCGATCGTGGCGACTGTGTTTACTGCCGGAGCGGCTGCACTGGCAATGGGGGCGGCTGGCACTGCTGGAATGGGAGCCATGGCCGCAGGTATGGCGGTGATGACCGGTGCGGCAGGCCTGTCTGTGGCAGCGGTTGGCGCGGCCGCGATCGGGGCTGCGGTTGGTTCGATCGTCAGTCAGGGCGTCGGTATTGCGATTGGTGCTCAGGACGAATTCAGTTGGAAACAGGTCGGTTTGAGTGCGGTGGCCGGCGGTCTGTCTTCCGGCGCGGGCTCGGTGTTGAGCGGCAGCACGACGATGGGTACCTTCGGCGCGCTAGGTACTCCCGTTCGCACCATGGTGCAGGCAGGCATCGCTAACACCATGAGCCAAGGCCTCATGACGGCATCTGGATTGCAGCACAGCTTTGATTGGCGGGGTGTGGCTGTCAGTGTTGCCGCTGCAGGCGTGGGTTATGCGGTAGGCCAAGTTGCCAATATGGCGATGGACTACAACCCGCAGCCTAACGGTCAAGGATTCGACTGGGGCAAGCAATTTGCGAGTAACACTGTGTCGGGCATTGCCGCTGGGGCCACTTATGCTGGTCTGCATGGTGACAATATCAGTGTCGGACAATTGGTAGCGGGGGCAGCGGTGTATGGCGCAGCCAGTGCAAGTGTCACTGAACAGCAATTGCTGATCGCGCAAAAGCAGAATGGTGAACTGGATTTCCAGCGGGATGTGGCTAACAGGCGGATGAGTAATCCGCTGTCGCAGGTGAGGAATGTGGCGGAGAGCAACCCCAATGTCCAACTAATTAACGACGTGTTTGCGGATGCGGGAAGCTGGAGTCGGAATCGGGATCGTAGTAGCGATATCCTGTTAGCCGCGACAGAAATTTTTGCTGGAGTGAATTCAACAGCGATCAATCAACCTACACCTGTTGGTATCGATGAGGCTGGGCGTCCACAATTTTTGCAGCCGACTATAAACGTGTCCTCTTCACAAAGTGAAGAGATTTCAGATTGGAAGAACAATATAACGGGATGGCTTGACGCAAAAGGATCTGAACTCAAGGCAATGGTGACAGGTGATGGTAGTCCCATCGACAATATAGTTGCGGCAGGAAAATGGTCTGTCAACTCAATGACTTCGGCGGTTAATCTGGTCGCTGCTGGAAGTTATTATGCACAACTGGAAAAAGCAGGCATAGATTCTGATGCGTTTCCTCTGTCGCAAATACCAGAATGGAAATACAGCAATGCACGCCAAGCCGGTACCGGCCTGGCATTGGACGTCGCAAGTCTGATGACGGGAGTTGTGGGATTAGGGCGCGTGGCCTTAAAAGACTCAGTGTTTGTGTTTCGGCCGCCACAATATGCTCGCTTGAATATAGGTATCAATGTTAGTGATTCGGTTGTTAGAATTGAGACCGTAACTGATAAAATGCGTGCAGTTTATAAGGATATGGGGTATTTGTCGCCAAGGAATAATAAAATTACTATGGCGTCAATTGGCGACGTAATCGCGGTGGACCATATACTTCCGAGTACTGAAATCATTCGAATGCGGGGGTTCAATACTCTGACCAAAGAACAAATGACGAACATTCTTCAGGATCGGATTGGTTTGGGTAATCTGCAACCATTACCCCAATCCCTGAATGCGTCGAAAGGGGCGAAGGTAGGAGACTGGAAATCATTCAAAAACAAAGAGTTGGATGTGGAGTATCGTCAAAATCTAAGTGCACTTCAAGATAGACTAAGATCGCAAATCCAAAGGCAAATTGATTTATATAATCGGATAAATTATCAAGGAACTCGGTGATGTTGAATGAAACAATGACCTATCAATATGCTGAGCAAATTCCTGAAATTTTGCATTCTGAGATTCCTGAATATGTAAAAAAATCACTTGGACTCGCTTTGAGTGGACTGTTTCCTGAATTTGCATCTGCCTTTCCTAAGACCATAAAAATAATGGATTCATTATGGTCAACTCCACGATTATGTGCGCGGGAATATTTTGCAATCGGTGGGAGTGTATGGCGTGTGTATTTAGCGCTTTCACGCGAAGACAAGAATTTATTTTTTCCTTTGAATTCTGCAACGGCCATTGAGGATAAGGACGGGTTCGATTTTGCACTTCGTATGCTCCCTCGCCGATGGAGCACAATTTACAGATGGTTTGATTCTTTTTCTATTACAACAGACGATAGTTATGCGATCCAAGATCGGCAAAACACCTTGTTCAGATATTCCGGGCGACGCGATATCGAATTCTTTCGGCAGGAGAGTGGGTTAAAGAAAGCTCAAGTATGCGATGTAATGAAATCGCTAGATATTAGAAACCCAGCGGCCTTTTGTTATTGGTTCTGGAATGATGCAGGTGATGCACTGTTTCTGGATGAGTATAAGTGCGACCAAAAGGTGTACCACGTAAGAAGTAATAATATTGAAGACATTACATTATTGGCTGATCCAGAAAATGTACTGGACGAGTATCTAGCCCATATTATGATGGGTGGAAATCCTGCGGAATTTGATTTTCGGAAGGTATAGTCTTTGAATTTTTTGAACTTATTCTGCGTTTTTGCTATTCAACCCCGTCGTGTGGCGCGCAGTGTATTGCGCCACCAATGAATAGGCAGTCAGTTGACCTTACCCTGCCGAGTGCACCAATTGTAAGTTAGCAATGCGGCTGTTTTCGGCTTGATGCAATTCCCGGAATATGGGGACTTCCGACGTGGCGGCTCTGTCGGCGCGCTGATCTTGTTGTTGGTCTGAAATCGCAGTTTCTATATGATCCATTTCAAGCAGATTGTATCGGTCCCGGATACTGCGCCACCAATGCATCAGCAGTCAGTAAAGTTATCCCCTCGACCATGGCCTGAGCAATCAGCATGCGGTCGAAAGGATCTTTGTGAATTGGCGGCAAGGTTCTAACGGTAATAGCATGTTCGCTGACTATGGGTAGTTCGCTGTAGCCATTGTCAAGCAAGCCGCGACGCAGTACTGATGCATCAACTTTGAAATCATCCCGGCCCAGACTGTGCTTGATGGCGATTTCCCAGAGACTTGCGGCACTGAAGAACAATTCGTTTTCCGGTGCTTCGAGCAATGCGGTTGCTGCACTGGAAAGTCGATCCGGCTGGCCTGCCGCCCATAACAATATATGCGTATCCAGTAACAATTTCATGGTGTGCCGCCGAACAGGTGCTCGATCTCAGTAGTACCGATCTGATCAAAATCATCGGGCACGGAAACTTGCCCCGACATGAACCCGAGCCGTTTGAGTTGCTCCGGTCCCGGTGCATTGAGGGCCATCACTTTTACCAATGGTTTGCCAGCTTTGGCAATGATGAATGACTCTCCTTTCGAGGCCTGATCGATCAGTTTGGATAAATGTGTTTTGGCTTCATGGATATTGACGGTAAGCATGACTCATCCTTTGAACTAAGTTCTATTAGTCTAGTTTGTTATGGCGGGGTATGCAAGAAATGAAATGAGTTGCTTTTGTGTCATGTTATTTCGCCAATTTATTTATGTTATTGGGTGAGTGATCTGACGGGACTGGTTATGTTGGTGGAGTCGACGCGTGACAAAATCAGCCTCAGGTTAAGTCGGCAGTCACTCCGCGATCCTTATAAATGGGGTGTTCAACGGAACCCATCAAGTTAGATCTGGTCAGAAGAAACTACTTGTGATTTGATTAATTTTTTGCTAGTCTCGCAAAGTCAATCATTTTTACGATAATTTTCAAAAGTTACATTATTTTGCAATTTAGGACAGCGCAATAGGCCACTCCGTTGGAAATACATGTTCCTTGAATCTGCTTCGTAGAGTGTAAGAAATATCTACCTTGCAGAGTTGGGCGTTAACCTGCGTTTCCGAAAGTGACCATGCACGCAGACCTAGCGTTGCAAATGATGGCGGACATGTTGTGGACCGGCTTGCAGATATGCTTGCCGGTGCTGGCGTTGACCATGATCGTTGGTTTGCTGGTCAGTATTTTGCAAGTAGTCACGCAAATTCAGGAGATGTCGCTGACCTTCATACCGAAGTTGCTGGCAGCCGGTTTTGCTCTGATTGTTTTCGGTCCTTGGATGCTGCACAAGCTATCCCAATTTTCTGCGAGGTTATGGACCGGCATTCCGGCCATGTTCTGACTCCATGAACCCGCAGATTTTCACTTCCGGACAGGGTTTTCCTGTCGATCCTCTCTGGGTCTGTACCGTGTTTCTGATCACCATACGGCTAGCTGCGGTATTGATCATGACACCGATACTGTATGCCTTCCCTGTACCTGCTACGGTTCGGATGGCGCTGGTATTTTCTCTCGCAGTGATGTTGACGCTGGCTTTTCCTTCTTTGCAGATTACGGTCCTGCCGGACACCGGCGGTTTGCTGTTGGCGGCAATGAGTGAGTTGGTGCTCGGCGCCACATTGGGACTTGGCATTTTGATGGCGTTTGCTGCGTTCTCAGTTGCGGGAGGATTGCTGGATGTACAAATCGGCTATGGCATTGCGCAAGTCTTCGATCCGGTAAGCCGTCGTCAATTGCCGATTCTGACTGCCATTTTCAACCGCGTTGCGGTGGTCGTGTTCTTTACCGTGAACGGTCATCACGCTTTGATGCGCGGCCTCGTTTACAGCTTTGATCGATTTCCGCCCGGGGCGCCTTGGCAATATGCTGGCGCCGTAGCGCCTGTGATGCGGCAAGCCGCTGGTTTATTCAGTCTGGGATTTGCGCTGGTGGCACCTGTGGTGTTCTGCATTTTGCTGGTGGAGCTCGGACTTGGTGTGTTGGCGCGCAACTTGCCGCAAATGAACATGTTTGCGATGGGTATCCCGGTCAAGATTGTGGTCGGCCTGACGGCGTTGACGTTCTGGTTCGGTGGCGCCGGCGAAGCCATGTCAAAGATATACATGTCGATATTCCAGACCTGGCAGGGCGTATTTGAGGGAGTGCGCTGATGGCTGAACAAGATCTGGACCGCAATCACAAGGCTACTCCGCACAAGCTCAATGAGGCGCGCAAGCGAGGGCAGGTTTCCAAAAGTCCGGACGTTATTTCCGCCATCGTGTTTATCGTCGCGGTGGTGTATCTGTCGTGGCAGGGATGGCCGCATTTGCGTGACCAGTTTCAGTTCGACCGCGCGTTGCTGCTACTGGCCGGACGTGCCGACATGAGTCCGGGCGTACTGTGGCAACTGATAGCGGCCGGACTGAGTCACAGTTTCTTTCTGCTGGCACCATTCTTCGGCGCCATTGTACTGACGGCAATTGTCACCAATGTCATGCAAACCGGTCCGGTGCTGTCATCGCATCCGCTTGGTCCTGAATGGAGCAAGCTCAATCCCGCCAACGGTTTCAAACGGCTGTTTTCGATTCGGACTTTGTTCGATGCGGTGCGGGCATGCCTGAAACTGGTGTTGCTGGCGTGGGCAGTCTGGCTGGCACTCAAGAGTCTGGCGCCGCAGTTTTTCAGTCTGTCGGGGTATTCGCCGGTCGGTTATGTGCGCGCATTGATTGCCGACATCAGTTCCATGGGTATCAAGATCGCCATGATGCTGGCGTTCATTGCGTTACTGGACTGGCTGTATACCCGACGCGAATTTGCCAAGAACATGCGCATGAGTCATCGCGACCTGCGCGACGAATCCAAACAGCGCGACGGCGATCCGCGTATCCGCGCCCGCTTGCGCGAGTTGCGGCGCGAGATGCTCAAGCGCAGCCAGGCTGCGAGCAAGACCAAGGATGCTGATGTGCTGATAACCAATCCAACGCATCTGGCGGTGGCCTTACGTTACGAACACGGAAAAATGAATTCGCCGTTATTGATTGCCAAGGGTGCTGGCGTAGTGGCGCAATCCATGCGTGATGTGGCAGCCCGGCATCGCATTCCGGTCGTCAGAAATCGTACGCTGGCGCGCAAGCTGTATCGTGAACTGGATAACGATCAATACGTCCCGCAAGCCATGTATGCCGAGGTGGCGCGCATTATCGTCTGGGTATTTGCCATGCGTAAGGCCAATGATGCCGCGCGGGCACTTGTTCCGGGTAAGGGAGCATGACGATGTTGCGCAATTTTTTCGGTAAGCATTCAGATATCGCCATGGTGTTGCTGGTGCTCGGTGTGCTGGTCGTACTGTTTGTGCCGATCCCGAGTCCCTTGCTGGATTTCCTGATTCTGGCCAATTTCAGTTTTGCCTTTCTGATTCTGTTGCTGACCTTTTACATGGCGCGACCGGTGGAATTTTCTACGTTCCCATCGCTGCTGTTGATCGCGACGCTGTTCCGGCTGGCGCTCAATGTAGCTGCCACCCGTCTGATCTTGTCAGAGGGCGATGCCGGCAAGGTGATTGGTGCGATCGGCTCGTATGTCGTTGGTGGCAACTATGTCATTGGTCTGATCGTCTTCTTCATTTTGATCGTGGTGCAGTACGTGGTGATCACCAGCGGTGCACAGCGGGTATCGGAAGTGGCAGCACGTTTCACGCTGGATAGTATGCCGGGTCAGCAAATGAGTATCGATGCCGATCTGAACATGGGGTTCATCGATCAGACCGAGGCGCAAAAACGTCGCAAGAATCTGGAAAAAGAATCCGGGTTCTACGGTGCGATGGACGGTGCCAGCAAATTCGTCAAGGGTGATGCTATCGCCGGCATCATCATTTTGCTGATCAATATTGTCGGTGGTTTGATGATCGGGGTAATGCAACACGGCATCCCTTGGGGCCAGGCGCTGCAAACCTATACCTTGCTGACCATCGGTGACGGTATCGTGACGCAGGTACCGGCACTGGTGATTGCGCTGGGCACCGGGATCATCGTGACGCGCTCGGCATCGGATGCCAATCTGAGCCAGGAAGTATTGCGTCAGATCACTTCATTTCCGAAGACCTTGTTACTGGTGGCGTGTGCGCTGCTGGTATTGATGGTATTGCCGGGCATTCCGGCATTACCGACCCTCGTATTGGCCGGCAGCGTAGCGCTGGTCTGGTGGTTTGCGCGCAGTGCTGCAACCCGTGCTGCGGCGGCCGGGGCCGGACCGGAAGATGCTGCTGAAACAGCGGCAACCGGCAGCGATGATCCTTATGCTTCGCTGGCGATTGAGCCAATCGAAGTCCATGTAGGAAGTCATTGGGTGCCGCAGGTCAGTCTGCCCGATAGTATTTTTATTGAACGCATCGCTGTGTTTCGCAAACAGCATGCACAAGAATTCGGACTGGTCTTGCCCAAAGTGCGCTTCCGCGAAACTACCAAGCTGACGGCTGATCGTTACGAAATCCATTTGGACGGTGTCTTGACGGCCAGAGGGGAAGCCAAGGCTGATCGTTTGCTGGCGATTCATCCGAACGGTGATGTGAAATCGATACCGGGAGAGTCGACCAAGGAGCCAACCTATGGATTACCGGCACTATGGATCGAGGAATCGCAGCGGGCCGCAGCGACTGCTGCCAAATTTACCCTGGTTGACGCGCCAACCGTATTTCTCACGCATTTGATGGAAGTGCTGCGGCGGGAGTCGGCCAGACTGTTGACCCGGGCCGAGACTGAACGTTTGCTGGCGCGTGTACGGCAGACGCAACCCAGTCTGGTGGAAGATTTGATTCCAACCGTGCTGGCCATCAGCGATGTGCAGAAAGTATTGCAAAACCTCCTGCGCGAAAAAGTCAGTATCCGCAACATTGAAGCGATTCTGGAAACCTTGAGCGACGCAGGCAAGGCGAGCAAGGATGCGCAATATCTGACCGAGGCAGTGCGGCATAGATTGGGACATGCAATTTGCCAGCAGTTATTGGGCGAGGCGACTGCTCTGCATGTGATGACGTTGGATCCGGCGGTGGAAAGTCAGTTGATGCATACCCTGCGCACTGCCGATGGTACGCAGCCGTTCGTATTGGAGCCGAAGCTGGCGGAGCAATTGATGGGGCGTCTGGTGCAAAACGCCGAACGCATGATGAAGAGTAATTTGTTGCCGGTGTTGCTGTGCTCACCGGAATTACGGCGACATGTACGGATGTTGTCAGAACGTGTGATGCCGCATCTGCGCGTGTTGTCGATGGCGGAAATACCACAGACGATAGAACTTAAATCCTATGGTGTCGTGAGTTTGTAAAAACAGGGAGAGCGGTATGGATGAGGTACTTGGCGTAGCAATGCTCAGCATGCATCGTGATATGGCGCGGGTGAATCAGGTTGCCATGAATTTGAGCAATGCACTGACGCCGGCATACAAGCGAGAAGTCAGTACCGCAGCAGTACCTGGCGCTCAAGCTTTTGGCAGCCTGTGGGATGCCGGCATGGCCGCGAGCATGACCGGTGCAACCGGGACTGCGGCAACGCAGTCGCAGCTGGATATGAGTGCCGGCACGCTAAAGTCAACCGGGCAACCTCTGGATCTGGCGCTGGCGAGTTCTGGATTCTTCGAAGTACAGACGGAGAAAGGGCCAGCCTATACGCGGCAAGGAAATTTTCGGCTGGATCAGCGCGGCCGGATCGTGACGGCTCAGGGATATCCATTGATGGGTAAGGGCGGCGAGATTCAATTGAATACCGCGCAGCCTGCGATTGATGTCTACGGCAACATCACAGACAAGCAAAAGCCGGTAGCGCAGATCAAGGTAGTGCAGTTTGAACACGCCGAACGTCTGCAGCGCATAGGTGAAGGGCTATATGCAGAAGGTAGCGAGATGCGTCAATTGCCTGATGCTGAAGTCCAGTTACGTCAAGGGTTTCTGGAAAACGCCAATGTCAGCTCGGCACGCGAAATGATGGAGCTGATGCAGGCGATGCGGCATTTCGAGTCGATGCAGAAAGTGACGCAAGGCTATGACGACATGATTGGTAGCGCGATTCGTAAATTAGGTGAAATGTAGTAATTGGTTGGTGGACTGACGAATTCATTAAACGGAAAAAATCATGCTGGATGCGCTTTATATTGGTGCCACAGGAATGCAGGCACAGCAATTGAATGTAGATACCATCGCCAACAATCTGGCGAATATGAATACCGCCAGTTTCAAGAAGGGGCGCGTCAGTTTTGCGGACATGGTTGTCAGTGGTTCTCGGCAAATGCAGCCGATGGCAGCAATGGATGGCAATTCTGGCGTGTTCGGGGATGTGTATCGGACCGGCGCCGGAGTTGGTATCGCGAATTTGTCGAAGATGTTCGATCTGGGCGATATCAAAAAGACGGACTCCGCAATGGATGTGGCGATATTGGGCGACGGTTTCTTCGAAGTCACCATGCCAGACGGTACACGTGCTTATACCCGTGGGGGCACCCTGAAGGTGAATGCCGATGGTTTGCTGGCAACGCAGGCTGGGTATCCGTTGGCGCCTGGCATTACCGTCCCGGGCAATGTCAAAGCACTGCTGATTGGTGGCGACGGACGCGTCATGCTGCAACTATCTGATCAAGACGCGCCAGTGCAGGCTGGCACGCTGGAGCTGGTGCGCTTTAGCAGCCCAAGTATGTTGGCGGCACAGGGCGATAACCTTTACCGCGCTAGTGAAGCTTCGGGCGACGCCATCGCCGGTCGCGCCGGCGAGGATGGCGCCGGCACTTTGCAGCAAGGTTTTGTGGAAGGTTCGAACGTAAAAATGGTCGAAGAAATGGTCAATCTGATGGTGGCACAACGCGCCTATGAAGCCAGCGTCAAGGTAGTGCAAGCCTCAGATGAAATGCTGGGCATGGTCAATAATCTGCGTCGCTAAATATTCCCGCTGTTACTCATGAATCCCTTGATGCTCCTTGCCGGACGCCATGCATGGCTGCTTACGCTGTGCTTGATGGCTGTCGCCTCTTGGCCTGGACAGGTGGGGGCGGTGCCGGTGGAGATCGCATTGCGTTCACATGCCCGTGTCACCCCGGGAGTGATTCATCTCGGTGATATTGCGCTTGTGTCGGGTGCGGATGAGGATAGTTTGACGATGTTGCGCAGCCTTAGTCTGGGCAACATGTCGCGCAGCACCGTGTTGGAACGACGGCGTATTGAGCAATGGTTGCGCTTGTATACACGGCAGTTCGACGTCAAGTGGAGCGGCGCGCATCAAGTGCAGCTTGAGTTGGCGCAGCAAACACTCGCCGCCGATCGAGTCGCGGCCGAAGCACGTTTGGCGTTGGACGTATGGCTGCAAGCGCGTGTAAAGCGTACGCAAATTGCAGTGGTGGGGCCGCAGCGCGACATTGTTATTCCGTCCGGTGCGGTGCGCCTTGAGGTACGACCAATTGCCAGCGGTGTGGCGCTGGCGCGACGCATGCCAGTTTGGGTAGATATCGTCGTAGAGGATATCTATGTGCGCAGTGTCGTGGTCAATTTCGAGGTGCAAGCATATCGCACCGCTTATCTGGCACGGCGCGATTTAGCGCTTGGCAGTGTGGTGAATGCGAGTGAATTTGAACAGCGGGAAGTGGATATCGCTGAAGCCGGCAAGGAAGATGCACTGCCAGTAAATAATGATACGACTGCCTGGCGCATGAAGCAGAGCGTCCAGCAGGGACGCACATTGGTGGAGGGTCAAGTCGGCCCGATACCGGATGTCGTGCGCGGCCAATCGGCAATATTGCGTTCGCAAAATGGCATGGTAACGCTGGAGAGCAAGGTGGAAGTGTTGCAGGATGGTTTTACCGGACAGTCGATCAAAGTGCGACCAGCTGCAGGGTCAGGGGCGTTAACGGCGCGGGTGGCCGGGGTCGGCGTGTTGGAAATGACGGAGCGATGAATAACATGGGTGCAATAGTAGGGAAGGCATTTTTGGTTTGCCTGCTGGTATTTACTGGTGCTGCGACACAGGCGGAAAGCTTGTACCGGGAAGATGCATATCGGCCGTTGACCGCTGACAATAAAGCGTTTCGGGTTGGTGATACGGTAACGGTACAGGTACTGGAGAATTCCAGCGCCAGCACCAACGCAGATACCACTACACGGCGCAAGAATGGTATCAGCGCCGATGTGAGTCTGACGCGCAATCCGAGTATCGCGGCCGGGGTCAATGTCGCGGGCGATTTTGACGGTGGCGGGCGGACGCAGCGCGCCAGTCGCCTGTTGGCACAGTTGAGCGTGGTAGTGACGGAAATCCTGCCGAACGGCGACATGAAACTGGCCGGTGAGCAAATTTTGTATGTCAACGAGGAACAGCAAAAGGTCAATTTGCAGGGACGCGTACGACCACAAGATATTTCGGAAGGTAACGTGGTGTTGTCGACGCGTCTGGCCGATGCGCGCATTACGTATGTTGGCGAAGGCGATTTGTCAGAACGGCAGCGTCGTAGTTGGTGGCGCAACATTATGGATTGGTTGGGGTTCTGATGATGACTATGTCGCGTACATTGGGGTTCCGGAGCCTGCTGTTATGGCTAGCATGCTGGTTACCGCTTATGGCAATCGCTGCCGACACCATTCGGGTCAAGGATCTCGGGCGCATGCAGGGCTGGCGTGAGAATGCGATCGTCGGCTATGGCATCGTCACCGGTCTGGCCGGAACTGGGGACTCCTCAAATAATAAGACCACGCGCCAGGCACTGGCGAATGTGTTTTCGCAATTCAATCTCACTATCGCGCCAGATCAGGTGCAAAGCCGCAACGTCGCAGTAGTCCTGGTCACAGCGGCGCTGCCGACGTTTGCACATGAAGGAGACACGCTGGACATTACCGTGACTTCTGCTGGCGATGCCCGCAGTCTGGTCGGCGGCAGTTTGCTGATGACGCCATTGAAGGCTGCCAATGGCCGGGTATATGCCTTGGCGCAGGGACCATTGTCGGTCGGTGGGTATCGTTACGATGCCAACGGCAATGTGGTGCAAAAGAACCATCCCACCGTGGGCTCGGTGCCGGGTGGTGCCACCGTAGAGGTGGGTGTCAGCGCGCAGATCATGAATGCTCAGCAAGGCGTCGTATTTTTGCTGGCAGAGCCGGACTATACAACCGCTACACGCATTGCGACCGCCATCAACAGCCAGGTCGGTGCCGGTCTGGCGCGCGCACGTGATGCTGCCGGCGTGGAGATTCATGTGCCTGATGCCAGCCGCGATTTGCTCACCAATTATTTGACCAAGATAGAGAACGTGATGGTCCAGCCAGATCGTCGCGCCAAGGTCGTGATTAACGAACGCACCGGCACCGTGGTATCGGGCGGTGATGTACGGATTTCCAAGGTGGCGATCTCACACGGTGACCTCAAGATATCGATACGTACAGACAACTCGGCATCCCAGCCCTTTGTCATCGGCAATGCAGGTCCCAACATTCGGACCGAAATTGTCAGTAACACGCGAGTTGATGTCGAAGAACAGAATGGACCCGGTTTTGTGCCTGCCAATAACAATACGGTAGCCGACTTGGTGCAATCGCTGGCAAAACTCAAAACGAATACGCGCGACATCATCTCGATCTTGCGCGCAGTGAAGGCCGCAGGTGCATTGCATGCGGAACTGGTAGTTCAATAATTCAAACTGTGTATCGAACCGAGGGAGAGGCAAGATGTTGCAAGGAATAGAAGCTGTCACCACGCAGGCACTGGGCCTGGCGCTGGATGCCGCCAGTCTGCGGCAGCAAGTCATCGCCGCCAATATCGCGAATGCCAACACGATCGGTTACTTGCCGCAGCACCTGAGTTTTGGCGGGCAGATGGAGCAGGTTCAAGCTGAAATAAGAGATGCCGGCAGCCTCAGTGCTGGCTCGCTGACGGCATTGCGTCCGACGCTGGCGTTGTCGTTAGACTCCCAGGGATTGCCGGCCAAAGTACGATTAGATGAAGAAATGGCTGCAATGGCGCAGAACACGGTGCAGTACCAAGCACTGATCAAAGGTCTGAACCGGCACTTTTCGATTCTGGCCACCGCGGCCAGTGACGGCAAACGATAACAATAGGAAGCGACATGGACTATACACAAGCTTTTGCCATCAGCGCAGCGGGTATGACGGTGGAACGTACCCGGGTCGACGTTGCCGCGCTGAATCTGGCCAATGCCAATACCGTGCAAGGCGCCGACGGTAACGCATTTCGCCCTATGCGGGTGGTGGCGCGTAGTACCAGTAATCTACAGGCGACATTTACGGCATTGGTTGACGGGGGTAACGCCACAGCACCGGACGCCATGCAAGCATTGCCGACGGTCAGTATTGAGGCCGCAGATGTGGCGCCGCGCATGGTGTATGAACCGGGTCACCCTTATGCGAATGGTAAAGGTTTTGTGTCATATCCGGGCGTAGATACAGCAGTGGAAATGGTATCGATGATGAGTGCGACACGCGCTTACGAGGCCAATGTGGCTGCCATGAATGCAGCCCGTACCATGGCGCTGAAAGCATTGGATATCGGAGGTGCAGCATGAGCGTAGATGCCATCGTCAGCGCCACGGCAGCGCTGGCAGCACCGGTCATGCCTGCTGCAGGAGCCGCTAATGTCGCCGGCCAGACCGGCCAGTTTATGGAAATGGTTACCAAAGGCTTGGGCGAGGTCAATCAACAACTGATTTCCACACAAACTGGATTGCAGCAGTTGGCGGTGGGCGATGTACAAAACCTGCATCAGGTCATGATTCAGATGGAAGAGGCGCGCATGTCTTTTCAGCTGCTGGTTCAGGTACGTAACAGAGTGCTGGAAACCTATCAGGATCTGATGAAGATGTCGGTGTAAAAACGCAGATTAAATCAACGCAGATCAAATCGATGCTGATCAAATGTGATCGACGCAGGAGCGAATGGCAATGAAAGAAGTTTGGAATAATTTGGGGAAGTCGGCACGCACTGGCTTGATCGCCGGCGTACTGTTCATTCTGGTGGGCCTGGTGGTAGCCGTGTGGATGTTGCGCACGGAATATCAAGTATTGTTTTCTGAATTGGCACCACAGGATGCCGGTGCCATGGTGGCTGAGCTGGATCGGATGAAGGTTCCTTTCAAACTCGGCGACAACGGCACCTCTATTCTGGTAGATAAGGATCAGGTACATCAGACCCGCATCAAATTGATGAGCAAAGAATTGCCACTGCACGGCACAATCGGTTTCGAGCTATTCAATAACACCGACTTCGGCATGACCGAATTTGCACAGAAAATCAATTATCAACGTGCTTTGCAAGGGGAAATTACGCGTACGATCCTGGGGCTGTCGGAGATCCAGTCTGCCCGTGTGCATCTTGCGTTGCCAGAGGAAGGTCTGTTCAAGCGTGCCAGCAGCGTACCGAAAGCATCCATTAACTTGAGCATGAAGCGCGGGCAGGTATTGCGTGCCGAGCAAGTAAACGGTATTCAACGTCTGGTCTCAGCTGCTGTGCCTGGGATTGCAGTGGCAGACGTGACGATTGTCGATCAGCACGGGATCGCCCTGACACGTAATGCACGCGGTGATGGAGACAGTGACGGTGCGGGTGGCGTGGGGCGACTGGAGTTGAAAAAAGAAACCGAAAAGTATTTGAACCGCAAGGTGATTGCGGTTCTTGATCGTACGTTTGGTGCCGGTCAGGCTATGGCGAGTGTCGATGTCACACTGGATATGGATCAGATTCGCATCACCACGGAAGATGTGCTGGCACCGCCAGCCAAGAATGGACAAGCGTCCACCGGCACGATGGTGCGTGAACGCGAGACCCTGCGCGAAGGTGCGGCACCGCTGGATGCCAAAGCGGCACCAGCTGGCGGCAGTTCGCAGCGCGATATCGAGTATAGCGTCGGGCGCCGGATCGAGAATGTAGTGGCGGCACCCGGTGCGATTCGCCATATCAATGTCGTTGCGGTCGTGAGCAAGCCGCTCGACAGCGCGCAGCTGGAGCGGATCAGTAGTTTAGTGGCAGCCGCAGCTGGTGCTTCGACCGAACGCGGTGATACCGTCGTGGTGCAGCCGCTGGCGGCATTAGGCGCGGGAGTTGACGGTGACACGCAGTTTGCTCCAACGGGTGAAGGACCAGACGCCACGCTGAAGTCAACTTTTGCAGCCAAGGAAATGGATGGGAAATCGATTCCTGCAGCAATGCAGCAAGTCAATTCAACCTTGATATCACTGCTGCTCGGACTGATTCTGATTGCTGTCGTTGGCGTCTTCTGGTGGCGCAGCCGCACATCAGACGCCACCGTTCAGGCGCCGCTGTCGGAGCAGCAAAAACAAGCCATGCTGCAGCAATTGCGCGACTGGATGCAAGAGAAGCCAGCCGCCGCAACTACGGGAGAGCGGTGATGGCAACGGATTTCGCGCAGCGTCGGGCAGCCTTGTTGCTGCATTCCTTGCAGTCGCAAGATCGCGACTGGATGCTATCGCAGATGGATCCAGACGAGCGTGAAGCATTGCAGAAACTGTTGCTGGAATTGGGCGAGTTGGGCATCCCGCGAGATCAATCTTTGCTGGATCAGACCGTTGCAGGGCTAACGTTGCAAGATACCGCCTCACCTTTAGCGGACAAGGACGATACGACATCGTTGCTTGAAAATGCCTCTGCCGCTTCAATGGCTCGCTTGCTCAAGGATGAAGCGCCGCAGATGGTGGCGCGCTTGTTGGCTTGCAAAAAATGGTCATGGAGCAGTGCATTGCTGATTGAACTGGGACCATTGAAACGGCGGCAGATCGAAAGTTTTGTGCATACGGTAGTGCAACCGGCGCCGCATTTCAGCAATGCCTTGGTCAAGGTCGCGGCCCAACGTCTGCAACTATTGAAGCAGCAGCCGGAGCCGGTGACTACAATTAAATCAACTATCAAACCAGCCTCAAGCATTGGATCGGGTGGGCTGTTTTCGTTAGCGCGCTGGCGTAAGCCACGTCATTTGCGCAATCAGGACTGCGCATGACACGACCGCCTATGTCCTCGCCGATTCTCCAGCAAGCCGCCTTGCATGCGCAGCCCAGACTATTGTTGCGCCCAGTTGCAGCACGTTCACGCGTGGCTGAGTCGGTTGAGATGCCGGTAGTGGTAGCTCCGGCGGCGGATGTTGAGGTCAATGCCTACTCGCTCACGGAACTGCATGAAAAAGCCCGCCGCGAAGGATTTGATGCGGGTGTGCAGCAGGGCCGGGAGAGCGGTCTCATCGAAGGACGCGAAGAAGGATTGCGTCTGGGGCATGAAGAAGGCTATCTGGCTGGTTTGAAGCAGGGCGAACAACAGGCGTCGCAAGATCTGGTAGAGGCGCGTGAAGTTCTCCATGCGCGCGAACAGCAACTGTTGGCGTTGTTGCATTCACTGCCGCAGCAATATGCCCGGCACCTTGAAACTGCAGAAGCCGATATGGTCGCGCTGACCTATGAGGCGGTATGTCACATGCTGGGCGAGGCCTTTGTCAGTCAGGCAGGTGCGAGTTTGGCAGTACGACAGGCATTAACGCAAGCAGCCGGACGTCAGTCGTATTCAGTGCGGGTGCATCCCGATGACTTTTCGTTGTTGCAAGATGATGCCGCTCTGGCATCCCTCAAAGGCAAGGGCATAGGCTGGGAAGCTGATCAGCGAGTAAAGCTGGGCGGATGTCTGATCGATACGCCGGATGGCACGCTCGACGCTCGACTCGAAGTACAGCTTCAAGAATTGGCAAGTGTGTTACTCAAGGTCCGCGCCGAATGCCCGGTCGCGCCTGCTAACAAAGTGCTGGATGCTTCGTCATCCAGCGAAACTGCCATATGAACGCGGCCTATTTGCAAGCGCTGCGCAGCACGACGCTAACCCGTAAAACAGGTTACGTCAGCAAGCTGAGCGGACTGGCAATCGAAGCTACCGGACCGGATGTCGCGGTGGGGGCGCTATGTCGGATTTATCCACGCAGCGACGATGGTACTTCCAAAGAGTATGTGCTGGCCGAAGTGGTGGGAATTCGCCCTGGTGTAGTGACGTTGATGCCGTATGGTGCATTGCAGGGGCTGGCTGCCGGATGTGAAGTAGTCGCAGAGGGTATGCAAGCGACGATAGGCGTTGGCGAGGCATTGCTGGGCCGGGTGGTAGATGGCTTTGGCGTTCCTCTTGATGGCTTGCCGGCGCCGCAGCTGAATGCGCGCCGTGCGCTCAAGGGTGGCACCATCAATCCGATGCAGCGGCCGCGCATCGAGCATGTGCTGGAAACCGGCGTGCGCAGCATAGACAGTTTGTTGACCATTGGACATGGTCAGCGGGTAGGGATTTTCGCGGGCAGCGGCGTCGGCAAGAGTACGCTGCTCGGCATGATCGCCCGCCACGTCACCGCCGATATCAACGTCATCGCATTGATTGGCGAGCGTGGTCGTGAAGTACGTGAATTCATGGAAAAGCAACTCGGCCCGGATGGTTTGCAACGCTCAGTGGTGGTGGTGGCGACCGCCGATCAGCCTGCGCTGGCGCGAGTGCGAGCCACCTATGCCGCGATTGCCATTGCCGAGTACTTCCGTGATCAGGGGCGGCAAGTGTTACTGACAATGGATTCCATTACCCGTTTTGCGATGGCGCGGCGCGAGATCGGATTGTCGGCCGGTGAGCCGCCAACCGCACGTGGCTATACACCGTCGGTATTTGCTGAGCTACCGGAGATTTGCGAACGCTGCGGAACGGCCCCCTCAGGTGGCGCGATCACGGCCTTGTTGACGGTACTGGTGGAAGGTGATGACATGAATGAACCGATTTCGGATAGCTTGCGCGCGATTCTCGACGGCCATTTTGTGCTCAGCAGACAATTGGCACATCAAGGCTTGTATCCGGCATTGGATGTACTCAAAAGCGCGAGTCGGCTGATGCCCGACCTGTGCTCTCCGGAGCAGCTACAACTGGCGCAGGATGCGATCAAAACGATGGCAGTACTCGAACGTAACCGCCAAATGGTAGATATCGGCGCGTATCAGGCAGGTGGCAATCCTGAACTCGATCAGGCCTTGCGCATGAAAGATGCATTGCACGGTTTTCTCGGGCAACGTCAGGGCGGTGTCTCGCGCAGCCAGGCGCAGTCTGAATTGCAGGCAATATTACGGAGGCCTGCATGAGCACAGCGGCTGTCGATCTGCGCGGTTTTAATTACCCATTGGCAGCGCTGCTGCGCAAGCAAGAGTGGGAACTGGAGTCCCTGCAAAAGAAAATGGGCGATATCCGACAAGCACTGCAACAGGCCGAAGTGCAGCTGGAGATTGCGCGTGACGCGTTGTTAGAACAAGGAAATGCCTTGAGTCTTAGTGCCGGGAAAACGCTGGACCCAGCCATGTACCAGCGAACAATAGCCTTCTTGACTGGTTCACAAAGCGCCATCGCCAACCAGCAACTGCAGGTGGACAAGTTGCGAGAAGATCTGGAGGTGGCACGCCAAGCTTGTGTAGCGCAGCAAATCAGCATTCAAATGCTGGAAGAGCATCGTGCACAGGTATTGGATGCCTATGTGCGTGAAGAGCAAACGCGGCAAGCAAATGAAACCGACCGTGATTGGAGTGCACGCAGTTTATGGCGACAAGATCTGGCGCAACAGGATATCGCTAAGGAGGCTCTATGAGCACAGTGTTGTCTCCGCTCAGCGGATTAGAGACAAAAACATCGCGCGCCTCTGGCACGGCAGGGGCCGGACCACAAAGTTCAGTGCAGTCGGCCTGGCTGCGCGAGATGGAACGCGCCCAAATGGATGGCTGGCTCGATCATCCATTGACGCCGGGACAGCAGGAACAGGGAAACAGTTTTGCCAAGGCGCCTGATGCGGGCGTGGTACGACGGTTACCGGTACCTGCAGCAACCTTGTTGATGATGCCACCGACCACCTTGCCAGCGGATACTGAAATCGTCGTTGTGCCGGTGCAGCAGCAGGCAGTGACCGTCAATGGTTTGTCGGCAGCGGCATTGCGTACAGCGACTGTACCGGCTGGGCAATCTATGCTGATGCAAAAGCTGAATCACCTGGTGGCGCTGAATTTGAAACGATCCCAAACAGAGCCAGGAGACCTGACCGAGCAGCTTGAGCCGACGTTTCTTTCCAATGATGAATTGCAGTCGTCAGAGATGCATGCCGCCGAGGTTTCTGCGGCGCGGGTCACGCTGGAACGGGTTGGCAAGGATGTCCGTTTGTGGCTAGGTATAGGGCCGGACGATGGCCTGTCGGCGACACAGTTGGAAGCCTTGTTGATGCAATCGCGTATGTTGCTGGCAGCAGAAGGCGTGCAATTATTGTCGGCGACGTGCAATGGCAATTTGATCTATCAAATCGATAGCGGGGAGGAATCTCCGCAGACAAACATTCCAGATGACTCTGCCAGCGGCAATCAGGCAAGTTCCTTTTATTCGTATTTTTCCAGGCAGGAGGCGTAATGGCGATAGATGCAATCAGTAGCGGCGCATCAACTACTCAGGCCAGTAGCCTGAATATGCAGGATTTCCTGAAAATTTTGCTGACGCAGCTCAATTATCAGGATCCGATGAAACCCATGGACAACCAACAGTTCATGGCACAAATGGCGCAGTTCACTTCGCTGGAGCAGACGCAGCAACTCAACACCAAAATCGACCAGTTGATATCGACGCAAGCGGCTTTGCAATCGGTCGGGCTGATCGGTCGTACCGTGGATATCACCACTGCCAGCGGTACTGTAACAGGTACGGTCAAAGCACTGGCGCTGAGCGGCGATGCGCCGCAGATCACCGTGTTGACGGCTGCCGGTGAAACATTAACTGGCATTGGATTGGCGCAAATTGCGTCGGTGCGATAAGCCTGAATACAAAGGAAAATCATGCTCGATTCTATATTTGTAGGCATGTCCGGCTTGCTGGGCTATTCGCGCGGTCTCAAGACGATCTCCAACAATACCGCCAATATGAATACACCGGGATTCAAGGGTTCAACCTTGCAATTTACCGATCTGTTCTATTCCAGCGGCAATCTGTATGGCAGCAGTGGCAATGGCCAACTTGGTTTTGGTTTGAATACCGCCGGCACCACTCTGAATTTCAAACAGGGAGAATTGCGCAGTACCAATAATGCATTGGATATGGCGGTGGACGGGCAGGGTCTGTTTACTCTCAAAGATGTAGCCGGCAAGTTGCACTATTCGCGCGCCGGACAGTTCAAGTTTGATATTAATGGCACGTTGGTTAACAAGGCCGATTCGGCAAAAGTGATGGGTTTGGATTCCGGCGGCGGATTGCAGGAAATCAGCATCGCGGGTTTGCTTACCAATCTACCCAAGGCGACGAATACGGTCAAATTCTCGGGAAACCTGTCAAGTACCGCGACAACTCAGGCGGTGAGCGGTGTTAAGGTATTTGATCGCAATGGTGGTGAGCATGCGCTATCGCTGCAGTTCACTAATACCGGAACTGCAGGAGTCGGTACCTGGAGCGTCAACATACTGGATGGAACCACCACGGTCGGTACCGGCTCGGTGGCGTTTCTCGATAGCAAAATTATCCCTTCTACTGCGCGTATAACGTTTACCTATGCACCGGCTGGAGTGTCGGCTATTCCAGTTACTCTGGATTTCAGTAGTGACGTCACATCTCTGGCTTCCGGTAATGTCTCCAATCTTGCCATGGCTTCACAAGATGGATATGGCGCAGGCTCCATGACGCAAACGACCTTTGATGAATCCGGTACTTTGTTGCTGAGTTACTCCAATGGCCAGACAGTTAAGGGGCCTCGCCTTGCATTGAGCTATTTCGATACGTTGGATGCAGTGGCAAGCGTAGGCGGTAATATGTTTGATGCAATCAATTCTGCAGCCTGGCATCGCGGTGCAGCCAATCAGGGAGCTTTCGGCGTGGTACGCGCCGGGGTAATTGAAATTTCGAACGTCGACCTGTCGCAGGAATTCAGCGACCTGGTGATCATGCAGCGTGGCTATCAGTCATCTTCGCAAGTGATTTCTACTGCCAATGAAATGTTGCAGCAATTGTTTGCGATGAAAGGCAAGTAATGCGTAGTGTGTCTACCGCATCGGGCATGTCATCGGCCGACACCGAGATCGGATCACCGGTTCGGCCACTGAAATGGTGGCCGGACACTGCGCTGGCCGAAGTAGAAACAGTGTTCCTCAAGCTTGTCACTGCCTGGCGGCAAGCCTGGGTAGATGATGTCACTGATTCGCCCGCAGTTGGCGAGGTAAAGGTCTGGCGTGCACACGAGTTTGCCGTCGATACGCAGACTTCCTCAGAATGGTCACGGTTGTCTGGCTTACCTGAGGACACGGATGCATGGATACAGGGTCCGGGCAAAATGGCAGATACATTTTTTGCCCTATTCCCCGGTGCATCCGAGATCGCTGTCGCAGCCCGTCACAAGTCGGTATTGATGGCAGATATTGCGGACTTGGCCTGGATGGAATTGCTCGAGCGGATCATGGATGTCTTATCGCCCGGGAACAGGGTCGCCGAAGCCTCGTATCAAACCGTAGACGCCGCAATCCCGGGGCATCATGGTCGCCCCTGGTCTGGAGCGTTGCGTGTGACGCTGAGTCTGACGCGGGAAATACATATTGCGCTGCATCTCGGACCTGGTTGTGCATCATCGTTATGCTCGCCCTCCACAGGGATGTTAGCAACGCCGGTAGTCGCGACTGCCCCAGAGCCGCTGATTGCGGTGGAGCAAGCAATCGATTTGCATAACACTCGACTGAGCGTGGAACTGGCGCCGGTAGAAATCAGTCTGGGCAGCTTGCAAGCATTAGCGATTGGCGATGTTCTGGTGTTGCCACATGCACTCAAGCAAGCTTTGGACGTGCGCAACGAACATGACGTGACTTTGTGTCAGGCATATTTGGGTCAGCACGGTGGCATGCGGGCAGTGGAATTGGTGGCGCGCGTGAAACAAGATGTGGTTTCCGAAATTTAATAGTGAATGTGAAGCAGATGATGAGCAATATGAATAATGAAGAGATCGGTTTGACGAACAAAGAATCAAGTTCTGTCGTCCAGTTGTTGGCCTTGTCGGAACTCGGGAGTACGGATCCTGCTTCGACCGCTCCCGCAATCCTGGATTCGATCAACCCTTTGCATCAGATCAAGACGCGGTTGACGGTCAATGTCGGTGAGATTGAATTGACTGTCGGTGAATTACTCAACGCTCGTGAGAATCAAATTCTGAAGCTGGATCGGAGTGTCGAACAGGCCGTCGATTTACTACTTGAAGGAAAGCTGGTCGCGCGCGGTCTGCTGGTCGCCGCCGGTGACAATTTCGCGGTAAAAATTACCGAACTGCCGATCTCGCTGAAAGTATAAGCACGATGTCTTTTCGTAATGTGTCGCTTGGGGCGATAGTCGCAGCATTGTCTGGCCATGCGTTCGCCTCGTCTACCACCTTGCCTTTCAAGCAAGAGGATGCGGCTGCCAGCTTCCCGGCGCTGGGCGAACTGACTATTCTTTTATTTGCAGCAGTATTGATACTGCTGGCCGTATATATCATGCTTAAACGCAAGCGCGGTGGCGGCAATCAGCCGAAGTGGCTGGATTGGCTGGCTGCCGGCCAAGATAGTGATGCGCTGAAAATTGTCAGCAGCAAACGCGTGACCGCCGGAACCTCTTTACATATTGTGGAGTGGGAAGGTGGCAAGTTGCTGGTGGCGGTCAACAATCACAGTACCGTCAGATTGGCAGAATTGCCGGTGGCAATGGCACCTGCAGCGACCAAGAGCGGGAGCGAATCTTGATTGCCTGTTGTCGTGCAATGATGCTCGGTTTGTTGTTGCTGTGTGGAGTATTGACCGCAAGTGCGGCGAACACTGATGCGAATCGCGCTGCGTCCCCGGCCAAAACTAGTGCAGCACATTCTGCTGACAAGCAAGGTGCTGGTCTGGATGCATTGTTGGGCGGTAGCGGCGCAAAGAATGGCGAAACTGCGCTAGCTATGCGCATTGTGATCGGATTGACCGTATTGGCAGTGATACCAGCTCTGCTGATGTCGCTGACCGCATTCCTGCGCATCATCATCGTGCTGTCCATGTTGCGCCATGCAATTGGCATGCAGGAGACACCGCCTAATGCAGTATTGATAGGGTTGGCATTGTTTCTGACCATGATCACCATGTCGCCAGTCTTACAGGAAATCAACCAAAATGCATTTGAACCGTTCATGAATGGTTCGCTATCGATGGAAAAAGGCTATCAGAACGGCATTGCACCATTGCGCGAGTTCATGGTGCGGCAAACGCGGGAACAGGATTTAGCGTTGATGGTGGAACTGTCAAAGGCGCAGCCACCGACCAGCATGGAAGACATCAGCAATGTGCAGTTGATTCCGGCGTTCATGTTGTCTGAACTGCGTGCGGCATTCCAGATCGGATTCGTGATTTTCATCCCGTTTTTACTGATCGATCTGATTGTTTCCAGTATTCTGATGGCACTGGGCATGATGATGATGCCGCCGACCACCATCGCATTGCCGTTGAAAATACTGATGTTCATCATTATTGATGGCTGGAGCCTGGTGCTTAAAGCGTTGGTCGGGTCGTTCCATTAAACGGGACTGAGGATGGTTGATGCGCTGAATCCGGCTGACATTTCCGAGGATGATGACGCGACGCCGGTCGCTGGCGCCGCCCTGGAAAATGAAGATGCCATCTGGCGTGCCTGGAGGGTGGATAAGGATGCCGCCAGCAGGGAACAATTGGTGCAGCACTATCTGCCGTATGCGCGGATTGTGGCCGCTTCCTATTATCGACGGCGTTTCCATGATGAGATCGAATTTGCGGAGTATCTGCAGTTGGCTTCCGTCGGCTTGCTGGAATCGATTGATCGCTTCGACCCCACAATCGGAGTTCATTTTAAAACGTTTTCGGCGCGCCGTATCCATGGCGCGATCCTGAGCGGTATCGAAACAATAACAGAAAAGCAGCAGCAAATTGCACTGCGTAAGCAGTTGCAAGCGGAGCGTCGTGATTCGCTTAAGCGGCGCGAAGTCAGCGCTGACAGCAAGACTGACAAGCCGGAAGACTTGTTTCGCCGCCTGGCCGATGTCGGCATTGGCCTTGCCCTGGCATATTTGCTTGAAGGCACCGGCATGGTTGATGTTCCAGAGGAAGCTGCGGATCAGAATCAGTATTACCGACAAATCGAGTTACGGCAATTGCAGCAGCGCGTGCGAGGGCTGGTGGACGAATTGACGGTGCAAGAGCGGACGGTTATTCGCTACCACTATTTGCAGGAAGTGCCGTTTTCCGAAATCGCCACTTTGTTAGGTCTGACCAAAGGGCGGATCGCGCAGATTCACAAGCAGGCATTGGGGCGTTTGCGAACGGCACTGCAAAGCAAGGATCGTCTTGATCTGGCGCTATGACAGGATCAGTTCTCTGTTGGCGGCAACAGTAATTTGGTTGCGCTGCGAATGGCCTTCGCCAGTTCAGGATCTGATTCCATTTGTTGCTGGACTGCTTCTACCATGGTGTAAAACGCAGGGTCGTTGGCTAACGTATCGCCCAGTTCTGCAATGAGCACCGACTCCAGAAAAACCTTGAAGGCCTTGCGCTCACGCTGCGGGTCGTCGGGATCAATGATGCTGACCCGGCTGGCGATCAAACTGGCGATGTCCTTTTGCGGAAGGTCGCTTTGTCGCTGGGTGGTTTTTTGCGTTGAGCGGCCAGCGCTTTTACGCAAGGATTGCACCTGACTGCGAATCAGGGCCGCAAGTTGTGCCGAAGGATCGATTGGGGTCATGATGGCGGGGTCAGACGCTGTTGTCGTAGTGAAGCTAGGAGTATTTTAACTGTCGTCCCGCCATCACAGGGGAATGATTTGAATTCGGGGAGCCGTGTCCAATAAGCTGTCAACCTTGATTACAGGCTGCGGCGGCGGTTCACCATAAGCTTGCGGGCAAAATCGCGCACTGACTGTTCATCGTTGATGCTGCCATCCAGCAATGCCAACGCATATTGCGCCGACATGCCGGCTGGGTCCAGGCCTTGTGCGCGTCGTGCATGCTCTTTGGCTACGGTGGATTGTCCTTGCATTGCAGCGATTACAGCCAGTCCGCCGTGGGTCTCCCCAAAATTGTGATCAAGTTCCAGTGCGGTATCGAAAGCGCGCTGCGCGGCAGCGTAATCCTTCTGCAGCAGGCAGGCCCAACCCAGCGCATGCCAGCTGCCGATATGACCTGGCATGAACGTCGTTGCCTGCTCCAGGCTGGCACGCGCGTTGCCCAGCTCCAGATTCAGCATTTGTGCCAGGCCAAGGCTGGACCAGGCGCGGCCATTGTTTGCTTGCACTTGCAGCACCTGCTGCGCATAGTCGCTGGCTTGATTGGCGTCCTGCTGCATGAGCGCCATGGCAGAGGCCGTGAGAAAAGCCTCGACCGACACGGCACCGGCGCTGATGGCTTGCTCTGCCCACTCGCGGGCCTTGTCAAGTTGATTGGCATCGAGCGCGATCAGACTGGCAATGCCCAGCGCTTGCAGTGATAACGTCGATACTGCCTTTCTTTCTTCGGTCCAGCGCAGCGCCAGTTCCTGTCGCCCCAGATGATGCAGGCAGCGCAGCCATAATTCCTGCAGGCCCGGGTCGATAGCTGTGGCAGGTTCGACATCGGCCCAGCTTTTTATTTCGTCAAAACAGGTCTGATAGTCACTGCGTAATGACGCAATGAGACCAAGATTTTGCGCGAAAGAAGGATGTTCACCGACCTGATTGCGCAAGGCAACCAGAATACTGGCCGCTTCTTCATGCCGTCCCTGTGCGATGGACAGATTCGCCGCGCGCATGCGCCACATTTCCGGAGACGATTGCAACTGATCCGCCTGTTTGATCAAATCTGCCGCAACGGTCAGGTTGCCGCTGGCCAGCGCGATTTCAAAGGCATCAACGCGCAAAACATCATTGCCCGCATCCTCTTTGAGGAATGCCAGCAGACGATCAAGACGGTTGTGAACGGCAGGTGATGTTTCGGATGTCATTATTTATCTTGGTCGGACGCAGGGCGTGCCGGGCGAGGGGAAAGAATGCCCGGCAAAGCTTGTTTAATGGAGCGAACCCTTGTTGTAGGCGGACAGCAGGAAATGATTATCCGTGGATTCTGGCGGAACTTCATCCGGCGCGGGTGCTGAAACCGGCGACGGGGAATGGCGCAGTTTTTCGATTTCAGTTACCAGCAGCTGAATATTGCCGTTCAGCGGAGGATTTTCCGTATTGGCTTGCATGCCGCGCGCGAAATATTGCAATGCATTATCGAAAGCATCTTGCGCCAGTTCCACGTAACCCTGCACAAACAGCTTCAGCGCATTGTCATCCGGCAGATCAAGCAACGGGTGCCATGTCACAACCGCAATGGAAGGGCGGCCAGAAGTAAATTGCAATGTGCCCAGTTCAAACCTGGCTATGCGAAAGTCGGGGGCCATGATGACAGCGTTTGCATACGCTGTCTCTGCTTCCGCAATCCGTCCCAGTTGCGCCAGTTCCGCGCCCAGCAGGAAATGGGGCCATGCAGAGCTTTGTTCTTCCCGGCAAGCCTGAGTGAACAGATTCAAGGCAGTCTGTGAGTCATTGGCTTGACTGGCGGCAATCGCTTGCTGCATCAAAGGGCTAAGTTGCATGAGGTCGGAAGCCATAAATAAGTGGTTGCAAAAGAGACGGTCGTAAAAAGCAAGGCAGATGCTGTAAAGAGTATATCCACCAATAAACGATAAAGTTTAGCGGGAATCGAAATTGATTTCGTTTCAGTGGTTATTTGTGCTGGTATTTATGAACTGCCGGATGATTGTATCCGATGAGGAAAGCTTGTAAGCGTGTCATGGATTTGACGTGGATATCCTATCAAGGCGCCGGATTAAGCGAAGGCTGAAGTATTTTGGGTATTTTGTAAGGTATCGCTAAACTTCCCCAAAAACCCGTGGATGTATTGAATAACTGGTGAAGTCCATAGAGAGATGGACCACCGCACATACATACAAGAGTGGGGAAAGCGATGGCAGCGATCGTAAGCGGCAATAGTCTGGGATTGAATCTGAGCTCATTGAGTACCTTGGGTTTGCGAGGTGTCTTCGGAGATGCCGGATTGGGCCGGGGTGGAGAACAGGCTTACGTGAACATCGCCACGGGTAACCTGGTGCTGCAGGATCGTGATGGTTTGTTGTTCAGTCGAGGTGCCGATATTGCGGCCTTGCGCACCTATAACAGTCAGGGTCAATTCACTGACGACAATGGCGACAACTGGTCCAATGGCGTCTATCGCCAGCAACTC
>NZ_LFLS01000052.1 GCF_001189915.1 Herbaspirillum autotrophicum
GTCAGCCACCGTTTGCACCGGGCCGTTGGCGTTGTACCAGCCTTTGGTCAGGCTGTTGGTATCGACTACCAGACCGCCAGTGCCGAGACCATTGGGAATGTTGCTGCCAGCCGCAATCGCCGCTTGTCGGGCCGCAGCCTGCGCCGCTTGCGCGGCTGCCAGTGTCTGCACTGCCGCACCGAGATTGCCAATCGAACGCTGCAATTGTGCAGCGGCTTGTTGCTGCTGCGCCAGCGGACTGTTCAGACTCGATACCGGCTGGCCGTTGGGCAAGCGACCGGTAGCAGCGACACTCGCCTGCACCGCACTCTTGGCGCCGAACCAGGCGCTGCTGAAGGCTTGTTGCGCATGCGCCGCATTGAGTGCGCCACTCATGGTGATCAACACGGCAATCGCGCGCGTCAGCGGCGCCAAGGTAAATACTGGTGGCGGCGTCGCCGCAATACGTTTGCTTGCACCAACTCGTGTACGTTTGTTCATTCCCGGCCCCGTGAAAAGATTTGCATTGGCATTGCTGCTTGCTGTAGAGACGGGTGTCGCCGGAGATGACCGACAACGGGAATGAAAAATTTTTAATGACAATTTGATGACAACCGATGTCACCAATTTCTTGCCGGATCCGGTTCAGCTCAGCAACACGATACCGGCCGGCAGCGTCGTCACCTCGGCGCCATAGCCGGTACGGATCAGCGCCACCACATCGGCCATCTGATCCAGCCGCACCTGGGCCTGCACCCGGCGCCGGCCGAGGTCGGGATTGGTGACGATGATCTTGCCCGGACGATAACGATTGATTTCTTCCACCACCGACACCAGCGGTGTGTTGTCGAACACCAGCACACCGTTGCGCCAGGCATTGAGGGTGCCGACCGCAGTCGTGGCAGCGGCCAGTTCGGCCGTACCGGCGCCATAGGTAATTTGCTGACTGGCCTCGGCGCGCAAGACACGGCCAGCGTAATTGACCTCGATCTGACCGGTCATGCAGGTGACACAGGCTTGCTTGCCGCTGACCCGCACATTGAAACGCGCGGCGCTGCGGGCATCGATGCGGCCACCGGCGGCCAGCACCGTCAAGGCCGTGGTCGCCGGCAATTGCATTTGCGCTTCGCCGTTGAGCAATTCCAGCGTCGCCGGACTGCTGCCGGCGCCAACGCTGCCGCCACTGTCCACCGCTTCGCGCACCAGATTGAGACTGCTCTGGGTATTCATGGCAACCTGAATCTGGCCATCGAATTGCAATTGCCGCTGCTCGCCGGTGGCGGTACGGTAATCGGCATTCATGTCGGCCAGCCCCGGCCACAACCCGGCCGGTGGCCGCCATAGCATCCAGCCGGCGACGGCGGTTGCCAGCGCACCACCGAGAAAGGCACGTCGTGCCGGCCGCATGCGGCGTTCCGGCGACGGCTGCCGCAACGCCGCCGGAAATGCTTGTCCGGCCTGCTGCGCCGCACTCCAGACCCGGGACACCTCGGCCATCGCGGCGGCATGCGCCGCGCTTTGCGCGCACCAGCGCTGGTAGGCGCGGGCATCGTTGGTGGTGGCCTGGCCCGATGTCAGGCGCACCAGCCACTCTTGTGCTTGTGCCTGCAATACCTCGTGCCGGGTCTCCGGCTGCTGGGAATGTATCTGTGCCATGGTGCTAAGACTGTTTTCCGGCGCCGGGACCGAACCGCTGAATCACTTCACGCCCCATCCGTTCGGCGCAATGCACCAGCGCCGCCTTGACTTCACGTTCGACGATGCGGATCGACACATCGTACATGCGGGCAATATCCTTATGCGGCATTTCTTCCACGCGCGAGGCCAGGAAGATCGCCCGCCGCCGCGCCGGCAATTCGGCCAGCGCCCGCTGCACCGCAGCGATATCGTCACGCGCCTCGACAATCCGTGCCGGATCATGCGTTTCATCGGCGAAGTGCAGCAGTTCTTCGACTTCAACAAAATTGAGCAGACGGCCATTGGTTTCACGCCGGTCCTCAGCGATATTCATGGCAATCCGCAACAGATACGCCAGCGGACTCTTGATCGGACCGGGATCATTCATGCGCTGCACGCGCAGCCAGGTTTCATGCAAGACGTCGTCGGCCACTTCTTCCGAACCAAAGCGGCGGCGCAGGCGCATCCGAAAATCGGCATAACCGGAGACCAGCAGTTTGCGCAACAGTGCAGGCGTATTGTCTTCCATCGCCGCCTCAGAAATCGTTGGCCGCAGGTACACAGACCTCGGCCACGCCATCGGTGCGCGGCAGCAGCAAGATTGCCACCGGCTGTACCGCGTCCTCACGGGACGGCCGTTGCACCAGGGTCGACAAGGCCTGCCGCAAGGCTTCATCGCGTACAGCCAGACCGGTGCTGGCCAGCAAGGCGCTGCGCCGGATCACGCCGGCCGGATCGATCCATAACTGAATCAGGGCCCGATACGTCCCGGGCCGGGTCTGCGGCGACTTGCACAGGACTTGTTCCAGCATGGACTGAAGCGCGCGCGGATTGGCAAGCGCCGGCAGTTGCCCCGGCACCGGGGCAGCATGGGCAGCGGTGCCGGCGGCAACGGCAGCGCCGCCGCGTGGTATCAGCGTAAAAGCGGTCGCCGAAATATGCCGCACCTCCAGCCCGGAACCGTCCAGCAACAAGCTCAATGCCTGCTCTGCTGTATACATGCCGTGCAACGCCCTCGATTGCTTGCCGGCAGTCAGCGTGTTATCAAAAAAAACCGTGGCGCCGATGTCATTGGCATAGCGCTGCAAGGCCAGCGCCAGCGGCTGCGCTGGAATATCGAAGGATTGTGGTTGCGCTCCCGCGCCGTTACCGCGTGCCGGCGTGCTCAGCAACAAGACGCAACACACCAGTGCCAGCATGCCGGCGCGCCCGGCCAGACGCAGTTGCGCCGCGGCTGCCGGCAACGGCTGCGCGGCCGGATAGCGAACAGAGAAGGAATGAGCTGGTGGCAATTGGATGCAGCACGACGCCGGTCCGCCGGGTCGTAACGATGTGCGAAAGCGGCAATGCTAGCAATGGTTTATGACCGCTTGATGTAATCGTCGCCGGTGCCGGCAAATAGTCCGCATGAAAATAAATTGCGGTCTTGGCCGCGCTCAACCGTCTAAGTAACAAGCGACACTGAACACAGGCGCGCACCAGAACCCGGCAACAGCGTGTGCGCCGCAACAAGGATTACATGGCATGGTAAAACACATGATCTGGCAGCGCTGTCTGAGCGCCTGCAGCCGCAGTCTGGCGTTACTGCTGAGCGCCGCACCCGGCGTCGCGCACGATACCGGCAACCGTCTCGATCAGGCCCATGCCCGCCCGCCGCTGGCGTGGCGCACGCCATGGTGGCGCTGGCAACTGCTGTCATGGCTGGCCGGTACGCTGTTGGCGCCGACGCTGTGGATCATCGGCACCCTGCTGCTGATCGATGCCCGCAGCGACTATCCTTTATTGTGGCCGGCACTGATGCTGACCGTCGCCGTGAGCAACGGCGTCGCCATTGTGCGCAGCAACCAGCGCCATCACCGCCAGCCCTTCACCCGGCGGCTGACGCTGGCGTGGCATTACCTGGGCAGCAATCTGGTCAGCGGCGGCCTGATCTTCCTGGTGCTGGGCTGGAGTTCCGGCTTCCTGCATGACCTGATGGGACCGCTGTCCAGCCTCAACGGCACACCGGGCTCGCCGGCCATGGCCTTGCTCTGGAGTACGCTGCTGGCATTGCTGTTTTGTGGCGTTTCGTTTTTGCATGCCGGCTTGCTGCACGCAGCGCTGGCGTTTCAGGCAGCGGCCGAGTAAGCCGGCAGGCACACGTAAAAAAGCCGGCCCATGACATGGACCGGCTGACCGGATGGCAACCGCAGTGAATTTCAGACCGGGATCAGAATCTTGTCGATCCAGTCATTGGCAATCACCAGCGCCCGGTCCTTGGCCTGAACGTCAGTGGCAAAGTCTTCCTTGCCCAGATTGCCCGTATACCGGACCTCGCCCTTGCCATCTTCGCCTTCCTGGACGGTAAAGCTTGCTGAAGACCGGCCGCTGTCAAGCAGCAGCGTACGCACAACCACTACGTAACCGCGATATGGGTAGCCTTGATTGGTTTCCATGATGTCTCCTTTGTTCGAAATGGAATCCTACCATGAGGCGCTGACGGCAAGGTGGTGTTGTCGCGATGAGCAGATTGAAACGATGCAACAGCTAGCGGCTCGCTTTCTGTGCAATCCCCGCCCGTCCCAGCACCCCGGCACTGGCCAGCAAACGCAAACGGGCAGCGCGCCAGTCAACCTGACATCGTATGCGCTCTTGCTGTGCGTCCAGCAGCGCCGACTGACTGTTGAGCATTTCCAGAATATCGGCAGCCCCCACATCAAATTTGCGTTGCACGCTCTGCAATGCTGCTTGTGCCGTCTCCAGCAAATTGCGCGATGCCTCCAGATTATTCAGTGCCATGGCAGCATCGGCATGCGACTTGACAACTTCCATCAAAGTCTGACGCTGCACGTCCTCAAGCTCGGCCTGCTTTTGCTCGACCTGCGCTTGTGCTCCGCGCACCTTGTAGGTATTCGAAAACCCATCAAACAAGGGAATATTGACGGCGATACCGATCAGCGCCTCGCGGGTTGATGCTGGGGTCAGCCCCTGATTGGGCCGACCGTTTTGATATAGACTGGCAGTCAAATCAAGCGTCGGCAACCCTTCCGAACGAACCACCTTGATGCGTTCCTGTGCGGAACTCAACTGCGCCTTTGCTGCAATAATTGCCGGATGATGAACTTGGGCCTGCAGCAGCCAGTCATTCAAATCTTCTCGGACATGCTGAACCGTATCTTGCAGGTCGTCCGGCAAGAACAGCGATGTGTTTGCCGGCAATCCTGTCGTATAGATCAATACCGCCAGCGCTTTTTTATAGTCACCATCCGCGCGACTCTTTCCCAGCGTCGCTCTGGCTTGCGCCGTCATGGCCTGCAAGGTATCACTCTGAGAACCGAAGCCGCGCTTCTCCCTGCGCTGCGCTGCCTGTACGGTTTGCTGCGCCAGTTCTTCGTTTTTCTTCCGGATTTGCCAAGTCACCCACGCACTTTGCGCATCGGAATAGGCGCCAATCACCATGATCAATGTCTTTTGCAACACCGCATCGTGATTGGCCAACGCGGCTTCCAGCAATGCCGCTGCAGAACGATTGCTGGCATCGCGGCCGCCAAAATCGAACAACCGCCACGACAAATTTCCATACATCGTATTACTTTTAAGTGTGGTCGATGAGAAGTTGGAATTCGGGTACGTCGTATGATCAAGAACCCTGCTCAGACTACCGTTGATCGTCGGTAAATAAGCGGCTCTGGCTTCACCCAAAGCTGCCGACTGTAACTTGATGGATGCCCACGCACTTTTAGTCGAGGCGTTCTGACATAAAGCGAGATCCACTGCAATTGGCAGTGTCAGCGCCATGGCCGCATCATATTCCGGCGCGCACGCCACGACGCTATCGTCACCCGGCAATATCATTCCGGTATCCAGTATTGGCGGACGCACCAGCCAAGGTAAGATTTTTTTCCTGAGTACTGCCGCTCATGTTTCTTCCTTTTTTTGTCAACAGTTACTATCAGTTAGCTTTCGCAATATTCCACGCATCTATATACGCCCAGATTTGTTGATCTATGCGATGCCAATCTTTCAGATGTTTGACGTGTGCACGCCAAACGACTTCCACCCCTTCATATTTTTTACTGAAATATTTAGCTTGCATTATTGGAAATCTCACCCAATCTTCAAAGGGAGGAAGGAATATTTCCAACAGCAAATACTCATCATTGGCAGCATCACGTTGACCGATGCAGTATTGCTTCCGTCCCATGCCATCAGGCAGCTGCAACATTTCATAACAACGCAGTCCGAATTTTTCTTCGTACGACGTTGAAATAAATGGCTGACTTCCCCCCCACAAACGCGGCAACACATTCGGAACATGATGACCCGCCGCGCCTGGTTCAGCTTCAGCCATTGTTACAGGCGTAACGTCTACAATCGACACCATATCCTCATCAAATTCGTTCCGATAATTGTCCTGGGTATAACCACTAAAATCCGGGAAAAACATTTGAAAGCCGATAAGTGGCATTTGTGGAATATCTTTCAATGGCAACGGAGGGCGTGTCATTTGATCTCTTCCCCATCGATCATATTGGCGCCAGAAAGCATTGAATTGCGGTGGTATCGCAAGAATTAGATTGTCCTTTAGCTTGAACAACGCCGGCCGCCCTGGCCATTTTTTTGCGTACTCACTGTTCTTGTCCAGAATCTGTCCCGGCTTCAATGGCGGCTCCAGCATTGGTGATACTCCTATAGATTGATCGTTGCACGCAGTGCAACCGATACCAAGACTGAGTGCGACGATGCCGAATAGATTCATGTTCAATTTTTTGTTATACGTAGATGGAATCAGGAAATCCGGATGACCTCAACTCGTGTCAACGCTGCTCTGCTCGTTGTGATTTCGAAAAAAATCGTCCTGTTTGACTAGACGATTCCGGCAAGGAGAGAATGTCGTTTGTCACATAAATGTCATAAATTTAGTTCTTATCCCGGTGAATCTCTTTCTCATTTTTGCGCAATAACACCAAAATACAGGGCCTGACGACCGACGCTGCTATCCCTGTGCTCACAGAATTACCTCTACCTAATTGATCCACCTTCCATTGCCGAACTAAACTGTCACCGGATTTTTAAGTCCAGGGGTGAGCACATTTCCTGCGAGATCCTTGATACTCCCCAAATTGCCACTATATAAGACCGTCACACCACCTTTTGCATCGACAGAAATCCGGTCGGCGAGTGCTTTAAGAGCATCAGACGTGTTATATTTTTCTGGGCTATTTCTGAGTAAATCTAATGCTACCTGCGCTGTAATTTCGGACATTATTTCCTCTTTATACAAAACTAAAAGCAATAACAGATTTCCTGTTATCGCTATGTGACCGATACGCCTCCATGAAATCGTTTCTAATTACATCTTCTGGTCCAGACGCCATAATGACTGGCGACAGCCCTACACGAATAGACTCTTTGCTCCAGCCATTTTCTTCAGAAATAAAGTCGAGAGTAAATGTCCTGACACAGCCTTCAACGCCTTTCCAGTAGAACGACCAATATTCGTCTGATGGACATTGCCAATCTATCCATGCGCGGCGCAAGTAGATATCCCTGTCACGATCAATAGACCAATATCTTTTTCCCTCGGCCTGATCTCCGTAGCAGGTTTTCGCGATGTTGTACTTCAAAAACTCTTCATCAGAAATTCGTTCGGTGACAAAAGACATTGCAACTCCTTTACTTGCGATATCTCGCAACAGCGCGACCCCATATCTCCATGTCGCAATTTCAAAAAAAACATCCTTTTTTATTAGACGATTTCGACAAGACCCGACTGTCGTTTTCCATAAAAATGTCACAAATATCCCGACCAACTTCGAGATCTACATTGTCGACCCTGACCGGCCGCATGGAACGCGATACATGAACACTGGACACGCACCATTGGCGGCAAGACTTTTTCCAGCGACCTGACACCCGGAACAGGAAAATCAGAAAACTTGTTGTGCGAACGCTTCGGCCCGTTCAGGTTTGGCATCACACTGTTGGCCGAGGATGAAAGACTGTACTTTGTGGTACGGAACTGGAGCGTGCTCAACATCCCTCTGCCCGCGACCTGGGCTCCTGCCGGAAACACATACGAATTCGAGGAAGAGGGAAAATTCCGATTCAATGTGGAAATCACGCAACCGCTGATTGGCACCATCGTTATTTACCGAGGGTGGCTGGAGAAAACTTTCTTCACGTAAAACTAAAAGCAATGTCAGAAATTCGTTCAGTGACAAAAGACATTGCAACTCCTTTACTTGCGATATCTCGCAACAGCGCGACCTCAATATCTCCATGTCGCCACTTCAAAAATCTCATCCCGTCCGACTAGACGTTCCCGGCAACGCCAGACTGTCGTTTGTCACACAAATGCCATAAATCCCTTCCCATTCCCGACGCAGCCCCAATTGCTCAGATTCGCTCAGATTGGCAAGAACGCCGCCCGCTATACTCGCCGGCATCGTTTGGCGACAACTTCTGTTGCCGTTTTTTATAAGTTCAACAGATGCCGCTTACAGCACACCATCAACACAGCCATGACGCGGCCCCGTCCCTGAGCACCATCCGCAGCGACGTGCCCGGCATTGTCTGGCCGCCGCTCAGCGGCGGCATGCCGGCTTCGCTGCTGGCGCTGATGCATCAGCTGGAAGCCACGCAATGGCTGACGCCGGCGCAACTGGCGGCGCAGCAGGCGCGCCAGCTGGCGGCATTGATACAACATGCAACCGTCCATTCCCCGGCATTTCGCGCCCGCATGGAAAGCGCATCCTGTCAGGCTGCGCAACTGTGTACGGCTGAAGGTTTGCGGGCGTTGCCGGTGCTGGAGCGGCGCGCGGTGCAGTCGCAGCAGGTGCCGTTGCGCTGCGGCGAGGTGCCGGCTGCGCATCAGCCGGTACATGAAACCAGTTCTTCCGGTTCTACCGGTGAGCCGGTGTCGGTGGCGCGCACCGCTATCAATCAATTGTTCTGGCTGGCGTTCACGTTGCGCGAGCAGTTGTGGCATCAGCGCGATTTCCGGCAGACGCTGGCGGTGATCCGCGCCAGCCTGCCGTCGGCGCAGCCGATCACCCAGGCCGACTGGGGGGCCCCGGTGTCGCTGTATTTTGCGACCGGACCGGCGCATGCCATGCTGGTCAGCACGGATGTGAAAGTCCAGTTGGAATGGTTGTTGCGGATTGCGCCGCATTATCTGTTGACCTACCCCAGCAATCTGGCGGCATTGCTCGACGAATGCGAGGCGCGCCGCATCACCCTGCCCGGCTTGCGCCAGATCCGCACCATCGGTGAAAACATCTCGCCGTCGCTGCGCCAGCGCACGCAAGCCATATTGCGGGTCGATATCGCCGATACCTATAGTTCGCAGGAACTCGGGACGCTGGCAATACAATGCCCGGTCAGCGGCCACTATCACACCATGGCCGAGGGCTATATCGTGGAAGTCATTGATGAACAGGGTCAGCCCTGCGCGCCCGGCGAGATCGGCCGCGTGATCGTCACCGACCTGCACAACTTTGCCACGCCGCTGATCCGTTACGATACCGGCGACTATGCACAAGCCGCCGCGCCTTGCCGTTGCGGTCGCGGCTTGCCGACGCTGCAACGGATTGTCGGGCGCGAACGCAACATGGTGCGGGTCAATGGTTCACGGCGCTGGCCGTTGTTCGGCTTCGATCAGTTTCTGGAGATTGCGCCCATCGTGCAGTATCAATTGCTGCAACACAGCGCCGATCTGATCGAGGTACTGCTGGTGTGCCGTGAAACGCTCAGTGCCGGCCAGCAAGATCGGTTGAGCACGCTGATCTGCACTTCGCTCGGCCATCCGTTCCGGATTCAGTTCACCCTGTTTGCCGACCGGATTCCGGCCCCTGCTTCGGGCAAGTTTGAAGAATTCATTTGCCTGATCAGGCCCTGACCGGCCGCCGCAAAAAAGCCCGCTGGCGCGGGCTGTCGAACACGTACTGGCATGACTGCAGGATGTCAGTCGATAGTCTATGCCGCAAACACTACGCCTCTGGACTTCGCCACATGGGTGGCTATCGCATCCATCAATGGCGGCGACAGGCAATCATACGGCGGCAGGCCGAGTTGATTGAGGCGATTGCGCACGGCATCCATATGCGCCGGGTTGGCCCCCGACTCAATGATCGATGACACAAAGGCGGCAAATCCGGGGGCGGCCCAGCCGCTTTCAGCCGACAGTTCGGTATGCACGAAATCAAGGCCATAAAATGGATGGGCCTGATTTTCAATGCGGCCGTACATATGCACGCCGCATTCCTTGCAGGCGTGACGTTGAATCGCGGCGGCCGGGTCGACTACCGCCAGTTTGTCCTGATTGGCGGTGACCTGTACCTTGTCGCGCCCGACCACGGCGATCTGGGCGAACAGTGCGCCTTTCGGTTTCCAGCATTTGGAACAACCGCACACGTGATTGTGTGCAGTCTGGGCGCTGACGCTGACTTCGACTTTATGGCTGGCACAGTTGCAGCTCAGCTTGCCGCCGGCAAATCCGGCTTGGGCGGCAACAATGCCGTGATCGACTGCCGGATGAATTTGGGTGCTGCTCATGATGATCTCCTGGTTGGTTCGGGCATTCGCCCTCGGTTTTTATTGTTGTGGATAGCGATGATGCAATCGCCGGTAGTTTTCAACACGCATCGAAAGCATGATCGCGCCCCCTCAATACAACACCACGGAACGGATCGACTCGCCGCTTTTCATGAGGTCGAAACCTTCATTGATGCGTTCCAGCGGCAAGGTATGGGTAATCAGATCGTCGATATTGAGTTTGCCTTCCATGTACCAGTCGACAATCTTCGGCACATCGGTACGGCCGCGCGCGCCGCCGAAGGCCGAGCCTTTCCATTCGCGGCCGGTCACCAGCTGGAATGGGCGCGTGCTGATTTCCTCGCCGGCGGCAGCAACACCAATAATGAATGACTGACCCCAGCCTTTGTGGGTGCACTCCAGTGCCTGGCGCATGGTGGTGGTATTGCCGATGCATTCAAAGGAATAATCGGCGCCGCCATCGGTCAACTGCACGATGTGATCAACCACATTGCCGACTTCCTTGGGATTGACAAAATGCGTCATGCCGAACTTGCGTGCCATTTCGATGCGGCCGGGGTTGATATCGACGCCGATGATCTTGTCAGCGCCGACCATCTTGGCGCCCTGGATCACGTTGAGACCAATACCGCCAAGTCCGAATACCACTACATTGGCGCCGGCTTCAACCTTGGCCGAAAACACCACCGCACCGACGCCGGTCGTGACGCCGCAGCCGATATAACAGGCTTTGTCGAACGGGGCGTCGGAACGAATTTTCGCCAGCGCGATTTCCGGCACCACGATGTAGTTGGAAAAAGTGGACGTGCCCATGTAATGAAACAAGGGCTTGCCATCCAGCGAAAAACGGCTGGTGGCATCCGGCATCAGGCCGCGTCCCTGAGTGGACCGGATGGCCTGGCACAAGTTGGTCTTGCGCGACAGACAGAATTTGCATTGACGACATTCCGGCGTGTACAGCGGAATCACGTGGTCATCTTTTTTGAGGCTGGTAACGCCGGGACCGACCTCAACCACCACGCCGGCACCTTCATGCCCCAGAATCGCCGGGAAGATGCCTTCCGGATCGGCGCCGGACAAGGTGTAGTAATCGGTATGGCAAATCCCGGTGGCCTTGATCTCGACCAATACTTCGCCGGCTTTCGGTCCAGCCAGATCCACTTGTTCGATGGTCAGCGGGGCGCCGGCCTGCCAGGCAACTGCAGCTTTGGTTTTCATTTTCGGTCTCTTGTCAGGTGAGGAAGTCAGTGTTGGCAATTGTCGCGGATCAACGCCCGCAGATGACAAAAGCGCTGCATGATTGGCCGAAAATGCTGCCATAATGACCCGAATTTGAGGGGTGCCGGCGCGCATCGCGCCGCAGCACAACACCGGTAAACAGTCCCGCTACCGTTCCAACATAGGCCGAACCGCAACCGCTTGCCATGACCGCAGTGAAACCACACACCACCAAAACCATCGACATCATTGTTTATCCGGGCTTCAAGGCGTTGGAGGCAATCGGGCCGCTGTCGGTATTCGAATACGCCAATCTGCATCTGCAACGGCAGCGCAAGAGCAATGGCTATGACGTGCGGATCGCCTCGACCAGTGTCGGCCCGGTGCCCTCCGACACCCAGATGTCGCTGCATGCCAGCAAGGCCGTCAATACTCTGGCGCTGCCGGATGACGCCATCATCGTCGGCGCCCGCCATATCGGCAATGCACTGCAACATGCGTGGCCTATCGTGGATTGGATCGTGGCTGTTCATCCGCAACTGAACCGGCTGGCAGCGTTATGTTCGGGGGCTTTTTTTCTGGCGTCGGCGGGGGTGCTGGAAGGCAAGCGCGCCACCACGCACTGGAGCGTGGCGCAGTTGTTGCAAGAACAATTTCCCGCCATCGAGGTGGATGCCGATGCCATTTTCGTGCGCAGCGGCAATCTGTGGACCTCGGCCGGGGTCACGGCCGGGATCGATCTGGCGCTGGCTTTCGTGGAAGAGGATTTCGGCCGCGAACTGGCGCTCGACGTTGCCACCGACATGGTGGTCTATCTCAAACGTCCGGGCGGTCAATCGCAATTCAGCACGCATTTGCTGACGCAGAAAACCGCGCGCCCGAATATCCGCGAATTGCAAAACTGGATTCTGGAAAATCTGGACCAGCGCCTGTCGGTCACCACGCTGGCGCAAAAAGCCATGATGAGCGTGCGCAATTTCGCCCGCGTATTTCATCAGGAAGTCGGCCAGAGCACGCAGGAATTCATTGAGACCGGGCGTCTCGAACTGGCCAAGCAATTGCTGGCCGATGTCAGTCTGCCCATCAAGAAAATTGCCGCACACAGCGGCTTCAGCGACGACGACCACATGCGCCGGGTATTTCAGAAACGTCTCGGCATCACACCCAAGCTCTACCGCGAGCGCTTTGCCACGACCGGGATTCATGAAGAACAGCGCGCGCCGGTGACGGCCGATGTGCCGCGCTGACAGTGTCGGCAGCAGCGCGGCCTGACGCCTCGGGCGGAACATTACCGTTCCAGCGCCGCCTTCAAATTGCCCAACGCATGCTCCCACTGGCGGCCGATGATTTCCAGCGATTCGCGTGCCTTGTCCATCTGTCCCGGTTCGAATTGCCATAATCGTTCACGGCCACTCTTCACATCCGTGACCAGACCAGCATCGGCCAGCACCTGCAAATGACGCGTGACGGCCTGTCGCGTGAGGTCGGTATTGTCGGTCAGTTGCGCAATCGAAAACGCGCCGCCGGCGCACAGCACCGCTACCAGTTGCAGGCGCGTTTTATCACCGAGTGCAAAGAAGATCGCTGCCAGATCGCCCGGTGCCGGCAGCAGTTTGTCAGCGCGCACTTGCATAGCGATCAATGTTGCGCAACTGCCCTTCCCAGCCATTGCCGTTCATGCGGAACGCTTCCATGCGACGATCCGGCGGTACCTGATCAAAGCCGGTTTCGGTCACTGTCAGCAAGGTGCCGTCGGCCACTTCCTTGAGCGTAAATATCACCAGCGTGCGCTGCTCGCCGGAATAGTCGCGCGTGGCATCCTTGGCATAGGGATGCCAGCGATACGACAACAGGTGTTCCGGCTCGATCCGCTCGATGATGATGTCGAACATGATGTGTTCAAAGCCGCTGATGGTGATCGGTCCCTGCACCCGCTGGCCCGGCGCGAAGGTCTGGCCGGCCAGATTGGCGCCGAACCATTTGCCGTATTCTTCGGCATTCGACAGGGCGTTCCAGACCCGCGAGCGCGGCGCCTTGATATGGATGCTGCGTTCGATGCGATCCGTCTCGCTGGCTGCAGTAGTGGTAGTCATGATGTTCCTTGGTTCACAAAATTCGAAGGGGGTGATGACGAACAAAAATCACGCGTGCGCCATCGGTTCCGTTGCTGCATCTGTGGCTGCGGCGGCGCCAAACGGTTGACCGCTGCCGGTATCCACATACGCTTGCAGGCTGCCGAGAAAAAGATGCCAGCCGTCCTGGCAAATACCGAAGCACTGCAAGTCCGGCGTCAGTCCCTGATGTTCAAACGCCAGCCGGGTCTTGCCGCCCCCTGCCGGCGCCAGCCGGAATACGATACGGGTGCCGACCCATTCATTGCCGGTTGTCAGCCCTGCCACGTCAAGATTGGCGTCGATGCACTGCCAGACTACCTCTTGCTGCGGCAACAATTGCGCGATGCGCATCACCTTCCAGCAGGTATCAAACCGGAATACGGCGCGGCCGCCAACCACTTCAGCGACTTCGCAGTTCCGGGTCCACCAGTTACGCACACCCTGTTGCGTCGCCAGCGCCTGATATACCACGGCAGGCGAAGCGGACAAGGTCATTTGACGACGATAGTGTTCCATATATCCTCCGATAGAAAAAGAGACAGCGGCCAACCGCCAAGACATCGCCCATTAATAAAGCGCAATGAATTGGTTGCATTTGATTGTGCGCCGGCGCGCGGCAATGTGCAACAAATAAGTTGCACTTTCAATTTGATGGCAGGCGATGAACAATCGACAAGAATTGCCTTGGAGCAAGATGCTTCCTTGCCGCCCCGACAACTGTGCCAAGCCCGAAAGGCTTTAGCACTTATACTGCAAGCTTCCTTCATTGAATCGCCCGCGAACCCCAAGATGAACGCAACACCCTCTGCCCGCCGCCGCTCCCTGCGTGATGTTGCATTGCGCATACTGCTGGCGCTCAGTCTGATGTTCCTGTTTGCCGGCAGCATGCGGCCGGCACTGGCGGCTGATCCGCTGGCGCCCGATCTGGCGCAGATCGATACCACGCTGGATGAGATCCGCAAAAATATCAATACCGTGCAACAACAAATGCAGGGCAAGCCGGATGATGCGACCCTGATCAAATTGCGCGCCAGCGCCATCGATGCTGCCAGTCGCGCCGACAAAACCGCCGCGCTGCTGAATCCGGCATTGACCAGCGTGCAGGCGCGGCTGGCTGAACTAGGCGCAGCGCCGGATGGCGTCAAGGAGCCGGGCGATGTCGCCGCGCAACGTGCACAGCTCACCAAATCCAGCAGCCAGCTCGACTCGCAGGCCAAACTGGCCGGCCTGCTGTCGGTAGAAGCAGAACAAGTTGCGGCGCAGGTATCCGTCCTGCGCCGCACGCGTTTCCAGCAACGTCTGGGAGAACGCACCGCCGCCATTCTGGCGCCGGATTTCTGGAGTGAATTGGCCGATGATGTGCCGCAAGATATCGGCCGCGTCAACGCCTTCGGCAAACAATTGCGTGATGCGGCCAAGACCACGCCCACCACGGTCTGGATGCTGGTGGCGCTGAGCATTCTCGGCATCGGCGTGCTGCGGATCGTGGCCGGACGCTTGCTGCTCAATCTGACTGCCACCAAAGTGCCGCCCGGCCGCTTGCGCCGGTCCTTGCATGCAGTGACGGTGGTGGCGCTGACGGCGGCGACGCCGGCGCTGATCGGCTTTGCCTTGTTGACCGGCTTGCGCTGGAACAGTCCGCTGCCGGAAGAAACCGTCAACTTCCTGCTGAGCGCATTGGGCCTGATCAGCTTCGGCGGTTATATCGCCGGTCTCGGTCAAGCCTTGTTGCTGCCGGCGCGCCCGACCTGGCGCTTGCTGCCGCTGTCCGATGCACTGGCGCGTCGGATGCGCGGTTTCCCCTCGATGCTGGCGGTGGTGATCGTACTGGTCTGGCTCAGCGAGCGCTTGTCGGCGCTGGTCAATGCCGGTCTGGCGACGGCGGTAGCGGTCAATTGCATCACGGCGCTGCTGCTCAGTCTGACCATTACCTTCTGGCTGTTGCGCGGGGCCCGCAAATGGCGTCAGTTGCGCAGCGACCCGGCCAATCCGCAACCGCTGCATGCATTCTGGCTGCGCGGCATCATCGTCTTGCAATGGGTGATTCTGGGCTTCAGTCTGTGCTGCCTGCTGACCGGCTATGTCGCGCTCGGCAGTTTTGTGGTGCGCCAGGTAGCATGGACGCTGATCGTATTGAGTTCCTGCTATCTGCTGGCAGTATTGATCGACGATATCTGCACCAGCATCGGCAGTGCCGCGCAGGCCGAAGATGCGGTTGACGGCAGCGTTCCCGCCGCCGCTACTTCCAAGATCCGCGATCAGGCCGCCGTGCTGTTGTCCGGGGCCGCGCGTCTGGTGCTGGTATTGGTTGCCTTCATGTTGCTGGCGGCGCCGTTTGGCGAAACCCCCATCGAACTGATGCATCGCGCCGATCGTTTGCATGACGGCGTCAGCATCGGTGAAATTGCCATCAAGCCGGGCGCGGTGTTGCAAGCGCTGCTGGTATTGGGGCTGTCGCTGCTGGCGGTGCGCGTGTTCAAGCATTGGCTGGAAACCCGCTACCTGCCGACTACCCGCCTCGATCCCGGCATGCAAACCTCAGCCTCGACGCTGTTCGGTTATGTCGGCAGCGTATTGGCCGTGGCACTCGCCATGTCAGCCGTCGGCATCGGCCTGGAACGGATTGCATGGGTCGCCAGCGCCTTGTCGGTGGGGATCGGTTTTGGATTGCAGGCAGTGGTGCAAAACTTTGTGTCGGGATTGATCTTGCTGGCCGAACGACCGGTCAAGGTCGGTGACTGGGTATCGCTGGGCGGGGTCGAAGGCGACATCCGCCGCATCAATGTGCGCGCCACTGAAATCCAGATGAGCGACCGCTCCACCGTGATCGTGCCGAACTCGGAATTCATTACCAAGACCGTGCGCAATGTGACCCACACCAACCCGCTCGGGCTGGTCCAGATCAAGTTGCCGCTGCCGCTGGCCACCGATGCGGCGCAGGCGCGCGAACTGTTGCTGGCTGCATTTCAGGCGCATGCCAACGTACTCGACACGCCGGCGCCCAACGTCCAGCTCGATGGTATCGATGGCAGCAATCTGATGTTCAACGCCACCGGTTACGTGGCGTCGCCGCGCATGGCCTACGGCGTGCGCAGCGAACTGTTGTTCGACATCCTGAAGCGTCTGGCCGAGGCAAACATATCCATTTCCAAGCCGTCCACCATGGTGCTGACCAGCGGCCCGCTGGCTACCGCTCCGCTGATGCCGGCGGCAACGGACCCGGCGCCGCCGGCATGATCAATGGCCTGGCGTTTGCCGGCGTTGCAGCGGTGACAGCCGGAGATTGGTGAACCCGCGCAGCAGCCATTCCAGCGGGCCATAAGAAAAATGATGCAGCCACCAGCGGCTGCATGCCAGTTGCGCGACAAAAATGAGGCCGGCCAATCCCAGTCCGGCCAATGGCCCCACCTGCCCCATCAGACGCCAACCGTAAGCAAAGAAGATCAGCGCGCAGATCAGCGACTGCAATACATAATTGGACAGCGCCATGCGACCGGCCGGTGCCAGCAGGTCGGCCAGCATGCGGCCGCGTCTGGTGTCGAACCACAGCATCATGCCGCCGACATAGCCGGCCGTCAGGAACGGCGCGGTCAGCAAGCTGAGCGACAAACCGAAAATTTCCGGCACGCCCATCAGCTTGACCGAGGTCCAGGCATACAGCGCGGCCCCCGGCAAACCAATCACGACGCCGGCCAGCAACAGCCGTCGGAACAGTCGCCGCTGCGGCGAGACCTGCGCCAACAGGCGACGCTTGCCAGCTACCAGACCGAGCAAGAACATCGCCAGTGCCGTCGGTGCCTGCATCAACCCGAGCACGGCCCAGACTTGCGTGAATTCATACAAATGCTGTGCCACTACCGTCGCCGCGGTGCCGCGATATGCCGCCAATGCCGCCGCCGCGCGCGCCGGCGCATCGGCAGTACTGATGGTCATCGGGTCGGCATTCGCCAGCACGCCGATACCGGCCCATAGCAAGGCCGTGGCCAGAATCAACCACAGCGCCCAGCGACACAGCCGGGCATCCGGCTGCCGCCGCAACAGCAGCAACACCAGACCCAGCACTGCGTAGGTCGTGAGGATATCGCCGTGATACAGAAACAGGGCATGCAGCAAACCGATCACCCACAACCCCAGCAGACGGCGCAAGATACGCGGCACGAAAGAGGCGCCGGCGCGCTGCGCCGACTCCATCTGCAAGGTGAAGCTGTAGCCGAACAAAAACGAAAACAGCAAATAGAATTTGGTTTCAAACAAGCCGGCAATCAGTAACGCCGCAGCCTGACCGGCAGGCGATTGCGCATTCGGATCAGGAATGCCCAGCCCGTAATACGGCGAAGCAAAGGCCACCAGATTCACCACCAAAATGCCGAACAATGCGAAGCCGCGCAATGCGTCCACCAATGACTGCCGTTGTGCCGGGACTGGCGATTGCAAGGATCGAGATAAGACGGAGGTGGAATTCATCGGCTGGTCGGAATGTTGATACAGAGGCGACATCGTTGATCGGAATGGCATGACGATGCCACCCGCAAATTCTACGAGTTTCACTGCTCGCCGGCTGTTTTAATATGTACAGCCCGGCCGGCGCATCAACGCTTCACGTCAATTGCCGCTGGCCCGGCCGCCAGCCGAAACTCATGCCGGCAGTGGCCAGCAGAATCGCAGCGATACCGCACCACTGCAACAGTTGCAGGCGATGGCCGAACGCGATCCAGTCCACCGCAATGGCCGCCACCGGATAGATGAACGCCAGCGTGCCGGTGATCACCGTCGGCAATTTTTGTATCGCGCCATACAGCCAGACATACATGACGCCGGTGTGCAAAACGCCCATCGTCACCAGATAGCCCCAGCCGCTGACATGCACGGGCAAGACCGCAAAGTTGGCCAGCGGTGCCAGCAACAGAATGCCGACGCTGACTTGTATCAAGGCGATCAGATGCGGCGGCGTGCCGCTCAGGCGTTTGGTGATCATGGCTGCAATCGCGTACAGAAACGCGGCGCCGAGCGCCAGCCCGATACCCTCCATGTAATTGCCGCTGGCATAGCTGGTGCCGGCCTGTGCATTGACGATCACCAGCATGCCGGCAAACGCCACGCCCAGCCAGAACAACTTGTCGAGCGCGATCCGTTCGCGCAACAACAGCGCGCCCAAGATAACCAGCATCAGCGGCTGCGTGTTGTAGACAGTGGTCGCGACCGCAATCGATGCGCGCGAATAGGCGGCAAACAACATTACCCAGTTGACCACAATCGCTACCCCGCCCAAGGCCGCCCAGCCCAGCACCCGCAAGCTGATGGCATCGCGCCGCAGCAAGCCGCGCCAGGCGCAGATCGCCAGCAAGGCCAGCGCCCCGAACAGGCAACGCCAAAACACGACATTCAATACCGGCTGCCCGGATGCCACCACAAACCAGCCGATACTGCCGGAGATCAGCATGGCCCCGGTCATTTCCAATGAACCGTGGCGAATGCGCTTATCCATTTGATTTCCTTGTTCTGAACAGCCTCCATTGTGATGGAAGGCCGGCGCCATCGTCCACGGAAAAATCAGGCGAAACGATGCAGAACAATAGTTGCGGGTGCCGGGGCAAATGCGTGCGGCGCCCGATAGGAAGTACTGCCGGAAACAACAACTACGGACAACTGCGGCAATTACCGCAGCTGCTTTCAACCGTCAGCCATCAAACATCAACGACCGCCGACGTAACGGCCGCCTTTGCCGCTCTTGCCGGAACCGCCTGCCCGTTTGCTGCCTTTGCGGCCTTTCACTTCGGGTGCCTGGATTGCCCCCCCGGCGCTGATCACCGATCCTGCGCCGACGGCTTTGATGACATCTGCCAACGGCGTTGCCTGTGCGGCAAAGCCTGTCATCCCCAACAGAACTGCTGCGATTGCCAGTTTCATTATTTCCCCTTGTTGATATATGCCGGGAAACCCCGGACGTTGCAGTCTAGCGCACTCGCGCCAACATCAGTGAGCAACCGCACCCCGCTGTTCGCCAGGCCCACTGCGGCACCGCCGCGACTTCCTTTGTTGCACAGCGTCATTTATTCCCTTGAAAAGAGCGCGAGAAAAAATTCACTTGCATGCAATCAGAATATTGGTATTATTCCACGAAGCAGTTCGTGAGATATCACGAGAAGCTCGTAATATCTTATAAATAAAAATCAAATCATCGGAGACAGTAATGAAAAGGACTTATCAGTACCTGTTACCAGCATTCGGCCTGTGCGCGACACTGGCCTGTACCACCGCTGCACACGCGGCAGACCCGGACACCTTCAAGATCGGCGGCGTAGTGTCGTTGTCCGGTACTTACGGGATTTTTGGCGAAGACATGCGCAAAGGCGTGGAAGTCGCCATCGAAGAACGCGGCGGTAAAGTCTTGGGCAAGCCGATCCAGGTTACCTGGGAAGACGATGAAACCAAGCCGCAGCCCGCCGTACAAAAGACCACGCGCCTGATCGCCGATGGTTCGCAAATGATTTTCGGCGCCGTAAGCTCGGCCTCGACCATCGCCATCATGAACATCACCAAGCAGCGCAAGATTCCGCATCTGGTCACCATGTCGGCCGATGACAAGATCACGCTGCCAGGCGGTTCGCGGTATACCTTCCGCACGTCCAACACGCTGGGCATGGAACAGCGCATGGCGCTCGGCTACAGCAAAGAGCAAAAACTCAAGCGCGTGTATGGCGTGACTGCCGATTATCAGGCCACGCGCGACAGTTGGGAGTGGTATCGCAAGGAAGCGGAAAAGGCCGGCATTGAAATCGTCGGCGCCGATTTCCCGCCGCTGGGCAACCGCGACTTTTCTTCCATCGTCGACAAGATCGCCCGCTCCAACGCTGACGGCGTGGCCTTGTTCATGACCGGTTCCGATGCGGTCACCATGGTGAAACAGGCGGGTCAGGTCAATCTGGGCAAGACGCGCAAGATTTTCGGTCCGGTGATTGCCGATGAAACCATGGCAACCGGGGTCGGCCCGACTTCGCTGGGCGTCAATTCCGGCGTGCGTTATCACTTCACCGTCGACAATGCGGCCAACCGCAAATTCGTCGAAGCATTCCGCAAGAAATATCACGAGTACCCATCCAGCGCCGCCGGCGAAGCGTATGACGGCATGTCGTGGTGGCTCGACGTGGTGGAAAAGACCGGTTCCTGGGATAAGGAAAAATGGGTAGAGGCATTTGCCAACAGCACCCGCCCCAATTCGGTCGAAGGTCTCAAGGAAATGAAAGCCTGCGATCACCAGGCACGCCAGGATGGCCTGTGGGGTGAAGTGGTGGCCGGCAAGCCGCCGTATCCGGCTTACATCATGAAGATCACCAAGGTGTATCCACCCAAGGATGTGTTTGAGGACTGCCCGAAGTAAGCATTCACCAGCAAGTCCCCCGGCAATCTTCGTTTCCAGCGGCGTTTCACACCGGAGCAGCAACGGCAGTATCGACGCCATCGATACTGCCTGGCTCCGGGCCGTGTCGCGCCTGTTCCCGGCCTGATGGCCGGGTCCTTCACCGGCGTCTCCGAGAGTATTCATGTCTACCATCATCATCGGTCTCAGTCTGGGAATGCTGTTATTCCTGCTGGCCTCCGGCCTCACACTGATTTTCGGCATGCTGGGCGTAATCAATTTCGCCCACGGTGCCCTGTATATGCTGGGCACTTATCTGTCCTACGACATCGCCTTGCGCACCGGCTCCTTCACGCTCGGCGTGATCGGCGCCACGCTGATCGTCGGCGCAGTCGGCATCGCCATGGAGCGTTATGCCTTGCGCAAGCTTTACAACCGTCCACATTTTTACCAACTGATTCTGACCTTTGGCTTCATTCTGGTCATCAGCGAAGCCGCCAAATATTTCTGGGGCATGGGCTACAAGGAAGCGCCAATGCCTGAACTGCTGGCCGGCGCAGTGGATATCTTCAGCAGCACCATTCCGGTGTATCGCCTGTTCGTGATCGGCTTCGGCGCATTGGTGTCGGTGGCCTTGTTTGCGGCGCTCGAAAAAAGCACCTTCGGCATGCTGGTGCGGGCCGCCAGCAGCGACGCCGAAATGGTACAGACACTGGGCTTGCCGGCATCCCTGATCCGCACCGCGGTATTCGGCCTGGGCGCCGGACTGGCCGGGCTGGCGGGGGCGATTGCGGCCCCCCTGTTTCCAATCGAACCGGGCATGGCCGGCAATACCATCATTGATTGTTTCGTGGTCGTCATTCTCGGCGGACTGGGCAATATCCGCGGCGTGGTCGCGGCCGCCATCCTGATCGGCATGGTGCGCGCCATCGGTTACACCTTCATGCCAAGCTGGGTCGATGTCATGACGTTTGCTTTACTGATCCTGACCCTGCTGACCCGTCCGCAAGGCTTGTTCTCCCGTCCTGTGAGGTCCGCATGAATCTGTCTCGCTTCGATCTCCTCGCCGGCCTGCTGCTGATTCCCGTGATTGCAGTATTGCCGTTCCTGACCCATGACGATTTTTATCTGAATCTGGCGACGCTGATCATGATCTGGTCAATCTTCGCCGTCGGTTTCGATTTCGTATTCGGCTCGCTCGGCATGGTGTCGTTCGGCCACGCCAGCTTCCTCGGTATCGGTGGATACGCCGTGGCGCTCGGCACCCAGCGTCTGGGCCTGCAATTTGAAGCCGGCGTGTTGCTGGCGATGATGGCGGCCGCTGCCTGCGCCTGGCTGTACAGCTTTTTTGCCTTGCGCGTGTCCGGCATTTTCTTTTCGCTGGTCACCCTGTCGCTGTCGCAACTACTGTATATCCTGGCCGACAGTAAACTGCGCGAATGGACCGGCGGTGCCGATGGCTTGCCCGGCGTGGCCCGGCCGGAATTGCTGGGCATCGATTTTTTCGATCCGGTGAATTTTTATTGGTATGCCGCCGGCATGTTTGCGTTGGTCATGATCGTCATCGCGATTTTGCGCAATTCGCCGTTCGGACGGGTCGTGATGGCGATTCAGCAAAATGAAATCCGCACTCAGCACCTCGGCTACAACACGCATCGCATCAAGCAAATCACGTTCCTGATCTCGGGCGCCATCAGCGGCCTGGCCGGAGCCTTGCTCGGTTCGCTGCTGATGTACGTCAATCCGCAAATGCTGCATTGGGGCACCTCCGGCGACGTCATCATCATGACCTTGCTCGGCGGCTCCGGCACCTTGTGGGGACCGGTGGCCGGCGTTGCCATCTTTGAAATCCTGAAGGAATGGCTGAGCGGCCGGACCCAATACTGGTACGGCATTCTGGGCGTCATCTTCATCCTCGCTACCTTGTACTTCCCCAAGGGCGTTCTGGGTGAACTGCAAGCCCGCTTCAACCGCCTGCGCCGCCGCGGAGAATCATCATGATCAGCAACCACAGCAACGTCGCGCTGCAATGCGCCAATGTCAGCGTCAGTTTCGGTGCGCTGAAAGCGATTGACGACGTCAATCATGACTTTGAAACCGGCCGTGTGTATGGCCTGATCGGCCCCAACGGCGCCGGCAAGACGACTTTGCTCAACGTGCTGGCCGGACGCCAGTTGCAGCATCAGGGCCAGGTCTTGTGCGAGGGCCGCGACATTTCCCGCATGGATGCCAGCGACCGTGCGCGTCACGGCATCGGCCGCAGTTTTCAGATCACCAAGATCTATCCGGAAATGACGGTTACTGAAAATTTGCGCATCGCCGCCCAGATCAAGCATTCACGCTTCATGCCGTTCTGGATCGCCACGCGCTACGACCGCAAGCTGGCAGCAGATATCGATGCCATGCTGGAACTGACCGGATTGACTGCACACCGCAATGACATTGCCGGCGCCATGTCATATGGCTTGCAACGGGCGCTGGAGCTGGGCCTGACGGTGTTGCCGCAACCGCGCATTCTGTTGCTCGATGAGCCGCTGGCCGGTATCGGCCATCACGAAATCGAACAGGCCACGCGCTTGATTCAGGCCGCCTCGGCCGGCCGCACGGTACTGCTGATCGAACACAACATGGACGTGATCATGGCGCTGTCGGAACAAATCGTGGTGATGAGCAATGGTCGTGTCATCGCCACCGGCACGCCGCAACAAGTCAAGGCCGACCCGGTGGTGCGTTCGGTTTATCTGGGAGAAGACGAATCATGATTGCACTGGAAAACGCTTACGTGCAGTACGGCCAGGCCAATGTACTGAGCGCGGTTTCGATTCAGGCCGCGCAGGATGAAATCATCGCCATCATCGGTCGCAATGGCGCCGGCAAATCCACCACACTCAAAACCATGATCGGCTTGCTGCCGTTGCAGCAAGGCCGGCGCCATTTTCTCGGACAAGATATCAGCCGCCTGCCGGTGGAACAGATCAGCCGGCTCGGCGTGGCACTGGTGCCGGACAGCCGCCGCATCTTTCCCAATTTGTCGGTCATGGAAAATCTGCGCATCGGCGGCCTCGGACACAAACCGGGCTACTGGGACATCGCGCGCGTCCTCGACATTTTTCCGCGCTTGCAGGAACGCATTCATTTCGGCGGCGACCAGCTCTCCGGCGGCGAACAGCAAATGCTGTCGATTGCCCGCGCCCTGCTCGGCAATCCGAAAATCCTGCTGCTGGATGAACCGACCGAAGGCCTAGCGCCGCTGATCGTCAACAACCTGATCGATATTTTCACGCTGGTACATCAGCAAGGCACCGGCATCGTGCTGGTGGAACAAAACCTCAAGGTGCCGATGCGCCTGGCGCACCGCCAGTACGTGCTGGACCACGGCGCCGTGGCATGGTCCGGCACGTCGGCTGAACTGGAAGCACAACGCGAACACGTAGAAGCCATCATCACAACAGGAGCAGCACATGCGGCATGAACAAACTTACATTGTCGGCGTCGGCATCACGCAATTTGCCAAGCAGCTCGACACCAGCGTCAAGGAATTGGTACGCCAGGCGGTCAGTGCCGCATTGACGGATGCCGGCTGTTCCGCCGATGCGCTGCAAGGCGCCTATTTCGCTACCGCCGGCCAGGGTGCCATCGAAGGCCAGTACATGGTGTCGGGCCAGATTGCCTTGGGCGCCATGGGCATTACCGGGATTCCGGTCAGCAATGTCGAAAATGCCTGTGCCAGTTCCAGCACGGCCCTGAACGCCGCCCATATGTTCGTGGCCTCGGGCGCCGGCGATATCTGTCTGGCAGTGGGGGTAGACAAACTGTTTTCCACCGACAAGGAAAAAAGCTTCGCCGTGTTCGACGGCGCCTGGGATGTGCATACCGCCGGCGAACAAATGCAGGCGCTGATGCAACTGGCCGCCGATGTGCCACCGCCGGCCGGCTATGTGGAACCCGGCAAGCGCAGCGTATTCATGGATATTTATGCCAGCCTAGCGCGCCTGCACATGAAAACCTTTGGCACCACGCAGCGCCAGATTGCCGCCGTGGCCGCCAAAAACCATGTGCACTCGACCCGCAACCCGCAGGCGCAATTTCAGTATCCGCTGACCATCGACGAAGTCATGGCGGCGCGCCCGGTTTCATGGCCGCTGACGTTGCCGATGTGCGCGCCGATCAGCGATGGCGCAGCGGCAGCCATCATCTGCAATCAGGCCGGCTTGCTCAAGCTGCAGGCCACCCGCGCCATCCGCATCTGCGCCACGGTGTTGCGCAGCGCCACCGAGCGCCCGGCTGACGCCTATGAACGTCACCTTTGCCATCTGGCCGCCAATCAAGCCTATGAAATCGCCGGCGTCGGTCCGCAAGACATGTCGCTGGCCGAAGTCCACGATGCCACCGCATTCGCCGAAGTCCAGCAAACCGAAGCACTCGGTTTCTGCGCCTTCGGTGACGGCGGCCCGATGGCGGAATCCGGCGCCACCACGCTGGGCGGAAAAATCCCGATCAATGTTTCCGGCGGTCTGTTGTCGCGCGGCCATCCGATTGGCGCCACCGGGCTGGCGCAAGTCTATGAAATGGTGACTCAGTTGCGCGGCGAAGCCGGCGCCCGCCAGGTCGACAACGCGCGCTTCGCCATTGCAGAAAACGGCGGCGGCTTCAGCGGCGTGGAAGAAGCGGCCACCTCCATCATCATTCTCGGCAAGTAAGCACAAGACCGGCCCGCCCGGTCTGAACATCACCACGAATCCTCCGACCACTATCATGAATCTCAGTCACCTCTTTCAACGCAGCGTTCAACAATACGGCGCGCGCCCTGCGCTGGCCTGCGGCACCCGCACCGCGCTCACCTATACCGAACTGGATCAGCGCATACGGGCACTGGCCTGGTGGTTGCGGCACACGCTCAAATTGATGCCCGGCGACCGTATTCTGCTGGCCATGAAGAACTGTCCTGAGTATATGGAACTGCTACTGGCGAGCTGGCATGCCGGACTCTGCGTGGTGCCGGTCAACAGCAAACTGCATACCAATGAAATTGCCTACATGCTGCGCGACTCCGGTGCCGATGTCTGCATCACGCAAGGCGCGCTGTATCAGGCACTGCTGCCGCTGGCGGCCGATTTTCCGCCGCTGCAAGTAATCGATATCGGTTCCGGCCAATACCAGCAGGCCACCAACAGCCCGGCACTGGAGCCAACGCCGCTCGATGAAGACGATCTGGCCTGGCTGTTCTATACCAGCGGCACTACCGGTCGTTCGAAAGGCGTGATGTTGACGCACCGGAACATGGTCAGCATGGCAATGCATTTTCTGATCGATGTCCAAACCTTGAGCAGTGCCGACGTGATTGTCCATGTGGCACCGATGTCGCATGGCAGCGGCTTGTATAGCATTCCCTACTTAATCAAGGGCGGCTTGCAGGTGGTGCCGGAATCGGGCGGCCTCGATGAGGCCGAACTGTTCGGCCTGTTCAACGCCTATGACAAGGTCAGCCTGTTCGCGGCGCCGACCATCGTCACCCGCCTGCTGCAACACAGCCGGCAACACACGGTAAGCTGGCCCGGCCTGCGCTGCATCATGGTGGGCGGCGCGCCGTTTTACGTGGAAGACATCAAGAGCGCGGTAGCCTGCTTCGGCCCGCGTATTGCACAAATGTATGGTCAGGGTGAAACGCCGATGACCATTTCCGCGCTCTCGGCAGAACTGCTGGCCGCCGCCGTGGCGCGCGATGACAACGCCATGCTGGCTTCGGTCGGCTTCGCCCAGACCGCCATTGGGGTCACCATTGCCGACACCGACGGCAACCCGGTCGCAGCCGGCGTGCCGGGGGAAGTGATCGTGCGCGGCGCCACCGTCATGGCCGGTTACTGGAACAATCCCGACGCCACCGCCCAAACCATCGGCGGCGGCGCCTTGCGTACCGGCGACATCGGTTTGCTCGACGAAAGAGGCTTATTGCACCTCAAGGACCGCTCCAAAGACGTTATCATTAGCGGCGGCACCAATATCTACCCGCGTGAAGTGGAAGAAGCGTTGCTGACCCATGCCGCCGTAGAAGAAGTGTCGGTAGTGGGCGCCGCCGACCCTGAATGGGGTGAGTCGGTGGTCGCCTTTGTCGTGTGTCATGCCGGCCAGGTCGTCAGCGAACAAGAGCTGGATGCCGTCTGCATTCAGCAAATCGCCCGCTTCAAGCGACCGAAACGCTATATTTTTGTATCGAACTTACCCAAAAACGGAACCGGCAAAGTGTTGAAACGCGAATTGCAAAAAACTCTGGAAAACGCTCCATGACAGTGACCGACAAACTGTTCGACCGCGAAGCCGTCAGCCAGACGGAAAAAGCATATGTGTTCCTGGAAGAACTGATCGTCACCGGCGAACTGCCGCCCGGCAGCCAATGGTCGGAAAACGTGCTGAGCGAACGCATCGGCATCGGCCGCTCGCCGACCCGCGATGCCTTGCAGAAACTGGCATTTCAACGGCTGGTCGGAATTGTCCCGCGCCAGGGCATTTTCATTTCCCAGATCGACTATCAGGGCCAGTTGCAAGTGATCCAGAGCCGTCGCGAAATCGAACGGCTGATCGTGGCGCAAGCCGCACTGTGCGCCAATGAGCACGAACGTGAACAAATGCACAAGTTGATCATTGAGCTCGAAGAACTCAAGATCCGCAAAGACATGCGCATGTACATGCGGCTGCATTTCAATCTGACCCGGGTCATCGGCGATGCCTCACGCAACAGCTATGCTGCCGAGTTCTACGCCATGCTGCAAACGCTGGCGCGCCGTTTCCTGTATTTCCATCAAGACCGTCACGCCGACCTCAGCGATATTTGCAAACTGCATATCGACCAGCTCCACGCCATCCTCAGCAAAGACCCGGCAGCCGCCATCGTCACCGCCACCGCGCGCAATGACTATGCGGAAAACCTCGCCAAGAATATCCTGATGGAACTGATCAGTTCCTCTACCGTGACCATTTCGATCAACAAGCGATAATCACCCGTTCCCGGCGTGTCATGGCCATCCCCGGCATTGGTGCGC
>NZ_LFLS01000053.1 GCF_001189915.1 Herbaspirillum autotrophicum
TGCTGGCATTCCGCAAGGGTATCGTCGGCGAGATTCTGGCTTACCTGCAACGGCGGCGTAGTGCCGTTACACCACCACCGCCTGTCGCAGTTGCACGCCCTGACGGTCAGCGTCCAGCGTAATGCTGGCGCCGAGTGGCAGGGTCAGATTGGGATTGCAGTGACCGCTGTGCCAGCCGGCCAGCACCGGGACCTTCAGCGGTTGCAGCATTTGCCGCCACAACTGGTCAATACGGGCCTGTGCGTCGCTGCCGGCGGCGCCGGTGTCAGCAAAATTGCCGACCAGTACGCCGCGCACTTGCTGCAGTTTTCCTGCCAGCCGCAACTGGGTCAGCAGACGATCAATTTTGTAGGGGGCTTCGCCGACATCTTCAATGAATAAAATGCTGTCCCGGAAATCCGGTTCATAAGGCGTACCGAGCAGTGCCGCGATCATGCTCAGATTGCCGCCGCCGAGACGACCATGGGCAACGCCGCTGCTGATGGTATGCAATGGCAGGGTCGCTGGCTGGTACAACCAGCTGCCGCTGGCGACGCCGCCAGTGAGCATGTTGAACAAGCCGCTGACCGTGGGTTCCTGTTTGTCGCGCAAAAAATCGGAAGCCACCATCGGACCGTGGAAGGTCACGAACCCGGCGCGTTGCCCGATTGCCGCGTGCAGTGCCGTGATATCGCTGTAGCCGACAAAGATCTTGGCATTGCGGCGCAACAGCGGGTAATCCACCTGATCCAGCAAACGGGTACTGCCGTAGCCGCCGCGCAGACAAATGATGGCGCTGACATCGCGCGCGCTGAAGGCGGCATGGAGGTCGGCCAGACGGGCATCGTCGTCGCCGGCCAGATAGTCGTTGTGATCGTGGCTGGCGCCGGGATAAATGCGCGGTTGGAAACCTTGCGCCGTGAGCCAGTCGGCGGCGGCTTGCGCTTTGCCGTTGGCCGGTGAGGCCGGTGCGATGACGCCGACCACGGCGCCGCGCCGCAAGGCCGGGACCGCCACCAGGTTTTGCCGCGCGTTCCCGGCATCCGGGCTGGCCGGGCCAAAGGCGGTACAGCCGGTAAGGGCGGCGCTGGAGCACAACATGCCGGATTGCAGAAGGAAACGGCGGCGTGAGTTCATTGTTGCTCTCCATTAACAATTATCAAAATGACATTGTAATGGTGCGCAGCGTTGCCACCAAATGGTATTTGGCGCTCTTGTCAGATGCGGTTTAGCGTGATGGTGGCCGCGATGTATCAGCCGGCATGCCGTCTTGCGAATTCACCGGTCCCAGTTGCGTGACGGACTCCGCCGTAGGTACCGTGACCGATCCGGTAACGGGTTCAGCGGCGGACACGGTGCCCGGATTTGCAGCAGAGGCGGCAGCAGGATCAACAGGTGCGGGAGCAGCAGGTGCCACCCTGGCCGGTACGCTGACGGGCACATCGGCATCCGGCAGTTCGGCGGCGAGGATCGCGCCGATGCGTGCCAGTTCGCCGCGCTGGCAGTTGCCGGGAAATACTTCAACGTGATCGCCGACGCTGACCGGCAGTTGCGGTACTTCTTTGGCGATACCTTGCTGGCGATGCGGATCGGTGGGCAGGCGGTAATCCACCACAAACCAGCTGCTGGCGATGACCACCTCTGGCGGCAACGCTGCCAGACAAGGCCAGGGGCTGCGATCCACGGCCAGCGCATTGGCATCGAGCACGCCGCGGACCCGTCCGTCCAGCGCACCCGGCGACAATGGCAGTTGCGGATGATGCGGCGGCACCAGTTGGGCGCAGCCGCTCAAGAACAGACTGGCCATGCCGCCGATGATGATCAACGCCTGTTTGCGATTCATGATGCTTCTCCCTGATTGGCCTGGCTGCTCGGAAATTCAAGACGGAATTCGGTGTTGCCATTGATCTCGCTGCTGACGCCGACACTGCCGTGGTGCAGTTGCATGATCGATTGTACGATTGCCAGCCCGAGTCCGGCTGCCGCCGACGAATTGGCGCGCGCGGTATCAACCCGGTAGAAGCGATCAAACAGCCGGTTCAGATGTTGTGCCGCAATGCCGCTGCCGGGATTGCTGACGCAAACCGTCGTGCAGTTGCCACTGGTGTTGGCCGACAGCGTGATACGTTGTCCCGGCGCGGTATAGCGCACGGCGTTCGCGGTCAGATTGCCGAGCGCCCGCCGCAATAGTAATTGATCCGCGACGATTGTGCCGCTGGCATGCACGGCGATACTGATACCGGCTTCGTCGGCCACGCCTTCAAAGTAATCGGCCACGCACTGCAATTCAACGCGGGCGTCGAGCGTGGCGGCATGGCTGATGATCTGTGCATGTTCGGCACGCGCCAGGAACAGCATGTTTTCCACCATGCGACTGAGTCGTTCGTATTCCTCAACGTTGGAAATCAACAGGTTCTGATAGTCATCGATGCTGCGCAATTGCGATAAGGCGACCTGGGTCTGCACCATCAGATTGTTGACCGGGGTGCGCAAGTCGTGCGCCAGATCGGCCGAGAACTGGCTCAGCCGCAGGAAGCTGTCATGCAAGCGGTCCAGCATGGCGTTGAAGGCCTGCACCATTTCCTGCAACTCTTGCGGTGCAGTGCTGACATCGATGCGGGTGTCGAGACGATGGGCGGTGATCGAGTGCGACAGCGCCGCGATCTTGCGCACCGGCTGCAAGCCGTGCCGCACCAGAAAGAAACCGAGCAAGGCCGCCAGCAATGTGCCGCAACCGGCTGCCAGCCACACCTCGTGCCGATAATTGTCGAGGATTTCCATGCGGTCAGAAGTCATGCGCGCCACCGTGATGTCGAGCAGTTCGCCGCTGGCCTTGATGCGTGCTTCGGCCGCCACCGCGCGCGCCGGCTGGCCGGCCGAATCGTTGATCTGCACGATTGCCGGGCGTTGCGGCATGCTGGCCAGCGGCGTTGCCGGCAGCGTCGGGAATTCGCCTTGCTGTTCCTGATCATGCAGAATCAGCGTGGCGTCCTTGGACCTGAGGATAACGCTCATCTTGTCGTGGCCGCTGACGGCATCGATGAAGCCATGCGGATCGGCGCGAATCGCGGCGATGGAGCCAGCCTCTTGCGCGATATGGCGCAACAGGCCGATCTTGCCCAACAGTTCCTGATCGTCGCGTTGTTCGAGGCGTGCCGCCAGCGAGTGATACAGATAGGTGCCGACGCCGGTGAAGGTGAGTATCGCGGCCAGTGCAAACCACAACGCCAGACGGGTGGTGAGCGAAGCCGGGCGGATGATCTGGCGCCGGAATTTCATGGCGCCGGCACCGCTGGTTCATCCGAGTCCAGCGCATAGCCCATGCCGCGCACGGTCTGAATCAGCTTGACCGGATACGGATCGTCGAGCTTGGCGCGCAGGCGGCGCACGGCAACGTCCACTACGTTGGTATCGCTGTCGAAATTCATGTCCCATACCTGCGAGGCAATCAACGAACGCGACAAGACTTCACCGCGCCGTCGCGCCAGCAGATACAGCAGCGCAAATTCCTTGGTGGTCAATTCGATGCGGTCGGCGCCGCGCAGCACGCGTCGCTTGAGCACATCAATACTGAGATCGCCGACCACGATTTGCTGCGACTCGCGCGTCGGCACGCGGCGCAACAGGGTGCGCACGCGCGCCAGCAGCTCGGTGAAGGCGAACGGCTTGACCAGATAGTCATCGGCACCGAGTTCCAGGCCCTTGACCCGGTCTTCGACGTCGTCGCGTGCCGTTAAAAACAATACCAGGGTGTCTTTGGTCTGCCGCAGTTGTTGCAGCAGTTGCCAGCCATCGAGCGCCGGCAGCATGACATCCAGAATGATCAGATCGTATTTTTCGTTCAATGCCTGATGCAAGCCATCCGGGCCGGTACGCATCCAGTCGACGATGAAGCCTGACTCGATCAACCCCTTGCGCAGATATTCGCCGGCCTTGGTTTCATCTTCGACTAACAGGATACGCATAAGAGAGTTTGGCTATCAGGGTGAAAGGAAATGCACACACGTGAGCGCCAGCCCGCCCGGAACAACCGCTCTGGTGCAATGCTGATTTTCTCCCATTAACGGCGTCGTGATCATTACAAATTTGTAATGCATCTGCAATGTTGCCGTTCAGACATGATCGCTACAATTTATATCAACGATAAGCCACCCGACACGGTACGCGAAAGCGGACATCCGTCCCGACGCAAACCTGAACGATGCATCTGCAACCGGTGGCCGACCGTAGCGTGAATTTCGATCTGAATCTTTAAGGAGAGTAACCATGAATGCCAAACACATCTTTGCCGCTATCGCGTTGACCGTCACCGCTGCCAGCGCGTTGGCGCAACCGCCGGGCACGGCGCCGACCCGCGCTGCGGCCGACAAGGCCAATATGAGCGCCGGCAACAATTATCCGGTGATCGTGTTCCAGTCCGGTACAACCCGTGCCGAAGTGACCGCCGAGTTGCAGCGTGCGCGCGAGCGCGGTTTGGTGGCAGTCGGCAACCGCTATCCGGTGCTCCCGGCGGTACCCGGCAGCAAGACCCGCAGCGAGGTGCAGCAAGACATGGCACCGCATGATGACGATCTGTATGCCGGTGCCTGAGTCCGCCGGCGGGGTGGCAAGACAGACTGGTATCGGGTCGGGATGCCAAGGGAAACTTCTCCTGGCATGTGCATGTTCGTGAAATCTCATCATAAAGTGCCGCTGCTGATTTGGGTCGCGCTATAATCCGCTGCCATGAAACGCTTGCTCCTCATTTTGTTGCTGACGATAGTGCCATTCCAGATGTCCTGGGCGATGGTGGCATCCTATTGCCAGCATGAGCAGCAAGTGCTTTCCAAATCCGATCCGCAACACTTTGGTCATCATGATCATGCCGTCCCGGAGCACCATGCCGAAATATCCAAAACGGAACGGAAAAGCGTCGACGTGACTGACGCCGAATGCGATTTTTCGCATTTCTCCTGCGGCAAGCTGGTGTCGTCGTTCCAATACAACGGCGCGGTGCCATCGGTGCCCGACACCTTTGGTCTGTCTGTATCTCCCCGCTATCGGTCGCATATCGCCGACACCCCTGAAGAGCCCGACTGGAGCTTCGCCGCGTAACACGGCGAGGCAAGCGTTGTGCCGACTTTGCACGAATTTCCGAAGATACCTTGAAACGTTTCTGAGGGATATTCATTCCTGCTGCCCGCCGATTTTTCCTTATTGAACCGGAGAACTCGATGTACAAATTCCCCTATTGGCTGGGATTGGCGTGCCTGCTCGCCAACCCGGCAGCGGCACAGTTTTCGGTGGCAACGCCGTCACCGGCGCGCACCGTAGCCGATGAGCAGCCGCTGTTGAGCTTGCCGGCAGCACAGGCACTGGCGCTGGAAAAAAATGCCGGCATTGCCGCCGCCGGCAATGAAGTCAAAGCGACCGAGGGCGCGCTGCAACAAGCCGGCGCGCGCCCCAATCCGGAACTGGCGGCGACCATGGAAGACACGCGCAAATCCACGCGCACCACCACTTATCAACTGAATCAGGCGATTGAGCTGGGCGGCAAACGCGGCGCCCGCATGGATGCTGCTGAACGCGGTCGCGATGCGGCGATGCTGGAACTGGCGGTCAAGCGCGGTGAAATTCGCAGCGCGGTGACGACCGCCTATTTTGGCGTGCTCGGCGCCCAGGAACGTCAACGGCTGGCGCAGGAAACCCTGAAGCTGGCCACCACGGCGGCCGGCATGGCGACCCGCCGGGTCAGTGCCGGCAAGATTTCACCGGTCGAAGAAACCAAGGCACGGGTGGTCGAATCGAGCGCGCGGCTGGAGTTGAATCAGGCCGCCAGTGAATTGATCACGGCGCGCAAACGGCTGGCCGCATTGTGGGGCGACAACGCGCTGCGCTATGCCAATGTCGAGGGGCGGCTGGACGGTTTGCCGGCGCTGCCCGAGATTGCCGATATCGTGGCGCGGGTGCCGAATGCACCGGTATTGCGGCTGGCAAAAATCGAAGTCACGCGACGCCAGGCACTGGCGCGGGTCGAAAGCAGCAAGCGGGTGCCGGACCTGACCGTCAGTCTGGGCCGCAAACGTGACGAGGAAGCGCGTCGCAACATGTGGGTCATCGGCGTTTCCGTGCCATTGCCGCTGTTCGACAGCAATCAGGGCAATCTGCGGGAAGCCTTGTCGCGCACCGACAAGGCGCGCGATGAATTGCAACTGGCGGAAAACCGGCTCGATCTGGAAGTGGCCGAAGCCTATGAACGTTTGCGCAACGCGCATCAGGAAGCCGGCGCCTTGCAGCAAGACATTTTGCCGGCAGCGCAGAGTGCCTACGATGCCGCTGGCAAAGGTTTTGAGCTCGGCAAGTTCAGTTTTCTGGAAGTGCTGGACGCGCAACGCACCTTGTTTCAAGCCAAATTGCAGCATTTGCGGGCGCTGTCCCAAGGCCATGGCGCAGCGGCAGATATCGACCACCTGCTGGGCGACGACGAATTGACAAAATAGCGGGGAATTCATGAACAAGAAACAAAAAATGGCAATCGCCGGCATTGTGGCGGTGACGGCACTGCTGGCCGGTCTGATCCTGAGCGGCGGCAAATTTGCCTCCGGTGCGGCCGAGGCTGAAGCCGGACATGGTCACAGCGAAGGCAAGGGGCATGATGACGGCGAGCATCACGACAGCGCCAAGGCAAAAACAGACGATCATCAGGATGCCGGTCAACATGGCGATGGCGAACATCATGCAGGCGCTGGCAAAGCTGCCAAAGGCCCGCATGGCGGCACCTTGTTCGTCAAAGGCGATTTCAGCTTCGAGGTGGTGCTGGCAGAACAAGGCAGCACGGCGGCATTCATGATTTACGCCAGCGACCAGAATCAGCCGCTGGCGCCGGCCGCATTGACAGTGAAGGCGCAATTGGAACGTCCCGGACAAGCGCCGGAGTCATTGCGTTTCGTGGCCGACAAGAATGCCCTCAAGAGTGTGCAAAATATCGCCGAACCGCATCTGTTCGAGGTTGAGTTCACGGTGACCACGGCCAAGGGCAGCCATGATTTTCATTTTTCCAAAGAAGAAGGAAAGATCGAACTGAGCGATGCCCAGTTGAAGGCGGCCGATATCACGCTGGCGACGGCGGCGCCGTTGCGTATCAAGTCCGGCTTGTTGCTGCCCGGTGAAATTCGTTTCAATGAAGATCGCACGGCCCACGTGGTGCCGCGGGTCGGCGGCGTGGTCGATGCGGTGCGCGTGAATCTCGGCCAGCAAGTCAAGAAGGGACAAGTACTGGCAGTGATCAGCAGCAGCGCGGTATCCGAGCAGCGCAGCGAATTGCTGACGGCGCAACAGCGCCTGACGCTGGCGCGTTCATCGCATGAGCGCGAAAAGAAACTGTGGGAAGAGAAAATCTCGGCCCATCAGGATTACCTGCAAGCCCAGCAGAGCTTGCGCGAAGCCGAGATTGCGCTGCGCAATGCCCAGCAAAAGCTGACGGCAATCGGTGCCGGCAGCGGCGGTGGTCAGCTCAATCAATATGAAATCCGGGCGCCGTTCGATGGCATGGTAGTGGAAAAACATATTGCGCTGGGCGAGGCGGTGAAGGAAGACGCCAGCATTTTCACGATCTCCGATCTGTCGGTGGTGTGGGCTGAATTCGTGGTCGCCGCCAAAGATCTGCATACCGTGCGCGTCGGCGAAAACGCCACCATCCGGGCGACCTCGTTCGATTCGTCGGTGCACGGCAAGGTGTCGTATGTCGGTGCCTTGCTGGGCGAACAGACGCGCACTGCCAAAGCCTATGTAGCGCTGCCCAATCCGGGCAACACCTGGCGTCCCGGCCTGTTCGTGAATGTTGAAGTGTTTTCGCAGGAAGCCGAGGTCGGCGTGGCGGTCGCGGTGGATGCGATCCAGTCCATCGATCAGAAGAGCGTGGTGTTCATCCGGGTAGCGGGCGGTTTCGTGGCACAGGAAGTCACCACCGGACGTTCCGATGGCAAACAGATTGAAATCGTCAAGGGCTTGACCGCCGGTACGCGTTACGCCGCCACCGGCAGTTTCACGATCAAGGCCGAGCAGGGCAAGGGCAGCGCAGAACATGCGCACTGATGTTGCACTCACGCGAGAAAGACGCTAATCATGTTTGAACGCATTATTCGATTTGCCATTGAGCATCGCTGGCTGGTATTGCTGGCGGTGTTCGGCATGGCCGCCTATGGTGTTTACAGTTATCAGAAATTGCCGATTGACGCGGTGCCTGACATTACCAATGTGCAGGTCCAGATCAATACTTCTGCACCCGGCTATTCACCGCTGGAAACCGAGCAGCGCATCAGCTTTCCGATTGAAACGGTGATGTCCGGCCTGCCCAATCTGGAGCAGACGCGGTCCTTGTCGCGTTACGGCTTGTCGCAGATCACGGTGATCTTCAAGGACGGCACCGACATCTATTTTGCGCGGCAACTGGTCAACGAGCGGATTCAGGATGCCAAGAGCAAACTGCCGCCCGGCATCGATCCGGCCATGGGGCCGATTTCCACCGGTCTCGGTGAAATCTATCTGTGGACGGTAGAAGCCAAAGACGGTGCCAAAAAGCCCGACGGCAGCGCCTATACCCCGACCGATCTGCGCGAGATCCAGGATTGGATCATCAAGCCGCAGTTGCGCAATGTGCCGGGCGTGACCGAGATCAATTCGATTGGCGGTTATGCCAAGGAATATCACGTCGCGCCATCGCCGGAAAAACTGGCTTCCTATGGCATGACCTTGCAACAGGTGGCGACCGCGCTGGAGCGCAACAACGGCAATGTCGGTGCCGGCTATATTGAAAAGCGCGGCGAACAATATCTGATCCGGGCCCCGGGCCAGGTGCGCTCGATTGACGATATCAGCAATATCATTCTCGGCAATGTGCAGGGCGTGCCGATTCGCATCCGCGATGTGGCCGAGGTTGGCATCGGTCGCGAACTGCGTACCGGCGCGGCGACCGAAAACGGCCGCGAAGTGGTGCTCGGTACGGTATTCATGCTGATTGGCCAGAACAGTCGCACGGTGTCGCAAGCGGTCGACAAGAAAATGGTGGAAATCAATCGCACGCTGCCGGAAGGCGTACAGGCGATCACCGTGTATGACCGCACCGTACTGGTCGACAAGGCCATCAATACGGTCAAGAAAAATCTGATCGAGGGTGCGGTGCTGGTGATTGCCGTGCTGTTCCTGTTCCTGGGCAATATCCGTGCGGCGCTGATTACCGCCATGGTGATTCCGCTGGCGATGTTGTTTACCTTCACCGGCATGGTATCGAATCATGTCAGCGCCAACTTGCTCAGTCTGGGTGCGCTCGACTTCGGCATCATTGTCGATGGCGCGGTGGTGATCGTGGAAAACTGCGTCCGCCGTCTGGCGCATGCGCAGCAACGGCATGGCCGGCCATTGACCCGCAGCGAGCGTTTTCATGAAGTCTTTGCGGCGGCACAGGAAGCCCGGCGGCCCTTGCTGTTCGGGCAACTGATCATCATGATCGTGTATCTGCCGATGTTTGCGCTGACCGGGGTGGAAGGCAAGATGTTCCAGCCGATGGCCTTTACCGTGGTGGCGGCCTTGCTGGGCGCGATGATTTTGTCGGTGACCTTCATTCCGGCAGCGATTGCCTTGTTCATCGGCGAGCGCGTGGCGGAAAAGGAAAACGGCCTGATGCGTTTTGCCAAACGGGTCTATGAACCGTTGTTGCTGCGGGTGATGGCCAACAAGGCCATCGTGCTGGTATCGGCATCGTCGGTGATTCTGTTGTGCGCGCTGCTGGGCGCACGACTGGGCAGCGAGTTCATTCCCAGCCTGAATGAGGGGGATCTGGCGATTCAGGCCTTGCGCATCCCCGGCACCAGCCTGACGCAGTCGGTCGCGATGCAGCAGCAACTGGAACGCAGCCTGAAGGACAAATTCCCGGAAATCGAACGGGTATTTGCCCGTACCGGCACCGCCGAAGTGGCGTCCGATCCGATGCCGCCGAATATTTCCGATGGCTACATCATGCTCAAGCCGCAAAGCGAATGGCCGCGGCCGGTGAAAACCCGGGATGAATTGCTGGCGGCGATACAAGCCACGGTATCGGCTATTCCGGGCAACAGCTATGAGTTCTCGCAACCGATTCAACTGCGTTTCAACGAATTGATTTCGGGCGTGCGCAGCGATGTGGCGGTCAAGGTGTTCGGCGATGAAATGGAGGTGTTGAATGACACCGCCCAGAAGATCTCGGCAGTGCTGGAAAAGATTCCCGGCGCAACCGAAGTCAAGGTCGAACAAACCACCGGCTTGCCGATGCTGACGGTCGGCATCGACCGCGAAAAGACCGCGCGCTACGGTCTCAACGTGGCTGACGTGCAGGACACGATTGCGATGGCGATTGGCGGCAAGGAAACCGGCACCCTGTTTCAGGGCGACCGCCGTTTCGACATCATCGTGCGTTTGCCGGAGCAGGCGCGCAACGATATCGATGCCTTGCAGCGGTTGCCGATTCCGTTGGCGCCGGGCAGCGATGGCCGGCTCAAGACCAGTTATATCCCGCTCGGTGAAATCGCCACGCTGGAAGTGTCGCCGGGGCCGAATCAGGTCAGTCGCGAAAACGGCAAACGCCGGATTGTGGTCAGCGCCAACGTGCGCGGGCGCGATCTGGGATCATTTGTGGCGGAAGCCGAACAGCAATTGCAGCAAGTCAAAGTACCGGCTGGTTACTGGACCACCTGGGGTGGCCAATACGAAAATCTGCAATCGGCCACCCGCCGCCTGCAAATCGTGGTGCCGGCAGCCTTGTTGCTGGTATTCGTCTTGCTGTTTGCGATGTTCAACAACGTCAAGGATGGCTTGCTGGTGTTTACCGGGATTCCGTTTGCCCTGACCGGCGGCATCGTGGCCTTGTGGATGCGCGGCATACCGTTGTCGATATCGGCGGCGGTCGGCTTCATTGCCCTGTCCGGGGTGGCGGTGCTCAACGGCCTGGTGATGCTGTCGTTCATTCGCGGCTTGCGCGAGGAGGGCCGGTCACTGGATCAGGCCATTCATGAGGGTGCCATGACCCGCCTGCGACCGGTCCTGATGACGGCGCTGGTGGCTTCGCTCGGGTTCGTGCCGATGGCGCTGGCCACCGGCACCGGCGCCGAAGTGCAGCGGCCGCTGGCAACGGTGGTGATCGGCGGTATCTTGTCGTCCACCATCCTGACGCTGCTGGTGTTGCCGTTGTTGTATAAGATGGCACATGCCGGCGAGGCCGATGCCGATGCCGGTGCAACTTCCGGCCAGCCGCAGCCGGGCTGGTGGCAGCGCTTGACGGCACGGCTCGCGAGGCGTGCACTAAAACCATGAAGGAGTACCGCAGATGAGCGCAGGACATTCTCATGCCGTCCCCGGCAGCAATAATGAACGGGCGCTGTGGATCGCGCTGGTCCTGACCACGCTGTTTCTGGTTGCGGAGGTCGTGGCCGGGATCTGGACCAACAGTCTGGCGCTCATCTCCGACGCGGCGCACATGTTTACCGACAGCGCCGCGCTGGCGATTGCCTTGCTGGCGATACGCATCGGCAAACGGGCAGTGGATGCGCGGCGTACTTTCGGTTATGCCAGATTTGAAATTCTGGCTGCCGCGTTCAATGCCATCTTGCTGTTTCTGGTGGCGCTGTACATTTTGTATGAAGCCTGGGTGCGGCTGAGCCAGCCGCTGGAGATTCAATCCAATGGCATGCTGGTGGTGGCGGTACTGGGGCTGATCGTGAATCTGATCAGCATGCGTTTGCTCAGCACCGGCAAAGACCACAGTCTCAATCTGAAGGGCGCTTATCTGGAAGTCTGGAGCGACATGCTGGGCTCCATCGGCGTGATCGCCGGGGCCCTGATCATCCGCTGGACCGGCTGGAGCTGGGTGGATTCGGTGGTGGCGGTCGGCATTGGCTTGTGGGTATTGCCGCGCACCTGGATGCTGCTCAAGGAAAGTCTGCATATTTTGCTGGAAGGGGTGCCGGAAGGTATCGATCTGGCGGTGGTGGAGCAAGCCATCCTCGCTTGCCCGCAAGTGCTCAGCGTGCATGATCTGCACGTGTGGGCCATTTCCAGCGGCAAGACCAGCCTGACGGCGCATGTGGTATTCAGCATCAGCGAGCGGCAGCAGAGCCAGAGTGCGTTGTTGGTGGCGATCCGGGCGGCGCTGGCAGAGCGCTTCGACATTCATCACTCCACCATTCAACTGGAAGACACGCCATGTGAGCAGGCGCAGGGTGCACATGCATTCTGAGGCAGCGCCGGTCTGCCACGCCTGACCCCGAGCCCGCGGCCGATCCGTGAACCGGCCCGCGAGCATCCTGGTCATTCCCTTTGCCATCCCGCGTTTGCGGGCGTTGCGCAGACGCCGGTCGTCGCCGTCCTCCCTGAAAAACAGAACTTGTGATTGGCTGCTATAGTTGTTGCAGGGCATGTCGCGGGATTTTGTCATCGGCCTCGTCAATTGATGGCAAATTGATATCGTTTCAATGGATGTGCCTTTCAACAATATGTGTGCATTAACAAGATTCCGCATTGACAATATGTTATCGCTGACGCAGAATCACAAGCACCTGTTCCCCTCGTAATGCATAGTAAAAAAGGGGTATTTGCAGTACCTTGTCCGATGGGTGCAGCGCCGCAGACAGGCGTCATGTTTTTGCCCGGATGATGCAACGTTCTGATGAAAACCGGCCGCTCATGTGATCCGCAACGCCGGGCTGCATGGTTTCACTGGATAGAACTGTCTACAATACAATTCAAGCGGCGCTTTCACCAAGCCGCTGGGTGTGGTGGGCTCGAGTCAATTTCTTGCCTGGTACGCCCCGGTGCCATTCTGCAATCCGGGTGCATCAGCCTTAGGTAAAGGTCGCCATGTTTACTCCTGATGAAGGTATCGACAACCCCCAGCTGTTTACCCATTTCGGTACGTTTAATCCTTGCTGGCAACTGGCCGCCGACAGCGATGCGCTGATGTTGTCCGATGTCGGCGACAACGCCACGGTGGCGGTGGAGCTGACGGCTGAGCAGGCACAGGACATTCGCAGCATGACCGGCGTCACGTCCAGCCGTACCATGACGCTTTCCATTTTTGGCACGCCGATCAGCGTGCATCTGGTCGGGCGCAAGATCGACAACTGGATGTGGGGTGGCAGCGCGGCGCGCTACGGCGATACCGAAACGGTGGTCAAGGATCTCGAAAACGGCCTGACGTTCGCCGAGCAGGTGGTATCCGAGGTCAATTCGCTGGTCATCATTCTCGACAGTGCCGGCAAAATCAAGCGTTTCAATCGTCTGTTCGAAGAAATCACCGGCGTCATGGAATCCGATGTGGTGGGCAAGAACGCCTTCGACATGTTCGTCAACATCAGCCAGCGCGAAGAGTCGCGCGCCGGTGTCAGTGCCTTCTTCAGTCGCAACCAGTCGGCGCCGCAGACGCGGCCGATCAATACCAGGAACGGCGTGCGGATGATTCAGTGGCGCACCACGCTGATGGAGTCGGGCAGCGGCGAACCGGAAAAATATCTGGTCTGCTCCGGTACCGATATCACCGAAGAATTGCGCGCACAGGCCCGGCTGATCGAGCTGGCCAATACCGATGCGCTGACCGGGTTGCCCAACCGGCATGCGATTCAGGAGCGCATCACGGCCGCCGTCACTGCCGACAACAACCAGCCGTTCGGTTTGATCTTCCTCGATCTCGACAACTTCAAGAAGGTCAACGATCATTACGGCCATCTCACCGGCGACGCCCTGATCAATGAAGTGGCGGCCACGCTCAAGGGCTGCCTGCGCGAGCAGGATGTGCTGGCGCGGCTCGGCGGCGACGAGTTTCTGATCATGGTCGGCAGTCCCGATCAGCGCGATGCGGAAGACATTGCCCGCGATATTCTGGAACGCATGAAGCAGGCGTTTTTCGTGCGTCACGTGGAAATCTATTCCGGCTGCTCGATCGGCATCGCCATGTTCCCGGAACACGGCAACAGTCTGGAAGAGCTGGTGCGCAGTGCCGATACCGCCATGTATGTGGCCAAGGAAGAAGGCAAGCGCATGTACCGGGTATTTGCGGCCGAGATGAACAACAAGGTCAGCGAGTACATGTGGCTCGACAACAATATGCGGCGCGCGCTGGATGAGCATCAGTTCGAACTGTATTACCAGCCGAAAATCTCGATGCGCACCGGTAAGGTGGAAAGTGTCGAAGCCTTGTTGCGCTGGAATCATCCGGAACGCGGTCTGGTGACGCCGGTATCGTTCATTCCGTATGCCGAAGAAAGCGGATTGATCGTGCCGCTCGGGCGCTGGGTCATGGAAACTGCCGCGCGCCAGGCCGCTGCCTGGAAAAAGCAGGGCCTCAATCTGCGTATCGCGATCAATATTTCGGCGCGTCAGTTGCGCAATGTCCATGTCGTCGAAGAATTCACGCAAGCCCTGCTGGAAAACGATTTGACGCCGTCGCTGCTGGATCTTGAGCTGACCGAAAGTTGTCTGGTCGAAGACGAAAAGCAGGCGCTGGCCCTGATTCGCCAGTTCCGCGATCTTGGCGCGCAAGTGCATCTGGACGATTTCGGCACCGGCTATTCATCGCTGTCGCAACTGTCGCGCTTGCCGCTGGATGTGCTCAAGCTGGACGGCAGTTTCATCAAATCGGTGCATTCGGATGTCAAGGCGCGGGCGCTGGTGCGTTCCATGGTCGCCGTCGGCCATGAACTGAACCTGCTGGTGGTTGCCGAATGTGTCGAGACCGAGGAGCAGGTCGGGTTCCTGAAAAATATCGGGGTCGATTACGCGCAGGGTGATTTGTTTGGTGCGGCGATGCCGCGCACTGACTTCGATGCCTGGATGCCGGCCACGTCAAAGAGGGTGCTGCGACTGGTTGCCTGATCCGGCGCGGTCAGCGCTCAAATGGCGCTCCGTGATGCACGCGTTGCCCATGCAAGCCCGCCGGGAGTTGATACTCCCGGCGGGCTTGTCGTTTCCGCCGAGGACGTCAACCGGGGCGGCCGGTCGATGTCCTAAACATGCTCTTCAGGAGGCACCACGCGCGACGGCACGCTTGCCTTGGCGGTGATGCTGTTGCGCCGGTTTTGCAGCGTGATCAGCCGTTCTATATAGGCCAGATCCTTGGCTTCCAGATTGAAGGCGGAATCGGCCCAGTCTTCGGTAATGTCGAGCAATTCGGTCTTGGTGATCGGCAGTACGCGCCGGCGGGTGCGCAACATGGCCCGAATGCCGTTGAGTTTGGGCCGCAGGCTGTCGATAAAGGTGCGTGTGGTTTTATAGGCCTCGCCCTGGTTGAAGACGCGATCGATCAGGCCTTTTTCCAGATGCCATTCGGCCGTATGCGACTCGCCGCTGCTGATCAGTTGCTCGGCAATCCGCATGTGGGCCTTGCGCGCGACCAGTGAATAAGCCCCCATGCCGGGATACAGATTGAAGGCGATCTCGGGAAAACCGAGCTTGGCATCTCTTTGCGCCAGAATGTAATCATGCGCGACTGCGCATTCGAAACCGCCGCCCAGCGCGGTTCCCTCGACCATGGCGATGGTCACGGCATCGACTCCGAAGCCCGACAGGATGTCGCAAATCACATCGATGCAAGTGCGGGCGTATGCCATCAGCAGTCCGCGTTCGCCGTTGCGGATATAGTCGAGAAAGCTGGCAAGATCGCCGCCGGTATTGAACATGCCCGGCATGGTTGAGCCGGTGACCCAGAAATCGACCGGCAGGCGACTGGCCTGTACCGCGCGCGCCAGTGCCAGCATGTCTTTCAGCAGTTCGGGATTGAAGCACGGGCGCGGCCCGGCATGCATCATCATCCAGATGACATTGCGCTCGGCTTCGTACCAGGCCGACATTTGCGTGAGCTTTCCGACTTCTATAAAGCGTCGGGTTTTGGGATGGTTTTGTAGTGGCATTCAAGGACTCATGGTTGAGATCAGGACGGCAAAACGGCAGTCCAAACGTAGCGCAGCAAAGGCCAATTTAGACCGTTGATCCCGACTCGGAATTCTTTTGATGGCATTGTAAAAATAAACCTTTTTCGAGGTCGTCAATTTGTCAAAATAATTCGAATATTTTTAGTTCGCGTAAAAAGCCGGTTCACTGCGATGACCCGGGGTCGGAATCGACATGCATGCTTCTCGCGAGAGCATTGTCTGCTGCCCGTACCTGCATGACACGCGCAAAAAAAAATGAAAATGTATTGCTCAAAATCAACCTCTTGCGCCGTCAACGTTCGAGTCTGTTTCGCGATTGTCGACGAATCTGTCGGCTGCCCTGAGAGCCGCAGTGGGCAAAGCCTTCACACAAAACTATGACAGTTGTCCGGCTTTTTTATATCCATGCGGCAACGCATTTGCGAGGCTGAAAACGTGGCTGTCGCGCGCTTTTGTGACAGCGTTATGTCAGCCGCTTTCATTTCGTGGCGAACGTCGTGTTGAAAAGTGAAAATTGAAAAAATACGAGCATCTAATAGACGAATGGCTAACGTATAATTGCGAAAAATCAGTGCGGTTTGCAGTAACAAGTAAAGCGGCGGGGGAAGGAAGGCGAGTCTCGCAATCAACGAGTCCGGCAGCGGGATTCTTTTCTTCTTGGGGTGGGGTGGGCATGGCCCAGGTTGGTCGTACGAATCAATGACATTCAAAAACAAGTTATTTCAGTTCGGCGCTCTATTTTTTGTGATTTCTACCGCTGCTCAGGCAGCTTCCGACTCTCTCAAGATACTTTCGCTTCCGAATCCGCGCTCATCAAACCAAAACCTGAATACCCGGGTGAGTCCGCTTGCGCAACTGCAGAGCCCGGACGCCGGGAATAATGGCGCCGGCCAAATACGAGCCGGCAAGTTGGCAGCGTCGGCTGTTGCCAATTCACCGCAAGCCGACAGCGATGACGAAATCCTGCGCCTGTTGCGCCAGTCGGATCAGGCTTTCGCCGGCGAGGCAATTGAATTGCCGGCCATGGACGAGGATGCCGAAGGCGAACTGACCGGCTACCTGTCGCTCGGTCAGGTATTGGAACTGGCACTCAACAACAGCTACAGCTTTGCGGCGACTGCCGCGCAGGCCGATCAGGCGCGTTACGCGCGCAACGCGGCACTGGGGCAGCTCGGCCCTACCATCGATGTGCGGACCCAACGCGGACGCGAGTACTCGGCCCCGGCTTCGGTGATTGATCCGGTCACGCAACAAGCGCAACTGGCGAATCAGCATAATCGCTGGGATGCCAGCATCGTGCTGCGCCAGCCGCTGTTTGCGCCGGGTTCTTATTTCGACTGGCAAAAGCAGCGCTCGTTATCGGCGTCGGCCGATTTCCGTGTCGATGAAGCCCGGGAGTCGCTGTATTACTCCACCGTCAAAGCCTATTACGATTTGCTGCGCGCCTATACCACGCGCTCGTTTGCGCGCAGTTACGCGGAACGCATGGGGACCTTGCAGGACTACATGCGCAAACGCCTGGAAGGCGGCGGCGCCAGCAAGATCGATTTTGAACGCGTACGCGGGCGGGCGCTGACGGCGCAATCGACCGTGGCGGAAGCCGAGGGCACGCTGGACAGCGCCATGGTGACGCTGGCGCAACTGATCGGCAAACGCGCGCAAAAAATGGAAATCCCGGCGCGCATGATGCCGCAGGTACCCGATACCAGCCGCGCGGCAATGGAAGGCGTGTATGAGAACAACCCCGGCATCCGGGCGGCGCGGCAGGATGTGGCGGCCGCCAGCCAGGAATTGAAATCGGCGCGGTCGCGCTTTTCGCCGGCATTTTCACTCGAACTGTCGCAAGCCAAGGCCAGCGGCGCCGGCGGCGATTCGACCCTGACTACCGACCGGCGTCTGATGCTGGTGCTGTCGATGAACTTGCTCAATGGCGGTTCCGATTACTTCTATCAAAAGGAAATCGGCGCCAAGTACGTGGAAAAGAGCAATACCGCCTCCGACCTTGAGCGCAAGCTGAAAGAGCAGATCGATATCAACTACCGTACCTTGAGCGCCGTCAGAAAACGCATCGACATCGCGCGTCAGGCGTATGAAACCAATGCCAATGTGGCCGATGTTTTTCTGGAGCAACTTTCCACCGGCAGCAAGCAATTGCTGGATGTACTGGATGCTTATCAGCAGGCCTATCAGTCGCGCATGGATTTTGCATTGCTGTTGTTCCAGCAAGCCGATATCAGTTACCAGATCTTGCGCAATACCGGTCGCTCGTGGGCAGCGACCGACGATAAACCACGCAGCAACCGATAGGGGACCGCCAGCCATGGAAGGGGGGAAAGAACAAAATTTCTGGCCAGGCTTCGTAGATGCCTTGTCCAACGTCGTGCTGGTCATGATCTTCGTGGTCGTGGTATTCGTGGTAACCCTGTTTTATTACTCGCAGAAACTGGCGCAGGCCAAGATCGCCAAAATTGTCCAGTCGCAGGAAAGCGGCCAGCTCAGCGGCGCCAAGGGCAGCAGCAGCGATGGCAAGGACAGTGAAACGGCGCGTCTGAAAAGCCAGAACCAGAATCAGACGCAGGAAATTGACACATTGCGCCAGCAAGTCGCCGTGCTGAAAACCCGGCTGGCGGAGAAGTCGACCTCAGCAGCGCCCGGCAGCATGGCCAGTGATGCCGGCGCCGTCAGCAATAACATTGAAATCCGTGCCGTGCCGCAGGCCAAAGAAGTGGCGCCCGGCGTCAAGGTGGATGGCAATGCCAAAGCGGTGGTGCTCAATTTCGACAATGATTCGACCGAACTCAATGATGAAGCCGCCAAAGCGCTCGACAGCAATATCGGCGACTGGGTACGGCGCGCCAAGGCCCAGCAGGGCAAGATCGTGGTTACCGGGGTGGTGGGTTCGGTGGAATTCAGCGAAGGCCGGCGGCGTGCGTATTACCGCACCATCGCTGTGCGTAATCGCCTGCTGGATGCGGGCGTGCCTGCCGACCGGGTGCAGAGCCGGGTAGCTGCCGGTGAAAATACCGGCGCCAGTGCCGCGCGCGTGATCCTGCAATTTGCGGCGGCCGGCAAATGACTCGTCAACCCGCCATTCCACTGACCACGCGACTGGTGTTGCGGTGCCGGCGTCTGATGCGCAATCTGGCGCCCCGACTGGATCGCGGCCTCGGCGCCTATCGCGACATGCCGCGTCCGCGCCTGTTCATTCTGACAGTGGCGGTGTTGTTGCTGGCGCTGGTGGTGTGGTCTTACTTTGCCACTATTGATATGGTGGTGCGCGGCAACGGCCGTATTGTGGCCTCTGAACATAATCAGGTGATCCAGCATCTGGAAGGCGGCATTGTCTCGGCCATTCTGGTGCGCGAAGGTGCTGCCGTGAAAAAGGGCCAAACCTTGATTTCGATTGCCGATGTGCGGGCCAATTCCGATCTCGGTGAAGGCCGCATCAAGATCATGGGCTTGCGCGCCCGGGTCGCCCGGCTCAGTGCCGAAGCCAATGGCAGCGCTTCCTTGCTGATGCCCAAGGAGGTGGCGCTGGACGATCCGGCAGTGGTCAGCGAACAGGCCTCGTTTGCCGCCCGCCAGGCCAAGTTGGTACAGGAACTGAGCGTGTTGCGTGAACAAGCGGCACAACGCCAGGCCGAGCTGGGCGAAACCGTGAGCCGCCAGAAGAGCCTGGCATCCGAATATGAACTGGCGCAACGCCAGTATCAATTGGTGCACGGCATGTTTGAACGCAATGCCGCTTCACAACTGGAAGATATCCAATCGCAAGCCAAGGCGCAGGATGCCATGAGTCGCCTGAACGCCGGCAATGCCATGATTCCGCGCCTGAAGGCGGCAATTGCCGAGGCGCAGGCCAAGTCGGGTGAAGCCATGTCGCGTTTCCGGGCTGAAGCGCGTACCGATCTGACCAATGCCGAAACCGAACTGGCCCGGTTGCAGGAAGAATTGAAGTCGCGCAATGACCGCGTGTCGCGTTCCGAAGTGCGGGCGCCGATGGATGGCGTGGTCAACCGGGTGCTGATCAATACCGTGGGCGGCGTGGTCAAGCCGGGCGACGCGATTGTGGAAATGACGCCCAACGATGACAAGCTGGTGATCGAAGCCCGGATTCAACCGACCGACCGCGCGCAACTGGTGCCGGGGACGCCGGCCCGGGTCAAGGTCACCGCCTATGACTATGGCGTGTACGGCGCGATGGCCGGCGTCGTGACTGAAATCAGCGCCGATACCGTGCCGGAAGAACGCAGCGAACGCGGCGAGCGCTATTTCCGGGTCAAGATCGAAGTCACCCGCGATGCGCATGATTTGCAGCGCGGCTTGCCATTGATGGCCGGCATGACGGCTTCGGCCGACATGGTGGTCGGCCATCGCACGGTATGGCAATACCTGATGTCGCCATTGAGCCGCTTCGGTCAGACGGCGTTGCGGGAGCCGCGATGAGCATGATCACTTCCCCTTATTTGTTGTTGCATTCCGGCCCGGGCCGGACGGCAACGTTGCCGATTGCCTTCTCCATTTGTTTCGTCACCAGGGATTGCCTCGTATGAAAACCTTGCGCAAATTTTATGCACTCGCTGCCATTCCCACGCTGTTTCTGATTTTCGGCGGGGTCATGTTCCGGGACTTTGTCCTGCACGCGATTCACATCAATCCGTTTTTGAACCTGTTCATCATCGCGGTGGCACTGTTCGGCGTGGCATTGATCACGTACAACATCTGGCGCGTGAGCTGGGAGTATAAAAAACTGATGTCGTTTTATGCCCGCGCCGAAGCCGGCGAGGCCATGGAAGACCTGGTCAGGGCGCCGGAATTTCAGGATGGCGAAATTGCCAAAGTGCTGGTCACGGTGGCCAACACCAAAGGCCGCCTGACATCCCGGATCGAGCAGGAAACCATTGAGCGTTCACTGAACGATTTGCGCGCGCATCTGGAAGCGAAAATGGAGTTTCCGCATTTCCTGACCGGTTTCCTGATCGCGCTGGGCTTGCTGGGGACATTTATCGGTTTGCTGGAAACGCTGGTCGGCACCGCGGAATTGATTGATGGCTTCGGCAAGGCCAGCCAGGGCGGCGACATGGATGCGTCGTTCATGCATCTGGTGGCCGACCTGCAAAAACCGCTGGCCAGCATGGGGACCGCGTTCAGCGCCTCGATGTTCGGTCTGATCGGTTCGCTGGCACTGGGGTTGACACTGACGCCGTTGCGCGGCGCCGGCAAACAACTGGTGGTGACTTCGCGCGAATGCATCAGCGAAATGGTCAAGCACGTGATTCACGATATGTCCGGTCCGGGCGCGAGCAACAGCGGACGGCAGGGCGTGTCGGAATCGTTTCTGGCGGAATTCCTGCAAGATCTGATGGTATTGCAGCGCGAATCGATCATGTCTTCGCGCAACAGTTCGGAGGCGTCGTTGCAGGCCGGGATCAAGCTGGAAGGTTTGAACAGCGGGCTCAACAACATGGTGCGGCTGTTGCAGGACAGTATGGAAGAGTCGAAAAACCTGCGCCAACTGGTGGCATTCGGCCCGCGCATGCATGAAGTCGGGCAGCAAACGCTGGAAGAAATTCGCAATGTCGGCCAGATCATCAATCAAAAAGTCACCTCGGCACGCGATCTGACCGATAGCTTGTCGTTGCTGGAAGAGCGCTTGTCGGTCAATGGCGATATCGCCTTGCGCAGTTTTGATGTGTTGCCGCAAATCGTGGCATCGATGCAAAACGGCCAGCATCAGGTCGAGGTCGCACTCAATGCACTGGCATCGCAACAGGCTGAAATTGCCACCATTCACGAAAAATCGGCACAGCATCTGGCACAGTTGCCAGGCTTGCTGACCCAGGTTTCGATTCGCATGGCCGATGAACTCGGTGCCATTCAGCATCAGGGTGAAATTCACGCCACGGTGGCGGCACGCCTCGGCGAACTGGGCACGACGATTGGTGAAAACTCCAGCAATATCACGCGCGATGCCTTGAGTGCGCGGCAATTGCAAATCGATCTGGCCAAACACATGGCGATGCAGAATGACCGTATCAAGGGCCTGAGCGCGATTCCGGATTCGCTGGCGGCGATCAGTGAAGCACTGATGCGGCAGAACGTGATGTCGCAAACCATCATCGATGAAATGCGCAGCGGCCGTCAGACCATGATCAAGGATCTGCGTCTGGAATTGCGTGAGGCTGCACGGGAAATCGCTGCCACCGCCAACCGCGTCAACTGAAGCGGAAGCCGGCATGAACCAGCGCGATCAGATTTTCGTCGACCAGCCGCAGGCAGACCTCGCCAGCCTGCGGCGCGATCCCATGTACCTGCTGTTGTTGCGCGCCTATGGCAAGCGCTTCGTCGAGGTGGTGGTGGCCGGCGTGCTGATCAATCTGTTCGGGTTGCTGATGCCGCTGTATTCGCGCCTGATCTACGACAAGGTGATGGGCAATCACATTCCCGATACCTTGTGGGCGCTGACCTTGGGCATGGGCCTGTTCATCGTGCTGGAACTGGTGTTGCGCATCATCCGCATTTATTACGTGGAACAACTGGCCGGCAAGTTCGATATCGAATTCGATGCCATTACCGCCCGTCGCTTGCTGGCGGCCAAGGTCACGGCGCCGGTCGGGGTGGTATTGGCCAAGTATCGCGACATGAGCAGCGCGCGCGATTTGCTGTCGTCGAATTACATGCTGCTGCTGGTCGACATGCCGTTTCTGGTGCTGTATCTGCTGGCGTTGGGGCTGATCGGCGGCCACATGATCTGGGTGGTGCTGGTCGGCGGCAGCTTGCTGGTGGCGGCGCAGTTGCTGTGCAAGATCCCGGCCAACGATTATGGCGCACAGGCCTTGCAGTCCGGCATCGGCAAGATCGATAAGCTGGCCAGTCTGGTGTATGGCATGGAAACGCTCAAGACCTCACCGTTGCAAGAACGGCTGGTCAAGACCTTTCTCAAGGATGCCGGCGACAATGCGGTGGCGCAGGCCAAGAGCCGGTTCTGGATGAATATCAGCTATGCGCTGGCCGGGATCGGTTACACCGTGATCACGGTGGGGGCGCTGGTGGTTGGCGTCTATCTGGTGGAAGACAACCTGTTGACGGTGGGCGCGCTGATCGCCTGCTCGATGCTGATCAGCCGCGCGACGTCGATCTTGTCATCGGTCAGCGTGGTGCTGGGACGGCTGGATACCTTCAGCCGCGCCCGCAGTGCATTTGAAGCCATGTTTGAAAACGAGGGCGAGCCCGACGGCAAACAATACACCGCTGATGTGGTGCGGCAAGACATGAGCGGCGCGATCCAGGTCAGCAAGCTGACGCTGCAGTTGAATCAGGAAGATGGCCCGGTTTTGCAGGACATGTCGTTTGCGATCCGGCCTGGTGAAAAAGTCGGACTGGTAGGGCGTTCCGGCTCGGGAAAATCGACCTTGCTGCGCTGTCTGGCCGGTCTGCACCGGATTGACAGCGGCCATGTATTGATGGACGGGGTGGCGGTCACCGCCTATGCGGCACCGGTGCGCATGCGCTGCATCGGTTATAAGCCGCAGGAACCGTTCTTGTTTGACGGCAGCCTGGCGTCAAATATTTTCATCGGCGATCAGGTCGCCAGCGATGTCTATGAAACGGCGCTGTCGGTGTCGGGAGTGGATGAATTGATTGCCCGTGGCGAATTGCGGCTGGACCAGATATTGCGAGCGCCGGGCAATCTGTCGGGCGGTCAGCGCCAGATGCTGGCGCTGGCGCGCACCATTGCCGGCATGCCCAAGGTGCTGTTGCTGGACGAACCGACCACCGGTATCGATCAGGCGACCGAAACCAAAATCATCGCGCGCCTGATGGCCTTTGCCGCCGGCCGCACGCTGGTGGTGGCCACGCACAGCCCGGCCTTGCTGAAACAGATGGACCGCATCATCGTCATCAATGACGGCAAGATCATCACTGACGGCCCGCGGGCGCAGGTGTTGCAGTAGTTTGACAATTTGGCAGCAGACGTATCGACCTCAACCTTGATCGCGCTTTTACAGAAGGCACACCATGGCAACTGCAGGAACTACCCCATCAGCACCAGGCGCAGCAGCGGCTGAGCGCAGCAGCGGTCCGTTCAAGGTAGTGATGCCGGATCAGACCGGCAGCTATCACTTGCCGGTCACACGCGGCATGGTACAAAAGGTACAGGTAGTCGACGTCGACATGGTGCTGCAGATGACGGACGGCTCGCGTGTGGTGCTGGCAGGCGGCGCCATCAGTGCCATGGATGATGAGGCCAAGGTAAGCTTTTCCGACAGCGTGCAGAGCGCCGGCAAGTTGCTGGATCAGGTCGGCAAGATTGCGCTGCAAAAACACGACCCGCAAATATTGAGTTCGGAAGCACCGCGCGCCGACAACCCGGCAGCGGCGCAGGAAGACAATCATTTCACCGGCAACAATCATTCCTCGGCGCAGATTTCGACGGCGACGATGAGCCAGTTGTCGCAAATCATCAAGGACAATGCGGTATCGGTGACCGAAAACCGGTTCTCTAATACCAAGCTGACGGAAACCAAGGCTGATTATCAGACCCAGGCGTCCAACGAAGCGCTGGTCAAGCATATTCCTGAGTCCTTGCCGGAACGTCCCGGTGCAATCCCGGTGGTGCCGGTGGTGGGGCCGCAGGCGCCGACGGTGGCCGTCAAACTGGTCAATCTGGCGACCCAGACACAGGTCGGCAGCATCTTGTACGGCAGCGGCGGCACGCCGGCTTCGGCCACCGATGGCGCCAACAATACCCAGTTTGCGTCGCAGGTGATCAATGCCGGCAATGATGTCACCACCATCTATGCCGCCGGCAACAATAACAATACCTTCACCAAAGTCTTCAATGTCACCATCAGCGGCGACGGCAATGTCAAATCGCTGATCATTTCCGGGGTGCCGGCGGACATGTCGATCCTGAATGCCACGGCGCTCGGCGGCGGTCAGTATCTGGCGACCCTGACCACCGCAGATCAAAAGACCTTCGATCTGCAACTGGTCTACAACACCCAGATCGCCTCGGCCAGCAATGTGCCGGATGTATTCAAGCTGTCTTTCGCCACTAGCATTACCACGGTGGATGGCACGTCGACGCTGACCGAAACCCGCTATGTCGCGATCAAGGATGCCGCCAATGCGAATGATCTGGTGTATGTCGATCCCGCCACCGGCAATAATGTACTGATCCTGCCGGGGCAAGGCATTCCGCACATCGTGCATGCCGGCAACGGCGGCGTCACCATCTACGGCAGCAATGCCAACGACGCCTTGTATGGCGGCAGCGGCAACGACACCATTATCGGCGGCGCCGGCAGCAGCAGGTATTTTGAAGGCGGCGCCGGCGCCGATGTACTGACCGGCAGCGCTACCGGCAACAATACCGCCGGCTACACCGGCTCGGCTGCCGGCGTGACCATCAATCTGGCGGCCGGAACCGCCAGCGGCGGCGATGCCCAGGGCGATACCCTGACCAACATCCAGAATCTGATCGGCAGCGCGCATGACGATACCTTTGTCGCCAATGCTGCCGTCAACCGTCTCGATGGCGGCAGCGGCGGTTCCGATACGGTCTCGTATGCAGCCTCCGACGCGGCGGTCACGGTCAATCTGAATACCGGCACCGGTACCGGCGGTTATGCCCAGGGCGATACCTATGTGCACATCCAGAATGCCATCGGCAGCGCCTACAACGATACCTTTATCGCCAGCATTGACGCCAACCGTTTCGATGGCGGCAGCGGCGGCGTCGATACCGTGTCGTATGCGGCATCGACCAGCGGCGTCACTGTCAATCTCAAGCTCAACACCGGCAGCGGCGGCTTTGCGCAAGGCGACAGCTATGTGCATATCCAGAATGTGATCGGCAGTGCGTTCGACGATGTCTTCGTCGCCAACGGCGACGCCAATCGCTTCGACGGCGGCAGCGGCGGCGTCGATACGGTCAGCTACGCCGGTTCGGGCAGTGGCGTGCTGGTCAATTTTTCGACCGGACGCGGCACCGGCGGCGACGCTGAAGGTGACAGTTACGTCAATATTCAAAAGGTGATCGGCAGCGGCTTCGACGATACCTTCATCGCCGGTGTCGACAGCAAGAGCTTCGATGGCGGCAGCGGCGGTTCGGACACGGTGAGCTATGTCGCTTCCGGCTCAGCCGTCACCGTCAACATGGTGACGATGAGCGGCAGCGGCGGTTATGCGCAAGGCAATACTTACGCCAATATCCGCAACATCATCGGCAGCAATTACGATGACCTGTTCATCGGTGGCCCGCAAGCCAATCATTTCGATGGCGGTCAGGGTGGTTTCGATACGGTCAGTTATGCCTTGTCCGATCAGGCCGTGACGGTGGATCTGTACAACGGCACCGCCAGCGGCGGTTACGCTGCCGGCGATACGCTGGCACACATCTGGAATGTGATCGGCAGCGCCTACAACGATACCTTTATCGCCAGCAACGACCATAACCAGTTTGATGGCGGCCTTGGCGTCAATACCGTCAGCTATCAGTATTCCGGCGGCGGCGTGGTGATTGATCTGTCGAATGCCATCGGTACCGGTACCGGCGGCAATTTCGCCGACGGCGACCGCTTCGTCAATATCCAGAATTTGCTCGGCAGTCTGTACGACGACACCTTTGTCGCCAGCAGCGACGCCAATGTACTGGACGGCAATACCGGTTCCCTGCACAACCGCGTCAGCTACGCCGCCTCCAACCAGGGCGTGACGGTCGACCTGAATTACACCAACGGCACCGGCACCTTCGGCGGCTATGCGCAGGGCGACCAGCTGATCAATATCCAGGATCTGACCGGCAGTGCGTTTGACGATACGTTCGTGGCCAATGGCGCGGCCAACAACTTCGACGGCGGCACCAGCACTGCCACCTCGCATAACCGCGTCAGCTATGCCGCCGATACCACCGGCGTCACCGTCGATCTGACCCAGATCAATGGCAGCGGCACCTTTGGCGGCTATGCGCAAGGCGATACGCTGACCAATATTCAGGATCTGACCGGCGGCAGCGGCAACGATACGTTTATCGCCAGCGCCGCCGCCAATAACTTCGATGGCGGCGTCAGTACTGCGGCTTCGCATAACCGCGTCAGCTATGCGGCGTCCAATGCCGGTGTCACGGTGGATTTGAATTACACCAATGGCACCGGTACTTTCGGCGGTTTTGCCGACGGCGATACGCTGGTCAACATTCAGGATCTGACCGGCAGCAGCAGCGACGATACCTTTATTGCCAGCGCCGCCGCCAATAATTTCGATGGCGGTATCAGCGGCGTCACTTCGCACAACCGCGTCAGCTATGCGGCGTCCAATGCCGGTGTCACGGTGGATTTGAATTACACCAATGGCACCGGTACTTTCGGCGGTTTTGCCGACGGCGATACGCTGGTCAACATTCAGGATCTGACCGGCAGCAGTGCCGACGACACGTTCGTCGCCAGTGCAGCATCCAATCATTTCGACGGCGGCGTCAGTGCCGCCAATTCACATAATCGTGTCAGTTATGCGGCGTCAACGGTCGGTGTCACGGTCGACCTGAATTACACCAATGGTACCGGCACCTCGGGTGGGTATGCGCAAGGCGATACGCTGGTCAATATTCAGGATCTGACCGGCGGCAGTGGCGACGACACGTTCGTTGCCAGCGCCGCATCCAATCATTTCGATGGTGGCATCAGCACCGCCAATTCACATAATCGTGTCAGTTATGCAGCATCGAATGCCGGTGTCACGGTCGACCTGAACTACACCAATGGTACCGGCACCTCGGGCGGGTATGCGCAAGGCGATACGCTGGTCAATATTCAGGACCTGACCGGCAGCAGCAGTGATGACACGTTCATTGCCAGCGCGGCGTCCAATAATTTTGATGGGGGTATCAGT
>NZ_LFLS01000054.1 GCF_001189915.1 Herbaspirillum autotrophicum
CGACATGGGCACCGTGATCGATCAGCGCGCGGCCATCGAGTTCGAAGCCAAGGTGAAAGATGCCGAAAGCCGTGGTGCGCGGCTGTTGTATGGCAATATCCGGGACGGCGCCTTGTATTCACCGACCGTGCTCGATCATGTGCCGGCCGATTGTCTGTTGGTGGCGCAGGAAACCTTTGGCCCGGTATCGCCGGTGATTCGCTGTACCGACATTGCCGATGCCATCCGCATTTCCAATTCCACGCCTTACGGTCTGTCGTCGTCGGTATGTACCAATCGCATGGATTACATCACGCGCTTTGTACGTGAACTCGAAGTCGGCAGCGTCAATGTGCGCGAAGTGCCAGGCTATCGTCTGGAACTGACGCCATTCGGCGGCATCAAGGATTCCGGCCTCGGTTACAAGGAAGGGGTATTTGAAGCGATGAAGAGCTTCTCCAATACCAAAACCTACTCATTGCCCTGGAACTGAACCATGATCTCGATTCCCGAAATCTGTCATTTGTTCGAGAGCGGCGGCCATACGATGTATTCCGGTGAGCCGGTAACCCAACTGCAGCATGCCTTGCAGTCGGCAACGCTGGCCGAACAGGCCGGCGCCTCGCCGGAACTGATCTGCGCGGCGTTGCTGCATGACCTCGGCCATCTGTTGAACCCGCAAGGCGAGACCCCCTCGGCGCGCGGCATCGATGACACCCATCAGTATTTTGCGTTGCCTTATCTGCGCGGCCTGTTCAGCGCTGCCGTGCTGGAGCCGATCCGGTTGCACGTCGACGCCAAGCGCTATTTGTGCGCCACCGATGCGGCGTATTACGACCGGTTGTCGGCGGATTCGAAACGCAGTCTGATGCTGCAAGGCGGTATCTTCAATGAAAGCGATGCGGCGGCATTCATCGCCCGCCCGCACGCTGCCGATGCGGTTCGTCTGCGGTTATGGGATGACCTGGCCAAAGACGCGGCAATGGTGACGCCGGATTTGCCGTACTTCACGGCACTGATGAAGACTTGCGCGCTGCCGGCCACGGCCACGGCCGGCGCCTGAGTATCGGTACTCATCCGTACCGTTTGTCCGCAGCCCTGACCGGGCTGCGTGCCGCATCAATCGTTGTTGCACTCTTACTTTTCAGGATAGCTTCTCATGCGCCCATTCTGGCTGGAACACGCTCTTTCGATTGACGGTGAACTCGCGCCTGCACTGCAAGGCGCACAACAAGCTGACGTTGCCATTGTCGGCGGCGGCTTCACCGGTTTGTGGACCGCACTGCAACTCAAACAACAAAACCCGGCACTGGATATTGCGATCATTGAAAGCGACATCTGCGGCGCCGGTGCCAGCGGTCGCAATGGTGGTTGCCTGCTGACCTGGACTACCAAATTCTTCACGCTGCGGCGCTTGTTCGGCGAAAGCGAAGCGGTACGGCTGGCGCAAGCTTCCGAACAAGCCGTCATGCATATCGCCGAGTTCTGTCGCCAACACCGCATCGATGCCGAGTTCCGTCAGGATGGCACGCTCTACACCGCCACCACCAAAGCCCAGATGGGTGTACTGGATCCGGTGCTGCAAGAGCTGGACAAGCATGGCATCAACTCCTATCGCAGCTTGTCGACCGCAGAAGTGCAACGACGCTCAGGCTCGATGCGCAATCTGGCCGGCGTATTCTCGCCGCAGGCCGCCACCGTGCATCCCGGCAAACTGGTACGCGGTTTGCGCCGCGTAGCGCTGGAAATGGGTATCCGGATTTATGAAAGAACGCCGATGCTGTCGTTCGAGCCGGGGCCGCAGATCAAGATACAAACCCCGACCGGAACGCTGCAGGCCGGCAAGATGGTACTCGCGATCAATGCCTGGATGGCCAGCCGCTTTCCGCAATTTGAACGCACGCTGGCGGTGGTATCGAGCGACATGATCATTACTGAAAAATGTCCTGAACTGCTGCAACAGATCGGCCTCAAGGATGGCGTCTCGGTGCTGGATTCGCGCACCTTCGTCTTTTATTACCGCACCACCGAAGACGGCCGCCTGATGCTCGGCAAAGGCGGCAACACCTTCGCCTGGCGCGGCCGCATGCTGCCGGTATTCGATCAGCGTTCGCCTTATGAAGATCAACTGCGCCACAGCCTGCATGAATTTTTCCCGACCTTGTCGCAAGTCCCCATCACTGCCAGCTGGAACGGACCATCCGATCGCTCGGTCACCGGCTTTCCATTCTTCGGCAAACTCGATGAGCATCCCAATATCTTTTACGGCTTCGGTTATTCCGGCAATGGCGTCGGCCCGACTTACATGGGTGGCCAGTTACTGTCATCGCTGGTGCTTGATCTCGACAATGCCTGGAGTCGCAGTCCGCTGACTTACGGTCCGCGCGGCATGTTCCCGCCGGAACCGATCCGTTACATCGGCTCGCTGGTGGTACGCGACGCCATCCGTCGCAAGGAACGCGCCGAAGACCTCGACCGTCAGCCATGGCTGATCGACAAGATGCTGAGCAAGCTGGCCAATGCGGCGGGCAAAGCGGACAAGGCGTGACAGCCGACTGAGGCCGGCATCCGACACAAACGGAAAGGGCCGGGTTCTGTGCAATACAGAACCCGGCCCTCGCGGACTTGCCGGTCCATCTTCACCATCCGGCGTTCGCCTCAATCCACGCTTACCTGACGAACAATTTCTGCACCCGCTTCAAATGCTGATGCAATGCCGTTCTCGCCTGCCGCGCGTTGCGCGACCGGATGGCATCGACAATGCGGCGATGATCTTCCAGCACCGCCAACTGTTCGCCATGATCATTGGTATAGTGTTCTTCGAATTTCTTGAACGTGGGCTGGTAACGCAAGGCCCATAGCAATTCCAGATGATCCATCAAGACCTGATTGCCGGCCGCCTCGCCCATCGCCAGATGGAACGCGTGATCGGCTTCGAGAAACACGGCCGAGTCGGGAAAACTGCGATGCATCAGATCCAGCGCTTGTTCCAGTTTTTGAATATGCTCGTCGGTGGCATTCTTCGCCGCCAGTGCCGCCAGTTCGCCTTCGATCAGGCAGCGCGCCTGCAATTGTTCGAGGGCGCTGCGCTCGCGCCGCAAATCCGGCACCGCCACCGGCGCCGGACCGGGTTCGCAGACTTGCACGCCATCGCCGACACGAATCGTGACCAGACCTTTGACTTCCAATGCAATCAAGGCTTCGCGCACCGAGGTGCGGCTGACACCCATCTGCTTGGCCAGATCGCGCTCCGGCGGCAAATAGTCGCGCGCGCGAAACATGCCTGAGTGGATACGCTCTTCCAGCACTTCAGCGATCTGCTTGTAGAGTCTTTGCGCTTGTAATAATGGCAGCGCAACCGTCTGGTCAGAGACGGATTTGTCGTCGCGGGGCATCGAAGTCCTGTCATAAAAGCGATGGTCAGATACCACGATCATGCCGCTGCGCAAGCCCGTCTTCTGGCCCAACGCGGCCTCGACCGGGGTGGGCCATATTCTAACCGGTATCGTCAGGCCGCGGCCTGCTTCGCCGGGAACTGCAACGGTTCGATCTTGCCTACCAGGAACAGATACGACAGTGCGCCGACCACGCACAGACCACCGGCCACTGCCAGCGGCACCACGAACGAGCCTTTGGTGATGGTCAACATGACACCGGTGAAAGTTGTGGTCACGATGCCCGCCAGATTGCCGGCGAAGTTCTGAATGCCGCCAATCGACGCCACCTGTTTCGGTGTCGGAGCCAGCTCGCCGGGCAGAGTCCAGACATTGGCGCCGGCAAATGACAGGCTGGCATAGGCCAAAGCAAACAGGGCGAGGCAGGCAGCGGTGCTTTCCACCAGGGCCGACAAGGCGATCGACGACGACATCAGCATGCCGAACACCAGACATGTCTTGCGCGCTGCAGTCGAACTCCAGCCGCGACGGATCAGGCTGTCCGACAGATAACCGCCGAGCCAGCCGCCAGGGATCGCCATCAGTGCCGGCAACATGCCGAGCGTACCGAGCGAGGCCAGCGAAAATCCGCGGGCCTGCAACAAATAGCTGGGGAACCAGGTAATGAAGAAATAGATCGCGAAGTTCAGGCAAAACATGCCGATCATGATGCCCCAGATGGTGCGATGACGGAACAGACTGGACCACGAAATCTTCTCGGCTTGGACCGCATTGACCGGGGCGCTGCGCTGGGCCAGCAACGCCTCGACTTCTTTCGGCGCAATGCCGCGATAGAGTTCAGGGTCACGGTAAATGAACCACCATGCCAGCGCCCACACCACGCCGATGAGGCCGGTAATGTAGAACGAACCGCGCCAGCCGACCACCGAAATCAGCCATGCAACCAGCGGCAGCGACAAGGCCGAGCCCACGCGCGAACCGCTGTCGAAGATGCTGCTGGCGAGTCCGCGCTCGCTGCGCGGAAACCAGTTGTAGGCCACTTTGACGAACGATGGAATCGCGGCGGCTTCGCCGATACCCAGCATCAAACGAGCGCCGGTCAGTTGCGCCACACCGCGTGCGGCACCGGTGAAGATGGTGAAAATCGACCACCAGCCGACCGCCAGCGCCAGGCTGACACGCACGCCGACCTTGTCGATAAACCATCCGGCCGGCATCTGCAACATCGCATAGGTCCAGAAGAAGGCGCTCAGAATCAAGCCCATCTGGGCTGCATCGAGTCCCAGTTCGGTGGTGATGTAAGGTGCTGCGATGGCCAGATTGGCGCGATCAATGAAGTTGATGACGTTTGCCAGAAAGCACAAAAAAATCATCGTCCAACGTATTCTTGGCATGGGGTATTCTCTCTTTTAATTTTAAGTGGCGATGCAGGCATCGCTGTCTCGTCCGCCCCCGGCGGGCAAGGGCAGTATGCTAAACCCTTGCACGCCGGACACCGGAATCATGTTGTTGCTGCTGTTTTCTTGCCGTAGCCTTCCCACAAACCGTTCAGATAAACGGCACCCAATGCGCGGTCGAACAAACCGTAACCTGGCTTGCCGGTTTCACCCCAGATCATGCGGCCATGGTCCGGACGCACATAGCCTTCAAAACCGAGTTCGTGATAAGCGCCGACGATGGCCGCCATGTCGAGCGAACCGCAATCCGATTTATGCGCGGTTTCTTCAAAATCGCCGGCAGCATTGATCTTGACGTTGCGCAGGTGGGCGAAGTGAATTCGTCCCCGCGCGCCGAACTCGCGCACCAATGCTTCGACGTTGTTTTCGGGACCGGCACCGAGTGAACCGGAGCACAAGGTCAGGCCGTTGGCCGGGGTATCGACGATCGCCAGAATGCGGGCCAGATCGTCGCGGTTCTTGACGATGCGCGGCAAGCCGAAAATCGGACGTGGCGGATCATCCGGGTGAATCGCCATCTTGATGCCGGCTTGTTCAGCCACCGGGATGATGGCTTTCAAAAAGTATTCCAGGTTTTGCCACAATTGTTCAGGACCGACATCGCGGTATTCCGCCAACAGCGCTTGCAGTGCTTGCGGTTGATAACTGGCATCCCAGCCCGGCAGCGAAATGCCTTTGCTGACATCGATGCCGTCAATTTCTTCAGTGCTGAATGCCAGCGTCGTCGAACCATCTGCCAGTTGCTTGGCCAGCGTGGTGCGGGTCCAGTCGAATACCGGCATGAAGTTATAGCAAACCACCTTGATGTCGCAGGCTGCGAGATTGCGCAAGGTTTCCTGATAGTTGGCGATCAGACGGTCGCGCGACGGCTTGCCGAGCTTGATGTCTTCATGCACCGGAACCGACTCGACCACATCGAACGCCAGCGCATGTTCTTCAATGCTGGCTTTCAGTGCCTGTATTTTTTCGAGCGGCCACACTTCGCCGACCGGAATATCGTAAATGGCGGAAACAATCCCGTGCATACCCGGAATCTGGCGAATGTATTGCAAAGGGACCGGATCGGACGCACCGAACCAGCGGAATGACATTTTCATGAGAGCTCCTGGTATTTTGTTGTCGCGGGACGTTTTCGCCTCGGCGATCACCGGATCATTGGCAGGGGAACTGGAACGATCACTTATTCACTGGATCATTGGTCCAACCAATATACCGGTGTGGGATAATAAGCCGTTTTTTTCACCGACACAAGCCCGGCAGTGCGCGGCTCGCCCGACCTTTCCCAAAGGAAATAATCGACGCGGCCAAGGCTGCATCTGGACTTTCCTTTTCTACAATGACTTCATATCAAGAAATGACTCAAGCCAAGCCCGCCCCACTTGACGTCGTCACCATGGGCGAAACCATGGCGTTGCTGGTAGCAGACGATATCGCGCAGTTGAAAGATGTCGCCCGGTTCACCAAACGTCTGGCCGGCGCCGATACCAATGTTGCCATCGGCCTCGCGCGCCTGGGATTGAAAGTGGGCTGGATCAGCCGGCTCGGCGCTGACAGTTTCGGCGACTATGTACGTCACAGCGTGGCGGCCGAAGGCATCGATATTTCACGCGTCGAAACCGACGCTACGCGCAGCACCGGGTTCATGCTCAAGGCACGGGCCGCTGCCGGAGAGGATCCGGCGATCGAGTATTACCGGCGCGGCTCGGCTGCCAGCCTGCTCAGCCTGGAGCAATTCGATGAAGCCTATATCACCGACAGCCGTCACTTCCATGCAACAGGGATTACGCCTGCCTTGTCCCCTGCTTCCGCGGAACTGGTGGAGCATGCAATGCGCACCCAACGCAACCGGCAACACAGCGTCTCTTTCGACCCCAACCTGCGTCCCAGCCTGTGGCCGAATGAGGCCACCATGCGCACCACGCTCAACCGCCTTGCCGGCAACGCCGACTGGGTCATGCCGGGAATCGCCGAAGGCCGGTTGCTGACAGGCCGCGACACACCATACGACATTGCCGGTTTTTATCTGGATCAAGGCGCTCAGGCAGTCATCATCAAACTCGGTAAAGAAGGTGCTTACGTGCGCACCGCGACCGAACAAATCGAAGCCGCCGGCGTCCCTGTCGCCCACGTCATCGACACTGTCGGCGCCGGCGATGGCTTTGCCGTCGGTATCATCAGCGCCCGTCTGGAAGGATATGACTGGGCCAGGGCTTCAGCGCGCGGCAACTGGATCGCCGCCCAAGCCATACAAACCATTGGCGACATGGAAGGCTTGCCGTTACGCGCAGCACTCCCCGCGCATTTGTAAGCGGGGCCCCGAGGAGCCGAAGACTGCTGCCGGTTTTATCCGCAGTCTTCGGCGGCGCACTGACACAGGCCTCAAACCGGCGCCCCGTATCTGATAAAGTGATTGGCCCTATTCAAATCTGAACTTCAATGTCACATCACGTCATACGTTCCAATGCGGACCTAAGTGCATATATCGCCAGCGGCGGCAGCCCCGAATACCTGCTGTTCTGGGGTCATCAGCCGATGAAGAACAGCGCCATCGGCAAGACTTGCTTCAGTCAATGGTTCGAATCGGCATTCATCGTTGACGATATTCGCTATCGCACTGCAGAGCACTACATGATGGCGGAAAAAGCCCGTCTGTTTGAAGACAGCAGCGCATGGCAACGCATTCTTGATGCGACTAAGCCGGCCGCGGTCAAGGCAATCGGCCGCGAGATTCAGGGTTTTGATGAGCCGCTGTGGCTGGCGCATCGCTGGTCCATTGTCGTCGCCGGCAATTATCAGAAATTTTCTCAAGACCAGCATCTGCGGGAATTTCTGTTGAGTACCGGGGAACAGATCCTGGTCGAGGCAAGTCCGGTCGACAACATATGGGGCGTCGGACTGGCTGCCGATGACCCTGCCATTGCCCATCCGGATACCTGGAAGGGCCTGAATCTGCTTGGATTTGCCTTGATGGAAGTCCGGCAACGGTTGCGAGAACAGCAGTAAGCAGGCAAACCTCGGTGTGCCGGCTTGACTTAAAAATCATCACTCCATAGTATGGGTCGCATGAAAAGAGATAGCAGACTGTCGGGCGTATTGCATGTGCTCCTCCACATGGCTGAAGTGGAAGGGCCGTTGACGTCCGAGGCATTATCGAAGGTGATGCAAACCAACCCGGTGGTGATTCGCCGCATCATGGCCGGCCTGCGCGAGCAAGGCTTCGTGCGCTCGGAAAAGGGACATGGCGGCGGCTGGCATATCGCCTGCGACTTCAACCAGGTCACACTCAAAGACATCTACGCCGCGCTCGGCTCGCCCGAATTGTTCGCCATGAGCAACCGCACGGAAACACCTGGCTGTCTGGTGGAGCAAGCCGTCAATGCCGCACTCGATACTTCTTTCCGCAACGCCGAAGCACTCTTGCTGGAGCAATTCGGCCGCATCACGCTGGCGGCGCTCAGTGCCGATTTCCATGCGAGATTTGTGAACCATCGCGGCGCGTTGCATCAGGCCAGCGTGCATCAATAATCTCTGACAGCGCTGCCGACGTGTCCGATTCAGCGCTGCCAACGAAACCCTGCTTCGCGCAAGTCTCCTTGCTGATCCGGCCCGCAGCGACCGGGCATCCAAATGGCATGGATCAAAAACCCAGACCGGCGCCAAAACCCCGACAGATGATTTTTGTCGACCACACGAGGAAGACCAGCGGATCGGTCGGCGGCGTTGCATTGCCGTCCTGGGCCATCACGTCAACGGTAAAAACAGACAGACTCAACAGAATTAAATAACGCATGATGGGATCCTGATCGATGGTGAATGTATTGTCAGAGGAACCTGAATCCCCCGCTCGCTGCCGGGCCTCAACAAGACCGAGACAACCATGCTCCGGGAGAACCTGTTCCGGCATCCGCGCAATGTTCTTTCAGGCGCCTCAATCAAAATAAGCTCTTGAGGTATGCAGTGAAGAGCTCGGGGAAACTCGCGTTGCATGGTGGAGGGACCGGGTATGCATCAGCAGCGTGTGCGCCAGAGATGGTCAGCAAACATACCAGTGCGATAAAGGTGATTGTGTAGAAGCGCATTATTTTCCCCTTTGAGAGTTGAAGGTCATTTCATTCGGTATGTGTGTATCTTCTCTCGCTGCCGTTTCCTGATTATTTCAGCCACTAGCGCCTATGTTTCACCTGAAATATAGCGTCAGAGAGTACCGGCATTTACCCGGCAAGAGAAATATCAAGCCGTCGGGCAGCACCTTCCCGGGTGCGATGGCACAGTATCGAAACCAGCGCATTCCTGCTCACCGCAGCAGAGACCGAATTTGGCGATGCAACTTCTCTCTCGCTTTACGTCGGACCGAACGACTTTTCAGCGCACAACATCACGCCGTTGCGCATGGTCAACGGCCGTCATGATGTTCATGTGGGATGACAAATCAACGTTATCGGCGGGACTATAATTGTCGTGCGGCAACTATATGGATTGCCGAAAGGCCATTTTATGAACCTCGATCATTGACGTCATCCGACGCCTGCACATCATGACAAAACACGCATCACGACTGGCAGCACTCGTTGTCAGCCTCTCCATTCTCATCACTGGCTGTGCCAGCGCCCCGCAAACCAAGCAGGTCGCACAAAATGAAAAAGCCCGCCAAGATATTGAAAAAATCACCAGAGTAGAGATCTTCTATCACCAGCCCGAATACGTCGTGATGGATCTCGGCGGCTCGTCGGCCTCCGGCATGGCGGGTATTTTCGGTGTGTTCGGCACGCTTGCCGGCGCGGCCATCGATGCCGGCAGCAAGTTGACCTTCAAGGAACGTACCGAGGCGCGCTCGAAGGAGTTCACGGCGCTGCTCAAGGACAGCAGCACCCCGGACCTGACTGCCTTGCAGGCCGGACACCTGGCAGAACTGATCAAGAAATCCGGACGTGAAGTAACCCTCACGAGCGTGGGCCGTCCCGGCAAAGAAACGTCGATGATGGATGTCGCCAGTGCAACCGGCATCAATACGGACCCGGGCACCGCCAGGCTGATCCTGCGCGTCACCAGCGGCTATACAGCCGAAAGCGCAACAGCTTCTTATCGCTCCACCGTCATCACTGAATTCGTGCTGCGCGATGCCAGCGGAAAGCGTCTGGTCTCCATGTATATGAACAAACGGGACAATGGCGAGACCTATAGCACCTTCGATAGTTTGAAGAGTGCATCCAAGGTGGCTGCGGAATCACTGAACAAGGACGCACTCCAGCACGCTGACGATGTTTACCGCGGCACGTTCGATCTGCCACAGATCGCCGCCGTTGCAGCCCGATAAGCATATGCATGGCAAACCGATGCGCTCGCAGCAGTGCAGCGCGCAAGCCGTTGAAGGAGCAACGGCCGGCAATCTTTTCGGCGGCATTGGCACCCGCGTTTGAGCATCAGCCAGTCCCAAAGCTGATGTAGTGAGCAAAAAAATAGCCCGATTGATTTGGGCTATTTTTTCAGTCAGAAATTTGCACGTTTCAGAATTTGCGTAAAAAGCCAAAGATCCGGACGCCTCGCAAAAAGCAGATGGCGAAACACAAAAGAAAAGGCCCACCAAACGGTGGGCCTTTTAAATACTTGGTGCTGGCTGCAGGACTTGAACCCGCCACCCCCTGATTACAAGTCAATCAAGAAAGTTCTTCCGCAACAAATATTTGTCATTACGCGATATTGCGCATAATGTTGAATTCAGAGCTCGCAGCTGAGAAAGTTGGCACAACTCAACTGGCTGGCGTAAATATCGCATTGCACACTGTCGATTGTCAAGTGGCGCATTTCAGGTGGAACACCCTGCACTCATTGCACAACAGCGCCTGTACTTCACTATTTATATCGCATTCGACAGATCGCTCATACTCGTCATCAATTTTCGCATTTCGTCCATTTCAGGCTCAATATAAATGAAGGTGGTTCGCACGTCAGTATGACCAAGAATTTCCTGAACAAGACGAATGTTCTTGGTTTTACGGGCCATTTCTGTCGCCGCCGTATGACGCAAGCGATGCGGACTGATCTTTTTGTCCATCACTTTGGTAATCCGCTTGAACCAGTTCGTCACCTGTTCACCAGTCATTTCCTTGCGCTTGAACCGATGCGGTCTCTGCGAAAACAACGGATAACAAAATAGCTGGTGCTCAGAGTCGACTCGTCCCAGCCGCTCGATGACACGCTCCCTCAGATACAGCAGATCAGGAATCAATGCTTCATTGAGAGGAATATGCCATTCATTTTTGGTCTTGCTGCTCTCCGCGCGCAATCTGATCAGCTTGCCTTTAAAATCGACGTCATCCAATCGGAGTTCCGCCAGTTGCTTCCTGCGGATCCCGGTGTAATACAAGGTCTTGACGACAATCAGCCAGAACCATTTCGGCGTCAGCGGGCCCTGCTCCCCTACACACTCAAACTTGTCGCCCGATTTGCCCAGGAAATCGATGATTTCCTGCAAATAATCCAGCGCAACCGTCTTTGGCTTTCGCCTCGGCACTGGGGCCGGCTTCACACATTTGAAGGGGTTCTCCGACATCAGCTTCTTGCGCACGGCGAAGTTGAATAAGGCTGACAGATGCCGCCGATAATTGTTGAACGTCACTGGCGAACATCTCTGCAGAATGGCTTTTCGATATTCAAGCAGCAGGTCGGTCGTCAGTTGATCAAGTTCGGGATCAAACCCCATAAAGGCGCCCAGCGACGCCACAACCGCCCCATAGTGCGTTGATGATGCCGACTGCAATAGTTGGTGCTTCCGGTAAAGTGCAAGCAATGCTTCAAGTTGCATGATGTCCATCCTTGTTTTTTGAAGACCCAACAACATTGTTGGCCCCAGAGGATAGCAATCTGATAATAAATATTTCGCGATTGCCGAACAAAACCCGAATAAAAACGAAGCCGCAAGAAGCGATATTGAAAATTTTTCTAGTAAAAAGTCATCATGCCAACACATGACTGCACTGCAGCCGGACCCAGGCATTGAAGACCGATGCATCCCGCCATGCAACACCCCGTAGTGGCCAAGAGCAGCCAGCTTCGCACCACTTCGCTCTGCATATTGGCGTCGTTTCAGATCTGACGTCCCCGCCCACCAACGCGTGGCCGGGCGCGCTGTCGTGCGTTGCATCGAGCCGCCTGCGCCGTCTCGCCCCTGCGGGCATCCATCGTTCCCTCACTGCGTTCGGCTGACGCCTGCGGCCCGGATTGCCGATCCGGGCCTGCGCGCTGCGCTTGCGTGCGGCCGGCACCTCACATGCCGTTGCCTGTCCAGCCATCCTCCTGAACTCATCACCTTGTACGCGACGTTAGCCCGCTCCCGTTTGCCGTCAAGGCGCGCAAGGCCGTGTCCGCGGCTACGCCGGCGGGCCGCACCAACCTTGCGCTGGTTCCCTTGACGTCAATCGTACGCGCGCTCCCCAGTGTCGCGGGCGATGAACTCAGGAACGACGGTGGCAGCAAGACCGACGGGGTTCTTCGTGCCGGCCGCACCGAACAGCAAACAGGCCGGGCTCCGAATCTTGGAATCCGGTGTGCGGTTTCTTCCACAGCCAACTTTGTCAGGAGAATGATCATGCAACTCGCAAGCCGTTTCGCTTCCGCTTCACCCGTGCTGCGCTCACGCCATCCTTTGTCGGATAACCAGATCCGTGCAGTAGCCCCATCGATCTTTGCGCAGGCCCCGCATCACAGCCGCTCTGACCGCTACAGTCATATTCCGACCGCAACCGTTTTGAAGGAATTGCGCAACGAAGGATTCCAACCCTTCATGGTCTGTCAGACCCGCGTGCGGCAGGACGACCGGCGCGATTACACCAAGCACATGATCCGCCTGCGGCACCCCAGCCAGATCAACGGTGATGAAGCCAACGAAATCATCCTGTTGAATTCGCACGATGGCAGCAGCAGCTATCAGATGTTGGCCGGTATGTTTCGCTTCGTGTGTGAGAATGGCTTGGTCTGCGGTGACACCGTGGCCGATATGCGCGTGTCCCACAAGGGCAATGTCGCCGCCCAGGTGATTGAGGGCGCCTACGAAGTTCTGCACGGCTTCGACCGGGCGCAGCAATCCCGCGACGCCATGCGTGCCGTCACGCTCAATACTGGCGAGTCAGAGGTATTCGCCCGAGCCGCCCTTGCGCTCAGGTATGACGAAGTCAAACCGGCACCCGTCACCGAGCGTCAAATCCTGTTGCCCCGTCGTGCTGACGACAACCTCGCCGATCTGTGGAGTGTGTTTAATCGTGTCCAGGAAAACCTCATCAAGGGTGGCCTGCGTGCCCGCAGTGTCAATGGCCGTCGCCAGAACACCCGTGCCGTGCAAGGCATCGACACCGGCATCCGGCTCAATCGCGCGCTGTGGCTGCTGGCCGATGGCCTGCGTAAGATGAAGGCTTGATGTGCGTGCGGAGGGGTGGCTATCATCCAGCCCCCTCTGCCCCATCGGCAGATGCTTGGATCAGACGTTGATACAAACTCGTTCTCAGCAACGCGTGCCGGGCAACTCTTGTTGTAACGCAAGGCCAACAACATCCGGTTCAATGAGCTGGCCAGTATGACCGGGCTCGATCCCGCGCTTGTTGGTGACGGTGAGTGCGGCAAGGAAGCCATCCAAATCTGCTGGGTTCTGCCGCTTCTACGTGAGCAGGGTTTCAAAGCCGATCGCACAGTAATCTTTCCACCATCAAATCAATGGAGATCAACAGGCCATGGTCGGTTAATCGGCTACCGAAGGCGAGACCGGCTGGATTTCTACGAGGGAAGGGCCCTGGACGCAGACTCGTATTCGAGTGCGCATCATGGACGATGGTTTGGTTATCTCGCGAGAGTGATTTTTTCGACACCGATGGACTGGTTTGTGTTGCGGTTTCTATTTAATTTGAGACTCGTCCAGGCGAGTCAGCAGTCGTCATGTCATCCCCGCAACAATTTCATCCCGGCGGTCGCAGCCGCATCATTGTCAAACGTGACCGTATGAGTACAACCAGATTTATGTCCAGAGCGCTCAATAAGGCAGTCGGCAAATCCAGCCTTAGAATCGGCAAAGTGCGCCAAAGCCTGTAGTGCTACCTCGGTATTTTCAATAGCAACTTCCCTAGTTTGAAGCAGCATTTGCAGAATAACCACGACATCTGCCTTTTTAGCCTTATACGCGCCTTGCATCACCCACACCAGTTCCACTAATGTAACAAGCGACACAAAGCCCGGGGCCTGATCAGTGAGCGACTCCATTAATGTAGTTGCCTGGGCTGATTGCGCTTCATCGTCTTGTGCGAAGTAACGCACCAGTACATTTGTATCCAATCCAATCATCGTTTGCCTGCTCCTTGTGTGGCAATCACCTCATTCATGTCTTCAATCGAAACCGGTTTCGAGGGCTTGTTTAATACCCCCTTGAGCGCCAACACCGGGCTGGTAACCGGCACGATTGCAAATTGCCCCTTTCCAGTGTCAACGAACTCAACTCTGCTACCCGTATCCAGTCCAAGAGCGGCCCGTACCGAGGCCGGTATGGTAATTTGCCCTTTTGACGTTAATGTTGCAGCTGCCATCATGCTCTCCTTAAGTTGACCACTCCTTACTATAGAGTAAGGAATTTGAAAAATCAACTCCAGCGTGGCGGAGCGTTCGTCATCTCGCCCCTCCGACCAAGCGGCAGACGCTCCGGTCAGAAATTTATACAAATGGTCATCGTCGCAGTCAGACACACAAATTATTCAAATTAGTGCCTAGTTGTGACGATGGGGATCGATTAAAACGGCATCCTTCTAGGTAATTGCACACGATCCTTAATTGCGTCCACGCAAGAATGCAATTAAACCAAGTTAATTGCGACTACCGGGGCCTCCTTGGCGCGCCGATTCGCCTTCATGTGCCGGCACGCGTCCTCTACGAGGCAGCAGCATCAGTCACGCCAACACAATCCGGGCCGGCCTCGACAAGTCTTGCATCGGGAATAGTCGCCTTTACATCGGCAATGGCACTCAGCACCGCCACTTCTGCGGAGGCAGCTTCGCGCACAAGTTGAAGACCAATGTGTCCTGCCCTGCCATGACCTGCGATGGCATCGGTGCGGCCGGCCTCGCCCAGGCACTCAACCATTTCGTCATCATCTGTATCTGTAGATGGCAACTTAAATTTAAGGGGTGAATTCGTGTTCCATGATTTACTCCCTTCCCACTCCACAGATCCTGGTTGTCGAACACAGCCAACAACCTCACCTCAGAAAAGACTGTCAGGGTTTCGGTTTCAGTGTGGATTCAATTGAGGATGCCGCAACGCCTTCAATGAAACCGGACACGCGCACTTTGCCGTCGGCACTCAACTGACGATACGCGCGCAGCACGGTCATTTCATCTTCAGGCAGGTTTTCGGTGGAGGGAACGCCATGCAAAACAAACCAGAGATCGACACCAACCGCAGCGACTGCGCCCGAATAAAAATAGTTGCAAAAATAAAATATTTCTATTGGGAATTAATGATAATTTGCATTGTTCACCATTGTAAATATTTCAATCGTACAAATATCACTGAGATACCAACTTTAAGGGAGGCTGACATGACACGAAACTGGAAGCACGCGCGCGCAAGCGAAAACATCGACAAAAAGATTGCTGATGTAAAGACGGTTGTCATCAAGGATTATGTTCGAGACATGTCATTGGAGAGCATTCCAACCAATACGGGATATAAAGTCGACGGCGTCCATATGTACGTCGACATACTTAATCTTGATGACATGCTGAACGTCACCGATTCAGAAGGCGAGCGCTGCCATAGTCGAACCCTGCAGTTTTTGAATCTACACTACCGCGCAGTGCACCGAATCTTGAATCAAGTGGATGTACGTCGCGTCGATAACCACAATGAACGCATTCACGCGCTGGTAACCAAGCCATACAACTCTGAAACGAATGCGGAGAAAAAGCGCATCCAGAAGGCAGTCGCCACCGGCCAGTTGATGGTTGATGTCCTGAAACGGACCGGCGATGATAACGACGCAATTCCTTCTGCGAACGTACGGGTAGGAATCGACACTGGCTTGTCAATCGCCGTTAACAATGGGCGCAACGGTTATCGTGAGCCACTCTTTCTGGGTGAACCCGCAAACCATGCCGCCAAGATGAGCGCCGGTAACAGAACAGGTATCTATCTAACAAATGAGGCGCGCGTCGCACTTGGGCTAAAGAAGGTCGAGGATCCGAAATCCACACCTCTGTCCGGTCAGGAAATTACTGACTGCCAGGATGCTGCGAACTTGGACGTTAGTGCGGACAATATTGTCAACGACTGGAAAGACGATCTGAAAAACAGTCCGGTCGGTTCGTTCTCTTTTTCGCGCCACACTCCGCCACTTGCGGGCATGGACCTGACGATACTCACGCCGGCAAACTCAAGAAGACAAGAGGCCGTGAGCATCTACGCGGACATAGACTACTTCACCAAGTATGTCAGCGATAACATCGACCATAACCCTGAAGACGTCGTCCGTGTCCTTCACGTCCTCCGTGCGGAGCTGGAACGCGTTCTGACGGCTGACTTCAAGGGGCGCCGAATTCGCTTCATCGGTGACTGCATTCATGGCCTGCTTTGCGAAGGTACTTCCCAAACAACAGATACGAAAGAAACTATCAGCACTTCCGTACTATTGGCAGGTGCGCTTCGCAGTAGCTTTGACTTGGCAATCGAGATGCTGAAGAAAGCTGGCCACGAGACCGGTAAGCTTGGTTTGGCAATCGGGCTTGAGTATGGTCAGGTAAGCATCTCGCGACTCGGCATCAAAGGCAGTCGCGTTCGTTGCGCCGTCAGTCGTGGTGTTCTCAGGTCGGAAGAAGAACAATGCGGCTGTACCGGCGTACAGACAGCTATTGGGCCTTCGGCATATGCAGATGGCACACAAGCTGTGAAAGACCTGTTTGGAAGAATACGTAAGGTGGCAAATCTAGATTACGACGAAGCCGTAGATAGCCTGTCCGACAAGGACGATGCCACGGCCAAGCGAATAAAGACTGAAGCGTACGTAGCAGCGCCTGCAATTATCAAAGCAGAAGAACGTCCTATTCGTCCATATGCGGTTGGATGAACACGAAAGCAATCCATCCGCTGGCTTTGATTGAAGCCTTGGCTACCGAATTCTTCTCGGCAGCCAAGGCTCGCACTGCTGATAGCATGGACTTACACATCGATGTGACGGCGCCAAGTGGACATTCAGTGCCGTTCGACCTTGAGCTTACGCTGGAGCCAAACCAGACAGTAAAGGCCAAGGAGATAGTTCCTGCACAACTCCCCGAATTCTGCCCTGAGCGGCATATCAATTTCGATGGGTCGTTTTGTCTATTCGTCCCGGATGAGGCCATACGGGTGGTGGATGAGGAGACTGCACGAGCATGGTTCGAAACACTGTGGAATTTTCTAAAGGCCCAGATAAAGGCTGAAAAAAAACGAGTATGGCCAGACGATAATGCATGGGCGCATGGTTTGGCGGCGGCACACCAACGCAAAGTTGAGCAAGCGGTGAAAAGCCTAGGTCCGAAATTCGAAACGGCTTATTCTAGACGTCAGATCGCCTTCGACGAAAAGAAAGGAAAGAAGCACGGTAATATACTTCGTCTGATAATAAAGGAAAAGGTAGTTTTCTCAGTCTTCGTGAATCGCCGCCGCGTCATCAACCACAATCAGCGATGCTTCTGCGATTCCATGGGAAATAAAAAGCGCAGACGTCTTCGTGGCTGCAGCGACCATGCTCAGCAAGGTGTTGACCTCGTAATGGGACTGAGGGATTGGAAGATTGCGGAAGAAAAGTTCTGGGAATCATTCAAAGATAGATTGTGCTGCAATACATGCGACGTTTGTCCATTGAAAAGTAAGGTGGAAGCAATATGAGTGAAGCTACATTGGGTGCGCGATTTCAGGGGGAAACTGGGCAAGCACGGTTGATTGAGTCTTTGAAGGATAGCAAAATCGTAGCGAGGGATGAGGGCATCGCAAACGCAATTGCCGCAAAGCTGAAGGTTCGGGACGTCGCATCTGGTGATGTGCTTATCGCGCAAAATGGCACTGATACAGATATTTACTTTATCCTCGCTGGCAAGTTCAACATTGTTGTGAACGGCAAACTAATTGGCGTGCGTGTTCCGGGAGACCATGTTGGGGAAATGTCGGCTATTCAACCGATGCTGTCGCGAGCGGCAAGTATCATTGCTACTGAGAACGGCGCGGTTGGAAAATTAAGTGAAGCAGATTTCCGGGGCATAGCAGAGGCGTTCCCGCTCGTTTGGAGATGGGTTGCAAAAGAGCTGGTGCAAAGACTCCACCAGAGAAATGCCCAAATCGCAGCGGCACGAGAAAGAATCACTGTCTTCCTAATTTCGTCGGTGGAAGCACTACCAATTGCACGTGCCATTGCGAATGCGTTCGAGCATGATGAGTTCAATGTTATTCCTTGGCAGGAAGGTGTCTTCAAGGTAGCGAGTTATTCGTTAGAGGCTTTGGAACACCAACTTGGAATCGCGGACTTCGCTATAGCAATTGCACAGCCGGACGACCTAGTCAAAGTCCGCAGAAAGAATTACCATGCGCCGAGGGACAACGTCATCTTCGAACTCGGTTTTTTCATGGGAAGGCTGGGGCGCAATCGAGCGATTTTGATGGAGCCTTGGGGGGAAGACGTCAAGTTGCCAACTGATTTGAAGGGCGTAACCACCATCCGATACAAATACTCTGCAGAAAATTTAGACCAAGCAATGCACACAGCATGTAATAGACTTCGAAGTCACATTCTCGAGCTTGGCGCTCTGTAAGGAGAAGACTTGCATCCCCGAGGTACTTAGAAGCGATACTTCCAGTTCGAATTGTAAATTTCCATATTATTCATTTTGGTCCAGTACCGTCTCTCCCACATTGATTCGCCACGATCAGACAGCTTCACCTCATTATTCATGGCTAAATAAACGTCTTTAGTAATCCAAATTGGTTTCCCGCTAAGACCGGTTAATTTCGCGGCGTAGTTTGCCGCTCTACCAACCCACACAAGGTCGTTGTGTCCACGCACACCAATACGAGCAGCCCTGAGTGGGCTCATATCAATACCGACAATATGATTGAGTACGAAGCTCTGGCTTGAATAGTGCGATGAAATGGCCGGTCTGATGATATCCTGAACTGCATAGTTGATTTTCAAAGCCGATTTGACCGCGCTGGTATTCTTATATTTCCCTGTGAACACAGCCATGATGCGGTCGCCATCATACGCCGTAATGTCGCCACCTTCGGCTACGATTATGCGCGCTGCGCAGCGAAGGTAGGCTTTATAAATTTCTGCGCTGAACTGCCAGTCATGGTTGTCTACCATATTTGTGGAGCCATCCATATCGGCATACAAGACGGTAGCTGCCTCAAGCTCCTTCGAGTGATTAGATAATCTTAACTGAGTTGGGTCAGGCGCATTGTCCGTTCGTTCTACCGTCCACCGTTCACTAAAAATTTGAGTAACTTCGGACTGAAGGTCTAATGAAGTAGTCATAAAATATCGTTAAAATTTCATGAGAAAAGCAACAGCAGCTATCCACGGTACAGATGCGAGGAATGAACACGTCATACTTCTCCTCACGAATCTATATTTATCACACGCAATCAATGCGTTTCGATGAATTTGCTGAGTCCAATCTAATAGGAGCTCTTCCTCGGTTGCGGCGAGAAACTGTGACTGATAATCAAATACTATTTTTTTGCTGATTGGCCCAAAAAACAATAATGATTGGGCGGGGCCGTTGGTTTTGGGATTAAGGGCAATTGCTGCGAAGAGAAGCGCTAGCGCCAATAGCAGAGCTGTTGCGCCAATGAGCGCGTATGTCCACCAATAACGGCTTGCCTCATCGGATATATTAAATGCAGAGGCTAATCCACCAATTAGAGCAAGGTCTAGCGCGACAATGACACCCACCTTCACGTCAGCGCCGTTAATCCAGCTAATCTGTCGCTCAAACACCCACTGAGCTGATTCCAAGCGAGAGTGGCCTTTTAGTGCTGAGTCTTCCATTTTTATTCTTAATTTAACTAATTCAATCGTAGTCAGGGTTGCACGGGGCATGCTCGTAGTTATACTTTGCTTTCTCCGGCAACAACCTGTCCATTATAAATGCCCGCTGCGGCACGCCCAAGTGATGCCCTCCTCAGGCCGATAGTGGACTGATGCTTTCCAATAATGCTTACCTGATTAGGGCAAGTCATTTTAGGAAAAATGACAAAACGGCTGCAGAAAGCGCCTGTTACGTAAACCGCTGCGCCTGCCAAATTTTGCGCGTACGATCTGTCGCGGCAGTTTGCCAGGATAAGGCCGTGCGCCACTCCTTTTTTGGTCCCGCATCTCTAGGTTATCGGACATGCCCGATAACCTCGCTTCAGAAAAAATCGTCAGCGTATTGGCGGCAGTGTGGATTCAGTTGAGGATGCCGCAACGCCTTCAATGAAACCGGACACGCGCACTTTGCCGTCGGCACTCAGTTGTCGATATGCGCGCAGCACGGTCATTTCATCTTCAGCGAGGTTTTCGGTGGAGGGAACGCCATGCAAAACAAACCAGAGATCGACACCAACCGCAGCGACTGCCAGCAGATAATCCAGGCATGGAAATCGTCGTCCCTGCTCGTAATTTAGTTGCGCCAGCTTTTTGACACCACCCACTCCCGCCATCGCCTCTTGCGTCAAACCGAGGCGCTTTCTTTCTTGCCTGAGCCTGGCACCAATTTTATCAAGATGCATAATTTGCTAATTGACAAGTATTCATAGGAGCACTATATTTTTATCGTGATTGAAAAATAATTCAAAAAGATACGTAAATCATAGTTACGGGTTCGCTAGTACCACACCGCCGCCAGCCACCCAGCCCGATTCTCGCTTAGCACTCTTACCTCGCAATGATGTCTTTTACGACGTTATGGATTCTCACACCTTGACGAAAGCAAACCATGAAATCAGACAAGCAAACGCGTACCAAGCAGAGCACACTGTCACTGCCGGAACAACGGATCTGGAGGAAAGTACCCGACAACAATGGTGCTCCGGGCTCCTTTCACCTGGAACGCGTATCGGCGGCCTCCGAATCACGGCTGCCTCCAGCGCCTCGCAAACCGAGGGGGCGCAAACAATCACTCTCCCCAAATAAATCCGTCCTGTTTTCGGCGCCCGTAAAAGGACGCATGACGACCATATTCGGATTGGGGCTCGGCAAACTATTCATTGACCAGTTCCGGCACGTCGAGTTGCCGACCAATCTGGACGAATCCGCGTACTGTGCAGATGCGACCGGTCGCGTCCTGCTCGTCACACTTGACGAAGATGACGCATTCTTTACTGACGGCATTTGCAGAGGCGGGTTTCGCTTCAAGTATTTACGCGCCCCGCTGATCCTTTCGGCCAAACTTGGCAGTAACCACTAACCAATCGCATGCCATAGCCCGCGCGCGTACTCTGTTCTCTGCGGATATTCGGTCGACCAGAGAGTATGAGGATATGCCTGCAACTCTCTCCAATGGACAAGTCGGTTAGAATAATTGCAAAATAGCAACATGTCTATGATATCGATAGCGGGTAGGGTAGGCTCGGCTTCGGGTTCCAAGGCCTCCCCTGTTTAGCACAAGCGACCTCCAACCCTTAACATCTGCTTTGCGAACAGGAGAATTTTTTTGCCGAATACATCGCACTTCGACGTGCCCTTGCAATGCGAAGAAGAACTTGGGAGCGACAACAAGATCAGCGCGCCGACAGAGCCGCCACGTCGGAAGTCCCCATATTCCGGGAATTGCATCAAGCCGAAAACGGACTCTTTAATTAGCCAAAACTGCTTGACCGACCATCCCTTCATCAACGAGTTGCAGGGCAACTTATTTGACAAAGCGCCTATGGCAGTTATGCATCGAGGAAATATAAGTCACGAACCCTTGACTTTTGTCAAGTGTTTTGATATTATTATAGTTGAGTCTGTTTAGGTTAGGGTTGGAGCGGGGAGCGTCGTGGCCCTCTATGCTTATCCAAGCCTTGCTTCTGGTCGTGTTGCTTGCCGTAGGATTTTGCAAGATTGAGTATTTCAACAACATGAACAATGCGTCTGATGACGCAGGAAAGGAACAAGGTGAGTAATATGAAAAAATCATTCCGTAAACAGTTCTTTATGGCCTCAGTTTTAGACACGGCCCATGGCTTGGGTGTCAGCTACTTGTCTGGCGCTCTAGCCTAAGCAGACTCTTTTATCGCTCGCTATCTTTTGTCCACAAAGATTTCCGCGCGATATTAAATAGTTACTTTTCAAACGGGCTTGGATTGTAACGTTGCCACTCTCCCGGACGCATTACTTTGCGCCGTTGCCCGATTATCTTGCCCGTCGAGTCCTGGTGCGACCGCGCAGTTAGAGGTTCAGAGTCACCGCCAAAGTATCAACTTCCTATTCGTCGTTTTTCTTTGTCGGAGCTATTTCTTATGTACGAAAGACAAGCAATTCAATTTGTACCAAAAGGTGGCGGTCAGCCCGTAAGTGCTGTGCTGGAGATGCTGTTCTCGGATGACTCAGCCTGCGTAAGATTCTTTAAGGATGAAACTTGCCAAGTTGAACTGGCCATCAACAATCCCTACCGTGTATATGTTCGTTCAGCCAGATGCGATCTGACCACAGTTGCTGATGCCGTAACTCATTACAGTCTCAGTGATTTGGTTGACTCATTTGAGCCCGTAGCTCCTGAAACGCAACGTACACTTCGTACTGTTTTTGTGCTTCAGGAGCAAACCAGTTTTGTTTGCCTGACTCATTTAGATAGTCATAAAATGTCTCACCATTGTCGTCATCAATCGATGCCTTGACAGTAATTATCTGCCAGCCTGCGGGTGCTGATACGCTAACAACTTCGGCAATCGTCTTATAAATTTGCTGATCTGATATCATTTTTAGATTCATCCCCCTGGTTTGTTGTTAAAAAAACGAGTCACCGGTCTAGTATCTTTACCCTCCTGATATGTAACAGAGAAGGCATCTGGGCGTGAAGATGATTTCGAGTAACGAGGCTGCAATCTTTCTGAATACCGTGATACAACCTCATACGCCGCAATCCCTTTCGCCGCCTGCATTCGCTATCTCAACACGCGTTTTTACAAGCAAGCAGAAATGTTGCCGTAATACAGGTAAAAGCCGCTACCTGATTGCGATAGCGGCCGATTTTAGGGCTCAATGTATTCGTGCGTAATGTGTGGATGATTTACTAAGGGTGCGGGGACTCCCGCGAATTTGCATTTTGACTAGATTTTAAGCATCAGCGCACATCAACAAATCGTGCCGATTTGTTGATGTGCGCTGCCATGAAATGTGGAAGTTTTATGTAAAACTGAATTTTTACGGATGAACGCATCACTGATGTTTTATAGTTTGGGGATATTTTTAAAGCAACGTATGAACAAACAACTTCTTGAACTACCCCCTCAGCAAATCAGGGCCGTCTACGATGCAATGACCATTCGTGTCTATCAAGCTTATTCCGATGTCATCGCAGACACCGCCTTAACGCAGGGAACGTTCATTTCCCCACCTTTCAAGATGGAGCGTATGACCTGGATTAAACCTTCCTTTCTGTGGATGATGTATCGCGCCGGTTGGGGACTTAAAGACGCAGGACAGAAGCGCATCCTGGCAATTGACATCACCAGGGAAGGTTTTGAATGGGCGTTGGCGAACAGCTGCTTGAGCCACGCCGATGAATCTATCAGCAAGGAAGAGTGGACAGCGAAGAAGGAGGCGTCGCCCGTCCGCATCCAATGGGATCCAGAGCGGAATCTGCTGTTGCAGCCTCAAATGCACCGGACCATTCAAATCGGTCTCAGCAAAGAGGCCGTTGAACTTTATATACACAAATGGATAATACGGGTGGTGGACGTGACACCGCTGGCCCATTCCATTCACGCGTTGGTCACGCAAGAGAAATTTGAGGAAGCAAAGCACATGCTCCCCAAAGAGAAACCGTATTCGTCAGCATTTCATCAACCTTGAGCGCTGATGTATCGCAGCCTGTATCAACCTCTCCAAACCTCTTAATGTCCTGCTCGTTACTTGGAGAATCCAATAAAGGGACCAAAGAAGACTTGTCCATCTTCTACCACTGTTGGCAACTGCTCGGCACTTGGCATTTGATCTGCATATTCAGGCCAAACACTCGCAATGTAGGCTGCCCATGAGTCCAAAGGGACCTCACGCACGCCGTTCTTAATATCATCAAATTTGTACCCCATCTGCGCAATGGCCTGCACCCCTTTTTTTAACGCGGCCTGATAGTCCAAAGCAGCGGCGTAACATGCAACATATGCGCCTTTGAGAGCATCCGGCATGTTCGAGCTCTCACCAGGTAGAACTTTCATCGTAAATTCATACAAATTATTCATTGCTAATCCCTTAAAGGGCGGCTAGTCGATGCTAGCCGCCAGAGCCTTTAATAATCACTTGTCGAAGCTTCTGTAGCTGCTCAGCGGTGAGGCCGAATTGATTCGACGCCTTGGTTCGATCAGCGATTACGGGCCGTGTTGGGTAAAGCGACCGCTCAGCTTCAGGAACTGCTGTTGCACGCAATTCATCCAGGAATGATTTCGGAACGTCAAAGCTCTTAATCGTATTATCAGGGAATTGCTGCAACCGCTGTTCTAAGAATTGCTGAGCACGTGCCTCGTCACCGAAATTCAAATAGAGATTTCGCTCAGGACCACGT
>NZ_LFLS01000055.1 GCF_001189915.1 Herbaspirillum autotrophicum
AGAATAAAAGAGTAGCATGTTGCCGCAGCGCGAAATTCGTGTTGCGGCATTCGTGTCTCAATCGTAAGTTTTTGTAGGGGCGTAGCTCAATTGGCAGAGCGTCGGTCTCCAAAACCGAAGGTTGGGGGTTCGATGCCCTCCGCCCCTGCCACCGATTCTGGTGTGTAGGGTACTGAAAGTAAATTAAATGTCTAACCAGCCTGTCCAGACCGTTGGTGCTTCAAGCGACAAGATCAAGGTTGCCCTGGCAATCGTGGCCGTGATCGCCGGCGTCGTCGGTTTCTTTGTGTTGTCAGGTCAGTCTACCGCCGTGCGTGCATGTGCTCTGGTAGTTGGTTTGCTGGTGGCAATCGGGTTTGCCTGGACTTCTGAGCAAGGCCGTGGCTTCATCAGCTTTGCCAAAGAGTCGATTCGCGAAACCAAAAAAGTTGTCTGGCCTACACGCAAGGAAGCAATGCAGATTACTGCAATCGTTTTTGCTTTCGTGCTGATCATGGCAATCTTTCTCTGGGGTACGGACAAGCTGCTCGAATTCCTGTTGTATGACGTAATTTTGGGCTGGAAATAAACATGAGCGATAGCACACAAGACGGCGCACCAGTTGGTGCGCAAAGCGCATCTAGTGCTGGTAAAAAGCGCTGGTACGTTGTGCATGCCTACTCGGGCATGGAAAAAAGTGTGCAGCGTGCATTGACCGAGCGCATCGATCGCGCTGGCATGCAAGAGCAATTCGGCCAGATTCTTGTGCCAACTGAAGAAGTTGTCGACGTCAAGAATGGTCACAAATCGGTTACCGAACGTCGTTTCTTTCCCGGCTATGTGCTGGTCGAAATGGAAATGACTGATGAAACCTGGCATCTGGTGAAAAACACCAGCAAGGTCACCGGATTCATCGGCGGCAAGTCGAATCGTCCGACACCGATTCCACCGCACGAAGTCGACAAGATCATGCAGCAGATGCAAGACGGTATCGAGAAGCCACGGCCGAAGGTACTGTACGAAGTCGGCGAAATGGTTCGCATCAAGGATGGTCCGTTCACAGACTTCAACGGCAATGTCGAAGAAGTCAATTACGAGAAATCCCGCGTTCGCGTATCGGTCACTATTTTCGGTCGTGCCACTCCGGTTGAACTGGAGTTCGGTCAGGTCGAAAAAGTCTGATTCAGACAAGCATTTCAAGCGCCCGCCGGCGCGCGGCAAAATCCAATTTTGCCGAATCCGGCAAGCAGAGGAGCCCCGGTAAGATGTCGCAAGACAAATGACAAGGCGCTAATACTCAATCAACGTAGGAGCCATCATGGCAAAGAAAATCATTGGTTTTATCAAGCTGCAAGTTCCGGCTGGTAAAGCAAACCCATCCCCACCAATCGGTCCGGCACTCGGTCAGCGCGGTCTGAACATCATGGAATTCTGCAAAGCGTTCAATGCACAGACTCAAGGCGTTGAGCCAGGCATGCCAATTCCAGTCGTGATCACCGCATTTGCCGACAAGTCTTTCACATTCGTGATGAAGACACCACCGGCAACATACCTGATCAAAAAGGCTGCGGGCATCCAAAAGGGTTCGCCGAAGCCACATACTGATAAAGTTGGCAAGCTGACACGTCAGCAAGCTGAAGAAATCGCAACGACCAAGAAGGCGGATCTGACTGCTGCCGATATGGAAGCAGCCGTGCGTACAATCGCCGGTTCCGCTCGTTCGATGGGCATCACGGTGGAGGGTCTGTAATGGCTAAGTTATCCAAGCGTATCAAAGCATTCAAAGACAAGATTGATCGTACCAAGGCTTATCCGTTCGACAATGCTGTCGCACTGATCAAAGAAGCGGCAACTGCCAAGTTCAACGAATCGATCGACGTATCCGTCCAATTGGGCGTTGATGCGAAGAAGTCGGATCAGGTTGTCCGTGGTTCGGTCGTGTTGCCTGCCGGTACCGGCAAGACTGTTCGCGTCGCTGTTTTTGCTTCCGGTGAAAAAGCCGAGCAAGCCAAGGCAGCAGGCGCTGACGTGGTCGGTATGGAAGATCTGGCCGAAATGGTCAAAGCCGGCAACATGCCTTTCGACATCGTGATCGCATCGCCAGACACAATGCGTATCGTTGGTACTCTGGGTCAAATCCTGGGTCCACGCGGTCTGATGCCAAATCCGAAGGTCGGCACTGTTACTCCTGACGTCGCTACAGCGGTCAAGAACGCCAAGGCTGGTCAAGTGCAATACCGTACCGACAAGGCTGGCATCATTCACGCCACCATCGGTCGCAAGTCGTTCAGCGACGCAGATCTGAAGTCGAATCTGGTTGCTCTGATCGATGCACTGAACAAAGCCAAGCCAGCAACCAGCAAGGGTGTTTACCTGCGCAAGGTTTCGCTGTCGTCCACAATGGGCGCAGGCGTTCGTGTAGATCACGGTACATTGTCGGCTTAAGCAAGAATCAAGTCCTCGTTGCCTGATGGCGGCGGGGCGCATCTTTGGGCTGTACCGGTTTTTCGCAAGAAGGCCGGTGCAGGCAATCAAAGACCGTTGGGCGGCGTGCAGCAGTCGGGCACAAAGTTAAAACGTCAGGTGCAACAGCGTATCTGATTCCCAACGCAGATGGTGAACCCGAACAAGTTTTGCAGTCTCGAGCAGCGTGTTGATATTTTGATTCGTTGCAAAGAACTCCTAACTTCGGACGCCGTGTTCGAACCGATGCAAGGCAAGCGGACTTTGGGTTCGTGTTATCGCCAAGCATCATTTTTGGAGGTTGATCTTGAGTCTCAATCTGAATGACAAGAAGGCCGTCGTCGCCGAAGTCGCAGCCCAAGTGGCAACTGCACAGACTATCGTCGTGGCCGAATACCGTGGCATCCAGGTTGGTCACTTGACGCAACTGCGCGCAAAAGCGCGGGACCAAGGCGTATATCTGCGCGTGTTGAAAAACACACTCGCACGTCGCGCTGTTGAAGGTACCGCGTTTGCCGACCTCGCCTCCCAACTGACCGGCCCGCTGATCTATTCGATCTCGGATGATGCCGTTGCTGCAGCTAAAGTCATCGCTGACTTTGCTAAGACCAACGACAAGCTGGTAGTCAAGGCAGGTAACTTTGCAGGCAAATCGCTGGATAAAGCAGCGGTTGTTGCATTGGCAAATATCCCAAGCCGCGAAGTCTTGCTGGCCCAGTTGTTGGGCATGATGCAAGTTCCGGTTGCTGGATTTACGCGTGGTCTGGCTGCTCTGGCAGCCAAAAAAGAAGCCGAATCCGGCACAGTGGCAGCTCCGGCTGCAGAAGCAGCACCAGCTGCCGAAGCCGAAGCCTGATTCGCCTGACCGCTCCGTGCGGTCGCGATGTTGGCAAGGTCCTGTGTCTTTCGCTTTTTAGCGTCAGTACCGACTAGATGTTTTATCGAAAAAATTAGGAGTTTCAAATGGCAATTAGCAAAGACGATATCCTGGAAGCCGTAGGCAACCTGACAGTATTGGAATTGAATGATCTGGTAAAGGCATTCGAAGAGAAGTTTGGCGTATCCGCTGCAGCGATGGCTGTTGCTGGTCCTGCAGGCGGCGGCGCTGCTGCAGCTGCTGAAGAGCAAACTGAGTTCACAGTTGTTCTGTCCGAAATCGGCGCAAACAAGGTTGGCGTGATTAAGGCAGTTCGCGAAATCACCGGTCTGGGCTTGAAAGAAGCTAAAGATCTGGTTGATGGTGCTCCGAAGCCAGTTAAAGAAGGCATTGCCAAGGCAGACGCCGATGCAGCCAAGAAGAAGCTGGAAGAAGCTGGCGCCAAGGCAGACATCAAGTAATTGTTCTGCTGGAATTTTCGTCGCACTAAGGACGAATTGTTCCGCCGGAGTCAAAGTGCAGAATCCCTCGCAAGGGGATTCGGCTTTGGCTCCTTTGTCGTTTCGTAATTTTGTATGCGAATTTTTGTATGTTTAACGGTTGTTGTTCCTGTTCCCGCAGGCAGATGACAGCCCAGACTGAAGGGCTGAGACTTGAGGTTTCGCCGTAATCGGAGTGCAGCAAGATGCAATCCGGGCGAGTCCTGAACTCTCTATCCTTCCTGTCACTCACGGAGTGTCCATGCACTACTCATTTACTGAGAAGAAGCGTATTCGTAAATCTTTTGCGAAACGCGCTAACGTCCACAACGTTCCGTTCCTGCTAGCGACTCAGATCGAGTCATACCAGACATTCTTGCAAACGGACAGAGTACCGTCCCAGCGCAAGAACGAAGGTCTGCAATCGGCCTTCACCTCCATCTTTCCAATCGTGTCGCACAATGGATTTGCGCGCCTCGAATTTTTGTCGTACGTCCTGGGCGCACCGCCTTTTGACGTCAAGGAATGCCAACAACGTGGTTTGACTTTTGCATCGCCGTTGCGTGCGAAAGTGCGTCTGGTGATTCTGGACAAGGAATCGCCAACCAAGCCGGTCGTCAAGGAAATGAAGGAGCAGGAAGTCTACATGGGCGAATTGCCGCTCATGACGACGACCGGTTCGTTCGTGATCAACGGTACCGAGCGCGTGATCGTATCGCAGCTGCACCGTTCGCCAGGCGTGTTCTTTGAACATGACCGCGGCAAGACGCACTCCTCGGGCAAGTTGCTGTTCTCGGCCCGTATCATTCCTTACCGTGGCTCGTGGCTCGACTTCGAGTTCGACCCGAAAGACATCCTGTTCTTCCGCGTTGACCGTCGCCGCAAGATGCCTGTGACGATCCTGCTCAAGGCAATCGGCATGACATCCGAGCAGATTCTGGCCAACTTCTTCGTGTTCGACAACTTCGCGCTGCGTGCCGAAGGCGCCGAAATGGAATTCGTGCCTGAACGTCTGCGTGGTGAAGTTGCGCGTTTTGACATCGCTGACAAGGCCGGCAAGATTCTGGTCGCCAAGGACAAGCGTATCAACGCCAAGCACGTTCGTGATATCGAAGCTGCCGGCATCAAGCACATTTCGGTTCCGGAAGACTACCTGCTGGGCCGCGTTCTGGCCAAGAACATCATTGACGGCGACACCGGTGAAGTGATTGCCAGCGCCAATGATGAACTGACCGAAGAATTGCTGGCGCGTCTGCGCGAATCGAACATCAGCGATATCCAGACGCTGTACACCAACGATCTGGATCAGGGTGGCTATATTTCGCAAACCCTGCGCGCTGATGACACATCCGATCAGACCGCTGCACGCGTGGCGATCTATCGCATGATGCGTCCTGGCGAACCGCCAACCGAAGATTCGGTTGAGGCGCTCTTCAACGGCCTGTTCTACAGCGAAGATCGTTACGATCTGTCCGCAGTGGGCCGCATGAAGTTCAATCGCCGTATTGGCCGCGATGAGCTGACTGGCGCCATGACGCTGTCGAACGACGATATCCTGGCCGTGATCAAGATTCTGGTGGAACTGCGCAATGGCCGCGGCGAAGTCGATGACATCGATCACTTGGGTAACCGTCGCGTCCGTTGCGTCGGCGAACTCGCTGAAAATCAATTCCGCGCTGGTCTGGTGCGGGTCGAACGTGCAGTGAAAGAACGCCTCGGCCAAGCCGAAGCGGACAATCTGATGCCGCACGATCTGATCAACTCCAAGCCGATTTCTGCCGCTATCCGTGAATTCTTCGGTTCGTCGCAGTTGTCGCAGTTTATGGATCAGACCAATCCATTGTCGGAAATTACGCACAAACGTCGCGTATCCGCTCTGGGACCTGGTGGTCTGACACGTGAACGCGCCGGCTTTGAAGTACGTGACGTGCATCCGACCCACTATGGCCGTGTCTGCCCGATCGAAACGCCTGAAGGCCCGAACATTGGTCTGATCAACTCGCTGGCGCTGTATGCACGCCTGAACGAATACGGCTTCCTGGAAACCCCGTATCGCAAGGTTGAGAACAACAAGGTATCGGATCAGATCGATTACCTGTCGGCCATCGAAGAAGGTCGTTACATCATCGCTCAGGCCAATGCCACCATCGATGCATCGGGCAAGCTGTCCGATGAACTGGTGTCGGCACGTGAAGCCGGTGAAACCATTCTGGTCTCGCCGGAACGCGTTCAGTACATGGACGTGGCGCCAGGTCAGGTGGTTTCGGTTGCTGCTTCGCTGATTCCGTTCCTCGAACACGATGATGCGAACCGTGCATTGATGGGCGCCAACATGCAACGTCAGGCGGTTCCTTGCCTGCGTCCTGAAAAAGCGCTGGTGGGTACCGGTATCGAACGTACCGTGGCAGTTGACTCGGGTACCACAGTGCAGGCATTGCGCGGCGGTATCGTCGATTACGTCGATGCCGGCCGTGTCGTGATTCGCGTCAATGACGACGAAGCAACTGCGGGTGAAGTCGGTGTTGATATCTACAACCTGATCAAGTACACCCGTTCGAACCAGAACACCAACATCAACCAACGTCCGATCGTCAAGGTTGGTGACCGGGTTGCCAAGCATGACGTGATCGCCGACGGCGCATCGACCGATCTGGGCGAACTGGCTCTGGGTCAGAACATGCTGGTGGCGTTTATGCCATGGAACGGCTACAACTTCGAAGATTCGATTCTGATCTCCGAAAAGGTTGTTGCCGATGACCGCTACACTTCGATTCACATCGAAGAATTGTCGGTCGTGGCACGTGACACCAAGCTGGGCGCCGAAGAAATCACACGTGATATTTCGAACCTGGCAGAAAATCAGCTGGCACGTCTGGATGAATCCGGTATTACCTACATCGGCGCTGAAGTCGAAGCCGGCGATACCCTGGTTGGTAAGGTCACGCCAAAGGGCGAAACCCAACTGACACCGGAAGAAAAGCTGCTGCGCGCGATTTTCGGCGAGAAGGCTTCCGATGTTAAGGATACGTCGCTGCGCGTACCATCCGGCATGGTCGGTACCGTGATTGACGTGCAAGTGTTTACCCGCGAAGGTATCCAACGCGACAAGCGCGCACAGCAGATCATCGATGATGAACTGAAGCGCTATCGCCTGGACCTGAACGACCAGTTGCGTATCGTTGAAGGCGATGCCTTCCAGCGTCTCGAAAAGATGCTGATCGGCAAGGTTGCCAACGGTGGTCCGAAGAAACTGGTCAAGGGCACCAAGCTGACCAAGGAATACCTGGCCGATCTGGACAAGTACCACTGGTTCGATATTCGTCCGGCAGAAGACGACATGGCGACAGCACTGGAAGCGATCAAGGAATCGATCGCCGAAAAGCGTCACCAGTTCGATCTGGCTTTCGAAGAGAAGCGCAAGAAGCTGACGCAGGGCGATGAATTGCCGCCAGGCGTGCAAAAGATGGTCAAGGTTTACCTGGCCGTCAAACGTCGCCTGCAACCAGGTGACAAGATGGCGGGTCGCCACGGTAACAAGGGTGTGGTTTCGCGCATTCTGCCAATCGAAGACATGCCGCACATGGCCGACGGTACACCGGCAGACATCGTGCTGAACCCGCTGGGCGTGCCATCGCGGATGAACGTTGGTCAGGTGCTGGAAGTTCACCTGGGCTGGGCAGCCAAGGGTCTGGGCCTGCGTATCGGCGAAATGCTGAATGCGCACGTGCAGATTGCTGAACTGCGCAAGTTCCTGACGACCATCTACAACGAATCGGGCAAGAAGGAAGAGCTCGACAAGTTCAGCGATGAAGAAATCCTGGAACTGGCAAGCAACCTGAAGAAGGGCGTTCCGTTTGCAACGCCGGTGTTTGACGGTGCGCATGAAGATGAAACACGTCGCATGCTGGATCTGGCTTATCCGGATCACATCGCCAAGCAACTGGGCATGACCGCCTCCAAGAATCAGGTCACGATGTATGACGGCCGTACCGGCGAAGCTTTCGAGCGTTCGGTTACCGTCGGCTACATGCATTACCTGAAACTGCATCACTTGGTGGACGACAAGATGCATGCCCGTTCGACCGGTCCTTACTCGCTCGTTACCCAGCAACCGCTGGGCGGCAAGGCGCAGTTCGGTGGTCAACGCTTCGGTGAGATGGAAGTCTGGGCACTGGAAGCCTACGGCGCATCGTATGTGCTGCAGGAAATGCTGACTGTGAAGTCCGATGACGTGAATGGCCGGACCAAGGTTTATGAAAACCTGGTCAAGGGCGATCACGTGATTGACGCCGGCATGCCGGAGTCCTTCAACGTGTTGGTCAAGGAAATCCGCTCGCTCGGTATCGATATCGATCTGGAACGCGACTGATGTTCTGAAGGGGAGTGACGGTTCAGCCGTCGCTCCCCTGTCTGGTTGTATGAAGCAAGACAGCAAAGCAGTAAAACCGTAAAAAGTCTCTGCAGTTTGGACGTACAAGACTGTCCCGGTACAGGCGGAACCCGGCGCAAGCCACGGCTCTCCCGCATGTGCGAACAGGGTGTAAGCAGTAGGGTACGGCCACCTCGTTATACATAGCGCGTTACATAGCGTCCTCACGCCAACCTGGAGTGATACATGAAAGCACTGCTCGATTTATTCAAGCAAGTTCAGCAAAACGAACAATTCGACGCGATCAAGATTGGTCTTGCGTCCCCTGAAAAAATCCGTTCGTGGTCCTACGGCGAAGTCAAGAAGCCGGAAACCATCAACTATCGTACATTCAAACCTGAGCGCGACGGTCTGTTCTGCGCCAAGATCTTTGGCCCGATCAAAGACTACGAATGCCTTTGCGGCAAGTACAAGCGCCTGAAGCACCGCGGCGTGATCTGCGAAAAGTGCGGCGTTGAAGTCACACTGGCCAAGGTGCGTCGTGAGCGCATGGGCCACATCGAGCTGGCCTCGCCGACTGCCCACATCTGGTTCCTGAAATCGCTGCCGTCACGTCTGGGCATGGTCCTCGACATGACCCTGCGGGATATCGAACGTGTTCTGTATTTCGAAGCCTATGTTGTGACCGATCCTGGCATGACTCCGCTGAAGAAGTGCCAGATCATGTCGGAAGATGACTTCGCAGCCAAGTACGAAGAGTACGGCGACGACTTCACCGCATTCATGGGCGCCGAAGGTATCCGCGAATTGCTGCGTTCGATCGACATCGACCGCGATGCAGAAACTCTGCGCGTGGAACTGAAGGAATCGAAGTCCGAAGCCAAGATCAAGAAATACGCCAAGCGTCTGAAAGTGCTGGAAGCATTCCAGCGTTCCGGTATCAAGCCGGACTGGATGATCATGGAAGTGCTGCCAGTGCTGCCGCCGGAATTGCGTCCGCTGGTACCGCTGGACGGCGGTCGTTTCGCGACCTCCGATCTGAACGATCTGTATCGCCGCGTCATCAACCGTAACAATCGTCTGAAGCGCCTGATGGAATTGCGCGCTCCTGAAATCATCACGCGCAATGAAAAGCGGATGTTGCAGGAAGCGGTTGACTCGCTGCTGGACAACGGTCGTCGCGGCAAGGCAATGACTGGCGCCAACAAGCGTCCGCTGAAGTCGCTGGCCGAAATGATCAAGGGCAAGGGCGGTCGTTTCCGTCAAAACTTGCTGGGCAAACGCGTCGACTATTCCGGCCGTTCGGTGATCGTGGTGGGACCGCAGCTCAAGTTGCATCAATGCGGCTTGCCGAAACTGATGGCGCTGGAACTGTTCAAGCCATTCATTTTCAACAAGCTCGAATTGATGGGTCTGGCGACTACCATCAAGGCTGCCAAGAAACTGGTTGAAATTCAGGAACCTGTGGTCTGGGACATCCTGGAAGACGTGATCCGCGAACATCCGGTCATGCTGAACCGCGCACCGACATTGCACCGTCTGGGTATCCAGGCGTTTGAGCCGGTCCTGATCGAAGGCAAGGCCATTCAGTTGCATCCGCTGGTGTGCGCCGCGTTCAACGCCGACTTCGACGGTGACCAGATGGCGGTCCACGTTCCATTGTCGATCGAAGCGCAGATGGAAGCGCGTACGCTGATGCTGGCGTCGAACAACATTCTGTTCCCGTCCAACGGCGAACCGTCGATCGTACCTTCCCAGGATATCGTGCTGGGTCTGTACTACGCGACTCGCGAAGCCATCAATGCCAAGAACGAAGGCATGATGTTCCAGGACGTGTCGGAAGTCATTCGTGCCTACGACAACAAGGAAGTTGAACTGGCGACCCGTATCACCGTGCGTATCGTCGAGAATCCAAAGGATCTCGACACAGGTGAGTTCGTCAGAACAGTCAAGCGTTACGAGACCACTGTCGGTCGTGCGATCCTGTCGGAAATCCTGCCTAAGGGCTTGCCATTCTCCGTGCTGAACCGTGCACTGAAGAAGAAGGAAATCTCGAAGCTGATCAACACGTCGTTCCGAAAGTGCGGTCTGCGCGCAACGGTCGTCTTTGCCGATCAACTGATGCAATCGGGTTTCCGTCTGGCGACCCGTGCCGGTATCTCGATCTGCGTCGATGACATGCTGGTGCCGCCACAAAAGGCGACCATCATTGCGACCGCCGAAAGCGAAGTCAAACAGATCGAACAACAGTACTCCTCCGGTCTGGTAACAGCCGGCGAGCGCTACAACAAAGTGGTGGATATCTGGGGCAAGGCCGGTGATGACGTCGGCAAGGCCATGATGGACCAGCTGAAGGTGGAAGATGTCGTCCGCCGCGATGGTACCAAGGGCACTCAGGAATCGTTCAACGCGATTTACATGATGGCCGACTCCGGTGCGCGTGGTTCCGCAGCCCAGATTCGCCAGTTGGCAGGTATGCGTGGTCTGATGGCCAAGCCGGACGGTTCGATTATCGAAACGCCGATTACCGCGAACTTCCGCGAAGGCCTGAACGTGTTGCAGTACTTCATCTCGACCCACGGTGCCCGTAAGGGTCTGGCGGATACCGCGTTGAAGACAGCGAACTCGGGTTACCTGACACGTCGTCTGGTTGACGTTACCCAGGATCTGGTCGTGATCGAAGATGATTGCGGCACTTCCAACGGTGCGTCGATGAAGGCCATGGTCGAAGGCGGTGAAGTTATCGAAGCGCTGCGTGACCGTATTCTGGGTCGTGTTGCTGCCACCGACATCATCAATCCGGAAACACAGGCTACGCAATACGAAGCCGGTACGCTGCTGGACGAAGATGCAGTGGAAGAAATCGAACGTCTGGGCATCGACGAAGTCAAGGTACGTACACCGCTGACTTGCGACACCCGTTACGGTCTGTGCGCCAAGTGCTACGGTCGCGATCTGGGCCGCGGCTCGATGGTCAACTCCGGTGAAGCAGTCGGTGTTATCGCCGCGCAGTCGATCGGTGAGCCAGGTACTCAGCTGACCATGCGTACGTTCCACATTGGTGGTGCGGCATCGCGTGCAGCAGTGGCGTCGTCGGTTGAAGCCAAGTCGAACGGTACCATCCGCTTCACGGCGACAATGCGTTACGTCACCAACGGCAAGGGCGAGCTGATCGTCATTTCCCGTTCCGGCGAAGTGTTGATTACCGATGACCTGGGCCGTGAGCGTGAGCGTCATAAAGTACCGTACGGTGCGACGCTGATCGTCAAGGACGGTCTGGTGATCAAGGCTGGTACAGCATTGGCAACATGGGATCCGCTGACCCGTCCTATCATCACCGAGTACACCGGTACCGTGAAGTTTGAAAACGTCGAAGAAGGTTCGACCGTGGCCAAGCAGATCGATGAAGTGACCGGTCTGTCGACATTGGTGGTTATCGATGCCAAGCGTCGCGGTTCGTCCGCCGCTAAGATCTTGCGTCCGCAGGTCAAGCTGCTCAACGAACAAGGCGAAGAAGTCAAGATCGCCGGTACCGAACATGCAGTGACGATCGGCTTCCAGGTTGGTGCGCTGATTACCGTGAAAGACGGTCAGCAAGTTACCGTCGGTGAAGTGCTGGCGCGTATCCCGACTGAATCGCAGAAGACACGTGACATCACCGGTGGTCTGCCGCGTGTTGCCGAGTTGTTCGAAGCGCGTTCGCCGAAGGATGCAGGTATGCTGGCTGAAGTCACAGGTACTGTGGCATTCGGTAAGGAAACCAAGGGCAAGCAACGTCTGGAAATTACAGACATGGACGGCGCCAAGCATGAATTCCTGATCACCAAGGACAAGCAGGTACTGGTGCATGACGGCCAGGTGGTGAACAAGGGTGAAATGATTGTTGACGGTCCGGCTGATCCGCAAGACATTCTGCGTTTGCTGGGTATCGAAGCGCTGGCACGTTACATCGTCGACGAAGTGCAGGACGTGTACCGTCTGCAAGGCGTGAAGATCAACGACAAGCACATTGAAGTGATCGTGCGTCAGATGTTGCGTCGCGTGCAGGTGGTCGATCCGGGCGATACCAACTACATCACCGGTGAGCAGGTTGAGCGTTCCGAATTGCTCGACGAAAACGATCGCGTAGTGGCAGAAACCAAGATTCCTGCAACTTACGAGAACGTGTTGCTGGGTATTACCAAGGCATCGTTGTCGACCGATTCGTTCATCTCGGCCGCATCGTTCCAGGAAACTACCCGCGTGCTGACCGAAGCCGCGATCATGGGCAAGCGCGATGGCCTGCGCGGTCTGAAGGAAAACGTGATCGTCGGTCGTCTGATCCCTGCCGGTACCGGTCTCGCGTATCACCGTGCCCGCAAGGAAAAAGATGCATGGGAAGCCGAAGAGCGTACTGCGTTGCTGGAATCGGAACGTCAGGCACGCATCAGCGAAACCGAAGCACATTCGGCTGAAACATTTGGCGGCGCCGACGGCGAAGCTTGATGTAACAGCAAGCCCGCAGCGTATCGCGGGTGAAATGAAAACGGCGTCAGAAGAAATTCTGACGCCGTTTTTTTATGTCGAAAATGTATTGATTTACCGGCGAATAGTAATAATTCGACAATGAATGCTTATTTGGGAAATCATCGAAATATTGCTTTTGTGGAAACAAAAATTCAAAGACAATAGCGTTTCACATTTACTTTGGCGAAATTTTCTTTTGCTAAACGCTGACGTGTCGAACTCCGGCATAAGGAGTCATCAACACCGCACCGCCGCCAAGCCGGTTGAGTGCATCAATCAACTCGGTAGCCAGCCGTCGTACACCGCTAGTAATCCATCTGAAAACGGGGAATGGATACGATGGTCTTGTACAAGAAAAAATTGGCACTGGGGTTGGTGCTGGTGCTGCAGCAATGCTTGCTGTTACCGGCGATGGCCCGGCAGCAGGATAAACCCGATGCCAATCTGGAAGACGTCACGGTCACGGCGAGTCGCGGTGGTGCCGGTGATATCAATCATGCTGCCGCAACCGTATCAGTGATCACCGCTGAAGACCTGGAAGAACACAATGCCAAAGACATCAAAGACGCCCTGCGCTATGAGCCGGGCGTGGATGTGCGTCGGTCCGCATACCGGCCAAGTGGAGCAACGGGCATTACCGGGAGAGCAGGAAACGAGGGCATCAGCATACGCGGGCTCGATGGCAACCGGGTGCTGCTGCTGGAAGATGGCGTGCCATTGCCACGCGCTTACAGCATGGGTGTCACGAGTGCCGGACGCGGCGCCTATACCGACACGGAGTTGTATCAGCGCATAGAAATATTGCGCGGGCCGGCTTCATCAATGTATGGCAGCGATGGCCTGACCGGTGCCGTCAACTTCATCACCAAAGATCCGCAAGACTTGCTCAATGCAGTTGGCAAAAGCAGCTATTTTTCGATCAGACCGTCCTATGATTCGGTGGATCACAGCCTGTCGACCACCGCGACGATGGCGTTCGGGAGTGAACGCTGGCAGGGCATGCTGGTATTCGGCGGACGCTACGGCAACGAAACCGACAACAAGGGTGAGCAGGATATCACCGGCGAGAATCGCACCCGGTCCGACCCGCTGCGTTACAACAACCGTTCGGCGTTGGGCAAGCTGGTATTCAAGGCTAGTGCGCAAAATACGTTCAAGCTGACTGTTGGCGTGCTTGAGAACAAGATGAGCGGAGAAGGTTTATCGGCATTCGGCATGAATAGCCTGGGAACCGCTGTTACGACCGGATACCAGACGCGCAGTAAAGTCAGCAGCAACAGAGTCGGATTGACGTATGACTACAACGACAGCGACCAAAAGCTGATACAGAAACTACAGGCTGTACTCTATTATCGCGAGGCAAAAACCAATCAATATGCCAATCAAGCGTATGTTGCTACCAGAGGCCGCGCCATCGAGCAAACACGCTCACGGGATACCAATTATGCCGACGCAATATTCGGCGGCAGTATTTTGGCCGAGAGCAATTTCCACAGCGGCGGCCTCAAGCACAAACTGGTGTATGGATTGGATGCCAGTCTGTCGACACTGAAGACCAGCGCGAGCGGATCAGAATGGCGTACTTGTACCGGATTTGAGTATTGTGAATATTTTCCGAAAACTGAATATACGGTGTTCGGTTTCTACGCCCAGGATGAAATGCGTTACGGTGCAATGACGCTGATACCAGGCCTGCGCTATGACACCTATGAGTTGAAGCCGAAAGGCAGTGCCAAATATGACGCGCAAGCCGGTGCCAATGGACAGCCGGCAGTAACGAGCTCGGACAGTGCCCTCTCGCCGAGACTGGCGCTGCTGTATGAAGTGTCGCCAGCCCTGATCCCTTATGTTCAGTATGCGAGAGGATTTCGAGCGCCTTCACCGCAGGACGTGAATTCATTTTTCTCAAACGTGACATCTCGCGGTGCGTATCGCCAGATATCCAATCCCGATCTCAAGCCTGAAACCAGTAATTCATATGAGCTGGGGCTACGCGGCAAGTTGACGATATCGTCGGGTCAACTGCGTTACAGCGCCGCTGCTTTTTATGGTCGCTACAGCAATTTCATTGAGATGCAAAAGAGCGGTACGGGAGCCCCAGGTAATTCCGTCATTTATCAAAACGTGAACGCCGCCAAAGCCAAAATATCCGGATACGAAGGAAAGCTGGATTGGCGCCTCAACGGTGGCTTCAGTATGAAAACCGGCTTTGCCTACACCAAGGGCACGCGAACCGACCGCACCGGCAAGCAAAGCGGACTGGACAGTATCTCGCCGCTATCGGTCGTACTTGGCTTGCGCTACGAGCCAAGTGATATCTGGTTCGCGCAGACGGACATGATTTACAACACGGCCAAGAATCGGGCAGACATCAAGAAGTCGACAGATTTCGTCTCGCCGTCATTCTTTGTCACCGACATCAGCGGCGGCTATCGACTCAACAAGCACGCGATTATCTACGCCGGCATTCGCAATCTGTTCGATCGCCACTACTGGAGCTGGAACGATATCCGCGGCTTGAGCATCTCCGATATCAACAAGGATGCCTTCACCGAGCCAGGTCGCAGCTTCAACATCAGCGCCAAATTCGAGTATTAACGCGGCGGGCGCTGGTCGCCCTTCGATCGATTGCAGTATCAATCAACCGGAGTAATGCAATATGTCAGGCAGTCAGTTCTTGATAAAACGAATCGCAGCAGGAGTGATCGGCATGAGTGTGATGGCTTCTGTGGGAGCGCAGCCTGTGGCGTCAGGTATCGCGTTGATGACGCAGGGCAAGGTGCAACAGGAAGCCGCATCGGAAGCAGAATTGTTGTCTGCGAAAGTGGGCAAAGGCGTGATCCGCCTGCGCGACGGCGAGAAGGAATGGAAGGCGATCTACGACCGGCTCTATGCGTTGGGACAAATCAGGTCAGTGACACACAACGGCAGTGTCGTAGTTGAACGTATCGGCAGCGTGACCAAGGCGCGTCTGAATGAGGAAGGGCGCGTGGTGCCTCCAACCGGGTTTCTCGGCGGTGCGATTGATCTGCGTTTCATGATGGACAAGTGGCGTTCCGGGTTCGCGCTGGAGCAGGCGGATCAGTACGGGAAAGTGCAATACAGTTTGCAGTTTTATGATCACACCGGCACGGCCGTCAACAAAATATTTCTGGATAACAATCAAGCCGTACCGGCGTTCAGGAAACTGGTTGTCGATTTCAAGGCCCCGGTTCAGAGAGTCGTATTCAAGGCCGAACCCTTGCCGCATAAAACTGGAGCCAAACCGGTGACAACGGAAGATGTAAAGGAACTGAAATTGTCCTGGAGCGAGCTGACGGACGTACACGACTTCGGACGACTGCTTAAAGACTTGGGAATCAGTCGCGAGCAATCGTTTGAATTGATCGGTACCGATGCGGCTTACAAGATTGCGCCGCGCGCCGTCCACGTGTTGTTCGATGAAGCGGCGAAGTCAGGTCAGCCATTGCTGGTATTTGTATCCAATCCCGGGATCATACAAATCTATGGTGGCAAGGTGGAGCAGGCGACGGCAGCCGGCGACTGGTATCAGGTGCAGGCACCGGACTTTCGGATGGCATTGCGCAAGGCCGGTATAGCGCGAGGCTGGGTAGTGAAGCGCCCGGCCAGGGATGGCATGATTACGTCGGTCGAGTTTTATGACGCAAACGGCGACCAGATCATCAACATTTTTTCGCGTCGCGAAAAAAATACGGAAGAGACCGCAGTCTGGCGCAAGATCGTGGCAGGTTTGGAGCATGCCTCCTGAACCTTGCATTGTCGCAGCGCCCGCCGGCGCTTGAAGAGCAGGCGTTGACTCGCGGATTACCGGAAAGCAGCTGAAGCGCAACGCATCAGAACAGTCGCTGTACAGAGCGAACGGCATAGCCGGATGGCCCGCTCAAGGCCGCAGACGGCATCAGGAACAACGGCATCAGAAGAAATTCTGGTGCCGCTTTTTTTATGGTTGATGCGAATATGAAACGGCGAATACAAGTTTCTTTGAATCGTCTTGAGTCAGAAGAATCTTTCTACTACAATCCACAAATAATAATAATTCTTATTTACAAAGTTTGTTTTTGCTTCGACGGGCAGGATGCCTTGCGGCCGGCAGCGTGCTGCCAAATGCCAACTTCGCTGCGCGTCAAAATACAAAAGTACATCCGACGCTGACGTCGGATGGCAGGTATACGGCAAACAATAATCACAATAACTCAGGTAGCCAGCGTAGACGCCAGTAACCTAATCCACTCAGGGAATGGTTACTATGCGTTTCTGCAAAAAGAAACTCGCGCTGGCTACGGCCGTCGTATTGCAACAATGGGCTGTCATGCCTGCATTGGCACAACAATCGCCACAATCCGCGCCACAGTTGCTGGCGCAAAGCCGGCCACTGGACGACATTACCGTTATTTCCGCACGTGGCGTAGACGCCGATCTCAATCGTGTCGCCGCCACCGTATCGGTGATTACCTCGGAAGAAATCGAGCAGCAAAACGCCAAGGACATCAAGGATGCCTTGCGCTACGAGCCGGGTGTGGAAGTGCGCCGCTCGGTCTATCGTGTTGGCGGTGTGACGGGCGCCTCGGCCACCATGGGGCGTGGCGGCAATGAAGGCATTAGTATTCGCGGCCTTGACGGCAATCGCGTGATGCTGCTGGAAGACGGCGTTGCCCTGCCGCGCTCGTTCAGCCAGGGCACGATGTTCGCCGGACGCGGCGCCTACACCGATACCGATCTGTATCAACGCATTGAAATCCTGCGCGGCCCGGCGTCGTCGATGTACGGCAGTGATGGCCTGACCGGCGTCGTCAATTTTGTCACCAAAGATCCGCAAGACCTGCTCAACGTCTTCGGCAAGAGCAGCTATTTTGCGGTACGTCCGTCCTATGATTCCAGCGACAACAGCTACGGGGCCACCGGCACCATGGCGTTCGGCAATGACGTCGTGCAAGGGATGCTGGTGCTGAATGCGCGTCACGGCAATGAGACCGAAACCAAGGGCAGTGTCGGCGGTGCGGGGACGGCCCGCACCAAGGCTGATCCGCTTACCTATGACAATCGTTCCGCGCTGGGAAAGCTGGTGTTCAAGATTGACCCGCGTAACGTGCTCAAGCTGAGTTTTGAAACAGTCGAGAACAAATTGCGCGCCGATAGTCTGTCAGCAGTGGCGCTGCCGAACATCACGGGCTATCAAAGCACCAGTGATGTCAACAGCAACAAACTCCAATTGATCTTCGAGCATGACAATGCTGACAATCCCTATCTGCAGAAGCTGCGTGCCAATCTGTACTATCGCGATGCAAAGACGCATCAATATTCGTTTGAGAGCGGTTTGGCACCAACCCGGCCACGTTTCCGTGACATCACTTACCAGGACGATATCGTTGGCGGCGGTGTGCTGGCCGAGAGCAGTTTCAATACAGGCTACGTCAAACACAAGCTGACCTATGGTATCGATGCCAGCATGGCGACGATGCAAATGTCGGCTTCAGGTACCGCCTGGAATACGTGCACCGGCACGCAGTATTGCGAATACTTTCCGAAGACCGAGTACAGCGTCATTGGCAGCTATGTGCAGGACGACATGCGCATCGGCGCATTGAGCATCATCCCCGGATTGCGCTATGACGCCTACAAGCTGGAGCCAAAGGCCAGCGCCAAGTACGACAAGCAAGCCATCGCCAATGGTCAGCCCGCCACCACAAAAACGGATAGTGCACTGTCGCCGCGATTGGCGTTCATGTATGAAGTGACGCCGGCATTCATTCCGTATGTGCAGTACGCAAGGGGCTTCCGTTCGCCATCGCCGCAAGAAGTCAATTCCTACTTCAACAATGCTGCACAGGGATACTCCCAGGTTGCCAACCCGAATCTGAAATCCGAAACCAGCAATTCCTATGAGGTGGGCTTCCGTGGCAAGCTGCCATCGGCGCTCGGCCTCTTCAATTACAGCGCCGCTGCGTACTATGGAAAATATCGGAATTTCATTGACGTGGTGGTTGTTTATCCCGGCAGCCTGACTGCGGCAGATCCGCGCATCAACCAATACATCAACGCAGCAAAGGCGACGATACAAGGTCTCGAGGGGCGTCTCGACTGGCGTATGGAAAATGGTTTGACGGTGAAGACCGGCTTCGCCTACACCAAGGGTAAATCCACCAATCAGGCCGGCAAAGAGGCCGGGCTGGAATCGGTGGCGCCGCTGTCGGTCGTCGCCGGCGTACGCTACGAGCCGAATCAGGTCTGGTTCCTGCAAAGCGATGTGATCTACAACGCGGCCAAGAAGAAGGACGATATTCCGACCGCCACCAACTTTGTTTCGCCATCGTTCTTCGTGATGGATCTGAGCTCGGGTTATCGTTTCAGCAAGAATGCCGTGCTGTATGCCGGCATCCGCAACCTGTTTGACCGCAAGTATTGGAGCTGGACCGATATCCGCGGCCTGTCATTGGCAGACAACGCAACCAACAAGGACGCCTATACCGAACCCGGCCGTAGCTTCAACATCAGCGCGAAATTCGAATACTGATGTGGCAGCGCCCATCGTGCTTTGAGTAATCACGGTAATCATCAACTGGAGCAAGAAATCATGTCAGGAAAAGTATTTAACGCAGGTCGCATGGTCGTCGCCGCGGTCAGTTTTGGTGTTCTGGCAGCGGCGGTTGCGCAGGCCGAAACGCCCGCGCAACAACACCTGCATGCGCGCGAGCAGGCACAACAACAGGGGATCTCCGAAGCTGAACTGCTGGCCGCCAAAGTCGGCAATGGTGTGACGCGATTGCGCGATGGTCGCGAGGAATGGAAGGCCATCTTTGACCGGATCTATGAGTTGGGACAAATCAAATCGGTGACGCGCAACGACAGTGCTGTGATCGAACGTGTGGGCAGTGTCACCAAGGCGCGCCTGAATGAGGAGGGGCGAGTCATACCGCCTTCCGGATTCGCCGGCGGGGCAATCGACTTGCGGTTTTCGATGGATAAGTGGAGTTATGGTTTTGCCGTGGAGCAACCGGCGAAGAACGGGAGGACGCTGCGCAGCCTGCAATTTTTTGATCAGAGCGGCACGGCGGTGATCAAGATCTATCTGGATAACGAATCAGGCCTGCCGGCCTTCAATAAACTGGTGGCGGATTTCAAGGGAGCGCAGCAGCCGGAGAAACTGAATGTCAGCGCGCCGAAGTCGAGGCCGGCGCACAAATCGACTGCCGACGCTGACGTCAAGGAGCTGCGCCTGGCATGGAGTGAATTGACGGATGTGCATCAGTTTGCCCGGCTGGTGAAGGATCTTGACATCACGCGTGAGCAATCACTGGAGCTTATCGGTACCGATTCGGCCTACCGCCTTGCGCCGGCGGCAATTGAAACGCTGTTTACAGAGGCATCGAAACAAGGTCAGCCGGTCCTGGTATTCGTCTCCAACCCGGGCATGATACAAATATACGGCGGCAAGGCAGACAAGACAGCGGTGGTCGGCGACTGGTTTCAGGTACAGGCACCGGATTTGAAGCTGGCTTTGCTGCGCGCTAATATTGATCGCGGCTGGGTGGTGAAGCGTCCGGCCAAGGACGGCATGATCACTTCCGTTGAGTTTTACGATAAAAAGGGTGATCAGATCATTAACATTTTCTCTCGCCGTGAAAGAAACAAGGAAGAAAGCGCAGTTTGGCGTAAGATCGTGGCAGGTCTTGAGCGCTCTTCCTGAGCGCTGCCGGTGGCCGTTGCATTTTTGCAGCGTCCACTGCGGCGCGAAAAGCTGACCTTGACCCTTTCGGTTTTCAGGAATATACTCGCGAGTTCTCGATTTTAGGCTCTTCAGGGCTTAAGCGTTCTTTAGTCTGCTTCCGCTTTCTGCGACGCTTCTTCCTTTTGTCTGCTGAATCGTAATGCACAGTTTCTTTCGTGCAAGTATCTTGTTTAGTCCCGGGCAATCGTTTTCGGAACTAATGTTATTAACGTCGTACTTTGTTGGATAAAAAACGATGCCAACCATCAATCAATTGATTCGCCAGCCACGCGTCTCTGCGGTCGTGAAAAGCAAATCGCCGGCGCTGGAAAACAGCCCTCAGAAACGCGGTGTATGTACCCGTGTTTACACAACGACACCTAAAAAGCCAAACTCCGCTTTGCGTAAAGTCGCAAAAGTGCGTTTGACCAACGGTTTCGAAGTGATTTCGTACATCGGCGGTGAAGGCCATAACTTACAAGAGCATAGTGTGGTTCTGATTCGCGGCGGTCGCGTAAAAGACTTGCCGGGTGTGCGTTACCACATGGTTCGCGGTGCACTGGATACCCAGGGCGTCAAGGATCGCAAGCAAGCTCGCTCGAAGTACGGTGCGAAGCGTGCGAAGGCTGCAAAGAAGTAATAAGTTTTCGTCCGGCGCAAGCCAGATGAAGTGTGTCGGTCCATGAAGGACCGAGTAAGTGGAAGGTTATGATGACCATCCGCGAGTGAAAGCGAAGAGTGCAAGTGGTAATCGCTCACTCAACTGAAGACTGAAAAGGAATCGAAATGCCACGTCGTCGTGAAGTCCCCAAGCGGGAAATTCTGCCAGATCCAAAATTCGGCAATGTTGAAGTTGCTAAGTTCGTTAACGTTCTGATGCTGTCGGGCAAGAAGTCTGTTGCTGAAAACATCATCTACGGTGCGTTTGACCATATCCAGACCAAGACAGGCAAAGATCCGCTGGAAGTGTTTTCCGCAGCGTTGAACAATTGCAAGCCTATGGTCGAAGTGAAGTCCCGCCGTGTTGGTGGCGCCAACTACCAGGTGCCTGTTGAAGTGCGTCCTGTCCGTCGTATGGCGTTGTCGATGCGTTGGTTGCGCGAAGCCGCAAACAAGCGTAGCGAAAAATCCATGCCGCAACGTTTGGGTGGTGAATTGATTGAAGCGGCTGAAGGCCGTGGCGGTGCGATGAAGAAGCGCGATGAAGTTCACCGTATGGCTGAAGCGAATAAGGCGTTCTCGCACTTCCGCTTCTAATAGACTGGGCAGTTGTCTCCTTACGGGGAGCCAGCTGTCCGCATCTGAAATTTGTTCGAGCCGAGCGCATATTTTCATTGAAAAATAACGCTCGGTTTCGTGCATTAAAAGACTTAGGATTAAATCATGGCTCGCAAGACCCCCATTGAGCGCTATCGCAATATCGGTATTTCCGCTCACATTGACGCAGGCAAGACCACCACTACAGAACGTGTGTTGTTCTATACCGGCGTGAACCACAAGATTGGTGAAGTGCATGATGGCGCGGCCACCATGGACTGGATGGAACAAGAGCAAGAGCGCGGCATCACGATTACTTCCGCTGCTACCACCTGTTTCTGGAAGGGCATGGCGGGTAACTTCCAGCCACACCACATCAACATCATTGATACCCCGGGCCACGTTGACTTCACAATTGAAGTTGAGCGTTCGATGCGCGTTCTGGATGGCGCCTGCATGGTTTACTGTGCAGTCGGTGGCGTGCAGCCACAATCCGAAACAGTATGGCGTCAGGCTAACAAGTACAAGGTTCCACGTCTGGCATTCGTCAACAAGATGGACCGTACCGGCGCGAACTTCTTCAAGGTTTTCGAGCAAATGCGCGCACGCCTGAAGGCCAATCCTGTTCCTATGCAGGTGCCTATCGGTGCTGAAGAAAATTTCGAAGGCGTGATCGATCTGGTCAAGATGCGCGAAATCATCTGGGATGACGCATCCCAGGGCATGAAATTCGAATACAAGGAAATTCGCGAAAGTCTGTTGGCTGAGGCGAAGAAGTGGCGTGAGAACATGGTCGAAGCGGCTGCTGAAGCATCAGAAGAACTGATGAACAAGTATCTGGAAGAAGGCGACCTGACTGAAGAAGAAATCAAGACTGCGATTCGTCAACGTACCATTGCCAGCGAAATCGTGCCGATGATGTGCGGCACAGCGTTCAAGAACAAGGGCGTGCAGGCAATGCTGGACGGCGTGATCGAATACCTGCCGTCGCCAATCGATATTCCGCCTGTCCCAGGTCTGAATGAAGATGACGAGCCGGTTGTGCGTAAAGCAGAAGATGGCGAGAAGTTCTCGGCGCTGGCATTCAAGATCGCAACTGACCCGTTCGTTGGTCAGCTGTGCTTCATCCGTTGCTACTCGGGTACGTTGAACTCGGGCGATACCGTATTCAACTCGGTTAAAGAGAAGAAAGAACGTATCGGTCGTATCGTTCAGATGCACGCGAACCAACGTGAAGAAATCAAGGAAATGCTGGCAGGCGATATCGCCGCTGTCGTTGGCCTGAAAGACACAACTACTGGTGACACATTGTGCGACGACAAGGCAATTGTGGTCCTCGAGCGCATGGTGTTCCCGGAGCCGGTGATTTCGCAGGCTGTCGAGCCAAAGACCAAGGCTGACCAGGAAAAGATGGGCCTGGCGCTGAACCGTCTGGCTGCTGAAGATCCTTCGTTCCGCGTGCGTACCGATGAAGAATCGGGTCAGACCATCATCGCCGGTATGGGCGAGTTGCATCTGGACATTATCGTTGACCGCATGAAGCGTGAATTCAACGTTGAAGCGACCGTTGGCAAGCCACAAGTTGCTTATCGCGAAACCATCCGCAAGACTTGCGAAGAAATCGAAGGCAAGTTCGTCAAGCAATCCGGTGGTCGTGGTCAGTACGGTCACGTGGTTCTGAAGATCGAGCCGCAAGAACCGGGCAAGGGCTTTGAATTCATCGACGCGATCAAGGGTGGTACTGTTCCGCGTGAATACATCCCTGCAGTTGAAAAGGGTGTTCGCGAAACACTGAACTCGGGCGTGCTGGCCGGTTATCCGGTTGTGGACGTCAAGGTTACGCTGTTCTTCGGTTCCTACCATGATGTTGACTCGAACGAAAATGCATTCCGCATGGCCGGTTCGATGGCGTTCAAGGATGGTTGCCGTAAAGCCAGCCCGGTCATTCTGGAGCCAATGATGGCAGTTGAAGTTGAGACTCCTGAAGACTACGCCGGTACTGTGATGGGCGATCTGTCGTCGCGTCGCGGTATGGTTCAGGGTATGGATGAAATTGCCGGCGGTGGCGGCAAGATCATCAAGGCCGAAGTGCCGCTGTCGGAAATGTTCGGTTACTCGACATCGTTGCGTTCGGCAACGCAAGGTCGTGCGACATATTCGATGGAATTCAAGCACTACTCCGAAGCACCGAAAA
>NZ_LFLS01000056.1 GCF_001189915.1 Herbaspirillum autotrophicum
GTATTCCTTCTTGTAGCGCCATGCGGCATAGAACGCGAACAAGCCGACCAGCAGCAAACCGGGACCGACACCGGCCAGGAACAGGCGCCCCAGCGATTGTTCAGCCGCGACCGCAAACAGGATCATGGTGATCGACGGCGGCAGCAAAATCCCCAGCGTACCGCCGGCAGCGATGATGCCGGCCGCGAAACCGGGTGAATAACCGCGCGCCCGCATTTCCGGAATGCCGGCGCTGCCGATGGCGGAACAGGTCGCCGGGCTGGAACCTGCCATGGCGGCGAACAAGGCACAGGCAAAGACATTCGCGATGCCGAGGCCGCCCGGAATTTTCTGCATCCAGGCATGGATCGCTGAATACAGATCTGCACCGGCGCGCGACTTGCCGATGGCGGCACCCTTGAGGATGAACAGCAGAATCGACAGCAAAGTGATGCTGGCCATTTCTTCATACACGTTTTGTGTCACGGTATCGAGTGACGAAGCCGGCATGAAAAAGAACATGAAAATGACCGCAATCGACCCCAGTGCGAATGCAATCGGCATGCCGGAAAACATCAGTATCAGCGTGCCGCAGCCGTACAGTGCGCCGATCATGCCGGTACCCATATCGAAACTCATGCTGATGCTCCTTTGGCCGGCGCCCCGGTGGCCAGATGGCGCAGCGTTTGCACCAGCAATTGCAACACCAGCAGGCTCATGCCGAGCGCCATGACACCGTAGGGAATCCACAGCGGCGGCGCCCAGGTCGAGGCAGTGGTCTGGCCATCGACCCAGGCTTCATGAAACAGCGTCCATGATTTCCACGCGAAGAACAGGCAAAACAGGCACGACATGACATCGCAAAATAATTGCCGCAGGCGATTGGCCCACGGCGGCAACAAGCCGGCCAGCGACTCGATGCCGACATGGCCGCGTTGCTGTTGCACGAAGGCGCCGCACAGGAAGGTGGCGCCTACCAGCAGGAACACGGCGGCTTCATCTTGCCAGTCGGTCGGGGCATGCAGGTAATAGCGCAAGAACACGCTGGCGCTGAGGATGACGGCTGCGGCCAGCAGGGCCAGCATCGACAGCTTGAGAATGAGCTGATTCAGGCGGCCCAGCGCGTGTTCGGCCAGATCCAGCACGCCGCCGCTCTGGCGCGCCGCGGGCGGCGTGCCGGACAGGGTATCGAGATGCAGGTTCATGCGCTCACCTTTTCAGCCAGTTGCAGGAAGCGGGCGCAATTCGGCGACTTCGACGCGTAGTCTTTCCACGCGCTGTCACGCGCGATGGTGCGCCATTTCTGTACCGTGGCGACATCCAGATCATAAATCCTGGCGCCGGCTTTCTGGTACACGGCGGCGACGTTGCGGTCATCGGTCTTGACCGCGTCGAGTCCGATTTTTTCGATCTCATTACCGATTTGCAAAATCAGATCTTGCTGCGCCTTCGGCAATTTTTCGAATACCGTGCGCGACATCAGCAACGGCACTGCCATGAACCAGAACGATTCGCTGCGGCCGGTGGTGAGATGCTTGGCCACTTCTTCGAGACGGAATGACAGCAGGCTGGTGGATGACGTGATGACGGCATCGACGGCGCCGGTTTGCATGGCGGCATACAGTTCGTTGGACGGCAGGGTGACCACGGCCGAGCCGGCGGCTTTGAGCATCATGTCCACTTCCCGGCTGCCGCCGCGAATCTTCATGCCCTTGACGTCAGACGGCGCAATCACGGCGCCGTTGCGGCCGGCGATGCTGCCGCTTTCCCAGACCCAGGCGATCGGGATCGCGCCTTTGTCGATCAGTAAATCGTTGAGTGCCTTGCCGATCTCGGCGTTCTTCCAGGCCAGCCCTTGCGCATAAGTCGTGACCAGACCCGGCATCAGCGCGATGTTGAGTTCCGGCACTTCGCCGCCGGCGTAGGAAATCGGGAAGAAGCTCATGTCCAGCGCACCGCGCCGCAGCGAGCTGAACTGGGCATTGGTTTTCATCAGCGACGAGCCGGGATAGACATTGAATTTCAATGCGCCGCCGGAACGCTTCTCGGCTTCGGCCGCAAAGATGCGGCACAAGCGGTCGCGGAAGTCGCCTTCATTGCCGGTGGAACCGGGAAACTGATGCGAAATCTTGAACGGCGTGGCGCCTTGTGCCAGGGCATTGGCAGAAAAGCCGGCCATGCCTGCGACGCCGGCCAGCGGCAGCGCCGCCATCGACGTGCACAGCAGACGGCGGGTAGGGTTGATGGTGTGTGTCATAGTCTCCTCCATTGCGATGGATGTGGGTTGCTGTCGTTGGAAAAATACCTGAAACAAAAGATCCGGAAACTGCGCCGGCGTAGTCAGCCAGCCTCAGGCTTGCCTGGCCGGCGCGGTGTTGCCGTAGATGTCGCGCAAGACGTTTTTCAATACCTTGCCCATGGCGTTGCGCGGCAGCTCGGTCACGAAGTGCACTTGCTTGGGTACCTTGTAGCTGGCCATCTGGGCCTTCAGCGACAAGATGATGTCGGGTGCGCTGAGCGTGCTGTCGCTGCATACCACCACGGCATTGACGGCCTCGCCGAAGTCACGGTCGGGAACCCCGATGACGGCTGACTCGATCACTCCGGGCAGGGCATCGATGGCCATTTCCACTTCTTTGGGATAGACGTTGTAGCCGCCGGAAATCACCAGGTCCTTGGCGCGGCCGACGATGGTCAGGTAAGCGTCGGCGCTGAGGGTGCCGAGGTCGCCGGTGCGGAACCAGCCATCGGCGGTAAATTCCTGTGCGGTTTTTTCAGGATTGCGCCAATAGCCTTTCATGACGCCGCTGCCGCGAATCTGGATGCCGCCCACGGTATCGGCCCCGAGCGGACGATCATCGGTATCGGCAATCCGCACTTCCACGCCATCGATGGCCGGTCCGACCGCACCGATACGGCGCTCACCGCTGCACGGATTGGAGCTGATGATGGCGGATTCGGTCATGCCATAGCGCTCCAGCACTACATGGCCGCTGCGTTGACTGAACTCATGATTGGTCTCCGCCAGCAGGGGCGCCGAACCGGAAATGAACAAGCGCATGCCGGCAGCCGCGGCGGTGTTGAAGCCAGCTTGCGCCAGCAGTCGCGAATAAAAGGTCGGCACGCCGACCATGACGGTGGCGCACGGCAGCAGTGTCACGACTTGCGCGGCATCGAATTTTTTCAAGAACAAAATGCGACTGGCGGACAGCAAGGCGCAGTGACTGGAAATGAACAGGCCATGCGCATGAAACAGCGGCAGCGCATGCAGCAGCACATCGTTCTTGCCGAACTCCCATAGTGTGGTCAGGGCGCGTCCATTGCTGAGCAGATTGGCGTGCGTCAGCATGGCGCCCTTGGGGCGGCCGGTGGTGCCGGAGGTATAGATGATCAGTGCGACGTCGTCGGCGTTGGCATGCGCGGTATCGAAACCGGCGCCGGCGGTCGTGTTTGCTGCGACGTAATCGATAAAGCTGCCGCTGCCATCGTCGGCCAGGCTGAAGGTATGGGCAACACCATTGGCGCTGGCCAGTATGCTCAGCGCGGCCAGGTTGGCCGGGGTGCAGATGAAGATGCGCGGTGCGGCATCCTGCATGAAATACTGCACTTCATTCGGATGGTAGGCAGTATTGAGCGGCAGGTAGATGGCGCTCATGCGCAAGGTTGCCAGGTACAGGCAGAAATTTTCTACTGACTTGTCGACCTGTACCGCGACCCGGTCACCGGGGTTGACGCCGAGGTTTTGCAAGGCATTCGCATAGCGCGCGGTGAGCGCCAGCATGCCGGCATAACTCAGGGTTTGTGCCTCCGGCGTTTCGATAAAGACGGCCTCGCCGGCGTCCCGGGCGATATGTTCAAAGGTAGCGAAAATATTGGCGTTCATGGCAGTGACGGGTAGCGTAGAAATGGTGTCGGCGAGGCCGAGTTCGGGATAGCGCTCGAGCGTGATGTCGGCGGCGGCGTCAATGCCGGCCGGCCGTGCCAGAATGTCGTCGAGCGCCGATTGCGGCAGGGTGCGCACACTGCTGCCGGGGGTCATGACGACGCTGGACGCAGCGCCGGCGGCGGCGATGTAGATGCCACCGGAAATCGGGCCATTGATGTGCAGGTGAACCGGATGGCCGCGCCGCACGCGACGTCGGATCGAGGCCGCCAGATGCGCCAGATACTGGCTGAGCAGCAAGCGCTCGTCGGCGAGCGCGGTACTGTGGCCGTTGTAATCGAGTTGCAGTTGCAATGCGCCGGGGCCGGCGGCATCAATCATTTCCGCCAGTCGCAGGGCATCGGCGCAACCTGCCGGTATCTGACCGTGGCAGCGCAGGGTGGCGCCGGTCAAGATCATGTCGGCATTCGGGACCAGCGTTGTGGTTTGCAGGCGTTGCGCCAGTTGCCGGCGTTCGGCATCCAGGTCCGGCGCGGCGCTGTCGCCGAGCCGGCTGACCCAGCGCTGCAGCGCGGCGGTATAGGTGCCGGGCGTGTCGTCGAGCAATTGTTCGGAATTGGCAGTGATGCCGCAGTGGCTGCGGGCATTGCCATCGATGGCGGCGATCACGGTGGCGTAGGCGTCGCCACCTTGTTGCAGTACACGCGGGCCGGTCATGGCGAGCAGCGTGGCCGGCGCATAACAGCGTTGGCTGGCAGCTTGCGCCAGCATGCTGGCGCCGCCGAACACATTGCGTCCGAGCAGCGCCAGTACCGGCAATCCATCCAGCCGGGCATCCAGCAATTCGCGCATCAACCGCCGCAATGCGCCTTGAATCGGCAAGCCTTCATACAAGCGCGCACCGGCCGAATCGATCAGTAACACCAGTGCCGCACCGGTTTCTTGCGCCAGTTGAACGGCGCGACGCAGATCGCTGCATTCGGCCACGCCCACGGCACCTTTATCCACTTGCGGATCGGTAGCGACGGCCAGTACCTGGCGGCCGGCGACATTGCCGCGCATCATTTTCAGGTGCGAAGCCGATATCAGCGGCGTGCGGCAATCGGGATCGAACAGGGCGGCCAGACGCGATTCCGCCGTGGCGCCGGTAAAGCTTGCTTGAGACAAGGTCTCCTCCTTGGTTTTACGTATCTTTATTCTGGTATGCCAGAATTTTTATTGTGTTGACGACAGCGTTGTCGCAGGCATTTTTCCAGTTGCCGGACAAACGCGGTAAAAGCCTGCTGTTGCCGCTGTTTTCCAGATATTCAAAAGTGCCGGCCAGATTATCTGCATCGAAGCCGGGAACGCTTGCGATGAAATATATACCAATTATTATTTTTGGTATACCAGAATTATATTTTGGTTTTGTTTGTGGTTTTTAAAATATGCCAGATGGCAGCTCTGGACGAACCGGAGGGGAAGTACGGTATGATGCGCGGGTCATTTATGGAAAGATGCCATGTCCCAAGAAGAAAGCGTCTCGCAAGCCGACCGCATCAGCCGCGCCATTGAAGCCGATATTCTCAACGCCACCTATCCGCCCGGCGAGCGCCTTGATGAGCGCCAGCTGGCGGCGATTTACGGGGTATCCCGCACACCGATCCGCGAAGCGCTCGGGCGTCTGGTGGCTGATGGTCTGGCAGAACACCGGGCGCGCCAGGGCGTATTCGTCGCGCAGATTTCATTGGCGAGCGTGTTTGAATTGTTTGAAATGCTGGCGGTGCTGGAGTCGGCTTCGGCGCGGCTGGCTGCGCGCCGCATGAAACCGCATGAAGTGGTGCACTTGCTGCAGGCGGCGGCCGATACCGTAGCGGCCGCCAAAGATGATGACTCCAGCGTCTATTCGGCGGCCAACAAACGTTTCCACGAAATCATTTATGCCGGCAGTTGCAACCGTTTGCTGGAAGATTCAGCCAAGCAATTGCGGCGGCGTGCTGCGCCTTACCGCGAGCATATTCACCGGGTGGCCGGGCGGCGCGATTCTACTGCGCATGAACACGTGGCGATTGCGGAAGCGATCAAGGCCGGCAAGGGCGAAGTCGCTGCCGACCTGATGTTTTTGCATCTGGATATTCACCGTCCGGAATTCGCCGATTACGTGTTCATCCTGTCGCGTGCGGTGGAAAAGGGAATCGGCGTTTCCTGAGCGGCTTCAGCGCGCCGCGAGTGCTGATGGCGTGGGGATGTGCACATTGCGGCCGGCAAACAAACCGCACAGGGCCATCAGTGCGGCAGCGCCAGCGCACAGCAGCAGCGGCGCGGTCCAGTTTTGCACGCGGTCGTGGATCGCGCCGATCAGGGTCGGGCCCACTGCCGCCAGCAGATAGCCCACGGTCTGCGCCATGCCCGACAGCGACGCCGCTTGCTGCACGCTGTTGACGCGCAGACTGACGAACGACAAGCCGAGAACGATGGTGGCACCGGAGCCGAGACCGTACAACACGCACCAGAATGCCGCCCATTGCGGTACCCACAGCAAACCGAGAATCCCGACCAGCGCCATGCAGGAGGCGCCGAAAGCGGCTGCACGCTGATCTTTCATGCGGCGCAACGGCATCAGCGCCAGACCGGCGACGGCAGCAGCCATTTGCAGCAAGCCGTGCAGCGACCCGGATTGCGCCGGGGTGTAACCGGCGTCGTTCAGAATCGCCGGCAGCCAGCTGACCACCACGTAGTAAACAAACGAATTCAATCCCAGAAACAGCGTGACCTGCCAGGCCAGCAGCGAATGCCAGATGCGTCCGCCATGTGCCTCGGTGGCGGTGCTGGCGGCAGGGGCGGTGTGCTTGCGCAATTGCGGCACCCAGCACACCAGCGCGACCACTACCAGCAATCCGCAAGAAGCCAGCGCCAACGGCCAGCCGGTGCTGGTGGCGAGCGGAATGGCAATCACCGAACTGAGCGCTGCCGCCACCCCCATGGTCAAGGCATACACTGCCGTCATGGTCGCGATGCGGGTCGGGAAGTCGCGTTTCAGCAGGCTCGGCAACAGTACGTTACCGATGGCGATGCCGCCGCCGATGATGCCGGTGCCAATGTACAGCGCCGCCACCGAACCGGTCGAGCGCAGCACGATGCCGGCCAGAATCACCAGCAATGCCGCGAACAGTGAGCGTTCCAGACCGAAGCGGCGTGCCAGCACGGCAGCAAACGGCGACACTGCTGCAAATGCCAGCAGCGGCAAGGTAATCAGCATGCCGGCATTGCCGGAACTGAGACCGAAGTCGTGACGGATGGTATCGAGCAGCGGCGCGACGCCGGTGACCGCCGCCCGCAGATTGCTGGCGATCAGCAGAATACCGATGATCAGCAGCAGCGGCGTGGCCGGAATGGCAGATTTGTGATGGGATGGCATGAAAAATCTCGAATTATTTTGATGATTTCACTTTACGCCTTGGTGGTGAAGAAGAATTTGGATATTCTGACAAAATATATCTGAAAACAGTCAAATCCTATGTCTTCCCTGCTTGAGTCGCTGACCAGTTTCGATCCCGACCTGCTGTTGCAACCGGCGGTAGCCTTGCGCCTGCAAGTGAGTGACAACGACAGCGAGTCGACCGTACACAAGCATCGCAAAGGGCAGTTGATTCTGGCGTTGCACGGTTCGGTGACCTGCAAGGTGCCGGATGGCTTGTGGCTGGTACCGCCGCACTGTGCGGTATGGATTCCGGGTGGCCTGATGCACCGCAATCAGGTATCGGCCAACGGTCGCCTCTGCTTCCTGTTTGTCGAACCGGATGTCGCGGCACTGCCGGATCAATGCTGCACGCTCAGGATGACGCCGTTGCTGCTGGAATTGATTCAGCGCCTGGCCACGCTGCCGCAGGATTACGCGACGACCGGGCCAACTGCAAGGCTGGTGGCGGTACTGCTTGATGAGCTGGAACAGATGCCGACTGCGCAACTGTATTTGCCGATTTCACGCGACAAGCGTTTGCGGCGCATCGCTGCGGCACTCATGGCCGATCCGTCCAATCGCTACACGATTGCCGAATGGGCGACGCAAGTGGCAATGAGTGAGCGCACGCTGGCGCGCTTGCTGATACGGGAAACCGGCATGACTTTTGGTCGCTGGCGGCAGCAATTGCATCTGCTGGTGGCGCTGCAGCGACTCGCCGGCGGCATGTCGGTGCAACTGGTGTCGGGCGATCTGGGCTATGAATCGGTGAGCGCGTTCATCACGATGTTCAAGAAAGCCACCGGCAAATCGCCGGCGCGCTATTTTGCCGATCAAAGCAGCAGGGGTTGAGAAGTACCGGTCAGATTACTGAACCTGCTCGACCTGAAACAGCAAGCCCTGCGGAATGATTTCCGCCGACAGCAGGCGGCCCGATACCACTTCCGTCAGCCGCTGGCCGGGATTGTTCACGGCATTGTTGGTCAGTCGCTTGATCAGCGCCGGCAGGGTAGCGGCAGCATCCGGCGCAAATACTTGCGCGATGGTTTCGGCGCAGATGAAAAACTCACCGCTGGCCGCTTGGGAACGCTCGGCCAGCAGCGCACCGATGGTTTTCAGTTCACCGTTTTTCGCCAGCGTGCCGAGCAATGTGGTCGACGACGGACCGACATGCGTTTCCAGCATCAGTTGTTTGTCGCCGGCGTGCAGATTGTTGGGGTCAATGGCATACAGCGGCGCCATGCGGGCCGCGTCTGGTTCCGGCCGGCGCGCCAGCACATCGCTCAGCGTCGTGTTGAATTTGCCGGCAAAGACTTGCGGCGTAACGCCGAGAGCCTGTTCGGCTGCCGCTTGTGCTGCCAGCCGGGTATCGATGGAACGTTCGCAGCCGTTCAGTGATGCCAGCCCCAACAACAGTACCGCGATGCTTTTCCAAGCCATATTGCTATTCCTTCCTCATGCTTTTGATGAATGGTCGCCACGCGCAGTGCCGGCCACCGGGTTGTCATTATTGTCGCTTGTCATTGTCTACGGCTGTTTGCGCCAGATCAAGCGACACCGGATTTTATGCTGCCAGCGGAACACCCCTGTGAGCAGCAGGGAGACTTGGCATATATCAACAAATAACAATAATTCTCATTTATAATTTGCTCCCTTGTCATGATTGCAGGAGGCTTCGATGGCTGATTTTCTCTCCCTTCGTGCGTTCCCGGCAGTGCCGGGCTCTGTTCTCAGATGGTCGGTCTCACTCCCGGGGAGCACCCCATGAACCACGCTTCAGACGATGTTGAACGGCTGCAACACGAACATCTGCTGTTATGCAGGCAGTACGGCGCATTGCAGAAACGTTGCACCGAACAACTTGATCGCCAGCGCGCCGAGATCCGGCAACTGCAGGCGGAATTGATGAAAGTGCGCGCCACCGTCGTGGTGCGCGATACGACGCTGGCATTTGCCAGAGAAGATCAGGCGCGGCTGCAGGCCAGCCTGCCGGGTTTGCCCAAGCGACAGGCGCTGGTACGCCGGGTCGACAGCATGTCCAACCGGATTCAGGAATTGATGCGCGAATGCCTGTACTGGCGCTGGCAGGCAAGGCCGCAGGAAATTCCGTCGCAAGCATTCGCGCGCATGCCGGCCACCGACGAAATGCCGTCGTGCGTGGCTGCGCAGAGCAAGAGCACCTGTGCCGCCGAACGCGATGCCACGGCCGTCACCGAATCAATGAGCACGGCCGGCGTTGATGACCTGGCCGATCTGGAAGCCAGCCTGGTCGCCGCCGATCTCGTGATTTGCCAGACCGGTTGCCTGAGTCATGGTGATTACTGGCGCGTCCAGGACCATTGCAAACGTACCGGCAAGGCATGTGTGGTGGCAGCGCAGCCTGACAGCGTGCGCATCGTCCGCATTCACAGCACGCCGGCCTCTTCGGCCGCGCCGGGCCGTCCGTCGGATGAATCGCCGATGGATGCGTTCAGGGATTCAACGCCCGTATGACGGCATCATGAATCGCACCGCCGGTGGCGACAATCGCGCTGGCGCCGATCGGGCTGTTGCCCTGCCAGTCGGTGATGCGGCCGCCGGCCCCTTCGATGATGGGGATGAACGACATGATGTCCCAGATCTTCAGGATCGGATCGAGCATGATGTCGGCGCCGCCGGTGGCCAGCTGGAAATAGCCGTGACAATCGCCCCAGCCGCGATACAGACGGGCCTGCCGCGATAATTTCTCGAATGCCGGACCGTCGTGATACTTGAAAATATCCCAGTGATCGGTCGCCAGCAGCATCGCCTGTTCAATGCTGGCGCAACTGCGCATGCGTACCGGCTTGCCGTTGAGTGTGGTGCCAGCCGATGAGCCGAGCAGTAAATGATTCATCAGCGGGCTGTGCAAGGCACCGAGTATCGGACGGCCCTGATGCATCAGCGAAATCAGCGTGCCGAAAATATAGCAATTGGTGACGAAGGCCTTGGTGCCATCGATGGGGTCGATGACCCAGCAATAGTCTGCATCTTGCTGATGCGGACCGAACTCTTCGCCGATGATGCCATGGTCCGGGTAACTGGCGGCAATCGCAGCGCGCAGCGCCTGCTCGGTGTCACGATCAGCGGCGGTGACCGGCGACTGATCGGACTTGGTATCGACGGCGACGCCGCTCAGATAATGGCGGCCGATGATGGCGCCGCTGATCTTGACCAGCTTGTCGATGAATGCCGAAAACTCGCTCAGTTGTGCGGGAGTGATCGGTTTGGTGAAACCTTCGGTACGGGGCTGAGCGGATGACATGGGGACGCGATCCTGAAGATGAGGGGGTCAGGCAGTGGTGGCAGCGGCAGTCTGATTTTCGACGGCGCGATGCATGCGGGCGCGACTCAGTTCGGAATGCCGGCGCAGCATGTTGCCGGCAGCATCAGTGTCGCGCGCGGCGATGGCTTCATAAATGGCGCGGTGTTCATCGCTTGAGACAAGCATGCCGCCGCCGGCCGCCAGACCGCGCCGGCGAAACAGCAGCAATTCCTTGGTCAGCTTGCGATACACCGCGATCAGTTTGCGGTTGCCGGTGAAGCTGACCAGCGTATCGTGGAATTGCAGATTGAGCAGATGATAGCGCGTGACATCCTGGCTGACGCCGACCTGTTCGATCTGTTCCACCTGCTGTTGCAGTTCGGCCAGTTGCGCCGGCGTGATGTTGGCTGCCAGCTTGCGGCCGATCAACTCTTCCAGGGCATCGCGCACATCGTAGATTTCATCGGCTTCGGTGACCGAAATCTCACGCACGAAGGCGCCACGGTTTTTTTCCTGCCGCACCAGTCCCGATTCTTCCAGTCCCCGGAACGCTTCCCGGATAGGGCCGCGGCTGATGCCGAAATGCTGGGCCAGATCGGCCTCGTTGAGCCGGCCGCCGACCACGATGTCGCCTTGCAAGATCATTTTTTCCATTTCTTCCTGTACCAGCATGGGCAGGGAGCTGGATTGCAAAAGCTGGATCGGACTGAGTTTTTCCATGATGTGGTGGGCGGCTTGCGGATGATTGGATAGCTGCCATTTTAACGGCAGGAACGCCTGATCGCGCTGCGGGCTGCATAAAAGCACGCGGCAAGTGCACGGATTGACTGTCTGACAGGCAATTCACATAGAATTGTCGTTGTCACACGCACGCAAGCGGGTAGGACAAGCACTGAAAATCGGGAAGCGCCGAACCTGTCCGGCGACAGGCAGTCCAACTGCTGTTTCTTGATGGAAGGAGATATCATGGCAGAAAATGTATTGCAAAGTGGAACCCACATCGCCCGTTACGATGCAGTCGAGAAAAGTGACGGCGTCTTTGAAGCACAAGTATTCGTCCGCCTGACGCGGGAACCCGAAATCGCCGAGACCTTCATTCCGGCCGGTCTGTTCGGCTCGCAGGCCGAGGCGCTGGAAGGGGCCCGCGAACGGGCGGCACGGTCATTGAAGGAGCAGGAGTTTTGAACGCTGGCGGATTATTCTGGAAACGAACCTGTACCGCGTTGCTGCTGATGGCCGGCTTGACCGCCTGCGCCAGCGGCCATTCCCAATCGGCGGTGCCATTCGAACTGCATGCCGCCAGTCTGAGCGCGCAAGCCGGCTGGCGTCAGGCTGCAGTGCGGGACGGCGGCCCGGACGTCTATCTGGCGCCGCAGGTATTGCTGTCCAACAGCGATATTGCCAAAGCTGAAGCCAGAAAAGATCTCAACGGGCTGGTGACCGTCACGCTGGATCTCACGCCAACCGGCACCATCCGCTTTGCGCAGGCGGCCCGGGTATTGCAAAATCAGCGCATGGCAGTGGTGGTCGACGGTGTCGTGATCACCGCGCCGCTGGTCACCGGCCTGTTGGGCGGCAACCGTTTTGCCGTTACCGGACTGGCGTCGCTGGAAGAGGCGCAACAAGTGGCGCGTGGCATTACCGGCAAACCGTGAACCGATGCGGCGCATGCGGTAGCCGTCAGCAACGGCGGCAGGAAGCATGTTAAGGTTTGAGAAAATCAACTTCTGGCCCAGACCTTAATTCATGTCCATTGTCCGCAGTATTGTTCAGGTCCATCCGCGCTTGCTGGTGGCGATCATTGTCGGTGTCATCGTGGCGCTGGTGCTGGCCGACCGCGCGCCCGTCACCCGTTTGCTGATTGGCTGGAATGCCGGCGTCTGGGTCTATCTGCTGTCCATCTGGTTTTTGATGATCCGGGCCAAAGCCGGGGATGTCAGGCAGCTGGCCGAAAAGGAAGATGAAAGTGCGCAAGCGGTATTGATGCTGGTGTGCGTCGCCGCCGTCGCCAGTCTGGTGGCGATCATCATGGAGCTGGCCGGTGCCGGCAGTCATGATACGCAATACAAACTATGGCGCTATGCCTTTACCGGTTCCACGGTGCTCGGTTCCTGGTTTCTGATCGGCACCATTTTTACGCTGCACTATGCCCGTCTGTTTTACAACACCGATGACGAGGCCTTGCCGTTGCGTTTCGCTGAACTGGAAAAGAATCCCGACTATTGGGACTTTCTTTATTTTTCATTCACCATCAGCGTCGCTGTGCAAACTTCCGATGTCGAAGTGGCTACCCGTTCCATGCGCAAGGCAGTGCTCGCGCATTCGGTGATCGGCTTCATTTTCAATGCGGCGATTCTGGGGTTGTCGATCAATATTGCCGCCGGTCTGGCGGGGTGAAAACAATCGGATTGGCCGCCTCGCGGTGACATGAAAAACGGGAGCCGAGGCTCCCGTTTTTCATTGGCTGCTGCCGTCCGGATTACTGCCAGCCATACCGTTTGCTGTACCACGACTTCATGACCTGGATCAGCGCTGCGTAACCCATCAGGATCACGATCAGCCACGGGAAGTAGGTCAGTGGCAAGGCCTGCAGCTTGAAGTAATGCGCCGCAGACGACATTGGCAAGATGATCCCGATACACATGATGATGAAGGTCATGCCCATCAGCGGCCACGAGGCACGGCTCTGGAAGAACGGAATGCGACGGGTGCGGATCATGTGCACGATCAGCGTTTGCGACAACAGGCCTTCAATAAACCAGCCCGACTGGAACAGGGTTTGATGGTCGACCGAATTGGCGCCGAAGATGTACCACATCAGCGCAAATGTCGTGATGTCGAAAATCGAGCTGATGGGACCGAAGAACACCATGAAACGACCGATTTCCGCCGGATTCCAGCGCTGCGGTTTTTCCAGAAATTCCTTGTCGACGTTATCGAACGGAATCGAGATTTGCGACACGTCATACAACAGGTTCTGCACCAGCAGATGCAACGGCAACATCGGCAGGAACGGCAGGAAGGCGCTCGCGATCAACACCGAAAAGACATTGCCGAAGTTGGAGCTGGCGGTCATCTTGATGTACTTCAGCATGTTGGCAAAGGTCTTGCGGCCTTCCAGCACACCTTCTTCCAGCACCATCAGACTCTTTTCCAGCAAGATCAGATCCGCCGCTTCCTTGGCAATATCGACTGCGGTATCAACCGAGATGCCGATATCGGCGGCGCGCAAGGCCGGTGCATCGTTGATGCCGTCGCCCATGAAGCCGACTACGTGGCCCTTGTCGTGCAAGACGCGAACGATGCGTTCTTTGTGGGTCGGGCTGAGCTTGGCAAACACGGTGGTTTTTTCCACCGCCACGCTGAGCTCGGCATCGGTCATTTTTTCCACATGCGAACCGAGCAGCATGCCTTCAACTTCCAGTCCGACTTCGCGGCAGATCTTGGCTGTCACCAGTTCATTGTCGCCGGTCAGAATCTTGACCGTGACGCCGTGCTGGCGCAACGCTGCCAGTGCCGGTTCGGTCGATTCCTTCGGTGGATCGAGGAACGCGATGTAACCGATCAGCACCAGATCCGATTCATCGGCCAGGCTGTAGGTTTCCTTGGTCGGCGGCAAATCCTTGGCGGCCACTGCCACCACGCGCAGACCTTCGGCATTGAGGCCGGAGGTGGTTTCCTTGATCTCAGCCAGCAACTCCGGTGTCAGCGGCACGATCTGGCCGTTGGTACGCGCATGGGTACAGATCGAGACGATTTCTTCCACCGCGCCTTTGCAGATCAGTTCATGGTGATCTTCGCGTTCGCTGACCACCACTGACATGCGGCGACGCTGGAAGTCGAACGGAATTTCATCGACCTTGCGATAGGCCGAGGCAATCGACATTTCGCGCTGCAGTTCGGCATGTTCCAGCACGGCGACGTCGAGCAGGTTCTTCAGGCCGGTCTGGTAATAGCTGTTCAGATACGCGTATTGCAGGACTTCATCGTCCGGCTCACCAAGAATGCCGGTATGGCGTTCCAGGAAAATCTTGTCTTGCGTCAGGGTACCGGTCTTGTCGGTACACAACACATCCATGGCGCCGAAGTTTTGAATCGCATCGAGCCGCTTGACGATGACTTTCTTGCGCGACAGGGCCACCGCGCCTTTGGCCAGCGTCGAAGTGACGATCATCGGCAGCATTTCCGGTGTCAGACCGACTGCGACCGACAAGCCGAACAGGAACGCTTCGACCCAGTCGCCTTTGGTGAAACCGTTGATGAAGAAGACGATCGGCGTCATCACGAACATGAAGCGGATCAGCAACCAGCTGACCTTGTTGACGCCGGATTGGAAGGCCGTCGGCGTGCGGTCGGTGGCGGTAACGCGCTCGGCCAGTGCGCCAAAATAGGTGCGCTTGCCGGTAGTGACCACCACGGCAGTGGCCGAGCCGCTGACGACGTTGGTACCCATGAAGCACAGATTGTCGAGTTCCAGCGGGCTGCTGGCATCGACGTTGCGGTTGACGACAAACTTTTCCACCGGCAGCGACTCGCCGGTCATCGCCGCCTGGCTGATGAACAAGTCCTTGGCCGACAGCAGACGCAGGTCGGCGGGAATCATGTCGCCGGCCGAGAGTTGCACGATATCGCCGGGCACCAGTTTCTTGATCGGCAGTTCGATGCGCTTGGCGCCCTTGGGATGCAGCGTGACGTCGAAATAGCGCTGCGCTTCGGCGGCAATGTCTTGCACCATGTCATGCCGCACCACGGTGGCGGTGTTGCTGACCATTTCCTTGAGCTTGTCGGCGGCGTTGTTGGAACGCGATTCCTGAATGAAACGCATCATGGTCGACAGCACCACCATGGAACCGATGACGATGGTGGCCTTCATGTCTTCGGTGGCGTAGGAGACGGCAGCCAGCACGGTCAGCAACAGGTTGAATGGATTCTTGTAGCAATGCCACAGATGCACCCACCAGCTCAGCGGCTTTTCGTGTTCGACTTCATTCGGACCGACTTCGAGGCGGATGGCGTCCGCTTCCTGCTCGGTCAGCCCGTCCGGACGGCTGTGCAGTTGTTGCAGCAATTGCTCGATATCAGCTTGCGACGAGGCCAGCAGGCTTTGCGCCAGGGTTTGCGGGACTTCCTTGGTCAGCGGTGCGCTGCGGAACATGTCCATGCCAAGGCGATCAAAATGCCGGCCCATGCCGCGCGCGCGGATGAAGCCGACGAAGCTTTCTTTCAACAGGTTCAGATTCATTGTGATGCTCTTTTCTTCTTTGCTGTGCGGGAGACACCGTGGGTGTGGCCCGGATGGATGCGCGTTTTACCGGAGGGAAATGCAAAGGCTCCCAACTGTAACTATTTCCCCTGACAATCCGATGACAAGGTTTACGGTTTTTCTTTTGACATGATTGACTCCGCTTGGTCCGATGGGCGAAGTCCCTGTCATCGTCATTGTTCGTCTGATGCTGCGCGCGCATCCTGGCATTGCAACAATGGCAAGGCCCCACGCCGGTTAGCGGCCGGTCTGCAAGATGCAGGCGGGCAGCAATCGGCGTCGCGGCGTCACGAAAAGAAACGAAAAGTTGATGCAATGCATCATTTTCGCGTCAGCGCGGCAGCAAAATTTTGTGTTGTAAGGGGAGTAGTACGATAGCGCCGCTGGCGACATACCGTAATGCCATCACCCGCCTGTAGCGAGATGACGGCAGGAAGAGAAGTCCTGCGTGATCTTGCCGAGGCTAGCCGGATATTTTCCGGCAACAACTGTCACTCGAACAAGTGCCCATGAAAGGGACTCCATAAAATAAGAACGGGCCGATTCTACTCTTCGCTTTCTGACCGGGTCAAGGCAATTCCGTGTGCTGTTGACACCGTGGTTGCGCGGCCACGACGGCCGTATGCGGCGCTGCACGATGGCATTCAGCGGTGGCGCGGCAAGTCCGACCTTGTTTTATAGAGGGGGCGTCCTATACTCAAACCACAAGACAGATGAAGGAGACAGGGTATGTCCAATTTGATCGAAAACAATCTGGTCTTTTTTCTGCCCATGGTGCTCGCGGGATTTCTGGTGTTCGGCGAAGTACCGGTGGCATCCAAATTCATACGGACGCTGTTGCGGACGTTCGGTGCCGTAGGCGGGGCACTGTTGGCGCTTTTGGTGCTGGAGGTTCTGCCAGTACTAATTTAACGAGCTTTCTTGCTCGTTCGCCGCGGATCGAAGTTGCGCGGCGGTGGCTGGAGCGCCGGTGGAAGTCCTCATGACTTCGTTTTTCACCGGCCGTTCCGCCTTGGTTCCGGTACGGCGCATCGGCCGCCGGGCCGATAATCTGTTGCCTTCCTCTCAGTTGCTGCCGGCGGTGCTTACCGGGATTTCTTCCACGTTCAGGCAGTCACGTCCCTTGTCCTTGGCGCGGTACATCGCATGATCGGCGCGCTGCAACCACGCAAAATGGACTTCCATCTCCTTGCTGAACGGCACCAGTCCGGCGCTCAGCGTGCATCCCCACAAGGTATTCTTTTGCGAGCGCTGGCGTCGCACTTGTTCAATCAGGCGAGTCGAGACGCTGATCGCTTCGTTCAGACCGGTATTGCGCAGGATCACCACGAATTCTTCGCCGCCGTAGCGACCGATCACGTCTTGCGTGCGCAGATTGGATTGCAGCAGGCGCGCAAAATTCTTCAATACTTCGTCGCCGATCAGATGGCCGTAGGTATCGTTGATGTTTTTGAAGTGATCGAGATCGAGTAACAATAGACATGCCTGTTGGCCGTTGTCATGACAAGCGCGAAACTCGCTGATCAGTTGTGTTTCCCAGTAGCGGCGGTTCAACAGTCCGGTCAAGCCGTCTTGCTGGCTGACGGTTTCGAACTGGCGTGAGCGCTCCGCCAGTTTTTTGGACATGTCATAAGTGGATTTGCCCAGCGCCAGCGGATACAGCACCAGCATCGGCAGGCAGGCGATGATGGTGTGCAGGTCCGACATCGGTGAAAACTGAAAACCGAACAGCAGCCAGCCAACCGCAAATCCCAGAGCGCTGACGATCAGGCCTTTGAGGAACAGACGCATGCCGCCGGCGCCGATGTTGTCCATCGACAGCATGGCCAGAATCACGGCACTGGGAATCAGGTTGCCTTGCATGGCAACCACCCACAGGCCGCCGATACCGACATCGATCAGCAGGTTGCGGCGTTCGGCGCGATAGGGGATCTTGCTGCGCAATGCCCATTGGCAGGCCACGTGCGGCCAGATGTAACCGTGAAAGACCAGCAGCGCCCACCACGGCCAGGCTACCGGATTTTGCAGAAAGGCCGCAGCCACGCAGAAAAAGCCGATGCCCAAGCCGATGACGCGCAAGGTGTAAATGCGTTTGACGAAGCGCACGCCTTTGCCGATGAGTTCGCTGTCGGCGCTGTTCTCTGTTTCGTGGGTGGCGTCTGCCCGTCGTTCCTGGCCGGACGACGCCGATGCGCCCGAATCGGCATCGCGTGGATGTTTCTTGCGGGCGGTTTTCGGAAGAGGCATGAGGATGTGGGGTGGTAACTCAGTCAGTGACGCCGGGTGCCAGCATGATCACCAGCATGCCCGCCAGGCACAAGGACATGCCGGCAATATCCCAACTGCTGGGGCGGATCGCATCGACCAGCCATAACCACAGCATGGCGACGCAGACATAGATGCCGCCGTAAGCCGCATACACGCGGCCGGCAGCCGCCGGATGCAAGGTCAGCAGCCAGGCAAACAAGGCCAGACTGATCGCGGCCGGCAACAACAACCATACCGACGCGCCTTTTTTCAGCCACAGATAGGGCAGATAACAACCGATGATTTCGGCCAATGCCGTGATGACGAACAAGGCGAGTGTTTTTGCGGCATCCATAAAGCGAGACAGTCAGGCGAGCGGTTAAGGCGGGAATGTATTGCAAGCATACCAGTGCCGGCGCGGCGCGGCGAGCGGCAATGATGAGACAAACCGTTCATGGCGCAAGATATAATCCGGGAACGCTTCGCCGGCAGCGGCGTCAGATGCGTTCTCCCTACACTCCGAATACAGATTCCCTCATGTCGATTTTCCGAAATCTTTTCACGGTTGTTGCCGTGTTTGCAGTAGCGGCCTCAGGCAGCGATATGGCAATCACTCAGGTCCAGGCGCAAGAGTTGCCGGCGGTGGTGGCCGATGCCTTGAAGCAGGCCCGGATTCCGGTGCGCAATGCCGGCGTGTTCGTGCAGGAGGCCGGCGGCGGCAATAAAGTGATGTTGTCGTCCAACGCCGGGGAGGCCTTCAATCCGGCCTCGGTCATGAAACTGGTGACGACCGATGCCGCGCTGGAATTGCTCGGCCCGGCCTATAGCTGGAAAACCCAGGCGTATGTCGACGGTACGCTGGACAAGGGTGTGTTGCAGGGCAATCTGAGCATCAAGGGCAGCGGCGATCCCAAGCTGGTGATGGAAAATTTCTGGATGTTCCTGCGCCAGATCCGGGCCAGCGGGGTGCGCGATATCCGCGGCAATCTGCAACTCGACCGCAGCATTTTCGAAGACACGCTGTATGACCCGTCGCAATTCGATGGCGATCCGCAAAAACCTTATAACGCCGGCCCCGATGCCTTGCTGCTCAATTACAAGAGTATCGCCGTGCGCTTTGCCGCCGATCCGGCCAACGGTCAGGTGGCGGTCAGCATGGAACCGCCGCTGGCGGGTTACACCGTGACTGCGCCGCGATTGGCGAACGGCACTTGCAATGACTGGCAAACCGCGCTGCAGGCTGATATCGGCCCCGCCGACGCGCGCTTCAATGGCAGTTTCTCCGCCGCCTGCGGAGAAAAGATCTGGTACATCCATCCGTGGAAAATGAATGGCACCCAGTATTTCGGTGCCGTGTTCCGGCAGATGTGGCGGGAACTGGGCGGTACTTTCGACGGCACTGTCGTCAACGCCAACGCGGCCCCGGACGCCCGTCTGGTAGCGCAATGGCAGTCGCCGGCATTGCCGGAAGTGATCCGCGACATCAACAAGTACAGCAACAACGTCATGGCGCGGCAGTTGTTGTTGACGATTGCCGCCGACGTGACGCAGCAACCGGGCAATGTGGCGCGCGGTGCCAGCGTGATCAAAACCTGGCTGGCCAACAAGGGTTTGCCGGCTGATGATCTGGTGATTGAAAACGGTGCCGGGCTGTCGCGCAATGAACGTATCGCGCCGGCGACGCTGGGCCGGATACTGAATGCGGCGTTCGTGTCGCCGTTGATGCCGGAGTTTCTGGCGTCAATGCCGCTGGTCGGCTACGACGGCACCATGCGCAAGCGCCTCAAACAGAAAACCGTGGCCGGTCAGGCACATATCAAGACTGGCTCGCTCAATGATGTGCGCTCGATTGCCGGCTTTGTGCAGGCGGCTTCCGGCAAATACTACGTGGTGGTGTGTCTGATCAATCACGCCAATGCGCCGCAAGGGCAAAAAGCCCAGGACGCATTGCTGCAATGGGTCTACGAAAATGGCTGAGCGGCCGGGCAGCAGTGGCTGCCAGCGGATTACAGGTCCGCTGCCACCTGATTGCGACCGTTTTCCTTGGCGCGGTACAGGCAGGCATCGGCACGTTCGATCAGGTCGATGGGGGTATCGGTGGCGGAGGGGATCAGCGAGACCGCACCGATACTGATGGTGATCCACTGATGCGTGGTGGAAGCAGCATGCGGGATATGCAGGTTGAGCACCACCTGCAACATCTTTTCGCCCAGTATCAATGCTCCTTCCACCGTGGTGTTGGGGAGAATCAGCGCAAACTCTTCGCCGCCGTAACGCGCGGCCAGGTCGGCCGGGCGTCGGGAAACGCTATCGAGAGCCGCAGCCACTTCCTGCAATACATCGTCGCCGGCGACATGTCCATACTTGTCGTTGTAACGCTTGAAATGATCGACATCCATCAACAGCAGCGACAGCGGCGCTTGCTCGCGTTGCGCCCGGCGCCATTCGGCGGCCAGATAGTCATCGAAGTAACGGCGGTTGGCAATTCCGGTCAGGCCGTCGGTATTGGTCAGCCGCTCCAGTTCCGCATTTTTTTCTTGCAGCAGTTGCTGGCTTTCGCGCAAAGCGGCATAGGCGGCGTTACGTTGCAGCAGATTGATGTAAAAACGCGAGTGATAACGGATGCGGGCGATCAGTTCAATGGTGTCGTAGGATTTCACGACATAGTCATTGGCGCCGCCGACGAAAGCCTGTTTCTTGATGGCCGGTTCATCGGTGCTGGATAACATGATGACGGGGATGTCGGCCAGCGCCGGATGGTGGCGATATTGCGCCAGCAGATCGAGGCCGCTGGCGTCTTGCAGCACCAGATCCTGCAATATCACGGTAGGTTTGCATTCCAGTGCTGCTGCCAGCGCTGCCGCCGGGTCAGCGCAGTAATGGAAGTCGATGTCGGCTTCCTTCTGCAATGCCAGCCTGATCTTTTCCTTGACCAGCATCTGGTCGTCAACCAGCAGCACGGTAATGGTGTAATCGTGTGCCGCCATGTCGAAGATACGATCTGCTCCGCCGGAACCGGATAATGTCATGTTTATCCTCTCGTCAATCTGGATTGCCGGACGGCACACTTGCCCGGTCGCAATTAGTCGATATTAAAGCACAATTGGCCGGTTTGAAATCTCGTTGTGTTGCATTCCGTTGAGCGGGAAGTGTTGCGTCAGCAAATCGTTGAGTTGTTGCAACGCTGCCATGGCGCCGTCGTGATAGTTACCCTCGGCAAAGCCGGCGGTCATGCGGCGGCAGATGGCGTGCCAGTCGTCCCGCGACAAGGTGCGGCCGACACTGCGATCGGCGACAATTTCGACTTTGTGATCGGCCAGATTGATATACAGCAGGACCCCGCAGTTTTCTTCGGTATCCCAGATGTGATAGCGGGCAAACAGATCATGCGCACGGGCGCGCGCCGATTGCGCTGCCCACAGCGATGACCAGGGCAGGGCGGCTTCGACGATCACGCGCACTTCCGCCCGATGATGTTGTTCGCCGGCGGCAATGGCATTTTGTATGGCTTGCAGCGTGGCCGCCGGGAACAGGCGGCGTGCGTTGCCGGAGGTACTACCCAGATGGCGCAGGATACGCGTGAATTTGTTCATTACCAGTCTCCCGAGGCGCCGCCGCCGTCAAAGCCGCCGCCACCGCCCGAAAATCCGCCGCCGCCACCAAAACCGCCGCCGCCACCGCTGCCACCACGTCCGGCCTGGCTGAGCACGCTGCCGATGATGA
>NZ_LFLS01000057.1 GCF_001189915.1 Herbaspirillum autotrophicum
CCGCCAGCAAACCGGCATGGTCGGCATGCAAATGGCCGCGGTCGAATACGAACTGACCCCAGGCAGCGTCGGCGGCATTATCCTGCAAGGCATACAGCGCTTGCGGCAAGCGCAGGCTCGCCGGATATTGCAGATAGCAGGTAGTGATCGGTTCGTAACTAAAGTTGCGCAGCGTGCTGATCAGTGTCGTGACCGATCCGGCAACCGATTCAGCCTCAGTACCAGCTTCAGTACCGGCAGCGGTTTCAGGAGCGGGCCGGGCAACGTCGGCATGCGGTGCCAGCAAGGCGGCAGCAGCTTCCGGCGCGGTAGCGATGATCACGCCGTCGACCAGTTCGGCACCGGCTTGTGCGCTGGCGGTAACAACCCGCCATTGCGCTCCGGCCCGTTCCAGTGCCTGCACGCTGCTGCCGCAGATGACGCTGCCGCCGTGGCGCAAGATATATTCGGCGGCCGCTTCAGGAAACAGTTGCGACAGGTCGGCGCGCGGAATCAGCATGTCAGAGGCGGCGCGGCGCGCCCCCAGACTATCGCGCAAGACGTTCAGAAATACCTGCGCCGAGGCACGTTGCGGCGGCGTGTTGAGCGCGGCGATGCAGAGCGGCGTCCACATCAGCCGGATCAGGCGTTCGGTCTGATCGAAGCGGATCAGCAATTCGCTGACGCTGCAATCGTCATTGAGGCGCCATCCCATCCAGCGCGCGGTGGTGGAAAAGCGCGCCAGCGCCAGTTTGTCGGCGCGCTCCAGGCCGCTGCTGCGCCACAGCGCGAACAGCATATGCCAGGGTGCCGGCAATGTTGGGGCGACAAAGTCCATGCCGCCGCTGTGCGGCGGGTAGCGCATTTGCAGCGGCAAGCGCAGCATGGCCTGATCTGGTTTGACGCCGACCGTGCGCATCATTTTCAGCGTGGCGCGATAAGCGCCGAGCAGAATGTGCTGGCCGTTGTCGATGTTGCGGCCGTCCAGTTCGACCCGGCGCGCACGGCCGCCGAGCACGCGCGCAGCTTCGAACACGGTCACCCGGTGACCGGCGCGTGCCAGCGTGACCGCGGCCGCGCAACCGGCCCAGCCGCCGCCGATGATGGCGATGTGGCGGGCCTTGGTCATGACCTCAGGAGGGAATGCGGATCAGCCACGGATATAGGTTTTCCATGCCAGCCAGAGCTTGCGGATCGGCGTCAGTGCAATGCGCTGATTGAGGACGTGAAAGCCATCGCGTTCGATTTCATTGAGCAAGGTGCGATAAATCGCCGCCATCATCAGACCCGGCCGTTGCGCGCGACGGTCTTCCTTGGGCAGCAAGGCAAAGGCTTCGTCGTACAACCCTTGCGCGCGCGTCACCTGAAACTGCATCAGGCGGTCAAAGTTGTCACTGTGACGGGCATTCAAGATATCGGCTGCGGTGACGTTAAACTGTTGTAGCTCATTGACCGGCAAATAGATGCGTCCCTTGCGGCCATCTTCACCGACATCGCGGATGATGTTGGTGAGCTGGAACGCGAGGCCGAGCTTTTCAGCGTATTGCAATGTTGCGGGACGGCTGACGCCGAAGATGCTGGCCGACAGGATGCCGACCACGCCCGCCACATGCCAGCAATAACGTTGCAGGCCGGGGAAGTCGAGGTAACGGGTTTGATCGAGGTCCATTTCCATGCCGTCGATGATGGCTTGCAAATGTTCACCCTTGAGGCCGTTGGCAGCAATATGCGGTTGCAGTGCACGCGTGACCGGATGGCTCGGATTGCCGGCCAGCATGGCGGCAATTTCCTTGCGCCACCAGCTCAGCTTGGTGCGCGCCAGGCTGGCGTCCTCGATCTCGTCCACGGTGTCGTCCACCTCGCGACAGAAGGCGTACAGGGCGGTGATCGCACGGCGTCGCTCCGGCGGCAGGAACAGGAAACTGTAATAAAAGCTGGAACCGCTCTGTGCTGCTTTTTGCTGGCAGTATTCGTCTGGGGACATGGAGAGGGAAACGTCTGGAAACGTCAGATAAGCGTCAAGGATGCGATTGGAAGGCAGCAATCCTGCCCTGGTCACAGGCAGATTGCGCGAAGCCGCTATGCTAGCCGACTGAGTGATTAAGGGCAATCAGCAGTTTGGACGGATAACTTCTGCTTAGTTCTGTTGCAGCAACAGGTTTTGTACATTATTCTTCAGAAGCAACAGCTGCACATCGGCGGCCGGCAGGTAGCAGCATGTCGCCGATGCAACTTCTGCGCAATCAGTCTGGTCAGGCGCAGCAACACCACAAAATAGTGAAACGGCAGAAGCTGTGAGCAATAAAAACCAGGGAGACCAATTTTTCATGAACAAACAAGAAGCTTTCAGACATATCGCCTTGCAAGCGACACGCGGCGAGCTGGTGTTCCCGACCAACGTCAATGCCTCGATCCGGCTGCAGGAAGTCTTGAACGATCCCGATTGCCATCTGGAGGCGGCCGCCAAACTGGTGATGGCCGAGCCGTTGCTGTCGGCACGGACCGTGGCGCTGGCCAACTCCGCTGCTTACAATCGTTCCGGCGGTGAAATCAACAACGTGCGCACGGCGGTCATGCGGCTCGGCTTCAAGACGCTCAATGCCATCACCTCGGCCGTCATCGTGCGTCAGCTCGGGCGCAATATTTCCGATCCGGAAATGCGCCGCAAGGCGGCTGAATTGTGGGAGCACACCGCGCATGTGGCGGCGCTGGCGCATGTGATTGCTGCCAAGCTGACCCATCTGGACCCGGAAACGGCCATGTTTGCCGGCATCGTGCATGAAGTCGGCGGCTTTTATCTGTTGTCGCGCGTCGATGAATTCCCCGGCCTGCTCGATGGCAATCCGGAAGACTGGGCAGAGTATGGTGAAAAGGTCATCGGCCGCGCCATTCTCAAGAAGCTCGGCATCCCGGCCGCCGTCAATGCTGCGGTCGAGTCGCTGTGGCACGGCGTGCGGGTATTGCCGCCGCAAACGCTGGGCGATGTGTTGTTGCTGGCCAAGGAGTTGTCGCCGGTGCCGTCGCCGTTGCAACGCAGCGTAATCGACGGCCGGCATATCGATGCCATGGTCGATGAATTCATCAGCGATGAATCCTTGCGCAGCGTACTGGACGATTCCGGTGAAGAAATCAGATCGCTGACTTCGGCCTTGCTGGTCTGATCGGATGCAGGTTTGGCAGCCGCTCAACAAGCGGTTGCCGGGGCAGCTTTGAGTGCTGCTGCTTCAGTTGGCGCGCAGCAGGCGCATCTTGAAGTTGCGGCCCTTGATGTTGCCGCTGCTCAGCTTGGCCAGGGTCTTGTCGGCAATGCGCCGGTCCAGTGCGACATAGGTCATGAATTCAAAGACATTGATCTTGCCGACCTGTTCCTTGCTCAGACCGACGTCGCCGGTCAGCGCGCCGAGCAAATCACCGGGGCGCAGCTTGTCTTTCTTGCCGCCCATGATGCACAAGGTGCGCATCGGCGCCTGCAACATCGTGTCATTGGGGGCGTCCAGCGTATTCAAATCAAACCAGGTCACCGGTGTGCGCTGATACTCTTCAATCAGGCGTACCCATTTCTTTTCATTCGGTGCACACAGGCTGAGTGCCAATCCTTTTTCTTCACCACGGCCGGTACGACCGATGCGGTGAATATGCACTTCGGTATCTTTGGTGACATCGACATTGATCACCGCGCTCAGGCTGCTAATGTCCAGACCACGGGCGGCGACATCGGTGGCCACCAGTACCGAACAACTCTGATTGGCGAATTGCAGCAGGATTTCATCGCGCTCGCGTTGTTCGAGGTCGCCATACAGTGCCATCGCGCTGAAGCCCTGGGCGCGCAATTCTTCGGCCAGTTCGCGGCAGTGAATCTTGGTATTGCAGAATGCCAGCGTCGATACCGGCTGATAATGTTGCAGCAAGCGGGCGACGGCGGCGTTGCGCTGTTCCGGTGCCACTTCATAGAAACGCTGTTCGATCTTGTCGCCGGTGTGTTGTGCTTCTACCTTGACCAGTGCCGGATCGCGCAGGAAGCTGGCGCTGGCCTTGCGGATATCTTCCGCGTAGGTGGCCGAGAACAGCAAGGTCTGGCGACGCGTCGGGCAGGCGCTGACGATGCCGGCAATATCTTCGTAAAAGCCCATGTCGACCATACGGTCGGCTTCGTCCAGCACCAAGGTTTGCACCGTCGACAGATTGATGCTGCCACGGCCGATGTGGTCGCGAATGCGGCCCGGGGTGCCGACCACGATATGCGCGCCGTGCTCCAGCGACGCCATTTGCGGGCGCATGGCAGTGCCGCCGCACAAGGTCAGCACCTTGATGTTTTCGGTAAAGCGCGCCAGCCGGCGCAATTCGTTCGAGACCTGATCCGCCAGTTCGCGTGTCGGGCACAGTACCAGCGCCTGAATCGCAAAGTAGGTGGGATTGAGCTTGGCCAGAATGCCGATGCCGAATGCCGCAGTCTTGCCGCTGCCGGTCTTGGCCTGGGCAATCAGATCGCGCAGTTCGAGAATCAGCGGCAAGCTGTCGGCTTGAATCTGCGTCATGTGCTGGTAACCGAGCTGGTCAAGATTGCTCAGCATGGCCGGCGACAACGCCAGGCTGGAAAAGGAAGTGGTATTCACGATGGACCGGAAGCTGGAGAAAGAAGGGCAGTCTAACAGGGGCGGTGCACTGCTGTGCATACGGGCATCATTTCTGATGCGGCCGCTGATTGCCAATCTGTTATCGCTGTGAAATTGCTGCACTGCATGTTGCGACTGCAAAAACGTCAAGGGCCTGCACATAGTGCAGGCCCTGCGTATCTGGTTGCGGGGGCAGGATTTGAACCTACGACCTTCGGGTTATGAGCCCGACGAGCTGCCAGACTGCTCCACCCCGCGTCTGAGGAACCGAATTTTATAGAGCATTGTTTTAAATAGCAAGAAAGGTTTGTGCAATTGCACAAGAAAATCGCGAAATGGCGTTGTTGCGGTGGACGCCGATGCCCGCACACGCATACACTGCGTGGCTTACAGAAATAATGCGCAATGCACGAAAATAAAATGACTTACGAAGAATATCTGGATGAAGTGACCACCCTGATCACTGAAATTTTCGATGTGACCGATGAAGCGGCCATCAAGCTTGTCATGCAGGCGCAAGATAATGAGTTCTTCGTGGCGCATGACGATGATGAATCGCTGCGTACCGAAGAGCGCGCAGAACAAGATGCGCGCACCATCTTCAAGCAGCGCAAAAAACGCTGATACCTGAACCGGGTGGTGCGCGCTGTCTGAGATCAGGTGGCGCGACCGGCATCCATGCCGGTCAGTGCATGAAAATGACGCCGCCGCAGTGCCCGTCCGAAAATCACGGCCCAGTCGCGCGGTCCCAGTTGCGGCCGCTGCCTGAAGACGTCGCCATCGACTTGTTCGAGGCGATCCAGAATGCGCAGGCCGCCCTGAACCACCAGCCGCAACTCCCATCCCAGCCGGCCCGGCAGGCGCAACGCCAGCGGTGCACCTGACAGCATCAGCGTGCGCGCGCGCTCAATCTCGAATTGCATCAAGGCACGCCAGCCGGCGCTGTGATTGCCGTCGGCGATATCCTGTTCGGTCACGCCGAAACGCTGCATGTCTTCCAGCGGTATATAAATCCGCGCCTTTTCCCAGTCGACCGCCACGTCTTGCCAGAAATTGATCAATTGCAGTGCCGAGCAGATCGCATCTGAATCGCGCAGATTTTCTGCGGATGGGGCTTGATAAAGCTGCAACATCAGCGTGCCGACCGGATTGGCCGAGCGCCGGCAATAGTCGAGCAAGCCGGAGAAATCCTGATAACGGGTAGTCACCACATCCTGTTTGAACGCCGACAGCAAATCGCGAAATGGCGTCAGCGGCAACTGATAGTGGCGGATTACCGTTTGCAAGGTGCGGAACATGGGATTGGCAGAGGGCTGACTCGCATCTATCCGATCCAGCTCGGCTTCATAGGCGCTCAGTGCCGCCAGTCGTTGCGGCGGCGTGGCGTCACCTTCATCGGCGAGGTCGTCGGCGCTGCGGGCGAAAGCGTAGATGGCGCGCACTGCCGGTCGCAAGCGGGCCGGCAACATGATGGAGGCAACCGGGAAATTTTCGTAATGATCAACAGCCATGGGTGAACGTAGGGGGTGAAGTGATGAAGCGCTAAAAAACAAAAGAATTCGAGAGCGTATTCAAACGATAGGGGCCGCAGCTATAATTACTAACCTTAAAGTCATTAAAAATACTCGCATCGCTGCGGGTCGTCATCAGACGCGAACCAGATCGTTGTGCGTGTGGTGTTTTCTGTTCCGAATAGTAAAGGAAAAACGTGCCTGCTCCGCTCCCGAGATCTTGTTCGACACCCGACCAGCCAGTGCGCGGTGTTTTGCTGCGCGGCATCTTGCTGATCGGCGTCCTGGCGCTGCTGGCCGCTTGTTCGCGCAAGGTAGAGCAGGTCGAAGAAGTGCGGCCGGTGCGGGTACTGACCATCGCCGCCGATACGGTCGATGCGATTGCCGAGTTCCCCGGTGAAGTGCGGGCACGCTATGAATCGCGGCTGGGGTTCCGGGTCGGCGGCAAGATCGTGGCACGTAAAGTCGAGGTCGGCAGTCTGGTGCGGCGCGGTCAGGTGTTGATGCAGCTCGATCCGCAGGATTTGCAACTGGCGCAACGCCAGGCCGATGCGGCGCTCAAGGCGGCGCTCAGCAACCGCGAGCTGGCGGCCGCCGAATTGAAGCGTTATCAGGAATTGCACGCCAAGAATTTCGTCAGTCAGGCCGTGCTGGATGCCAAGCAGACCGCCTATCAATCAGCAGTATCGAGTTACGACCAGGCCCAGGCGGCATTGCGCAATCAAGCCAATCAGACCGGTTATGCCGATCTGGTTTCCGATGTCGATGGCGTGGTGACAGCGATTGACGCCGAAGCCGGGCAGGTGGTTGCCGCCGGTACGCCGGTGGCCAGCGTGGCGAAGTCGGGCGATATGGATGTGGTGATCGGGGTACCGGAAAATCAGGTCGATCACCTGCGGCGGATCACTGATGTGCGGGTACGCCTGTGGGCCAATCCGCAGGAACGGATCGCCGGCAAGGTGCGCGAAGTGTCACCGGTGGCCGACGCCGCCACCCGCACCTACGCGGTCAAAATTGCGTTGCCGGATGCCGCTGCCGGCGTGCGATTGGGCATGACCGCGTATGCCGCGTTCATCGATCCCAGCGCCAAGGCCTTGATCAAATTGCCGTTGTCGGCACTGTATGAAGCCAGCGGCAAAACCTCGGTATGGCTGGTGGAAAACGGTGCCGTCAAGCTGGCGCCGGTGACTACCGGCGGTCACAGCGGCAATGACATCTTGATCAGCGAGGGTTTGCGCGCCGGACAAGTGGTGGTGACGGCCGGCGTCAATCTGCTCAAGCCGGGACAAAAGGTCAGCATTCTCGGTGCTGAACCGGTGGCAGCCACCAAGCCAGCCGCAGGTGGCGGCCAATGAGCGGGCCGGATTCGCAGTCGGATATCAAGCCAGACGCCAAGCCAGAAGTTAAGTCCGGCCCGGCAGTCAGCAAGAGCGGTTTCAATCTGTCGCGCTGGGCGCTGCAACACATTCCGCTGATTCGTTATCTGATCGTGGTGCTGATTGTCGGCGGCATCATGGGTTATGACCGCCTCGGGCAAGACGAAGACCCGCCGTTTACCTTCCGCGCCATGGTGGTCACCGCCAAATGGCCGGGTGCGACCGCCTTGCAGATGGCCGAGCAAGTCACCGACAAGCTCGAAAAGAAGTTGCAGGAAACGCCGTACATCGACATCATCCGCAGCTATTCCAAACCGGGCGAGACGCTGATCATCTTGCAGTTGCGCGAATCGACGCCGCCCAAAGACGTGCCGGCCAGCTGGTATCAGGTGCGCAAGAAAATCAATGACATCCGGCTGACCTTGCCATCCGGCGTGCAAGGCCCGTTCTTCAACGACGAATTCGGCGATACCTACGGCTCGATCTTTGCCCTGTCGGGCGATGGCTTCACGTATGCCGAGATCAAGGATTATGCTGACTTCGTGCGCCAGCAATTGCTGCGCGTGCCGTCGGTCGCCAAGGTTGAATTGTTCGGGGTGCAGGACGAAAAGATTTTCATCGAATTTTCACAAAAGAAATTTTCCCAGCTTGGCATCACCTTCGATTCCATCGTCAGCCAGTTGAGTGCGCAAAATGCGATGGAGTCGACCGGCGCTCTGGTGACGCCCGGAGAGAATCTGCAAATCCGTGTCAGTGGCGCACTGCGTTCACCGAAGGATCTGGCCAATCTGGAATTGCGCGCCGGCGGCACGACGTTCCGGCTCGGCGACTTTGCCACCATCCGGCGCGAGTATCAGGACCCGCCGCAATCGAAGATGCGCTTCAATGGCAAGGAAGTGATCGGCCTCGGCATTTCGATGGAAAAGGGCGGCGACATCATCGCGCTGGGCAAGAATCTGGAACGGACCTTTGCCGAATTGCATGGCGAATTACCGGTCGGGATCGAGCTGGAGCGGGTGTCGAATCAACCAAAGATCGTCTCGGAATCGGTCGGAGAATTTTTACGCACCTTGTTCGAAGCAGTCCTGATCGTATTGGCGGTCAGCTTCGTTGCGCTGGGTTTGCACACCAAGCCGCTGCGCATCGATGTGCGCCCCGGTCTGGTGGTGGCGCTGACGATTCCGCTGGTACTGGCGGTGACCTTTTTGTTCATGCGCATTTTCGATATCGACTTGCACAAGATTTCGCTCGGCGCACTGATCATCGCCCTCGGCTTGCTGGTGGATGACGCCATCATCACAGTCGAAATGATGGTGCGCAAGATGGAAGAGGGCTTGTCGCGTTTCGACGCCGCCACGTTTGCTTATACCTCGACCGCAATTCCAATGCTGACCGGTACCCTGATCACCGCTGCCGGCTTCTTGCCGATCGGCCTGGCGAAGTCGGCTGCCGGTGAATATACCTTTTCGATGTTTTCGGTGAATGCACTGGCCCTGATCATTTCCTGGCTGGTGGCGGTGGTGTTTACGCCCTACATCGGGGTCTTGCTGCTCAAGGTGAAACCGGCTGCCAATGCCGATGGTCATCATGAATTATTCGATACGCCGTTTTATACGCGCTTCCGCAGCATCGTCAGTTGGTGCGTGGAATGGCGCAAAACCACGATTGCCCTGACGCTGGTGGTATTTGCGCTGGGGTTGTTCGGCTTCCGCTTTATCGAAGAACAGTTTTTCCCGGATTCCAGCCGACCTGAACTGATGGTCGAAATCTGGTTGCCGGAAGGATCGTCGTTCAAGGCCACCGAAACGCAAGCCAAGAAATTCGAAGCATTTATCCGCGCTCAGGATGGCGTTGACAGTGTGGTCAGTTATGTCGGCACCGGCAGCCCGCGGTTCTACATGCCGCTCGATCAGATTTTCCCGCAAACCAACGTCGCCCAAATGGTGGTGTTGCCCAAGGATTTGAAATCGCGCGAAGCCTTGCGTCTGAAGATTGTCGATGTCTTCAAGCATGATTTCCCGGGTGTGCGCGGTCGCGTCAAGCTGCTGCCGAGCGGGCCGCCGGTGCCGTATGCGGTGCAATTCCGCGTCAGCGGTCCGGAAGTTGGCAAAGTGCGCGCCATCGCCGATCAGGTCAAGGCGCTGATGGACAAGAATCCCCATATCATTGGTCTCAACGATAACTGGAACGAGTCGGTCAAGGCGCTGCGCATTGAACTCGATCAAGATAAATTGCGGGTGCTCGGCATCGGTTCGCAAACCGTGATGCGCACTGTCAATACCTTGCTGACCGGGACCGCCATCGGCCAGTATCGCGAACATGACCGGCTGATCGATATCGTGGTGCGGCAACCGCTCGATGAACGCGCCACCATCGATGCCCTCAATCAAGCCAATATCCCGACCGCCAGCGGCCGCTCGGTGCCACTGGCGCAGATCGCGCACGTCAGCATGGGCTGGGAGCCGGGAGTGGTGTGGCGCGAAGACCGCGAATGGGCGATCACGGTGCAGGCCGATGTCGCCGATGGCATTCAGGGGCCGACCGTATCCAGTCAGATCGATCCGCAACTCAAGGAGATCCGCGCCGCCTTGCCGCCCGGCTACATGATCGAGCTGGCCGGCGCTGCCGCCGACAGCAGCAAGGCGCAAGCCTCGATTGCGGCCAATGTGCCGCTGGTGATTTTCCTCATTTTCACCTTGCTGATGCTGCAATTGCACAGCTTCTCGCGCTCGGTGCTGGTGTTCCTGACCGGCCCGCTGGGGCTGGCCGGCGCGGCGATGGCCTTGCTCATCTTGCAGCGGCCGTTCGGTTTCGTCGCGCAACTCGGCGTGATCGCCTTGTTCGGCATGATCATTCGCAACTCGGTGATCCTGATCGACCAGATCGAACACGATATCGCCGCCGGCGCCGAGCGCTGGGACGCCATCGTCGAATCGGCGGTGCGCCGCTTCCGGCCCATCATCCTGACCGCAGCGGCGGCGGTGCTGGCGATGATTCCCTTGTCGCGGTCGATCTTCTGGGGGCCGATGGCAGTTGCCATCATGGGTGGCCTGATCGTCGCCACCGCGCTGACCTTGCTGTTCTTGCCAGCCGCCTATGCCTTGTGTTTCCGGGTTGCCAGGCCGGTGCGGGAGCCGGTCAATACCGCGCAATAGCAGAGCAGGCGGGGGCTGCGCGTGTTCGCCGAGGTTCGGCCGGGCAGAGCGCGCAGAGCAATTTTTCACGGATAAAAACGCAGACACAAACAGCGGCTTGAAGTAGAATAGCCGGCTGCAATAAAAATGCTACCAGCATCGCAAGGCAATCCTCACCGGTTGTCGCGGATGTCAGGCACCCTTCAGCGAGGATGGCGAAATTGGTAGACGCACCAGGTTTAGGTCCTGACGCCAGCAATGGTGTAGGGGTTCGAGTCCCCTTCCTCGCACCACGACTCATTTCTTCATGTATCTTGTTGTTCCCGTTCCGCATGGCATCTGCCGGCGGCCGGAGGCATGCGCTTTTCATGCGCCTGTCCGACATCTCACCCGGAGTTTTTCATGCGTTATCGGCACTACAAAGGCGGTATTTACGAATTTCTTTACGACGCCACGCTGGAGTCCGATCTGGCGTCGATGGTGGTGTATCGGGCGCCCGACGGGTCGATCTGGATTCGTCCGCATGCGGTGTTTCATGAATTGATCGAAGTCGATGGCAAGCAGGTCGCGCGTTTTGCGCTGATGGAAGCGGCTGCCAAAGACTGAGTGTCGGCACTGGCGGTGGTTGCGCTTCAGGCCGTCTTGCGGCGCTCGCCGAGAATGCTGCGCCAGGCCGGAATCGCCGTATGCTGTGCCAGATAGGCCAGCGGTACGGTCAGTTCCTGATCGGGCCGGACCCAGATCACTTCTTCTATTTCGGCGGCGGCTTGTACCGCGCAATCGATGTCTGCAACAAACAATTCAGCATGTACGGTATGACCCGGCTCATTGGCGGCCGGCGCATTGAAGATGCCCAGCGGCGTAAAGTCGCTGGCGGGCAGTTGCAATCCGAGTTCTTCTTGCAGTTCTCTGACGACCGCTTGCAGCGGCGTTTCGCCGCGCGCGATCTTGCCGCCGGCCAGCATGAAGCGGGTGGTGCCGCGTTTGCGTACCAGCAGCAAGGCGCCGTCCGGGCGAAGTAACAGGGCAGAGGCGATATGAATGGTGAGCACGATGAAAAGTAAGCGGAAAGTTGGAGAAAATGCCTGATCGGTTTTGCCTGGCGCTCGTTATTTGAACAATATATTCACGCTGGTTGGTCGGTGTTCGGGGCGTATTTTATCCGCAGTCGGCCAGTGCCATGCGCATTACGCCGATTCATTGTCAATTGTTGCGCGGCAAGCCGGTAATCGGACGCGCAAGCGAGGCTGCAAAAGCATCGGGCATCTGGTATGTTCGCAGTGTCACTGTTTCCGTTCATTCAGCCAAAGGCTTTCTTATGCGCAGGTTTTTCCCGGCCCTCATGTTATTTGCTGCTGTTTCCTTGCCCGTCTGTTCTGTTTCGGCGGAAGAAATCGGCGATGTCAGTACCGCTTTCCGCTGGCTCGGGAAAAATGACCGGGTGGCACTCGAAGTGTATGACGACCCCAAGGTCGAAGGCGTCAGTTGCTATGTATCGCGCGCCCGTACCGGTGGCGTCAAGGGCACGGTCGGTCTGGCCGAAGACAAGTCGGAGGCGTCGATTGCCTGTCGTCAGGTGGGCGCCACGATTACCTTCAAGGGCAAGTTGCCGGTGCAGGAAGATGTGTTTACCGAGCGCATGTCGATCTTGTTCAAGCGCCTGCATATCGTGCGCGTGGTGGATGCCAAGCGCAATACGCTGGTCTATCTGACCTATTCGGATAAATTGATCGATGGCAGTCCGATGAATGCCGTCACGGCAGTGCCGGTGCCGTTGAGCACACCGATTCCCGTGAAATAAATCACCTCATTCACTTATCCACTCTCACCATGAACGATAAAAAAACGATTCGCACGCTGGCAGCAGAATTGCAGGCGGGGACGACCACCAGCGTCAGGCTGGTGGAGCAGGCGCTGGAACGGATTGATGCACACCGGGCTGCCGGCGGTGCAGCGTATGTCAGTGTCGATGCGCAGCGCGCCCTGGCCAATGCGCGGGCCAGCGACGCCGCGCGTGCCGCCGGCAATGCGCCGTCGTTGCTGGCCGGCGTGCCGGTATCCATCAAGGATCTGTTCGACGTTGCCGGCGAAGTCACCGCCGCTGGTTCGAAAGCCCTGGCCGATGCCGCACCGGCGCAGCAAGATGCGGTGGCGGTGGCGCGTTTGCGGCAGGCTGGCGCCATCTTGCTGGGCCGTACCAATATGAGCGAGTTCGCCTTTTCCGGGCTGGGTCTCAATCCGCATTACGGCACGCCGCGCAATCCGCTGGATAGCGAGCGCGTCAGCGGCGGTTCGACCTCGGGTGGCGCGGTATCGGTAGCGGCCGGCATGGCGGCGCTGGCGCTCGGTACCGATACCGGCGGTTCGATCCGGATTCCTTCAGCGTTCTGCGGTTTGACCGGTTTCAAACCAACCGCCAACCGGGTTGATCTGACTGGCGCGGTGCCGTTGTCGCATACGCTCGATTCGGCTGGTCCGCTGGGGCTCAGTGTCGATTGCTGCACGATTGCCGATGCCATCTTGTCGGGCCGGCAACCTGAGCAGGATCCGGTGGCGTTGCCGCTGGCCGGTCTGCGTTTCGGCGTGACCGACGATTTCGTCAGCGACGGCATGGACGATGTGGTGCGACAAGCGTTTGAGCAGGCGCTGACGCGACTGGCGCAGGCCGGGGCGCAGATCATCCGGTTTGCGTTTCCGGAATTGAAAGACTTGCCGGCGATCAATGCCGGCGGCGGCTTCAGCGCGGCGGAATCGTGGACCTGGCATCGTGCTTTGCTGCAACGTGCCGGCGACAAGTACGACGCCCGCGTGGCGGTGCGCATCCGGCGCGGGGCGCAACAGACGGCGGCCGATTATCTGGACTTGCTGGCAGCGCGCCGGCAATTGATCCGGCAAGCTGCGCGGCGCCTGTCGGTATTCGACGCCTGGCTGATGCCGACGGTGCCAGTGGTGCCGCCGCTGATTGCCCCGCTGCAAGCCAGCGACGACGCCTTCTTTGCGGCCAACGGTCTGGTCTTGCGCAATCCGAGCGTGATCAATTTCCTCGATGGCTGTGCCATCAATCTGCCTTGTCCGTCCGCCAGCGGCTTGCCGGTCGGCATCAGTCTCTGCGGCCAGCACGGCGACGACGCCCGTATCCTGCAAATTGGCAGTGCGGTGGAGGCGGCAGGTCTGGAAAAATAATGCCGGAATGGCCCCGCAAAGCCGGTTTTACGGGCATGGCGGGTCTTTTTTCGGGCCCAATGCAGGCGTAATGTCTGCGTTTTGGCGCAACGCCATCTTTTCCGTATAAAATAGCGGACTTTAGCGCGGCCGGGCAGGGCATCCTGTGTCCTGAAGTTCTCGGGCCGCACCACGGAATTTTTTATTTTTGGACGATTCACATGGCAACTGCAGTCGAAACTCTGAGCAAACTTGAGCGTCGTATCACCCTCACATTCCCCATGGCTGATGTTCAGGCAGAAGTTGAAAAGCGCCTCAAGGTGCGTGCCCGTACCGCCAAAGCCCCAGGCTTTCGCACCGGTAAAGTGCCGATGAAGATGGTCGCCGCACAATACGGTTACCAGGTCGAAACTGAAGTGCTGAACGACAAGGTCGGTCGCGCATTCAATGACGCCGCAGTCGAAAACAACCTGCGCGTTGCCGGCTATCCAAAGATCGAACCAAAGACCAGCGAAGGCGTGGCCGACGGCGCACTGGCATTTGACGCCACGTTTGAAGTCTATCCGGAAGTCGTGATCGGCGATCTGACCGCGGCTGAAGTTGAAAAAACGACATCGGCCGTGAGCGACGTCGAAATCGACAAGACCATCGACATCCTGCGCAAGCAACGCGTGCATTTCCACGTCAAGGGCGAGCAAGGCGCGCACGGCGACGGCGGTGCTGATCAGACTGCACAAAACGGCGACCGCGCTACCGTTGACTTCGTCGGCAAGATCGACGGCGTTGAATTTCAGGGCGGCAAGGCTGACGACTACGCATTCGTGCTCGGCGAAGGCCGCATGTTGCCAGAGTTCGAAACCGCGACCATCGGTCTGAAAGTGGGCGAGTCCAAAACTTTCCCGCTGGCATTCCCGGAGGACTACCACGGCAAGGACGTCGCCGGCAAAACTGCTGAATTCACCATCACGCTGAAGAAGCTGGAATGGGCGCATCTGCCGGAAGTCGACGCAGAATTCGCCAAGTCGCTCGGTATCGAAGACGGCGACCTGACCAAGATGCGTGAAGATATCAAACGCAATCTGGAACGCGAAGTCAGCGCCCGTACCAAAGCCAAGACCAAAGACAGCGTGATGGATGCGCTGATCAAGGTCAGCGAACTGGAAGTGCCGAAGGCGCTGGTTGAGCAAGACGTCGAGCGTCTGGCTGAAATGGCCCGCCAGGACATGACCCAGCGCGGCATGGACGTCAAGAACATGCAGTTGCCGAAGGAACTGTTCACGGCACAAGCCGAGCGTCGCGTCCGTCTGGGCCTGATCCTGGCTGACGTGGTCAAGAACAACAAGCTGGAAGCCACTGAAGAACAAGTCAAGGCACAGGTCGAAGATTTCGCCCAAAGCTACGAAGATCCGCAACAAGTGCTCAAGTACTATTTCAGCGACCGTCGTCGTCTGGCTGAAGTCGAAGCTCTTGTTTTGGAAGAAAACGTCGTTAACTATGTGCTGGGCAAAGCCAAGGTCACCGACAAGTCGGTTCCCTTTGATGCATTGATGGGCAATCAGGGTCAAGCGTAAGCTACCTGTTTCGCGTACCATCAATGACATTGGCGGTCGCCTCCAGGTGATGCCGGCAGACGGGAAGCAACCGTCACCGGCACCTGGCTCAATCTTGCAACAGCCGCACAGGCGTATAAGGAAAGCACATGACAGGTTTGATTAGGCAATCCGCGATGGATACTCAGATGCTCGGCATGGTGCCGATGGTGATCGAGCAAAGCGGTCGCGGCGAGCGTGCGTATGACATCTATTCGCGTCTGCTCAAAGAGCGCATCATTTTTCTGGTTGGCCCGGTCAACGACGCCACCGCCAATGTGATCGTGGCGCAGATGCTGTTCCTGGAAAGCGAAAATCCGGACAAGGAAATTTCGCTGTACATCAATTCCCCTGGTGGTTCGGTATCGGCCGGTATGGCGATTTTCGACACGATGCAATTCATCAAGCCGGATGTCTCGACGTTGTGCACCGGTCTGGCAGCATCGATGGGCGCCTTCCTGCTGGCCGCCGGCGTCAAGGGCAAGCGTTTTTCGCTGCCGAACTCGCGCATCATGATTCACCAGCCACTCGGCGGTGCGCAAGGTCAGGCGTCGGACATCGAAATTCAGGCGCGTGAAATCCTGTATCTGCGCGAACGTCTGAACGGCATTCTGGCCGACAAGACCGGACGCACGATCGACCAGATCAGCAAAGACACGGATCGCGACAATTTCATGTCGGCCGATGCGGCTGTCGAATACGGTCTGATCGACAAGGTGCTGACGCACCGCGCCTGATTATTCCGCACCACGTCTTGAGAATGCCCGGGCGTATTGTTCGGGCATTTCTTTTTTGCAATACAGGCTTGTTTTTCCTGTAGTGCTGTCCGCCTGGCATGCCGTTGCCGTGATTTGAAACCGCCGTCTGCAATAACAGTACCGTTGCTGGTATGAAATAGTGCGAGGCAGTGACGGATTTCAAAATCGCAGGTATGATCAAGCAGAACCTTATTCACATTTGCCCCCTATGTCCGACAAAAAAACATCCAGCGGCGAGAAACTGCTTTACTGCTCTTTCTGCGGAAAAAGCCAGCACGAAGTCAAGAAACTGATTGCAGGGCCATCCGTCTTCATCTGCGACGAATGCATTGACCTGTGCAATGACATCATTCGCGACGAAGCCTCCAGCGTGGAGTCGGTCACGGGCGCCAAATCCGACCTGCCGACACCGCAGGAAATTTCCGAATTGCTGGATCAGTACGTGATCGGCCAGGCCACTGCCAAGCGCATCCTGTCGGTAGCGGTGTACAACCATTACAAGCGTCTCAAGCATCTCGGCAAAAAAGATGATGTGGAACTGGCCAAGAGCAATATCCTGCTGGTCGGTCCGACCGGTTCCGGCAAGACGCTGCTGGCGCAGACGCTGGCGCGCATGCTCAATGTGCCGTTCGTGATTGCCGACGCCACCACGCTGACCGAAGCCGGTTATGTCGGTGAAGACGTCGAAAACATCATTCAGAAATTGCTGCAGAACTGCAATTACGAAGTCGAAAAAGCGCAGAAGGGCATTGTCTACATCGATGAAATCGACAAGATTTCGCGCAAGTCCGACAATCCGTCGATTACCCGCGATGTCTCCGGTGAAGGCGTGCAGCAGGCGCTGCTCAAGCTGATCGAAGGCACCATGGCATCGGTGCCGCCACAAGGCGGGCGCAAGCATCCGAATCAGGATTTCGTGCAGATCGACACCACCAATATCATGTTCATTTGCGGCGGTGCTTTCGACGGTCTGACCAAGATCATTTCGGAGCGCTCGGAAAAGAGCGGCATCGGTTTCTCGGCCACGGTCAAGAGCCAGACGCAAAAAACCGCGAGTGAAGTATTGCTCAATGCGGAGCCGGACGATCTGGTCAAGTTCGGCCTGATTCCGGAACTGGTCGGTCGTCTGCCGGTGATCGCCACGCTCAACGAATTGAATGAAGAAGCGCTGATCCAGATTCTGCTGGAGCCGAAGAATGCGTTGATCAAGCAATACGCCAAGCTGTTGCAGATGGAAGGCGCGGAACTCGAAATTCGCCCGGCCGCATTGCAAGCCATCGCCAAGAAGGCACTGGCACGCAAGACCGGTGCCCGCGGTTTGCGTTCGATCCTGGAACATGCCTTGCTGGACGTGATGTATGAGCTGCCAAACCAGCAGAACGTGGCCAAGGTCGTGATCGACGAGGGCACCATCACCAACGGCGCCAAGCCGCTGCTGATCTACCACGAGCAACCCAAAGTATCGGGCGCCTGACCTGATTTGATGGCTGCCGCCGCTGTTCCCGGACTGCGGCGGCGCAAATTCTCAAAAGCGGTACAATAAACCGCAGAATTCACTCTGGCTTCCATCGTAAAGCCACCCGAGGGCGACTTCGTGTGTGGCTTTTTTATTGTGTTGCCGTTTTTCAAACAAGTCGTAATTTTGTTGTAGTCGGGACTTGTGTTTTCGCGGCTCGCGCCAACATCACTAACAGTATCTTTTGATAAGGCTCGCCATGACGACTTCTACACTCACAGAACAAACGCAATTGCCCCTGTTGCCATTGCGGGATGTTGTTGTCTTCCCGCATATGGTGATCCCGCTCTTCGTCGGTCGTCCCAAGTCGATCAAGGCGCTTGAGGCGGCCATGGAGCAGGGCAAGAGCATCATGCTGGCGGCCCAGAAGGCTGCCGCCAAGGATGAGCCATCGGCAGACGATATTTATGAAATCGGCTGCGTCGCCAATATCCTGCAAATGCTGAAGTTGCCTGACGGCACCGTCAAGGTGCTGGTCGAGGGCGCGCAGCGCGCACGCATTCATCACATCAGCGAACTGGACACCCATTTTGTTGCCGATCTGACACCGGTCGAATCGGAGCCGGGCGACGAAGCTGAAGTCGAGGCGATGCGCCGCACCATCGTTCAGCAATTCGACCAGTACGTCAAACTGAACAAAAAGATTCCACCTGAAATCCTGAGCTCGCTGGCAGGGATTGATGATGCCGGCCGTCTGGCTGATACCATCGCCGCCCATCTGCCGCTGAAGCTGGAACAGAAGCAGGTGATTCTGGAAATCTTCAATGTTGCCAAACGGCATGAGCATCTGCTCGGCCAGCTCGAAGGCGAACTCGACATTCTGCAAGTCGAGAAGCGCATCCGTGGCCGCGTCAAGCGCCAGATGGAAAAGTCGCAGCGCGAGTACTATCTGAACGAGCAGGTCAAGGCGATTCAGAAGGAGCTGGGCGAGGGCGAAGACGGCGCCGATCTGGAAGAGCTGGAAAAGAAGATTCTGGCTGCCAAGATGCCGAAGGAAGCTTTGGAAAAGGCACAGTCCGAGTTGAAGAAACTCAAACTGATGTCGCCGATGTCGGCCGAAGCCACCGTGGTGCGCAACTATATCGATACGCTGGTCGGTTTGCCATGGAAGAAGAAGTCCAAGGTCAACAATGATTTGCCGAATGCCGAAAAGGTATTGGAAGGCGATCACTACGGCCTCGACAAGGTCAAGGAACGCATCCTGGAATACCTCGCCGTGCAACAGCGCGTCGACAAGCTGAAGGCACCGATTCTGTGCTTCGTGGGTCCGCCGGGCGTCGGCAAGACCTCGCTGGGGCAATCGATCGCCCGCGCCACCAACCGCAAGTTTGTGCGCATGGCACTCGGCGGCGTGCGTGATGAAGCCGAAATTCGCGGCCATCGTCGTACCTATATCGGTTCGATGCCGGGCAAGATTCTGCAAAGCCTGTCCAAGGTCGGCGTGCGCAATCCCTTGTTCCTGCTTGATGAAATCGACAAGCTCGGCATGGATTTCCGTGGCGATCCGTCATCGGCGCTGCTGGAAGTGCTGGATCCGGAACAGAACCATACGTTTTCCGATCACTACATTGAAGTCGATTTCGACTTGTCGGATGTGATGTTCGTGGCGACGTCGAACTCCTTCAATATCCCGCCGGCATTGCTGGACCGGATGGAAGTGATTCGCCTCTCCGGATATACCGAAGATGAAAAGACCAGCATTGCGCAACGTTACCTGTTGCCGAAACAGATCAAGAACAATGGTCTGAAGCCGGAAGAGATCAGCGTCGCCGAATCGGCGATTCGCGACATCATTCGTTACTACACGCGTGAAGCCGGGGTACGTTCGCTGGAACGCGAAATCTCCAAGATCTGCCGCAAGGTAGTGAAGATGCTGTTGCTCAAGAAGCAGGAAAAGAAGGTCGCCATCGCATCGCGCAATCTGGACAAGTTCCTCGGCGTGCGTCGTTTCGATTTCGGCATTGCCGAAAAAGAAAATCAGGTCGGCCAGGTAGTTGGTCTGGCATGGACCGAGGTGGGCGGCGATCTGCTGACCATCGAAGCGGTCACGATGCCGGGCAAGGGCGCCACCATTCGCACCGGTACGTTGGGCGATGTGATGAAGGAATCGATCGAAGCGGCCCGCACGGTAGTGCGCAGCCGTGCCGCCAAGCTCGGCATCAAGAGCGGCATCTTCGAAAAGAGCGACATTCACATCCACGTGCCGGAAGGCGCGACACCGAAAGATGGACCATCGGCCGGTATTGCGATGACCACGGCACTGGTGTCGGTATTTACCGGTATTCCGGTACGTGCCGATGTGGCGATGACCGGTGAAATCACCTTGCGCGGCGAAGTATTGCCGATTGGCGGTCTGAAGGAAAAACTGTTGGCGGCACATCGCGGCGGCATCAAGACGGTATTGATTCCGGAGCAAAATGTGAAAGACCTGGCGGAGATTCCCGACAACGTCAAAAACAAGCTGGAAATCGTGCCGGTGCGCTGGATCGACAAGGTCCTGGAAATTGCACTGGAACGTCAGCCGGTACCGCTGACCGAAGAAGAAGCATTGGTGGCAACTGCCGTAGCGAGCAAGGAAGAACCAAGTGATCCCAGTGTCGTGAAACACTGATCACTGCACGCAGTTTGTTGGCACCAGGGAAAGGCGCTCAGTTATACCAACTGAGCGCCTTTTTCTTTGTCCACAATTTTGCTTAAAGGCATCTAGTGATATTGCGAGAAAGTAATTCAAATCTGTCACTACGGCCGGCAAGGCGCTTGACACAAGGCTTTGCGGCTTGTTTAATACCTGCTGCAGTAAGGTTCCACGAGGCGCGCGAGGCGAGTGTCCGCTTGAATGAAACGGGTCACGCCGTTGCGAAATTCAATCTTTGTCAAAGGGGCGTAAGTGAATAAAAGTGAATTGATCGAGCATATTTCCGATTCTGCGGAGATTTCCAAAGCGGCATCAGCACGTGCGCTGGATGCCATGATTGGTGCGGTAAAAACCACATTGAAGAAAAACGGTTCGGTGACGCTGGTCGGCTTCGGGACCTTTACTGTAGGCAAGCGAGCGGCACGCACCGGGCGAAATCCGCGGACCGGCGCAGCCATAAAAATCAAGGCAGCGAAAGTTCCTAAATTTAAACCTGGCAAAGCTTTGAAAGATGCGCTAAACTAGCGGTCTTTCGACGTTGATGAAACGCCGGATTGATGGTTTGAGCCAAGGTGCGGGTGCTTAGCTCAGTTGGTAGAGCGGCGCCCTTACAAGGCGTAGGTCGGGAGTTCGAGCCTCTCAGCACCCACCAGAAACTCAAACATCAAGCAGT
>NZ_LFLS01000058.1 GCF_001189915.1 Herbaspirillum autotrophicum
CCGGCTTCGGCCGGTTGCCATGCGCAGGCTGATTCAGTTGATGAGTCTGGGCGTGATGCAAGCGGCCCGCTTCGGGTCATGCACGTCACACACAAAGTAATAAGCATTCCACGCACCTTCAATGGCATCGGCCGTGATCTGCGATTTTCCGGGAGCAATCCGGTCACTGGAACCATAGCGCACACGATTGCGGCATTCATTGATCGCACTGGATTTTTCCAGACAAAACAGCACCACTACCGGCACCGCACAATTGTTGATGATTTTTTTATAAGCGGAAGAAACGCCGCGGCCGTTTTGCTGGATTTTTACGCACGCCCCGGCGATGAACGGCGCGTGATCATTGGGTAATTCACTGCGGTCAACCCTGGCTTCCAGCGGCTGGTTATAGTTGTCGCCGCCCATGGCAACACCGGATTGCGCCCCCGCAGACGTTACCGGCGGCGCAGATTGCGGCGGCGCAGAAGCCGCGGCCGGCTGCCTATTTCTCTTGTTGCCGGCCGCAACCACGGCTGCTTGCGCCAGCGCGCCGGCAAGATTGACTTTGTTTCTTTGCAGCGCCGCCTGCTGCTCTTGCATTTCCCGCTCCGATGCTGCCAGTGCCGCATCACCGTCGCTGGCTTGCCTGCTCGCTCCGGCGTTCCCCATCAACTCGACTCGCCTGGCCTGAATACGATCGCATCCGGGCAGCGACCGGCATTGCTGTTCGCTGATGCGGTCATTGTAGCCACCCGGTTTGCTACGCCAAAAGCTGGTCAGTTCGGGCATGCCCGGATTCACCTGAAAATAGTAGGGATTGCGCTCCAGGGACCACCAACCCTCAAATGCTTCGAACCACGACTCTGATTCCACCACCTTGCCGCCGGAATAGGCACTGGCGGTCAAGCGACCAACGCCGCTGATCAAACCATTCACGCACTGCCCCGACCATGACGGTGGCGGCAGTCCCTGATCCGTTCCTTTGGTGATGAAACAGCCTTCCTTGGTTTTGACACCTTCGGCATGTGAAAAAAATGAAACCGACATCAGTAATAAACCCGTCATAGCAAACGCCGCGCTACGCCAGATATGAAATTTCCGGGACTCAATTGTCATCGCAAGCTCCGCCTGTGAATTCGTGAATCATCACAAGAAGAGTAAAGAATTTTCCGGCATTCAACCTCATCCGTTTGCATGAAGAATCGCCGTATTCATGCCGCGCAGCAAGTCTGTGCCAGACCAGCGTTGTTATTTCTGCGCTACGGTGTGTGCCCGGGCGCCGCCGCTCTTCACTATCCGCAACATGATGTCGGTAGTGCCGATGGCTTGATGGCGCAATGGTGTGATGCCGGCCTCAGGTATTGATGGCAAGAGCACCACTCAACTCATGAGCGTAATCGAACGATTTATGAGAAAACACCATTTTACTTCATGGATAACCATCACTAAGCTTCAACCATCAGACACCCCTTTCAGGACGAACAAGACAGCATGGTCACGACACACAACCTCGGTTTTCCCCGCATCGGCGCCAAGCGCGAACTGAAATTCGCACTGGAATCCTATTGGAAAGGCGAATCCTCGCGCGATGAATTGAAAGCGCTGGGCGCGCAATTGCGGCAGCACCACTGGGCACATCAGGCCGGGCTCGACCTGGTGCCGGCGGGCGATTTCGCGTTTTACGACCAGATGCTCGACATGAGCTTCACGCTCGGCAATCTGCCGCAGCGCGTGCGCGCTTTCCATGGCGACACGCTGGATAACACTTTCCGCGTGGCGCGCGGCCGTTCGGCCAAGGGTCTGGAACATCACGGCGCTTGCTGCGATGGTGTGGCCGCCGGTGAAATGACCAAGTGGTTCGACACCAATTACCATTACATCGTCCCCGAGTTCACCGCCGGCACCGAATTCAGGCTGGATGCCTCGCGTCTGCTGGACCAACTGGCCGAGGCCAGGGCCGCCGGCATCAAGGCCAAGCCGGTGATCATCGGTCCGGTGACTTATCTGGCGCTGGGCAAGACCAAGGATGACGCCGACAAGCTGGCGCTGTTGCCGCGTCTGCTGCCGCTGTATACCGAATTGCTGGCGCAACTGGCGGCACAGGGCGTGGAATGGGTACAGATCGACGAACCGGTTCTGGTCACCGAATTGCCGGCTGAATGGAAACAAGCATTCACGACCGCCTATGCGGCGCTGGGCAACGGCAAGGTCAACTTGCTGCTGGCGACCTACTTCGGCCAGTTGCAAGACAACCTGTCGCTGGCGTGCCAACTGCCGGTGCAAGGTGTGCATCTGGACGCCATCAATGCCCGCAACGAAGTCGATGCCGTGCTGGCGCAACTGCCGCAAGACCGCGTGCTGTCGCTCGGCGTGATCAATGGCCGCAACATCTGGAAAACCGATCTCAACGCGGTACTGGACTGGCTGACGCCGGTCGCCAAACATCTGGGCGACCGCCTGTGGATCGCACCCACCTGCTCGTTGCTGCACGTACCGGTGGACCTCGACAGCGAACAAAAGCTCGACAGCGAAATCCGTTCCTGGCTGGCGTTCGCGATCCAGAAGCTGGATGAGCTGAAGGTACTCGCTGCCGCCCTCAATCACGGCCACGCTGCCGTCAAGGATGAACTGGCTGCCAATCAGGCTGCCATCCATGCGCGCCGCAGCTCGCCACGCGTCAACAATCCTGCCGTCAAGGCTGCCGTCGCCGCCATCACCAAAGCGATGGGTCAACGCAGCAGCGCTTATGCCCTGCGCGCCGGCAAACAGGCCGCATTGTTGAAGCTGCCGGTATATCCGACCACCACTATCGGCTCGTTCCCGCAAACCGCTGAAATTCGCCATGCCCGCAGCGAATTCAAGGCCGGCCGCCTCGATGAAGCCGGCTACAAAGTCGCGATGCAGGCCGAAATCGCCCGCAGCGTGCGCGAACAGGAAGCGCTGGGGCTGGACGTATTGGTGCATGGCGAAGCCGAGCGCAATGACATGGTCGAGTATTTTGGTGAACAGCTGGACGGTTACGCCTTCAGTCAGTTCGGTTGGGTGCAATCGTATGGTTCGCGCTGCGTCAAACCGCCGATCCTGTTTGGCGACATCGCCCGCCCCAAGGCCATGACGGTCGAATGGAGCAAGTACGCCCAATCGCTGACCGAAAAACCGATGAAGGGCATGCTGACCGGCCCGGTCACCATTCTCAACTGGTCGTTCGTGCGTGACGATCAACCGCGTTCGGTATCGTGCTATCAACTGGCGCTGGCGATCCGTGCCGAAGTGCTGGATCTGGAACGGGCCGGCGTGCGCGTGATCCAGATCGACGAAGCGGCACTGCGCGAAGGCTTGCCGCTGCGTCAGGCGCAATGGCAAGACTATCTCGACTGGGCCGTGGAATCATTCCGCATCACCGCCAACGGCGCGCGGGATGAAACCCAGATTCATACCCACATGTGCTATTCGGAATTCAACGACATCATCGCGTCGATTGCCGATATGGATGCCGACGTCATCACCATCGAAACCTCCCGTTCCGATATGGAATTGCTCGATGCCTTCGACAACTTCAATTATCCGAATGAAATCGGCCCGGGCGTCTACGATATCCACTCGCCGAATATTCCGACCCGGGAACACATGGAACAGTTGATGAAGAAGGCGGCGGAACGGATTCCGGCGGCGCGGCTGTGGGTCAATCCGGATTGCGGCCTGAAAACCCGCAACTGGGAAGAAGTGATTCCGGCACTGACCAACATGGTCGCCGCCGCCAAGGCCTTGCGCGCGGCCAACTGAAAAGCAGCGGCGCCTGATGGCGCCATCAGGCCGGCAATGCGCGAATCGCGTCCAATCGAAAATCTGCCGATGCCGGTGGGGCAGAATCCGCAGTGAATACCCAGTGGCGGCCTCCACGCCTTAGCGGCGCCGCACCGCCACACATTTGATTTCCACCAGCAGTCCCGGATGCGCCAGTTCGCTGACACCAAGGCAAGTCCAGGCGCATAGCCCTTTCGGGAAAACCCGGTTCTTCACTTCCCGGAACAAGGCCATATGCTGCGACATGCCAACGTGATACGTCGTCATGTCGACCACATCGCCGAAGGTGCAGCCGCCGGCACTCAGTACCGCGCGCAAGTTGTCCCAGGCGGCAATGAATTGTTGTTCGGGATCGTGAATGACTGCCATGTCCGGCGTGCGGCCGACCTGGCCGGCGCAGTACAGGGTGTCGCCGACCCTCACGGCCGGCGCATAGCCCGCGCGTTCGACGATGGGCTGCATGGTTGCAGGAATGATGATTTCACGGTCTGACATTTTTCAAGCTCCGGGCCGGTAAGCAACGGATTTTATCAGTCCCGCAGGGACCTTGCGCCGGGCCGGCAACCGCTTCTGAGCGCGGTGTTACTTCAGATAAGGAATGACCTGCCGGCACTTGTCGCGGAATGCCTGCGCTTCACTGCCGAGCCAGGCTTCGACTGCGGCCAGCGAGCCTTCGGTATGACTTTGCGTGACGAAGAAGTAGCCGGCACTCGACGGTACCGCGAGTCCGAACAGATCCACCAGACGGCCGCTGAGCAGATCATCCAGCACCAGTGCCGCACGGCCCATGGCCACGCCTTGGCCGTTGGCGGCGCTGGCTTGCGCCAGTTGCGACAGGTTGAAATGCCTGCCGCTGGCAAGGTCGGGGATAGCAACGCCCACCTGCCCCATCCAGTATTCCCACTCTTCGAATTCGGAAGCGGCCTCCCACGGACTGGAATCATGCAACAGCCATTCCGGCCGCAAATCGGCGGGTGTTTTCAATTCGGGATGTTCGCGGATGAATTGCGGACTGGCCACCGGCAGTAACCATTCATCAAGAAATTGTCGTGCTTCGAGGTCGGTGTAGCGTCCGAGATCATAACGCACGGCGGCATCGAGGCCGTCACTGACCAGCCTTGAGCGGTCGAGGCCATGGAACTCGCCGTGTATCTTGAGATGGATCGTCGTATGCTCGCGAAAGAAATCGCCCAGACGCGGAATCAGCCAGCCCATGGCGAATGAGGGCGAACAGCTCAGTGACACATCCTTGTTGTCTTCGGTGCGGCGCAATTCCACCAGCGTCTGATCGAGCGCCCGAAAAGCATCCTGGGCGACGGCATACAGCCGTTCGCCTTCCGCGGTCAGGTTCAGCGAGCGCGGACCACGAATGAACAAGGGCCGGCGCAAAGCCAACTCCAGATTCTTGACCTGCTGACTGATGGCGCCTTGCGAGACACACAACTCGCCCGCCGCGCGCGTGAAGCTGGCATGCCGCGCGGCCGCCTCGAAGCTTCTCAGCCACACCATCATTGATGACGAAAGCATGCACTATTCCTGACAGTAGTCGATGCGCCAATTATAGTCGCCCGCCGGTAACCCGCCCGGCCCGGCCGCTATCGTCAACCGGCCGTCTGCGGGATCACGCGTTTGCCGGTGGCCAGATAAGCCGCGTACTCGGTTGCCGGCACCATGCCGCCGCCGGTGGCCCAGATCAGGTGATGGGCATTGGCCCATGCCGCCTCGCTCAAACCCAGACCTTGCCGGTATCCTTGCTGCTCGGCCAGTACCCGGGCAAAACCGGCAGCGCCGGCCAGCGCCGATGGCTCCAGTTGCAGCTGTTCGGTTTCCTGCATCAGATACAGCAGCGCAAACAACTCATCGTCGGGCAAAGTGTAATAACCGTCGATCATGCGTTGCATGGCGCGGCCAACGAAGCCCGATGGCCGGCCCACCGCCAGACCATCGGCCGCCGTCAGATTGGTGATGCCGAAATCCTGCACCGCCAGTTGATCGTGCAGTCCGGTGTAGACCCCCATCAACATGCAGGGCGACTGGGTCGGCTCGGCGAAGATGCAATGCACATGATCGCCGAACGCCAGCTTGAGACCGAAGGCAATGCCGCCGGGACCGCCGCCGACACCGCACGGCAGGTAAACGAACAAGGGATGTCCGGCATCGACCCGGATTCCGGCTTGGGTCAGTTGCGCCTTCAACCGCTCGCCGGCCACCGCGTAACCGAGGAACAGGGTGCTGGAATTTTCATCATCGATGAAATGACAGGACGGATCTTTTTCGGCATCCTGTCTGCCTTGCTCGACGGCCTGGCCGTAGTCGCCCGCGTATTCCACCACGGTCACGCCGTGCGAACGCAACTTATCCTTTTTCCATTGCCGCGCATCGGACGACATGTGCACCGTGGTGTCGAAGCCGAGACGAGCGGCAGAGATGCCGATCGACATGCCGAGATTGCCGGTGGAACCGACCGCGATTTTGTGACGCCGGAACAGATCGCGGGCAGCGGGCTGGGCCAGGATCCGGTAGTCATCGGTGAGGTTCAGCAAGCCATGCCGCAGCGCCAGTTGTTCGGCGTGATACAGCACTTCATAGATGCCGCCGCGGGCCTTGACCGAGCCGGCAATCGGCAGATGACTATCCTTCTTCAGCAACAGCGACACCGGCTGTTGCACCGCGTAACGCTGTTCGACCTGACGCGCGAAGCGATCGACGCGGATCAATTCTGATTCGATGATCCCGCCCGCCTGCTCCACCTCGGGAAACACCGTCGCCAGATATGGCGCAAACCGCGCCAGACGCGCGCTGGCGTCGGCCACATCGGCTGCGGTCAGCGGTATATCGTCCAACGCCTGCGCCACCGGCACTACCGCCGGATTGAACCAGGTCACCGCAGCACCTTCCATCAACGGTTTCATCAGCGGAAATTCGGTAATCCAGTCCGCTATTGTTTTTCCATACACCGATTCAAGCACAACAATTTCCTCTCATTGGCCCACTGGCTCTCCATTGGCACCATTCAATAATCATCAAAAATTCCAACTCAGCCCAGCGTCCGCTTCAATGCCTTGAAAAACAGTTCCGACTGCAAGCGCTCGGCTTGCATCTGGCGCGCCACTTCCGCCGACAATTCTGCCGACACCGGCGTCAGGCCGATACCGGTGGAGCGCGCAATGACTTCTGCTTCGCAGGCGCGTTCCAGGTAATACAGGTCGTCGTAGGCATAGTCCAGCCGGTCGCCGCACACCACCACGCCGTGATTGCCGAGGAAGGCGATATCGGCGCCATTCATGGCATTGGCAATCCGCTCCCCTTCCACATGATCGACCGCCAGTCCGTTGTAGTGGCGATCCAGCACCACGCGGCCATGAAAGCGCATGGCATTTTGCGACAAGGTGGTATCCAGCGCGCAGGCGCTGGTCAGCGTCAAGGCGGTGGCGTTGGGCATGTGCGTATGCAACACGCAATTCTTGCGGGCAATCCGGTGGATCGCGGCATGAATGAACATCGCCGAGGGTTCGATCTCGTGACGGCCGGCCAACCGGTTGCCGTGACTATCGACCAGCACGATATCCTCGGCCTGCACTTCCTGCCACATCAAGCCGCGTGGATTGAGCAGGAATTTATCGGCATCGCCCGGCAACGCCAGACTGAAATGATTGCAGATACCTTCGCCGAGGCCATGCTGCGCAGCGGCCCGCAACGCCAACGCCAGATCGGCCCGCAGTGCAGCAATATGCGGCGCGTCGAACAAAGTCTGGTGAGCGGGATTGGTCGTGGTCATTGTTACTCTCCATCAAATGAAAGCAAACGGCCGGCAGCCGTTGCCAAAAATTGTGAAGCGACGGCCAGCATGGCCGCCGCTTGTGTTGCGCGTTCAGAACAGTATTTATCTGCTGGTACCGGCGCTGCCCTTATCAACTTCGCCCATGGCGCGCAGGATCAGTACCAGCACGATCACCAGCACCAGAGACGCGGCCAGGAAATACAAACCATACGCCAGACTGCCGGTGTATTCCTTGATCAGACCAATGCCGAACGGTCCCAGATAACCACCGAGGTTACCGATTGAATTGATCACCGCCAGGCCGGCGGCAGCACCGGTGCCAACCAGAAACTGGCTCGGCAGGGTCCACAAGACGGCAGATGCAGAGTACATCCCAAACCCGGTCATGCACAAGAAGCTCAGTTGCAGCGCCAGCGAATGCGACAAGGCGGCGCCGATCAGCCCTGCTGCCGCCAGCAAGGTACAGACGATGATGTGACCATAACGCTCATTGCGTTTGTCCGAACTGCGCGGCACGATCAGCAAACCGATGACGCCGAACAGGAACGGTACCGCCGACAGGACGCCGGTGGTGAAGTCGGACGCGTTGAAGGCTTTCACCAGCGTCGGCAGCCACAACGACAGTCCATAGATGGCGAGCGGAATCGGCACATAGGCAAATGCCAGCAACAGCACGCGCGGATTTTTCAGTGCCTGCAACGGCGAGTGCGATTTGGTGGCAGCGGCAATCCCGGCGCTGCCGCGTTCTATTCCCGAAGTCAGCCAGTGCGCTTCTTGCGGCGTCAGCCATTTGGCATCTTGCGGCTTCTCCGGCAACAGCTTCAAGGTCGGCAGCGCCAGCAGCACCGCCGGCAAACCACACAGAATGAATACCCATTGCCAGCCATGCACACCGAGCATGCCATTCATGCCGAGCAAGGCGCCGGCCAACGGCCCGCCCACCAGCGGCGCCAGCGGCTGCGCGAAAAAGAAATAGCCATAAATGCGACCGCGACGCTGTTTCGGATACCACAGCGTCAGGTAGTACAGCACGCCCGGATAAAACCCGGCTTCGGCGGCACCCAGCAAAAAGCGCAGAATGTAAAACGAGGTCGGTCCCTGAATCAGCGCCATGGCCACCGTGATCGCGCCCCAGGTCAGGATAATGCGGGCAAACCAGCGGCGCGCACCGACTTTCACGAGAATCAGATTGCTTGGTACCTCGAACAGGATGTAGCCGAGAAAGAACAGCCCGGCGCCGAAGCCATAGGCGGCGTCGCTGATGCCGACATCGACATTCATGTAGAGCTTGGCGAAACCCAGGATTGAGCGGTCGATATAGGCAATCAGGTACAGCAGCACCAGAAATGGAATCAGCCGCAGCGTGACGCGTTTGTATAGTTGGTCTTCATTCATGATATTTTTTCTCCGTCAGGCCGGCCTCGCTGCACACGCAGGTCTGCAGCGCGACAAGTCCCGACAGAGTGGATCTCCCTTTATTGAAATTGATTTTCAGAATGCATCTCAGGCTTCGGTGAGCCGCATGGCAAGCGCGGCTTCGCGCGGCCAGAAAGGTGTGCTGCGGTTTTTCCACGGCAACGCCGCCAGATTGGCCGACGATGAGCCGGCGCTGTCGACCAGAAACCAGGCGCTGCCGTCTTGCAGCAGGTTGCGGAAATTCATGCCGTTTTTCAGCACCACGATATCGAACCCGGCCGGGTCGATGCCGGCGGCATGAAATTGTTCATCGGCATATTCGTAGGTGCCGTTGCTGGCGACCAGTACGCGGATGCTGCCGATGCCGAGCACCACCGTGGCGCCCATGTTGCCCTGCACGCCGGCAGAGGGGCCGGCACGATAGTGGAATTTGCCGTCGTGAATGCTGACGACCTCGGCCTGCAGTTGCAGCGGTGTGCCTTGGCGCGGATCGAGCGCATGCCCCAGTTGCAATTGCAGCGTGCTGCCGGCACCGCTGGCGAGGGCTTGTTGCACCGCGCCGGGATCGACCATCGACACCGCGCATTTGCGGTCGCCGGCATACCGCAGCAATGCCGCCAGCACATCCACCGAGTCGCCGCTCGACCCGGCGCCGACGCTGTCGCCGGTATCGGCCAGCACCGCCGGTTTGACGACTGCCTGCAACGCCTGTTCGATGGCGCGTTGGGCCGTCACCAGCGGCACCACGAAGGCTTCGCGCAAGTCCCACATCACAGTGGCGATGCGGCGCGCAGTGTGCGTCGCCAGCGCGGCGTCGCCATCGGTGATGGCGAGCACGACATTGGCGGCAGCGTCGTCGTCCAGCCAGGGTTGGCAAGTGAAATAGCTGGTCGATACCACGGCGCCGGTTTCCAGCGAACGCGCCAATGCCTTGACCTCGGCCAGCGGCGCATTGCCGAGCGTGGAACCGCCCGGCACCGGCACCAGCATGTTCAGCCGCACCATGCGCATTACCGGCGTCAGACTGCCGTGCAAGGCGCGCACCAGCAAATCACAGGCGCGCTGGCCGGTAGTGTAGGCATCGTCATGCGGATAATTTTGATAGCCGACCAGAATGTTGGCGGCGCTGACCATTTTCGGCGTTACGTTGGCATGCAGGTCAAGGCTGACCGCAATCACCGGCGCGCTGCCGACCACTGCGCGTATCTGTTCCAGCAATTCGCCTTCAGCGTCCGTCACCCCCGGGCTGACCATGGCGCCATGCAGCGCCAGATAGATGCCGTCGAATGGTCCGTGCTCCCGCACGCCGGCCACAATCTTGTCGACCGTGGCACGATAGAATTCCGGCTCGACCGTGCCGCCGGAGCCGCCCTGCGCCACCAGAATTGGCGTCAGTTGCAACGCCGGATCCGCGCGCAAAACGTCAACGCCGCCGCTGACTGCCAACGGATTGCCGGCGATCAGCGACCACATCGCCTCGCCCTCGGCGTAAAAACCGAACTCCGGCCGGCCACAAACCTTGGGCGAAAAGCTGTTGCCTTCAAACTCAAAACTCACTATGGCAACTCGTTTTCTTTGTACTGTATTCACGCTGGTCTCTTCCTTTCATGTTGCTTGTTTGCACTGGCGCAAACACCGGCCTGGCATCCCTGCAACTGCCTGTTCATCGATTAGTTTTAATATTGACTGATTTGCAGCGTCCCACCCGGCTTGAGTCATGCGGGACAATGCCGATTTCATCGCTGAAAATGGCATCCATCCGCGCCAAATTCTGATTGAATGAAGGCGATTTTTGGGCTTTTCTGCTTTTATGACAAATCATTTATATTTGGCTTGTCATTAGCACGACTAATGACTAAAAAGTGCATGAATTGAGGGCGGAAAATGCCCCGCGACCGCGCATTTTGTCTTGTTTTTCGGGAATTCCGGTCTGGTGGCACCATTGCAGTGCCAGCCCGGGCCGGCAGCAATCGCCGCTTGCGCAGGCCGCCGGGCGCGTGTATATTTCTGCGCCTTCGTGTTGGTTTAAGCAAGGCCAGTTTTACATGCGTGCCAAGAAATTCACTTTCCAGTTCGATAGTGCCGTCGGCGACAAACTCAGCGCCGGATCGCTGCTGGGCACCATCAGACCGATCCCCAACAATGAGCGCATCCCGGAGCCGGGCGACCGCATCGCCTGCACTGTGCGCAGCGGCGGCAGCGGCACCCGCGAACGGCGCGTCGTGGCGCGCGGCAACATCAATTCGGTGAAAAGAATCTGCATCTGGGACCAGCTCGTGACCATCGATGGCACCGAACTCAAGGACACGCTGGCCGACAGCTTTGCCGTCGCGCATGGCTATACCGATGCCGCCGACATGGCCAGTTCGGTCAAACAAATGTATTCCATGCCGTTTCACGGCTTTTGCGTGAGCTGGAAGCCCTGCTTCACTCCGGTGCAGTTGAGCCTGTTCGAGTAAACTGCACGCTCAGCTGCAGCATCAATCCGGCTTGCCATCCCTGGCATGCAGCGCTTCGCCAATCGCGTAATACTGGCCGCCGGCGATATAGTGCAGACTGCGCCATTGCGGGCCGGCATGTTCGAAATCCCAGTGCCCGTTGCGAAACACGCGGGTATCGGCCCACGCCGCCACCACTTCGCCGATGAACAAATCATAGGTTTGCTGATTGTGCAGTTCGGGAATCAGCCGGCAAGCCAGCCAGGCGGAACAGCCGCTGACGAATGGCAAGCGGTAGTCATCCATCCGGAACAGATGCACGCCGGCTTGCTGCAATTTGTCCGGCGCCGCTGACAGACTGCTGCTGCCCACGGCCTGGGTCAATGCCAGCTGCGCCGCATTCGGTACCTGCAACACGAAGCACCCGCTGTGTTCGACCAGCTCGCGCGTCTTGGTCGCCTTGTCCAATACCACCGTGACTTTCGGTGGCGCAAAATCGAGCGCACACGACCACGCTGCCGCCATGACGTTATCGACGCCGTCATGTTCGGCCGATACCAGCACCGTCGGTCCGTGATTGAGAAGCCGGTACGCTTTTTCGAGTTCCACCGCGGCGATGTGATTGTCCATTTGACGCTTTCACTGGCAAAGCATGCATTATGGCCGATGCCGCCGGGCTTTGCAGATGCCGCCGGCAAGTGTCGCGCCGCAAAAAAAAGCGCCCGGACCAAGGCCGGGCGCCGTTTCACATCATCACTTCGGTGAACGCTACTTCACTTGCTCGAGATTCTTCATGACTTCGAACTGTACCGTTTCCCAAATCGATTTTTTCAGTTCGATATAGCGTGACGACAACTGGACTTCCGCCGTGCGCGGATGTGGCAGATCGTTGGTGATGTCCTGCACCACGCGGCCGGGTTTGGCGCCCATGACCACCATGCGCGTCGACAGCATCAGGGCTTCATCAATCGAGTGCGTGATGAACAGGATGGTCTTGCCGCTTTTCTCGTAAATCGACAGCAACTGTTCCTGCAAGACCTGGCGCGTCATGGCGTCAAGTGCGGCAAACGGTTCGTCGAACAGCATCACATCCGGATCGTTGGCCAGCACGCGGGCAATCGATACGCGCTGTTTCATGCCGCCCGACAACGCGCCCGGATAACTTTTCTCGAAACCCTGCAAGCCCACCATGTCGATGTAGTGCTGCGCGATCCTGGCCCGTTCCACGCGCGAGATGCCGCGCATCTTCAAGCCGAACTCGACGTTCTGCTGCACGGTCTTCCACGGAAACAGCGCGTATTGCTGGAACACCATGCCGCAACCGGGATCGACATCGCGCACTTCACGGCCATTGACATGCACCGATCCCGTACTGGCGCGCTCGAATCCGGAAATCAGATTGAGCAGGGTCGACTTGCCGCAGCCCGATGCACCGAGCAGCACCAGAAACTCGCCTTTGGCCACTTCGATGTTGACGTTATCGAGCACCTTGAGCGCGCCGAAGGATTTGGATACGCCGCGAATGCTGATCATGGCATTCGCGCCTGCATTGACGGACGACGCCGGAGGAATTACTGCTGCCATGACAAAACACTCCTTTGAATCAGTCGAAACACCATATCGGTGATCAACACGGTGAAACTGATCAACACCATGCCCAGCACCACGGTATCGGTCTGGAAGAATTCCTTGCCGTTCATGATCATGAAACCGAGGCCCTCATTGGCCGCCACCAGTTCTGCCGAAATCACGCAAGTCCAGGACAGGCCGAGAATCACCTTCATGCCCGACAGAATCTGCGGCATACAGCCCGGCAGAATCACTTCGCGCATCACTTGCCAGCGATTGGCGCCGAGATTGCGCGCAGCCCGGATCAGCAACGGATCGATACCCTGTGTGGCATCAATCACATACAGCAAAGCCGGCGTGACTGAACCCATGAACACGATGCTGTACTTTTGTGTTTCGGTAATGCCGAACCACAACAAGGTCAGCGGAATCCAGCTCATGGACGGCAACGGCCGCAGGAACGACAGGATCGGATCGAGCACTGCACGCGCCACGCGCGAGGTACCGAGCATGATGCCAAGCGGAATCGATACCACTACCGCAGCAAAGAAACCCACCATCACGCGCCGGGTCGATGCTGCAATGTTGGAGATCAGCGCATGCTGATCCCACATGCGGATCGCCCGTCCCAGCACCTGGGTCGGTGCCGGCAGAAATACCGCATCGACCACACCCGAGCGGCAAATCAATTCCCATAGCAGCAAGAAACCGAGCAAGGACGCTGCCGAAATCGTCAGCAACGCACCGCTCTGCAGCCATTTTTTCTTTTCAGCCATGCTTTCGCCTCACAGATAGGTCGCGTTGACCCATTGCCGTACTTGCGGCACCGAGTCGATTTGTTTGAGCTTGAGCAGCATTTCCGACAATTTTTGCAGACCGACCACGAAGTCACCCGGATTGTCCATCAGTGCCTTTTGGTCGGCCAGGCTGAACCATTCGGTTTGCTTGATCGTGCTCAGTTGTTCTTCGTAAGTCAGCGAAGTCAGTTCCATCAAGATCCTGGCCGCTTCTTCCGGCTTCCTGGTCATGAAGGCATTGGCCTCAAAAATCGCCAGCAAGAAGCCTTTGACGGCGTCGCGATTGTCTTTGGCAAACGCGGCGCGGGTCAGCAACACGTCCGGTCCCGGCGACATCTTGTAGCTCTTGTACAGCGAGAAGGCCGAATCATCCATCAGCACTTTGGTGGCCGGCAATGCGCGAATGCGATTGAAGGTTGGCGTCCATGCCACGGCGGCGTCAACCTGATTGGCGCGATACGCTGTCAGCAATTCGGTCGCGGGCAGATTGATGACCGCCACATCCTTGTCCGGATCGATCTTGGCTTGCGCCAGAATATCCAGCAACAGTACATGCGAACTGGAGGCGTAGGTGACGCCGATTTTCTTGCCCTTGAGATCCTGAATGCTGTTGACGCCATCGCGCACCAGCAAACCTTCGGCCTTGCCGAAATTGTTGGGCGTAGCGATCAGCTGAAACTGGCGTGCGCCGCTGGCCATCAGTGCCAATGCCGACACCACGCCGGTACCGGCGATATCCACATTGCCGGCCATCACGGCGGCCATGCGTGCCGACGACGTCGAAAATGCCAGCCAGCGCAAATCGATATTCTGCTTGGCCATCATGCCGGTCTTCAGCGCGATGTACGCCGAATAGTGACCAAGCCAGGCGGATCCGCCATAGTTGATTACGGTGGCGCCTGCCGCACGCGACAGGATGGGAAATCCCATCGATCCGGCTGCGGCCAGCGTTGCGGCTTGCTTCATGATCCGACGTCGGTTTTCATTCATTGCTTGCTCCCTATCTTGGTTGATCCAAAAATTGAAACGGCAGAAGCAGCAAAGCTGCGTTCCTTCCGCCCTCCTCACGCTATCCTGATCGCGCCCCGACGCATTTTCCGGCTTGCGTTCGCTTGCTGCTGCCGATCAGTTTTTGCATGTCGATATTACTAATCCGTGACCAGTTAAAAAAGCTGCAAATCGCCGCTTAAGGAAAACTAATATTAACTATGGTCCTGTCTAATTTAATCCCTGCCGGCGCGCTGGCCGGATGCGTTTCCCGCGTCCGCATTTGCATCGGCGACTGCCTGGAAAATGCACCCGGCACCGATCGCAGCGGCGCAGTGATCAGTACCGCGGCAACGCCCGCAAAGCCGCTTCCATAAAGGCCTCAATCACCGGTGCTGCCTGCCGGGCGAGGTCGCGACGATAGGCGAATGGTGGTATTTCATCCATGTAAGTGGACTGACACATTTCCAGTTGCACTGCATGAATATGTTGCTGCGGCTGCCCATAATGGCGCGTGATGTAACCACCCTTGAATCGGCCGTTGATCACCGAGGTATAAGATGCAGCGGGCGTACCGGCCAAAGTGGATGCCGTGTGCTGAATCGCTTCTTGCACCGCAACAGCGCAGCTGCGTCCTTCATTGGTGCCGAAATTGAAGTCGGGCAGCTTGCCTTCGAACAGGCGTGGCAAATGGCTGGCAATAGAGTGGGCATCCCACAACAGTACCGCGCCATGCAATGCGCGCAGCCGCTGCAATTCTGCTTGCAACTGATCGTGATAGGGACGCCAGTAGCCGGCCAGACGGCGGCCAATCTCATCCTGGTCCGGGGCCTGCCCGTCCTGCCAGACCGGCTCACCGGGAAAAGTCTCGGTCGGACACAACGACGTGGTGGTTTGCCCGGGATATAAACTTTCATCGCCGGGCGGCCGGTTCAGATCGATCACGTAGCGCGAATAGTTGGCCTGCAGCACGGTCGCGCCCATGGCCCCGGCGAAATCGTAGAGTTGCGCCAGGTGCCAGTCGGTATCGGCCAGCAGGTTGGCCGCCGGCGTCAGACGACCGGCAATGCCGGCCGGCATGCGCGTCCCCATATGCGGAATCGAAATCAGCAGCGGCTGCGCTCCCCGCTTCAGTTCAAATACATCTGACACCATTGATTCTCTCCATTCATCATTGTCGGCAGCGAAGAGAACCGGGCAGTCCGCGCTACGCTGCTATTTCCACGAAAATGCGTCCTTCGGCAGCGTCGGCAATGCGGCCTGAATTGCTGGCGAAATCTGCTGCTCCAATACTTGCCTGGTGATGGCCGATATTTCGTCGGCCAATCCAGTCCACTCGCCTTCCCGTGACAACAGGAAGAAATTGCGCCGCCCCAGCTGGCTAGCCGGAAGCGGCACCACCGTCACATCGTTGAGGCAGTGCCGCGACTGCCACAGGCACAGCGGGGTCGTCACGGCATAGCCGATGCCCCACGCCACCAGATTGAGCAAGGGATCAGTGGCATCGAATTCGAACCGCCGCACTGCATCCAGACCGATGTGGCGCAGATAACGCTCGATCTGCTGACCAATCACCGAGCGCTTGGTGTAGCGCATCAGTGGCAGGTTGCCGAATGCCTTGCGATAATCGCCACCGGCCACCGCCATGCTCTTGGGAACCACTGCCACAAACGCTTCTGAAAACAACAAGCGCTGCTCGATGCGCGAATCGTTGACGGTCGATTCGGTACATACCGCCAGATCAAGTTCACGCCGCTGCAACTGTTCACTGAGCGTCGGCGTCAGGCCCGACCAGAGTGATATTTCACGCGCATTCTTTGACAACGCCCTGACAATCGCCGGACCCACCGTAGCGGAAAATGAATCCACGCCACCCAGTCGGAACTGCGCGATTTCCGAACGCGAAGCATCGAGCAAACGTTCGTTGACGCGCTGCGCATGTTCTAGCAAGTCCTGGGCCAACTCCAGCAATAATCTGCCCGCCGCAGTCGGCCGCGAGGGCCGGAATTCACGATCCAGCAACAGCATGCCGCTTTGCGTTTCCAGCGATTTGATCAGCTGACTGACCGCGCTTTGCGTCACTCCCAATTTGCGCGCGGCCTCGTTCATCGAGCCGCCTTCACACACGGCCACAAATGCCTGCAATGCATGAAGATCAAAAGGTATTGCTGACATAACTCTCCCGCAGAATGCCAGTGCAATCCGCGCCGTCGGAACCTGCAACCGGCGCAATCACATTGGCAGTGATGATGATGGAAAACGATTGCTATCGCGCTAATGTTAAGTGCTCTTCTTCAAAACATTAGATTCTCTAATGCAGTAATCCTACAATACCATTTCAGTTCACACTTGCCTCCGTCTAACTTGAGAGGAAGCTATGAACGTTTATGATGCCATCGTGATCGGCGCCGGAGTGATCGGTACGTCGACAGCATTTCATCTGGCCCAATTGGGCGCACGCAACGTGCTGGTGCTGGATCGCAAAACGATCGGCGAAGGCACGACTTCACAATCCTCCGGCATCTTGCGCACCCATTATTCGGTACAGGAAAATGTCGAACTGGCGCAGCGCTCGTGGAGCACCTTCAACAATTTCGCCGCCTACCTGGAAGACGAGGATGCTTCCAGCGGACTGGTCAAATGCGGTTACATGATCTGGGCCGCCGAAGGCGACAAACTGGAACCCTTGCGGCAATCGCTGCTGGCGCAAGAAGCACAAGGGATCGCCTTGCAATATCTGGACCCGGTTCAGGCCAAGGCATTGTTGCCGATTGCGCAATTCGACGATACCGCGCTGATCTGCTTCGAACCGGAGGCCGGTTTTGCCGATGCCTATCTGGTGGCGACGTCGTTTGCCCGCGCCGCGCGCCGGCGTGGCGTCACGATCAAGGAAGGCGTTTCGGTAGAGAAAGTGATCATCGAAAACGGCCGCGTGGTCGGCGTTGACACCAGCGCCGGACGTTTCCTCAGTGATACCGTCGTCAGCACGCAAAATATCTGGACCCCGGAACTGGAACAATGGACCGGCCTGAAGTTGCCGGTACGTCCTGAGCGCCATACCGTGATCGCACTGGAAGGACCGCAAGCCTATTCCTACAACATGCCGGTCTTCAAGGATCTGGCCTCCAAGGGCATGCTGTATGGCCGCAGCTATGGCGGCAATCAGATGCTGGTGTCCGAAGGCGTGGCCGGTGAAACCCTGAGCAGCCCGGATACCGAACAAGGCGACGTCTCGCTCGACGACGTGGTGGAAATCGGGGCGCAGGTTGCCGAGCGTTTCCCGTCATTTGAAACGGCCGGTCTGGCCACTTCATGGACCGGCGTCTATGACGTGACCCCTGACTGGAACCCGGTACTGGGCGCGCTGCCCGGCGTCGAAGGTTTGATTGCCGGCTTCGGCTTCTCGGGCCACGGCTTCAAACTGTCACCGGCGGTCGGACGCATTCTGGCGCAGGCGGCATTGAAATTGCCGACCGATGTGTCGCTCAAGCCATATGCGCTGGAACGATTCACGACCGGGCAGCTGCTGGTCGGAAAATACGGTTCGGGCGCGGTTTCCTGAGGCGGCCTTTCACGTTTTCCGATAGCGATTTTTGTCATCAATCCTCCAACGCTCATGCAAACGATTCTGCTCGCCGACCTGCCGGCACAGCCGTGGCGCAACGGTGCCGGTGTTACCCGTCTGATCGCCTCGGGCCGCGCCGGCCCGGGCGTCGCCAATGCCAACGCACCGGCGGATGGCGAGGAGTTCGACTGGCGCCTCAGTCTGGCCGATATCCGTGAAGACGGACCATTTTCCGTATTCCCGGGCATCGACCGCTGCGCGGTGCTGCTCGGCGACGGTCGCATCATGCTGACCGGCGCCACCGATTCGCGCTATCTGAGTCCGCTGCAACCGCTCTCGTTCGCCGGCGAAGCGCAATGGCATGCGCGCTGCGATCTGAATACCAGCATGCCGCGCATTTTGAATCTGATGGTACGGCGCAACACCATGCGCAGCGGCGTCTGCGTGGTCAACGCAGCGCAACGCTTGCCCGCAGCGGCGACCCTGTTTGTGCTGGTGGCTTCGGGCCAATGGGAGTTTGTGCCGGCGGATCAGGCACCCGCGACGGCGCTCACAGTCGGCGTCGCCGGCATTGTCCATACGCTGGCTGCCGGCGCTGTCATCCGGCCGTGCGCACCGGGCAGCGAAGCCATCATCGTGGTGTTGCAGGAATTCGCATGATCGCAGAATGATTGCCTCGCCCGCTGTTCCCGCTCTTTCTTGTCACCTATTTTTCACTCTTTAATACGTCTGCCATTTCCATGAAAATACTTGTCGCAGTAAAGCGCGTCGTCGATTTCAATGTAAAAGTCCGGGTCAAGTCCGATGGCACCGGCATCGATATCGGCAACGTCAAAATGAGCATGAACCCGTTTGATGAAATCGCCGTCGAAGCCGCCGTCAGTCTGAAAGAAGCCGGCATCGCCAGTGAAGTGATTGCGGTTTCCTGCGGCCCGGCCCAGGCGCAGGAAATCTTGCGCACCGCATTGGCAATCGGCGCTGACCGCGCCATTCTGGTGGAATCACAAGAGGAACTGCAACCGCTGGCGGTCGCCAAACTGCTGCACGCGCTGGTGAAACAGGAAGCGCCGACACTGATCATCGTCGGCAAGCAAGCCATCGACGACGACAGCAACCAAACCGGTCAAATGCTGGCGGCGCTCGGCAACATGCCGCAAGCCACGTTTGCCTCGACCCTGGCAATCACGGGCAATGAAGCCATCGTGACACGCGAAGTCGACGGCGGTCTGGAAACCATCGCCATCAGCCTGCCGGCTGTAGTAACCACCGACCTGCGCCTGAATACCCCGCGCTATGTGACGCTGCCCAACATCATGAAGGCCAAGAAAAAGCCGCTGGAACTGAGCTCGCCGGCATTGCTCGGCGTCGACGTCGCACCGCGCCTGAACACATTGCGTGTCAGTGAACCGGCAAGCCGCACGGCCGGTATCAAGGTGCCTGACGTCGCCACGCTGGTGGCGCGCCTGAAGAACGATGCCAAAGTAATCTAGTCCTTCCTCTTCCCGAATTCCTGAAAGAACAACATGACTGCACTCATCATCGCCGAGCACGATAACCGCATACTCAAGGCGGCCAGCTTGCATGCCATCACGGCAGCGCTGCAATGTGATGCCGAGGTTCATATGCTGGTGGCCGGAGACGACTGCGCCGAAGTTGCGCGCGCGGCGTCGGCCATCGCCGGCATCAGCAAGGTACTGCTGGCGCAGGCACCGCATCTGGCGCAAGGTCTGGCAGAGAATGCCGCCGCGCAGACAATTGCACTGGCACCTGCCTATTCGCATATTTTTGCCACCGCCACCGCCGCCGGCAAAAACGTCTTGCCGCGTGTCGCCGCGGCGCTGGACGTTGCGCAGATTTCGGAAATCACCAAGGTCATCGCCGCCGATACCTTCGAACGTCCGATCTATGCCGGCAACGTGATCGCCACCGTACAATCGGCCGACGCCATCAAGGTCATTTCGGTACGTGCGACCGCTTTCGAGGCCGCCGTCCAGAGTGCAGCGGCCGTCGCAGACATTGTGGCGATTGATGCGGTCGCGGACAGTGGCTTGTCGCGTTTTATTTCGCGCGAAGTGACATCGTCCGACCGCCCTGAACTGGCCGGTGCCAAGATCATTGTCTCCGGCGGCCGCGGTCTGGCTTCGGGCGAGAACTATGAAAAAATGCTGGCGCCGCTGGCCGACAAACTGCATGCCGCACTGGGCGCGTCGCGCGCGGCGGTGGATGCCGGTTACGTCCCGAACGACTATCAGATCGGTCAGACCGGCAAAGTGGTGGCGCCGGATCTGTACATCGCGGTCGGCATCTCGGGCGCGATTCAGCATCTGGCCGGCATGAAAGATTCCAAAGTGATCGTGGCGATCAACAAGGATGCCGAAGCGC
>NZ_LFLS01000059.1 GCF_001189915.1 Herbaspirillum autotrophicum
CGGCGAACGGGTCGGCACGATCCGGCTGGCGGCCAACAAGGGCCTGACCATCGGCAGTGATGCGGTACTCGATGCGCACGGCACGGTATTGCGGGTCGACAGTTACGGCAAGATCATCGACAGCCCGAACCGGGCCATCGTCGAACTGAGTTCGGGCAATGGTGTGCTGACATTGGCCAGCGGTGCGCAAGTCGATTTGCGGCATGGCACCAATACTGTCGCCGGCAATGACGGCGTGGCACGCGGCACGCTGAACCTCAATGCTGCCCGTCTTGGCAGCAACGGCAATCAGACTGACGCCGATGCGGCGACCTATGGCGACATCGCCATTGATGCGCGTGGCAGCCTCACTATTCGCGGCGCCAAAACGATTGCCGTCAACGGCATGCAGCGTTATGACGATGCGCCGCTGGCGATGGTCAAGGATGCCAACGGTAACGACGTTCCGGATCTGGCGGCCGGCGGTCGGCCGTATCAGGTGATCAATCAGGATTACCTGAAAGAAAAAGACAAGGACAGCAACGATTTCATCAACGGTGCGCTGGCCAACAACAATCTGCTGACCGGCAAACTGGCCGGTCTCAACAACGCCGCTTACGCGGATGCCTTGCATCTGCGTCCCGGTGTGGAAATCGTCAGCAATGCCGTCACCAATCCGGGTGGCGACATGGTGGTGCAGGGCGATCTCGATCTGTCGGGCTTCCGCTATGCGAGTCTGAATGCGAAGACTGCCAAGACCGGCGTCTACGGTTCCGGCGAAGTCGGCACGCTGACGCTGCGCGCGGCAGGCAATCTGGACATCTTCGGCAGCATCAATGACGGTTTTGCATTGCCGCCGCCGCCAACGGCCGATGACAAGGGCTGGCAATTGCTGGCCGGGCGCGACTTTGCCGGCAGCGATATCGTGGTGCCGGGCACCGGCGTGACGCTGGCGGATGGCACCGGTTTCCCGGGCGGCAGTACGCTCAACTTCGATGTACCGCTCAAGAGCTTCACTCTGGTGGCGGGCAGTCGCTTGCCAGTAGCGACCACGCTGGCGACGGCGGTGACGCTGCCGGCCGGCACGGTACTGGCGGCCGCCGTGCGCGATGGCAACGGCAATATTCTGTTTGCCGCCGGCACCTTGTTGAGTACGGACACAGCGCTGGCGGCCGGGACCCGGTTCGATGCCGGCACGGTAATGACGACCGCCATCACGCTCGGCGCAATGACCTGGCCCAAGGGTGTGCCATTGCCGGGCGTGGCCGGCAGCAAATATGTGGTGCAGCTCGATGGCGACAAGGCCTTGGCGACCGGTGCACTGATTCCTTCCGGCACCGATGTCAAATTGCCGGGCGGCGCTGCTTCGGTGGCGTTGCGGCCGGAAGTGGGCGGGCGTCAGGGACAATTGTGGGCCATCGCGCCGATGCTGGCCGAGGGGTCGCAATCATGGTCGATGCGGCTGGTGGCGGGTGCCGATCTTGCTGCTGCCGACAGTCGCATCGTGCAGACCCGGCCGGCGCATGGCGATCTGCGCCTGGCCGACAGCCATTACGGCATGTACGGCGCGGTGGTGCCACCGAAGTCGAGCGGCTTTATGTGGAATCAGAAGGCCGCCGATGAATTGGGGCTTACCGCAGGTGAAACCATTACGGATGAATTTGCCCAGGAACTCACGGAGGGCAGGAATCAGACGGCAGCGGAATTGTGTGCCGAAAATGTCGACTTTTGTACGCCCAAGTTTGATTATGTCTGGACCCAGAAAGGCGTGGACGAATACGGCAAGCCGAATATCAAGGCCGGTGACGTGCTTGATCCGGTGGCGTTGAACATGCCGTCGCTGTGTACCGACAATCCGGGCTGGTGCGCCACCGTGGGCGGCGGTTTCAACTATATTGCCAGCAGCACCCGCATGAGCGTGCTGCGTACCGGTACCGGCGATCTGGAATTGCTGAGCGGCGGCAACCTGCGCGTGGATTCGCTGTATGGCGTGTATACCGCCGGCCAATCCTCGACGGCCACCGTTGCCGGCGATCCGTATAACCTGCCGCGCAACAAGCTGCCGGGCACCGTTCTCAATGATCCGGACGGCCTGCGCGAGTCGCTGGTCGACGGCAGCGCCGGCAGCATCTACCGTGCCTGGTACCCGGATCAGGGCGGCAATCTGTTGCTCAAGGTGGGCGGCGATCTGCGCGGCGCACAGATGAATACGGCGACTACCTATGTTGGCCGGCCGCTGGGCGATTACAAATACTACGATGCCGGTTTCGATTCCGGCGCGGTCGGCAACTGGCTGTGGCGGCAGGGCAGTGGCGCTGTGGCTACCGGCGCCGCCGCGCAGCCGACGGCGTGGTGGATCAATTTCGGCAGCTATGTCGGGATTGCCAAGGACCAGGCAGACAAGATGGTCGGCTTTACCGGTTTCGGCACGCTCGGCGGTGGCAATCTGAGCGTACAGGTGGCGGGCGATGCCGGTTATCAGAGTCTGATGGCGGGCCCGGTATTCGATGTCGGTACCAGTCCGCGCAGTCAGGCACTGGTGCTGGCGGTCGGCAGCACCGGCCGGGTGGCGGCCGACGGCAGCATGCAATTGACGGGTGGCGGCGATCTGGACGTGCGCATTGGCGGCAGACTTAATCCAGCCAGTACTGATAGCACCGCAATCAATGGCGCGCTGATCAATTTGCGCGGCAATGCGCAACTGAGCAGCGCCCAACTGGGCAGCATGATGCTGACCTATGGCAGCCAACCCGGTTTGCAGGTGCCGAAGGAAACCCGCGCTGTTGATCCGTTCCATGCCACCCGCGGTGAAGCTGCCGGCGGCATTACGCTGGTGCCGGGCGATGCCACGTTCAGCGTGGCAACGCTGGGCGACCAGGTGGTGCAAACCGTGCTTGATCCGGGACGCGTGTTGAGCGTCAACAATTCGGCGTTCGTCAGCAGCGGCGTCGTTGGCCGTGGCTACAGCTGGTTCACGCTGTGGACCGACCGTACCGCGCTGGACCTGTTCTCGGCTGGCGGCAGTCTGACGCCGTACCGGGGTGCCAGCGGCACTGATGACGCCGTCATGTATCCGGCCACGGTCAGGGCGGTAGCGGCCAGCGGCAGCCTGTTCTACGGCAAGGCTGCTTCTGGTGGCATTGGCGGTTCCGATCTTGGATTCATCACGCCGCTGCTGCTGGCGCCGGCAGTTCATGGTCAGTTGCAATTCCTGGCGGCCGATTCGATCTATGCCGGCGGCTTTACCGTGAGCCAGTCAGGGGCGCCCGCCAGTGTCGTGGCGACGCCGCAACAGCCGGCTTTTGCCGGCTGGGTTGACAGCCTGAACTCGTTCAAACCAATGGCTACCAACGTTTCCGACCTGGGCAATCCGATCAGCGCCAGCAACTATCCGCTGTTCGTGTTCGGTGCCGGCAGTGCTGCCGCCCAGCTCTCGGCGAGCAGCGATCCGGCCCGCTTTTATGCCGTCAACGGCGATCTGGTCGGGGTCAACAGCGGTCGCATCATGACCTATGGCGATCGCGACAGTCTCTCCGCCAAGCCGCTGGCGCGCTTTGGCCTGAGCTGGTATGAGGGCGCACAGCCGGTATGGATGATGGCCGGACGTGACATCGTCGCCAGCGGCACCAATCAACTTGAACCTGAAGCGGGTGTCGGCGGCAGCACTTATACCAGTGTCGGCAATCTGTTCGTACACTCGCGTGCCACCGATGTCTCGGTGGTGTCGGCCGGGCGCGACATTCTGTACAGCTCGTTCAATGTGGCCGGTCCCGGCACGCTGGAAATCACTGCCGGCCGCAATATCCTGATGGACGACAAGGCGGCCGTCACCAGCATCGGTCCGATCGTGGCGGGCGATGCACGACCCGGCACCAGCATCGTGATGCAGGCCGGGGTCGGCAGCAAGGGTCTCGATTATCTGCGCTTCGTGACGCCGTATCTGGACCCGGCTAATCTGGCGGTCAATGGCGTACCGCTGGCCGATCAGGGCGGCAAGGTGGCCAAGACCTATGAAGCCGAACTGATCACATGGCTGGCTCAGCGTTACGGCTTCAGTGGCAACGGCGCGGCGGCACGGGCTTATTACATGGCCTTGCCGTCCGAGCAGCAACGGGTGTTTGCGCGCACCGTGTATTTCGCCGAACTGCAAGCCGGCGGCCGTGAATACAACGACGTCAACAGCCCGCGTTACGGCAATTACCTGCGTGGCCGCAGCGCGATTGCGGCGCTGGCGCCGGGTGTCGATGCCAACGGCAAGCCGGTCTCGTATGGCGGCGACATCATCATGTACCGCGGCAGCATCCCGATCTACAGCTCTGTGGAAAGCAGAAATATCAATACCCCGCGCAGCGGCTATGTGCGCACCTTGTTCGGCGGCGACATCCAGATGCTGACGCCGGGTGGTCAGATCGTACTGGGTATCGACGGTGAAGCGCCGCCGGCCTCGTCCGGTGTCATCACCCAGGGGGCCGGCAATATCCAACTGTTTGCCAAGGGCAGCATTTTGCTCGGCCAGAGCCGGGTCATGACCACCTTCGGTGGTTCGATTCTGGGCTGGTCGGCCAACGGTGATATCAATGCCGGGCGCGGTGCCAAGACCAGCGTGGTATTCACGCCGCCGAAACGGGTCTATGACCAGTGGGGCAATGTCACCTTGTCGTCGGATGTGCCAAGTACCGGTGCCGGTATCGCCACGCTGGCGCCGATTCCGGAAGTACCGGCCGGTGACATCGACCTGATTGCACCGCTCGGCACCATCGATGCCGGCGAGGCCGGAATCCGGGTCTCGGGCAACGTCAACCTGGCGGCGCTGCAAGTGGTGAACGCCGCCAACATTCAGGTCAAGGGGGAAGCGACCGGCTTGCCGGCGGTGGCGGCAGTCAATGTCGGTGCCCTCAGCAATGCCAGTGCCGCCGCCAGTTCGGCTTCGGCAGCAGCGCAGGAATCGGTGCAGCGGGCGCGCAATGAGGCGCGCCAGTCCTTGCCATCGGTGGTGACGGTCAAGGTGCTCGGTTTCGGCAGCGAGGGCGGCGATGACAAAAACGGCAACAAGCAGCAATCCGGTTACCAGGCCGACGGCGTGGTGCAGGTATTGGGTGCCGGCGCGCTCAACAGCGCGCAATTGCAGGCGCTGACGCCATCCGAGCAACGCAGCCTGAAGCGCTGAAGATCGCCGGCGGCTGTCGTTTTCATCATTCGTGAAAAAAGATTTATGAACATTTGATGACAAACGACAGTCTTGCCGCGCGCCAATCGTCTAGGCATCTGTACATAGTTTTATACGGCACTGTCCGCGGGGAATGAATCAGCTTGTTGATTCAGCAAGACAGTGCCGGCATGACCTTGATTCCGATAATCGCTTTGACACTGAGTTGAAACTGAGTTGAACACTATGCATGACGTTAAAAAGAATGGGGCAGGCCCGAAGGCAGGTCTGAAGTTGAAGCCGGTGGCAGCATTGCTGGCAATTCTGGGGTGCGGCATGCAGGGCCATGTGCTGGCGCAGGAGGCGGCGCCGGCCGTTGCTGCCAGTGCAGAAGCTGCAGCGCCGCAGGTCGATATCAATGAATACATCGTGCGCGGCAATACCGTGCTCGATGCACGCGCCATCGAACGGGCCGTGACACCGTTTCTCGGCCCCAAGCGCAGCATGAAAGATGTGGAGGGGGCCCGCGATGCCTTGCTGGCAGCCTATAACGCCAAGGGTTATCAATCGGTATACGTCGATTTGCCGGAGCAGCAAGTGACCGCCGGCGTGGTGTTTTTGCAAGTCACGGAAACCCGCGTCGGTCGCGTGCGCGTGGTGGGCGCCGAGTACAACTCGCCGCGCGAAATCCGCGAACAGGTGGCGGCGTTGAAAGAGGGCGCGGTGCCTGACTTCACGCTGGCGCAAGAACAACTGACCGGCCTCAACCGCAGTGGCAAACGGCAGGTGATTCCGCTGGTCAAGCAGGGTACCGTGCCGGGCACCATGGACGTCGATCTGAAAGTGGATGACAGCAGCCCGTGGCGTGCCAGCGCCGGTCTCAATAATGATTACAGCGCCGATACCAAGCGTTTGCGCGCCACTGCATCGATCGGTTACGACAACCTGTGGCAACTCGGGCACAGCGTCTCGCTGAGCTTTTTCGGCACGCCGGAAGATTTGAACCAGACCCGGGTCTGGTCCGGCTCCTACACGGCACCGCTGCCGGGCACCAACTGGAGCCTGGAAGCCAGCGGTTATGTCTCCAACAGCAATGTTGCTACCGTCGGCGGCACCAGCGTCCTGGGCAAGGGCCATTCGGTCGGCCTCAAGGCCAACTACACCGTGCCGAATACCGACAACTGGTGGCATGCCTTCAGTGTCGGCGTCGATTTCAAGGATAACCGCGAAGCGCTGCGCCTCAATGGCAGCGGCGACGATGTCCCGCTGCGGTATGCCCCGATCACGCTCGGCTATACCGGCTTCCAGCAAAGCGAGCGCAGCCAGTACAGCCTGGGCTTGTCGATGGTGACCGGTACCCGCAGCTTCTTCGGCTACGGCAGCGACTGGCAGCAATTCGATTACAAGCGCTACAAGGCATCGCCGAGTTTCCTGATCTTCAAGGGCGAAACCAATGGTTCGTATACCTTGCCGAGCAATGAACAGATCGGCTTCCGCCTGTCGGGTCAACTGACCGATGCGCCGCTGGTATCGAGCGAACAGATTGCCGGTGGCGGCAGCAGTTCGGTGCGCGGTTATCTGTCGGCTGAAGTGACCGGCGATATCGGCCTGGTCGGTTCGCTCGAGTTGCGTTCGCGGCCGATTACCTATTTCAGTCCGTGGATCGAGAACTGGCGCGTGTATGCGTTTGCCGATGCGGCCCGCCTGCGCTTGCGCGAACCGCTGCCGGAGCAGGTCGATACCTTCAACCTGGCCTCGGTCGGTCTCGGCAGCAATTTCCAGGTGACCCAGTATGTCAACGGCCGTTTTGATCTCGGGTATCCGCTCAAGAACGGTCCGCGCACGCTGCGCCACGACTGGCGCCTGAATTTCAGTTTGAACGCGACTTATTGAGCCGGTTGCCGGCCAATCAGACGCAACGATGTACACCAATCCTTTTTGATACGAGCTTTCGGAGATTTCCAGTCATGAGACGCATCCTCTTTATTCTTGTCACGCTGTTGAGCACGCTGTTGCCGAATCTGGCCCACGCCTGGTGGCAACCGGACTGGGCTTATCGCAAGCCGATCACGCTGGACGGCGGCGCCAAGGGTGCTGCCCTCGGTGCTGACGCCGGCCGCATGCCGGTGCTGTTGCGCCTGCATACCGGCAATTTCAGTTTTGAAGGTGTCAGCGAAACCGGCGCCGACCTGCGCTTCATCGCCGGCGACGACAAGACCGTACTGAACTACCAGATCGAACAATTCGATCCGCTGCTCGGCATCGCCCTGATCTGGGTGGATGTGCCAGCCGTCACGGCCGCAGCGCCGCAACCGATCTGGATGTATTACGGCAATCCGAAAGCACCGGCTGCCGCCAATGGTCAACGCACGTTCGATCCTGATTACACGCTGGTGTATCACTTCGGCGAAGCCAATGTGCCGCCACGTGACAGCACCGCTTTTGGCAATCACGGCCAGACCGCCGCCGTCAGTGTTGATGGCAGCGTGATCGGCAAGGGCGCCAAGCTCGGTGGCGCGCCACTGATGTTGCCAGCCTCGCCGTCACTGGCCATCGCGGCCGGCAGCGCCTTCACGTTTTCGGCCTGGGTACGTCCCGATCAGCTCGGCGCGCAGCAAGTGATTTATGCCCGTCGCAACGGCAGCAGCGAATTCCTGATTGGTGTCGATCAAGGCGTGCCATTCGTGCAGGTCGATGGCAAGCGCAGCAATCCGGGTCAACCGATCCAGGCTGGCCAGTGGTCGCATCTGGCAGTCAAGGCCGATGCCAGGAATGTCGCCTTGTACGTCGGCGGTCGTCCTGCCGTCTCGCTGGCAGCGGCCTTGCCGGCCCTGAATACCTCGGCTGCCATCGGCGCCGATGTGGCGGGTGGCGCTACGCAACTGGCAGCCTTCACCGGTGCCATTGATGAAGTACGGGTATCGAAAGTGGCACGTCCGGATGCACTGATTCTGGCAGATGCCGTCTCGCAAAGCGGGCAATCGCGTCTGGCCGCGTTCGGCACCGACGAACAGCAAGCCGGCAAGAGCCATTTCGGTTACATCCTGGCGGCGATGCCGGTGGATGCCTGGGTCGTGGTGTGCGTACTGGGTCTGATGATGGCCTTGTCGTGGGCCATCATGATTGGCAAGGGGCGCAGCTACGGTTCGATGTCGCGTGCCAATGCCATCTTCATGAGTCACTTCCGTGAAACTGCCGGTGCGCCGCTGGACCAGTTGGCCAAGGGCAGCCGTGTGCCGGATGCCGTCAAGAACGATTCGTCGCTGTGGCGTTTGTATCAGGTGGCGATTGAAGAAATGCGTCGCCGCCATGACCGCGGCTACGACATGAGCGCGGTATCCGATGCCACTATCAGCGCCATCCGCGCTGCCATGGATGGTGTCATGGTGCGTGAAAACGAAGGCATGGCCAAGCGCATGATCTGGCTGTCGACCACGATTGAAGGTGCGCCTTACGTCGGTCTGTTCGGTACCGTGATCGGCATCATGCTGGTGTTCGTGGTGGCAGCGATGGCAGGTGCGGTGGATATCAACTCGGTGGCGCCAGGTATGGCCGCTGCGCTGTTGTGTACCGCTGCTGGTCTGGGGGTCGCGATTCCGGCCCTGTTTGGCTACAACTGGCTGGCCTCGCGGGCCGATGCCATCGGTGCCGACATGGCGGTGTTCGTGGATGAATTCGCGACCCGTCTGGCTGAAGAGCAGGGCGCTGGCCGCCAGGTTCGTCCGACGCTGCACAGCGCCTGAGAGGATTACTGACATGGCAAATGCAGCAGCCAAATTTGGCGTCCGCAAACGCAGCGGCGGTATCAATATCACGCCGTTCGTGGATGTCCTGCTGGTGGTGCTGGTGATCTTCATTCTCACCAGTAATGCCAGCATCCCCGGCATCAAGGTCGATCTGCCCAAAGCCAGCGCCGCCGTGGCGCTGGAAAAACCCAAGACCAAGGCCATCACGATTGATAACGGCGGCCAGGTATTTCTGGATGCCTATCCGGTCAGCCTGGCGGAGCTGGAAGAACGTCTGCGCACGGAAAAGGCGTTGACGCCGGACTTTCCCGTGATTGTGCGCGGCGACGCCTCGGTGCAGTACGCCAAGGTAGTCGAAGTGCTGGACCTGTTGCGGCGCGTCGAACTGAACCAGATTGGTCTGGTTACCGGCAAGCCGGCGTGAGGAGAATAGTTTGAAACCTCGCGATCTTGCATTGGAGTCGCAGTTGTCTCAGTTGCACAAGCCGGCCGGCGCTGGTGTCAAGGTCTGGTGGCGACGCTGGGGCGGGCTGTTGATCGGGGCCGTGGTGCTGGCCGCGTTGAGCACGCTGGTATGGAAGCTGTTGTCGGATACCGCCAGCACCAAGCGCGAAGTGGCGACGCCACCGATGCTGATGTTGCCACCGCCACCGCCACCGCCGCCGGAGCCGGAAAAACTGCCGGAACCGCCGCCGGAAAAAGTCACTCCCGAAGTGGTGGAGCCGAAGCCGAGTCCGGTCGAAGCGCCGCAGGATGACAACACGCCAAGTCCGGCCAAGGATCTGGGTGACCCGGTCACTATCGACGGCGCAGCGCAAGCCGGCACCGACTCGTTCGGCATTGCAGCCGGTCGCGGTGGTGGCATGAGCGGCAGCGGCGGTGGTCTCGGTTCGGGATCGTTCGCCAACTATCTGTCGGCGTCGCTGCAACAGGCCTACGTGCGTGATCCGCGCACCCGTCTGCTGGCGATGGATGTGAACCTGAGTTTGTGGCTGGATGCCGACGGCAAAACGGTACGTGTTGAACTGACCCGGAGCACCGGCGACAGCAAGACCGATGAAGCGGTACTGGCGATGGTGCGTGATTTCCGTACCGATGCCAAAAAACCGGCGGATGTGCCATGGCCGATCCGCATTTCACTCAAAGGCCGCCGTCCCTGATGTGTGACTGAGCAGTTCCTGATCCCATTTATTTATTGAAAGTAGAGATAGACGTGACTAACACCGTGACAAACTTGAGAAAGAATCCGCTGGCGGTACGCCAACCCTTGTTGGTGATTGCTGCGGCGATTGCCATGCTGGGCGCATTGCCGTCGGTGCAGGCGCAAACTGCGGCACCGGCTGACAACGCCATGGTGCGTCTGATCCGTGGCCTGATCCAGAGTGGCGCATTGACCAAGGATGTCGGCGAAGCGTTGCTGGCGCAGGCGCAGACTGAAGCGCTGGCGGCACAACAGACGCAGCGCCTGGCAGCGGCCGCACCGGCCAATGGCGGCGGCGCGCGCGTCGAGCCGGGCGATGTCCGGGTACCTTATATTTCCGCCACTGTGCGTGACCAGATTCGTGACGACCTCAAGAGCGAAGTCATGGCGCAAGCCAAGGCCGAAGGCTGGGCGGCACCGAATGAAACGCCGGAGTGGACCAAGCGGATTCGTATTGAGGGTGATATGCGGGTGCGTAACGAGTCGCGTTTTTACAGCAGTGGCAACAGCAACGAAATCACGGACTGGAACCAGTTGAATGCCAGCGGTCCGTATGACATCAATAAAAATACCAACAAAGATAATCCTTATTTGCTGAACCGCACCAAGGACCGCACCAATCAATTGCGGATCCGGGCCCGCCTCGGCATTCTGGCTGACATCTCGGAAAACACCACTGCCGGCATTCGCCTCGCGACCGGCAGCGACAATAATCCGGTGTCGACCACACAGACCCTGGGTGGCGGTCTCAGCAAGAAAAACATCTGGCTCGATCAAGCCTGGGTGTCGTACAAATTTGCGGACTGGGTGACGGTTACCGGCGGTCGTTTTGCCAATCCGTTCGTGTCGACCGACATGCTGTTTTCCAACGATCTGAATCTGGATGGCCTGGCCGCGCAATTTACCAAGACACTGAGCAATACCGACGTTACCGTGTTCGGTACGCTGGGCCTGGTGCCGCTGGAGTATTCGGCGGATAACGCCCCGTCCCGCGATCAGGACAAGATGAACAGCCAGAATAAATGGCTGATTGGTGCGCAGGTCGGCGCCAGCTGGAAACTCAATGCCGAGAACAAGGTGCGTGGTGCGCTGGGGTATTACGACTTCAAGAACATCGAAGGTCAGGTTTCCAATTCGTGCTTCTTCTTTGCTACAAGTTGCAGTACCGACTGGTCGCGTCCGGCATTCGTGCAAGGTGGCAATACCATGATGTTGTTGCGCAAACTGACCGTGAATCCGGCCGATCCGGCGAATACGGTGCAACCGCAATACGTCGGCCTGGCGTCCAAGTTCCAGTTGCTGGACGTGAACCTGCGCTGGGATACCCGCGTCGCCGGCCACTATGGCTTGCGTCTGGATGCCAACTACATCCGCAACCTGGCGTTCGATCAGAACGAAATGATCAAGCGTTCGCAAGGCGGCATCGTCAACAACTTCCGCGGCACCGATGGCACTACCGCTGAGTTCCAGAGCGGCGGCAATGCGTACATGTTGCAGGCGACGCTGGGCAATCCGAATCCGAGCGTGCGCGGCGATTGGAATGTCTTGCTTGGCTACAAGCGCATCGATCCGGACGCCTTGCCTGATGCCTATAACGATTCGACCTTCCATCAGGGCGGCACCAACGCACGCGGCTACTACCTGGGCGCGACGTATGCAGTCGACAAGAACACTTCGCTCGGTGGCCGCTGGTCTGCCACCAAGGCCGTGTTCGGACCGCCGACCACGATCGATACCTTGCAGCTTGAGCTGAACACACGTTTCTAACGAGGTCATAACGATGTCATTTCTTTTGCATATAGTGGATCGCACCGGCGGCATGCGCTGGCGGCCGCTGATCCCGGCCATGTGTCTGATGCTGGCGGCGACTGCCGTGCACGCCCAGCAGCGTCAGCAAAACCAAAGCATGGAAGAGCGCTTGCGGGCGCAATTGCGTACCACCACCACGCAGTTGCAAGAAGCGCAAAACGAGCTGGCGGTGCTCAAGGCCGGCAAGTCGCCGGCGGCACTGGCAGCACCGGCAGCACCAGGTGGGGCGGCGGGCGAAGATGCCGGCAGCCTGAAGAAGGAGCTGGCGGCAGCCAAAGCGCAACTGGCGGCTGAACGGCGCTCGCAGGAAAAGAATGGCGAGAGCCGGCAGCAGGCACAAGCGGCACTGGAAAAAGCCAATGCCCAGAGCGCGCAATATCGCCATGCCTATGACGAGTTGCTGAAGCTGGCACGCGCTTCCGAAGCCGAGCGTCAGCAACTGAGCAACGGCAGCAAGACGCAGCAATTGGCGGTCACCCAGTGCGAAGCCAAGAATGCGCAGTTGTATGCGGTCGGGCAGGAAATTCTGCAAGCCTACGAAACCATGGATATCACGACCATCATGGGGGCGCGGCAACCGTTTGCAGCGCAAAGCCGGGTCAAATACGAACAGATTGCCCAGCAGTATGGCGACAAGTTGTATGAAGGCCGCTTTGACATTCGCAGCGTGAGTTTGCCGGCACCGGCCAACAGCGCGGCCAACAGTTCTGCCAACAGCGGCGCTGCCAATGCCGGCACGGCGGCACCGCAATAAGTGGATATTGGTAATTATTTTTTTGGATGTGATTTTTTAGTCAGGTGAAACTATGAACAACTTCAACGTGAAATCCGGTGTACTGATTGCCTTGATGGCGCTGGCAACTTTGAGTGGCGCGGCCATGGCGCAGAGTACCGGCCCGGACAAGGTGGTCGCCAGCCTGGGTCCGGTGACCGTGGCGCAGACTGAAGTCGAGCGCATGTTGCAGGCGATGCCGCCGGCTGATCGTGCCGCCGCCAAGGGCGACCGTGCCGGTCTGGAAAACTGGTTGCGCCAGCGCGTCACCAGCGAAGCCGTGTTGAAGGAAGCGCGCAGCAAGGGCTGGGCGGATCGTCCGGAAATCAAGGCGCGCGTCGAAGCGGCGGTGAAGGATGCCACGGCCCGTATCGTCGCTGCCACCTATCTGGAATCGGTAACGCAAGTGCCGACCGATTATCCTGCGGTCAGCGACATCAAGGCCGCCTACGAACAGGGCAAGGCCAACTTCAGCTTGCCGGCGACGTATCGGGTCGCGCAGATTTATCTGCCGACGCCGGCCAATGACGCCGTCGCTGCCAAGAAGCTGGCTGAAAAAGCCAAGAAGTTGAGCGCGCAGGCGCGCACCGGTGACTTTGCGGCGCTGGCCAAGGCCGAATCGCAAGATCAGCGCAGCGCTGCCCGTGGCGGCGAAGTCGGTACGCTGGCGCTGGCCGACATGGTGCCGGAAGTGCGCGACGCAGTGGCCAAGATGAAGCCGGGCCAGGTCAGCGAACCGGTGCAGGCACCGACCGGTATCCACATCATCAAGTTGCTCGACAGCCAGGCCGCACGTACGGCGACGCTGGAAGAAATGACGCCGCGCCTGCAAGCGGCCTTGCGTCAGCAACGCCAGCAACAACTGATGCAAGCCTATGTGGCCGGACTGGCACCGGCGGATCGCCTCAACATCGATACTGCAGCGCTCGATGCAGCACTGCAAAAAGTGAATTGAACACGGGCCGCAAACCTTGATTTGCATTTCTTCTGCATTTTTACTATTTGATCAGGAATCATCATGAAAAAGACTACCGAGCACACCGCCACCGACGTGATCGCAGACACCGCCGCTGAAGCAATCACGCTGCTGCATGCGGTGAGCGCCGAGCAAGTGGCCGACGCCATCAAGATCGCCGGTTGCTCCGTGACCACGCTGGAACATAACGGCGTGCCACATTTGCACAGCGCCAGCCAAGGGGTCGGTTTCCAGGTGTTGTGGGGCAATGCCGCCGCTGCGTCGGGCCAGTTTGTCGACTTCACGCTGAGCTGCCCGCTGCGCGTGCAGGATGGCGTGTTGCCGGAAGGTCTGATCGCCGAATGGCATCGCAGCAAGCGCTTTGCCCGCATCGTGCAACATGGCGATTTGCTGGCGCTGGAAATGGACGTGATCGTGGTCGGCGGCGTCAGCACGGCGCATCTGAACATGATGGTGCAATTGTGGACCCAGATGATGGGTCAGTTCTTCGTGCACCTGCGCAACTTCGCGCCGGCAGCACCGGTGGCAGGTACGCCGACGGTCGGCAGCAACCAGGAAGCAGTGCCGGCAACTGCCGCGCCACAAGAAGCAAGCGCTGTCGTCTGATGCGATTTGCCTGATGTGGTAATGCCGCGCCGCCATGACGATTTCTGTCGTCATGGCGGCGTCATATTTTCTGGTTAGCATGTTCCCCGATATGCGCGCGCCTGTGTGCGCCGCCTGTACTTCATCGTGTACGTCCGTCGCTAACCCGTCATTCTGTTCTTCATCCTGCTTATGCCGAGAATCGACTCATCCTGCGCTGCATTTTGTCTGGCAGCGTGGCTGGTGTTGCTGAGTGCCGTCGGCAGTGCGCAGGAACGGCGCCAGATAGTCCCCGATAATGAGGCCAGTGGCGGCGCACCCATGCAGTTTCAGATTCCGTCGCAAGCATTGCAACAGGCTCTCGATGCATTCGTTTCAGCAACCGGGTTTTCCGGCCTGTACGATGCCGGTGTCATTGGCAGCCGTCAATCGGGGGCGGTACAAGGGCGCTTCGGTGCGGCGGCCGCCTTGCGGCTGATGCTGGCGCCGACCGGTCTGGCCGCGTATTTCACGGCGCCGGATGCATTTGTGCTGGAGACGGCGCTGACGCCGCCGCTGCCGGCCACCAGCGGCGATGTCTATCAGGCGCATTTGCAAGCCAGTGTACGCGCGGCATTTTGTCGCCATCCTTTGCTGGCCACCGGCGATTACCGTATCGCGTTCAGTTTTCGGGTGACGCCGGCCGGCGGCACCGAACAAGTGCGCCTGCTCGACAGCAGCGGCAACCGGGTGCGCGATGAAGCGATCCTGGCCAGCTTGCGCACGATGAAGCTGGCCGCTGCGCCGGCCAATCCGGCCGCACCATTCGTCATGCTGATCTTGCCGCGCAGCGGCGCTGCCGCCAACGATTGCGAGGCGCCGGCATGAACGACAGCGGCTTCAAGGGCATGCGTGAACTGATGTTGCGCAGCTACGGCGATCTCAAGCGGCGGCTGACACTGCGGCTGGGCAACGCCGATCTGGCCGGCGATGCCTTGCAGGAAACCTGGCTGCGGCTGGAAAGCGGCAAGGACAGCCCGGAGTCGGTGCAACATCCGCTCAGCTATCTGATGCGCATGGCAACCAATGCCGCGCTCGACAGCATTCGCAGCGAACGCCGCTTCCTGAGCGGTGAAGAAGTCGAACTGGTATTCGAGAATCTGGCCGATCCGGCGGCCGGGCCGGAGCAGACCATCACCGCGCGCTCCGAAGCCGAACGGCTGGCGGCAGTGATGGAGAGCATGCCGAAACGCCAACGCCAGATCTTGATCCTGATCCGGGTCGATGACATGCCGCGTCAGGAAGTGGCTGATCAGTTGGGCGTATCGCTTAGCCTGGTAGACCGTGAATTGAAGCGTGCCCATGAATACATGGTGGAGCGCATGCGATGAAAAAGACAGTTTATGGTGTTGATAAACGTCTGTTGATGACAATGGTCATGATGGGACGTGAGCTGCGATGAGTGCATTTGAATTACCTGAACATTCGCCTGCCGGCGAGCGCGAGCAACTGGCGATGCAGGCCCGGGCCTGGGTGCGCTTGCTGGCGTCCGGCCGCGCCAGTGCCGCCGATGCGCGCCGCCTGCAACGCTGGTGCGCCACCAGCGCCGCGCATGCCGAAGCCTTCCAAGCGGCCCATCGCGGCTGGCAAAAACTGTTGCCGGCGGCGCAATTGGCAGGCGCGCAAGATCCTGAGCTGAACGCGATCCGGGCTGCGGTTGCGGCCGGGCGCGGCGGCCGGCACCAGGCACCCGGGGCGGTGGCCGGATTCACCGCGCGGCGGGCCTTTCTGGGGGCGGCGCTGACTGCTTCGGTGACGGCGGTTGGGGTGGCGTTGCTGTATCCGCCCTTGGATTTGTGGCCATCGCTTGCCAATCTGCAAGCCGATTATCGTACGCAGGCGGGACAGCAAATGCAGCTGGCGCTGGCACCCGATGTCACGCTCGATTTGAATACCCGCAGCAGTGTCAGCGTGCGCGCGCGCGAAGGCAATCCGGTCAGCATTGAACTGTTGAGCGGCGAAGTGGCGGTCAATACCCGCCGCGCATTTTCGGTGCGGGTGGCGCAGGCGCAGATCGATACCGATTTTTCGCGCTTTGAAGTACGGCGCATCGCTGATGAAGTCTGTGTGACTTGCCTCGAAGGACGCTTGCGCGTGACGCTGGCCGGTATCACCCAAACCTTGCTCGGGACGCAGCAATTGCGCTATGACGGCAAGCGCGCGCCGGCGCTGCGCAGCATCGATCCGCAACAGGAATCGGACTGGCGTCAAGGCATCTTGCGGTTCCAGAAAACCGCGCTGGCGCAGGTGGTGGCCGAGATCAACCGCTATCGTCCCGGACGCTTGCTGCTGCTGGCCGACGGCGTGGCGGAACGTCCGGTCAGTGGCCGCTTCAGGATTGATGATCTGGACAAGGCCATCGCCCAGATTCAGCGTTTGTTTCATTTGACGGCGACCACGCTGCCGGGCGGCATCGTCGTGTTGCGCTGAGTGGCAGCGTGCTGCGAGCGCGTTATTTTTATAGCGCGAATTGCTGCAAAATTCGTACAGCTTTTTCAATCGAGATTCGTCTAGAGGCATGGATGGTTGTTGTATCTGTTCCGTTGAACAGACAACCATCGCCCAACGTTGATCCGATCAGACACTGAAAGAGCCTTCATGCCGTCCCTTCACGTATCCTCCAGGCAGCTTGCCCATCCTTCATTCGCACCTGATGCACGCCGCCCATCCGGCATGAGCGACGGCACCGCGCGCCGGATTCATTTGCGCCCGGTAGCGCAGGCGGCGGCACTGTTGCTGGCCAGTGGCGTCATGGCCGAAGTGCATGCGCAACAAGCCTTCAGCAGCGCCTGGTTCGGCGCCAAGAGTGCAGTGCAAGCCAGCGTGGCAGCGACCGGTCGTCTGCCGAACGGCCAGCCGGTATCGAGTCTGAACAGTCCGCTGGCGCAGCAGCAACAAGCCGCTGCGCAATTGCAGCGTTCGATTGGCAATCTCGGTGCGGCAGTGCAGACACTGGCCGCAGCGCAGGCCGCGCAAGCGGCGGCCCGGCAAGCGGCGATTGCCGCTGGCAGCAACATTCCCAATGGCCTCGGCACTGGCGGTCTGGTGGTCGATACCAACAGCCTGACCAAAGGCTGGTACAACGCCAACGGCCCGGTGCAAACGGTGGCCGAT
>NZ_LFLS01000006.1 GCF_001189915.1 Herbaspirillum autotrophicum
AGAAAGCTAGCATTCTCAAGTAATGCTGCGTATTTTATTTGATTTTCAGTGTTCACTCATTCACAAATGGATGCGCGGCGGAATTGTTTCGAATGGCGAGTGGTCGTTCGCAAGAAAATTCTTGCAGTCTAAAGATGAAAAATATTCAACAACTATTAATGGAAAGAGAGAGGCCGGGTAAATGACGGACAAGAAACTGATTTATATTTCACGCATAAAAATACGCTGGGGCGACATGGATGCCTTTGGCCACGTGAACAATACCGTGTACTTCCGTTATATGGAACAGACCCGTATCGATTGGCTCGATACCGCCGAAGGCATCGCAGACGATGGGCACGGGCCGGTGATCGTCAATGCCCATTGCACTTTTCTGCGCCAGCTGAAGTATCCGGGCGACCTCGAAATTCATATGCATGCCGGCGAACCGGGGCGTTCGAGTGTGGAAACTACGTATCAGATACGGCGCATTGATCAGCCCGAAATACTTTATGCTGAAGGTGCTGCAAAGATCGTCTGGGTCAACTACAAACAAGAAAAATCGGTTCCGTTGCCAGAGGCGATACGCAAGATCCTGACTCCGTTGTAAGTTTCGAGAAAGGTAGATACGACAGAATCAGCCTCAAGAATGCGCCTTGACACTTTAGCCACGTAAAGCAATTGCATTGCCGGCAATGTATCCGGGCCGTTCGCGAGTCAGTCTGCTGCCAGATGGTCTGACCAACATAATTATTAAACCCCCAGGAGGATGACAATGACATACAAGACACAAGCCTTGGTTGCTGCTGCGCTGATGAGCCTTTCGCTCGCCGCGGTTGCCGCTGATCCGATCAAGATCGGCGTATCCGGTCCATTCACCGGAGGCTCTGCCCCGATGGGCGTGTCTATGCGCGACGGCGTCAAGCTGGCCGTGGCCGACATCAATGCCAACGGTGGCGTGCTGGGACGTCAGTTGCAACTGGTTGAACGCGACGATGAAGCCAAGAACGAACGCGGCGTGCAAGTCGCACAAGAACTGATCAACAAGGAAAAGGTTGTCGCTACGGTCGGTTTCATCAACACCGGCGTGGCGCTGGCATCGCAGCGTTTCTATCAGGAAGCCAAGATCCCCGTGATCAACAACGTGGCGACCGGCAGCGTGATCACCAAGCAATTCGAAAAAGACAAAGACAATTACATCTTCCGTACTGCAGCCAGCGACGTGATTCAGTCGAAGATGATTGCCGATGAAGCAGTCGACAAGCAAAAGTACACCAAGGTCGCGATTCTGGCCGACTCCACCAACTACGGCCAGCTCGGTCGTGAAGATCTGGAAAAAGTCCTGGCATCGAAGAAGATCACCCCGGTAGCGGTCGAGAAGTACAACATCAAAGACGTCGACATGACGGCGCAATTGCTCAAGGCCAAGCAAGGCGGCGCGCAAGTGGTGCTGACCTACGGTATCGGCCCGGAACTGGCGCAGATCGCCAATGGGATGGAAAAGCTGAGCTGGCACGTGCCTATCATCGGCAGCTGGCCGTTGGCGATGGGTAACTTCATCGATAACGCCGGCAAGAACGGCAACGGTGCCCGCATGCCGCAAACCTTCATTCAGGATGGCAATACGCCAAAGCGTAAAGCCTTCATTGAAGCCTACCAAAAAGCCTACAAGGTTGACCGTATCCCGTCGGCCGTGTCTGCTGCTCAAGGTTACGACTCGGTCCAGTTGCTGGCTGCCGCCATCAAGCAAGCCGGCAGCACTGACGGCGACAAGGTGCGCGCTGCACTGGAAAGCCTGAATACCAAGGTCGACGGCGTCGTGACTACCTATGACAAACCATTTACCCATGCTGACCATGAAGCGATCAAACCTAACATGGTCGTGATCGGTGAGGTCAAGAACGGCCGCGTCGTTCTCGGCAAGTAAGCATCAACGACATTCACCGAACACGTGAATCGTCAGTGACAGAAGGTCAGTCCTTGAGATCCGGGGGCTGGCCTTTTTCGTAAAATCCGCGGTCGTCTGGCTGTGGCGAATTGATATTGCGCACATCTGCTGCATCGCCGGCATGGCCGCAATCCGATCTCGCTGGCAGGCGCAAGCGCCACGGATTTCTACCGCAACATGGCAATCGCTTCTTGGGTACAACAATGGAAATTTTGCTACAACTTGTATTTAGCGGCATCGCGCTAGGCATGATCTACGCGGTGATCGCATTCGGTTATCAGCTCACCTTCGCCACTTCCGGCACACTCAATTTCGGGCAGGGCGAGTCGCTGATGCTGGGCGCGCTGGTGGGCCTGAGTCTGGTCGGCTCGATTCATGGCGGACCGTATGTCAATTACTGGCTGATGATACCGATCGTACTGGTATTTGGCGCCTTGCAAGGGATGTTCGTGGAATGGATCGGCGTGCGGCCGGCGATCAAGATCAAGTCTGAATTCGGCTGGATCATGTCGACCATTGCACTGGCGATCATCTTCAAGAACGTCGCCGAAAACATCTGGGGCAAGGATGACTTGCCATTCCCGAGCCCGCTGTCGGCAGCGCCATTTCAGATCTTCGGCGCCAATGTGCAGCCGATGCAGGTGCTGGTGGTGGTCGGCGCGCTGGCGATGATGCTGGCGGTGGAACTGTTCAATCGCAAATCGATTTACGGCAAGGCCGTGGTGGCGACCTCCAATGACCGCGATGCAGCTGGTTTGATGGGGATCAATACCAGCATGGTGATCACGTTTTCCTATGCGTTGTCTTCGGCCACGGCAGCATTTGCCGGCGTGCTGGTAGCGCCGCTGACGCTGACCGGTGCCACCATGGGCACCTCGCTTGGTCTGAAGGCATTTGCGGTGGCAATTATCGGTGGTCTGACGTCGGGCATGGGCGCGATTGTCGGCGGCCTGATCCTGGGCATTGCCGAGACGCTGACCGGTTTTTATGTGTCGACCGGCTACAAGGAAGTTCCGGGACTGGTGCTGTTGCTGCTGGTGCTGGCGATCAAACCGGCAGGCCTGTTCGGCAAAACTGCGATCAAGAAGGTCTGACACCATGAACAAGAAAACTCTATTGCTGGCCATTATCGGTCTGGCAGCGCTGGTGGCGTTTCCGCAACTGGTGCCCAATCCGTATTACATCCATCTGGCCGAAACCATCCTGATTTACGCCATCCTGTTGTTCGGGCTGGATATCGTGGTGGGCTATACCGGACAAGTGTCGCTCGGTCATGCCGGCCTGTTCGGTATCGGTTCCTATACTACCGGCGTGCTGTATTTCAAGCTCGGCCTGCCGTTCCTGATTGCGGCGCCGGCCAGTATTGCGGTGACGGCAATCTTCGGCGCGATTCTGGCGTTGCCGGCATTGCGGGTTACCGGCCCGTATCTGGCGATGGTGACGCTGGCGTTCGGCACCATCATCCAGATCCTGATCAATGAGATGACCTTCCTGACCGAAGGTCCGATGGGCATCAAGGTGGCCAAACCAAGTTTTGGCGGCACCAAACTCGATGAGGTGGAATATTTTTATCTGGTCGCGGCCTTGATGGTGGTGTCGCTGATTGTCGTCCACCGGATCCTGAAATCGAATCTGGGACGCGCGTTTCAAGCTTTGCGCGACAGTCCGATTGCCTCTGATTGCATGGGTGTATCGGTGTATCGCTACAAGGTGTACGCCTTCATCATCAGCGCCGCACTGGCGGGTCTGGCCGGTAGCTTGTATGCCTATTCGGAAGAGTACATCTCGCCCAATACCTACAACTTCGAACTGACCATCCTGTTCTTGCTGGCGGTCATCATGGGCGGCCGCAAGACGCGTAGCGGTTCGCTGATCGGCGCCTTCATCGTGGTCATGCTGCCGAGCCTGTTGTCGGACATTGAACTGTTCCGGCGGATTGCTACCGTAGCATCCATCGTGGTGGTAGTGGGCGGGGTGGCGATGGTGCTGCGCAAACGCAAGACGGTGCGTGAGATTGCAGTGCCGGTGGTGGCGACCGTGATCATGGCCCTGTTTTCTTACCGGCTGGAAAACATCACCGACTGGCGCCTGACGATTTTCGGCTTGATGACCTTGTTCGTGGTGTATTACCTGCAAGACGGGATTGTCGGCTTTGTGCGCAATCTGTTCAGCCGCGCCAAACCGGTCGCGGCGGCACCGGTGGTGGTGGCCGACGATCAGGCATGGGCCAGCAGCGAAGCCCTGCCTGAAGGTACCGGCAATCTGCTGGAAGCGAAACAGGTGTTGATGCAGTTCGGTGGTCTCAAAGCCTTGAACCGCGTTGACCTGAACATCGTCAAGGGCTCGGTGCACGGCTTGATCGGACCTAACGGTTCCGGCAAGAGCACCATGATGAACGTGCTGACCGGCATCTATAAACCGACTGATGGCGCAGTGGAATTCAATGGCGTGGTGATTTCCGGTGCGACGCCATCGGCGATTGCGCTCGGCGGCGTGGCGCGCACTTTCCAGAACGTACAGTTGTTCGGTGAAATGACGGCAACCGAAAACGTGCTGGTCGGTTTGCATCACACCTTCAAGAGCAACGTGTTCGATGTCATGGTGCAGACCCCGCGCTACAAGCGTGAAGAACGCGAAGCACGGGTGCGGGCGGCGGCGATTCTGCAATTCGTCGGTCTGGCCGATCTGGCCAACGAAGAAGCGCGCAATCTGCCATACGGCAAACAGCGCCTGCTGGAAATCGGCCGTGCACTGGGTCTCAATCCGAACCTGTTGCTGCTGGATGAACCGGCGGCCGGTCTGACCGCGCCGGACATCAAGGAACTGGTGGCGATCATCCGCAAGATTCGTCAAAGCGGTATCACCATCATTCTGATTGAACATCACATGGATGTCGTCATGTCGATTTCCGATACCGTGACCGTGCTCGACTTCGGTCAAAAGATCGCCGAAGGAAAACCGGCAGCGGTACAGGCCGATCCGAAAGTGATCGAGGCATATCTGGGTGGCAGTGTTGCAGATCTTGCAGGTCCGGACGTCACGGCGCCGGACGCAACGGCATCCAATCAAGCGGGGGCATGACATGTTGAAGATTTCGAATTTGCATGCCGCGTATGGCAAGGTGGAAGTATTGCACGGCATCTCGATGGAGGTGCCCAAGGGTAAAGTGGTGACACTGATCGGCTCCAACGGCGCTGGCAAGACCACCACCATGCGCGCCATTTCCGGCATGATCAAGCCGAAAGGCGGCAGCGTGGTACTGGACGGTAAAGATGTCACCGGTCTTGATTCCCACAAGATTGCGCGTGCCGGTCTGGCGCATTCGCCGGAAGGACGGCGCGTGTTTGCCACCATGAGCGTGACTGACAATTTGTTGCTGGGGGCTTTCCCGCGCTTTACCCGGGCGCGTCCCAAGGGCGACATTCAACACGATCTGGAACGCGCACTGGAACTGTTTCCGCGTCTCAAGGAACGGCAAACGCAACTGGCCGGCACCTTGTCGGGCGGCGAACAGCAAATGCTGGCCATGGCGCGCGCCGTCATGCTCAATCCGGAAGTGATTCTGCTGGACGAACCATCGATGGGGCTGGCGCCGATTCTGGTGGATGAAGTCTTCAGAATTATTTTGCGTCTGAAGGAGCAAGGCGTTACGATGTTGCTCGTAGAACAGTTTGCAGCGGCCGCCCTCAATGTTGCCGATTACGGTTACGTACTCGAAAACGGTAAGATCTCGGTACACGGTCCGGCCGACAAACTGCAAAATGATCCGGCGGTACAGGCAGCATATCTGGGCGGCGGGCAGCATCACTGACAGGATACGTCCGCGTGAGAGGGGTGCACGCGGAGTATATTAAGGAGGAGACATACCTCTTGAAATTTGATTAAGGTGCGCAATGCGCACCTTTTTTTATGGCGCGCCGCCTGGCCTCGGATTGACTCTCGATATACATATGAACGACAAGAAAATACAAGCACTGTTATCCGATCTGCATCTGGCCAATCACGACATCCATGCCTTGGTGACGGCACTGCGCCACGCGGTGCATCAGGCCGCCGCCGGTGCCGGTGAAGAAGTCAAATACGGCGGTCTGCTGTTTTCCGTCGCCACGCCGTTCTGCGGCATTTTTGCGTATGCCGCGCACGTGTCGCTGGAGTTCAGCCGCGGCTGTGATCTGGATGATCCCCATGGCGTACTCGAAGGCAACGGTAAGCTGCGGCGGCATATCAAGTTGCTGAGCGTTGATGATATCGGGCGCAAGCATGTGCGGGAACATGTGCGGCAAGCATTTGAAAAAGCGGGAGGTGGAACATGAAAAACAAGACACGACCAGTGACAGCGCAGTTCACACGCGCTTATATGCTCTCGGCGTTGCTGTTCGCGGCAGCAGCGGTGCTATCGGTTGCCAGTCACGCCGGTGGGGTTGCCGAGGCATTGTCGCCGGGACGCTATGCTGAACAGGGCGCGACCAAAGCAGTGGTCATCATGTCGGCCAACTGGAGCCGCAAATGGGGGTGCGGCGCATATGAGAATGCGCAATTGCAGTACCTGGCATTTGATAACCTCGGTCTGCCGAAGACGGCTGCCAATGCGGCACCGGATTTACTGGTGAAAGACGATACGTTCTTGCCGGCAAAAAACCGGTTTGCCAATTATGTCTATCTCATTGAGCCCGGCGAGTATTCGCTCACCGGCTTCAGTATCAAGCTCGGAAAATCGGTATCGAATGTCGGCTATTTTGTGGGCAACAAAGATAATCTTGTGCAGGATGGAAAATCCAAAGCCGGAAAATTCACCGTGGCCGCCGGCGACATTGTCTATGTCGGCCATTTCTGGCTGGACTGTGCGACGGCGCCGATGCCATGGCGTTATTACCCGGAAACGCGGGAAGATTTCGACATTTACCTGGACAGTATCAAACAGCAGTATCCGGAGATCGATCCGGCAAAGGTTCAGTTTCGTTTGTATGAGACCTCGGTGATGGGCTTGCCGTTTTCGCTGCCGTGACAGCGGTGCCGCCACCCGGAAACATTTCCGGGGATGGCGGCACGTCAGCATCTTATTGCTGCTTCAACAAACTACACTTCGATTCCGCCACGGTAGTAAATGCCTGCTCACCGGGAATCGTCGTCACCAGCTTCAGATAATCCCAAGGCTTCTTCGATTCGGCCGGCGACTTGACCTGATACAGGTACATGTCGTGGATGTTGCGGCCATCGGCGCGGATGTAGCCCTTGTTGTAGAAGTCATCGATCTTCATGTTCTTCAATTGCGCCATGACCCTGGTCGGGTCATCGGTCTTGGCGGCGGCTACGGCCTTGAGGTAAGTCGCGGTCGCGGAGTAGGCGGCAGCCTGATGGGTGCTTGGCATCTTTTTCATTTTCAGGAAAAAGCGATTGGCAAACTGACGCGAGGCTTCGTCCTTGTCCCAGTACCAGCTATCCGTCATCAGCAAGCCTTCGGCATTGGCCAGTCCCAGCGCATGAATGTCGTTGATCACCATCAGCAGGCCGGCCAGCTTCATGGTCTTGGTGATGCCGAACTCCTTGGCAGCCTTGATCGAGTTGATGGTGTCTTCACCGGCATTGGCCAGGCCGAGGATTTGTGCTTTCGATGCCTGCGCCTGCAACATGAAGGACGACAGATCGGACGACGATGGCGGATGCTTGACCGAGCCGACTACGGTGCCGCCATTGGCCTTGACCACGGCTGAAGTGTCGTTGGCCAGCGAGTGACCAAAGGCGTAATCGGCGACCAGGAAGAACCACGACTTGCCGCCTTGCTTGACCACTGCTGCACCGGTGCCCTTGGCCAGCGCCACGGTGTCGTACTCGTAATGCACGGTGTAAGGCGTGCATTCTTCATTGGTGAGGCGGGCCGAGCCGGCGCCGATATTGATGTAGACCCGTTTCTTTTCCGCCATCACTTTATTCATGGCCAGTGCCGCTGCGGAATTGACGCCGCCGATCAGCATGTCCATGCCGCGCTGATCAGACCATTCACGGGCGCGGGTGGCGGCGATGTCGGCCTTGTTTTGATGGTCGGCCGACATGACTTCGATCGGCATGCCCAGCACTTTGCCGCCGGCGTCGGCGACCGCCATGCGGATCGCTTCCAGGCCGCCGAGGCCATCGGTGTCGGCGTAGGGGCCGGACATGTCGGTGATGAAACCGATACGGATCGCGTTGTCCGATACTTGCGCCTGCGTGACGCCGGCGGCGCACAGCAGGGTGGAGCCGGCGATCAGCGCCGCGAGCGTGTTCAGTTGCAATTTTCCGGTGTTCAATTTCATTCATGTCTCCTTGTTATAGCGATGGTGCATGCCATCGTGCGCTGCTCGCGCATGTGAAGCTGCAATAATTGTCAGCTTATCGTTTCAGCTTGCCTGTTTCAGTGACTGCTTGTCTTGCAACAGCTTGACCGCAAAATCGACGCGCACGTCTTTGGCGGCGACCATTTGTTGTACGACCCAATCGATCTCGTTGTCGGCGGCGCCGGCTGCCAGCGCGATATTGCGCGCATGCAGTGCCATATGGCCACGTTGAATACCTTCCGTCGCCAGCGCCCGCAGCGCCGCCATGTTTTGCGCGAGGCCGACGGCTACCGCAACTTCTGCCAGTTCCTGTGCCGATTGAATGTTCAGGATCTTCAGGGCCAGACGCGCCATCGGATGGGTCTTGGTGGCACCGCCGACCAGGCCGACCGGCATCGGGATTTCGAGGGTGCCGACCAGATAACCGTCGCTGGCAATTTCCCATGTGCTCAGTGAGGTGTAGCTGCCGTTCTTGCAGGCATACGCATGGGCGCCGGCTTCCACCGCGCGCCAGTCATTGCCGGTGGCGACGATGACCGGATCGATGCCGTTCATGATGCCCTTGTTGTGGGTGGCGGCGCGATAGGGGTCGATGGCGGCGAAAGCATAGGCATCGACAATGCGGTTGATCACATCCACGCCGTCGTAGTCGGCGGTAGTCAAGGCCTGTGGCGATACCCGCACGTGCGCGCGTGCCAGTCGCAAGTCGGCCAGATTCGACAGAATGCGCAGCCGTACTTTGCCGCCGGTGATTTGTTCGATATGCGGCGCGACTGCTTCGGCCATGGTGTTGACGGTGTTGGCGCCCATCGCGTCGCGCACGTCGACGATCAGATGCACGATCACCATCGCGCCGCGCGGTGTGCTTGGAAATACATGGACTTCAATGTCCTTGCAGCCGCCGCCCAGACTGACCAGCAATTTGTCGCGGCTGTTGGCGATATCGATGATGGCCTTGCGATCTTTCAAAATCGCCAGACGCGCACCATGCGGGTCGGTGATGCCGATCACCTGCACCTGCGCGCGCATCAGCGGTTCGCTGCTGGAGGTCTGGAAGCCGCCGCAATCGCGGATCAGTTTCGCCATGAATGATGCAGCAGCTACTACCGAAGGTTCTTCCACTGCCATTGGCACCAGCACATCTTTGCCGTTGAGCTGAAAGTAACCGGCGACGCCGAGCGGCAACTGGAAGGTGCCGATCACATTTTCGATCATGCCATTTGCCAACTTCAGTGGCAGCGCCGCCGGATTGTTCAGCAAGGCCAGGTCTTCGGCGTTCAGGTTGGCGCGGCTGACGATTTCTTGCAGACGCGCTTCGGGCGTCAGCGAGCGGAAGTTGGGAAGGCGGGAATCGATGGTCATGGCGGGGCGTCTCGTATGTCTTGTTGGTGAGTGAGGAGGGAATGGATGCAAGAATAGCAGGCTGTACCTATAAATATTGGTACACTTTCGGCCAACAGTCATTCAACTGTACCCAAGACAGTCGTCCTGCGTTGCAACATCGGAGAATAAACATGGCACTCGAACCTGATCATAACGACAGCCACCGCGGCCTGACCCAGCAATTGGTGGCGCTGGTACAGCGGCAGATCAAGGAGGGGGTATATCAGCCGGGCGGGCGCTTGCCGTCGATACGCGAGATGGCGCGCACGCATGGCTGTGCCAAGAACACGGTGGTCAATGCCTTCGATCATCTGGCCGCCTTGGGAGTGCTGGAGCCGCGCCGCGGTGCCGGCTTTTTCGTGTGTGCGGCGCTGCCGGAACGCAAGGAAGAAGACGAGCCCAGTTCACTCAGCCGCGCCATGGATGTGGTGTGGCTGATGCGTGAACAATTGAAAAGCGATCCCGGTCACTTGCGCATCGGCGACGGCTTTCCGCCGCTGGAGTGGCTGGCCGAAGTGCGGCTCGACAAGTTTCATCAAAAGGTGGTGCGCACCGGCCTCGGTGCCTTGTTCGGTTACGGCAGCCGGTTCGGCTATCTGCCATTGCGCCAGCATCTGATGCACAAGCTGGCCAGTTACGGCATCGAAGCGGCCACCAGCCAGATTGTGCTGACGCACGGCGCCAATCAGGCACTCGATATCGTGATCCGCAATTTCGTCAAGCCGGGGGATCGGGTGTTGGTCGATGAGCCCGGCTATTACATGTTGTTCGGCAAACTGAAATTGAGCGGCGCCCGCATCATCGGTATTCCCCGCTTGGCCGATGGTCCCGATCTGGCGGTGCTGGAGCGCGAGCTGCAAGGCGGCAAGCCGTGCCTGTTCTTCACCCAGACGCTGGCCCACAATCCGACCGGTTCCGATACCGTGCCGCACAAGGCGCATCAATTGTTGCAACTGGCGGATCGCTACAACGCCATCATTGTTGAAAACGATCCGCTGGCGGATTTCAAACCGGTATCGGCGCCACGCATCTCGACGCTGGATCAATTGCGGCGCACGATTTATATCGGCAGTTTTTCGAAATCGGTATCGGCCGCGCTGCGGGTCGGCTTCATTGCCTGCCACCGCGATCTGGCCAGCGATCTGGCCGATATCAAGATGCTGGTGCACGTCAGCAGTTCCGAATACTGCGAGCGCACGCTGGATGTCATTTTGAGCGAAGGCCATTTCAATCGCCATACCGCGCGTTTGCGTGACCGTCTGACGCAGGCCACCGAGCAGGCGCGCCGGTTGCTGGAGCAGTGGGGCGCCGACTTGTTTGGCGCGCCGACGCAGTCCTTATATGTGTGGGCGGCAATGCCCGGCTATACCGATGCCAAGGCGCTGGCGCGGGAATTGATGGGGAAGCATATCGTCACGGCGCCGGGCAGCATTTTCCATATCGATACCGAAGCACCGGTGTCATGGTCGCGCTATAACGTCGGCTTGCTCAGCGATCCGCGATTTGCGGCAGCGATGCGGGAGTCGTCGGCCAGGCGCAGCGGTTGATCCGAAAATGTGCGGGATTGACGGGGTATTCGACGATGTGTTTTTTTTGCATTGATCGGTCGATTATTCAGGAAATTACACTTTCACTACAATTGATCGGGAGCGCGCGCTTAAGTTTTTGAGGAAATTGTCGTAGTCATTCTAATTCTTGCATTTTTACGGATGGTGCTGTGTCCATGACTACCTTATCGCCTCTGGATTCACTGAGTTTGCCTGCCATCGCGTCGGCATCCGCATCGGCCATCCCGGCCGTCAATGCGACACCGGCCACCAGGGCGCAAGCGACCGCATCGTCATCGACCACCGTCAAACTGGGGCAAACACCGGCCAACTATGGCTTCGATCCGCTGATCTATACCGGCAAGCCGGAATCGTCGCCGCCGCTGCTGGAGCGCAAATCGAACGATGCGCTGACCTTCGCGCTGCTGGGAAATTCTTCGTCATCCATGCTCGGAGTGCGTTTCAACGGTTTGGGCGCAGCCTTGATGCAGCAGCTCAGCAGCAGTGGCAGCGACTTCGCGCAATCGGCGCTGCAATTTGATGCAGACACGAAACCGGGCGCAGAAGTCGAAAGCCTGATGCAAAAGCAATTGCATGCTGCCGCAGATAACCGGATTTCACTGAGCATCAAGACGGCCAACGGCACCATGGTCGAGTTGACCTTGAGCAGTCAGGCCAATGGCTTGGGCATCGAGGCGCGGGTCACCAACGGCAAGCTGAGCGAGCGCGAAATGGAAGCACTCGGTAAATTGTCCGGCGGTTTCCAGAAAGCCATCGATGGCCTGGCTGCGCAGCCGCCCACGCTTGATCTGAGCGGATTGATGGAATTCGATTCCAATGTATTGTCAGCGCTCGACTTGAAGGCCAACGTCAAAACCGAAACCGGCGATAACCAGTCGCTCAGTTTTCATGTGGATGATGCGCAGCGCACCATCAGCACCAGCGGTGCCGCCGGTGCCATCGATCTCAAGGTGGACACGAAGAATCTGCAAATCCTTGGCAGCGCGACGCAACAGGCGGCGGCAATGCGCGACTATCTGCAACAGTTCGATGAGGCAAAAACGCGCGGTAACGCCGATGCCTCGCTGATTGCGATGTTCAAGGATGCATTTGCCTCATTGAACAAAAGCTACGATGCCGTCACTCCCAAGGCCGATGCCGAAGCCGGCAATCCGGTCTCGCTCGATGCCGCCGATCGCAAAGCCTTGAGCGGCCTGGCCGACTTCACGGCAGGGGTCCGGCAAAGTGTGCAGTCGGTCAATCCGATGCGGCCGAATGAAACCGATACGTTTTCCTATGACGCCTCGCAGCGCAGCAGCATCAAGGGCCGCAACCAAAAGAATTATGTGGTCGAACAGCAGCGCAAATCGGGCTTGAGCGCCAGTTACCATTCCTCGCTCAATGGCGGACCGCTGCAACTGACGGACGACAAAAAATCGCAAAATTATTTCTACACGCAGATAGAGGATAGCCAAAGCACGACCGCCAATATCAAGTACAAAGACGGTTTGCGGGTCAATGCCACGCTCAGTGAGTCACTGAGCCAGTCGAAGCGGGTAATGAAGTATTTCATGGGCAAGCTGGAGCAAGATCGCACCGAGCCGAACCAGACCGCGACCATCCAGGATTTGCTGACGCAGCTGAAACCGGCTCGCTGAAGCGCAACGTTTCAGGGGCTGCCGGCGCTGTAGCGCCAATAGTCGGGCTGTGCGTAGGCATGCCGTAAAAAGTCGACAAAGGCCCGGATGCGCAACGGCAAGTGACGTCGTTGTGCAAATACGGCATAGATGTCGTTGCCGGGCGCCGCGAATTTGTCGAGCACGGTCACCAGTTGTCCTGATTCAATCGCCGAACCGACTTCCCACATCGAGCGCCACGCCAGTCCCTTGCCGTTGAGCGCCCAGTTATGCAGCACTTCGCCATCATTGCAGACCATGTTGCCGGTAATCTTGAAGATGCTGTTTTTCCCCTGATGACGAAAGGTCCAGCCGCGCTGGCTGCCTTCGCTGCTGATCGCCAGGCAATTGTGGCGGCTCAGGTCGTCCGGTGTCTCGGGTGTGCCGTACCGGCGCAGATAGGATGGGGCCGCCACGACGACTCGGTGATTGTCGGCCAGTTTGACGCTGATCAGGTTGGAGTCGGTGAGGGCGGCGATGCGGATCGCCACGTCGACACCTTCGCCGATCAGGTCGACGATGCGGTCATTCAGGTTCAGGGTCAGGGTGACATCGCGGTGTTCGCTCAGAAATGACGGCACCAGCGGCGCCACGTGCTGACGTCCGAATCCGGCCGGGGCCGAAATCAGCAGATTGCCGCTGGCGCGGGCGCTGCGTTCTGAGACCGATGATTCGGCATCTTCCAGATCGGTCAAAATGCGCTGGCAATCTTCCAGAAAGGCCGCGCCTTCATTGGTCAGTACAATCTTGCGTGTGGTTCTTTGCAACAACTTGACGCCGAGTCGTTCTTCCAGCGCATCCAGCCGCCGTCCGATCATGGCCGGGGCGATCCCTTCGGCACGTGCAGCGGCCGACAGGCTGCCTTTGGCGGCGACGTCAACGAAGGTGGAAATTTGCTTGAACTGGTCCATGACGGTAACCTCAACAGGAGCTTTGGCATTATCTTCTCACTTGTGACTAAAACGCAAAGATAAAGTGATAAAACATTTCACTCATGGTGATTTAGTTTAAATATACTTAGGTACCAAATAAAACAACCACACCCTCATTGTTTCTATCTCGGAGAACAGCATGACGCAATTGACACTGCCAGCAGGCATGGAAATCACCGGTGAAATCAAGCCCGGTTACGAACAGATTCTGACCCCGGAAGCACTGGCGCTGGTCGCCAAACTGGATCGCGCCTTCGCGGCACGTCGTCAGGAATTGCTGGCAGCGCGTACCGCGCGCGCCTTGCGTCTGGATGCCGGTGAGCGTCCTGATTTCCTGGCGGAAACGGCCGCCATCCGCAGTGGCGACTGGAAGATTGCACCGATTCCGAAAGCCCTCGAATGCCGTCGCGTCGAAATCACCGGTCCGGTGGAACGCAAGATGGTGATCAACGCCTTCAATTCCGGCGCTGACAGCTACATGACCGACTTCGAAGATTCGAATTCGCCGGTCTGGGACAATCAGATTTCCGGTCAGATCAATCTGCGCGATGCAATCCGCAAGACCATTTCGCTGGAACAGAACGGCAAAAGCTACAAGCTCAATGACAAGGTGGCAACACTGGTGGTGCGCCCGCGTGGCTGGCATCTCGATGAAAAGCACGTGACGATCGATGGCAAGCGCATTTCCGGCGGCATTTTCGATTTCGCGCTGTTCCTGTTCCACAACGCCAAAGAACAACTGGCACGCGGCGCCGGTCCTTACTTCTATCTGCCAAAGATGGAATCGCATCTGGAAGCGCGTCTGTGGAACGACATTTTCGTCATGGCGCAAAATGAAATCGGCCTGCCACAAGGCACCATCAAGGCGACCGTGCTGATCGAAACGATCACTGCCGCTTTTGAAATGGATGAAATCCTGTATGAACTGCGCGAACACAGCGCGGGCCTGAATGCCGGCCGCTGGGATTACATTTTCTCCTGCATCAAGAAATTCAAGAACGACAAGGACTTCTGTCTGGCCGACCGCGCCAAGGTCACCATGACGGCGCCGTTCATGCGTGCATACGCATTGCTGTTGCTGAAGACCTGTCACAAGCGTGGCGCTCCGGCCATCGGCGGCATGAGCGCACTGATCCCGATCAAGAACGATCCGGAAAAGAATGCCATCGCCATGCAAGGCATCATCAACGACAAGCGCCGCGATGCGACTGACGGCTACGACGGCGGCTGGGTTGCCCACCCGGGTCTGGTCGAGGCGTCGATGAAGGAATTTGTGGATGTGTTGGGCGACAAGCCTAACCAGTTTGAAAAGCAGCGTCCTGATGTGAATGTCAAGGCTGCCGACTTGCTCGATTTCCAACCGGAAACCCCGATCACCGAAGCCGGCCTGCGTTACAACATCAACGTCGGTATCCACTACCTGGGTGCCTGGCTGGCCGGTAACGGCTGTGTGCCGATTCACAACCTGATGGAAGATGCCGCGACTGCCGAAATCAGCCGCGCGCAGGTCTGGCAGTGGATTCGCAGCAGCAAGGGCAAGCTGGAAGATGGCCGCAAGGTGACTGCCGATATGGTACGCGCCATGATTCCGGAAGAGCTGGTCAAGGTGAAGTCGATCGCCGGTGACGGCCCGACCTATGATCGCGCGGCCAAGATCTTTGAAGAAATGTCGACCGCTGACACCTTCGCGGAATTCCTGACCTTGCCGTTGTACGAAGAAATCTGATGGCGATGGCGGATTGCATCTCCGGTGGCGGCGATGCATGACGCGACGTATCGCGGTATCAGTGCCATGCCGGCGTAATACCTGGCAAGGCATATGAGCAGGGCCTGTCCTCATGACAGGCCCTGTTTGCATTCGGGGTGCTGATATGTGCTGGCGTGGCACAGGGCGCGTTGTGCGCGGTCTGGCGGGATGCCGGATCGGGAAGGCCTGTCGCAGGAACTGCAAAGCGACAGACGAAAAAAATCCCCGACATGTCGGGGATTCTTTTTACATCTTCAGTCGCTTGATATTACGAAGCGTCTTGGATGTTCGATGCTTGCTTGCCCTTAGGACCAGTAGTTACTTCGAAAGTAACGCGTTGGTTTTCTTTCAGGGACTTGAAGCCGCTCGATTGGATAGCCGAGAAGTGAGCGAACAGATCTTCGCCGCCTTCGTCAGGAGTAATGAAGCCGAAGCCCTTCGAGTCGTTGAACCACTTTACGATACCAGTTGCCATGATGTTTCCTAATTAAGTTAATGTGGGCGTGAACCCGTTATATCGTTTAAACCTAGAGAGGAATGACAGACTAATACCGCACTACCAGCTCGAATCTTAACGACCGTTGAATTATACCGATTAAATTGCTTGCGCAAGCGGTTTTAATGTTCGATGTGCAATTTAATTTGCAGTCGGCTTATAGAGCAGGGCAATTGCCTCGGCGGCAATGCCTTCTTCGCGCCCCAGATAGCCCAGTTTCTCGTTGGTTTTCGCTTTGATGTTCACTTGTTCTGCGGTAATCCCGAGATCGGCCGCCAGGTGTTGCACCATTTGCCCGATATGCGGCGCCATTTTCGGGGCTTGCGCAATGATGGTGGCGTCGATATTGCCAATGGCATAACCGGCTGCCGTCAGGCGTTCGGCGGCGGCGCGCAGCAATACGCGCGAGTCGGCGCCTTTGAAGCGGGCATCGGTATCCGGAAAATGACGGCCGATATCGCCGAGGCCGGCAGCGCCGAACAAGGCATCGGTGATGGCATGCAACAACACGTCGGCATCGGAATGACCGAGCAGCCCGGTTTTATGCGGAATGGTGACGCCGCCGATGATCAGCTTGCGGTCCGGCACCAGGGCGTGACAGTCATAACCCTGACCGATGCGAAATGGAAAAGACATTGTCATCCTTTTAAGAAAATTTCCGCGAGCGCGATATCGTGCTCCAGCGTGACCTTGAAATTGCGCGGATTGCCGGCCACCAGCTTGGGCTGCATGCCCAGCATTTCAATCGCACTGGCGTCGTCGGTCACGGCTTCGCTGCGGATCATGGCGCGTTCCAGCGCATGGGTAAGCAGGCCGTAGCGAAACATCTGCGGCGTTTGCGCCGCCCATAATTCGTCGCGTGACACGGTGGTCTGGACGCGGCCGGTGTGGCTGCGCTTGAGGGTGTCGACAATCGGCAACGCCAGCAGACCGCCGACCTTGTCGCCATCGATGGCCGTGATCAATTGTTCCAGCATGATGTTGTCCAGCAATGGCCGGGCCGCATCGTGCACCAGGACCCAGTCGTGATCGGCAAGTTGCGTGCGGATCTCATGCAAGCCATTGAGCACGCTTTGCTGGCGGCTGTCGCCACCATGTCGCAGTACCGTCACTGTGCCTTGCAGATGCGGCAAGGCCGACAGCATATCGTCGATATAACCATCGTCCGGGCTGACCACCACGAAGGTATGGGCAATCAGGTCACTGGCGGCAAAGGTATCCAGTGCATATTGCAACATCGGTTTGCCGGCCAGCATCATGTATTGTTTCGGCAATCTGGCGCTCATGCGCGTGCCGACACCGGCAGCGGGAATCAGGGCAAAGCGGCGGGGCAGAGAGATGGTGCTCATATCGGGCCAATCATGGGTCTGGCATGCCATTGCGACCGCTATTGCCGAACGGTGAGGGGACGGCGTGCAGGGTGGCGCTGGCAGTTTATAATGTCAGGCTGAATTCTAAAGCCAAATCCGGCGCAGGTTGCAGCATTTGTACAGTGTTTGTGCCGTGCTGCTTACCCGTGCCCGATATTATCTTCGCCTTCGATGTCCTTTGAACTGAAAAAAACTCTTCCAAAACCCGGCGTCCGTTTCGTTCCTCCTGCCGTGCATGGCTCGTCCGACGCCTGTTTGCTGGCGCAGGCGGCGCAGGTGCTGAAGGCCGAACGGCGCATGCTGACCATTGTGGTGGCCGGGGCGACCGAGGCGCAACGGCTGCGCGCCGAAATTCCATGGTTTCAGCAAGAAGATCAGGAAGCGCTGCGCTGCCATTTGCTGCCGGATTGGGAAACCCTGCCTTATGATGCATTTTCGCCGCATCAGGATCTGGTGTCGGAACGTCTGGCGACACTGTACGAAGTCCAGAACGGCCATTGTGACGTGCTGATCGTACCGGCCACGACCGCGTTGTTGCGCATGGCGCCGCCGGGGTTTCTGGCGGGCTATACTTTTTTCTTCAAGCAGGGCGAGAAACTCGATGAAGCGCGGCTGAAGTCGCAGTTGACGCTGGCCGGCTATACCCATGTCACGCAAGTCATGTCGCCCGGCGAATATTCGGTGCGCGGCGGGTTGATCGATATCTTTCCGATGGGTTCGCCACTGCCGTACCGGCTGGATCTGTTCGGTGATGTGATCGAAACCATCCGTACCTTTGATGCCGACACCCAGCGCTCGCTGTATCCGGTGCGCGAAGTGCGTTTGCTGCCGGGCCGCGAATTTCCGATGGATGATGCGGCGCGCACATCGTTCCGCAGCCGCTGGCGCGAATTGTTCGAGGGCGATCCGTCGCGTTCGGCACTCTACAAGGACATGGGCAACGGCATTGCCGCCGCCGGTATCGAATATTACCTGCCCTTGTTTTTCGAACAGACGGCAACGTTGTTCGAGTACCTGCCGGCCGATACCATGTTTGCCACCGCCGGTGACATTGATCAGGCCATCCAGCGTTTCTGGAGCGATACCCGTTCGCGCTATCAGTTTTTGAAGTCGGACCGGGAACGGCCGGTGCTGCCGCCGGAAAACATTTTTCTGACCGATGAAGATTTTTTCTCGGCACTGAAACCTTACGGCCGCTGGACCTTGCAAAACGAGGATGCCGCTTCCGAATGGTCGGCGGCAATACCGAACATTGCCGTCAATCGCCGGCTCGACGATCCGTTGACCAATCTGCGTTCCTACTTGCTGCAGACCAGCAAGCGCGTGATGCTGTGTGCCGAATCGAATGGCCGGCGCGAAACGCTGCAACAGTATTTCAAGGAATACGATCTGTTTCCGGTGCTGTGCGATGACTATGCCGGCTTCCTCGCATCGGAACAACCGCTGATGCTGGGCGTGGCACCATTGCATGCCGGTTTCGAATTGCCGTCGGAACAAGTCGTGTTCATTACCGAAACCGAGCTGTATGCCGGGTCCGGTCGCCGTGCCGGGCGCAAGAAACAAGAGGCGGTGACGCAGGTCGAGCATATGGTGCGCGACTTGTCGGAACTCAAGATCGGCGATCCGGTGGTGCATGCCAATCACGGCATCGGCCGCTACATGGGTTTGATCAGCATGGACCTGGGCGAGGGCGAGACCGAATTCCTGCATCTGGAATACGCCAAGGAAACCAAGTTGTATGTGCCGGTTTCGCAATTGCACGTGATTTCCCGGTATTCCGGTGCCGCGCCGGAAGATGCGCCGCTGCATTCGCTCGGTTCCGGCCAATGGGAAAAAGCCAAACGCAAGGCGGCCCAGCAGATTCGCGATACCGCTGCCGAATTGCTGAATCTGTATGCGCGGCGCGCGTTGCGACAAGGGCATGCATTCCAGTATTCGGCGCGCGACTACGAAGCGTTTGCCGAGAGTTTCGGGTTTGATGAAACCCCTGATCAGGCCGCCGCCATCAATGCCGTGATCGGCGACATGACCAGCGGCAAGCCGATGGACCGGCTGATTTGCGGCGATGTCGGATTCGGCAAGACCGAGGTGGCCTTGCGTGCCGCGTTTGTCGCGGTCATGGGCGGCAAGCAGGTGGCGATTCTGGCGCCGACTACCTTGCTGGCCGAGCAGCATGCACAAACCTTTGCCGACCGCTTTGCCAACTGGCCGGTACGGATTGCCGAACTGTCGCGCTTTCGCAGCGGCAAGGAAATTACCCAGGCCATCAAGGGCATGGCCGACGGCACGCTGGATATCGTGATCGGTACCCATAAATTATTGTCGGATGACATCAAGTTTTCGCGGCTGGGTCTGGTCATCATTGATGAAGAACACCGTTTCGGCGTACGCCAGAAAGAAGCGCTCAAAGCGTTGCGCGCCGAGGTCGATGTCTTGACGCTGACGGCAACGCCGATCCCGCGCACGCTGGGCATGGCGCTGGAAGGCTTGCGCGATTTCTCGATCATCGCCACGGCGCCGCAAAAGCGCCTGGCGATCAAGACTTTTGTCCGCAGCGAGGGCGAGTCCACGATTCGCGAAGCCTGTCTGCGCGAACTCAAGCGCGGCGGTCAGGTGTATTTCCTGCACAATGAAGTGGATACCATTGAAAACCGCAAGGCGATGCTCGAAGCCTTGTTGCCGGAAGCCCGCGTGGGCGTGGCGCATGGTCAGATGCATGAACGCGATCTGGAAAAAGTGATGCGCGATTTCGTGGCGCAGCGCTTCAATATCCTGTTGTGCACCACCATCATTGAAACCGGTATCGACGTGCCGACCGCCAACACCATCATCATGCATCGCGCCGACAAATTCGGCCTGGCGCAGTTGCATCAGTTGCGCGGCCGGGTCGGACGTTCACATCATCAGGCCTACGCTTATCTGCTGGTCAATGACGTGAAGGGTTTGACCAAGCTGGCGCAGCGCCGGCTGGAAGCGATTCAGCAAATGGAAGAACTGGGCAGCGGCTTTTATCTGGCGATGCATGATCTGGAAATTCGCGGTGCCGGTGAAGTGTTGGGTGACAATCAATCCGGTGAAATGCATGAGATCGGTTTCCAGATGTATTCCGACATGCTCAACGAAGCGGTGCGCTCGCTCAAGAACGGCAAGGAGCCGGATCTGGCCGCGCCGCTGGCGAGCACCACCGAAATCAATCTGCATGTGCCGGCCTTGCTGCCCAATGATTATTGCGGCGATGTGCATGAGCGTTTGTCGCTGTACAAACGTCTGGCCAATTGCAAGACGCAGGAAGCCATCGACGATTTGCAGGAAGAATTGATTGACCGTTTCGGCAAATTGCCGGAAGTGGCGCGTGCGCTGGTGGAAACCCACCGCTTGCGGGTGGCGGCGAAACCGCTGGGCATCGTCAAGATCGATGCCCATTCCGAATCGGCCTTGCTGCAATTCATGCCGAACCCGCCGATTGACGCCATGCGCATCATCGAGTTGATCCAAAAGAATCGCCACGTCAAACTCAACGGTCAGGACAAGTTGCGCATCACCGTCAACATGCCGGACCTGACCGCCCGCGTGACGCAGCTCAAGGCCACCATGCGTTCGCTGACCGGTTGAGCGCCGGCAGCGCCTGTGAACATTACCCTTATTGATTACTGATAAGACGGCATACACCGTCAGCAAAAAGATGAATCTGATTCTGCAAGGACCAACAGCGGCACTCAATGCCATCGACACCCTCGTCAACGCGGCGGCACCGCAACGCACAGTCACGCTCGGCGAACAGGCGCGACGCTATGAAGGTGTGCAGGTGACGGATGCCTTCAAGGCACAGATGGACAGCGCCTGTCTGGCCGCCGGCGTCGATTATGCGTTTATCGCGGCGGGGCGTTCCCTGGCTGATTTCAAGCTGGTGGCCATGGATATGGATTCGACCCTGATCACGATTGAGTGCATTGATGAAATCGCCGACATGCAGGGCCTGAAGCCGCAAGTGGCAGAAATCACCGAAGCCGCGATGCGCGGTGAACTCGAATTCAGCGAAAGTCTGGCGCGCCGCGTGGCCTTGCTCAAAGGGCTCGATGCCAGCGCCTTGCAACGCGTGTATGACGAGCGGCTGCGTTTGTCGCCGGGTGCCGAGAGGATGTTGCAGGCGGTGCAGGCGGTGGGTTTGAAAACCTTGCTGGTATCGGGCGGCTTCACTTTTTTCACGGAACGCATGAAACAGCGTCTGGGTCTCGACTACGCACACGCCAACGTGCTGGAAGTGGTGGATGGCAAACTGAGCGGCAAAGTACTTGGCGGTGTGGTTGATGCGGAAGAGAAGCGGCTGACGGTAGAGCGCGTTTGCCGCGAACTGAATGTGCCGGCATCGCAGGCGATTGTCATGGGCGACGGCGCCAACGATCTCAAGATGATGGCGGTATCCGGACTGTCGGTGGCGTTCCGCGCCAAACCGGTGGTGCGGGCACAAGCTGACGTGGCCTTGAATTTTGTCGGGTTGGACGGCATCTTGAATATACTGGGGTAACCCGACATCAAGAAGGAGATGCAGATGACAGAACAACTGGTATTTGACGCACGTACGCAATCGGCCAAAGACTGGGCACTGTGGCTGTATATCGGGCATGGCCTGAGTCTGGTGTTTTCACTCGGCCTGTTGTCATGGCTGCCGCTGATCATCAACTACCTCAAGCGTGACGACGCCGCCGATACCTTTGTCTATAGCCATCATCGCTGGCAGATCCGCTCGTTCTGGTGGTTCCTGCTGTGGGGCGCAGTCGGTTTCGTGGCCTGGATCACCATCATCGGCATTCCGCTGGCGGTCTTGATCTGGAGCCTGGCGTGGATCTGGAAGGCGTATCGCCTGATCAAGGGCGCGCTCGATCTGAGTCAGAGCAAGGCCATGCCGGTTTGACCGGACGGGCGGCACGACGGCATTGGCTTAACGACGGCGCGGACGATATGTTTCGCGCCGTTTTCATGTTGTATTTATCAACGGCAGCAAACCATTGGGGGCGACATGCGCGAAATAGCAACACTGGCGGCATTGAAGGAATTGGTCGGGCAGGAAGTCGCAGTCAGCGACTGGATTGAAATTTCACAGGATCAGGTCAACCGGTTTGCCGATGCCACCGGCGATCATCAATGGATTCACGTCGATGTCGAACGCAGCAAGCGCGAGTTGCCCTACGGCGGCACCATTGCCCACGGCTTTCTGACCTTGTCCTTGCTGCCGTTGCTGTTGCAGCAAACCATCGCCATGGGCGAGGTACGGATGCTGGTCAATTACGGTTTGAACCGGGTCCGTTTTCCGACGCCGTTGCCGGTCGGACGCCGCGTCCGTGGCGTGATCAATCTGCTGTCGGTGGAAGATATTGCGGGCGGTGCGCAGGTGGTGTGGGAAGTGACGATCGAATGTGAAAACAATGACAAACCGGTGTGTGTCGCTGAATTCATCATCCGCAGATATTGAGGTCCTGCGCGGGAGTGGTGTCAGCGCACTCCCGCAATCCCTCACTCAGGATTGATCAGCGTTTCTGATATTGCTGATTGCCGAACAGAACGTCCTTGGCTTTGCTGTCGGTCAGCGGTTTGCGGCGATCTGCCAGCACCGTGACACCGCGCACCACGGCAGGGCGCGCGCTGATGGCATCGAACCAGCGTTTGACGTGGGGGAAGTCCTCAAGCTCGACACCTTGGTTTTTCCATGAACGGGCCCACGGGAAGGTGGCGATATCGGCGATGGTGTAGTTGTCGCCGGCCAGATACGCGGTTTTTTCCAGTTGCACATCCAGCACGCCATACAAGCGTTTGGCTTCGTTGGTGTAGCGGTTGACGGCATATTCGATCTGCTCCGGGGCGTACAGGCGGAAATGATGCGCCTGGCCGAGCATCGGGCCGAAGCCGCCCATCTGGAACATCAGCCACTGCAAGGTGGTGAATTTTTCGCGGTCGGTGGTGCCGAGGAATTTGCCGGTTTTGCCTGCCAGATAAATCAGGATGGCGCCCGACTCGAACAGCGAAATCGGTTTGCCGTCAGGACCGTCGGGATCGGTGATGGCCGGAATCTTGTTGTTGGGAGAGATGGCCAGAAAGTCGGCACCGAACTGGTCGCCGGCGCCGATGTCGATGGCGTGGGCACGATACGGCAAGCCGCATTCTTCCAGCATGATGTGGACCTTGTGGCCATTGGGCGTAGGCCAGCTGTATACGTCAATCATGGTATTCCTTGTCTGTAGATGTCGAGATGGTTCCGGGCGGCGCGCATGCCGCACGCGCAGGTATTCCTGGCACGACAGTGTAGCCGATCGTTTCTGACTCTGCAGACGGTGGCGCGGTTTGCGAACGGCCTATTTGCGGCGCGTGAGAAAGCGCGAGAGGGCGCCCGAGCGAAGCTTGTTATAGCCATGAAACAAATGTTCGGAACGCAGTCGGGTGGAAATCTGGATCGCGTTGTGCAGCAGATATTCGGTCGGCTGCCAGCGCATTTTGGAGTAATCACGGCCGGTCGACAGGTTCAGATATTCAAAGCCGTTTTCAATCGCCCATTGCACTGCATGCACCACCACCGTGGTCATGATGCTGTACTTGCCCCATTCGACGTCATAACCCGAGTAGTACAGATACAGGTGGCGGTCGCAGACAAAGCCGATGCGGGTGGCCACGACTTTGCCATTGATCTTGACCTGGAACAGGCGCAGACGATTTTGCTCTGCCATTTTGTGCGTGAAGGCAGTCAAGAAGCGACGACTTTTTTCGCGCTTGAATACATTGGCGTGTTCGACCGTGTCGCCGACTTCGGCGCGCAGCGTATGCAGATTGAAGAAGGTTTGCATGGCAGCTTCTACTTCTTCAGGCTTGCTGATCACATGCAATTCATGATGATGCTCATCGCGTTTGAGTGAGTTGAAACACTTGCGGATTGCCTCCTTCATGTTGCGCGAGAGGCTGGTCTTGAGTTCTTCCCAGGTCGGTGGCAGCGTCAGATAACAGACCACGCGCGGCTGCGGTTGTTCGGCGGACGGGGTGGACAGGATCAGCGCCTGTGACAGCGACAATCCCTGCCATTCGATCCAGTCCCATTTGCGTTTGCTGGAGCGCAGATGGTTCTGCAGGGTTGCCACAGCCAGTTCGCGGTAGTCCGGATCGCAGATGAGGCCGCGAATTTCGGTCACGTTGGGATCGGCACCGAAGAACTGCAATACCCGGATGCCGAATGCTTTGATGCCGGGCCGCACGCTGACCATCATCGGTGCGATTGCCACCAGTTCACCTTCGGCATTGCGCAAGGCGAAGGAATACAACTCATCCTGAATCATCATCTTGGCTTCGCGATGATGATCCCACCACAAGATATTCCATGTGGAAGAACTGAACGGTGTGCGCAGATAAAGCTTTTGCTCAAGCGCGTCCCACTCAGTGGACAGGGCAGTCAGTTCTTCGAATTTATGGATTACCTGCAGTTGCAACCCGGCAACCGTATGTAGCGTATCTCGTCGCATTCCCGCCTCTTATTTTTTTCGACAACGCGTCATTTTCTCAGAAGTTGACGAAGAAACAATAATTTATATTTATTTTTTAATACTATTCTTTTCGTTATGCAACGCTTTGCGCTCTGCGACCCCTTATTGGTTTTCTTGCGGAAATTCTTTCAGGCCAATTTGTAAAATGAAGTTAAGAATACGGCGAAAACCTGCTGCTTGGCAATACGTACCCAGCGTGTTGTTGTTGCTGGCAAAGACGTGCAAAAACCCGCGCTGCATGGCTGCTGGCACGGTTTTCGCCGTGATTGCGAAAATTGATTGCACACAGGAAATTTTAGTTTCGCAACGGCAACCTGGCGATGGCCGTACCGGGACGGTCAGTGGCTGATCTGATAGGTGGTTTGGACAAAACCACTGTCAAATGCGGTGGTCTTGTGGTGGGCAAGTCGAATGTCATGTCCGGGATTGCCGAACAAGGGAATGCCGCTGCCGATCAGAATCGGGATGGTGGTCACGGTTATCTGATCCAGCAGCCGGGCCGCCAGAAAAGATTGAATCACGCTGCCGCCATCCACATACACATTGTTGCAGCCATGCTCGGTGAGGGACTTGAGCAACTGCGGCAACGGCCCCGGATGTAGCAAAAGCTTATCTTGCAGATGTGACGGAATGGCATCTGCCGACAGCGTGGTGCTGAGGACGACCACACGTTTTTCCGGATAAGGCCATTCGCCAAAACCCAGTACGGTCTGGTAAGTGTTGCGACCCATGACGATGGTATCGATGCCGTTCATGTACTCGGCATAACCGTGGTCATCGGTGGAGGTGGTGGCGTTGAACAGCCAGTCGAGATCGCCATTGCTGCGCGCAATGAAGCCATCCAGACTGGTGGCGATGTAAGCAGAAAAATGTATGGTCAACTGGAACTCCGGACAGAAAATTGATGCGGTCAGTATCGTAAGGTATTTTCACTGCTGCGGGATACATCGGGAACGCATGCGTGAATTCTGCCGTGGGCGGAGGCCAGGCGTCCGGACAGGAAGTCGATAAGATGGGCGCTAAAAATGCCGGGCGCGAGAGCCGGTTGCCGGTCGAACGGACAGGCCGCATTCATCGCACCATGCAAAGAGGGCCGGTAGTTAGCGGCCCTCTGTGTTGCCTGTTGTCTGGCTGACGATCAGAGTGCGGCCAGCCGGTCCAGCGCCAGACGCAAGGTTTCATCTTTCTTGGCGAAGCAGAAACGCACGATGCCGGATTCTTTCGGCGTGTTGTAGAACGCCGAAACCGGAATCGCGGCGACACCGATTTCGGTGGTCAGCCAGGTCGAGAATTCGGCTTCCGACAAATCGGAAATGGCACCGTATTCGACGCATTGGAAGTAGGTGCCGTCCGACGGCAACAGCTTGAAGCGGGTGTTCTTCAAGCCGTCCCGGAACAGATCACGCTTGCGCTGATAAAACGCCGGCAACTCAAGATAAGGCGCCGGGTTTTGCATGTAAGCTGCCAGCCCGTACTGGACCGGGGTATTGACGGTGAATACATTGAACTGATGCACCTTGCGGAATTCTGCCGTCAGTGCCGCCGGGGCCGCGACAAAGCCGACTTTCCAGCCGGTCACGTGATAGGTCTTGCCGAAGCTGGAATTGATGAAGGTGCGTTGTGCCAGTTCAGGATGACGGCTCAGCGATTCATGCTGTTGACCGTCGTACACCATGTGCTCGTAGACTTCATCGGACAGGATCAGGATGTCGGTGCCGCGCACGATCTCGGCCAGCGCCCGGATATCGGCCTGCTTGAGAATCGAGCCGGTCGGATTGTGGGGCGTGTTGACCATGATCAGGCGGGTCTTGCCGGTGACGGCGGCAGCCACCTGATCCCAGGGCACGCTGTAACCGTCAGCCCCGACGGTCATTTGGACGAATACCGGAATGCCGCCGGCCAGTTCGATGGCCGGCACATAGCAATCGTAAGCGGGTTCGATCACGATCACTTCGTCGCCGGCATGGACGGCACACAGAATCGAGGTCAGGATGCCTTGCGTGGCACCGGCAGTGACGGTGATTTCGGTGGCCGGATCATAGCGATGGCCATGCAAGGCCTGGATCTTCTGCGCAATCGCCTCGCGCAACAGCGGCACGCCGGTCATTGGGGGGTATTGGTTCAGGCCATCCTGCATCGCCTTGGTGACGGCATCGACCAGGGCCGGGTCGCAATTGAAATCAGGGAAGCCCTGACCCAGATTGACAGCGCCTTTTTCGGTCGCGAGCGCCGACATGACGGTGAAAATGGTGGTGCCGACATTCGGCAGTTTGGAGACGATGCTGGCAGGTTGAGTCATTGCAGAAAATCAGTGAGTTCAATGAAGAAAGAAAGCATTTTAGCCGAATTGCCCGCAATGCCGGCGATCAGGCTGTCGGCATTGCGGTGCCGTTCGTGACGGCTGCTTCGGGGCGGCTCCAGGCCTGTGGCGGCAAGATCGCGAACATGCCTTTGCGGGCCGTTTTCCTGGCCAGCTTCAGCAACGCCTTGTCTTTGGTGATCAGTTGCATGGCGCCGGCTTGCAATGACAACTCAAGAAATTTCTGGTCGTCGGTATCGCTGCACAGCGGCAGACCGAAAGTATTGACACTGGCCGGCGGCAGGCAAGTAATCAGGCGGTCGAACTCGGCACGAATGGCCGGCTTGTCGGCTTCGGTCAAAGGCAAATGGGGATAGTCGAGGACGATCAGCCATTCCATGCGGCAATCCTCGCGCGTGACGGCCTCGATGTCGCCATTGTTGAGCGCCGTCAGCAACGCATTCCAGCGCGGATCGCGAAATACGAACAGATCGAGACAGACATTGGTGTCGAGAACGATGCGCGGGGCAGCGGCAGCCGGTGATGCGACTGCGGTAGCGGGTGATGCCGCAGATGCGGGCGAGGCAGTATCTGATGAAATATTAGTTGTCAAAACCACTGGCTTTCGTAGGGCTTGTTGCGGGCAACGGTTGGGTCGGATCGACGCCGGCTTCCAGCACGTCATAACCCTGATCCGTCACCCGCCAGAATTGGTGAATGTCGACGGCCACCAGGCCGCGGTCATGCAGCAGGCGCAGGTGATGCAAAATGAGTTCGGGAGCAGTGGCTTGTGCATGCAGGCCGCCCTGAATCTTTTCGACATCGCCGTAGGTGGTGCCGAAGGAAGAGAGCGCTTTCAAAATATCCGCCATCAGTACTTTATCGCGTTTCATGATGCCTCCAGTTTTCCGTCGTTGTAGGTAGCGACGATGTATTGCTGTAAAACCGTGCTCCATATCTGGATACTAATCCATGTCGGGGCGTTTTGCATAAATGGAAACAGCGCGTCAGGCGCGACTGGCGGGTCATCGTCCGGCCAGCCGGCATTACGTCATGGCAATGGCGCACATGCGGTATGTGCGCCACAGGGGGCGGTGACGGCGTCAGAATTGCTCCCACGATTCGTCGTCGCTGCTGCCGGGCTTGTTGCCGGCTGCGGCGGGAGTGACCGATGCAATTTTTGCCGGGGTACGCAACGGTGCCCGGCCTGGCGCCGCAGTCGGACGCGCTGTCAGTGCCGGCGCAGACGGCCGGGCGGCGAGGGCGGGCCGGGTTGGTGCGGCGACGCTATTGTCGAGTTTGAAGACGCTGACGACGCGCGCCAGATTGCCAGCCTGATCCTGCAACGATTGTGCCGCCGCGGCAGCTTCTTCCACCAGCGCGGCATTTTGCTGGGTCACTTCATCCATCTGCGTGATCGCCTGATTGACCTGTTCAATCCCGGCGCTCTGTTCCTGGCTGGCGGCGCTGATCTCGCCAACGATGTCGGTGACGCGACGGACGCTGCTGACAACTTCTTGCATGGTGGTACCGGCTTGTGCCACGAGTTTGCTGCCGGTGCCGACTTTTTCGACTGAATCGTCGATCAGGGTCTTGATTTCCTTGGCCGCGCTGGCCGACCGTTGCGCCAGGCTGCGCACTTCGCTCGCCACTACCGCAAAGCCGCGCCCCTGTTCACCGGCGCGCGCCGCTTCGACTGCGGCATTGAGCGCCAGAATATTGGTTTGAAAGGCAATGCCGTCAATGACGCTGATGATGTCGACGATCTTTTTGGACGAGTCATTGATGGAACCCATGGTGTCGACCACCTGGCCGACCACGTTGCCGCCCTGAATTGCCACTTCGGAAGCCGATACTGCCAGTTGATTGGCTTGTCGTGCATTGTCGGCATTTTGCTTGACGGTCGAGGTCAGTTCTTCCATCGAGGAAGCGGTTTCTTCGAGCGAACTGGCTTGTTCTTCGGTGCGGCTCGACAGGTCCAGATTGCCGGTGGCAATTTCATTGGAAGCGGTAGCGATGGTATCGGTCCCCTGACGTACTTCGGTGACGATTTTCAGCAAGCTGTCATTCATGGCCTTGAGCGAGGCCATCAACTGCCCGGTTTCATCCTTGCTGTCGGAGCGGATGTCAGCGGTCAGGTCGCCGTCGGCAACGCGCTGGGCGACATCGACCGCCGCCTGCAATGGCCGCGAGACGATGCGCGCCACCCACACCGCCATGATCAGGCCGATCACGATGCAGGCCGCCATCAGTGCCACGATCATGATGCGTGCTGACTGGAAGGTGGATTCGGCGAACTGGTCGGCTTGCACGCCGCCATCCTGATTGACCTTCACCAGCTTGTCGATGGCGGCGAACATTTGCAGATACAACGGGGTGCCATCTTTCAGTAAAAGTTGGCGCGCGTCGTCATTTTTGCCGTCGCGCGAGGTTGCCACCACGTTCTTGTGAATGGCCAGAAAGGCTTCCAGCGTCTTGCTCAGTTGCGGAAAGATTTCCCGTTCTTCCGGTGTGCTGATCAAGGTCGCGTAGGTCGCCATTTTTTGCTGCATGGTGTTGATGGCATCGCCCAGCAGTTTTTCATTGCGGGTCATTTCAGTGCTATCGCTGGTCAATACATGTTGCAGTTGCAGCGAACGGATCTGCGACAACGCGGTTTTCATTTCCAGCGAGGTGCGGATGCTGGGCAGCCAGTTGGTGGCGATATCGGTGGAAGCCTGATTGACTTTGGCCAGCCGGGAGATGGCAAAGATGCCCAAGGCTGACGTCAGTGACAGTATCAGGACAAAGGAGATCAGTAGTTTTTTTGAGATGCGTAAATCGTAGAACCACTTCATGTTTGTCTCCTCGTGTGGATTGGTCGTGTGTCCGCATTACTGGTCGCCGCTCTGTTTGTCGTCACAGATAACGCTGCGCCGGATTTCCGGTTTTCAGTATTTTTTCTATTGCCTTGCTAACGACCATTCTATGGAGAAGTTAAGTACCAGAGAGAAATACTTTCGCGCTATTGTTGAATTGCAACAGGCCCATGTTTTGTGAGCTGCAGCGCCTTTCGGTGAATGAAAACAGCGCATTTCCGGTGCCGCCCGGACGACTTTCCCGGCTTTCGGTATCATTGCGGAAATTATTTAAACGGACTCGCTCATGCTGATTGTTTTATCGCCCGCAAAATCACTCGATTACGACGCGCCCCCGGTTACCGATTTGCATACCACGCCTGATTTCATCGCCCGCTCGGCGGAACTGATCGAGGTGCTCAAACACAAGGCACCGGCGCAAATTGCGACCTTGATGGGAATTTCAGATCAGCTGGCAGCGTTGAATGTTGACCGCTATGCATCGTGGTCCCGCAAATTCACGAAAAAGAACAGCAAGCAGGCCGTGCTGGCATTCAATGGCGATGTATATGAAGGGCTGGATGCCTCGTCCTTGTCGCCCAAGCAACTTGATTACCTGCAGTCGCACGTGCGGATCTTGTCCGGGTTGTATGGCGCATTGCGTCCGCTGGATCTGATGCAGCCTTACCGTCTGGAGATGGGGACCCGCTTGCCCAATCCGGGTGGCAAGGATTTGTATGCATTCTGGGGCGATACCGTGACGCAGGCCCTGAACGCGGTGTTGTCGGAACACAAATCAAAGGTGTTGATCAATCTGGCGTCCGAAGAGTATTTCAAGGTGGTCAAGCCGAAGTTGCTCGATGGCCGTATCGTGGCGCCGGTATTTCAGGACTGGAAGGGTGGTCAATACAAGATCATTTCGTTCTATGCCAAGCGCGCCCGTGGTTTGATGGCCCGTTATGCGGCCGTGAAGGGGATTGCACAACCGGAACGGCTGAAGGCCTTCGATCTCGATGGCTATGCGTTTGATGAGTCGGTTTCCAGCGACACTTCCTGGGTGTTTCGCCGCCGTATTGCGGATTGACGCTCAGCGGCCGCAGTCCAGTGTGCGGTCGCAGTATCCGGCAGACGAAAAAAAGCCACCTTGCGGTGGCTTTTGATTTTGCAGCTCTTGTTCAGCGTATGCAGACCTTCATGCGGGACTTACCAGATTTTCCACCACGGGCCGTTCTTCTTGGCCGGGCCGCCGGTCCAATAGCTGCTGTTCGGGTAAGTGGCCTTGATGACCCGTTCGGTATCGTCGCGCAATTGTTTCTGTCCCAGCGCTTCGTAGGAACGCATCATGATGAACAGTGCTTCTTCGATCGCCGGTGCGTCTGGATATTCCTTGATCGCAGCCTGGGCGCGATTGGCGGAAGACACATAGGCGCCGCGACGATAGTAGTACCTCGCCACGTGGACGTCATACTGGGCCATCGAGTTGACCAGATACTTCATGCGCAGAATCGCGTCCGGTGTGTAGGAACTGTCCGGGAAGCGTTCGGCCAGCAGCTTGAACGAGTCGAAGGCGTCGCGTACGGCCTTGGGATCGCGCTCGGTGTTGTCCTGATCGGTGAAAGTATCGAAAATGCTGGTGCGATCATTGAAATTGATCAGCCCGCGCAGGTAATACATGTAATCGACGTTCGGGTGATTCGGATGCAGCTTGATGAAGCGATCCACTGCTGCCAGACCCTGTGCCTGATCGTTCTGACGGTAGTAGGCATAGGCAATATCCATTTGTGCCTGCTGCGCATAAGTACCGAACGGATAGCGTGATTCCAGCTTCTCAAAATATTTGATTGCCTTGTCATATCCACCAGCGTTTAGTTCATCCTTCGCTTCCGAGTATAATTTGGACGCGGACCAACCCGTCGTCTCATCTTTTTGTTCCGGCAGCAGACCGCACGCTGACAGGGAAATGATGAAAAAGACGGCCAACAATTTCAATAAGATTTTTTGCATGACGTTTGAGCAGTTTTGAGCGGGGTGCAAAGAAACAAGAATACAACCCACTGATTATAGCTGATGTCACGTAATACACCCCCCCCGGTTGAAAAAGCATTTCCAGCCGACACCGCAGATATCGATGAGGGTGATGAAGCACTCGACGAATTTAGCGATGCCATAGCACCTGTTACCCTGAAGATGGCCGACGATGCCTGTGGCGTGCGTCTCGACAAAGTATTGTCCGGATTGATTCCGGCCTATTCCCGCAGCCGCATTCAGCAATGGATCGAGGCCGGTTACGTAACGGTCGACGGCGCGCCGGCCAAAACCAAGATGACCGTGCTGGGCGACGAGCTGGTGGTCGTCACGCCGCAAATCGCGCCGGAAGAGAAGGCATTTCAGCCGGAAGCGATGGATCTGGACATCGTCCATGAAGATAAAGCCTTGATTGTCATCAACAAACCGGCCGGTCTGGTGGTGCATCCGGCCGCCGGCAACTGGACCGGTACGCTGCTCAACGGACTGTTGCATCATTTGCCATCCCTCGCCAATGTGCCGCGGGCCGGCATCGTGCATCGGCTGGATAAAGATACCAGCGGCCTGATGGTGGTAGCGAAAACATTGGCGGCACAGACCGATCTGGTGCGGCAATTGCAGGCCCGTACCGTCAAGCGTCAGTATCTGGCGCTGGTATGGGGGACGCCGCAATTGTCCGGGCAAATCGACGGCGCCATGGCCCGTCATCCGCGCGATCGCATCAAGATGGCGGTATCGGAAAGCATGATCGCCAAACCGGCATTGACGCACTACCGGCGTCTCGCCGTTGGCGCGCTTGATGGCCGTGCCGTCAGTCTGATGCATTGTCGCCTGGAAACAGGTCGTACTCACCAGATCCGGGTGCACATGCAGTCGCTGGGATTTGCGTTGGTAGGTGACGCCTTGTATGGCAAGCCGCATCTGATGCCGTTTTTCCCGCGTCAGGCATTGCAGGCGGCGCGCCTCGGTCTGAATCATCCGGTCAGCGGCAAGTATTGCGTCTGGTCAGCCGCCTTGCCGCCTGATTTTGCCGAACTGCTGGTGCGTGCCGGCATCGATCAGGCTGTCAGCGATGCGCTGGACGAGTAAATCTGAAGACTGACTGGCGGATTGATCATGCAATTATTGCTTCCGGACTGGCGCAATGCGCCTGACAACGTCGCTGCGTTTACCACCATGCGTCAGGGCGGCGTCAGTGTCGCTCCCTGTGATGATGGTCAGGGCGGCGGCGGTCTCAATCTTGGCGATCATGTGGAGGACGATCCGGCCCGCGTGGCGGAAAACCGGCGTCGTTTGCGCAGCATCTTGCCGGCCGAACCGGTCTGGCTGACGCAGGTGCATGGCACGGTGGTGCGTGATGCTGCCGATGCCGGTGGCGCGGTTGTGGCCGATGCCAGCATTGCGCATCGCGCCGGCGTGGTGTGCGCGATGATGACTGCTGACTGCTTGCCGGTCTTGTTTTGCGATACGGCCGGCAGTGTGGTGGGGGCCGCGCATGCCGGTTGGCGCGGTCTGGTCGGCGGGGTGCTGGAAAATACCGTGGCGGCGATGCGCGCCCGCGGCGCCGGCGATATCATGGCGTGGCTCGGGCCGGCCATCGGCCCGCAGCGTTTCGAGGTGGGCAGCGATGTGCTGGATGCGTTCACGGCATACGATGCGCACAGTAAAACGGCATTTGCGGCCATCGCCGGACGCGACGGCAAATATCTGGCCGATATCTATCAACTGGCACGACGCCGCCTGCAACAGGTTGGTGTGGATCAGATATCCGGCGGCGATCACTGCACCGTGATCGAAGCGCACAGTTTTTATTCTTATCGGCGTGATCGGTTGACGGGCAGAATGACCTCGCTCATCTGGCTCAAATAATCTCTGGCATATTGTCTCGCAGCATCGCCTTGGTATGACTCAGGTCTGACCAAGGCGCAGTTGCGCGATGAGCTGACTGGTGGCGCCAGGCAGGCTGGCAAAATGGCGCGCGCAAATCAGCAGACGGCGACTGGCCCAGGCATCACTGAGGCGGATGCATTTGATGTCCATGGTTTGCTGGCAGCGCAGCGCTGCGGTTTCCGGGATGACGCCAATACCAACATCACTTTCTATCATGCGGCAGATCGCATCGAAACTGCGCAGGCGTACCCGATATTGCAAGCGCTTGCCGGCACGCATGGCATGTCCCGCGATGTGTTCCTGCAACGCGCTGTCGCCGCTCAGGCCGATGAAGTGGCAGTGCAGGGCATCCGCGAACTGCATCTGTTTTTTTCGTCCCAGCGGATGTCGGCGTGCGGTCACCACGACCAGCCGGTCTGCGCGAAATGCCATGCTCTCCAGATTGGCGATATCGGTCGAGTCGGCCACGATGCCGACATCGGCAATGCCGTCAGTGATGGCTTGCACAATGTCATAACTGAGGCGCTCCTCCAGATCGATATCGATGTTCGGATGATTGCTCAGAAAAATGCCAAGTGCATCCGGCAAGAATTCGCTGATGGCAGACGTGTTGGCCAGCAATCGGATATGGCCTTTCAATCCTTGCGCATATTGGCCCAGCTCGTCACGCATTTTTTCCATCTGCTGCAGCATGGTGCGCGCATGATGTTGCAGCGCGCGGCCGGCGCTGGTCATCTGCACTCCGCGTCGTTCGCGCAACAGCAGCGGTACGCCAAGGTTATCTTCCATGGCGCGGATACGGGCGCTGGCCGAAGCCAGTGCCATATGCGTGCGTTCGGCGCCGGCCGTAATGCTGCCGGTTTCGGTGGTATGCAGGAATAAACGCAGGTCGGTCAGGTCAAGGCGCTGGCTCATGGGATCAGAATGTCGTGGCAGATTCGTGGCGGATAAAAGTCGGTTGACGTCAGTCAGCCTTCGTCAGTGCCGAAGGCTGACTCAGTGTATTCCACATTTCGAAGCCGCGCGAGCACTGGCACACTGCAGGTATCGCAGACAATGACAGGCTGAAAAAATGACACATGGATTGACTTGGGATGCCGCACATGCGGCCGTGATCGTGATGATTCTGGCGACATTTTTGTTGGCCGGTTTTGTCAAAGGCGTCATCGGACTTGGCTTGCCGACCGTCGCCATGGGCTTGCTGGGGCTGGCGATGTTGCCAGCGCAAGCGGCGGCGTTGCTGATTGTGCCATCACTGGTCACCAACCTCTGGCAATTGCTGGCGGGCGGTAACTTCATCGGTTTGTTCAAGCGGCTATGGCCGATGCTGGCCGGCATTGCGCTTGGCACGGTCGGCGGTGGCGGCATGTTGGCCGCCGCTATTGGTGGCAAGGCTGAGATCGGGCTTGGCGTGGCCTTGGTGATCTATGCGCTGATCGGGCTGACTGCGGTGCGTTTTTCGGTGGCGCCGCGCAACGAGAAATGGCTATCGTTTCCGATTGGTCTGGTCACCGGATTGATCACTGCTGCCACTGGCGTATTCGTGATTCCGGCGGTGCCGTATCTGCAGGCACTGAATCTGGAAAAGGAGGAATTGATTCAGGGGCTGGGCCTGTCCTTTACCGTGTCGACCGTGGCACTGGCCATTGCCTTGGGCAGCGGCGGCGGCATCGGTGGCGATCTGGTCGGGGTATCGCTTCTGGCGTTGGTGCCGGCGCTGGCCGGCATGTTCATCGGCCAGTGGGCACGCATGAAGCTGAGTGCGCAATTATTTCGTCGCTGCTTTTTCAGCGGTCTGCTGCTGCTGGGTTTGCATCTGGCGTCGCGTGTGCTGATGTGAGCGGGGTCGAATGCGAGCTGTTGATCGCACATCCTCATCACCGGGTGCGGGCCAGCATCGATGCTGTCATGGTCGGCGCACTCGACTACCGGTGTGAGGCAGGGCACCTGTCGGTGCTCATGGTCTTTGTGACGCCGCCCTGGCGTCAACGCGGGATTGCTGCCACCATGGTGCAGTTTCTGCAGCAGCAATATCCCGGCATCACCATCCTGTCCGCTTGTCCGCGTTGCCATTTACCGGCGTGGCTGGCACCAGCGGCGGAGTAGTCGTGGTGGTCGCCGCCGCCTTGCTGCCCGTTCAGGCACGCATCGAATATTCGTCGAAGCTTAATCGGGCGATAACGATGGGAATGCTTGCATGCCTGTGAAATACTGTGAAGCATGATTCGGGGTGTATGACCCTTTGTTCATGCCCGGAATTGATCAGGATTTGTCGTCCGGCAACGAATCCGGTTTGCTGGCGGAATCGGCGGTGGCGAGGGCTTGCTTGGCCTCAAGCGCGGCTTTTTCTCTGATTTGACGATTCCGCTTGCGTTGCGGCGTGCCCATCAGGTATAAAACAATTGTCAAAGGAAATACACCGTACAGGAAAAACGTGGCGATTCCTGCGACGGCGGATTGTTCGGTGACAGACATCATGAAGACGACATATAACCAGGCGATTGCTACGATATACATATCAGTTTGGGCTTGAGACAAATCGTAACGATACGCGAAAATTGTAGATGCGAGCATGAATAAGCAGAATAAGCAAAACGTACCACCCGTTTTTTCAGCCTGGCTGGAGCAGTTGTCGGATCCCAAGATTTGGCAGTCACTACCGGCCGGAAAGCTCGATTTGCATGTGGTTCAGCAGCAGCTTGGCGGTCTTGGCGCTACGCTTGATCCTGCCGACGTGATGCGTTTGCAGCAGGATTATGCAGATCAGTTCGCCGGGCTCTGGCAGTCGGCGCTGAGCGCGAATCCGCCGGCCATCACTGACCGTCGCATGGCCGCCGAAGCGTGGCACTCCAATCCGTTTTATGCCTTCCAGGCCGCCGCCTATCAGTTGAACGGCCGCTTCCTGATGGCGCTCGCGGACTCAGTCAAGGCGAGCGAAAAAATCAAACAGAAACTGCGCTTTGCCGTCCAGCAAATGGTGGATGCCTTGTCGCCGGCGAACTTCCTCGTCACGAATCCCGAAGCGCAGCAAAAAATCATTGATACCAAGGGCGAAAGTCTGACCCGCGGCATCACCCAGTTGCTTGCTGATTTGCAGCGCGGGAAAATTTCTCAAACCGATGAAAGTGCGTTCGAGGTCGGCAAGGATGTCGCCACCAGCGAAGGCGCGGTGGTGTTTGAAAATGCATTTTTCCAGTTGATCCAGTACAAGCCGTTGACCAAAACTGTGCATGCACGGCCGCTGCTGATCGTGCCGCCTTGCATCAACAAATTCTATATTCTCGATCTGCAGCCGCAGAATTCGCTGGTGCGCTACGCGGTCGAGCAGGGCAATACCGTGTTCCTGATTTCCTGGCGCAATGCCGATGCTTCGCTGGAGCATGCGACCTGGGAGCAATACGTCGATGACGCAGTGGTGCGCGCGATTCACGTAGTGCAGGAAATTTCCGGTCAGGACCAGATTAATGCCCTCGGCTTCTGCGTTGGCGGCACCTTGTTGTCTTGTGCGCTGGCATTGCTGGCGGCGCGTGGCGAGAAGCCGGTGTCGAGTCTGACATTGTTGACGGCCTTCCTCGATTTTGTCGATACCGGCGCCATCGATGTCTATATTGACGAGATGCAAATCAAGATGCGCGAACAGGCAATCGGCGAACACGGCCTGATGGCCGGGCGCGATTTCTCCAGCGCGTTTTCGAGTCTTCGACCCAATGATCTGATCTGGAATTACGTCGAATCGAATTATCTCAAGGGTGAAGCGCCGGCTGCATTCGATCTGCTGTACTGGAATGCCGACAGCACCAATTTGCCGGGACCGATGTTTTGCTACTACCTGCGCAACATGTATCTGGAAAATGCGCTGAAGACGCCGGGCAAGCTGACCATGGCAGGCGAAAAAATCGATCTGCATAAAATCGCGGCGCCGACTTTCATTTTCGCTTCGCGCGAAGATCACATCGTGCCGTGGCAGTCGGCATATGTTTCGACCGCCATCCTCAATCAGAAAAAGCCTGGCAGCAACCGCTTCGTGCTCGGTGCTTCCGGCCACATTGCCGGCGTGATCAATCCGCCGGCGAAAAACAAACGCAGCTACTGGACCAACGACGATATCGGACCGGATGCCCAGGCGTGGTTCGATGGCGCTACCGAACATCCGGGCAGCTGGTGGACCGAGTGGTCGGCATTTCTTGCCAGCCATGCCGGCAAGAAGGTCGCGGCGCCACGCGTATTCGGCAACAAGACGCATCAACCCATTGAACCGGCCCCAGGGAGGTATGTCAAAGTCAGAGCAGATTAACGCGCCAACAGCAATCAGATACGAGGATATGCGCAACAAGATCGCAGGCGTATCAGGCAGTAACGCCATCCTCATTTCCGGTTCATGCTCAGTTCAGGATTTTGCAGTTGGAGCGTGAGCCGGTTGCAGTAACTATCCACAGACAATACAGGAGGCAAGACATGGCAAAACGCATCGCATACGTAACCGGTGGCATGGGTGGAATCGGCACCCCAATTTGTGTGCGACTGTGCAAGGATGGTTATACCGTCGTTGCCGGCTGCGGCCCGAATTCGGCGCGCAAGGATAAATGGCTGGCTGACATGCGGGCCCAGGATTTCGATATCCATGCTTCGGAAGGCAATGTCGCGGACTGGGATTCAACCAAGGCGGCGTTTGAAAAGGTACGGGCTGAAATCGGCGAGGTGGATGTGCTGGTCAATAATGCCGGCATTACCCGCGACGGTCAGTTCCGCAAGATGAGCAAGGCTGACTGGGACGTGGTGATCGACACCAACCTGAACTCGCTGTTCAATGTCACCAAGCAGGTTATCGAAGGCATGGTTGATCGTGGCTGGGGACGCATCATCAACATCTCGTCGGTGAATGGTCAGAAAGGTCAGTTCGGCCAGACCAACTATTCGACCGCCAAGGCCGGCATTCACGGCTTTACGATGGCGCTGGCGCAAGAAGTGGCAACCAAGGGAGTGACCGTCAATACCGTGTCGCCGGGCTATGTCGGTACCGACATGGTGCGCGCGATCCGTCCGGAAGTACTGGAAAAGATCGTGGCCGGGATTCCGGTCAAGCGTCTGGCCGAGCCGGAAGAAATTGCGTCGATCATTGCCTGGATTGCCTCGAATGAAGGTGGCTATGCGACCGGTTCGGACTTTTCGCTGAACGGCGGCTTGCATATGGGATAAGACCGGGCGAGGCAGATGTCCTGCCGGCAGGTTTGATACCGAGAAACCGGGAATTTGCCTAAATTCCCGGTTTCGATTCTATAATGCAATACGCGGGTGGGCAGGCGACTGGCAACGAGACTGACAGTGGCAGCCCGCTCAATAGCTGAAAATAAACTGGAATTTCAGATGACTAGTGCAAAAAACGCTGCAGAGCGCTTGATTAAAAAATATCCCAACCGGCGCCTGTACGATACGCAAACCAGTTCTTACATCACATTGACGGATGTCAAACAACTGGTGCTCGACGACGAAGTGTTTGCCGTCGTCGATGCCAAGAGTGGTGAAGATCTGACCCGCAGCATTCTGCTGCAGATCATTCTTGAAGAAGAGTCGCATGGCGCACCGATGTTTTCCAGCGCCGCGCTGTCGCAGATCATTCGCTACTATGGCCACGCGATGCAAGGCATGATGGGTTCTTATCTGGAAAAGAACATTCAGGCGTTTATCGATATTCAGAACAAGCTGGCGGAAAACTCCAAGGGTTTCTACGAAGGCAAGCCGTTCAGCCCTGAAATGTGGACCCAGTTCATGAATGTCCAGGGACCGATGATGCAAGGCATGATGAGCAACTACATCGAGCAGAGCAAGAGCCTGTTCATTCAGATGCAAGAGCAGATGCAGAGCCAGACCAAGAACATGTTTGGCACATTCCCCTTCGCTCCGCCGGACCAAAAGTAAGATGACGGGCAGGCATTTACCGTTTTACGGTATGCCTGCCTTGCAACGGGTACAATAGCGCCTTCGTTTTGATCTTCGCTTTGGCGGCTCCCCATCATGTCTATCGTTTCTCCTCTCGCACCCCCAGCAACGCCGAAAGTTGGCTTTGTTTCACTCGGCTGTCCCAAGGCTCTGGTCGATTCCGAACAGATTTTGACCCAATTGCGTGCCGAAGGGTACGACACAGCCAAGTCCTATGCTGGCGCGGATCTGGTCATCGTCAACACTTGCGGCTTCATTGATGCCGCAGTGCAAGAGTCACTGGACGCCATCGGTGAGGCGCTGAGCGAAAACGGCAAGGTGATCGTCACCGGCTGTCTCGGTGCCAAAAAGGATGCCGACGGCGACGATATCATCCAGAAAATCCATCCCAAAGTACTCGAAGTGACCGGCCCGCACGCCGTCGGTGAAGTGATGCAGGCGGTGCACCGGCACTTGCCGAAGCCGCACGCGCCGTTTCTCGATCTGGTGCCGGCACAAGGTGTCAAACTGACGCCCAAGCATTTCGCCTACCTGAAAATTTCTGAAGGCTGTAACCATCGTTGCAGTTTTTGCATCATCCCGTCGATGCGTGGCGATCTGGTGTCGCGTCAGATTGCCGACATCATGCTGGAGGCGGAAAACCTGTTCAAGGCCGGCGTCAAGGAATTGCTGGTGATTTCGCAAGACACCAGCGCCTATGGCGTGGATGTCAAATTCCGTACCGGTTTCTGGAACGGCAAGCCAATCAAGACCCACATGACGCAACTGGTGACCGCGCTCGGCGAGCTGGCGGCGCAGTACGGTGCCTGGGTGCGCCTGCATTACGTCTATCCATATCCGCACGTTGATCAGATCATTCCATTGATGGCAGAAGGCAAGATTTTGCCGTATCTGGACGTGCCGTTGCAGCATGCCCATCCGGATGTGCTCAAGCGCATGAAGCGTCCGGCCAGCGGCGAAAAGAATATTGAGCGCATTCAGGCATGGCGCTCAATGTGTCCCGACCTGACGATCCGCTCGACATTCATCGCCGGGTTCCCCGGTGAAACGGAAGCCGAGTTTTCCTATTTGCTGGATTTCCTCAAGGAAGCGCAAATCGACCGTCTGGGATGCTTTGCCTACTCGCCGGTCGAAGGTGCGACTGCCAATGCGCTCGATAACCCGGTACCGGAAGAAGTGCGTGAAGAGCGGCGTGGACGTGTGATGCAACTGCAGGAAGAAATTTCCAAGAAACGCCTGCAGGAAAAGGTCGGCAAGACCATGCGCATTCTGATCGATGAAGTCGATCGCAGCGGCGGTGTGGGACGCTCGTATGCCGATGCGCCGGAAATCGATGGCGTGGTCTATGTCAAACCGCCTTTTGAACCGCACAAAAAGCTGGTCGTCGGCGAGTTTGTCGATGCCGTCATCACGGCTGCCGATGCACATGATTTATGGGCTGCTGCACAATGAGGCTGGCGTATTTCGTATTGGGTTCAGTATTGCTTGTATCGACTGTCGGATCGGCCGCCGTTGCACAAAATGCAGCGGTCGCCGCAGCGGTGCAGCCGGGCCGGCATCTGGGGCAGTTGCTGTCGAAAGCCTTAGTGTTGCGTGGCACCCTGGGAACGCAGAAAATTCAAGTCAATCTGCAACCCAAGCCTGATGAAGACGGTTTGCAGGGAACCTACTTTGCATTCGGCCAGACCCAGAAAATTCTGCTCGCCGGTGAGGTGCAGGATGATGATCTGGTGATGGAAGAGTCGCGCAATGGCCAGGATGTTTCCGGGCAGTGGGAAGGCAGCTTGCAAGGTTCAGTCATCAGCGGTACCTGGACGGCACCCGATGGCAGCGACAGCAAACCGTTTGTATTGCAGTTGCCATCGCCTTGAGCAGGCATCTGCTGTCGTCATCTTCTTCCATTATTCCGGGGCCACTCGTGAAAAAAAAGATCTCTCCGCAAACCTCTCTGGTGCACAGCGATTACACGCCGCCAGCGGGGTTTTCTGCATTGCCCTCCAGCATTCATCATGCGTCCACGGTACTGTTTCCCACTATCGCGGCAATGCGCGCGCGCAACTGGAAAGAGAAGAGCGGCTACACCTACGGCTTGCACGGCACACCCACCACATTCACGCTGGAAGCGCGACTGGCCGAAATTGAAGGTGGTCGCCATTGCCGCCTGACGCCCAGCGGTCTGGCGGCGATTTCACTGGTCAATTTCGCCTTGCTCAAAACCGGTGATGACGTTTTGTTGCCGGAAAATGTCTACGGTCCGAGCAAGGAACTCAGCGGCTGGCTGCAAAGTGATTTCGGTATTACAGCGCGATTTTATGATCCGCTGATCGGCGCCGGCATTGCCGATCTGATTCAACCCGACACGCGTCTGATCTGGACTGAAGCACCGGGTTCGGTGTCGATGGAAGTTGCCGATCTGCCGGCCATCTGCAAGGCCGCGCATGCGGCCGGTGTGACGGTGGCGCTCGATAACACCTGGTCGGCGGGGCTGGCGCTGCGTGCGTTTGATCTTGGCATCGACATCGTGATGCAGGCCTTGACCAAGTATCAGTCGGGCGGCTCAGATATCCTGATGGGTGCGGTCATCACCCGTGACGATGCGCTCAATCACAAGCTGGAGCTGGCGCATATGCGGTTGGGCATGGGCGTCGGCATGGATGATGTCTATCTGGTGTTGCGCAGTTTGCCTTCCATGCGTCTGCGTTTCGATGCGCATGACGCGGCCGCTCGCAAAGTGGCCGCATGGCTGACGACCCGTAAGGAAATTGGCAAGGTCTTGCATCCGGCCTTTCCGGACTGCCCGGGACATGCCATCTGGCAGCGTGATTTCACCGGTGCCGGCGGCTTGTTTTCGGTGATCTTCGACGGGCGTTATACCGAAGCGCAAATTGATCGTTTTGTGGAAAGCCTGGCCTTGTTCAAAATCGGCTTCAGCTGGGGTGGCGCGCATAGTTTGTGCGTACCGTACCGGATGCAGACCATGCGCTCGGCATGGTCTGATCCAGGCCATCTGGTGCGCTTTAATATCGGACTGGAAGATCCTGATGATCTGATCGCCGATATTGAGCAGGCGCTCGCCGGGCTGGAGCCTTGACGTAATTTCTGCTGGCGGCAGCACGGCTGACTCTGTTGTCACATGTCAGTACTGCATGTCACTGCCAATTCCATCGGGTCGTTCGCCGCACTTGCCGGTGTGCGGACCGCAATGTCTCCAATCAATTGTTCCAGGATTCGGGCTGCGCTGAGCAGTTCGAAGTCGCCCCGCGGTTTTCCCAGTAACTGAAGACCAACCGGGCGCCCATCGCAAGTGGTGCCGATCGGTACCGAAATGCTGGGGCAGCCTGTCAGTGAAAGTACAAAGGTGAGGTACATCCAGTCCAGATAGGAAGTCTGCGCGGTACCTTCACGATTGTCCGGAAAACGCTGCGTCACCGGGTAGGGGGCCACCGATGCGGTGGGGCAAGCCAGGATGTCGTGGGTCTCGAAGTATCGCGTCAGACGTATGAACAACTCTCCGCGCAAGCGTTCGGCATGCGCCAGATCGGCACCGTTTTGCTGCAGGCCTTTTCTGATGTCGCCGATAATTTCCGGGCACACGCGCTGGTGGCCGATCTGGTAAAGCGAGCCGCGAACGATGGTGATCAGGTTGGCGCTCAAGGTTTGAAAGGCTTCGAAGCCACCGGTGAAATCAGGATGAGCGTCATCTACTGCGGTCCCGGCATCAGCGAAGATAAGCGCGGCGTTTCGGCATAAACGGTCGACTTCCGGTTCGACTTCTCCGAGGCCCAGATTGCCGGTGTAGCCAAGCCGTTGCGGCGCTCGCGGAGCTCGTACTGCATTCGCATAGGGGATGGCGGGGGGCGGCCACGACAGCGGATCGCGGGAGTCGAAGTAGGATTGTGCGTCCAGCATCAGGGCCACGTCTGCTACGCACCGGCCCATCGGGCCCTCGACCCACAAGGTATCAAATGGCGCCAGTGAGGTTGGTCGCGGCACCCGTCCGGTGCTGGGGCGCATGCCGACGATGCCGCAATAGCTGGCAGGAATCCGCACACTGCCGCCGATATCGTTGCCGGTTGCCAGCCAGATCATGCCGGAGGCGAGGGCGGCAGCCGAACCGCCGGAAGTGCCGCCGGCAGTCAGTTCGGTATTCCAGGGGTTCAAGGTAGAACCGAACAGGGTGTTGAATGTATTCGTGCCGGCGAACTCGGGCACATTCGATTTGGCAATGGCAATCGCGCCGTTTTGTTCCAGATTGGCGACGGTCAGATCCGAGCGCTTGGCGATATTGTCGGCATAAATCGGCGAGCCGTAGGTGGTCGGTGAGCCAGCGACATCGTTGTAGTCCTTGATGGCAATCGGCAAGCCTCCCAGCCAGCCCGGTTTTTCCAATTCGGCGGCGGTTGCCGGCTTGAGCGCGCGGGCAATGACACGGGCTTGTTCAAAGCGGCGGATTGGCAGGGCATTGATGATCGGATCGATGGCTTCGATGCGACTGATGGCCGCCTCGACCAGATCGACGGGCGATATCTCGCGTTTTCTGAGCAAGTCCACGGCAGCGCTTGCGGTGAGGCTGCATAAACCGCCGGCGGCGGTCGCGAGTAATCCCCGCTGCATTGAAGAATGCGACATGAAAATTCCCCCCTTGCATTTATAGTTTTTGTGCGTGGCAGTTTGAGCTGTCCGCAAATGCAGGTTAACTTAGGGTGCGCAAATAGGGAAATCACATTTTGAGATGGCAGTCGGAAAACAGAATGCATCTGGTGTTTTGACGGCGTGGCGAACTGATTCTGAACGGGGCGGGGATTGTCGGGGCGTTGCCCTGGTCCGCAATCAATGGCACCATGTCCGGCTGTGGCCAGTCTTGCGTCTTCGCATTATCCGGGGCGGGCAGGAATAGAGAATTCAAGGCAGAAGCATGGGGCGCGGCGCATTCCCGGTCGGCAACATCGCAAATACTCGTGTTGTCAGGCTGTCGTCAGCAGTTTACTTGCCATCAAGAAAATTCGTAATAATTTGTAAGAGTTGGGAATTTTTTGAGTTTTCCTTATCTCCATTGAACAGGTTCGATGTAAAAGTTACCGTCACAGAGGTAAAACAGTCGTGCCATGGCAACATCCGGTCTGACTGTTACATTTTTTCACAACAGATTTAGTTTGTGAAATGGCAACTTTTAATCGTCATTCCACATGGAAATTTATTTTCTTTGGGAAATGTTTTTGTGTGGAATTGTTGTATATATCAAGGCTTGCAGCCGGATTAATTTCTTCAAAAAAATTAGTTTCCAATTATTGTAGGACTAACACCTACAAATTTTGTCGGTAGTTGTCCCACATAAAATACCGACAGGCACTAATTCCCTGCTATGCTCCGCGCCATCAGAATCGGCTTACCGGTAAGAAAATGTAACCGGTAGTAAGCAGTTTTGAGTTTGGGGGCTAAATGAATACAAATGACATGATGGCGGAAATCCGCGATGCCAATCTGAGCTATCTGATGCTCGCGCAGCAGATGATCCGATCCGACAAGGCCACTGCAATATTTCGCCTTGGCATCAGCGACGAGATCGCTGACATGATTCTGGGATTGAGCAATGCGCAAATTCTCAAACTGGCAGGCACCAATATGATGCTGACCCGGTTCCGGTTTGACGACGGTTCAATTCTCGGCATGCTCACCAATTACAATAAAGACAAGAATCTCGCCCAATCGCATGCTGCCATTTTGATGGCTTGCCAGCCAGTCGAGCAAATTTCCTAGCTTAAATATCTGTGTTTTCAGGCGGTCGGGGCTGCTTCAGTCAACCAGCCGGGGGTGTGCGGCGTTGTCCGTTTCTGAATCAAGTCTTTGAACAGCATAAGCTGCAACGAAAAATATCGGGGTGAAACATGGCGAAGAAAAGCGTGGTAACAGAGGCGCAAGAGATTCAGTTGGCCATCGAGCTGATCAATCTGGGCGCACGGTTGCAATTGCTGGAGTCGGAAACTTCGCTGTCAAGGGAGCGTTTGCTGAAGCTGTACAAGGAATTGAAGGGTGTCTCACCGCCGAAAGGCATGCTGCCTTTTTCAACCGACTGGTTCATTACCTGGCAACCGAACATTCACTCCTCGCTGTTCATCAATATTCACAAATATCTCATCGAATACGCAAAAATCTCCGGCATCGAAGCCGTCATGAAAGCGTACAAACTTTATCTCGAACAGGCCGGGCAAGTAGCAGAGGGCGATGAGGCCGTATTGTCGCTGACCCGGGCGTGGACGCTGGTACGGTTTTTTGAGAGCAAAATGCTGGCGACGACGCCATGCAGCAAATGCAGCGGTCACTTCGTCGTGCATCGCCTCGATCTTCATCAGGATTATCTGTGCGGTCTGTGTCACATGCCTTCCCGGGCCGGGAAAACAAAAAAAGCCAAGGATGCAGTCGCGTTGTCGTTGCGCGAAGCAATGGCAATGGAAGCCGTTGCCTGATTTCTTTTTCATGTATTGCGGCTCTGCGCGCATCTGAGTCGTGGAGAGTCGCATGAAGCAGGAACGCAGGCCGCTGTTGCAGGCTCCCGCAGTGCAGGCATTATTCGTGTTGTGCATCAGTTTCATGCTGGCGCTGGTCGCCAGTCAAATCTTCGGTCGCGTCGCCGGCTTCGTACTTTCCCCTTTGATCTTCTCCGTCTTGCATGGTGCGCTGGCGGCACTGATTGCGCGCTGGCGTCGCATGGCCAGCTGGTGGCCGGTCATGCTGTTCCTTTTTCCGATCGCCGTGTTGCTGGTCAATGCCTTGCACTTGCCGCCGGCGCTGTTTCTGGGCGGCTTTCTGTTTTTGTTGTTGTTGTTCTGGTCGACCTTTCGCAGTCAGGTACCGTTTTATCCATCTGGACGTCCGGTATGGGATGCCGTCGCCGGCTTGCTGCCGTCAGGCCGGCCATTGCGCGTGATTGATATTGGCAGCGGTTTGGGGGGCGCGGTATTGCATCTGGCGGCGCAGCGACCTGACAGCACTTTTACCGGTATCGAGCTGGCGCCGTTGCCGTGGCTGGTGAGTCGTCTGCGCGCGCGTTTGTTGCACAGTCGCGGCAATTTTATTCGCGGCGACTATACGCGCCTGGCATTTGCCGATTACGACGTGATTTTTGCGTATCTGTCGCCGGCGGCAATGACCGCCTTGTGGCAAAAAGCTGCGGCTGAAATGCGGCCTGGCAGTTTGCTGTTGAGTTATGAATTCCCGATCCGCGGCGTTCCGCCTGATTTTCAGGTGCGGCCGCAGGAACGTGGTCCGATTTTGTTCGGATGGCATATGGGCGGCAAGCGTTAGTCGTGTTACATTTCGCGCGCACTTTTATCAAGTTTTTATGTTTTCTGCCGTAATTGGAAATGAAAGACACCTTTCTGACATGTATTCAATCGTTTGCTTCACCCGATTGCATGTAATCTGAATCAATGTAAAAACTGAACGCCACTGGGACGGGAGCAGGCACTTGCTAGTCATAATTGGATATATCATCGTCATGGCATCCGTCTTCGGCGGATTTGCGATGGCCGGAGGACACCTCGGGGCATTGTTTCAGCCTATCGAGTTGCTGATGATCGGGGGTGCCGCAGGCGGTGCTTTTCTGGTCGGGAACAATACGAAGGCCATCAAGGCGACGTTAAAGGCTTTGCCTACCGTTTTCAAAGGATCGCGTTACACCAAAGCGTTGTACATGGAGCTGATGGCGTTGCTGTTCGAGATTCTGACCAAATCGCGTAAAGAAGGTCTGATGTCGATCGAAGGCGATATCGAAGAGCCGGAAGCCAGTCCCATCTTCAGCAAATATCCCGGTGTGCTCGCGGATCATCATCTGATTGAATTCATGACCGATTACCTGCGCCTGATGGTGTCGGGGAACATGGATGCATTTCAGATTGAAAATCTGATGGACAACGAAATTGAAACGCATCATCACGAAGGTGAAATCCCGGTGCATTGCATTGCCAAGCTCGGTGACGGTATGCCGGCATTCGGTATCGTGGCAGCGGTGATGGGGGTGGTGCACACCATGGAATCGGTGGGTATTCCGCCATCTGAACTGGGTATGCTGATTGCGCATGCGCTGGTCGGTACCTTCCTCGGTATTTTGCTGGCATACGGCTTCGTTGGTCCGCTGTCGAGCTTGCTGGAACAGAAGCTGCACGAATCCACCAAGATTTATCAGTGCGTCAAAGTGACGTTGCTGGCCAGTTTGAACGGGTATGCACCGGCACTGTCGATCGAGTTCGGCCGCAAGGTATTGTTCTCGACTGAACGTCCTTCCTTCCTTGAGCTGGAAGAGCACGTGAAACAGTCCAAAGGCAAGTAATCCAGCATGACCGATAACCAGCAGGAGTAGAGACATGGCCGACGAAGGGCTACGTCCCATTATTGTCAAACGCATCAAAAAGGGTGGCGGCGGCCACCATGGCGGCGCATGGAAAATTGCCTACGCCGACTTCGTAACCGCGATGATGGCGTTCTTTTTGCTGATGTGGTTGCTTGGCTCCACGGCCAAGGGCGATCTGAACGGGATTGCGGAATATTTCAAAACACCGCTCAAAGTGGCGATGGCCGGCGGCTCCGGCAGCGGTGATGCCAATACCGTGATTCCCGGCGGCGGCAAGGACTTGACGCGCCAGGACGGACAGTTGCGCAAAGGCGAAAATGACACCGTCACCAAGCGCAGTCTGCGGGCCGCACAAGCCGAACTGGAAAAGGCCGAGCGCGCACGGCTGGATGATCTGAAGAAGCGGATCGAGCAGGCGATTGAAGCCAGCCCGACCTTGAAACAGTTCAAGAATCAACTGCTGCTGGATATCACGACGGAAGGGTTGCGGATCCAGATCGTGGATGAAAAGAACCGGCCGATGTTTGCGTTGGCGAAGGCGGATTTGCAACCGTACACCAAAGATATTCTGCATGAAATTGGTAAAACGTTGAATGACGTACCGAATAAAATCAGTTTATCCGGACATACTGATGCCACCCCTTATGCCAGCGGTGAAAAGGGCTACAGTAATTGGGAGTTATCGGCTGACCGTGCCAACGCTTCGCGGCGCGAGCTGATTTCCGGCGGCATGGATGAGTCCAAGATGTTGCGGGTAGTGGGGTTGTCATCGGCGGTGTTGCTGGATAAAGAAGATCCGTTCAACCCGATCAATCGCCGCATCAGCATCATCGTGATGAACAAGAAGGCCGAGGAACTGGTAGAAAAAGACAGCGGGTCGCTGGAAGTGACCAACGAGTCCGACATCAAAGATGGTTTGACGACGTCGGAAAAACGTTAGGTGGCAGACAGGATGCTGTAATGGAGGTGCCGTTAGTGCGGCGCGGGATCACCGGACATGGATGTTGCGCCGGCCCGGTTTACTAGGAGGGCTCGTATGCCGACAAAGAGAATGCTGCATGAGCTTAAACGCTTGCTGCTTGATACGGCAAGCGGCGGCAGCAGGCAACTGACTGAAGTCGAGTCTGATCTGGTGCAAACGAATATTCTGCTGGGCGAAGCGATTGAAAAGCTGGGTGCCAGTTTTGTGGATTTGCACCAGGCAGTGGTCACTCAGCAGCAGGCAGTGGAGTTGGTGATGGGGGCCGGTACGGGCATCACCGATGACGATATCGAGCAATTGAAAGTGATTCAGGTAAAGATCGATTCGCACGTGAATGCCGCGGTGACCGGGTTGCAGTTTCAGGATATGACCAGTCAGCTGCTTGAGCGTATCGTGCGACGGGTGATTGGCCTGCGCGATGCACTGGGCGTGCTCAGTGCGAACAGTTTCGAGATCATGCCGGATGCCGTGCAGCCTGCGGAAGATCTGGAAAATCTTTTGAAAAATACCGTAGAAGCGATGGAGCAGCGGTTCGCGGAGCTGGAGAGCGGCATCTGGAAAACGGTGCGTCAGACCCGCATGGAAAGCGGCGATGTCGAGCTGTTTTAGATCGGGATGCAACACGATCTGCCGTTTCCTCGCGAATGCTCAGGTATATTTGCCGAATAAGCCAATTTACACTGTGCCCGCTGGTGGTTTTTGCTGAAGGATGCGGCATAATGAATTCTGTAATTTATACCCGCAAATGAAGAACAGGGAGTAACAATGTCTAAAACAATTCTTGCGGTAGACGATTCAGGGTCGCTGCGCCAGATGGTCGTGTTCAGCCTCAAGGCGGCAGGCTATCAGGTGACGGAAGCCGTGGACGGCCAGGATGCGTTGGATAAAGCCAAGATGCAGACATTCGATCTGGTATTGACCGATCAGAACATGCCGCGCATGGATGGTCTTACGCTGATACGTTCGCTGCGTGCGTTGACCAGTTATCAACGGATACCGATTTTGATGCTGACCACCGAGTTCAGCGATGAAATGAAAGCCAAGGGGAAGGCGGCAGGAGCTAACGGTTGGCTGGTCAAGCCGTTCGATCCGCAGCGGCTGACGGAAGTAGTCAAGAAAGTCATTGGCTAGTGTTAAATAATCAACGATAAAAATACACGTAAAGCATCTATGACGGAGCCCAATCATGACCATTGATATGAGCCAGTTTTTCCAGGTGTTTTTCGACGAGGCCGAGGAGGGCCTTGCCGAAATGGAAAAGCTTTTGCTGGCCGTCAATGTGTCGGATCCAGATTCAGAAGATTTGAACGCGGTATTCCGCGCTGCCCACTCGATCAAGGGCGGCGCCGCCACGTTTGGCTTGTCCGATCTGGCAGAAATCACGCACGTGCTGGAGTCCCTGCTGGATCGTATCCGGCAGGGAGAGATGGCGTTGACGGCGCAGCATGTCGACGCCTTTCTGGCCGCCAAGGATATTCTGAAATCGATGCTGGACGGTCATCGCCATGGCGCGGTGGTCGATCAGGAAGCCGTCGCCGACGTGCGCATGCTGTTGCAATCGTTATCCAAGGGCGCCACGGTTCAGCCGAAAGGTGCAGCGCCGCAGCCGCTGGTGGGGCCTGGCGGTGTGCATCGCTACCGGATCGAATTGCCGGCCGTGTCGGAGCGCGACGCTGAGGCACTGGCCCAGGAAATGACGCTGCTGGGCAAGCTGGAGAAAAGCAAGTCGGAGGACGACCATTGGGTGTTTGTGCTCGATACGGCACAAAGCGTCGACGATATCGTGGCCATCTGCTCCTTCATCGTCAATGCCGATGATCTGAAGATTTCGCAGGCGGTGGCTGCGCCCTCGAAGGAAGAGCAGCAAGGTTACGGATTTTTTGCACCGTTCGTGCCGCTCGATGCCACGGATGAAGAGCGTGGTTACGGATTCTTCGCGCCGTTCGTGCCGCTCAATGCGACTGACCGTGAGCGCGGATATGGCTTTTTCGAGCCCTTCGTTCCCTTGCATGATACCGACAAGCCGAAGCCGGCCGAAGTCGAGCGCGAAACTGAAGAGCATACGCTGCCACTGACCGAGGCCGTCGAGAAAAAAGCCGCCAAGGCCGATGGCAAGCCGGCGGCACATGAATCTTCATCGATCCGGGTCGGCGTGGAAAAGGTCGATCAGCTGATCAATCTGGTCGGCGAGCTGGTCATCACGCAAGCGATGATCGAACAGCGTACCGGTGCGCTGGATCCGATGCTGCACGAGCATTTGCTCAACAGTGTCAGTCAGCTGACCCGCAATACGCGTGACCTGCAAGAATCGGTCATGTCGATTCGCATGATGCCGATGGATTATGTATTTTCGCGTTTCCCGCGCATGGTGCGCGATCTCGCGACCAAGCTCGGCAAGCGCGTGGAGTTTGTCACGCATGGCGCTGCGACCGAACTCGACAAGGGGCTGATCGAACGGATTGTCGATCCGCTCACGCATCTGGTGCGCAACAGTATCGATCACGGCATCGAGTTGCCGGAAGCGCGTCTGGCGGCAGGCAAGACGGATTACGGTACCTTGTCGCTGTCGGCCGAACATCAGGGCGGCAACATCATCATCGAAGTCACGGATGACGGTGGCGGTCTCAATCGCGACAAGATTCTGGCCAAGGCGCGGCAACAGGGAATGCCGGTGTCCGACACCATCAGCGACGGCGATGTCTGGCAACTGATTTTCGAGCCCGGTTTTTCCACTGCCGAACAGGTCACCGATGTGTCCGGGCGCGGGGTTGGCATGGATGTGGTCAAACGCAATATTCTGGCCATGGGCGGTGCGGTCGATATTCGTTCCAGCAAGGGTTTTGGCACCACGATCTCGATTTCGCTGCCATTGACGCTGGCGATTCTCGATGGCATGTCGATCCGTATCGGCCACGAGATTTATATTCTGCCGCTCGGTTATGTGGTCGAGTCGTTGCAACCGGCGACCCAGGACATCAAGGACATCAGCGGGCAAGGGCAGGTGATCAAGGTGCGCGGCGAGTATCTGCCGTTGATTCCGCTGTATCAGATTTTCAATATCGAACCGACCTTCACCGATCCGTCGCAGGGGCTGGTGGTAATCCTCGAGTCGGATGGCAAGAAAGCTGCATTGTTCGTGGATGATCTGGTCGGGCAGCAACAGATCGTGGTCAAGAATCTGGAGTCGAACTACCGCAAGGTTGCCGGCATTTCCGGTGCGACCATTCTGGGTGACGGCGGCGTTGCCTTGATTATTGATGTTGCCGCATTACTGCGTTCAAGCAGGCAATTGAGTGACGAATCCGTATTTTCCTGATTTTTTATAAGGGCCATTATCATGTCAGACAATATCTCGAAAAACATTTCCGGCTTTGGTGAAAAGGCCGACAGCGCAGGAAATGAATTTCTTGCCTTCACCCTGGGGAAGGAAGAGTACGGTATCGATATCCTGAAGGTACAGGAAATTCGCGGCTACGAAGCCGTTACCCGTATCGCCAACTCGCCGGATTTCATCAAGGGTGTGGTCAATCTGCGCGGCATCATCGTGCCGATCGTCGATATGCGCATCAAGTTCAATCTGGGCGAACCGACCTATGATCAGTTCACGGTCGTGATCATCCTCAACATTTCCGGTCGCGTGGTCGGCATGGTGGTCGACAGCGTATCGGATGTGATTACCCTGTCGCCGGAACAAATCAAGCCGGCTCCTGAAATGGGAACGACCTTTGATTCCGATTACCTGATCGGTCTGGGAACACTGGATGAGCGCATGCTGATTCTGGTGGATATCGACAAACTGATGTCGAGCACTGACATGGGATTGATCGAAAAACTGGCAGCCTGATACTGCCGCTGACAGAGTCGCCGCATGCGGCACTCTGCCATGATCTGGACATATGCCGCCTGGCTCAGCGGCATGTGTCCATTTTTTTTGCATCAGGGCTGAGCAGCCCTGAGCGTGCCGGCGTTAGTGAAAGTGCTCGGTACTGGCCGGCATGTCTTCCGGCATTTCGGCGTGCACCAGATCACCGTCAGGATTCGGGAACAGCGGCGTGCCGCAATCATCACAAAACTCCATGGCAAACCGTTCTGCATGCAGCTTGACGTGCACGATGCCGCATTCACGCAGAGCCGAAAGAATTTCTTCAATCGGTGTACGCGGCAGCGTTTCATCGGCCACTGACGGCGGCATCATGTCATTGCCATCTTCCTGTTCATACAGCGGCCAGACAATCCCGTAGACCACATTGTCATCTGCGCCCAAGGTGAAGCCAATGCGGTACTCATCGAGCGGGCCACCGAGATCTTCGCCGAATCCGCCGATGCTGGCGTGCAGGTCGCTGGAAGCGATATCCAGCGTTTGCGTCAGGTAGTGATCAGCGGCACGAATCGCTGCCGGACGAATCCGTTTATCCGCTTCGCGGCAGGCAAAATAGTAGGCTTGCGGCAGCAGCAACTCGACATTGCAACCGGGCAGGAAACGTGTCAGCAGCGGCGTTACCTGGGTATTCCACGCCTCCATGGCGGCACTCTTTTCAGTCGCGAATTGCTGTGGATTCTCCACGCTCTGCCAGCGAAACATCGGGTGCCCGGCGGGTGTGGCCACGGCGGCGATCAGGTAACGCGTATCGGCCAGAAACGGTGCCGTCGGCGTTTGTTCGGTGGTAGCGGACAGCGCGGTTTTGTTCAGTGCGGCCAGGCCCATGCGCTGGGTCAGGGCAAACACTTCTGCGTGATGACGCGGCAGTTGTTCGATCGCATGCAGGGTTGGCGAGATTGCCAGTTGCACGCCGGGCGCCAGCAGATGTGCGTGCATGTGCGCGAACAGGGCGTTGGTGATGTCGCCGGGCATGGTGCCGGAGGCGATTGAAAAGCGGGTCCATGCCAATACCGGCAAGGCCAGCAATTGCACGTCGTAGTGCACGCCGTTATGCTCCAGCGAGCAGGATTCACTATTGGCCTCGACTGCTTCGACCAGCACATCGTAGGCATCCAGATCGTTCTTGAACAAGTTGTCCAGCGCAGCATCGATGAGATCCTGATGACTGCTTTTCAATTGTTTGTGAAGCAGGTTGTCCAACGGTTTTTCCCAGGCACGTTCTTCCAACCTGCTGGAAGATTGCGCGATAGCCTGAGAAAAAGAGATCAGTCGCTGACTGTCTGCAGAAAGCTTGGGGGAAAGGCGTTTGGCAGGGCGGCGCATGATGATATTGACAGTCTGGTAATGAAGGCCTCTATTGTAGTTGATTCACTCGCGTGCGATGAGAATCTGCTAAAGAATCCATGACCATCTGCAAGAGTGCTGGCGCAATGGCCCAGACGGCCACCTGCAATACCGGACGGCAATAAAAAAACGCCGGACGAGGCCGGCGTTTTTTTATCTCTCGCCATGCTGCTGGCGAGAGGAGTTGTTGCTGCTGCCTGAAACTTAAGCAGCCAACAACTGACGCAACACAAATGGCAGAATGCCGCCGTGCTTGTAGTAGTCGACTTCGATTGGTGTATCGATGCGCAACAGCAGTTTGACTTCCTGCGTTTCGCCATTTTTGCGATGGATCACCAGCGTCGCTTCCTGTTGTGGCTTGATTTCACCTTCCAGGCCCTTCAGGTCGAATGTTTCTTCGCCTGTAATGCCCAGCGTCTGCACGCTGTCGTTGCCAAGGAATTGCAGTGGCAATACGCCCATGCCGACCAGGTTGGAGCGGTGAATGCGTTCGAACGAACGGGTAATCACAGCCTTGACGCCCAGCAGTTGCGTGCCTTTGGCGGCCCAGTCACGGGACGAACCGGTACCGTATTCTTCACCACCGAACACCATGGTTGGTACGCCGTCGCCGATGTACTGCATCGCTGCATCGTAAATCGACTTTTCTTCGCCGCTTGGCTGATGAATGGTCACGCCGCCTTCGACGCCAGGAACCATCAGGTTCTTGATGCGAACGTTGGCGAAGGTACCGCGCATCATGATTTCATGGTTGCCGCGGCGCGAGCCGTAGGAATTGAAATCAGCCTTGAGTACGCCGTTGGCCAGCAGCCATTTGCCTGCCGGGCTGGTGTCCTTGATCGAACCGGCCGGGGAGATATGGTCGGTAGTGATCGAGTCGCCGAACACGCCCAGTGCACGGGCACCGGTAATGCCGGTGGCAGCTGCCGTCGGTTGCTCGGTGAAGTTTTCGAAGAACGGTGGTTCTGCGATGTAAGTCGACTTCGGCCAATCGTAGACTTCGCCGGCGGCGACGCCCTTGATCTGTTCCCACAGCTTGCCTGGTGCGCCCTTGACGTCGGCGTAGTTTTCCTTGAAGGTCTTGGCATTCATCGCAAACTTCAACAGCTTCTCGATTTCCTGCGAAGTAGGCCAGATGTCGCCCAGGAAAATTTCCTTGCCGCCCTTGCCCTTGCCGACCGGTTGTGTCATCAGATCGACATTGACGTTGCCAGCGATGGCGTAAGCCACAACCAACGGTGGCGATGCCAGGAAGTTGGAGCGGATGTTCGGGTGAATACGCGCTTCGAAGTTGCGGTTACCCGACAACACGGCCGACGCCACGATGTCGTTCTTGGTGATCGCTTCGTTCATTGCCGGTGTCAGATCGCCCGCATTGCCGATGCAAGTGGTGCAACCATAAGCGGTCACGCCAAAGCCCAGTTTTTCCAGGTATGGCAACAGGCCGGCTGCTTCCAGATACTTGGTCACGACACGCGATCCTGGCGCCAGCGAAGTCTTGATGTGCGGCGATACCTTGAGGCCTGCTTCGACCGCTTTCTTCGCCAGCAAACCGGCTGCCAGCAATACGTTCGGGTTCGATGTATTGGTGCAGGAAGTGATGGCGGCAATCAGCACGTCACCATTCTTGACCTTGACGCCGTCGGTGTTGGTGTAAGTCGCATCCAGATCTTCGATCTTCTTGTTGAAGCCGTTTTCAGCTACTGGCTTGACGAACAGTTCAGCAAAATTGGCCTTGACGTTACCGATTTCGATACGGTCTTGCGGGCGCTTCGGACCTGCCAGCGATGGTGCCACGGTACCGAGGTCGAGCGACACTTCGTTGGTGTAGTCGATGTCGCCAGCTTTTGGAATGCCGAACAGGTTCTGCGCCTTGAAGTAGGATTCGAACGCGTCGATTTCTGCCTTGGTGCGGCCGGTGCCCTTGAAGTAGCTGATGGTAGCTTCGTCGACCGGGAAGAAACCCATGGTGGCGCCGTATTCCGGTGCCATGTTGGCGATGGTGGCACGGTCTGTCAGCGACAGCGAGCGGGTACCTTCACCGAAGAATTCAACAAACTTGCCGACGACCTTGGTCTTGCGCAGCAACTCGGTAATGGTCAGCACCAGATCGGTTGCCGTCACGCCTTCGCGCAACTGGCCGGTCAGGTTGACACCGACCACGTCAGGTGTCAGGAAGTACACCGGTTGGCCCAGCATGCCGGCTTCGGCTTCGATACCGCCGACGCCCCAGCCGACTACGCCGATACCGTTGATCATCGTGGTGTGGGAGTCAGTGCCGACCAGTGTGTCAGGGTAGTACACGCCGGTCTTGTTATGGACGCCGCGTGCCAGATATTCCAGATTGACCTGGTGGACGATACCGAAGCCTGGTGGCACCACGCCGAACGTGTCGAATGCCTGCATGCCCCATTTCATGAACTGATAGCGCTCGTTGTTGCGCTGGAATTCCAGCTTCATGTTCAGATCCAGCGCTTTTTTCTCGCGGAAGTGATCAATCTGCACCGAGTGGTCGACCACCAGATCAACTGGTACCAGCGGTTCGATGTTCTTCGGGTTCTTGCCCAGTTTGCTGGCGACGTTGCGCATTGCGGCCAGATCGGCCAGCAGTGGCACACCGGTAAAGTCTTGCAACACGACGCGTGCCACGACGAAAGGAATTTCGTCAGTGCGGGCGCCAGTCGCGCTCCAGCTGGCGAGTTGCTTGACGTGTTCTTCCGTTACTTTTTGGCCGTCGCAGTTACGCAATACGGATTCCAGCACGATACGGATCGACACCGGCAGGCGGGAGATGTTGATGCCAAGCTTCTTCTCCAGTGCAGGCAGTGAATAGAACTTGCCTTTCCTGGATCCGGAAATCTTGAATTCCTTTAGGGTGTTCAATGTATTGCGGGACATGGCCTCTTCTCCTTAAATTGCAGATGATATTGATAGTTTGTTAGCGCGACGAACGTAGATCCGTCGCAAATACGGGACTGCGTGATGCAAATGCTTTTTATATTGCGGTGACGACGTTTTCAGCTTTTTGGGGCAGCGGCTGCAGCAGCTCCGGCGGCATTGGTTTGTTCAACATTTTTGCATTCGTTGGCCAGTTGCTGTCCCTTTTTCGAGTCCAGCAAAATGCCCTTGGCAGGAATGCCGATCCAGACCAGTCCGACCTTGCGGTTTTCAAAACGGTTGGCGCCGGTGGTGGTGGATACGCGAGTCAGGCGGTTGATGCGCTTGTTCCAGCGAATCGCAATGTGCTTGTCGTCGGCATCGTTCTTGTAAATGGTCAGCTTGTTGCCGAGCTCGCAATCAAATTCTGCCGACTTGGTGCCGCCCATATCCGGCTCGAATTCATCATCTTCGGCATCGGATGAAAACGCCATTTTCTCAGCTGGAGCAGCTGCTGCTTTTGGCGCTGCCTTTTTTGCGGGCGCTTTTTTCTTGACCGTCTTTTTGGCCGGCGCCGCGTCAGTGGTCTGGGCGTAGGCTTGCGGCATCGCGGTGGCAAACAGCGCGCCGAGAAGCGTCAGTGCGGTCAGGTATTTTTTCATGGTGATCATCAATGCTGGGTAGTTGAAGTGGGAGAGGACGGTGGCTGGAACCATTGCTTTACCGCCTCGGTCAGTGGTGCGCCGGCGGCATGCGCGCGCTGCAAAATGCACCAGTAATAACGATAGCTGGCCCGATCATGCAACACGCCGTGATGCTGGATCGGCCCCCATTGCACACTGCTGGCTTTCTGCAAAATCTGTGTGGCTTCATCGATTTCCTGGCTGGCGGGCGACAGCGTGCTGACAATCGATCGGATCTGATCCGGATGGATACTCCACATCCGGGTGTAGCCAAATTCGGTGGCGGCACGACGGGCGTCGTCGATGACGGTGGCCGGATTCTTGAAATCGGTGGTGACGTTGTGCGACGGCACCTTGCCATGCGCATGGCAGGCAGCAGCGATTTCCAGCTTGGCGCGCGCTACCAGCGGATGATTGAACTGTCCCGGTGAGCGCATGGCGCTGCCAGGAATGGCGCCGTTGTGTGCGGAAACGAAATCCATCACGCCAAACGACAACGATTGCACCTGGGGCAGGGCAGCTATCTGCCGCACATCGGCCAGTGCGCCATGAGTTTCGATCAGTACATGCAGTGGCAGCGCTGTGCGCCCGGCCGGCTGGCTGTAGTGATTGATGGTGGTTAATGCGGTGAGTACATCTTGCAGTCCGTCGGCCTTGGGCAACATCAGATATGCCAGTCGCGGTGCTGCGATGCTGCAAATGCTTGCCACGTCCTGCGCGAAAAACGGACTGCCGACATCGTGAACGCGGGCGCCGATGCGCCCGAAATGGTTGTCGTCGCCGGCAGCCAGATCTGCCACCAGCCGGGCGTGTGCCGCTTCGTTGCCGGCGCTGGCACCATCTTCGCAATCGAGTGTGATATCGAACAACGGGCCAAGTTCTTGTTGCAGGGCGATCGACTTGCGCATCAGTTTTTCCGAACCGGCGTAATGATCACAAACCGGTAACGAAACCGGTTGTCGGGTGCCTGGGAACAAGACCTGGGTGGGGTGCATTGCTGCTGTATTCCAAATGTGGATTGGCAGTTTAAGCTGCGGCGGTTCAATCCTGGGATCGCACTGCGCGGTTTGCTTATCCGGCGCTTCCGAAAATCTAAAAATAAATGCGCGGCGGCAAGTTGCTGCCGCCGCGCCGGCGGCCAGAATCAGCCTACCAGATGCTTGACGCCTTCGCGCTCTTCCAGCAATTCCTTGAGCGTGACGTTGATGCGCTCTTGCGAGAATGCATCAATTTCCAGGCCTTGAACGATCTTGTATTCGCCATTCTCGGTAGTCACCGGGAAGCCGAACATGGTGCCTTCAGGGATACCGTAAGAACCGTCGGAAGGGATACCCATGGTGGTCCACTTGCCGTTGGTGCCCAGCACCCAGTCACGTACGTGATCAATGGCAGCATTGGCAGCCGAGGCGGCCGACGACAGACCGCGTGCTTCGATGATCGCTGCGCCGCGCTTGCCGACTGTTGGCAGGAACACATCCTTGTTCCAGTCGTGATCGTTGATAGTGTCTTTGACCGATGCGCCGTCAGCCGTTGCATAACGGTAGTCAGCGTACATGGTTGGCGAGTGATTGCCCCAGACGAACAGTTTTTCGATCGATGTTACCGGCTTGCCGATCTTGGCTGCGATTTGCGACAGTGCGCGGTTGTGATCCAGACGCAGCATGGCGGTGAAGTTCTTGGCCGGCAGGTTGGGGGCCGACTTCATTGCGATGTAAGCATTGGTGTTGGCCGGATTGCCGACCACCAGTACCTTGACGTCGCGCGAAGCGACAGCGTCCAGTGCCTTGCCTTGCACGGTGAAGATTTGGGCATTGGCTTCCAGCAGATCTTTGCGTTCCATGCCTGGGCCGCGCGGACGGGCGCCAACCAGCAAGGCAACGTCGACATCCTTGAATGCGGTCAGCGGATCGCTGTGGGCAGTTACGCCAGCCAGCAGCGGGAAGGCACAGTCATCAATTTCCATGATGACGCCCTTGAGCGCTTTTTGTGCTTTTTCGTCAGGGATTTCCAGCAATTGCAGAATGACCGGCTGATCTTTGCCGAGCAGGTCGCCATTGGCGATGCGGAACAGAAGGGAATAACCGATTTGACCGGCGGCGCCGGTGACGGCAACACGCTTGGGGGCTTTAGCCATGTTGAATCTCCAAAGTGGTGATAGAAAGCGGTTCAATTGCTGCGAAGCTGTCTGCGTTTGTCCGTCGATCAGAGACGCGGTGCAACTTCTTGCCGTTATCCGTAAAGATATTGGCATTACTTCGTATTCTTGCAGAGCCTGTCATCATACCGATGAAACAGCGGCGAGTCAGTTTGTTTCGCGCATTTCATGCCGGCCGCCGGGGCCGGGATTGCCTTGCAAACTGATTCGCATTTTGTTTGGTCGGTTGTGCGCGCGACAAAATGCAATTCCGCAAAATGATGTGCGCGAGTTTAGGCTTGCGTTTGCAGGATGTCAATCACAATCCTATATCTTATATAAGACATATTATTGCGTAGTTTGTACTGGACGGGGAGGGGTGTTTTGTGTTGAAATCCGGGGTTATGAGCTCCATCCTGCCCAATTTGAATAATGGCGACGCGCAAAGCGTGGGCGTCAGTGTCGCCGGAGCATCTCCTACCTTCAGTCCCCTCTATCAGCAAATCAAGGCGCTCATCACGCAGCGGCTTGAGTCCGGTGAATGGAAACCGGGTGAGTTGATTCCCAGCGAAGTCGAACTCGGCAACCGTTTCAAGGTGAGCCAAGGGACCGTGCGCAAGGCAATCGATGAGCTGGCTGCCGAAAACCTGGTGGTGCGGCGGCAAGGCAAGGGTACTTTTGTTGCGACGCATCATGAAACCCATGCGCAGTTCCGTTTTTTGCGCCTGATGCCGGATGTCGAAGGGCCGCAACGGGCTGACAACAAGATCATCGAGGTCAAGCGCATGCGCGCGCCGGCAGAAGTGGCGCGCCAGCTTGATATCAAGTCGGGCGACTCCGTCATTTTCATCAAGCGGGTAAAATCCTTCAACGGCGTGCCGACCATTCTGGAAGACATCTGGCTGCCGGGGCTGATGTTCAAAGGGTTGACCGCCGAGCGTCTGATTGAATACAAAGGGCCATTGTACGGCCTGTTCGAAACCGAGTTCGGTACGCGCATGATCCGCGCGGAAGAACAGATTCGCGCTGTCGGCGCGGATCAGGAATCGGCTGAGTTACTGGGAGTGGCACTGCACGCTCCCCTGTTAAGTGTTGATCGTGCTTCATTTACCTACGGCGACAAGCCGGTGGAAATGCGTCGAGGCTTGTATTTGACGTCGAGTTATCACTACCAGAGCGAGTTAAGCTGATCTGATCCTTCCGTATCCAGCGGCTCGTGTTTCGGGGCCGCCTGTCAAGCGATTATATTTATTGCAAAGCAGAATAAGTGTTGGTGATGGTTCGCGAAATAAGCGAAAATTGCAGGATTGTTTTAAATCTGAGGAGAACCTTGTTATGTCAGAAGCCGCCAAGCCGCAACGGCCACAATTTCGTAACATACACATTACCCAACTTGCTGGTTACCGTCTGCCGCTGGCCGGCGTGGTGTCGTTTTTGCACCGCATCAGCGGTCTGCTGATGTTCCTGATGTTGCCGTTCATCCTGTATCTGCTGGATAACAGCTTGCTGTCCGAAATTTCCTTCGAGTATTTCCGCGGCTTCACCACACACTGGTTCGTCAAACTGATCATTCTGGGTCTGTCCTGGGCTTACCTGCATCACTTCTGTGCCGGCATTCGCCATCTGATCATGGACAACCACATTGGTCTGGATAAAGTCAGTGCACGCAAGTCCGCTGCCAGTGTACTGATCGTGAGTCTGCCGCTGGCTGTGCTGGTGGCGTTGAAATTGTTCGGAGTATTCTAAAATGGCAAACAATAATATCGGACCAAACCGACTGGTCGTCGGGGCGCATTACGGCCTGCGTGACTGGTTGGCGCAACGCGTAACGGCAGTGGTGATGGCGTTGTACACCGTCATCCTGCTGGTGACCTTCCTGACTGGTTCCAACTTCAGCTATGAGGGCTGGGCCGGTCTGTTCACACATCAATGGTTCAAGATCGCTACCTTCGTCGCATTCATGGCGCTGTTTTATCACGCCTGGATCGGTGTTCGTGACATCTGGATGGACTACGTCAAACCAGCCGCTCTGCGTCTGGTACTGCAAGTTGCCACGATCCTGTGGCTGATCGGTTGCGCCGGATGGGCGGCGCAGATTCTGTGGAGAGTGTAATCGTGGCTGCTATCAAATCCACAATCCCTACCCGCCGCTTTGATGCGGTCATCGTCGGCGCCGGCGGTTCCGGCATGCGTGCTTCGCTGCAACTGGCTGAAGCTGGTCTGAACGTCGCGGTGTTGTCCAAGGTTTTCCCGACCCGTTCGCATACGGTTGCCGCGCAGGGCGGTATCGGTGCCTCGCTCGGCAATATGTCGGAAGATAACTGGTACTGGCACATGTTCGACACCGTCAAGGGTTCGGACTATCTGGGTGACCAGGATGCCATCGAGTTCATGTGCCGTGAAGCGCCGAAGGCGGTTTACGAGCTGGAACACTTCGGCATGCCGTTTGACCGCAATCCCGATGGCACGATTTATCAGCGTCCGTTCGGCGGCCATACTGCCAACTTCGGCGAAAAGCCGGTGCAACGCGCCTGTGCTGCAGCCGACCGTACCGGTCACGCACTGCTGCATACGCTGTATCAGCGCAACGTGCGCGCCAAGACGCATTTCTTTGTCGAGTGGATGGCAATCGACATCATCCGCGATCAGGAAGGTGAAGTTCTGGGCGTGGTTGCGCTCGAAATGGAAACCGGCGAAGTGATGATGCTGCAAGCCAAGACTACCTTGTTCGCCACCGGCGGTGCAGGTCGTATCTGGGCCGCATCGACCAATGCCTTCATCAATACCGGTGACGGTATGGGGATGGCGGCACGTGCCGGCTTGCCTTTGCAGGATATGGAATTCTGGCAGTTCCACCCGACCGGTGTTGCCGGTGCCGGTGTGTTGATTACCGAAGGCGTGCGCGGCGAAGGCGGCATCCTGATCAACAGCAACGGTGAACGTTTCATGGAGCGCTATGCGCCGACCCTGAAGGATCTGGCGCCACGCGATTTCGTGTCGCGTTCGATGGATCAGGAAATTAAGGAAGGTCGTGGCGTGGGTCCGCACAAGGATCACGTGTTGCTGGATCTGCGTCACATTGGCGCCGAAACCATTCAGAAACGTCTGCCGTCGATTCTGGAAATCGCACACAAGTTCGCCAACGTCGATGCTACCAAGGAACCGATTCCGGTCGTTCCAACCATTCACTATCAAATGGGCGGTATTCCGACCAACGTGTATGGCCAGGTTGTGGCGCCGAAAAACGGTTCGCAAAAAGAAGTGGTGCAGGGCATGTACGCCATCGGCGAATGTGCTTGTGTATCGGTGCACGGCGCCAATCGTCTCGGTACCAATTCGCTGCTGGATCTGGTGGTGTTCGGTCGTGCTGCCGGCAATCACATTGTCGAAAGCAAGTTGCAGGATCGCAGCCACAAGCCGTTGCCGGCCGATGCTACCGATTTCGCGATGGAGCGTCTGGCACGTCTGGAAAACAGCACCGGTTCCGAGCGCGTGCAGGACGTGGCCAACACGATCCGCGCCACCATGCAGCACTACTGCGGCGTGTTCCGTACCGACGAATTGCTGCAACAGGGCTACAAGGAAATCATGGAGCTCGATGAGCGCCGCAAACATGTTTCGTTCAAGGACAAGTCCAAGGTCTTCAACACAGCACGTGTAGAAGCACTGGAACTGGACAACCTGATCGAAACCGCCAAGGCCACCATCACTTCGGCTGCAGCGCGCAAGGAATCGCGCGGCGCGCACGCACATCGCGATTACGAACAGCGCGACGACGTCGAATGGCTCAAGCACACATTGTGGTATTCCGAGGGGAATCGTCTCGACTACAAGCCGGTCAACATGAAGCCGCTGACTGTCGAAACGTTTAAACCTAAAGCACGTACTTTCTAAGAGGTCAGATGATGACACGTACCCTGAAATTCAAAATTTATCGCTACGATCCGGACAAGGACGACAAGCCGTACATGCAGGATCTGACCGTTGAGCTCAAGCCAACCGACAAGATGTTGCTGGATGCCTTGCAGCGCATCAAGTCCGACGTTGATGATTCACTGGCGCTGCGTCGCTCGTGCCGTGAAGGCGTGTGCGGTTCCGACGCCATGAACATCAACGGCAAGAACGGTCTGGCATGCACCACCAACCTCAACGAACTGAGCGAGCCTATCGTACTCAAGCCGTTGCCAGGTTTGCCGGTGATCCGCGATCTGATCGTGGACATGACCAACTTCTTCAAGCAGTATGATTCAGTCAAGCCATACCTGATCAATAACAACATTCCGCCTGAAAAAGAGCGTCTGCAATCGCCCGAACAGCGCGAAGAGCTCGATGGTCTGTACGAGTGCATTCTGTGCGCCTGCTGCTCGACATCGTGCCCGTCGTTCTGGTGGAATCCGGACAAGTTCGTCGGTCCGGCCGGTTTGTTGCAAGCCTACCGCTTCATCGCCGACAGCCGCGACGAAGCCACCGGTGACCGTCTCGACAATCTGGAAGACCCATATCGTTTGTTCCGTTGCCGTTCGATCATGAACTGCGTCGATGTCTGCCCTAAGGGTCTGAACCCCAACAAGGCCATCGGCAAGATCAAGGAACTGATGGTGCGGCGCGCGATTTAAGCCGTATCCTGCGCGGGAGCCCGGTGCTCCCGCCGTCTGCCTGCCAGCTGGCGGGCAGTGATTTTCAAGTCTGTATCTTGTAGAAGTGAATTGAATCCATGTCCCTGAACCATCAAGACGATCCGGCTAAACGAGCCCGCCTGCGCTGGCGTGCGCGTCGTGGTTTGCTGGAAAACGATCTGATCCTGACGCGCTTCCTCGATGCCAATGAAGCCGCCATGACGGACGATGAGGTCGATGCGTTCTCGCGCCTGATGGATTTGCCGGACAATGACCTGATGGATTTGCTCCTTGTCCGCAAAGAACCTGAAGCAGCAGTAGACTTGCCTCAAGTCCACGCCTTGCTGAAAAAATTGCGTATTGCCTGATCACGCTTCGGTCAGCATTTGTTCAAACGCAACCCGTGTTGTGTACTTTAAGCGGTTGGTTTGCGATTTTTGTTTAACGATTCATCATCTCAGCTGAAGGAATAGCTATGCCCACCTCCGATATAAAAGCGACCTTGTCGTTTTCCGACGGTACTCCATCCCTGGATTTCCCGGTCTACAAGGGCACCATTGGCCCGGACGTCATCGATATCCGCAAGTTGTATGGTGCTACCGGCAAGTTCACGTATGACCCGGGCTTCATGTCGACTGCCGCGTGCAATTCCTCGATCACCTATATCGACGGCGACAAGGGCGAGCTGCTGTACCGCGGCTACCCGATCGAACAACTGGCGGTCAATTGCGACTTCCTGGAAACCTGCTACCTGCTGTTGCACGGCGAACTGCCGAATGCAAAGCAAAAGGAAGACTTCGTCGGCACCGTGACCCAGCACACCATGGTCCACGAGCAGATGAACTTCTTCTTCCGCGGTTTCCGTCGTGACGCCCATCCGATGGCCGTACTGACCGGTTCGGTCGGCGCGTTGTCGGCGTTCTATCATGACTCGCTGGACATCAGCAATCCGGTGCACCGTGACGTGTCGGCGATCCGCATGATTGCCAAGCTGCCGACGCTGGTGGCGATGGCATACAAGTACAACATCGGTCAGCCGTTCGTGTATCCGCGCAACGACCTGTCGTACAGCGCCAATTTCATGCGCATGATGTTCGCCAATCCGTGCGAAGAGTACAAGGTCAACGAAGTGCTGGTCCGCGCGCTGGACCGCATTCTGATCCTGCATGCCGATCACGAGCAAAATGCATCGACTTCGACCGTGCGTCTGGCCGGCTCGTCGGGCGCCAATCCGTTTGCATGTATCGCAGCCGGTATTGCCTGCCTGTGGGGTCCTGCTCACGGCGGCGCCAATGAAGCTGCATTGACGATGCTGGAACAGATCGGTTCGGTCGACAAGATTCCTGAGTTCATCAAGCAGGTCAAGGACAAGAACTCCGGCGTCAAGCTGATGGGCTTCGGTCACCGCGTCTACAAGAACTACGATCCACGCGCCAAGCTGATGCGTGAAACCTGCTACGAAGTGCTGAACGAACTCGGTCTGCATGACGATCCATTGTTCAAGCTGGCAATGGCATTGGAAAAGATTGCGCTGGAAGACGACTACTTCGTGTCCCGCAAGCTGTATCCGAACGTCGACTTCTACTCCGGTATCGTGCAACGTGCACTGGGCATCCCGACTTCGATGTTCACCTGCATCTTCGCAATGGCGCGCACCGTCGGCTGGATTGCGCAATGGAATGAAATGATTTCCGATCCAGAGCAAAAAATCGGTCGTCCACGTCAATTGTTCGTCGGTTCGCCAAAGCGTGACGTTGTTGCCATCGACAAGCGCGGCTGATTAGCAAGTCATGAACAAGCGGCAGGGCAACTGACGCTGTTTGTTCCCAAAAACGATCTGTTCACTTCGGTGCCCAGATCGTTTTTTATGTCCGTTTTGCATCACGCCGGGCGGCAGTTGTTGCGCGCCGGCGGATGTCCGGAGACGGTGTGGTTTGCTGCGTGTGCGTGGTGTTGCGTGCCATTTGAAGCGGGAAGGTGGATGTTATATGTGTGTTGCCGAATGTTGCAGAGCGGCGCACAAGATGGCAAGGCATCAACAAATCAAAAAAACAGCGATTCCCTAAATTTATTATGGATATACGGCTATAATCGCGGCTATGCTGGCTGGATAAATAATATTTTTCAGGTAGACATGGTCCTTCCCCACAACTTGATGTGCAATCCGCTAACCGGTCAGGCCGTGTCGCGGAAGGTTAGATTAACCCGCTAATCTCGCGAAACGCGAAGACAGGTGAGCAAGACATGACGCAACTTTACGAGCAATACAACTCGAATTCCTACCTTTTTGGTAGCAATGCGCCGTACTTGGAAGAATTGTACGAAGCGTATCTCAACAACCCCGGTTCTGTTTCTGACAATTGGCGTGCTTATTTCGACGCGGTACAACACGTGCCTGCTGCCGATGGCTCCAATCGTCCTGACGTCGCCCACGCGCCCGTCATTGCCTCCTTTGCAGAACGCGCCAAACAAGGCCCGATCCGCACCGTGGTGGCATCCGCCGACACTGAAATGGGCCGCAAACGCGTCGCCGCCACCCAATTGATCGCCAGCTATCGCGATCTTGGTTCGCGCTTCGCCAATCTGGATCCGCTGCAACGTCAGGAGCGTCCAAGCATTCCTGAACTGGAACCAAGCTTTTACGGTTTCAGCGATGCCGACATGGACATCGTGTTCAACATCAGCAATACCTATTTCGGCCAGGAAACAGCATCGCTGCGCGATCTGCTCAATGCGCTGCGCGAAACCTACTGCCGGTCGATCGGCGCCGAGTTCATGTACATCAGCGATCCGGCAGAAGTGCGCTGGATGCAGGAACGTCTGGAACCGACCCGCGCGGTGCCGAATTTCTCGTCGGAAAAGAAAAAGCATATTCTCGACCGCCTGACTGCGGCGGAAGGTCTGGAGCGCTACCTCCACACCAAGTACGTTGGTCAAAAGCGTTTCTCGCTGGAAGGCGGCGAAAGCTTCATCGCCTCGCTCGACGAAACCATCCAGCGCGCCGGCGAAAAGGGCGTGCAGGAAATCGTCATCGGCATGGCCCACCGCGGTCGTCTGAACGTGCTGGTCAACACGCTGGGCAAGACTCCGCAAGAACTGTTCTCCGAGTTCGAAGGTCATCACGCTGACGATTTGCCAGCCGGCGACGTCAAGTATCACCAAGGTTTCTCGTCCGACATCAGCACTCCGGGCGGTCCGGTTCACTTGTCCCTGGCATTCAATCCGTCCCACCTGGAAATCGTCAACCCGGTGGTTGAAGGTTCGGTCAAGGCGCGTATGGATCGCCGCGGCGACAAGGATGGTTCGCAAGTGCTGCCGATTCTGGTGCACGGCGATGCCGCGTTCGCCGGTCAGGGCGTGGTCATGGAAACGCTGAATCTGGCGCAGACCCGTGGTTACGGTACTGGCGGCACGGTGCACATCGTTATCAACAACCAGATCGGTTTCACTACTTCCGATCCGCGCGATTCCCGTTCCACGCTGTACTGCTCGGACGTGGTCAAGATGATTGAAGCACCGGTGCTGCACGTCAACGGCGATGATCCGGAAGCCGTCGTATTCGCAACCCAGATCGCTGTCGACTACCGCATGCAGTTCAAGAAGGATATCGTGGTTGATATCATCTGCTTCCGCAAGCTGGGTCACAACGAGCAAGATACACCGGCGCTGACACAGCCGCTGATGTACAAGAAGATCGCACAACATCCTGGTACCCGCCGTCTGTACGCTGACAAGCTGTCGGCACAAGGCACGATCCCGGCCGAAGGCGGCGACGCCATGGTCAAGGCCTATCGCGATGCGATGGACGCCGGCAAGCATACTGTTGATCCGGTCATCACCAACTTCAAGAGCAAGTACGCGGTCGACTGGCTGCCATTCCTCAACCGCAAGTGGACTGACGCTGCCGATACCGCAGTGCCGCTGGCTGAACTGAAGCGTCTGGCAACCCGCATCACCACGATTCCGGAAGGCTTCAAGGCGCACGCACTGGTAGAGAAGGTCATCAATGACCGCGCTACCATGGGTCGCGGCGAACTGAATCTGGACTGGGGCATGGGCGAACATCTGGCCTACGCTTCGCTGGTCGCCTCCGGTTACGCCATCCGCCTGACCGGTCAGGATGCCGGCCGCGGTACCTTTGTTCACCGTCATGCCGTGTTGCATGATCAGAACCGTGAACGTTGGGATGCAGGTACTTACATTCCGCTGCAAAACGTGGCCGAAACCCAATCGCCATTCACCGTGATTGACTCGGTGTTGTCGGAAGAAGCAGTGCTCGGTTTCGAGTACGGTTATTCGACTGCAGAGCCGAACACGCTGACCATCTGGGAAGCTCAGTTCGGTGACTTCGCCAACGGCGCGCAAGTCGTGATCGACCAATTCATCAGCTCCGGCGAAGTGAAGTGGGGTCGCGCTTCGGGTCTGGTGCTGATGCTGCCGCACGGTTACGAAGGCCAGGGTCCGGAGCACTCGTCGGCACGTCTGGAGCGTTATCTGCAACTGTGCGCAGACAACAACATGCAAGTCGTCCAGCCAACCACTGCAGCGCAGATTTTCCATCTGCTGCGTCGTCAGATGATTCGCCTGTTCCGCAAGCCGCTGATCATCATGACACCGAAGTCGTTGCTGCGTAACAAGGATGCCGGTTCGCCGTTGTCCGATCTGGCCAAGGGTTCGTTCCAGACTGTCATCCCGGAACAGGATGACAAGATCGATCCGAAGAAGGTCAAGCGCGTGGTAGCCTGCTCCGGCAAGGTGTATTACGACCTGGTCAACGCCCGCAAGGAACGTGGTCAGAACGATACCGCCATCATTCGTCTGGAACAGTTGTATCCGTTCCCGCACAAGGCGTTTGCTGCTGCGCTCAAGCAATTCCCGAATTTCTCGGAATTGGTCTGGGCGCAAGATGAGCCGCAAAACCAGGGTGCATGGCTGCAGATTCAGCACAACATTTTTGAAAACCTGACTGACGGTCAAAAGCTTGCTTATGCAGGTCGTCCAGCCAGCGCATCGCCAGCTGTCGGTTACTACGACAAGCACTATGCGCAACAAAAAGCGCTGATCGACACCGCATTTTCCAAGCTCAAGGGCTTTGTCCTGACCAAATAATCAGGCTCATATAATCAGCTGTCAGGCGCGCAGTGCTGGGGCATTGCGCGCCGATGCTACAAGCGAATAAACCGAATCGGAGAGTTACATGGCACAAATCGAAGTAAAAGTCCCGCAATTATCAGAATCCGTTGCTGAAGCAACCCTGTTGCAGTGGCACAAAAAAGTGGGCGAAGCAGTTACACGCGATGAAAACCTGATCGACGTTGAAACTGACAAAGTGGTACTGGAATTGCCCGCCCCTGACAGTGGCGTGATCGTACAAATCATCCGCGCTGACGGCGCCACCGTGGTGGCCGGCGAAGTGATCGCGATTCTCGATACCGACGCCTCGGCCCAGGTCAGCCCGCTGGAAGTCAAGGCTGCACCAGCACCGCAACAAACCAATGAGCCGACTCCGGTTGCTGCTCCTGAACTGGCCGACAAATCCAACGTCGCCATGCCTGCTGCTGCCAAGCTGCTGGCCGACAACAACATGTCGACCGCGCAAGTTGCAGGTACTGGTAAAGATGGTCGCGTCACCAAGGGCGATGTGCTGGGTGCGTTGAGCGCACCGAAGGCTGCACCAGCTCCGGCAGCCGCTGCCAAGCCGGCATTGCAGGCAGTTGCTGCACCGGGCAAGCCAAGCCTGGAAAACCGCCCTGAAGAGCGCGTGCCGATGAGCCGTCTGCGCGCACGCGTGGCCGAGCGTCTGCTGCAATCGCAGGCAACCAACGCGATTCTGACGACCTTCAATGAAATCAACATGCAGCCGGTCATCGACCTGCGCAACAAGTACAAAGACAAATTCGAGAAAGAGCATGGCGTCAAGCTGGGCTTCATGTCGTTCTTCGTCAAGGCAGTGGTTGCCGCATTGAAGAAGTACCCGATTGTGAATGCGTCGGTTGACGGCAACGATATCGTCTACCACGGTTACTTCGACGTCGGCGTCGCCGTCGGTTCGCCACGTGGTCTGGTGGTGCCGGTGTTGCGTGATGCGGATCAAATGTCGATTGCCGATATCGAAAAGAAGATTGTCGAATTCGGTCAAAAGGCCAAGGACGGCAAGTTGTCGATCGAAGAAATGACCGGCGGTACCTTCACCGTTTCCAACGGCGGCACTTTCGGTTCGATGCTGTCGACACCGATCATCAACCCGCCGCAATCGGCAATTCTGGGTATTCATGCCACCAAGGATCGCGCCGTGGTTGAAAACGGTCAGGTCGTGGTACGTCCGATGAACTACTTTGCACTGTCCTACGATCACCGCATCATCGATGGTCGCGAAGCAGTGTTGAGTCTGGTTGCCATCAAGGACGCGCTGGAAGATCCGGCCCGCCTGTTGCTGGACCTCTAATCGGACCGCAGGGCGCAGGAGACGCATGGGGCGCAATCGTCCCCTGACCATCCTGCGCCTTTTTGCATTTTGCGCGCGCACCGGGTGCGCGGCACAAATTAGGAAAAAATCATGAGCAAGAATTTTGACGTGGTCGTTATCGGCGGCGGTCCTGGCGGTTATATCGCGGCGATCCGCGCTGCCCAACTTGGTTTCAGCACCGCTTGCGTCGACGAGTGGAAAAACGAAAAGGGCGGTCCGGCACCGGGTGGTACCTGCACCAACGTCGGCTGCATTCCATCGAAGGCATTGCTGCAATCGTCCGAGCATTACGATCATGCTTCGCATGCGTTCGCCGAACACGGTATCGAAGTCAAGGGCCTGAGCCTGAATCTGGCGCAAATGCTGGGTCGCAAGAATACCGTCGTCAAGCAGAACAACGACGGCATCCTGTACCTGTTCAAGAAAAACAAAGTGACGTTTTTCCATGGTCGCGGCGCGTTCGTCAAGGGCGATGCCAACGGTTATGAAATCAAGGTCAGCGGCGCTGCCGAAGAGTCGATTACCGGCAAGCACATCATCGTTGCCACTGGTTCCAATGCCCGCGCATTGCCGGGTGCGGCATTCGATGAAAACCTGATTCTGTCGAACACCGGCGCGCTGGCGATTACCGAAGTGCCGAAGAAACTCGGCGTTATCGGTGCCGGCGTGATCGGTCTGGAAATGGGCAGCGTCTGGCGTCGTCTCGGTTCCGAAGTGACCGTGCTGGAAGCATTGCCGACGTTCCTCGGCGCAGTGGATGAGCAGATCGCCAAAGAAGCCCACAAGCTGCTGGTGAAGCAAGGCTTGTCGATCAATCTGGGCGTCAAGATCGGCGACATCAAGGCGGGCAAGAAAGATGTGGCAGTGACCTATGTCGACGACAAGGGCACCGAGCACAAGGCCGTGTTCGACAAGCTGATCGTATCGATCGGCCGCACGCCGAATACTACCGGTCTGAATGCCGAAACCATCGGCCTCAAGCTGGATGAGCGCGGCTTTATCGCGGTCGATGGCGATTGCAAGACCAACCTGCCAAACGTGTGGGCAGTCGGTGACGTGGTGCGCGGCCCGATGCTGGCGCACAAGGCCGAAGAAGAAGGCGTGGCGGTTGCCGAGCGTATCGCCGGTCAGCACGGTCACGTCAATTTCAATACGATTCCGTGGGTCATCTACACCTCGCCGGAAATTGCATGGGTTGGCAAGACCGAACAGCAACTGAAGGCGGACGGCATTGCTTACAAGGCCGGTACGTTCCCGTTCCTGGCGAATGGTCGTGCCCGTGCATTGGGCGATACTTCCGGTATGGTCAAGTTCCTGGCCGATGCCAAGACCGACGAAATTCTCGGCGTGCATATCGTTGGTCCGGTTGCGTCCGAACTGATTTCGGAAGCCGTGGTAGCAATGGAATTCCGTGCTTCGGCCGAAGACATCGCGCGTATCTGCCATGCTCACCCGTCGCTGTCTGAAGCAACCAAAGAAGCGGCGCTGGCAGTTGACAAGCGTGCGCTCAACTTCTGATGCAACATCGCAGCACTGCAGCATAGTGATGGTTTGATGGAATGAATGGGCGAGCCTGGCTCGCCCATTTTGCTTGTATTTGCTGGTAGCAAGGCTGCGCCTGAGGCGCAGACAGGGATAAAACAATCATGGATGTCCGCGAATTTTATGATCATGCGCTGAGCGAGCGCGGCTTCAAGTCTGATGAAGCGCAGCAGCGTGCGATTGATCGCCTGCAGCGCGCGTATGAAGAATGGGTGACGTTCAAGGCCCAGCGTTCCAGTACCTTCAAGCGCCTGATCAACCGCCCGGACGTACCGCGCGGCGTCTATATGTGGGGTGGCGTGGGACGTGGCAAATCGTTCCTGATGGACAGCTTCTATTCGGTGGTGCCGGTAGTGCGCAAGACGCGCGTGCACTTTCATGAATTCATGCGTGACGTCCATCGCCAGCTGGATGAACTCAAGGGTATTGCCGATCCGCTCGATGAAGTGGCGCGTCGGATTGCCCGCAAGTATCGGCTGATCTGCTTCGATGAATTCCATGTGTCGGATATTGCCGATGCCATGATTCTCTACAATCTGCTCAAAGGATTGTTCGACAGCGGGGTGTCATTCGTGATGACGTCGAATTATCTGCCCGACAACCTGTATCCGGATGGTTTGCATCGTGATCGCATGATGCCGACCATTCAATTGCTCAAAGACCGGCTGGATGTAATGAATATTGACGCCGGCGTTGATTACCGCAAGCGCGCGCTGGAACAGGTCAGGATTTACCATACGCCGCTGGGTGCCAAGACTGACAGCGAATTGCGCAATGCTTTCGCCAGTGTCGCGGAAACTGCGGATGAAGAGCCGCGGGTGCATATTGAGGCACGTGAAATTCATGCCTTGCGCCGTGCCGGTACCGCCATCTGGTTTGATTTTGCGACATTGTGCGGTGGTCCGCGCTCGCAAAATGACTATCTGGAAATCGCCAGCCGTTTTCAAACTGTTATCCTGTCGGGTATTCCACGCATGTCGGCCGCAATGTCGTCGGAAGCACGCCGTTTTACCTGGCTGATTGACGTGTTTTACGATCACAAGGTGAAATTGGTGATGTCAGCCGAGGTCGAGCCGGAAGAGTTGTACACCGAAGGCATGCTGGCAAATGAATTTCACCGCACGGTTTCACGTATCATTGAAATGCAGTCGAAAGAATATATGGACTCGGAACGGCGTCTCGCCGCCGACAAGCTTGCTTGAACATGGACAGGATTACATGCAATCTTTTTTTTCTGATGTAAAGCGCCGCCGGGGCGTACGTCTGCTCAGCCGCATTGCGGTAATGGCGGCGGTATGCGCGGTGCAGTCGGTGTCGGCGCAAATGACCGTGACCAGCAAGGCGCTGATCGAACGCTTCCCGCCCGGCACTGCCTATACGGTAGAGTCGGCCGATGAAGCGCTGACGGCGACGACGCAGGCGCGGCAAGCGGTTGAAATGGCGTATGAAGATGAGCAACGCCGCTGTTACAAGCGGTTCTTTGTTTCTTCCTGTCTGGAAGACGCGACCGATGTGCGGCGCGTCGAATTGAAGCAGATTCGTCAGGTCGAAATGGAGGCCAATCTGTTCAAACGCCAGCATCAGGCCGATGAACGTGACAAGGCGCTGGCCGAACAGCGTACGGTCGATCAGGCGGATGCCAAGCGACGGGCGCAGGAGCAGCAGGAAAAGGCGGCTGCCGCTCAGAAGAAAGTAGCGGAAAGCCAGGCCAAGGCCAAAGAAGTGCAGGAGCGCGAAGCACAAACGGCAGGCAAGGGCGACTATCGGGTCAAACAACACGAAGCCGAAGTGCGGGCGCGGCGTGCCGAAGAGGCCGCCAAGGCGCCCGAACGGGCGGCCAATGAGGCGGCCTACAAGGCCAAGGTGAAGGAAGCCGAGGCGCATCGCCTTGAGGTAGAGCAGAAAAAAGCCGAGAAAGAGCGTGAGCGGGCCGCCAAACAGGCGCCGGCCGCAGTAACGCCGCCGGCGGCAGCACCCGCGCCCGGTACTGCCAGGTAAGCAGGCAGTGATTGCCGGCAATCAACCAGGTTTGTCTGGGCGTGATTTGATTGTTGACCTGCGGCAGGTGGATTACACTGTCGTCAGTGTTTTGCGCTCGCCGGCCGGCGCTGGCGGTTCGCAGATAATCCCGTACTTGTAACAGAGCTATCATGACAATGACGCATCGCGAAGATATACAACGCCGTATCATCGAACTGGAAGTGGAGCACCGCGATCTGGATGCCGTGATTGACATTTTGTCGCACGAAGTGCGCCATGAAGAGTTGCAGTTGCGCCGTCTGAAGAAGCGCAAGTTGCAACTGAAAGACCATATCATGCTGCTGAAAATGCAGCTGATACCTGATATTCCCGCCTGATACTGCGGCCATTGTCCGGCGCCGCGCCATGGGTGTCGCATACCGGCGGGTGCTGATCCGGCAGCCCTTGGCGCAGTAGTGCACCGGTGCCGGTTCTGTTTGTTTTTTTACCGCATTTTCATTTTCAATTCATCTACAGGCATTAGTCAGTGAGCTCGACCACAGATACCGTTGTTCCCGATTCATATGGTATCCATGATGCCGAGCTGGATCGCCTGTTCGGCGCCGGCGGCCCGCTCGGCGGCGCAGTCGGCAATTATCGTCCGCGCCACGCCCAGACCCAGATGGCTAAAGCCATCGCCGAGGCCATTGCCGGCCAGACCACGCTGATCGCCGAAGCCGGTACCGGTACCGGCAAGACCTTTGCCTATCTGGTGCCCGCCCTGTTGTGGGGTGGCAAGGTGATCGTATCTACCGGCACCAAGAATTTGCAGGACCAACTCTTTTTGCGCGATATCCCGACGGTACGCAAAGCGCTCAATGCGCCGGTATCGATTGCGTTGCTCAAAGGGCGCTCCAATTACGTCTGCCACTTCCATCTGGAGCGCACGCTGCAGAACGGACGCATGACCTCCCGCGATGATGTCGGTTATCTGCGCGAAATCTCGCGCTTCATGAAAACCACGTCGTCAGGCGACAAGGCAGAGTTATCGAAAGTCCCGGAAACGGCGCCGATCTGGAATCTGGTGACCTCGACCCGGGATACCTGCTTCGGTGCCGAATGTCAGTACTATCAGGATTGCTTCGTGATGAAGGCGCGCAAGGAAGCGCAGCAGGCCGATGTGGTGGTGGTCAATCACCATCTGTTTTTTGCCGATGTGGCGCTCAAGGATAGTGGCGTCGCGGAATTGCTGCCATCGGCCAATACCGTCATTTTCGATGAAGCGCACCAATTGCCGGAAGTGGCGACCTTGTTTTTCGGCGATACCATTTCCACTTCGCAAGTGCTGGAGTTGTGCCGCGATGTGCTGGCCGAGGGGCTGTCACATGCCCGCGATGGTGCCGACTGGGCCAAGCTGGTGTCGCCGGTGGAGCGTGCTGCACGCGATTTGCGGCTGGCGTTTCCGGAAGATATCGTGCGTCTGGCAGTGCATCAGATTGCGCCATCCAGTGTATTTTTCCCGGCGCTCGATACCATGCGCGATGCACTCGACGAGATGATTCTGACCCTGCAAACGCAGGCGGAACGGGCGGAAACACTGGAACAATGCCGTACCCGGGCACTCGAGCTGGCGCAGCAACTGGCGAGCTGGAACGGCAAGGATGACAAAGCCGATGGCGGTCAGTTTTATGTGCTGTGGGTCGAGGCATTTTCGAACTCGCTGCAATTGCACCGGACGCCGTTATCGATTGCGCCGATCTTCAACAAGCAACGCGAAGGCGTGCCCCGGGCCTGGATTTTTACCTCGGCGACGCTGGCAGTGAAAAACGATTTTCAGCATTACACCTCGCAGATGGGATTGCGGGATGAGCCGGCGCAGTCGTGGCCGAGCCCGTTCAATTACGAACAACAGGGCTTGCTGTATGTGCCGGACAGTCTGCCGCAGCCGAATTCCTTCGAATACACCGACGCCGTCATCGATGCCGCCTTGCCGGCCATCGAAGCGGCCGGTGGCCGTACTTTCTTGTTGTGCACCACGATCCGCGCCGTCAATCGTGCGGCCGAGCGGCTGCGCGCCGAATTCGAGGCGCGCAATCTGCCATTTCCACTGATGGTGCAGGGCGAAGCCGGCCGTACCGAATTGCTGGATCGTTTTCGTGCCGCCGGCAATGGCGTCCTGATCGGCAGCCAGAGTTTCTGGGAAGGTGTCGACGTGCGCGGTGAAGCCTTGTCGCTGGTGATCATCGACAAGCTGCCGTTTGCGCCGCCCGACGATCCGGTGCTGGCAGCGCGCATCGCGGAACTGGAAAAGAAGGGCTTGAACGGTTTCATGCATCATCAATTGCCGGAAACCATCATCAATCTGAAGCAGGGTGCCGGCCGTCTGATTCGCGACGAGACCGACAGCGGCGTGCTGATGATCTGCGATCCGCGTCTGATTTCGAAAGGATACGGTCGTCGCATCTGGCAAAGCCTGCCGCCGTTCAAACGGACCCGTGATATCGCTGCCGTGCAGGAATTTTTTGCCCGTCAGCACACAGCGCCGTCGCCGGAATCGCCGGCGATTGCCGTGGAGTAAGTCATGAGTTCGTCAACTTCACTGGTGCCGGTGCGCGCCTCTGAACTGGCGCTGGGGCAAGCTGCGCCGTGGCCGATTTATAACGAGGCCGGCGAATTGTTGCTGGCGCGTGGCACGGTGATCGATACCCAGGGCCAGCTTGAAGGTTTGATCAAGTTCGGCTTGTATCGCAATGGCAAATGGATCAGCGAACCGGATACCGAATCGGTGCCGTTGCCGCAATCGATGGATGTCTTGCGTCAGGCTGCCGGCAAACGGCGGCGTGCACCGGCCGCCTACGGCAAGGAAAGCGTGGTCGATATCGCCGATGTCCGCTGGCGCATGGGCGATGTCTTGTGGCTGCAGCCCGAACTCAGCCCGGCGGTGCGCTATGGCGTCAATCTGATTGGCAGCATCAGCGGCAAGAGCATTCTGGTGACGGCGCCGGTGAAAGACGGCAAGCTGGTGTATCTGCGCGAAGGCGAAGCCTTTATCGTACGTTCACTGGCGGGACGCCGGGCCTACGCTTTCGGCACCAAACTCCTCAAATATCAGCAGTCTCCCCATCACTATCTGCATTTGTCCGTGCCGAAAGACGTGCGGTGCACGGTCATTCGTCGCGATGTGCGGGTGGATGTGACGTTGTCTGCATTTCTGACCGGTGCTGCCGATGTGGCGGGCATTGATCCGTTTGCCATCGAAGTGACGGATATCAGTGTCGGCGGTGTATCAGGCATTGGCACCCGGGCGGCATTCGCCAAGGATGCCATTGGCCGCCTGCGGTTTCGCCTGCATGCCGCCAATGAGGATCACAACCTGGATCTGGCGGTGGTGGTGCGTGCTACCGAAGGTAACGCCGAGGCCGGCACTGTGCGTTACGGTTTGGAATTCACCGGCCTTACGCCGCAAGAACATCTGGTTCTGTCAGCCTTCATTTTTCAGACCGTTTCCGAGCAGGACTGAGGACGCTTGATAGCGTATTTCTCGGGTGCAGCTTCGGGTAAAATGGCGCCATGAAAATATTAATCAGCAACGATGATGGTTACCTTGCGCCCGGGATCGTGGCGCTGGCTGACGTGCTGTCAGCGATTGCCGAGATTACGGTGGTGGCACCCGACAGCAACCGTTCAGGCAGCTCCAATTCGCTGACGCTGGACCGGCCTTTGGGTGTGGAGCGCGCCGCCAATGGTTTCTATTATGTCAACGGTACGCCATCCGATTGCGTGCATATTGCACTCACAGGCCTGTTGCCGGAACGGCCGGATCTGATCGTGTCGGGCATCAATCAGGGCCAGAACATGGGCGACGACACCTTGTATTCGGGCACCGTGGCGGCGGCCACCGAAGGTTTTCTGTTTGGCCTGCCGGCGATTGCCTTCTCCCAGTTGCATAAAGGCTGGGCCGAGCTCGATGCCGCCGCTCGCGTGGCGCGCGATATCGTGGAACGTCATTTCGACGCCTTGCCCAAGCCCTATCTGCTCAATGTAAACATCCCCAACTTGCCGTATGGCGAATTGAAACCGACAGTGGCAACGCGGCTGGGCAAGCGGCATATGTCGGAGCCGGTCTACAAGATGCAGGACCCGCACGGCAAGGATATGTACTGGATCGGCCCGGCCGGTGCGGTCCGGGATGCCGGGGTCGGGACTGACTTTCATGCGACGGCGCTGGGGCATGTTTCGATTACACCGTTGCAGATTGATCTGACCCATACCAGTCAGCTCGATCACCTGAAAAAGGCGCTGGCATGACAGGCAAACCGAGCCGCTTTCCACTGACATTGTCTTCGGTGGTGGAAAACAAGACCCGGACTCCGGCCACCCGTTCCGGCTCAGGCTCGCCGCCAGCAACACCCACCAGAACCGTCATCACGCCGCAGACGGCAACCAGAAATGCCGCCCAGGATCTGAATCGCCAATACAGCCGGCCGCCGGCCGCCGGCAGTACGGCCAAACCGGTGCCACGGGCGGCGCCGGGAGTCATCAAGGCGCCGGCCGCAGACCGGCCGACACCGCTGGTCTCGGAAGCAATACGCAAAGCGATGGTGGCGCGCGTCGCCCGTCAGGGCGTCAAGGACAGCAAAGTACTGGCAGCCATGGAAGCGGTGCCGCGCCATCTGTTCATGGAGCCGGCACTGGCCAGTCAGGCGTATATCGATGCGTCGTTGCCGATCGGCCATCATCAGACCATTTCCCAGCCTTACATCGTCGCCCGCATGATCGAAATCATGCGTGCCAACGGCAAGCAAGGCGTACTCGACCGGGTGCTCGAAATCGGTACCGGTTGCGGCTATCAGGCGGCGGTATTGTCGCTGGTGGCGAAAGAGGTGTATTCGATTGAACGCATCAAACCGTTGCATGAGCTGGCCAAGACCAATTTGCGTCCGCTGCGTATTCCAAACATCCGCTTGCATTACGGAGATGGTATGCTTGGTCTGCCGCAAGTAGCGCCGTTTGACGGCATCATTCTGGCTGCGGCGGGGCTGGAAGTGCCGCAGGCATTGCTGGAGCAACTGGCGATCGGCGGACGGCTGGTGGCGCCGGTTGGCGCCCGGCAACAAATGCTGCAACTGATTCAGCGGGTCAGCAAGTATGAGTGGACCAGCGACACACTGGAAGAATGTCATTTTGTTCCTTTGCGTCCTGGCACGGTATGAATGTCGCAGCATGTCCGGCCGGGCTGCTGCACAAAAAAACGGGACGGGCGCACACTAAGCTGTGGGCCCCGGTGAACTTCTCGCGCCGGGCGCGGGTCAACGATATCGTCGCAAAAGATTAAATGTAATGAGCATGAAGAAAATTCGTTTGGCATGTTTGGGGATTGCAGTCAGTTTGCTGGCTGCGTGTACGACTACGCCGCGTATCGCCGCGCCGGTCGTTGACCGGACATCGGGTGGTGTCAAGCCGGCTGCGGATGCAGCGCCGGCGGCACCACGTCCCGAAGGCAAAGGGTATTACACCGTCAAGAAGGGCGACACGCTGTATCGCATCGCGCTGGAGTTCGGACAAAGCTATCGTGACATCGTGGCCTGGAACAATCTGGCCAATGCCAACGATATCAAGGTCGATCAGGTATTGCGGGTAGCACCGCCGGACGGCAACAATCTTGCTGGGGGGGCGCAGACCGGCGCGATCAGTTCGCCATCTTCCGGCATTGAGGTCAAGCCGCTGGGCGCGGCACCAGCACCGGCTGCCGTTGCTGCCGGTGGCAACAAGAGCGGACCGCGCGGCGACAAGCGCGCCTATTCCGACAGCACGCTGGCAGAACTGGAAAAACCGGACAGCACAACGCCATCGGCACCGGCTGCGGTTGCACCGGTCAAGCCTGATACCTCGCATGCAACACCGGCGCCGGCTGAAAAACCGGCGGCAACGGCACCGGCCACACCGGCAGTCGATGATGACAATGTGTCGTGGATGTGGCCGGCCGAAGGCAAAGTGGTAGGCACCTTCGATGGCGGCAAGAAGGGTATCGATATCGCCGGCAAGAGCGGTCAGGCCGTGCTGGCAGCAGGTGCCGGCAAGGTCATGTATGCCGGCAGCGGCATTCGCGGCTATGGCAATCTGGTGATTGTCAAACATACCAACAATCTGTTGTCCGCCTATGCGCACAACAAGGTGATTCTGGTCAAGGAAGGTCAGGCCGTGACCAAGGGGCAGAAGATCGCCGAAATGGGTAATTCCGACAGCGACAGCGTCAAGCTGCACTTTGAAATCCGGCAGCAAGGCAAGCCGGTCGATCCATCCAAATATTTACCACCGCGTTAGCGTATGAGCACAGTTCACCGCAATGACGATTTGAATGATGATGAGGCGGGATCAGAAGATCTCGATGCCGCCGAAGATATCTCTGAGGAAGTCGAAGTTGTTGACGGTGAACTCGTTAGCCGTGAGGAGCCTGTCGTCGCGCAGGTGGATGGCGTCGAAGAACTGAAAAAGGTATTGGTCGCCGAGTTGTCGACCGATACCACGCAGCACTATCTGAACCAGATCGGCACCCGGCCGCTGCTGAGCGCGGCCGAAGAGTTGCACTTTGCAACGCTGGCCAAGCAGGGCGAATTCGTCGCCCGTCAAAAAATGATCGAACACAACCTGCGGCTGGTGGTGTCGATTGCCAAGCATTACATCAATCGCGGCGTGGTGTTGCTGGACCTGATCGAGGAAGGCAATCTCGGTCTGATGCGTGCCATCGACAAGTTCGAACCCGAACGCGGTTTCCGTTTCTCTACCTACGCCACCTGGTGGATACGCCAGAGTATCGAGCGCGCCATCATGAATCAGGCCCGGACTGTACGTCTGCCGGTGCACATGGTGCGCGAGCTCAATCAGATATTGCGTGCCAAATACCATCTGGAAGCGCAACAGCACGACGGCCGCGATGCCTCGGTCGAGGACATCGCCCATCTGGTTGGGCGGCCGATTGAAGATGTGCAGGATGTGCTGGCGCTGTCCGAGCATGCGGCATCACTGGATACGCCGCTCGATGGCGATCCGCAAGCCAGCCTGATGGATTTGCTGCCGGGCGCGATGGAAGAAAACCCCGATGCACGTGCCGAGTCGCAGGAAATGACCTTGCTGATCCGCGACTGGCTCAAAAGTTTGTCAGACAAGCAACGCTTGGTCATCATGCGTCGCTTCGGTCTCGATAATGACGATCCGTCAACGCTGGAACAACTGGCGACCGAGATGGGCATTACCCGCGAGCGGGTCAGGCAGGTGCAGCAAGAGGCGCTGATCAAACTGAAACGCACCCTGACGGCGCGCGGGGTCGGCAAGGACGCCTTGTTCTAGAGCCGGCTCTGCGTTCTACCGCATTGATGTTCATCCTCTTGTTTGCGGCGATGTCATTTCCCGCTTCCCTCGCATCGCGGTATCGCGGACAATAGCGGCTTTTGCATTTTTCCGGCGTCCTGGCCGGCTTCACAGGTTCCCATGCAGCAACTTATCATCGATATCAAAGCCCTCGACATGGATGGGCGTGGCGTTGGTCATCTCAATAATGAGGATGGCACGCAAGGCAAAGTGGTGTTCGTCGAAGGCGCATTGCCGGGCGAGCAGGTCACGTTTCACTCCTTCCGCAAGAAGCCCAAGTGGGAAGCGGCGACCATGACGCGCCTGATCCGCGAGTCGTCGCAGCGGGTCAAACCGCGGTGCGCCTACTTTGGTGTGTGCGGCGGGTGCGCCATGCAACATCTGGAACCGTCGGCACAGGTTGCCATGAAGCAGCGGGTGCTCGAAGATAATCTGTGGCATCTTGCCAAAACCAGGCCGGAGACCATGTTGCGGCCGATTTACGGGCCCACCTGGGGCTATCGCTACCGGGCCCGCATTTCGGTCAAGAACGTGGTCAAGAAGGGCACCGTGCTGGTCGGTTTTCATGAAAAGAAATCGCCGTTCGTGAGCGACATGAAGACCTGCGAAATTCTGCCGCCGCATGTGTCGGCCATGCTGGTGCCGCTGCGGGAATTGATCGGTTCGCTGTCGTTGATTGATCGTCTGCCGCAAATCGAACTGGCCATTGGCGAGGGCGAAGGCGGCGAGCAAGTGACGGTGATGGTGTTGCGCGTGATGGAACCGCCGACCGCTGACGACCAACTCAAGCTCAAGGTTTTTGCCGACCTGCACAAGGTGCAGTGGTGGTTGCAGTCGAAAGGACCGGACACCGCAGTACCGTTTTATCCGCCGCAATCCGACCTGCATTACACCTTGCCTGAATTCGGCGTCAAGATGCCATTCAAACCGACCGATTTTACCCAGGTGAATCACCAGATCAACCGCGTGCTGGTCGCACGTGCCTTGCGGCTGCTGGATGCGCAGCCGGAAGAACGGATTGCCGACTTGTTCTGTGGCCTCGGCAATTTCACCTTGCCGATTGCCACGCAGGCCAAGACAGTCGTCGGCATCGAAGGCAGTACGGCACTGACCGAACGCGCTGCCGACAATGCCGGCGTGAATGGCCTGGCTGCCAAAACCAGCTTCCATTGCCGCAATCTGTTTGAAGCCAAGACTGAAGATTTTGTGGCGTTGGGTAAGTTTGATCGCATGCTGGTCGACCCGCCACGCGAAGGCGCGCTCGAAGTCTGTCGCGCCATCGTCGGCTTGCGCGCGTCCCATCCTGACCTGATGCCGCGCCGCATCGTTTACGTTTCCTGCAACCCGGCAACACTGGCGCGCGACACGGCCGAGCTGGTGCAGGGCGGTTATCAACTGAAGCTGGCCGGCGTGGTCAACATGTTCCCGCATACCGCACACGTGGAGTCGATGGCAGTGTTTGATTTGCCGGCATAAGGGCTGGGCCGACATATTGGTGCCGTTCGACAAGCCCGCCATGAATGGCGGGTTTTGTTTTTTTGGAGCGACGAGCAATGCTGAAATACCTGCAACGCGTCTGTGATGTTGGTCTGCTGCTGTTGGCGGCGCTTTTGTTTGGCGCGATATTGACGGCCAGATTGCAGACCGGCAGCCTGGGTTTGCTGATTCCCGAGGCTCCTTATATTTACGAGCGCCGCGACTTTGTCATCGATGCGGTGATGGCAGCACTGGCCGGCTGGGTGTTGCTGCTGTTAGCGGAGCGACTGGTGCGTGAACGGTTGCCCCAGTTTGCCGAATATGGCTGTTTTGCCATCGCGTTGTTGCTGTCCATGTATTGGGGCCCGCCGTCGCCGCTGATCTTCGGCAATACCTGGGGGGCCGGCGAAGCAACCCGCGAATTGTTTCTGGCGCACATGGATATTATCGTGCCGCTGCTTGTCATGGCGCTGGTATTGCGTACACTGTTGCGCAGCATGCTGGCGGCGTGGTCGTCTCGCAAGAAATCGGTCAGTAGCGGATTCCGTTGAGGTGATGAATGTCGATAACTTATAAATTTGCGAGCGCCGGTGACGTCGATGCGCTGGTGGCGTTGATTAATGCTGCCTATCGTCCTGCACAGGATGGTGGCTGGACGCATGAAGGGGGATTGGTATCGGGGCCGAGAATCAACGCGGCGCAAATGAGGCATACCATCGCGGACCCGCATTCAGTTGTGATCTTGGCGTTGGCGAAGCAGGAGGTTGTGGCCTGTGTGCATGTACAGAAGCAAGGATCCGATAGTTGCATCGGTACGCTGACCGTGGCCCCGGCCATGCAAAACACCGGTGTTGGCAAGGTCATGCTGGCGCGCGCCGAACAGCACGCAACAGAACATTTCGGTGCCCGACGGCTGTTGATGCTGGTGCTGTCGCCACGGCATGAGCTGATCGATTTTTACCTGCGCCGAGGTTATGTGCGCATGGGTGTATTGCAGGACTTTCCGGTCGATGCCGGGGTTGGCGTACCCATGCAACCTGGCATGACACTCGAAAATCTCGAGAAAATCATTTCCTGACGACGCTGTTTCAGGCACCGGCACTGGCTGGCAGCGCTTGGCACTTTGCTCCGCCAGTGGAGCCTTCAACTGGCTCATACAACTGAATGCTCCATACAGGCGCATGGAGCATCAAGTCCCTTGTGTGTCCACAGACAGGTTTCCCCCAAACGAGGGATGGTCTAGGCGCAAGAAACCCTTTTAAAAATAAACAATTTATTGTTACTTTTTAAAAATGAACAATTAATTATTCATTTTTGACTTATTCCTGTCTGCACAATAAAATGGTTTTAATTGAGAAAGGTCCATTTTATGGTGAACTCATTAGCGGCAATTGGCGCTCAGATACGTCGTACCCGCAAGGAGCGGAAATGGAGTGCCCAGGTGCTGGCGCAACGCAGCGGCATCCATCGCAATACCTTGCTGGCGCTGGAAACCGGCAAAGGCAATATCGAGTTGAGCAAATTATTGTCGGTGTGTTCCGAACTCGGCCTGGAATTGCTGTTCGTGCCGCAACAAGTGTATGCGCTGCGCGCCGCTGACGATCAGGGCGTACGCACGGAATTGTCGGAGCGTCTGGACAGTTTGATGGAGAACGCACCATGACCATGCTGCGGGCACTGCGCGTGCGTCTTGGCGTAACGGATGTGGGTTCGCTGTTTGCGCTCGATGACGGACGCGTGTATTTCCGTTTCGATGATGCCTATGCCACTGCTGCCGGGCGACCGGTCTTGTCGCAGTTGTATTGCGCGGCGACCGAAGAACGCACCATCGCACAATTGCTGGACCCTGCACTGGATGTCAATCGCGGTGATGGCAAGGGCGGTTTGCCGCCGTTTTTCCAGAACCTGCTGCCGGAAGGACAGTTGCGCAAACATCTGATGGAGCGTGCCGGATTGGCGCCCGATGATGAATTCGGTTTGCTGGCGTATTGCGGCAAGGATTTGCCGGGTGATGTATCGGTGCTTGCAGAAAACCTGGATGATCGGGCACTCGGACGATTGATTGCCCAGAGTCGTGACAGCTATGAAATGAGCGCCGGTCAGTTGCCGACGCCGGATGGTGAATCGATTTCCGGGGTGCAGCCGAAGATCGGTCTGGTGCGCGCTGCCGGCGGCCGTTACGTGATGCGCTCCAAGGATAGCCGGGGGCAGCACTTCATCGGCAAATTGCCTGCCAGCGATTATCCCGGCATGCCGGAAGTCGAATTCGCCTCATTGACGCTGGCGCGGGCGGCCGGGGTCAATGTCTGTGACTTCGAACTGGTGCCATTGAGCGCGATTGCCGATCGCCTGCCATTCGGCTTGCGCAGTGACGCTGAACACTTCCTGCTGATCCATCGTTTCGACCGTGATGCCGGTACTGCCACCGGCCGTTTGCACATGGAAGACTTTGCCCAGATCACCGGTACCCCGGCCAGTGGCAAATATTCCGGTACTTATGCCGCGCTGGGCGTGGTCTTGCAAGAACGCAGCAATCTCGGTGAAGAAGATGTGTTCGAGCTGTTGCGGCGGATCAAGGTCAACGAATTGCTCGGTAATTTCGATGCGCATCTGAAGAATTTCAGCCTGCTGTATCGCACCCCGACCAGCGCAGTGCTGTCGCCAGCTTACGATATTGTGGCTTATGCCGCGTATCTGACCGGCAATGGGCATGCGCTGGCATTTGCGCCACGCCAGAAACCCAAACAATTGCTGACGCCGGCGGTGTTGCGCCAGCTCGCCAATATCTGGCAGATTCCCGAACCGAAGTTGCAGATGGTATTGATCGATACGGTCGAACGCGCGATGCAAAGCTGGCCGGATTTGCTGCAATCGCTGCCATTGACTGCGGTTCAGCAAAGCCGCATCACCGAACATCTGGCATGCAATCCCAGTGTCATCGCCTGGCAGCGTCGTGCTGCGCGCAAACTCGGAGGACATGCATGAAGCCATCTTCACCGTTGCCGATCAAGGATGGCGTGGCCCCGAGTTATCTGTGGCTGCCCGGCGGTCAAGCGGATGGCATGCTGGCATTTTTGCTGATGCGTTTTCCGGCGATTGATGAAGCCACTTGGCGTTTGCGCATGCAGCGCGGTGAAGTGGCTGATCAGCATGGGCAGCGATTGCATCCGGATAGTCCGTGCCGCCGCGGCGATTGCATTTTTTACTATCGCGATCTGGAAGGGCGTGAACAGCCGATTCCTTTCGAGGAAGAAATCCTGCATCAGGACCAGCATTTGCTGGTGGTCGACAAGCCGCACTTTTTGCCGGTGATCCCGACCGGCCGCTTTTTGCACGAGACCCTGCTGGTACGACTCAAAAGAAAAACCGGGCTGGCCGATCTGACGCCGATTCACCGGCTTGATCGCGAGACAGCCGGGGTCATCCTGTTTTCAACCAATACCGCAAGCCGCGGGGCCTATCAGTCCATGTTCCAGCAACGGGAGATGGATAAGACCTATGAAGCGGTAGCCGGGACGCTGGAATCCACACAGTTGCCATTGATCTACCGCAGCAGGCTGGAGGAGGCCGAGCAATTTTTTCTGATGCGTGAAGTGCCGGGAGCACCGAACTCTGAAACCCATATCGATCTGATTGAGCGCCGTGGTGCACACAGCCTGTATCGGCTCAATCCGGTCACCGGCAGAAAACATCAGTTGCGGGTCCATCTGGCAGCCCTCGGCATACCGATCCTGAACGATACGTTTTATCCGCACGCGGTACCTGCCGGCACCCCGGATGACTACGACGCGCCATTGCAACTGCTGGCGCGCTCGATTGCGTTTACCGATCCCTTGAGCGGGGAAGTCCGTTATTTTGAAAGCAAGCGGCGTTTGTAACCGGGTTTGAAATCCGGTTTGACATCTGATCAGGCCGCTGCATCCGCCAGCGCCGGCTTGTCGCCGTCGGTCACCGTCTTCAACTGGTGCAGCGAAGCGACCAGATCGGCAAAGCGTTGCCCCTGAATCATGATGTGCTGCCGCAGCAGTTCGACCGTCAGCTCACTGTTGCCGGCAATGATGGCGTTGACCACGCCGTCATGTTCGTCGAATGAGGTTTTGAGGCGGTCGCGCACGCGCAGTTGCAAACGCCGGTAAGGCCGCAGCCGGCGGTGCAGGGCACGCGCCTGCTCGGCCAGGAAGGTATTGTGGCTGCCGGCATAAATCTGCTCGTGAAACGCTTCGTTCTTGTAGAAGTAGGCATCCGTATCGGAACTGTCGCGCGCTTGCTTGCAGGCCAGATGACTGGCCATCAGCGTCGCATGCTCGGCGACACTCATGCGCCGTGCGGCAAGACGGCCACACATGGCTTCGAATTCCGCCATGACTTCAAACATTTCAATCAATTGTTGCGGCCCGATCTCGGCCACGATGGCACCGCGTCGCGGCCGCATCACGATAATTCCCATCGACGCCAACTGGATCAAGGCTTCCCGGATCGGTGTACGCGACACCCCGAATTCCTCCGCCAGCACAGTTTCATCGAGATGCTGGCCGGGCGCCAGCCGGCCGACGGCAATCATTTCTTCGATTTGCTCGCGCAGGGTTTCGGATCGGTTTTTGGGTGTGTCCATGGTCTTTACCAAGTGAAGGGCGAAAACATTTTAATGCAGAATTTGTGCTTGACAATGTATGCGCGCTGTAAGATCTTGTATACAAGAATAAGCCATAAAAAATCAAAAGAGTAGAAAAAGCGTAGAAATATATTCCATTCACCAGGAGGATAGACATGACATCGCAAAAACGCAGAAGCATTTTGGGGGCGCTGGCAACCACACCTTTGTGGGCCGGCAGTACATCGGTATGGGCGCAAACCACGGCGCTCAAGATTTCACATCAGTTTCCCGGCGGCACCATCAACGAGGGCGATTTCCGCGACCGGCTGGTCCGCCTGTTTGCCGAAGAAGTCGGCAAGCGCAGCAAGGGCAGCCTGAAATTCGAGATTTATCCCGGTTCTTCGCTGATGAAAACCAATGCGCAATTCTCGGCCATGCGCAAAGGCGCGCTGGATATGTCGCTGGTGCCATTGAACTACGCCGGCGGCGAAGTGCCGGAAACCAATATCGGCCTGATGCCGGGTCTGGTGACGTCATACCAGCAAGGCTCGGCCTGGAAGAATGCGGAAGTCGGCAAGGAGCTGGCGCGCATCCTGTCCGAAAAGGGCATTCTGATTGTCAGCTGGATCTGGCAAGCGGGCGGCGTCGCCTCACGCGGCAAACCGATCATTGATCCGAGCGATGCCAAAGGCATGAAGGTACGCGGCGGTTCGCGCGAAATGGACCTGATTCTCAAAGAAGCCGGTGCCGCAGTCGTTACGCTGCCATCCAACGAGATCTATGCCGCCATGCAAACCGGCGCCATGGATGCGGCCATGACATCGTCGACCTCGTTCATGTCGTTCCGCCTGGAAGAAGTGGCCAAGAGCCTGACCACCGGACGCGACAAGGCGTATTGGTACATGTTCGAACCGCTGATGATTTCCAAGGCCGTATTTGACCGCCTGAGCAAAGAACAGCAAGCCATCATCATGGCCGTCGGCGCAGATATGGAGACGTTTGCCCTGAAGGCGGCCCAGACGGATGACGTCGCCGTGGCTGCGGTGTATCAGAAAGCCGGCGCCAAGGTAGTTGACCTGAATGCCGCTACCGTCAAGAAATGGCAAGACATCGCCCGTGCCACGGCATGGAAAGACTACGCTGCCAAGAATGCCAATTGCGCCAATCTGATGAAGCTGGCGGAGAAACTCCTATGAGTCACGGCTTTGAAATGCAACCGGCGGCCAAGCCGCCGGTGCCTGCCAACGCCGTGTTGGCAGCCGTAGCCGGATTGCTCGACAAGTACAACAAGGTGGCGGTGTTTCTGGCCATGATTGCCTTGTTGCTGACTTCGGTAATCCTGACGTACTCGGTGGTAGTGCGTTACTTTTTCCATCATCCGACCGACTGGCAGGACGAGGCATCGGTCTTCATGCTGGTGGGCGTGATCTTTCTGTGTTCGGCGTATGTGCAGTCCTTGCGCGGACACATCGGCATCGAGGCGCTGGCCGGCATGTTGTCGCCGCTGGCCAATCGTATCCGGATGTTCATCGTTGATCTGGTGTCGTTCGCGTTTTGCGCCTTCTTTTCCTGGAAATCATGGACGCTGTTCCATGAAGCCTGGGTGGATGGCCAGACTACATCGTCGACCTTTGCACCGCCATTGTGGATTCCTTACGCGATGATGGCGCTGGGCATGAGCATGCTGACACTGCAGTTGCTGGTGCAAGTATTGACCCGCATCACTGGTACCCGGGAGGCCACATGACACCGCTTACCCTTGGTTGCCTGTATGGCATTGTCACGATTCTCGTCATGTGTTCCGGCATGCCGATTGCCTTCGCGCTCGGCGTGGTGGCGACCGGCTTCATGTATTTCTTCATGCCGGCGTCTTCCCTCGATACCGTGACGCAAAACGTCTATGAAGAAATCGCCTCGATCACCTTGTTGTCGATTCCGCTGTTTATCCTGAAAGGCGCTGCGATAGGCAAATCGCCCGCCGGCAAGGATTTGTATTCAGCGATTCACGCCTGGCTCAACCGGGTTCCCGGTGGTCTCGGCATCGCCAACGTCTTTGCCTGCGCCTTGTTTGCGGCCATGGCTGGTTCCTCACCGGCGACTTGTTCGGCCATCGGCTCGGCAGGTATTCCGGAAATGCGCCGGCGCGGTTATTCGCCCGGGTTTGCGGCCGGCATCATTGCTGCCGGCGGTACCCTCGGCATTCTGTTGCCACCGTCGATCACCATGATTCTGTATGCGGTGGCTGCCGAGCAATCGCTGGGGCGCCTGTTTCTGGCCGGTATCGGTCCCGGCGTGTTGCTGGTGATCCTGTTTGCCGGCTATGCCGTGTATCGGGCGCGCAAGGAATACAAGATGGCGCATGCAATCTACCAAAGCGGCGGCCTCAAGTCGGCCTATCTGGATGATGAGCATTTCACGCTGGCGCAAAAGGTAGAAATGCTGCCGCGCGTGCTGCCGTTCCTGATCTTGCTGATCGGTGTCATGGTGGCGCTCTATGGCGGTCTGGCGACACCATCCGAAACGGCCGGCTTGGGCGCGTTGCTGGCGATCGTGCTGATTGCCGTGGTGTATCGCATCTACAAGCCGCGTGAACTGGTGCCATTCCTGAACTCGACCATCAAGGAATCAGGAATGCTGCTGCTGATCATCGGCATGTCGCTGCTGTACTCCTATGTGATGAGTTATCTGCACATCAGTCAGTCGGCGGCGCAGTGGGTGGTCGACATGCATCTGTCGAAGTGGCTGTTGCTGGCGGTGATTTTGCTGATGGTGATCGTGCTCGGCTTTTTCCTGCCGCCGGTATCGATTATCCTGATGACCGCGCCCATCATTTTGCCGCCGCTGCGGGAAGCCGGTTTCGACCTGATCTGGTTCGGTATCGTCATGACCGTGGTGATGGAAATGGGGTTGATTCATCCGCCGGTCGGACTCAATTTGTTTGTCATCAAGAATATCGCGCCTGACATTGCCTTGTCGGATGTGATCAAAGGAACCATCCCGTTCCTTGGTTTGATGTTTTTGGCAGTGGTGCTGCTGTGTCTGTTCCCGGGCATTGCCACCGGTTTGCCTGATATGTTGATGGGAGTAAAGTAAATGCCAAGCAGCGAGCGCGAGTGGAATCAGCGTCAGCAAAACCGGGATGCGCGCCTGGCGCGCGCCGCCTCATCTTTGGGCGGCGCGCTCAACGGCAAACTGGTTGCGACTGAACGTATTGCTGATCTGTTCTACAGTGTGATCGAGTCGGGTGACCGGGTGTGTCTGGAGGGCAATAACCAGAAGCAGGCCGATTTTCTGGCCAAGGCGCTGGCCGGACTCGATCCGGCGCGCTTGCATGACTTGCATATGCTGTTTTCGGTGCTGGCCTTGCCGGAGCATCTGGACCTGTTCGAAAAGGGCATTGCCGCCAAGCTGGATTTTTCATTTTCCGGCCCGCAAGCCGGGCGGCTGGCCAAGCTGGCTTCGTCCGGCAAGCTCAACATCGGCGCGATTCATACTTATCTGGAATTGTTCGGCCGCTACTTCGTGGATCTGACGCCGCGGGTAGCGCTGGTCGCCGCGCAGGCAGCCGACCGCCACGGCAATCTGTACACCGGGCCGAATACCGAAGATACGCCGGCGATTGTGGAAGCAACCGCCTTCAGCAGCGGGATCGTGATTGCCCAGGTCAATGAAATTGTGGATGTCTTGCCGCGCATCGATATTCCGGCGGACTGGGTCAGTTATGTGATCAAGGCGCCGACGCCGCATTACATCGAACCGTTGTTTACGCGTGATCCGGCACAGATTTCAGAAATCCAGATCTTGATGGCGATGATGGCGATCAAGGGGATTTATGCCGAATACGAAGTGCAACGCCTCAATCACGGTATCGGTTTTGATACTGCCGCCATCGAGCTGATCTTGCCGACCTATGCCGCATCGCTCGGCCTGCGCGGCAAGATTTGCAAACACTGGGCATTGAATCCGCATCCGGCCCTGATTCCGGCAATTGAAGCGGGGTTTGTCGAATCGGTGCACTCCTTCGGTTCCGAACTGGGCATGGAAGACTACATCCGGGCCCGTCCTGACATCTTTTTCGTCGGTCCCGACGGTTCCATGCGCAGCAACCGCGCCTTTTCCCAGACGGCCGGGCATTATGCCTGCGACATGTTCATCGGCTCTACCTTGCAGATCGATTTGCAGGGAAATTCCTCGACTGCGACGCTGGGCCGGATTGCCGGTTTCGGCGGCGCCCCCAACATGGGCGCCGATGCCCGTGGCCGGCGGCACGCCAGTCCGGCCTGGCTCAAAGCAGGGCAACAGGCACGCGCCGGCAAAAACACCATTCCGCGCGGTCAGAAACTGGTGGTGCAAACCGTGGAAACCTTCCGCGAGCACATGCAACCGGCCTTCGTCGAACGACTCGATGCCTGGCAACTGGCAGAACAGGCCAACATGCCGATTCCGCCGGTCATGATTTACGGCGACGATGTGACCCATATTTTGACGGAAGAAGGCATCGCCAATCTGCTGCTGTGTCGCAGCGATGAAGAACGTGAACAGGCAATACGCGGTGTGGCCGGTTACACCCCGGTCGGACTCGGGCGCGACCGTCGCATGGTGGAAAACCTGCGCGACCGCGGCATTATCCGGCGTCCGGAAGACATGGGCATCGACAAGCGGCTGGCGACCCGCGATCTGTTGGCTGCCAAGAACATGAAAGATCTGGTGCGCGCGTCGGGTGGCTTGTATCACCCGCCGAAACGCTTCCGCAACTGGTAACGCCTGATGCTGGCCGGTTTTGCGCAGCATTCGCAGGCGATTTGACGAGAAGGTAGTGGTACATCATGGAAACTCTGGTATTCCGTTTCGAAAACGGTCAGCGTCATTTGAAGGCAAGTCCGCAACTGGTCGGCGTGGTCAGTTCCGGCAACCTGGAAGTGTTGATCGAGCCGGCAGCGCTGAACGGTGCTTGCAGCATTGAAATCAAGACTGCCGCACGCGGCTTCGGCGCGATCTGGGAAGCGGTGATGGGCGACTTTCACAAACGCTGGCAACTGGCCGATACGCGTATCGCCATCAATGACATGGGAGCCACACCGGCAGTCGTCAGTTTGCGACTGGATCAGGCGGTCGAAGCGATGGTGGCGCCATGAGCAGTTATCTGGAAGCGAATGCGCGCGAACGCATGGCACAGATCCTCGATGCCGGCAGCTTTACCGAATTTCTGCCGCCGGCGGCGCGCATCGTCAGTCCGCATTTGGGGCAACTGGATGCGCCGGTGTCATTCGATGACGGCGTCATGGTCGGGCTGGGTTTGCTGGGCGGCCAGAAGGTGGCGGCAGCAGCGCAGGAAGGCGGCTTCATGGGCGGCGCTGTAGGCGAAGTCCATGGTGCCAAACTGGTGGGTTTGCTCAAGCGTGCAGTGCAGGAACAGGTGGCGGCAGTCGTTCTGCTGCTGGAAACCGGCGGTGTGCGTTTGCATGAAGCCAATGCCGGCCTCATCGCGGTATCCGAAGTCATGCGTGCCGTGCTCGATACGCGCGCTGCCGGCATTCCGGTGATTGTGTTGGTCGGCGGCGCCAACGGTTGTTTCGGCGGCATGGGCATCGTCGCCCGTTGCGCCAATAGCGTGATCATGTCGGAAGAAGGGCGGTTGGCCATGTCCGGACCGGAAGTGATTGAAACCGCCAACGGCGTGGAAGAATTCGATTCGCGCGACCGCGCGCTGGTGTGGCGCACCACCGGCGGCAAGCATCGTTATTTGCTGGGCGATTGCCAGGCGCTGGTGGCGGACGATACGACGGCATTCCGCGATGCGGTCTTGCAAGCCATGCAAAGCCTGAGCGGCAGCCACAGTGGTCTGACGCTGGCGGCATTGGAAGCAGAACAGGCCATGCTGAGCAAGCGCTTGACTGCGTTCGGCGATGCCGAAGACCCGGCCGATATCTGGAGCCGGCTCGGGATTGCGCAAGCGGCACAATTGCCGATGCTGGAAGCAGAGCCGTTTGTGGCGTTGACGGCAGCCTATCGGATCAAGGAGTGAGCATGGAATGGCAACCACTGGCGCAGGCGCTGTTTCCGCAAGGCTACAGCATCAGCGCAAAAGAGAATTTCCTGAGCGGTACGGCGCAAGTCGAAGGCGCGACCGTCAGCATCGTCGGCACTACCGGACATACACCGATCGGGGTGGAGATCGCCTTGCTGCAGGCGCAGGCGATTTTACAGACGGTGCGGGAACATCCCGGCCGTGCCATCGTGATTCTGGTCGATACGCAGGGGCAGCGTTTGCGGCATCGTGACGAAATGCTCGGCATCAACAGCTACATGGCGCATCTTGGTAAGTGTATCGAACTGGCGCGGCGGCAGGGTCATCGCATCATCGGCCTGGTTTATGACCAGGCCTTGTCGGGCGGCTTCATCACCAGCGGGCTGATGGCCGATGCCTGCTATGCCTTGCCGGATGCAACGATTCGCGTGATGGGCTTGCCTGCCATGGCGCGCATTACCAAAGTGCCGGAAGAAACGTTGGTCGAACTGGCCAAGAGCAATCCGGTCTTTGCACCGGGGCCGGAAAACTATAAACGCATGGGCGGCGTAGCCGATATCTGGAGCGGTGATCTGGCAGCGGCGCTGGCGCAGGCTGTCCAGACTGCCAGTGCAGTGGACGAGCGGGCTGCACTGGGTCTGGCACGCGGTGGCCGCAACTGGTCGCAGCGGGTAGTGACGGCGATTGTCACGAACAGCGATGTTGCCCCGGCATAATCTGGTCTGGCTGTCTGCCGTCGGCTGGCAGCAGGCGCTGGCGCAGGCTGCACCATCGGACCGTGCGGCACTGATGCAATGGCAGGCGCAGGATTGGCCGGCGATAGTGCGGCGTCACGATGCAGATGCCGGACCCGGTCAGTTGTGCCTGGGCGTGGCCTTGCCGCCCGACCGCAACGGCCATAAACGGCGCATCGCGCTGCGCGTATCGCATGCCGGTGTGACCCGACAACTGGCAGCGCTGAGTCTGGACCAGGTGGTGCAGGGCAGTGCTGTCATCAATGCGCCCGCCATTCCTGCAGCGTGGCGGGAACATCTGCCATTGTTGTTGCAGGAGTTGCGGCAATTGCCAGCGACATTGACGCTGGCCGTATATGGCTCATTCGCCCTGCAAGTACTGACCGGGCAGCCCTATGTGCAAGCCTCCTCCGATATTGATGTGTTGTTGCGTCCGATCTCGGTGCCGCAGTTGCAGGCGACACTGGCCTTGCTGATCCGTCATGCAGCATGGTTGCCGCTGGATGGCGAACTGGTGTTTCCCGGTGAATTGGCGGTGGCGTGGAAAGAATGGGCCAGAGCGACAAGCGCGGACCGGGTGCTGGTAAAACGTGCCGCCGACGTAGTTTTGATGCGGGTTGATGCACTACTGGCGACACTTGCAGTGACGACATGCGCAGCCTGAACGCCTCTCCATCTGCCGGCCACAGGCAACCGGTGTTGTCAGCCGTCGGCTTATCCGCGTCAACCGGTCGCCGTGACGCTGTTGCGATGCGTGATTTCTGTCGCCGGCTGGCACGTCAGGCGGTGCGCAGCCTGTATCAGGAGCTGACGCTTTATCCCAAGCCGGGGCTGGTGTCGCTGGTCGATAATGGCAGTCATCACGATATGAATGCTGCGACTTTCATGCGTAGTCTGTTTTCCTTGCGCCATTATTTCCGCTTGATTGCCGAGGCCGGGGTCGCCGCTGCATCATTCACGGAATTGAAGCGGCTGGGTGTGGCCGCCGAGCAGCGCATGTTGCTGGCGACTGCCGGCGTCAACACCCATCGCGGCGCCATTTTCAGTCTCGGCATGCTGTGCGCGGCGATGGCCGCCTGTCATGCGCAAGGGATTGCGCTGTCACCGCCGGCGATCAGAGCGGTGTTGTTGTTGCATTGGGGCGAAGCGCTGGCGCAGCATACCGATGTCGTTGCGGTCGCCACCGACACCCGACTCAGCAACGGTTTGCAAGTGGCGGTGCAGCATGCGGTTGGCGGCGCGCGGGAAGAAGCCGCTCTGGGATTTCCGGCTCTGTTCGAGATTGCGCTGCCGCACATGCAGGCAGCACTGGCTGCCGGACGTGATTGGGAGCACGCCAAGATTGATGGTTTTTTCATTTTGATGGCGCACGTCAGCGACACTAACATCTATCATCGTGGCGGCGCCGGCGGGATGGCGGTAGTGCGCGGGGCCAGTCACCGTTTCCTTGCCGCCGGCGGTACCGGCAATCCGCACTGGATGGCGCTGGCGCTGGCAAGTCATCACGAATTTGTGAGGCTGCGGCTGTCGCCGGGTGGCGCTGCTGATTTGCTGGCAGCGTGTTGTTTGCTGCAACAGATATGCCAGCAAGAGATGGCGGCATGACGGCGCGTCTGGCGATTCTGTGTCCGGGGCAAGGCGGGCAGCATGCCGGGATGTTCGATCTGGCATTGGCTGATGCGCGTGGCCGCGCAGCTCTGGAAGCCTGTGCGCTTGAGTCGCGCTGCGGCCAACCGTTGACGGCATTGCTGGCGGATGACCGGCACCTGTTTGCCAATCGCTATGCCCAGGCATTGGTGGCGGCATCGTCACTGGCGATGTGGGCCATGCTCAAAGATGAATTGCCGGCGCCGGCATTGGTGGCGGGCTACAGCATCGGCGAACTGAGCGCATACGGCGTGGCCGGCGCGCTGCCGGTGCCGCAAGTGATCGCCGCTGCGGCGCAGCGCGCGCAATATATGGATGATTGCCTGCATACTGAACCGCAACAAGGATTGCTGGCGCTCAGTGGTATTGACGCCGCGACGGTGCGCCGGCAATTGCAGGGACAATCGGCCTGGATTGCCATCGAAACCGGATTTGACAGCATGATCATCGGTGGCAATCACGCTGCGCTGGCGTCGATGCAACCGCAATGGCGAGCCGGCGGTGCCCGGGTCAGCCCGCTGCCGGTCGGCATTGCCTCGCATACGCCACTGATGGCGGCGGCGCAGATACCATTCACCGCCATGCTCAGGACGCTGGACTGGCAAGTGCCGCTAGTGCGCGTGGCGGAGGGGATTTCGGGACAACTGATCGATACCGTGGCGGCCGCGCAAAGCAGCTTGTCGCGTCAATTGACGGAACCGATTCAGTGGGCCGCCTGCATGGATGCCTGCGCCGAGCAGGGCATTACGGTGGCGCTGGAACTGGGGCCGGGCGCCGCCTTGTCGCGCATGTTGCGTGAGCGCCATCCGGCCATTGCCTGTCGCTCCATGCAGGATTTTCGCAGCAGCGCAGGTGCCTTGCGCTGGCTGACGACGCAACTGGAATAAGCAGATTGAACCGCAGGCCGGTCTCGGCTTACACTGGCAGCATGTCCGCTCTTTCTTCTCCCGACACCACGACGGCAAATACCGGCTATTGCGGCATTTTGCTGGCCGCCGGCACAGGTTCGCGCTTTGATCCGGCCGGCGTTGACAACAAACTGTTGGCGATACCGGCCGATCTGCAGCAAGCGATAGTGTTGACTGCCGCCGCCAACCTGCTGCAAACGGTGCCGGTGCTGGCGGTATGCCGGACCCCGTTGCTGGTGCCGGGATTGACGGCAGCCGGTTGCACCGCGCTGATCTGCACTGAAGCCGGGCTGGGCATGAGCGCATCGCTCAAGTATGGTTTGCAGCATGCCGCGCAAGCGCAGGGGTGGATCATTGCGCTGGGTGACATGCCTTACGTCAAACCTTCGACGTATGCCGGCTTGCTGGCGGCATTGAAGGATGGCGTCGATATTGCGGTGCCGGTTTATCAGGGACAACGCGGCAATCCGGTGGCGTTCAGCCGGCGTCACTGGTCACGTCTGATGGCCCTCGAAGGCGACCGTGGCGGGCGGCAATTGCTCAAGGAATTTCCGGTGCAGGAAATTCCGGTCAACGATCCCGGCATTCACCGGGATATCGATACCCGCGACGACCTGCACTGCCGCTGAATCCCGCTTATTTGACGATACAAGGCGCCGATCCGCTGTCTTCGGTCCGCATCACATGGCTTTGTTTGATTTCGACGCCGTTTCGTATGGCCGTCATTTCAGCCAGAATCGCAATCGCGATTTCCGGGGGCGTGCGCGCACCGAGATGCAGGCCGACCGGGCCGTGCAGCTTGTCGATTTCAGCCGGACTGATGTCGAACAAGGTGAGTCGCTCACGGCGCCGTGCATGGTTGGTGCGGGAGCCGATGGCGCCGATATAGAAGGCCGCCGATTTCAGTGCTTCCAGCAATGCCATGTCATCGAGTTTCGGATCGTGGGTCAGGGTCACCACTGCGCTGTGCGAATCCAGTTGCAGACGCAGCAATAAATCGTCCGGCATTTCACGCGACAATTCGACGCCGGCGACATCCCATTCATCCAGGTATTCCGGACGCGGATCGCACACGATCACGTGATAATCCAGCGCCAGCGCAAATTGGGCGACGTAGCGCGACATATGCGCGGCACCGATGATGATGAGCCGGTAGCGCGGGCCGTGCTGGGTCTGCAGCCGGCCATCCGCCAGCCGGGTCTGGCTGCCGCTGGTGCCGGCCTTGATGGTGGCGATACTGGTAGCGAGATCAAGCGTGCGGGTAACCAGCAAACCCTGGCTGATTGCGGCCAGCAATTCCGGCAACGCGGAATGGGCTGATACCGGCTCCATCACCAGCGCCAGCGTGCCGCCGCATGGCAGTCCGAAACGATGTGCTTCGTCGGCATTGAGGCCGTAACGCAATTCGAATGGCGTGGTCTGACGCAGTTCGCCGCTTTGCACCCGCTGAATCAGATCGTCTTCGACGCAGCCGCCGGAAACCGAACCACGGACATGACCATCGGCGCGAATCGCCATCATGGAACCTATCGGACGCGGTGCCGAACCCCAGGTATGGACCACGGTGCCGAGCAACACATAGTGGCCCTCATCATGCCAGCGCTGAGCGGCGGCAAGAACTTCGAAGTCGATGGATTCCATACGGTGTCTGTTTCTTTTTCAGGTACGCATGCGATCAACGCGACCACATGCAGATGTCGTCAATGTTACCCCAAGCGTTGCTGCCGTGTATTGACGGCAGCGGCGCGGCACCGGGAACGGTTTGTACTGCGCCGTCACCGCAATAGCATGCGCGGCCGAGTGTTGTTGTTTTGTCCAGAGTACGATGGGGCGGGAATTGATGCTGGTCTGCCGGGCCGGAATCAGCTGGAACTATCGAATAGTGACTCAGTCCCAGCGAAGTGCACCGCCGAAACTATCGGCCGTGCATGACTTTGATTGCAAGTGGCGCCGGCATGCCGTGTTTCCACTTTGTAATTTCTTCATTGCAATGATCCCAGCCGATGTCGTTTTTCGATTACCGGTAATGCTGCTGAAGTAGTACAGTGAGCACAGGCGGTTGTATTGGCACGATCTCGATTCAAGCAGGATTACCCCTCACCGGAGAGCCCCCCATGAAAGTCGATGTGTACAAACGAAGCGAAGACGCCAATCTGTATTCCTATCTGATTGTCCCGACCGAGAATGCTTTGCCGCAGGAAGTCACCAATACCGACTGGCAGGTGTTTGATCGCAACGTTGATTTCGAACTTGATGGCAAAGTCCATTTCACGCTGGATCCCAACGACGCGATGAGCCAGATTTCAGAAAAGGGATATGCCATCAGTCATCTCGGTGACCGTTCGGCAGAAGGCGGCTGATTATCCGACACCAGAGGAGAGCACTATGCCGACAGAACACCTGGGCGACTATGAAATCGAGTACAGCGGCGTCAAGCTGACCAGCGAGGACGACGGCTGGGTCGCCAATGTGACCATCTTCGGCCCGTCCACCAATCCCATGCACCGTCATCCGGTATTCCCGTCGCAACGGGTGTTGCCGGAGCAGGTGTTTCATGATGAGAAGACGGCGGAGCAGGAGGCGCGCAAAGCGGCCATCGCCATGCTGCCGCACAAATAACCAGCAGCGATATCAGGCCGGATCGATCTGGTTGGTGTCGATGTCACTGCTGCTGCATACGCGGTCGCGGCCTCTGGCCTTGGCCAGATAAAGGGCGCGATCCGCTGCATTGACCAGCGCCAGCGGATTGCGCTGGTCGGTCGCCGGCACCAGTGCATGCACGCCGATACTGACGGTCACTACGCCGCCGACATTGCCGGCAATTTTTTCGGCAATTTGCAGCGCGCCATCAAAACTGGTGTTGGGCAACAGAATCGCGAATTCTTCGCCGCCGTAACGGGCCGTCAGATCGCCCGGACGCTGTGTCGTCAGCAGGCGCGCCACGGCTTGCAGGCAGGCATCGCCGGCGGGATGGCCATACAGGTCGTTGTATTGTTTGAAATGATCGATGTCGATCATCAGCAATGCCAGTGATTGCTGCTCCCGCCGGGCGCGGCTGAATTCACTTTTCAGGCGAACGTCAAACTGGCGCCGGTTGGCGACCCCGGTAAGACTGTCTTCGAGCGCCATTTTCTTCAAGGCCTGATTCATTTCCACCAGCTTGGCGCGCGCTTCCAGCAACTTTTGCTGGGCTTGTGCGCGCAAGCGGATCTGATCCACCAGTCGTTTGCCAATCCATCCCAGCAGCGCAATCAATATCAGCACCCCGGTGCTCTGGATGATGGTCTCCATGCGCCATGCGGCCAACACTTCGTCGTAGGATTGTGCGGCCACCACGAACAGCGGATATTTTTCCAGCCGGCGGTAAGTGTTGAGACGATCCACCCCGTCCTGGGTCGATTTGATGATCGCCATGCCATTCGGATGCAGTGCGGCGTGGTCGCGAAAAATATTGGTATTGGCCATGCTTTTGCCAATCGAGTCAGGCAGCAGCGGGCGGCGTACCAGCATGGTGCCATTTTGCAGGGCCAGCACGATGGAACCGAATTTGCCGATATCGAAACCGGCATAGAAGTTGACGAAAAATTCGACCTTGATGGTGGCCAGCGCAACCCCGCCAAAACTGCCGTCAATCCGGTTGATGCGGCGCGACACCGGGATGATCCAGTCGCCGGTGGAACGGCTTTGCACCGGCATGCCGACATGGGCCTGGCGATCCATATGGGTCATGTGATAAATGAAATATTCGCGGTCGGCATTGTTGAGAAGCCAGGGCGAATCATCGAGCGAGTTCACCATCCAGCGGCCCATATGGTCGTAAATGAACAGGCCCTGCAATTGCGGCAGTTCATTGACTTGCGACACCAGCAACGGGTACAGGCGTGCCAGCGAATCGCGATCCATGCCTTCGACTTCGAGTCGTTGCACGATCCCCAGCAACACCGCATCGGCCGAGGTAACGGATTGTTCAGCGTGCTGTGCCAGCGCCTGCGACAAGTTGCTCAGAGCCGTCTCGGCGTCGTCGATATCCTTGACCCGGGCCATCCAGACAAACAATATATGCAGCAAAAGGATGGAGATACAGACCAGCGCGACGAATGACATCGCAAAAATTCTGGTGGTCAGTATCGTGGGTGCCGCAATGTTTGTCTCGTTTGGCGCTGGCATGCAATTCGATTCCATCGTCGCTGTATGAATGGAAAACGGAAGTGGTTGTCTGTGATGTTTTTTTTGGACAACGTTAATGATGCGTACGATAGCAGCAATGCTGCTTCAGGTGTGAGAGAAATAATACAGGTTGCGGGGCGTAGTCAGTTGCGGAACAGATCATGATTCCATGCCGCGCGCGAACGCAGGCATTGAAATGCGGCCAGCCATCGCTGGCAGGCCGCAACAGGTTCAGCACGGGCGGTGCGGAACGCTTTCCCAGCGTACGCTGCGGACGCCGGATTCGTAGCCGAGGCGCGTCACCAGTTGCACCAGTTCGCCGCGCTGAGCAATGCTGCAACTGATATCGGCGACAATTTCCGTCAGCGGCAAGGCCATGTGCGGCCGGTTCTGCAACGTGATGCCATGGCCGAAGGCCTGTTCCAGATGCGATTGCATCAACGCGCTGATATCGCTGACATCGCCGCCGCGGCACAAGGCGGTAATCCGGTAGGGAAACGATTCGACAGTACCCGGCGTTGTACTGCGGACCTGAAAGTAGCCACCGTTGAGGAAAGCATCGAGTGTGGGAATACGCATGGCATGCTCCTTTCTTGTTACACGTTAGACTTCAGACTTCAATTGCATTGAGTACTGCCCAGCGCGCGGCGCTGACACCTTTTTCCAGACTGACCCGGCTGACGATCTGCTCCAGTTGCAAATGGTTGCTGGGCGAGGTAATCAGGTCGGCACGCACTTCCAGCCGGTCGCCCTGAGGCAAATCTTCACTGTGCAGCGATTGCACCACCAGATGCGGCATGCCGTTGAGCATATGCAGCATCAGCGTGCGTACCTGTACTTCATCATCGGGACGGCAGACGATAGACAGGCGATACACCTGTTCGATTTCGGTGGCGCCTTGCAAATCCTGGCGATTGATCAGATGCGATACGCTGCGCAACAAGACATTGGCGCCCAGAATCGCAGCCGCGCCGATGGCCGCTTCGAAGGCGTGACCCAGTCCGGACAGTACGCCGACCGCAGCCGAGCACCACAAGGTCGCGGCAGTGTTGAGACCACGCACGTTGATGCCTTCGCGCATGATCACGCCGGCACCGAGAAAGCCGATACCCGACACTACATACGAAGCGATGCGGGTCGCGCCTTGCGGGTCGGATTCAAAGGCCGACACCATCACAAACAAGGAGGCCCCGGTGGCTACCAGCGCATTGGTGCGCAAGCCGGCCATGCGTTGCCGCATTTGCCGTTCGGCGCCGATGACCGAGCCCAGAAACAGCGCCAGCAAGACGCGCAGGGCGAAGATATGAGGTTCCATCTGTAATCCTTTCCTGTGGCCAGACGCATGCAGCATCGGGCCGCCCGCAGACAGGTGCGACCATGCGGCCGGCGCTGCGGATCACTCAATAATGAAAAGATGGGAAAGGCGGTGTGCGAGTTTGACTCGCCAGACACTGCAACCGATACGTCTCGGTCGCAGCTGGGGATCGCTACTGAAAAGGACGTTTCGGGTTACAAACCCATCTGCTTGGCATGTTTAGAACAACTGTCCACTTCGTGTCGAATCCGAAAAATTAGATGCGCGAAATATAGTTGATGGGGGCACCCCCGTCAAGCGTTTACTGAGGCGGTGTACACGAATGGCGACAGCGACAGTTTTGGGTGAAAAACGCGGATCCTGATTTCGCCATAGAATTCATCGCACAGCTTTTGTTTTCCTGCATTTTCCTCATTCTGACTGCCATGACATCCATTACTCCATTGCCAAAAATTGCCTTGCTGATCCTGATTCACATGAGCGAGGAAAACCAGCGTCGCATTGCTGCCATGTTCGATTTTGTGTATGCGCCGGACCCGGCCAGCCGGGCGGCCATGATTGCTGCGGCCGCTGATCCGGCCCACGCCGTGCATGCCACGCAGGCGGTGCTGACCAACGGCACGGCCGGACTGAGCGCAGTGGAGATGCGTGCGTTGCCGAACCTGACGCTGGTCTGCGCGCAAGGCGCGGGTGTTGAAAATATTGACGCCGTCCATGCCGCCGCGCATGGGATTGAAGTCGCCAACGGTGCCGGCACCAATGAAAATGTCGTGGCCGATCAGGCACTGGCCTTGTTGCTGGCCGTGGTGCGCGCCATTCCGCAATTTGACCGTGCCTGCCGCGAGGGTGTCTGGCGCGATGCCTTGCCGATGCGCCCGCAATTGTCGGGCAAGTGCCTGGGAGTGGTCGGGCTTGGCAATATTGGCCAGAAAATTGCCCGTCGCGCGGCGGCTTTTGATATGCAAATCGCGTATTGCGGCCGTTCGCAGCGGCCGGATGTCAGTTATCCCTACTATGCGCACGTAGCCGAACTGGCGGCCTGGTCCGATGTGCTGGTGCTGGCGACGCCGGGCGGGGCGGCTACGCGTCATCTGGTCAGCAGTGCCGAGCTCAAGGCGCTGGGGCCGGACGGCTATCTGGTCAATATCGGACGCGGCAGCGTGGTCGATACGGCGGCACTGGCACAGGCCTTGCGTAACGGAGAGATCGCCGGTGCCGGGCTGGATGTCTATGAAAGTGAACCACTGCCGCCGGCGGCCTTGCTGGATTTGCCCAATGTGGTATTGAGCCCGCATGTTGCCGGACGTTCGCCGGAAGCGATCAATGCTTCGATCAGCGCCTTTATGGCGCATGCGGCACGCCATTTTGCAAGTCGCGGGCACGAATGAGGGTAGCTGGCAGATTTTCTGCATGGCGCACTTGCGAGCGGTGCGCAGAAGCGCTACGCTTCCCGGTTGATTGCTGTCGCTGAACATTGATGTCAGCGGCGGTGCCAATACCGAATTTGCCGGACCGATTTTTCAGAGAAAGCCAAAAGCCATGGACATGCCATCTCATCAACTCACCATGACCGTCCTGATGACGCCGGATATGGCCAATTTTGCCGGCAATGTGCATGGCGGTACCATTCTCAAGCTGCTGGATCAGGTGGCATATGCCTGCGCCAGCCGTTATGCGGCACAGTATGTGGTTACCCTGAGCGTCGACCAGGTCATGTTTCGCCAGCCCATCCACGTCGGCGAACTGGTCAGCTTTCTGGCCAGCGTCAATCACACCGGGACCTCGTCGATGGAAGTCGGCGTCAAGGTGGTGGCCGAGAATATCCGGACCCAGGTCGTGCGTCACGTCAACAGTTGCTTTTTCACGATGGTGGCGGTCGATGATGAGCGTCGCCCGGTCGCAGTGCAGCCGTTGCGGCCATTCTCGGCGGAAGAGAAGCGACGCTTCGACGAAGCCATTCTGCGCAAGAAACTGCGTCAGGAATTGTCGCAACGTTTCGAAGCGGTGCGGCAGCCATGATTGTCGCGGGTAGCGGCCGGTCGCCGGCGACGCCGGATACCGCGCGTTGTCCATGATCAATCCCACCCATTTTGATCTGCAATCCTTGCGTCTGTTCTTGCTGGTGGCGGAATCAGGCAGTCTGACCAAGGCGGCCGAGCGCGCTCACACCACGTTGTCCTCGGTCAGCAAGCGAATTGCCGAACTGGAAAAAACCACCGATTGCACCTTGTTGCTGCGCCAGCCGCGCGGGGTCACGCTGACACCTGCCGGGCAGGGCTTGCAGGATCATGCGCGCCGCATCATCGATCAGGTCAACCGCATGGCCGGCGAGATGGACGATTTTGCAGTCGGGGTACGCGGCCACGTGCGGATCTGGGTCAATACATCGGCAGTGATTCAATTTCTGCCGCAAGATTTGCCGCTGTTTCTGGCCGCTCACCCCGACGTCCATATCGGACTGGAAGAGCGTGTCAGCAGCGATATCGTCGATGCCCTGGAGCAAGGTCAGGCCGATATCGGCATCTTTGCCGATAACATCGCGGCGCCGCAAATAGAAAAACGTTTTTACCGGCAAGACAAGCTGGTGCTGCTGGTGCCGCCGGGGCATCCGTTGGCGAGCGCAAGCGAGATTGAATTCGCTGCCACGCTGGATTTTGATTACATCGGCCTGAGCCAGGGCAGTTCGCTGCAGGCGCGGCTGGTGGATGCAGCCAGTGCCGCACAGCGGGCGCTGAAAGTGCGCATGCAAGTCAGCAGTTTTGATGCCATCTGCCGCATGATCGAAGCCGGACTCGGCATCGGCATTCTGCCGCAGGCATCGGTACGACAAGAAATTCTGGGCGCCGGCTTGCGCGCCATCCCGCTCACGGACAGTTGGGCGCAGCGCACCTTGTGGGCCGGCGTGAAAGCCGGTGCAGTATTGCCGGCCGAGGCCGCCAGCCTGTTTGAGTTCCTGACTTCCGATTTGCGCCAGTCGCGCTGAAGGCTGATCCGTGACCCTTGCTGATCTGGCAAGGGTGCTCAAATAATCAGACATGGTCATTCAGCGCCGGCCGGTTCATCATGGCGACATCCAACCGGAGGCCCCATGCCGAGCACCACCGATCCCAGCCGGATCAACCTGTACATCAATGAAGTCGCACCGCGCGACGGTTTTCAAAATGAAGCGAAGTTTATCGACACCGATGACAAGATCGCGCTGATTGATCGCCTCAGCAACTGCGGCTTCGCCAAGATTGAAGTGACCTCCTTTACTTCGCCACGGGCCATTCCCGCCTTGCGCGATGCCGAAGCCGTCATGCATCGCATCCGGCGTCATCCGGATGTGCTCTACACGGTGCTGGTGCCGAATGCGCGCGGTGCCGAGCGTGCCCTCGCATGTCAGATCGATGAAGCCAATCTGGTGATGTCGCTCAGCAAAAGCCACAATCGCGCCAATTTGCGGATGGGGCGCGAGCAATCGTTTCAGCAATTGCAGGAAGTGGTAGCGGTGCTCAAGCGCACGCCGGTGCTGATCAATGTTTCGCTGTCGACCACCTTCGGTTGCCCGATGCTGGGCGATATCGCCGACGATGAGATCTGGCGCTGGATGGACCGCTTCGCCGCTATCGGAGTGCATGGATTCACCTTGTGCGATACCACCGGCATGGCATTTCCTTCGCAAGTGCAGCGCATTTGCGAAGGCGCACGCACACGCTTTGGCGAACAGCAACTGACCCTGCATTTTCATAATACGCGCGGCATGGCGCTGGCCAACACCCTGGCGGCAATCAATGCCGGCGTAGTGCGTTTCGACGCCGCCCTGGGCGGCCTTGGCGGCTGTCCCTACGCGCCGGGCGCCAGCGGCAACGTGTGTACCGAAGATATGATCCATATGCTGGACCTGATGGGGTATCGTACCGGCATCGATCTGACTGCGGTATTGCAGGCGGCGTGTTTGCTGCCGGCCATGATCGGGCATGAGGTGCCGGGTCAGGTGCTCAAGGCCGGTCGCCGGCTGGACTTGCACCCGCAGCCAGAACAATTACAATCGGCTTGAAGTAGTGCTGATGAGTCATTGTTGATTTCAGGGAGCAGGCATGCGCATCATCGATCATCTCGACCATCTGGTACTGACTTGCGTTGACGCACAAGCCAGCATTCGTTTCTATACCGAGGTATTGGGCATGGAACTGGAAACCTTCGGCGCCGGGCGCATTGCATTTCGCTTCGGTAACCAGAAAATCAATGTTCACATACGCGGCCAGGAATTCGAGCCGAAAGCGCATTTGCCGGTGCCCGGCGCGCTGGATCTGTGTTTTATCGCCAGTGTGCCGCTGGAGCAGGTCATTGCACATCTGCACGCGCAGCAATGGCCGATCATCGAAGGCCCGGTCATGCGCACCGGTGCGACGCAGAAGATCCGTTCGGTGTACGTGCGTGATCCCGATCTGAATCTGATTGAAATTTCGGAATTGGCGTAGCCGGCCCGCAGCTACACATGCCGCCAGGCCTGCTGCAATGTTTTCACGGCGCGGGCGATGGCGGCCTCATCAATACTGCCAAACCCCATCACCAGTCCGCTGCTGTCGGCCACGCTGCCGGCGACCTCGTTGTGATCGAACCAGAACCGGCTCAGTCCGGTGATTTCGACCCCGGCCGCCTGCGCGGCGGCGATCAATTGCTGTTCCCGCTGCGGCGACTCAAGGCTGGCGCAGCAATGCAGACCGGCCGCGATGTCGGGCAACACCACGCCGCCGGGGCGCAGTCGTTCCCATTCGCCCAGCAGCGTATCGCGGCGCGCGCGACTGGCGCGTCGCATGCGTCTGACATGGCGGTGAAAATGTCCTTGCGTAATGAATTCGGCCATGACGGCCTGTTCGGCACATGACGAATGGCGATCATATTGGCCGCGCAGATTGGCCAGCGGTGCTGCCAGCGCCGGTGGCGCAACGATATAGCCGAGCCGCAAACCGGGAAAGGCGATTTTCGAAAAGGTGCCCATGTACAACACCCGGCCGGCGCGGTCGAGCGAGGTCAGCAAAGCCAGCGGAGTACCGCTGTAACGATATTCACCGTCGTAATCATCTTCCAGAATGTAGCCGCCGCTGTGTTCGGCCCAGGCCAGCAATTCCAGCCGGCGTGCCAGCGATAAGGTAACGCCGGTCGGGTATTGATTGGATGGCGTGACATACACCAGTCGCGCCGCGCTGTGCGCCTTCAACTGCTCGGTGACCAGCCCCTCGGCGTCGACCGCGATCCCGCACAAGCGCGCCCCGGCCAGCGCCAGTGCCGCACCGGCGCGTTGATAGCCGGGATTTTCAATAGCCGCCAGTTCGCCCGGATTGAGCAACAACTGGGCGCACGTGAAAATGGCTTGCTGGGTGCCGGCGGTAATGATGATGTGTTCCGGGTCGCACACCAAACCGCGGGCATGGCGCAGATAGCCGGCCAGCATGCTACGCAATTGCAGATCACCGGCCGGGTCGCTGTAGCCGATGCGGTGCTCTGGTGTGTGGCGCCAGAAATCGGCATGCAGACGGGACCAGATCGCGCTGGGAAACAAATCCAGCGGCGGCAGTCCGAGCCGGAAGGCACAAGGCGCACCGGACGGCGCCGGCGGCGCGCGGCGTTGTTCCAGGCGCTGTGCCAGTTGCGACAATTGCGGCGCGCTGCTGGCGGGATTGGCCTGCCGGGTGAGCGCCGACGCCGGAGCGGAAACGTAAGTGCCGTCGCCGACGCGGGCGCTGATATACCCCTCGGCATACAACTGATCGTAGGCGCGTACCACGGTGGTACGCGAAATCTGCAAGGCCAGCGCCAGTTCACGGGTGGTCGGCAATTTCACGCGGGGATCAATGCTGCCGCTGAGAATGCGGTCGCGCAAGGCTTCATAGACCTGAATCGCCAGGCCTTTACCGGCGTTCAGGCGCAATCCGGTCGGGTCAAACGGAAACGGGGAGGCGGCTGGTACCGATGCTGGCATGGATTGCTCGCGATGAATTGGTTGACAGAAATTGGTTTGCTCAAATCCGTTGATATTGGCTCTTTCGAGATGCCAAATTTAGCACTAATCTGAGCACCTTGTTCAACCAAATCACCTGGCATACCCATGACAACTCGCCTCAATCACCTTGGTCAACCGATCGGACCGGCCTTGCCGCAATGGACTCCCCGCGAACTGCCGCCGGCCACTGCCATGTATGGCCGTTATTGCAGAGTGGAAACGCTGGATCCGGAAGTGCATGCGGCGCAGCTGTTTGAGGCTAATCGCGGGGATGTCGACGGTGCTAATTGGACTTATCTGTTTCATGATGCGCCGGCCGATTTTGCGGCTTACCAATCCTGGGTGCATAAAATGAGCACCAGCACCGATCCTCTGTTTCACGCCATCGTTGATGTGGAAAGCGGGCAGGCACTCGGTGTGGCGGCGTTGATGCGGATTGATCCGAATTCCGGCGTGATCGAAGTCGGCAACATCAATTTCTCGCCGCTGTTGCAGCGCACCCGTATCGCCACCGAAGCCATGTTCCTGATGATGCGGCGCGCGTTCGATGAACTCGGCTATCGCCGTTATGAATGGAAATGCGACAGCCTGAATGCACCGTCGCGTGCCGCAGCTTTGCGTTATGGTTTTCAGTTCGAGGGATTGTTCCGGCAGGCGCTGGTGTACAAGCAGCGCTCGCGCGATACCACCTGGTTTTCGATCACCGACAGTGAATGGCCGGCATTGCGCAATGCCTATGAGCGCTGGCTGGAACCGGCCAATTTCGATGCTGATGGCAAGCAGCGTCGCAGTCTCGGGCAAGTCATGCAGGATGTCACCGGCAATGCCGTCGCCGCATGAAACCTGTATCGCTGGCGCCAAACGTGACCTTGCGGCGCAGCCATGCGGTGGTGTTGCTGGCGCTGGTGATTTTTTCCTGGGGCAGTACCTGGCCGGTCAACAAACTCATGCTGCACGATGTGACGCCGATCTGGGCCTGCGCCTTGCGCACCGGGATTGGCACGCTGGCGTTGTTGCTGTTATTGCGCGGGCGCTTGCGGTTGCCGCAGCGCGGTGATTTGCCGGTCGTGTTCAGTATCGGCTTGTTGCACATGAGTGCTTTCGCCATGCTGGCCAATATCGGTCTGCAACACGTGTCGGCCGGTCGCTCGGTGGTGCTGGCTTACACCACGCCGTTGTGGGTGGGGCCGGGCGCGCGCTGGTTGCTGGGCGAAGGATTTACCTGGCAGCGTGCAGCCGGTTGCGCGCTGGGCTTGTCCGGTTTGCTGTTCATTTTCAATCCGCTGACATTTGACTGGAACAATTCTCAGGCGGTGTACGGCAATGCCATGATTTTGCTAGCCGCCATGTTCTGGGCCGCCAGCATCTTGTATGTGCGCGCCCACAAATGGCTGGCCGATCCGTTTGGCCTGCTGTTCTGGCAAGCCTTGCTGGCGACCTGCGTGTTATCGGCCTGTGCGCTGTATCTGGAAGGCTGGCCGCAGATCAACTGGCATTGGGAACTGGTATTGCAGATGCTGTACAGCGGTCTGTTCGGTATCGCGCTGGCATATTGGGCCATCACGCTGGTGAACCGGGCACTGCCGGCGATGACGACGGCGCTCGGCTTGCTCGGCGTGCCGATCTTCGGTATCACCTGTTCGGCATTGTTTCTCGGTGAGCGTCTCGGCTGGCCATTGCTGGCGGCAATGGCGCTGATCGTGGGCGGCATCGCGCTGGGGACATTCAGCCGGCCGGCGGTGCCGCGTGCAGGGTAGCCGGCGTCGCCGCAAAGTGTCGCAACGCCGGTCGCAAGACCTGTCCGGTACTCAGCCAATGCCAGGTTTCCGGCCACAGGCTGGTGCTGAAACGGTCATGAAAAAATGCGAAATGGCCGATCTGCGGCAAATGCAGTTGCGCCGGCGTGATGCGCAGCAGCGTGCGATCACTACCGGTGTAATAATCCAGCAGGCGAGTCATGGCGGCGGGCGTGCCGAAGTTATCGTCACTGATGCTCCAGGCCAGGATCGGCGCCCGCAGATGACTGAAGCGCGCGCTCAGATGCGGGTCATGGTGATCGATGCGGGGTCCGCGCGTGGCCCATTCGAAGGCCGCCGCGGCCGGCAAGTCCTCCAGCCAGCCCAGGGCCCGTCCAGGAAAATAGCCGCAGAGCGTCGTCAGCAGCGGCATCAGCACATGCCATTTCCAATACATCCGGTGCCGTGCCGCCGGCGCGTAATCTTTCCAGTAAGCGAATTGCGCACCGACCAGCAACAAGCGTTCGATGCACCGATTGGACTCACTGTAGCCGGGCATCACGCCACCGATACTGTGGCCGATCACATGTATCCGGTGTTGCGGAAAATTCTTGATGGCCCATTGCAAGATGCCTTCAAAATCCTTTTCACCCCAGTCGCGTTTGCTGGCTTGCAGCCGGCGCAGTGAGGCCGGACGGGAACGGCCGATGCCACGGTAATCCCAACTGATCACAAGATAGCCATGATCCGCCAGGAAGCGTGCGTATCTGGCGTAATAACTTGCCTTGACGCCGGTGGCACAATTGATGATGGCCAGCAACTGCGGTTGCGCCGAATCATCTGCGTAGTGCAGGGTGGCGCCGAGCGGATAACCATCGGTGGCGGCGATCTGGATTTCGGATTCGATATGCATGATGATTCAGAAAATGGTGATATCTGCATTGTAGAAAGCAAAGCCGGTACGCATAAGCTATGCTGAGCTCACCTCTTTGTTGAAACAGGTTCACCAATGAAAAACCTCGATGCCAACGCGCTGATTGTGTTTCATCATGTCGCCCGCACTGCCAGCCTGAGCAAGGCGGCGCAGGAATTGGGCTTGTCGCGTTCTGCGCTGAGTCACCGCATCAAGGCCATCGAGCTGCAACTGGGGTGTCCATTGCTGGTGCGCACTACGCGCAGCGTGACGCTGACGGAAGCGGGGCACCGTCTGGCCGGCCATGCCGCGCATATGGCGCAGACCTTGCAGCAGGCGAATCTGCTGGGGCAGGGCTTGAATCAGGATGCCGGCGGCTTGCTGCGCATATCGGCGCCGCCAGGTTTGGGGGCGATGTGGCTAAAGCCCTTGATCATGAGCTATATGCGGTCCAATCCACGCATCAATGTTGATTTGCGGTTGAGCGAACAGAGCGTGGATATGTTGCGCGATGCCGCCGATCTGGCGATTCGGGTGACGTCGCGGCCACCCGACAATGTCGTGGCGAAAAAGTTGTTTGCCGTATCGTGGCATCTGTGTGTGGCGCCGCAGTTATTGGCGCGCTTGCCGCAGCAACCTGACGCAGCCGGGCTGGCGCATCTGCCGTTGGCGGGCTTTTCGCGGCTGCAGCGTTTCCGCGCACCGCAATTATCGCGTGGTGCAGAACAGATTCAATTGTTGCAAGAGCCGGTATTGGTGTCCAACGACCTCGGGCTGGTCAAGGAGACTGTCGTGGCGGGGTTGGGCATGGCCGTGTTGCCCGACTATTGCATACGGCAGGAATTGGCGGCCGGACAATTGCTGCGACTGCTGCCGGACTGGACGGCAGATGCCGCCAACGGCGATATTGCCTATGCATTGCATTTGCCGGGGCGCATGGTACCACTGCGGATTCGCCGTCTGCTTGAATTCCTGAGTTCGCAACCGGTACTGCCATTGGTGCAATGATTTCATCATTGTCTGCGTAATGTGATGCCGCAGATTGTTTGCAGCAAAGGGGCTGTACATTGCCATCAAGTCTGTCGTAGAATCGTCGGCGGAACATCTGATGTTCCAACGTCGCTCGGACGGTTCCGGGCGCTTACGTGAAAGTACAACATGACTCAATCCCGCATTCCGCGCAGTTTTTCGCGCATCGATCGCCTGCCTCCTTACGTCTTCAATATCACTGCCGAACTGAAAATGGCGGCGCGCCGTCGCGGCGAAGATATCGTCGATATGTCGATGGGCAATCCCGACGGCGCCACGCCGCAACATATCGTCGACAAGCTGGTGGAAGTCGCTCAGCGGCCGGACACTCACGGTTATTCTGCATCCAAGGGCATTCCCCGTTTGCGGCGCGCCATCGCGCACTGGTATCAGAGTCGCTACGACGTCAGTTTTGATCCGGACAGCGAAGCGATTGTCACCATCGGCTCCAAGGAAGGGCTGGCGCATCTGATGCTGGCCACGCTCGACAAGGGCGACACGGTACTGGTGCCCAATCCCAGCTATCCGATTCATATCTATGGCGCAGTCATCGCCGGCGCCGATATCCGTTCGGTGCGCATGAGTCCCGATGTCGATTTCTTTTCCGAGCTGGAACGCGCGATTCGCGAGAGCTATCCCAAGCCGAAAATGATGGTGCTGGGCTTCCCGTCCAATCCCACTGCGCAATGCGTGGAGCTGGAATTTTTCGAGCGCGTGGTCAAGCTGGCCAAGGAACACAATATTCTGGTGGTGCACGATCTGGCCTACGCCGATATCGTGTTCGATGGCTGGAAAGCACCGTCCATCATGCAAGTGCCGGGGGCACGCGATGTCGCGGTGGAGTTCTTTACACTGTCGAAGAGTTACAACATGGCGGGCTGGCGCATCGGCTTCATGGTCGGCAACAAGGAGCTGGTGGCGGCACTGGCGCGCATCAAGAGTTATCACGATTACGGCAGCTTCACGCCGGTGCAGGTGGCGGCGATTGCCGCGCTGGAAGGTGATCAGCAATGCGTGGAAGACATTCGCGCCAACTATGAGAGTCGCCGCAACGTGCTGGCCAAGGGCTTGCATGAAGCCGGCTGGATGGTCGATATCCCCAAGGCTTCGATGTATATCTGGGCGCGCATTCCGGAGGCATACCGGCATCTCGGCTCGCTCGAGTTCGCCAGGCAATTGCTGGAACAGGCCAAGGTGTGTGTGTCGCCGGGTATCGGCTTCGGCGAATATGGTGACGAGTACGTGCGCTTCGCCTTGATTGAAAATGAGGCGCGCATCCGGCAGGCGGTGCGCGGCATCAAGAGCATGTTGCGGGCAGATAAAAGCGGAAACAGCGCTGCGGCCGCCAAGCCGCAACGCTGACCGGCGGCAGGCGCGTTACAGCAGCATGGGGCCGAGCGCGCCCAGCGTGATCGTCAACAGGCCGAGCACCAGATTGATGCCGACCAGTTGACGAATCTGTCCCAGTGCGGCGCCGCCGGCGCTCCAGTCTTCGGCGGCAACCGCGCGCGTCAAACGTTTGAACGGTGCAAAAAAGACATGCGCGAAAATCAGCATCATCAGAATGCCGAGTACGAACATGCCGGAAATATACATCGGCGGTTTGCCCAGTTTCGCCATCATGAACAAGCCGCTGGCGAGAATCGCCAGAATCGCCAGCCATACCCAAGTGAAAAATTTGCTGAACACACCATGCCAGAGCGTCAGTCGTTGCGGCGGCGCCAGACTGACGGCAGCCACCGGCCGCAGTGTCATGTAGGCAAAGAACATGCCGCCGACCCAAATGGTGAAGCCGAGTATGTGCAAGAATTTGGCAATTGCCATCATGATGTCTCCCGATGAACTTAAAAGTGGCGCATTGTCTCATGCGTGAGAGCACGCCGCACTTTACTCGCCGATAGTGATTCCATGATTACCCTGAATGCGTTGTACATCTATCCCATCAAATCCTGCCGTGGCACCAGCATGCAGCGGGCCTTGCTCGGCAGTACCGGACTCGCCCATGACCGCCAGTGGATGCTGGTTGATGCCGCCGGCCGCTTTCTGTCACAACGGGAACATGCGCACATGGCGACCATCGTGCCGACCTTGCATGGCGACCGGCTCAGCGTCGAAGCGCCCGGCATGCCGGCCTTGCAGGTGCCGCTGACACCGGCCGCGCCACTGGACGCGATACCGGTAACGGTGTGGGATGATCAATTGCCGGCGCTCGACGAGGGCGATATTGCAGGCCGCTGGTTTTCCCAAGTCATGGGCGCCGAGGCCCGGCTGGTGCGTTTCGATCCGGTCATCACCCGTGCCTGCAGTGCACGCTGGACCAATGGCATTGCTGCCAGCACCCGTTTTGCCGATGGCTTTCCGTTATTGGTTACCGCCACCGCGACGTTGCAGGACCTGAATCGCCGCATGCAGCAAAAGGGAGCGCCGGCGTTGCCGATGGAGCGCTTCCGGCCGAACCTGGTGCTGGACGGACTGGACGTTGGCGAGGAAGATTATCTGGATACCGTGAGCGCCGGCGGCGACATCGTGCTGCAACTGGTCAAACCGTGTATCCGTTGCGAGATCCCCGGCATTGATCAGCACAGCGGCCTGCGCCATCCGCAATGGCCGCATGAGCCGCTCGATACCATGGCAACTTACCGCGCCGATCCGCGTATGGAAGGTGGTTTGACCTTCGGCCAGAATGCCATCGTCACGTCAGGAAATGGTCAGTATCTGGAAGTCGGTCAGGCGCTGGAGTACGCCTTCAAATTTTGATGCATCGGATATGCATTTTCCGGCACCGCCTGAGGTAACATTAACGCCAACTGCAAGCGAGCATGCATGCGCCGCGCAATGCATCTCGTCATGATAAAAACGATACACCCGGGGAATGTGTGATGACAAGACAGGATTGCTTGAAGATCCTTTGCAGTTTCTGCCTGATGAGTTCGATGTTGGTGACGCCGGCGCTGCGGGCTGCCGACAAGACGGTGTTGATCGGTTACGCCGGACCGCTGACCGGCGCTTCGGCACCGGCCGGTCTGAATTTGTTGCGAGCGGTGGAGATGGCGGTTGACGATGCCAACCGCAGCGAGATACGTTTGCAAGGCGAACGTCTGGTATTCAAGTTGATCAGCCAGGACGACCGGGCGGATCCGGCGACTGGCGTGCTGGTCGCCGAATATCTGGTCAAAAGCGGCGTGATTGGCGTGATTGGCCATTGGAACTCGGGCGTCAGCATCCCGGCCTCGCGGATCTATGCCAAGGCCGGCATCGCACAACTGGCCTCGGCATCGACCGCCAGAGCCTATACCCAGCAAAATCTGGCGACCTCTTTCCGGATGGTGGGGCATGATGATGAAGGCGCTGACCTGAGTGCCGACTATGTATTACGCCAATTGCGTGCACGTCGTATCGCCATCGTCGACGACCGGACTGCATTCGGTGCCGGCTATGCGGAACAGTTTGCGCGCTCGGTACAGGCCGGCGGTGGCAATGTCGTGTCGCGCTATACGGTCAGCAGCAAAACTTCCGACTTCAATGCGGTCTTGAAGGAAATGGCGCTGACGGAACCCGACGTGGTTTTCTTCGGCGGGCTGGATACCCAGGCCGGGCAATTCGCGCGCGATCTCAAACGGTTCAATATTGCCGCACGGCTGGTCAGTGTCGACGGCACCGTTGGCCAGCCGTTCCTGAGCGCCGCCGGTGCTGCCGGTGAAGGCACCATTGCGGTGGAGCCCGGCTTGCCGTCGTACAAAGGTGCACAATGGAAGCGTTTCGAGAAGAGCTATCGCGAACGGGCGGGGAGCACCATGGAATTGTTTGCGCCGTTTTCTTATGACGGCGTAGGCGTGCTGGTGGCAGCGGTGCGCGAGGCGAATTCGCTGGAGCCGAAAAAAATTGCTGCAGCGTTGCATCAAATCCGGTATGAAGGCATTACCGGGTTGATTTCATTCGATGCCGAAGGCAACTTGCGCAATCCGGCCTTCACGGTATATCAGGTAAAAAATGCGAATTGGGTGCCGGTCAAGATGATTGGCTCCCGGCGCTGATCCGAATCAATCTCAAGAACCAAGGAATCTCATGCCGGTCATTCGCGTCATTACTGCAATCAGCTACGATCCAACCGGACAATATGTGCAGCGGGTGCGCTGGGGGCTGGCCGATACCGATACCAACCGCTGGAAAACCAGGCCGGCCGAAAGCCACATCATCCATGTGCTGGAGGCGCTCAAATATGGTGAAGATGTATGGACGGTACTTACCGAAGGCGAGAAGGTAAGCGCGGGGCCGCGCGTACATGCGGTGAAGATCCGGCCCGGCCTCAAGAGCATCGAGACCGTGGAGACTGACCCGGCGCACGCACCGGGTCAGATTGCGCGATTCTGATTCACATCATTTCTTCGGACGGCCGACTTTCAATGGTGTCAGCGCAGCCAGCAATGTCTTGAGCTTCGGTACATCGAGGCTCTTGATCTGCAGGATGCCGATGCGCAGCAGATCGCTTTTCTTGATTTCAAATCCGGCCTTCAGACAGGCTTTCTTGACCTGACCGATGACGTCATATTCAGTTTCCGGCATGGTGAAACTGTCGCGCACCTGCTTGATTTTCTTGATCTTGATTTCGGATTTCTTGGCCGGTTTCGGCGCATGCACCGTTTTCTTCTTCAGTGCCGGTGCCAGTGCCTTGATGGCGGGAGCAATCACCTTGGCTGCCACTTTGGCAACGACAGTTGGCTTGGCAGCAACAGGTTTGGCTGCAACCGGTGCCAGTTTTGCCCTCACTTTTTTTACAGCAGCAGGTTTTTTCGCTACGGTTGCCGACTTTGCAGCGGCTGGCTTGCGTGGTGCGGCCGGTTTGGCGGCTGCCGCTTTTGCCGGTGTCGGCTTGGCAGCAGTTGCCTTGACTGCGGTGGTTTTGGCGCGGGCCGGGGCAGCGGCTTTTTTCTGCGGGGTACGAGTGGTCATTGTTTATCCTTGAAATTGATATAAACAATATATAGCGTTATTTACATGACGGCAATTGCTGAAGCCATGCAAATCATTGTTTTTATGCATTTATTTTTGATTTGCCGCAATGAAATCGATTACATTCGTTGCCGCTGACGATGCCATGTGCAGCAAGGTGAAAAATCCGCGGGTAAAACAAAGCGGGAAGGCGAGGCCACGGAAAGCGTACGAGGAGGGGCGGGAAGGTTGCAACAAGAGGATTCGCAACGCGCAGTCCTATCTGGAAAGTCGCGTTGCTGAATAGTGAATCTCTCTTGAACCAACTATAAGCAGCATGACGCAATCTGACTACGATTATTTCTTCATGTGGTCATGCGTCAACCGCATAAGCCGGCGCGCAGGCAGAGATCGCAACTGCGGATTTCAACTGTGGATCTCAACTGCAGTCGGGCCCTGCGTGGTGCCAGTCGCGCACCTGTGCCGCCACCCATTGCGGGTCATCGAGTGGTAAATCATGGCCTGCGTCCGGATGTTCCCGCAACGGTATTTGCCATTGCCGTGACAATGCCTGCGAGCAACGTGGATCAACCAATCGATCACCTTTGCCGGTCAGCACCAGCAACGGCACTGCCGGTGCTGCGGACGGCGCGCGGTAGCGCATTGCCGCCTGCAACTGACGCCAGGCATTGCGCCGCGTTACCGGATATTGGCGTCGCCACAAACTCCATTGCGCCAGCAACTGCAGCGATGGCGGCCGGTTGCTGGTCAGCTTAAGAATGGCGCGTTCGCGCCGGGTGGCATCGGCCAGTAACAGGGTTGGCAATTGCAGGTAATTGTGCGGCCGCAGGCGCTGGTAAAACGGACTGAACGGACGCAGGCTGGTATTGATCAGCACGCCGCAGGCAACTTCCTCGGGATACCGGGCGGCCCAGTCGCATACCACCATTGCACCGAGCGACAGCGCCAGCAGATGGTAAGGCGGCGGCAACTGCATGGCGTGTAATTGCTGGCGACAGGCTTCTGTCATTTGCGCCACCCGCGACGGACTTTGCTCCGCATGCAATTGACCGTTGCCGGGTAAATCGAGCAGCGTCAGGCGGGCGTGCGGCAAGGCCTGCTGCAAGATCGCCGGAAAGTCGCCCCAATGCCGTGTTTCACGCATCAGGCCGCGCAACAATACCCAGCAACTCATGCGGCGATACCCGCAGTCAGCGCCAGGCCGGCATCGCTTGCCGGCTGTGGCAACCAATACTGGTGGGCGCAGGCAGCGCGGGTCAGGAAGTCGAACCAGAGCAAATGGCTGCGCAAGACACGTTGTTGCCGATGGGGCTTGTTGGGATTGAAGATGCCGTCGCGCGAAAACAATTGGCGCGGATTTTTCTTGACCCAGCGCCACGACCCCATCTCCAGCGTCAGTGGCAGGAATATCTTGTTGCCTTCGGTGGTCGCTTGCAGATACAGGTAATCCCACAGGTCGCCGTGGGTCAGATATTGCAGACTTTGCGGTTCAAACAGGTAATTGTGTTCGGCATACGTCTGGTTGAACAAATCCTTGAGCGCGTGGATTTCCGGCAGATGGCGGATCGGTATCTCGCTGTGGGCGTAGGGAAACCAGATGCGATCCTGCAAGCCGAAACCGGAGTGGCAATCGAGCGCCAGACTGAATGGCCGGCAGCTCAGTTCGGTACGGACAACTTCACACAACGCTTGCGCTTCGGGTTCCATGGGGGCGTCGGCCGCTCCGCGATACCAGGGCAGACGGGCGCTGAAGCGTTGACCACCGAGCAGAAACGGGACTTTTTCAAGCGAGTCCACCGGCGCATTGCGCATCAGGTCGACACCGCCCGGATTACAGCGGGTGTTGTTCCACATGCCACCCGGATTGACCAGCGGCATGAAGACGAGTCGTACCGAAGTCAGTTGATGATGCAATACCGGATCCCATTGCAGACGGGCCAGCAAACTGCGCAGGAACGCCAGCAAGACGCGCGTGCCGATGCGTTCCAGACCGTGCACGCCGCCGAAAAATCCGACTGCCGGGGCCTGCGGGTCGCTGCTGCCCATGGTCAGTACATAGACCGGAAAACGTTCGCCCTTGACCTCGACATTGCAAGCAATGCGTGCGTTCAGCAAGGACTTGCCGGCTTCAATGATGCGTTCCAGCTCAATCAGTTCGGGTAACTTTGGTTGCATGATGCGACGACAGGCACTCCATGGCAGGCACAGCGGGCAAGTGGGCGGCAGCAGCGGGCGGCCGTCACGGGGTCGACCGGTTGCCGTCATTGCGTGCAGGCGGCAGCGATCACCGGCCTCATTCTTGCACAGAATGGCAGTGCTCAGATGCTTGTGACGCGGAGATATTTTGAGCGGATGGCTCTGCCGACCGCGCCGTGCAGCGCCATCTGCCTGAAACGCGTGCAGTGTACGCCGTCCGGGGCGCTGCTGTTAGCCGGCGCTGGCCAGCTTGAGTGCCGGTTGCGGCGTGTTTTCATCCTGCCACTGGCGCAAGTATTCAGTGAAAGCAGCGCCGGTTTCCGGATGCTTGGCACCCATCGCAACTGTGGCTTTCAGGTAACCGAGTTTGGAGCCGCAGTCATAGCGCAGACCGTGATAGCGATAGGCCAGCACTGCTTGTTCTTGCATCAGCGCGACGATGCCGTCGGTCAGCTGGATTTCGCCACCGGCGCCTTTGCCGATACCTTCCAGATGATCGAAAATGGCCGGCGTCAGGATGTAACGGCCGACTACCGCCAGCGTCGATGGCGCATTTTCGGGCAACGGCTTTTCTACCATGGCATCGACCTGATCGAGACGGTCCTGATACGGCCGGGCGCTGACGATGCCATATTGGCGCGTTTCATTGCGCGGCACGTTTTGTACCGCCAGCAGACTTTTTCCTTCGCGTTCGAATACCTCGGTCATTTGCGCCAATACATTCTTGCGACCCTGATCGACATCCATGAAGTCATCCGCCAGTATCACCGCGAACGGCTCATCGCCGACGACCGGGCGCGCGCACAACACCGCGTGGCCGAGACCCAGTGGCGCCGACTGCCGGATGTAGACGCAATTCACATGCTTGGGAATGACATTGCGCGCGAATTCCAGCAGCTTGGTCTTGCCGGCCGCTTCCAGTTCCGACTCCAGCTCGTAGGCGGTATCGAAGTGATCTTCGATGGCGCGCTTGTTGCGGCCGGTAATAAAGATCATTTCCGTGATGCCGGCGGCAACGGCTTCTTCTACTGCATATTGAATCAGCGGCTTGTCGACGATCGGCAACATCTCTTTGGGCTGCGCCTTGGTGGCCGGTAAAAAGCGGCTGCCGAGCCCGGCTACCGGAAATACAGCTTTAGTGATTTTGGTCATGTTCTGCTCTATGTTGATTGAAAGGCGGATCAAATAAGATCTGGACTTACCATAAAGAAAACTGATATCGATTGACTATAGGAAACTGTCTCTTTGCCTTGTAGGACTTGCGGCAGTGCAGCGAAGCCAGCGGACTTCCCGTTGTCCTACAAGCGAATCGGAAACCGTCCGATACATTTGCCGTGCAGGCACTCTTATCATCATGTCAACCGTGCATCACGACGGTGTTCGACAAAAACAAACTGAAAGGAACATCATGTCCCATGGAATTATTGCTTGGCTGGTTATCGGTGCCATCGCTGGCTGGTTGGCCGGCATTCTGGTAAAAGGTGGCGGTTTCGGCTTGCTGGTGGACATACTGGTCGGTATCGTCGGTGCTTTTATTGGCGGCTGGCTGGCAGGGTTGTTCGGGATCGGCGTCGGCGGCGGCATGGCAGCTTCCATCGTTACGGCAACCATCGGCGCAGTAGTCCTGCTGCTGCTGTTGCGTATCATCAAACGAGCGTAGATAGCAACATCAACCGGCCGCATCTGTGGATGCGGCCGGTTTGCATGTGAATGGCGTTGTACGGCGGGGGCATGCGGCGGTTGCTGTCATGCGCGCGCTGAATCACACCGGAGTTCGGCGCAACACGATGCGGTCTGGTGGCGTGACGGGGATGTGCAGCGCAGATAGTCAGTGTGCGCTCGATGCAGCAGCCAGCTTCAGAAAAACGGCGTGTTGATTCATGCATTGTCCCAGGTATCGCTCCGGCTTTTTGCCGCATTCTTGCCGCGTCTTTTGCAGGGGGATGGGACATGTCGGAAGCATCAGTCACGACGGCGCATGCGCCGCAACAAGTAGTGCAGGGCGATTGGCCTGGCTATGTGCAACAAGCCGCTGCCTGTCGCACCCGATACGATACGCAGGAAGGCATTGCCGATTGCCGTCGCCGTCTGGCGCTGGCCTATCTCGGCAGCAATGCCCGTCTTGGCGGCCGCGTATGTCAGGCCAGCGAGCCGTCGATTCTGACTGCCGATTGGCTGTTGCAACTGACGCAGCGTAATCAACTGCGACGCGATACGCTGTATCCATGGCTGGCAGCGGCGCTGCAAGAACTGGAAAGTGCCGCGCGCAGGCCGGGCACCAACCGCATCGCGGCGTTGCAAAAACTGGCCGCCCTCAACATCGAAAATCGCACCCAAAGGCCGCAGACGCATCGCCCGTCGCCACGTTTGCCGCGCCTTGCCGAGATTGATCTGGGAGTCGTGCCGGCACCTTGAAGCCGCACCGTCAGAAATTGTCAGGAGCGCGACCGGAGGGGGCGATAGCTGTCTGATCCCGCAAGCATTAGAATGGCGTGGTCACCTTGCATTACGGCATCCATCTTCTCATTCGGAAATGAAAACCATTTATGAGCAGCATCAGTCCTCTGGCGGGGCAACGCGCCACCTTATCTTCACTGACCGATCTGGCAGCACTGGTCACTGCCTATTACGCACTGCAGCCGGATGTCGGCGTCGCCGCACATCGCGTGGCGTTTGGTACTTCCGGTCACCGCGGCTGTGCTACCGCCCACGGTTTTAACGAATGGCATGTGCTGGCGATCACGCAGGCAATTTGCGACTATCGGCAGCAAAACGCTATTTCCGGCCCCTTGTTTCTCGGCATCGATACCCACGCCTTGTCCATGCCGGCCTTTGCTACCGCGCTTGAAGTGCTGGCCGGCAACGGCGTGCAAACCATGATCGCGCGCGGCAGTCAGTACACGCCGACACCAGCGGTGTCACATGCGATTCTGATGCACAACCGCCAGCATGCCCATGCGCCTGCCGATGGCATTGTGATCACGCCGTCCCATAATCCGCCGGAACACGGTGGTTTCAAATACAACACGCCCAACGGTGGTCCGGCCGACAGCGATGTCACTACCTGGATCGAACGCCGTGCCAATACCTTGTTGCAGGAAGGTGTCGGACGCATTGCCCGGATTCCGTTCGAACGTGCGTTGCGTGCATCGAGTACGCATCGCTACGATTTCCTCGATATTTACGTCAACGATTTACCGAACGTGGTGGATGTCGCCGCCATTCGCAGCGCCGGCATCCGCATGGGCGTCGATCCGCTCGGCGGTGCTGGTGTCGATTATTGGCCGGCGATTGCGGAACGCCACGGTTTGCAATTGGAAGTGGTCAACCCGCTGGTAGACGCTACTTTCCGCTTTGTGCCGCTGGATTGGGATGGGCAGATTCGCATGGACCCGTCGTCGGCGTATGCGATGAAGGAATTGATCGGTCTCAGGGAGCGTTTCGATATCGCTTTTGCCTGTGATACCGACCACGATCGTCACGGCATTGTCACCAAGAGCGTCGGCCTGATGCCGACCAATGATTATCTGGCGGCTGCGGTGTCTTATCTGTTCACGCATCGTCCGGGCTGGCGTGCCGATGCCGGGATTGGCAAAACGCTGGTCAGCAGCCAGATGATCAACCGCGTGGCCGCTGATTTGCAACGGCCATTGCAGGAAATGCCGGTGGGCTTCAAATGGTTTGTCGGCGGCCTGGCCGATGGCAGCCTGGGACTTGGTTGCGAAGAAAGTGCCGGCGCATCGTTCCTGCGCATGGATGGTACTTCCTGGAGCACCGACAAGGATGGTATGACGGCGGCGCTGCTGGCGGCGGAAATGACCGCCCGCAGCGGGCGCGATCCCGGTGAGATGTATCAGGCGCTGACCGAACGCCTGGGACGGCCATGCAACGGCCGTATCGAGGCCGCGGCAACGCCGGAGCAAAAGAAATTGCTGAGCGCGTTGTCGCCGGAGAATGTGCGCTCCACCGAGCTGGCCGGGGAAACCATTCGTCAGATATTGACGACTGCGCCAGCCAATGGCAAAGCCTTCGGCGGCCTCAAGATCGTGACCGATAACGGCTGGTTTGCGGCACGACCGTCCGGCACGGAAAACATCTATAAGATTTACGCCGAGAGTTTTCGCAATGACGCCCATCTGCAAGAAATCTTTGCGCAAGCGCAGCAGATCGTCACGCACGCACTGTCCTGAGGTGTCGGAAGAGTCCTGAAAATGCTGTAGGACATCATGAAGTGTACGCTGCAATGCCGTAGTTGCGCGGCTTGCGGCTGTATCGGACAAGTCTGAATGACGCGCGGCGGCGGTGCTGACGCACCAGAATGTTTTACTATAAGCCATACGGGGGAATCGTCATTGACCGGCTGCGTCAGCCAATGCCATCAGCGCCATGAGTACAGTCATCAACAGCAGCATCACACAATCCGGTTGGCCGCGCGGTGGCGGCAATGCCGGCGCGTTGGTGCGCGGTTTCGACTGGGCCGCGACCAGCATGGGCAAACTTGATGCGTGGCCGCAAAGCTTGCGTACGGCGGTCGATATCATTTTGAACTCGCCGGTGGCCATGGTGCTGATGTGGGGCGAAGACCATGTCATGTTGTACAACGACAGCTATGCCGAGATTGCAGCCGCCCGCCATCCACACGCACTGGGCGCGACAGTGCCGGCGATCTGGCCGGAAATCTGGGACTGGAACCGCCAGGTGCTGGAAGCCGGGTTTCGCGGCGAAGTGCTGACCTACACGGATCAGCATATGGTCGTGGCCCGCAACGGGCGCGACGAAGACGTCTGGTTCGATCTGTTCTATACCCCTGTCTATGATGAAGCTGCGGCAGTACGCGGCGTATTGTGTACCGTGATTGAAACCACGGCGCGCATGTTGCAGGACCGTGAGCGGCAGCAAAAAGAACAGCGTTTGCAGCGCATTAACCGCAGCCTCGCGGTGGAGACCGGATTTCTGCGCGATCTGTTTGAGCAGGCGCCGGGTTTCATGGCCGTGTTGCGCGGACCCACGCATGTGGTGGAACTGGCAAACAGTTCCTGTCTGCGCTTGTTTCACCGTACCGCGGTTACGGGTAAGCCGATACGCAGCGTATTGCCTGAGGTGGCAGACGGAGAAAAGTCGGTATTCGATTTGCTGGATCATGTGTATCGCAGCGGCACCCCCTATGTCGGACGCGAGCAGCATTATTTGTTGCCGACCGAGCACGGCGAACTGGAGGCGCGGGTACTGGATTTCATCTTCCAGCCGATTCGCTCGGTGGACGGACGTGTCACCGGCATTTTTATCGAAGGCAGCGATATCACCGAGCGTTGTGTTGCCCAAGAGGCATTGCTGCATTTGAATGAAACGCTGGAACTGCGCGTGGCCGAAGAAATCCGCAAGAGCAGCGAAGCTGAAGAAGCCTTGCGGCAATTACAGAAAATGGAAGCGGTGGGGCAATTGACCGGCGGTATTGCGCACGATTTCAATAATGTCTTGCAAGTCATTACCGGCAATCTGCAATTGCTGCAAGCCGATCGCAACTTGTCCGATCAAACCAATCTGCGTCTGGAACGCGCCGTGACGGCGGCCGGGCGCGGTGCCAAACTGTCGACGCAATTGCTGGCATTCGCGCGGCGGCAGCCGTTGCAGCCAGTCAGTACCAATCCGGGGCGGGTATTGCATGGCATGCAGGATTTGTTGCGACGGGCACTGGTAGAGACAATACAGATCGACAACGCGATTGACAGCGACATCTGGAATACGCTGATTGATCCGCATCAGTTCGAAAGCATGATCGTCAATGTGGTGCTGAATGCGGCCGACGCCATGCCCGATGGCGGCGTCCTGACGCTGCAGGCGCGCAATGCGACATTGCCGGACCCGGCATGGCCGGGCGCCGACCATGTCAGCCCGGGCGAATACGTGGTGCTGACGATCAGTGATAACGGCCGTGGCATGCCGGCGGATGTGCGGGCCCGCGCATTCGAACCCTTCTTTACCACCAAAGGCGCCGGCAGCGGTTTGGGGCTGAGCATGGTGTACGGCTTCGTGCACCAGAGCGGCGGCCACATCGATATCGACAGCGAACTGGGGCGCGGCACGGCGATTCGCATTTATCTGCGGCGCTCGATGGCAGCCGATGTCATCGTGCAGGAACCGGGTGACGAGCTTGTGCGCGGCGGCAATGAAACGGTACTGGTGGTAGAGGATGATGCCAGTGTGCGGCTCACCGTGCACGATACGTTGAGTACCCTCGGTTACCGGGTAGTGACTGCGGTCAACGGCGATGACGCGCTGGATATGCTGCGCCGTGGGGTTACCGTCGACATGCTGTTTACCGATGTGATCATGCCGGGCCATGTGCGCAGTCCTGATCTGGCACGTCACGCCAGAGAACTGTTGCCGCAGGTGCAGATATTGTTTACCTCGGGTTATGCCGAGGATGCCATTGTTCATGATGGCCGGCTCGACAGCGGCGTGGCCTTGCTGAGCAAGCCGTACCGTCAGGAAACCCTGGCCCGGAAAATCCGCGCCATGCTGGATCGCAAGGCCAGCGTGATGCCGGACCCGGTGGCGGTGCAGCCCGCTGCCGGTTTCCGTATCCTGGTGGTGGAAGATAACCTCGACGCCCAGCATCTGGTATGTGAATTGCTGGAGTCGCTGGGGCACAGCGCCGAGGGACACACCAATGGCGAAACTGCATTGACCGCGTTGGCCGCTGGTGCGTTTGATGTGTTGTTTACCGATGTCAGTCTGCCCGGCATCTCCGGGGTTGAGCTGGCACGCCGGGCACGGGTTGCCCAGCCGGCGCTGCATATCGTATTCGCTTCCGGCTACGGTAACGTGGTCACCAAGAATGCCGGAATTGATGCCTTTTCCTTACCCAAACCATTCGATCTCGAACAACTGGAAGCAGTGCTGGCATTGATTTCTGCCACTCCGCGCTGATCCGCATTCAATCGTCATTCAATCGTCCTTTGCGCCGCACCCGGCTTTTACGCTGACAGCCAAAGCAGTGCTTGTCCGGCAGCGTGGCGGCTGTGGCCGGCCTATGATGCAGGGAGCCAGTGTCGCAGTGTCGCGAGTCTGGCTCGCTTTCCTCACCTTCACAGGAGCTGGCCATGGATACACCCAAGCGCAAGTACACCGATCCGCTGGGACGACCGCTGGAACAGGGTAGTCCGAGCTTTACCGATCAACAGGCCGGCGGCGATCTTACCGGGCGCGAGACCGATCCGCGTGACGACAATTTCAGCAGCGATGCCAAGGGGCAACTGACGCGTGACATGTCTTCCGGGCCGGACTCATTGCCCGGCACCTCATCCGACCTGTTGCGTGAACAACCGATTGTGCCGCCGGCAGCAACGCCGAAAGGGCGCACGATACCCGTGATCGCCCCGGACGGCAGCGAAGACCCGGGTTCCAGTATGGATGACGGACTGGCGCCCACGGCGCCGCCCAGCAAAGTGCCGCCAGGCTGAAGCGCGGCACCTTGCCAGACGGCCCTGGCGGCAAGTCATCGTAAGCACCGGGAGACATCATCGATATTCCAACCATTTATTTTTTGCTGGCCGGCGTATTGCTGATGTCGATGGTGTTTCTGGAGCCGATGTTGCAGCAATTACCGTTCAGCGCCGCCATGATTTATCTGCCGGTCGGCTGGCTGCTGGGCCCGGGCGGCAGCGGCCTGATTGCAGTGGACCTGATGTCGCAGTCGTCATGGCTGACCGTCATCACGCGCGTGGCCTTGTTGCTGTCCCTGTTTACGGTCGGCCTCAAATTGCGGGTGGCGTGGCGCAACCGTCTCTGGTGGCTGCCGTTCCGGCTCGGCGTGCTGGCCATGCTGGTGACCATTCCTTTGTTGGCCTGGTGCGCCGCCTTCCTGTTTGATTTGCCGTTTGCCGTGGCCTTGTTGCTGGCAGCGATTCTGGCGCCCACCGATCCGGTACTGGCTTCCGATGTGCAAATACAAGATATTGATGATCCCGACAGCTTGCGTTTCAGTCTGAGCGGCGAGGGCGGACTCAATGACGGTACCGCCTTTCCGTTCATCATGCTGGCGCTGGCATTGCTCGGCGTGCCGCAGGCTGAGTCATACGGCGGCGCAGCCTTCTGGTGGCATGTCTCATGGGGGGTGACAGCGGGCATTGCCGGCGGTGCGCTGGTCGGCTGGGGCTTGTCGCGGCTGGTACTACTCATGCGCCAGCGCTTCCGGCTCGCGCTCGGCATGGAAGAATTCATGGCAATCGGCATCGTCATGTTGTCCTATGGCCTGGCTGAACTGGTCCACGGCATCGGATTTCTGGCGGTGTTTGCGGCGGGTCTGGCGATGCGTCAAATGGAGTCGGCCAGCAGTGGCGACAAGAGCGCCGGTGAGATTGTCGCGGCCTCGGGTTCGGGTACCGAAGCTGCCACAGATCCGGAGCAGGCGCCGGTATATCTGACGCAGACCGTGCTCGGTTTCAATCAGCAAATGGAACATTTTGCCGAATTTTTCATGGTGTTGTTATTGGGCATATTATTGTCGGCGACCGGTGTTTCGCTGGAAGGGGCGTTGCTGGCGCTGTTGCTGTTTTTCATTGTGCGCCCGCTGTCGGTGGCAATGGCCCTGACTGCTTCCAACACCTCGGCGGTGCACCGCTGGCTGATCGCCTGGTTTGGCATCCGCGGCATCGGCTCCCTCTATTATTTGTGTTTTTCCTTGCAATACTGGGACCAGCCATTGACGCGCCGGATTGCGACCGATGTATTGACCGTGGTGGCAATGTCGATCGTGTTGCACGGCATTTCGGCGACACCCTTGATGCGCATGTATCGTCGTTCGCAGTCGCGCAAATCGTAACTTCCATTGATTAATCTTTCGATTTTTTCTCCCTTGTTTTTGTAGGTGTTATGGAAGTGAAAAAGCGCGTTTGTCTGATATCGACATTGGGTGATTTTGTCCTATCCTGAAGCATGTGCTCCATTTATGATGAAAGGATGTTTATGTCGCTATGCCAACACAAGCCGCAGGACGTACCCCCGCTGGAGGTGCCGCCGCTGGATCCGACACCGCGCCAGGAACCCATCCCGCATCAAAACCCGACTTGACCCCCGGTATGCATACACCGCAAGAGATCCCCGATCCGGCAGAATTGCCGCCCGATCTGCCGGTACGTGAGCCGGCGCCGGTAGAAGACCCGCCGCGCAATCCGGATCCTGAACGACGTGCGCCGGAGCCGGCTGAGATACCGATCAAACTGCGCAGCCTGAACCCGCCGGCGCAGGTCAGACAAGTCAGACAAGGCAGCGCGAAGTTGGCCTGCCTCAATATCATTTTTCAGGAGAAATATCATGGTCACCAGCACCCTTGATCCGGACATTTTTTCGACTGCCGACCGGCAATTGGGAAAAGGACATGGCAATCGCGCACTGGGACCTGGAGATACCTCCGACAGCGGCAGCGATGTATGCAATCTGGCAACGGAGTCCGACAGCGACTCGCATGGCACCGGCGAACGCGCCTCGGTGAGCATGGCGACGGCACCGCGGGCACCGGAAAGTCCGGAAGCCGTGGAACAGATTGCCAGCGATAACGGTGTCGCCGAAGACATTGTCGAAGCGGATGAAAAGGATTTGGCGCGGCAGAAAAAAAGCGCTCGCGAAGCACACCTCGAACAGGAACTTGATGATGCGCTGGAACATACGTTTCCCGCCAGCGATCCGGTCAGTCTGACGCCACCGAAAAAATAAAAGGATGCCGGCGCTCAACGCGCCGACCACAAAACAACATCGTTATGTCTTTAAATTTTTTGCATTTGCTTTTTATGTTTGGAGTAACATCGTTGCATCGATACCCAGAAGGAATTCGAATGATGACACTGAACAACGGATCGGAGTCTCGCGCATGACGCCATCTGATCCTCGTTACAACGTCCACACTTCCGGTGCTTCCGCCGCCCGAACCTCTTCCGGGTCAGATACATCAACTGCCTCACTACCGTCCGCAGCGCTTGCCGCCGGGACCGACAGCTCTTCCGGTTCTTCTCGTTCCGCCTCGCACATCTTGTCACGACGCACCTTGCTGATCGGCATTGCCGCCTTTTTGGCGGATGCCGCATTGATGCCGCGTTTTTCGATTGGTCAGTCGGTGCCGCCGACCGCCAGCGGTGCCAACGCCGGCGCTGGCAATGCCAATACGGCAGTGGCCAGCGGCGCCTTTCTGGCGTTATCGAAAGCCTTGACCGGACATGCTGATCTCAACCCCGAAACCGCTGGCCGCATGGCAGTCGCGCTGCATGGTTTGAATCCCGATTTCGCTACGCAGGTTGCCAGCCTGAGTGCACTGGTGCAGCCGGGACAGGAACCCAAGGCGTTGCTGGAATCGGCATCCGCCGTGGCCGGTTTGCGCGAGGCCGCGCTGGCGATTGTGGCTGCCTGGTACACCGGCACCATCGGCAGCGGCGCCAAAGCCACCGTGGTTTCGTATTACGAAGCGCTGATGTACCGGCCGACCGCCGATGCACAGGAAGTGCCTACTTATTGCACGCATGGCGGTGGCTGGTGGACCGAAGCACCACCTGAAGCAGGTGTCGGCGCGCCGCAAGAGCGGCCGGCAGCGAGTGCCCCGTCTACCGTTGGCACGCCTGAACCGAAGCAGCAGCCAGGAAAGTCTTGAACATGAAATCACCTATTTTTGAAGCCGACGGCAATGCCGTTGCCGATGTCATCGTGGTCGGATCCGGTGTGGTCGGCGCGATGATCGCCGATCAACTGGCCGGGCAGGGATATTCGGTATTGATACTGGAAGCAGGTTTGCGTATCGAGCGCGGCCAGGCAGTGGAAAACTGGCGCAACATGCCATTTGAAAATCGTGTCGGTTCCGATTATCAGGGACTGTATCCGCAAGCGCCGAATGCGCCGGCGCCGCTGTACTTTCCCAAGAATGATTACGTCGGTTTGAGCGGCCCCAGCGGCAGCAGTTTTCAGCAAGGTTATCTGCGCGCCGTGGGCGGCACTACCTGGCACTGGGCGGCATCGTGCTGGCGCCATCTGCCGGTCGATCTGCGCATGAAGAGTGCCTATGGTGTCGGCCGCGACTGGCCGATTTCCTATGAGGAACTGGAACCCTACTATTGCCGCGCCGAGCAGGAAATGGGTGTGTCCGGGCCCAACGATCCGGCATTGCAATCGCCGGTTGAACGCAGCCAGCCGTATCCGATGGATATGGTGCCGTGGGGCTATGGCGACAAGCGCTTTGCCGAAATCGTCAATCCGTATGGATATCGTTCGGTGCCGATTCCGCAAGGACGCAGCGTCAAGCCATGGAAAGAACGGCCGGCCTGCTGCGGCAACAATAACTGCCAGCCGATTTGCCCGATTGGCGCCATGTACAGCGGCATCAACCATGTGCAGAGCGCCGAGCGCAAGGGCGCGCAAGTGATTGCGGAAGCGGTGGTGTACAAGATCGATACGGATGACAATAATCGTGTCACCGCCGTGCATTGGTACGACGCCGGCAAGAAATCGCATCGCGCCAGCGGCAAGGCCTTCGTGCTCGCCTGCAACAGTATAGAAACACCACGGCTGTTATTGCTGGCAGCCAATCCGCGCAATCCGAACGGCATTGCCAACAGCTCGGATCAGGTCGGCCGCAACATGATGGACCACTCCGGATTCCATTGCACGTTTCTGGCCAATGAGCCGATCTGGACCGGGCGCGGTCCGGCGCAGAGCAGTTGTCTGGTGGGGCCGCGCGACGGCAAATTCCGCTCGGAATATTCTGCCAACAAAATGATCCTGAACAATATATCGCGGGTCGGTCCGGCCACGCAGCAAGCGCTGAAACTGGGGCTGGTAGGCAAAGAACTCGATGATGAAATCCGCCGTCGTGCTGCTTATGGCGTAGATCTCTCCATCAGCCTTGAGCCGTTGCCGGATCCTGCCAATCGCCTGACCCTGAGTCCGACCCGGCGCGATCCGCTGGGTCTGGCGTGCCCGGACATTCACTACGACGTCGGCGATTACGTGCGGCGTGGCGCCGAGGCGGCACATAAGCAACTGGAAGAGATCGGGCGCTTGTTCAAGGCGGTCGAGTTCGATATCACCACCAGCCTGAATGCGAACAATCACATCATGGGCGGCAACATCATGGGCAGCAATCCGAATGACTCGGTGGTGGATGGCAATTGCCGTACCCACGATCACGCCAATTTGTGGTTGCCGGGCGGCGGTGCGATGCCGTCGGCGAGCGTGGTCAACAGCACCTTGAGCATGGCGGCGCTGGGCTTGAAAGCCGCCGATGCCATCTCGCAAACGCTGGCGAAAGGTTGAATCATGGGGCGCAATCAATTGCTGCAGCGTTGCCGTCTGGTGGCGGTCACCGTGGGCTTGCTGCTGGCGGCAGGTACCGGCCAGGCACAACAAGCTGAGCCCGTGCCGTTGCCCAGTGGCGGCACCCGCGCGGCGCTGATCGAACAGGGGCGTTATCTGGCGGTGGTCGGCGACTGCATGGCTTGCCATACCGTACCCAAAGGTGGCGCGCCGTTTGCCGGCGGCTACGGTATCGCATCGCCGCTGGGTCTGATTTATTCGACCAATATCACGCCGTCCAAAACCAGCGGTATCGGCAATTACACGGAGCAGCAATTTTCACGCGCCTTGCGCGAGGGCGTGCGGGCTGACGGCAGTCATCTGTATCCGGCCATGCCGTACACTTCGTACACCTTGCTCAGTGATGATGACGTGCATGCGCTGTACACCTATTTCATGCAAGCGGTGAAACCGGTCGAGGTAGCGCCGCCGGCGACGCACTTGCCGTTCCCGTTCAATATCCGGGCCTCGATGGCGGCCTGGAATCTGCTGTTTCTGGATAACCGGCGTTTTGTTGCCGATGGCAGCCAGAAGCAGGAAATCAATCGCGGCACCTATCTGGCCGAAGGGCTGGCGCATTGCAGTGCCTGCCACACGCCGCGCAACGCCTTGATGGCGGAAGACAAGAAACAAGCCTTGGGCGGTGCGGCACTGGGGCCATGGTATGCGCCGAATATCACTTCCGACAAAGTCAGTGGCATTGGTGACTGGAGCGACAACGATTTGCGGACCTATCTGAAAACCGGTCATGTGCGTGGCAAGAGTCAAGCCGCCGGGGGCATGGCGGAGGCCATCGAAAATAGTTTGCAGTATCTGCATGACGACGACGTGACGGCGCTGGTGGCTTATCTGCGCAACACCAAACCGATCCGCACTGCAACCGATGTCAAGGCGGCGCATGATTTTGGTCAGGCGCGCAGCATGGAAGCCAGTCTGCGCGGTGCGCGCGGACCCAATGAGCGCCATAGCCTGGATAGCGGCGCGGTGCTTTACAGTGCCTATTGCGCCAGTTGCCATCAGGCCAGCGGACGCGGCAGCGACAATGGCAATTATCCGTCGCTGTTTCACAATACTGCGACCGGATCAGCCAATCCGGCCAATCTGGTGGCGACCATCCTGTATGGGGTCGAACGCAAGGTGGGCGACAAGGAAGTCATGATGCCGCGCTTCGACAGCATGTCTTATCTCAATCCGTTGAGCAACGATCAGATTGCCGCGATTTCCAACTATGTATTGCAGCAATACGGCAATCCGGAAGCGAAGGTGACCGCCCATGACGTGGCGGTGGCGCGGGAAGGCGGGCCCAAACCCTTGCTGGCCAAAACGCAACCCTACATGATCCCGGTCATCGGCATTGCCGTTCTGATAATCTTGTTGCTGATCGCCGGTTTGTTGCGTCGCCGGCGCCGCCGGCCCTGAGTGAAGCGCCCGGGCATCTGACCTTGGAATAAGCAGGCCGCGGCCGGACTGTAAAACCGGCCAAGGCAGAGCTGGCGCGGCTTGCAAGTTTGTAGCGTCACACCTATACTGCGCGGGTAGCATCGCCTTGGGTATTTTCTGCGCAAAGACCTGTTCGCGCAGAACATTTAAACGGGAAGCAGGTGCGTCTGCCGGTCGGCTGGTCCGTCCCGCGCAGGCAATTCCTGCACTGCCCCCGCAACGGTAAGCGAGTCAACGGTTTGCAATCAGCCACTGTGCACAGCATGGGAAGGCGCAAATCGCGGACGAATTTCAATTTCCTTAGGGAAATGGAAATTCGGTCCGGCTCGCCAGTCCGGAGACCGGCCCTCGGTGACAACACTCATTGCATGCAATCGCCGCCGCGCGCGGTGTTCACGGAATGAGTTCGTAAGTTTGTATCGCGGAGGGCGATCGGGCGGACTGCTTTCCTGCACCCGTTTCCATTCCTTCGTGTTGATTTTGATGGCTTTGCATGCAGAGCCATGCGTTGCTGCGGATATCGTGTCCCGGCGCGTCACACCACACCAGAGGAAACAGAACATGTCATCTTTATCCGGCGCTGCTGTCACCAATGTTGCCACCAGCGCTGCCGGCAGCCGGCTGTGGCAAGACCGTCTGTTGCCGGCGCTGCTGGCTTGCGTACTCGGTGCGGCACTGATCTATGCCGCCGGCTTTGCCTCCAAGGTCGAATTGCATAACGCTGCGCATGACGGTCGCCATTCGGCCGGCTTCCCGTGCCATTGAACGGGTTGCATTGATGATCAATCTGGCAGTATTCAAGCGCATCGCTGCGGCGGTGCTGGTATCGGGCGTACTGGCCGGCGCCTTGCTGACGGCGGTGCAGCAGGTGCAGGTGTCGAAAATCATTTTGCAGGCGGAAGTGTATGAAGAAGCGGCGCAGGCTGCCACTGCCGCCGCAGGTCACGACCACAGTACGGAAACCTCAGCCATCCGCAGCCACGAGCACGACCATGAAGCCGATGCCTGGGAGCCGGCCAATGGTGTCGAGCGCACCGGCTATACGGTGCTGGCCAATATCAGCATGGCTATCGGTTTCGCCTTGTTCCTGGCAGCCGCGATCTGCGTCAGCGGACGGCAGGTCGGCTGGCGTTCCGGTTTGTTATGGGGAGCTGCCGGTTATCTGGTGTTTTTCGTGGCGCCGTCGCTCGGTTTGCCGCCGGAAGTGCCGGGCACGCAGGCCGCGCCGTTGCATGACAGACAATTGTGGTGGTTGCTGGCAGCCGGTTCGACCGCGCTGGGCCTCGGCATCTTTGTCTACGCCCGTCATCGCTTGCTGAAATTGCTGGGACTGGTGCTGTTGCTGGTGCCACATCTGGTCGGCGCACCGCAGCCGGAAGTGCATGCCAGTGCCGCACCGGAATCGCTGGCGCTGGCCTTCATTCAGGCCACGGCGATTGCCAATGCGGTGTTCTGGCTGGCATTGGGCGGACTGACCGGCTTCTTTTACAAGAAATTCGCCTGACCGACTGCTGCCTTGCACTGGCGCCGGCTCTGTTGTCGGGCCAGCGCCGCTGGCGGCAAGATGCAGCGTCAATCCATCGCACATTCCCGGCAGCCCGGCTGCAGATCAAGAAAGCATCATGAGAACCCATACCCGGCACGTACTGATGTGTACCGGACCGCGCTGCACCGAAGATGGTGTGCTGGCCGAAGCCATGTTCGCGGTACTCGGCGCGCAGATCGATGCGCGTCCCGAGTTGCGCGTCAAGCGCACCCGTACTCATTGCATGGTGGCGTGCAAGGCGCAGGCGCCGGTGGTGGTGGTGTATCCGGAAGGCGTCTGGTATCGCTGTCAGGATGCTGCCGCGATTGAGCGCGTGGTGGTGGAGCATCTGGTGGGCGGCCATGAAGTCAGTGAACTGATTTTCCATCGTCTCGGCAGCGGCGACGTGGTGACCGAAGAAAATGAACAGGGTTGATATGTCTTCTGCCGTCAACGCGACACCGGTCCGGATTGCCTTGCTGACGCATGCGCCGAGTGATCTGGGGATTTTGCACCACGCCCTGACGCAATTGCCGCCGGATTTTCCACGTACCCACGGCGTCAACCTGCAGGCGCTGGAGCATGACGCCGACCTCAACGCCTTGCTCAGCGGTGAATTGGCCGGTGTGGAAATCATCATTCTGCGGGTGCTGGGCCGGCTCGGCAGCGTTCCTGGTTTCGGCGCCTTGTTGCGGCACGCTCAGGCCGGCGGCCGGCATCTGATCGCGGTCAGCGGTGCCGGTGAACCGGATGCCGAACTGGCCGCGGTATCGACTGTTGCGCCCGATGTGCAGCAACAGGTGCTGGCATATTTTCATGGCGGCGGCAGCGTCAATCTGGCGCAGTTGTTGCGCTATCTGTCAGACCATCTGCTGTTGAGCGGCTTCGGCTATGACAGCGCCGTGGCCTTGCCCGAACACGGCATTTATCACCCCGATCTGGAGCCGGATGCCGCTATCGGCGACTGGCTGTGCTGGCGCAGCGCGGCCAATCCGGATAAGCAAAAACGCAAGCCGGCGGTCGGCATTGTGTTTTATCGCGCACACTGGATGAGCGGCAATACGCGCTTCATTGATGCTTTGATTTCCGGACTGGAACAGCGTGGCATGGATGTCTTGCCGGTATTTACGTCTTCTTTGCGCGCCACCGGTGATGCCAGATTGCCGGCGGCGCTGCATTATTTCAGCGCCGCCGCAACAGCCGGCGCAGCAGGCGCGCATGTCGATGTGGTGATCAACACCACCGCGTTTGCCATGGGCGAAATTACGCCGGGCGGGCCGACCCCGGCCGGCTGGTCGGTATCGGTGCTGGAACAATTGAATGTGCCGGTGCTGCAAGCCATGACCAGCGGCATGACGCAGGAGCAATGGGAAACATCGACGCGCGGCATGAATCCGCTTGATGCCGCCATGAACGTGGTGCTGCCGGAATTCGATGGCCGCATCATTACGGTACCGCTGTCATTCAAGGCGCCGGCGGCCGGCATGGCGGGCGATACTGATCTGGCGACGCTGTTCGAATACCGGCCGCTGGCCGATCGCGTGGCACGCATTGCCGGCCTGGCGGCGCGCTTTGCGCGCTTGCGGCACACCGCCAACGGCGACAAGCGGATCGCGTTCATTTTTACCAATTCCAACAGCAAGGCTTCACAAATCGGCAACGCTGTCGGTCTCGATGCGCCGGCGTCGCTGATGCGCATTCTGACGGCCATGCGCGAAGCTGGCTATGCCATTGGCGATTTGCCGGAAAGCGGCACGGCGTTGATTCATGCCTTGGTTGACCGTTGCTCCTACGACAACATCTATCTGACCGAGCAGCAATTGCAGCACGCGGCACGGATTCCGGCGGCGCGCTATGCGCAATGGTTCGCCGAATTGCCGCCGGTCTTGCAACAGAAAATGCAAACGCAATGGGGCGCGGCACCGGGCGAGGCCTATGTGCATGACGGGCAGCTGGCGCTGGCCGGACTGGAGCTGGGCAATGTATTCATCGCCTTGCAGCCGCCGCGCGGTTACGGTATGGATCCGGATGCGATTTACCATCAGCCCGATCTGCCGCCGACGCATCATTATTACGGTCTGTATCGCTGGCTCAGTGACGAATGGGGCGCCGATGCGATTGTCCACGTCGGCAAGCACGGCACGCTGGAATGGTTGCCGGGCAAGGGCGTCGGCTTGTCGCAGCATTGTTTCCCGGATGCCTTGCTGGGCGACATGCCATTGTTTTACCCGTTCATCATCAATGATCCGGGCGAAGGGGCGCAAGCCAAGCGTCGCGGACATGCAGTGGTGGTGGATCATCTGACGCCGCCGATGACGACTGCCGACAGTTATGGCGCGCTGGCGCAACTGACGCAATTGGTGGATGAGTATTATCAGGTGGAAATACTGGATCCGTCGAAACTGCCGTTGCTGCAACAGCAGATTTGGGAACTGGTCAAAGCCACCAATCTGGATGCCGATCTGCAGATCAAGCTGCTGCATCATGATCATGACCATGACCATGATCATGATCACGGCCATGCGCACGACCATGGCCATCATCATGGACACGACCATCATCACGACCATGATCACGATCATTCGCACGCACACGACGGTGAATTGCCGGAAGTCCTGAGCAGCATGGGCGGTGCCGATGTGGCGCATCTGATCGAAGATCTCGACGGCTATCTGTGCGAACTCGGCGCAGCGCAAATCCGCGATGGCTTGCATACGCTCGGACAGACGCCGGATCAGCAGCAGATGCCAGACATGCTGGTGTCGCTCACGCGCTTGCCGAATCAGGATATTCCCGGTTTGCAGGAGGAGGTGGCGCGGCTGTTCGGTCTCAAGCTCGACATGCTGCTGGAACACAAGGGTCAGCGCCTGAATGCGGATGAAGCACTGGCACGTATCGCTCAACGTGCCATCGTGACGCGGGCGGATGCAATCGAAGCGATTGATGCGCTGTGTCTGCAACTGATGCAAGATTTGCAGGTGCAACAGTATCAGTCATCAGCGATTGCGTCAGTATTGACGGCATTGTTTCCCCATGTGGCCGACGGTAAAGTGGCAGCGGCGCGCATGCAAGTCAGTGCGGTCCGCAGCGGCGGCAGCATGTTGTCGCAAGTACGGCAGCGCGCATTGATGCCGAAAACGCCTGCCGCAGCACCGCCGGCGATGCAAAAAAATGCGCCCGCAAATGGCGCAGATCCGTTTGCCGCACTGCATCGGATTCTGGATTTCGTCTGTCGGCAACTGGTGCCGAATCTGCATCGCGCTACCGATGAAATCGACAACCTGCTTGGTGGTTTGTCCGGCGGCTATGTACCGGCCGGACCGAGCGGTTCGCCGACACGCGGCATGGCGCATATCTTGCCGACCGGCCGCAATTTCTACTCGGTCGATCCGCGCAGCGTACCGTCGCAATCGGCATGGCGCGTCGGTCAGCAACTGGCGCGTGAAGTGCTGGAACGCCATGTGCGCGAAACCGGTGCTTATCCGGAAAGTGTTGCCATCAGTATCTGGGGCACCAGCGCCATGCGCACCCATGGCGACGATGTGGCGCAGATTCTGTGTCTGCTGGGCGTGCGTCCGGTATGGCGTCCGGGCAATCGGCAGGTGTCCGGCATCGAAGTGATTCCGCTGGCGCAGTTGCAACGTCCGCGCATCGATGTGACCACCCGCATCAGCGGATTTTTCCGCGATGCCTTTCCACAATTGATCGAACTGATCGACGATGCGGTCAATGCCGTGATCGCACTCGACGAGCCTGCCACCGATAACTTCGTGCGCAAGCATTATTTGCAGGAAGTCGCCGGCTGGGCCGTCAAGGGTCTGGCGCCGGCGGAAGCTGCACGTCGCGCCGCGTACCGCGTGTTCGGCGCCAAGCCGGGCAGCTATGGCGCGGGGATCTTGCCGCTGATTCAGGAAAAGAACTGGCAAGCCGATGCCGACTTCGCCGAAGCCTATGTCAACTGGGGCGGTTATGCCTATGGTCGCGACACGCAGGGCAGCGACCAGCGTGAAGCTTTCCGCACGCGCTTGAGCGGGGTGCAGGTAGCCTTGCACAATCAAGACAATCGCGAACACGATATTTTCGACAGCGATGATTATCTGCAATATCACGGCGGCATGATTGCCACCATCCGCGCCTTGACCGGTCAGCAGCCACGCCATTATTTCGGCGATAGTCATGACCCGGCGCGGGCCCAGGTGCGCGATCTGAAACAGGAAACGCTGCGCGTGTTCCGTTCGCGCGTGGTCAATCCGAAATGGCTGGCCAGCATCCAGCGCCATGGTTACAAGGGCGGGCTGGAATTGACGGCGACCGTGGATTATCTGTTCGGCTACGACGCCACGGCGCAAGTCATGGATGACTGGATGTATGAAGAACTGGCGACCAGTTACGCGTTCGACCCGACCATGCAACAGTTTCTGGAACAGGCCAATCCCTGGGCCTTGAATGCGATTGCCGAGCGCTTGCTGGAAGCCGCCGGGCGCGGCATGTGGGCGCAACCGCAAGAACAGACACTGGCGCAGTTGCGCGAGTTGTATCTCCACAGTGAAACCTTGCTTGAGGCGCGCGGCGAAACACCGCGTGGTGCATAGATGTCAACTGCGCTTTATTTTCCTTTTTCGGCGATCGTCGGTCAGTCGCAGCTCAAGACAGCCTTGCTGTTGTGCGCGGTCGATCCGGGTCTTGGCGGGGTCTTGATCCGGGGCGACAAAGGCACCGCCAAAAGTACTGCGGCACGCGCATTGACGGCAGTCTTGCCGGCCATCACGCGGCGCGCCGGTTGTGCCTTCAATTGCGATCCCGATGCGCCATATGGCGAGTGCGAGGTTTGCCATGAGGCGGCAGCGGCAAATACCGGGCCGGTGCCATTCGTGACCTTGCCGCTCGGCGCTACCGAAGACCGGGTACTCGGCACGCTCGATTTGCAACGCGTACTGCAAGGGGCACAGCGTACGTTTCAGCCAGGCTTGCTGGCGGCGGCGCATCGCGGCATCTTGTATATCGATGAGGTCAATCTGCTGGCCGATCATCTGGTCGATGTGCTGCTCGACGTGGCAGCCATGGGCGTCAATTCGGTACAACGCGAAGGTTTGTCGGTGACACATCCGGCGCGCTTCACGCTGATCGGCACCATGAATCAGGAAGAGGGCGATCTGCGGCCGCAATTTCTGGATCGTTTCGGCCTGATGGTAGATGTCGCCGCGCCGCGTGAAAAGACCGAGCGGGTTGAAGTGGTCCGGCGGCGAATTGCCTATGAAGCCGATCCCGCAGCCTATGTGGCGCAATGGGAGCTTGCTCAGCAAGACTTGCGCGCCACGCTGGCGCAGGCGCAAAGCGTGTTGCCGCAAGTGGTACTGGCCGATGGATTGCTCGACCTGATCAGCCACTTGTGCTGCGAATTTGAAGTCGCCAGTTTACGGGCCGATATCGTCATGCACAAAACCGCGAGGGCGTTTGCCGCCCTCGATGGCCGTTTGCAGGTGACGCCGCAGGATGTGCGCAATGCCGCCGGACTGGTGTTGCCGCACCGACGACGGCGCAAGCCGTTCGAACAGCCGGGACTGGATCAGGACAAGCTCGACGAGCTGATGCAGCAGGCCGCGCCGCCTGCCGGAGCTGAAGGTGGCGAGGCCGGGGATGACAGCGAGGCAGACAATGACGGCGGCGCTGAACCCGACGCACAGGATGCCGGCAACGACGACAACAGCGACAGCAATGAGGGGCAGGGTGAACAATTGTTTGCGGTGGCGCAAGCCGGACCGGCACGCACGCTGAAAGTCGATAGCGCTGCCGATCCGCGTGCGGCACAGCATGCCGGACGACGCAGCAAGGCGGCGGACGCCGAGCGCGGCCGCAGCATTCGCGCCGTCCCTGACAGCAATCCGGCCAGCCTGGCAGTCGGCGCCACCTTGCGCAGCGCTGCATTGCGTCAGGCTGCCGGTGGTAACAGCGGCAGCAGCCTGCAACTGGTGCGGGAAGATTTGCATGCGCAAGTACGGGTGGGCAAAAGCGCCAACCTGATCGTGTTCGTGGTCGACGCCTCCGGTTCGATGGCCGCGCAACGGCGCATGGAAGCGGTCAAGGGCGCGGTGCTGGCCTTGCTGACCGATGTTTATCAACGGCGTGACGAAGTGGCGGTGATTGCCTTTCGCGGCGAGACGGCAGAATTGTTGCTGGCGCCGACGCGCAGTGTGGAGCAAGCCGAACAAGGTCTGCGCGCATTGCCAACCGGCGGTCGCACGCCGTTGCCGCATGCCTTGCAACTGAGCCTGCAACTGTTGCAGCAAGCTGCTGACGATGCACCGCCGCTATTGGTATTGCTGAGCGACGGCAAAGCCAATGTGCCACTGAGCACGGGCGGCGATGCGTGGCAAGAAACGCTGGCGCTGGCGGCCGAGATTGCGGCTGCCGGCATTGCCGCACTGGTGCTCGATACTGAAACCGGCTATGTGCGGCTCGGACGGGCGGCGCGGCTGGCGCAAGCGCTCGGTGCCGAATGCCTGCCGCTGGAAGCGCTGTCGGCTGACAACCTGGCGCTGACCATCAGGGCGCGTTGCGCGTCCTGAGACTAATTTATTGAAGAGGAATTTGCATGATTATCTGTATCGGTGCCGGCCCCGGCGATATCGGCTATCTGACCCAGCGTGGCGCCGAATTGATTCGCAACGCCGACGTGGTGGCCGGTTTCGACGCGGTGGTGAACGTGGTGCAAAGCATCATCCCGGCGACGGCGGAAGTGGTGTTGATGAATTATCGCGATCAGGTGGCGCAACTGGATCTGGTGGCGGCTGCGCATCATGCCGGCAAACGCTGCGTGGTGGTGTTCATGGGCGATATTCACTTCAGCGGCTTTCAATATCTGGAGCGGGTCGAGCGCGCCTGCGGTCATCCGGTGGAAACCTTGCCCGGCATTTCCTCGGCGCAGATACTGGCGTCGCGTGCCAAGGTCTGTTTCGACGAAACCACCTTCATCACCTTTCACCGGCGCGGCGACCTGACGCCGTTCAAGCGTCATCTGGTGCATGTGCTCAACGATGGCCGCAATGCCATCGTGATTCCTTGCCCATGGGATGCGGCACGCTCTTTCATGCCGCGTCACATCGCTGCATATTTGCTGGAAAACGGCGTCGCCGCAGATCATCCGACCGAAGTCTGGGAAAATCTGACGCGCGCCGAAGCCGAATGGCATGGCACACTGGCGGCATGCGCCGACAAGGAATTCAGCGACATGAGCATCATGCTGATCCGGACTCCGGCGCCGATGGCCAGCCAGATTGAACCGCCGCCGGAGGTGAAATGACATTGCGTGCAGCAACCGTTGCCGGATTGAGTACCACGACGACATTAGCCGATGAATTGCCGTATGGCATCGTGATCGCCGGCCATGGCAGCCGCGATGCCGATGCCGTACGTGAATTCGAAGCGCTGGTGGAACTGGTGCGGACGCGGGCACCTGGCCATGCGGTCAGCCACGGCTATCTGGAGTTTTCCACTCCGACCATCAGCGCCGCCGTAGAAGCGGCACTGGCGCAAGGCGTGCGACGGCTGGCAGTGGTGCCGGGCGTGCTGCTGGCGGCGCGCCATGCCAAGAATGACATGCCGGCCGAATTGCTGGCACTGGCGCAAGCCCATCCCGATATCGATTTTCATTTTGGCGCGCCGCTCAGTCTGCATCCGCAACTGTTGCAGGCCGCGCAGCAACGGATTCTGGAAGCGGAAGCCGGCTCCGCGCAAACAGTGCGCCGCGATGACACTTGTCTGGTGGTGGTCGGGCGCGGTACCACCGATCCCGATGCCAATGGTGAAGTGGCCAAGCTGGCGCGCATGCTGGAAGAAGGCATGGGTTTCGGCGGTGTGTACGTGTGCTATTCCGGCAGTGCCAAACCGCTCGTGGCAGATGGCTTGCGCGCCGCTGCCTTGCTCGGTTTCAGTCGCATCGTCGTGTTGCCGTTCTTTTTGTTTGACGGCGTGCTGGTGAAACGCATCTATGCCGCTGCTGCCGATCTGCAGCAGCGCGAGCCGGGTCTGGAAGTATTGCAGGCGGGCTATCTCGGCGTGCATCCGGCGGTTGCCGATGTGATGCTGGAACGCGCCCGTGAAGCCGTCGAGGGACGCGCCGACATGAATTGCACCTTGTGCAAGTACCGGGTGCAGATCGTCGGCTTCGAAGAGCAGATCGGCGAGCCGCAGCGTGCGCATCACGCGCCGGTGCGCGGCTTGTTGCAGAAGGAGGCGCAAACCGCAACGGAGACGCCGCTGCCGTTTGCGGCTTATGTACCGCATCCGATCGAAGCCGAAAGTTTCGAGATCATCGCTGCCGGTCGTGACTGGTCCGGTTTTGATCCGGCCCATCTGACCATTCTGCAACGTTTGGTACATACCAGCGGTGACTTTCACGCGGTGGACGACATCTACTTTTCGGCCGGCGCGGTTGATGCCGGCATCCGCGCGCTGTTGCGTTGCAAACGGGTGGTGACCGACGTCACCATGGTGCAGACCGGCCTCAAGCGGGCGCTGGTGGAACAACTGGGAATTGAAACCTGGTGCGGCGTGCATGACCGTGAATCGCATCTGATGTCGCAAACCCTGGGCATTACCCGTTCCGCCGCCGGCATGCGACGGGCCTGGGAAAAATTCGGCAACGATATCGTACTGGCCATCGGCGATGCGCCGACCGCGATTGTCGAAGCCACGCGCCTGATTCGCGATCACGGCTGGCGACCGCAACTGGTGATCGGCTTGCCGGTCGGTTTTGTCGGCACCCGCGAAAGCAAGGATGATCTGCGGCGTTGCCTGCAGGTGCCGCGCATCACCAACAGCGGCACGCGCGGTGGCTCACCGTGGGCCGCCAGCGTGGTCAATGGTTTGATGATTGACGCGGTCAATTTGCTGGCCGCCGGACAGACCGGCGATGGCACGCCTTATGCTGGAACGTGAGCGCGCCGAATTCGATTTGACGGTGCTGGCGCCGAATGGCTTGCGGCGCGGACGCACCACGGGCAGTTGCGCGACGGCGGCGGTCAAGGCCGCGCTGTACATGTTGTTGGGGCAGTTGCGTGTGACCCGGGCTGAAGTCAGTTTGCCGGATGGCCGGCATTATTTGCTGGTGCCGGTGGATGACGTGCAATGGCAGGATCAACAAAGCGTGCGCGCCCAGGTGCTCAAGGATGGCGGTGACGATCCGGACAATACTCATGGCGCCATCATTTTTGCCGAGGTGCGCAAGAATGATGTTGGCAGTCTGCGCTTCTTTGCCGCTGAAGGTGTCGGTACCGCGACCAAACCCGGATTGCGGGTGGCGGTCGGTGAAGCGGCCATCAATCCCGTGCCGCGCCAGATGATGCGGCTGGCGGTGCAGGAAGTGCTGGAAGAGTTGGCGCAAGGCGGTTGCGAAACGCATGCCGGGCAGGGCTTTGATCTTAGTATCGGTTGTGAAAACGGCGCCGTGATTGCGCAAAAGACCTTCAATCCGCGACTCGGCATTGTCGGCGGCATCTCGATTCTGGGGACCTCGGGGATTGTCGAACCGATGTCGATGGCATCCTGGATTGCATCGATTGAAGTGTATATCCGCGTAGCACTGGCGGCCGAGGGCGGCGGCGTGGTCGACAGCGTGGCGTATCTGCCGGGCAAGATCGGACGCGTATTTGCGCGCGACATACTGGGCTTGCCGGAACCGCGCAGCGTGCAAATCGCCAATTTTCTCGGCGATGCGCTGGATTTCACGCAGCAGGCGCTGACCGAACATGGCCGGCGTTTGCCGGTGTTGTGGCTGGCCGGGCATCCGGGCAAACTGGCCAAGGTATTGGATGGCGTGTGGGACACGCATTCCAGCAAGAGCAACATGGCCATGCTCGGGGTAGCGCGGGTAGCTGCCGGGTTGGTGCCGGTGCTGGGATTTGCGCCTGAATTGATTGCCGCCATGCAGCAAGCCAACACGGTGGAGGCGATCATCCTGCTGCTGAAGAATGAAGCCGGTGCGCAAGCATTCTGGCTGGAGATTGAAGACCGTATTGCGGCACTGGCGCAACAGCGCTTGCCGGCGGTGGACCGGGTCGAGGTACGCTTGTTCGATCTGGATGGAAATTTGCTTGGAGCAGGTGCATGACTGAAATGAAACAAGAGGCGACCGCGCCGGCCATGTTGTGGGGCATCGGCGTCGGCCCCGGTCCGGCCGGCTATTTGCCGTTGGCGGCATTGCAAGCCTTGCAACAGGCTGATCTGATTTACGCGCCGCGCGCGCGCGGTGCCGGGCTGTCGGTGGCATTGCAATGTCTGGCCGGGATTGATATCGGCCTCGAACGCAATCCGGGCCGCTTGCGTGAAATCGAATTCAACATGGATCCGGATCGCAGCGTGCTGACCGAACACTATGCGCAACTGGCGCAAGAGATCGCCGCCGAACTGCGCGCCGGCCGCAGTGTGGCATATCTGACCATTGGTGATTCGCTGACTTACTCGACCTACGGTTACGTGCTGGCAGCACTGCGCGATCTGTTGCCGCAGTTTCCGCACCACACCTTTCCCGGCATCACCAGCTATGCCGCGGCAGCTGCCGCACTGGACTGGTCGCTGGGGACCGGAAAAGAGCGTACGCTTATCCTGCCGTGCCCCGAGGACGCCGCTATCTTGCGGCAGGAAATCGAGAGTCATGACATCGTGGTGCTGATGAAAGTCGGGGCCCGCTTGCCGTGGGTATTGGAATTGTTGCAACAAATGGGCATTGCGCAGCATTGCGCTTTTGCGCGGCGCATCGGTCTGGAAGGTGAAGTGCTGGCGAGCGATGTCAGCACCCTCGACACCAGCTGCGCCGCCGCCCCGAGCGGGTATCTGGCGACCATGCTGATCCGCAAGAATGCATTGGAAAAGAGGCATCAATCATGAAGGTATATTTCATCGGCGCCGGTCCCGGCGCTCCCGACCTGATCACCTTGCGCGGCGCCGGGATTCTTGGGCGCGTCAAGATGGTGTTGTACGCCGGTTCGCTGGTGCCGGTAGAAATGTTGCAACATTGCGGCCCGGACACGGAACTGATCGATACCGCGCAACTGGATCTGGAACAGCAGCAAGCGTGTTATCAGCGCGCGCATGCCGCCGATATGGATGTGGCGCGCCTGCATTCGGGCGATCCGGCGATTTACGGTGCGACGGCGGAACAGATGCGGCGTCTGGAAGCACTCGGCATTGCATACGAAGTGGTGCCGGGCGTATCGTCATTCACTGCTGCTGCGGCCGCTGTCAGTGCCGAGCTGACCAAGCCGGAAGTGTCGCAAACGGTGATTCTGACGCGTGTTTCCGGACGGGCATCTGCGGTGCCGGAACTGGAATCGATTGCCTTGCTGGCGGCGCATCATGCCACCATGTGCATCTTCTTGTCGGGACCGCATCTGAAAAAAATCGTTACCGATCTGTTGCTGCACTATCCGCCGACGACGCCGGTGACACTGGTGCATCGCGCCAGCTGGCCGGACCAGCGCAGTTATCAGGGCACGCTTGGCACCATTCTCAAAGAAACCAAACGCGGCGCCTGGAACCTGACCACCATGATGCTGGTCGGTGCCGCGCTGGATAAGGGCCAGCAGGTGGAGTCGAGTTTGTACTCCAAGGATTTCACGCACTTGTTCCGGGTCGTCAAGAAAACCCGCAAAGGCAAGAGTGAAGTGCTCGCAGCGGAGCCGGAGACGGTGACTGCCGAGGCGTCATCATGAGCGCGCCGCAGTCGCCGCTGGGGATCTGGATCGTCAGAGCCGAAGGTGAACGGCTGGCGGGGCGCATGCAGGCGCAACTGGACGGCACCTTGTACCGGCCGTGGCTGAATCAGGGCATACCGCAAAAGCAGCAATTCGCGGCCGCCTATCGTCATCATGCCCAATGGATCATGGTGGGCGCCAGCGGCATTGCGGTCCGCTTTCTGGATGGCTTGCCACAGGATAAATACAGCGATCCGGCACTGGTATTGGTGGATGAGGCGGCACGCTTTGCGGTGGCCTTGCTGGCCGGACATGAAGGTGGTGCCAACCGGCTGGCGTACCGGGTGGCGGCGATCACGGGCGCGGTGCCGGTAGTCACGACGGCCACCGAAGCGCTCAAGCCGCTGGTGCTCGGCATCGGTTGCCGCAAGCTGGCCAGCGCCGGGCAAATCGGTGCAGCAGTGGCACTGGCGCTCGACAAGCTGGGCGGTCGCAGTTTGCAGGAAGTGCGGGAAGTGGCGACCATCGATGTCAAAGCGGACGAACCCGGTTTGCTGGCATTTTGCGCCAGCAACGATTTGCCGTTGCGCATCATCGCGACCGCCACCATTGCCGCCCGCGCCTGGGTCACCAAGCCTTCGGAGTGGGTGATGCAAAACATCGGTGTCGAAGGCGTGTGCGAACCGTGTGCGCTGATTGCCAGTCCGCGCGGCGCGCTGGCATTGCCGAAGATGGCATTCGATGGCGTGACGGTGGCGGTGGTCGAAGATCGCGGCGCACAGGAATGAATCACATAATGAATATGAAAGAACAGTAATGCGTGGTGTATTGAATCTGGTATCGGTAGGGCCGGGCTTCGACGATCTGATTGCGCCCCGGGCCATTGCGGCCTTGCGCGACAGTGAAGTGATCGTGGCTTACGAATTGTATTTGCGCTGGATCGGCGAGCATCTGGCCGGCAAGGAAATTCATACGCCGCCGCTGACGCAGGAACGCGAACGGGCGCTGCTGGCGATTGAGCAGGCGCGCGCCGGCAAACGGGTATCCTTGATTTCGAGCGGCGATATCGGCATTTATGCGATGGCGGCATTGGCGTTCGATGATATGCGCGAGGATGACACTTACGCCGTCAATGTGATTCCCGGTGTGACCTCGGCCAATGCCTGCGCCTCCTTGCTGGGTTCGCCGCTGTCGCACGACTTCGCCACGCTCAGTCTGTCCAATTTGCTGTGTCCGTGGGAGTGGATCGAAAATCGTGCCAGCCACATTGCCCAGGCCGATCTGGCGTGCGTGTTGTACAACGTGCAAAGCGCCGGCCGCCAGGAAGGCGTGTACAAAATCCTGAATATCATGTTGCAGTCGAAGGCACCGCATACCTTGTGCGGCGTGGTGAAAAACGCCTATCGCCCGGGCCAGCAGGTCAGCATTCATCGGCTCGATGAATTGCCGGCACTGCAATTCGACATGCTGACCAGCATCGTGATCGGCAACCGTTTCACCCAGCGCAAGCGCGACTGGATCTTCACGCCGCGTGGTTACAACAACTGGACCAATGAAGCGACGCCGGCGGCATTGCTCGACGACAGTGCGCATCTGCCGCAGGAGGCGGTGTGGGTCTTTGCCGGCACCAGCGACGGTAACGCACTGGCAGCACAACTGGCGGCGCAAGGACATCCGGTAGTGGTATCGACCGCCACCGAGTATGGCGGTGCGGTGGCGCTCAAGGATTGCCCCGGCGTCACGGTCTGGTCCGGCCGGCAGGGGGTGGAAGCGCGCAAGCAAGTCTTGCAGCGCACGCGGGCGCGCGCCATTGTCGATGCGACGCATCCTTATGCGACCCTGATGTCGCAGCAATTGATGGCCTTGTCAGCCAGTCTGGAATTGCCGTATGTACGCTATGAGCGCGCCAGTGCAGTGCAGGCTGACGACCATGCCGGCGATATCTGCAACAGCATGGACGAGGCCGCGCGCCTTGCGATTGCCGGCAGTCAGCGGATTTTTCTGGCAACCGGCTCCAAGGACCTGGCCGGTTTTCTGCATGCACCCGGTGCGGCTGAAAAAATGTGGTTCGTGCGTGTGACGCCGGAACCTGAATTCATCCAGCGCGCGATCGATCTCGGTATCCCGCGCAGCCATATCTGCGCCATGCAGGGGCCGTTTTCACAAGGTTTCAATGAGGCCTTGTGGCGTGACTGGAATATTGATTGCGTGGTGACCAAGGACTCCGGTGTTGCCGGTGGCTATCGGGCCAAGGCTGACGCTGCGCAAGCGCTCGGTATCCGGATGCTGACGGTACGCCGGCCGGTACTCGAATATCCGTTGCAGGCTGCCGACTTTGAACAGGTCAGCCGGCAGGTGCAGGCGTGGATGCCGGCATGCGTGTCAGCACCAATGTCAACATGAACAAGTTGATACCGGTCACCATCGTCACCGGCTTTCTCGGCGCCGGCAAGACCACGCTGTTGCGCAGTCTGGTGGAGCGCCGCCAAACCCGGCGGCTGGCGTTGCTGATCAATGAATTCGGCGCGGTCACTATCGACGGCGACTTGCTGCGTGCGGACGAAGAAGGAAGCAGCGGTCATGTGCGGGTGCACGATTTTCCCTATGGTCTGATTGCCTACGGCGACGATGCGTTGTTTATCCCGACCATGCTGGCGATTGCGGCACGGCGCGCGGAAGTCGATCATGTGTTGATCGAAACTTCGGGGCTGGCGTTGCCGACCGCCGCCATGGAGTTGTTGCAGGGCCCGCAACTGGCACCGCATTTCATTCTCGATGCGACGCTGGCGGTGGTGGATACGCCCTTGTTGCTGTCGGATCGTTTTGCGCGCAGCAGAGATCACAGCGTCGGCACCGATGCGATTGCCGGCATGTTCGAGCAGCAACTGGAATACGCCGACGTCGTCGTGCTCAATAAAATCGACAGCTTGCAGGAAGATGATCTGTTGCAGGCCGAACAGCGCGTGCGCCAGTGCGCGCCGAACGTGCGCTTTCTGGAACTGGCGTATCAGGCGCGACTCGATATCCGGCTGGCGCTCGGCTTGCGGTTGCATCAGCCGACCCTCAACAGCCATCAGCACACCTATACGCCGCTGCCGCGCCTGCCCGGTGCCGACAGCAAGGTGCTGGCCGATCAGCAGCGCCTGAACGGTCACGTTCATTCAGGATTGGGCGCGCACAGTCACGGGCTGGCGACGCACAAGCATTTTCACGAGCAAGACCCGGGCTGGCTGTCATTCACGCTGCGCAGCAAAGAGACACAAGCGGCAGAACAGTTGCGTCTGGCGCTGGTGGAAGCCGCCACCGTCGAGCCGGTATTGCGCACCAAAGGTTTCGTGCACGCGGCCGGTACCGCGCAGGCCATGCTGGTGCAGGGCGTACGCGCCCGCGTCACGATCGACGTTGAGCAACAAGCCGCCAACGATGCCGCGCGGCACCCGCCGGCCGGTTCGGAACTGGTATTCATCGGTTACCACGCCAGCCGCGCCCGGGTGGCCGCCTTATTGTCGGCGCGTACCGGCACGGAATGGAAATAAGCCGTCATGACCCATAACAGGAGCAGCAATGAAAACGGATGAAGAATCGCATAAGCGCATGACCCAGCGTCACAAGGAAGGCTTTGAAAAAAAGAAAGCCGCAGCGCAAAAGGAAAAAGGCTTGCTGATCGTCTATACCGGCACCGGCAAGGGCAAGTCGACCGCGGCGTTCGGCATGGGCATGCGCATTCTCGGGCATGGCATGAAGCTCGGCGTGGTGCAATTCATCAAGGGCGCTTTGCACAGTGCCGAGCGCGAAATCCTGGGTGCTCATGCCAATTGCGATTTCCATGTGGTGGGTGCCGGCTACACCTGGGATACCCAGGACCGCAATGCTGACATGCAAACGGCAGCGACCGGTTGGGCCGAGGCGCTGCGGATGATTGCCGATCCGAGTTACGACATGGTGATTCTGGATGAAATGAATATCGTCCTCAAATACCAGTATCTGGAACTGGAACAAGTGCTGGCAGCATTTGCCGCGCGCCGGGAGATGTTGCATATCGTAGTCACCGGCCGCCATGCACCGGAACAATTGCTGGAGCAAGCCGATCTGGTGACCGAGATGCGACCGCTCAAGCATCCGTACAAGGAACAAGGCATCAAGGCGCAGAAAGGCGTGGAATTCTGATGCGCATGCAAGCGCCAGCGGAGCACGGCAGATGAGCCGGCGCAGTTGTCCGGCGTGGTTCATCAGCGCGCCTGCGTCCAATCACGGCAAGACCACCGTGACCGCAGCGCTGGCGTTGTGGCACCGGCGTCAGGGACGGCATGTGCGGGTATTCAAGTGCGGCCCGGACTTTATCGATCCCACCATTCTGGAACGCGCCAGCGGCCATCCGGTGTATCAGCTCGACTTGTGGCTGGCCGGCGCCGATGCGTGCCGGCAACTGGTGTATGACGCGGCGCAAGAAGCTGATCTGATCCTGATCGAAGGCGTCATGGGCTTGTTCGACGGTACTCCCTGCAGTGCCGATCTGGCGCAGTTGCTGGGGGTGCCGGTGCTGGCGGTAGTCGATGTGGCCGGCATGGCGCAAACGCTGGGCGCGCTGGCCTGCGGGCTGGCGAATTATCGGCCGGGATTGCGCGTTGCCGGCGTGTTGGCAAATGGCGTTGCCAGTGCCCGCCATGAAGAAATGTTGCAGCAGGGGTTGCCGGCCGCAATCGCCTGGCTTGGCAGCTTGCCGCGGCGTCAGCAATTCAGTTTGCCGGAGCGCCATCTGGGATTGGTGCCGGCCGCCGAAGTGGCGGATCTGGATACGCGTCTGGTCGCAGTGGCCGACTTGCTTGGCGCGACCGCGCTGGTTGACTTGCCGCCGCCATGCGATTTCGACCGCGTGACCGGAGCGTCCCCTGCGGTGACCGGAACCGAACTGCGCGGGGTGCGGATTGCCGTGGCCCGCGATGCGGCATTTTCGTTTGCGTATCCGGCCAATCTCGATGTGTTGCGTGGCATGGGGGCGCAACTGTCCTTCTTTTCACCATTGCATGATGCGGCATTGCCGGTCACCGACAGTGTGTACCTGCCGGGTGGTTACCCGGAATTGCATTTGCCCGCATTGCAGGAAAACCATGCCATGCGGCAATCCTTGCGTGACCACGTGGCGGCGGGTAAAACGCTGTACGCGGAATGCGGCGGCCTGCTGTATCTGCTCGACGAACTGACTGACAAGCACGGCCAGTCGGGGCGCATGACAGGCATTCTGCCGGGCCGCGCCAGCATGTCGCCGCGCTTGCAAGGGCTGGGTTATCAAGCGCTGACATGGCGTGACGGCGTATTGCGTTGTCACACCTTTCATCATTCGCTGACGGTCACGCCATTGCCGCCGGTTGCGCATGGCGAACGCCTGTTCAATACCTCGGAAGGCGAACGGGTATGGCAACAAGATGGCGTAACCGCGACTTATCTGCATGCGTATTTCGGATCGGCGCCGTTGGCTGCCGCAGCATTATTTACCGGGAGCAGCCGTCCATGAACCATGCCTACAGCGCTGCCGACATTGCCAGTATCTACAAAGTCATCGGTGAGCGGCGTGATATCCGCCATTTCTTGCCGGATGCACTGGCGCCGGCGTTGATGACGCGGCTGCTGCAGGCGGCGCATCTGGCGCCGAGCGTCGGCTTCATGCAGCCATGGCGATTCTTGCGCATCAGTGATCCGGCCCTGCGCACGGCCATGCATGCGCTGGTGGAGCAGGAACGGATATTGACGGCGCAGGCTTTGCAGCAACGCGAGGATGAATTCATGCGACTCAAGGTCGAAGGTGTGCGCGAATGCGGTGAATTGCTGGTGGCGGCCTTGATGGACCGGCGCGAAGAACATGTGTTCGGGCGCCGCACTTTGCCGCAGATGGATCTGGCCTCGGTCGCCTGCGCGATTCAGAACATGTGGCTGGCGGCACGTGCTGAAGGCATCGGCATGGGTTGGGTCTCGCTGTTCGATGCAGAGGCATTGGCGACCTTGTTGCAGATGCCGCCGGGTGCGCAACCGGTGGCGATCATTTGTCTGGGGCAGGTCAGGGAATTTTATCCGCGTCCGATGCTGGAGCAGGAGGGCTGGGCCGGGCGGCAGGCACTGGACGATCTGGTATTTCAGAATACGTGGGGAAATACGAGGGAGCAGCACGATGCATGAATCGGCATCAGGCATGGATGTGCGTGATGGCAAGCGCACCTTGATTTTCGGCGGTGCGCGTTCGGGCAAGAGCCGGCATGCCGAACAATTGGCCAGCGCCAGCGGCAAGCCGGTGACGTATATCGCCACGGCTGCGGTTGGTGATGAAGAAATGGCGGCGCGGATCGCCTTGCACCGGCAACAACGTCCGGCCACATGGCATACGGTGGAAGAGCAACTGTCGCTCGCTGCCGCGCTGACGGCGCATAGCAGGCCAGACAATCTGGTGCTGGTGGATTGCCTGACGGTCTGGTTATCCAATTTGCTGTTTGCCGGGCAGCATGATTATCCGGAAATCGGCAAGATTGTTGCACCGGCGCTGTTCCTGCAACAGCGTTCCGCATTCTTGCAGGCCTTGCAAGCGGCGCCCGGCGAGGTGATTCTGGTATCCAACGAAGTTGGCATGGGCATCGTGCCGCAAGGTGCAATCTCGCGCTGGTTCGTGGATGAAGCAGGACGCCTGAATCAAGCGGTGGCGGCAATCTGCGACCGGGTGCAATGGGTTGCCGCCGGCTTGCCATTGACGCTCAAGGAACCGCGATGATGCAGGTCATGAGCCTGATGAGCGTGGCCTGGCTGATGTTGGCCGGGGTGCTGCTCGATCTGTTGCTGGGGGAAGCGCGGCGCTGGCATCCGCTGGTCGGATTCGGGCGTTGGGCGAATGCCATCGAGCGCCGCTGCAATCGTGGCCGTGCGCGTTTTTGGCGGGGGCTGGCGGCATGGGCGCTGGCGGTACTGCCACTGACCGCGCTGGCATGGTGGTTGCTGATGCAATTGGCCGCAGTGCAATTCTGGTGTGCCGCAGCGGTGCATGCCTTGCTGCTGTATTTCTGCATCGGCTTGCGCAGTTTGCGCGAGCACGCCTTGCCGATTGCGCAGGCACTGGCGGCGGGCGACTTGCCGGCTGCGCGGCGACTGACGGCACGCATCGTCAGTCGTGACACCGGTGCCGCAGAAGAAACCGATCTGGCCAAGGCCGGCGTGGAGTCATTGCTGGAAAACGGCAACGACGCCGTGTTCGGTACCTTGTTCTGGTTTTTGCTGGCAGGCGGACCGGGTGCCGTGCTGTTTCGTTTGTCGAACACGCTGGATGCCATGTGGGGCTATCGCACCCCGCGTTATCAACAATTCGGTTGCGCCGCAGCGCGCATCGACGATGTCTTGAACTGGCTGCCGGCGCGTCTCACCGCACTGTCCTATGCGGTACTGGGTGACTGGCGTCAGGCCTGGTCTTGCTGGCGTCGTCAGGCGCCGCAATGGAGCAGTCCGAATGCCGGCCCGGTAATGGCGGCCGGCGCCGGGGCCTTGAATCTGGCGCTGGGCGGCGCTGCTACCTATCACGGCGAACTTGAACAACGGCCGCTGCTGGGTGCCGGTGTCGCGCCGCAGGCGGCCGATATCGTGCGCGCCTGGCAATTGGTGATGCGTACCACCGTGCTGTGGCTGGTGGTCACGCTGGTGATCGCCTGGATACTGAAGTCTTAAAGGAAAACGCAGATGTTGGAACATGGTGGCAATTTGCACGAAGCCGTGCAGCGTTACGGACGACCGCTGAGCCAATGGCTGGACTTGTCGACCGGCATTAATCCGCAACCGTATCCGTCGCCGATACTGGACCAGCTGGTGTGGCATCGCTTGCCGGAAACCAGCAGTGAACTGGTGGCCGCAGCATGCGCTTATTACGGCGCACCGGACATGCTGGCAGTGGCCGGCACGCAAGCCGCGATTCAGGCTTTGCCGCAGTTGCGACGGCAGCAGGCAGCGGATAAACTATCGCGGGTGGTGGTGGCGGCACCGGCTTACGCCGAGCATGCCCATCGCTGGCAGCAGGCGGGTCACGCGGTACGGGAAATTGACTATCCTCATCTGGCGCAGGCAATTGATACCTGCGATGTCATGGTGGTCTGCAATCCGAATAATCCCACCGGCGCCGGCGTCGCCCCCGGCGTCTTGCTGGACTGGGCCGCACGGCTGGCAGCACGTGGCGGCTGGCTGGTGGTGGATGAAGCGTTCGGCGATACGTTGCCGTTGCAGAGCGTAGCAGCACATGCCGAGATGGCGGGCCTGATCGTGTTGCGCTCGGTCGGGAAATTTTTCGGCCTGGCCGGTTTGCGTCTCGGATTTGTTGCCGCCAATCGGATACTGCTCGACGACTTGCGTGACTGGCTCGGTCCCTGGGCGGTCAGCGGGCCGGCGCAGGAAATCGGTTTGACGGCCTTGCGTGACAGCGCCTGGCAGCAGGCCACGCGCGAACGTTTGCTGGTCGATGGCAGTCGCCTCCGGCAATTGCTGGCAAGCTGCGGCATCGTCTCCGGCGGCAGTGCCTTGTATCAGTGGTGGCCGCAAGCGAATGCCGGCGCGTGGCATGACTACATGGCGCAGCAAGGCATCTGGGTGCGCTTGTTTACACGCGGGGCGGGCGGCATACGGCTTGGTCTGCCGCCGCATGAAACCGGCTGGCAACGGCTGGAGCGCGCATTGCACGGCTGGTCTGCCAGCGCAGGAACCGCATCATGAGTTTGCCGGATTTCCCGCACCATACGCTGATGGTGCAAGGCACCACTTCCGACGCCGGCAAGAGTACGGTGGTGGCGGCCCTGTGCCGTCTGCTGCGCCGCCATGGCGTAGCCGTCGCTCCATTCAAGCCGCAAAACATGGCGCTCAACAGTGCGGTGACGATTGACGGTGGCGAGATCGGCCGCGCGCAGGCATTGCAAGCGGTGGCGGCCGGCATCGCTGCGCATACCGACATGAATCCGGTCTTGCTCAAGCCCTCCAGCGATACCGGCGCGCAAGTGATCATTCACGGCAAAGTGCGGGCCGACATGAATGCGCGCGATTATCACCAGTACAAGACCACGGCCATGGCGGCGGTGCTGGAGTCATACCGCCGCCTGCGTGCACAGTATCAGACGGTGTTGGTGGAAGGGGCCGGCAGCCCGGCCGAAATCAATCTGCGTGCGCGTGACATCGCCAACATGGGCTTTGCCGAAGCGGTCGATTGTCCGGTGATTCTGGTGGCCGATATTGATCGCGGCGGTGTCTTTGCGCATCTGATCGGCACCCTGGATTGTTTGTCCGAGAGCGAGCGGGCACGCATCATCGGTTTTGTCATCAATCGGTTTCGCGGCGATATCAGCCTGCTGCAACCAGGGCTGGACTGGCTGGAGCAGCGTACCGGCAAACCGGTGCTGGCAGTGCTGCCGTATCTGCAGGGCTTGCATCTGGATGCGGAAGATGCGATCCAGCAAGGGCAGAGCGCCAGCGGTAGTTTTCGGGTAGTGGTGCCGGTGCTGCCGCGCATCAGCAATCACACTGACTTTGATGCCTTGCGCGCGCATCCCGAAGTTGATTTGCGTTTCATCGGTCCGGGCCAGCCGATTCCGGCTGCGGATCTGATCGTTTTGCCGGGCAGCAAAAATACCCGTAATGATCTGGCCTGGCTGCAGCAACAGGGATGGCCGGCGGCGCTGCGCAAACACTTGCGCTACGGCGGCAAGGTGATTGGCATTTGCGGCGGTTTTCAAATGCTGGGTCACAGCGTCAGCGATCCGCACGGTGTAGAGGGTGTTGCCGGCGATACGGCCGGCCTCGGTTTGCTGGATATGAGCACCGAATTGACCGTCGACAAAACCTTGTTGCAAGTGCGCGGACATTGTCTGGTCGATGACACCGCAGCCGCGGTCAGTGCCTATGAAATCCATATGGGCAAATCACACGGCAATGCTTTCAGGCGTGCGGCGTTTCAACTGATGACAGTGGACGCCGGCGACGGCCTGCGCAATGAAGGCGCAGTGTCGGAGGACGGTCAGATATTGGGCAGCTATCTGCATGGCATGTTCGACGCGCCGCAAGCATTTTCCGCGCTGTTGCGCTGGGCTGGTCTGCACAGTGAGCTGACGGTCGATCTCGGACAGTTGCGGGAAGACAGTCTGGAGCGCATCGCCGATGCTGCCTTGCCGCTGTATCAACGGCTGTTGTCCGGCAAATGAAAGGGTGGGGGGATGTCGCCTTGTCCGCTGTTTTCAGGCGTGTATCAGGCGTTGGATGAAGTTCAGATAATTGGTACGCGGCGGCGCCAGAAATTCCAGTAATGCCTGATTGACGAAGTCGGGATTTTCGAGCGTGCTGAGATGGCCGGCATTGGGAATGGAAACAAACGGGCAGCCGATCTTGTCTGCCAGTTCCTGCAAATCGGTGGGGGGTCTGGGAATATCTGCCACGCCCGTCAGAAACAAAGTACGTTTGCGATTGAGCAGGCGCAGACGTTCACCGACATCCTTGCGATCGAACATCATGCGCCCGAGCGGCACGATGCTTTGGAGTACCCGTTCGGCTGGCGTGGTGGCGAGCGCATCATGCAGTTCGGTACGCAGCGGCGAGGCGATGTCGTCATAAGGATTGAAAAACAGAGGCACGATTGCTTCCAGCAGCGGTTCGGGAAATTTCCCGGCGGTTTCGATCTGGTCCAGCAAGGACCAGTAACGGGCACGGGAACCGACAGGTTCGACCCCGAGACAGGCATCCATGATCACCAGCGTCTTGACCCGGGCCGGTACCAGCAGCGTCAGCTCGGTACCCCATAAGGCACCGATCGAATGGCCCACCATCGAGAACGAGCCGATACCGAGGTTATCCAGCAATTGCAGCATGTTGCGGGCCAGGCTTTGCAGATCGGTGGTGGCTGGCGGCAGCGACCCGGAGCCGCCATGACCCCACAGATCGGGCGCGATGACCCGGTAATGCTGCGACAGGGCTTCGATCTGCGGACGCCACATGCCGCTGTGCCACAGATAGCAATGCGCCAGCACAATGGGAAAACCCTGTCCTTCATCGAGATAGTGAAGCGGCTGGTTGTCTACGATAGAAATTGGCATGAATCGGTATCCTTATGATGGCGATGGCGAAGTAACAGACGCCGGCAGGCAGGTGAACCGGTAATCCGGCAGTGCTCCGGTAATGACCGGACGGGTGGATACGTGAAGCCGTCAAGCCTGGATAAATCCGTAGAACAGTGACGTGAAAAAATAGCATAAATATTTCCCGAAGGAAACATATCAGATCACTATGAAGATGCAATAAAACGCGGTGGGAGCGATGTTGCAGAGCAGGACGAGGGTGCGCTCAGGTGCTGCCGCAAAATGGCATAACGGCCGTTGCAACCGTTACAGGAGTGCGCGCCGGCGGCGGCCGGCGGCGTATGTCAATTCAGTTCAATGCCGCACTGGCGGCTTGTTCCGGTGTCAGCCCGTCGTAGAACATGTCGGTAAACCATTCGACTTCTTCTTCAATATGTTCTTGCGCCTGATCCAGCGTTGCGCCGCCGGCAACCAGGAATTTCTCCACTTCAGTGCACCATTCAATCAACGCCTGTGTTTCGGGATCCAGCTTTTCTTTCTTTGCCATCGTCATTCCTTTTTGTTCAAGCCTGTACTTTGCCACGATTTGCGGCCGTTTGTCTGGCGCCATGTAGATTGCTGCCCGTGCGCAGCAGGTCAGGCGCGCGGATCAGTGCGCGAAGCTCAATAATATTTCATTAAAAACTCGCTGAATTGCGATGTTTTTTTGCGGTCACAAAAAACAGAATTGATCTCGGATCCGAGCGGCGCACCCGCAATGCGGATCGCGTTCACGGCCGTAGGCTGCGGCCTGGATTTTCGATCAATTTTCCAGCAGGGAACTCAAGATGCCCAGTGCACAGATACGTATTCATTTGGGTGGCAATGATCGCGCCTCGCAGGCCTTCATGCGGGTCACGCATCCGGATGGCGAGTGGACCGAATATCATCTGACCGGCAGCGCCGGCACCAACGCCCTGTTGTTGATCGACGAACCCGGCCGGCAGGCCAGAGCGGCCTTGTGCCACGCCGATATCGGCGGACCGGTGCAGCCATTGAGTATCGTTGAGTACCGCACACTGATGGCAAGTACCCGCTATCCGGCCTGATGTTTTTGCAAAACGGCAATGTTGATGTGCTGGCATGTTTGCCGGCATGACGGCGCCATTCTCTGTCCGAAGCCCGATCCGCGCTGAAATCTCCATGCGATGCAAATGTAAATCTGGTATCGTTGATCCGCACGCATTTCAAACAAAGGAGACTGATATGGATCTGGTAGAGAAATTTGATGCAAAAGGCAAGACCGGAGCGCCTTACCATGTTGAGGTGTATGAAACACGGCTGACCGATGCCGATGTCAATGCGCCAGCCGGCTCCAGAACCTATAAACTGGCCGACGGACGTTCGCTTGACCCCTTGTCCGACGCCAAATTCAAAATTGTCCAGACCGGAGAAAAGATCTACCGCCTGTAAGTGTCAGCGGTTCTCAGTACCTGTTCACCGCAGGCCCGCCCTCACGCCGGCTTGCGGTAATCGTTTTCTATCCAGGCTGCAGCAGTGGCCTCGGTCAATCTGAAGTTCGCCGCCACCTGTACCTTTGCCAGCAACTCGCCGTCATTATCATGCGCGGCCAGATCGGCATAGGGAAAATCATCATCCGGCACAATATCCAGCGTTACCCGGATGCCACTGGTGCCGACTTCCACGCTCTTGTGCAATTGCGCATGTAATTGTTGTTCATGCCGGCGACGGAATTCCGAAGCGGTCTTGACCAGCGTGTTGAACGCCGAGCGATCCAGCGGTTTCGGATTCTTCTTGTCGCGCCCCATGGTCCAGGGGCCGGTCAGGGTCGGTTCGGGCTCGCCTTCGCGGGTCATTTCGACCGCCCAGCCGTCATCGTCATCATTGTTGATTACCCGGGCAGTCCAGCCGTCGTCGCGCCACAGGCGCGGTTCATTGATGGTTTCCGGGATTTCCGGCGATTCGCTGTCGAGGGTATTCTGGTCGGACATGGATGAGTTCCTGATGCAAGGCTCGCTATCATAGATGAATATCGCTCCCGCTGCGCGCTGACGCCTGCCGTTTCTGCCGCAAAAATTCCTCCCTGACATTTTCTGCATGCATTGCTGGCTGCCGCTTGCCGCGGTCCGTTGCGGATGGCAGCGGTTTCCGGGCGTCACCGTGCGGTTGCCGCGGCCAGCCGGATGCGCGCGTGCCAGAGCATCGGATCGTTGCAAACCGGTGCCGGTTGCCTCCCAAAAATAATCCAATTCCTATTTCAATTTCAGCCTTTGCTGATTTCGTTCGCAGGTCGCTGTCACTATGATGACGGGACAGTATGCGAGGTGCTCTCAACGAAAAGAGATGACTTTCGCGGATGAGTTTCCGGGGTGACATGCCGCACGGCAAGCACAGTAATGAATAGGGGAAGAGTGATGATTCGAAGCCTGGTTTTGTGGGGGGCAGGGATGTTGAGCATGGCTGCAGTTGCGGCGCCGAGCATTCATATCGGTGCCATGTATGACTATCTGGAGGACGACCGCAGCACCTTGCTCAAACGCATCCGCAATTCCGGCGATAGCACCGCCTTTGTCCGCGTGAGTATCACCGAGGTGAGCTTCGGCGAAACCGGCGAGCCGCAAGAAAAAATCGCCGCCGCCATCAGTCTCGGCCAGAAGCAGGCCGGAGCCACGCTCGTGGCAAGTCCGGCCCGTCTGATCATTCCGGCCGGCGGCATGCAGGCAGCACGCCTGATGTATCTCGGTCAACGCGACAGGGAGCGTTATTTCCGCGTGCGTTTCGTGCCTGTGGCACCGGAAGAAAAAGAAGGATTCAGTCCCGAAAATGCGGCCGAATACCGGCAATCGGTATCTGCCGGCGTGACGATGCTGATGGGATACGGCGCGATGCTGTTCGTAGCGCCGAAACGTCCGAGCTATCACACCGAGGTCGTTGAGCAGGATCAGAAAATCATTGTGCGCAACAACGGTAACGCCACTGTCGTACTGGCCGATTTCCATGCCTGCGAGGTTGACGGGAATGATTGCGGCACCCCCTCGAAATATCACGTCCTGCCGGGCCGGACCAGAGAGTTTGTAAAAGAAGCGGGGCATGAGTACCGCTTCAAATTGCATGAAGGAAAGCGCGACAAGACGTTTGAGTTTGCAGGGTAGTTCTGTTCTTAACTGTTTTTATATGTTTAAAGGAAGCATTATGTTTTTGAAAAAAATATCTTCATTGGCTGCACTCGGTATGGCATTGGCGTGGCATCCGGTATCGGCGCAGACGAGTCAGCGGGTTCCGATGCTGGTGCATGTGGAGGCGCATGTGCCATCAGAGCAGTTTTCGGTATCGCCGTTGGGCTGGGATCATACCGTTCCGGTGAAACTGGCTTTCGATACTCAGAACCGGCGCTTGGTTGCCGCCAACCGGCATCTCCGGGTACGCAGCAATATTGGCGATGTTTCTGCCCGTTTGGTTGGCCTGGCGATTCTGACCAATGGCACTGCCAGCGTTCCGCTGCATGTCTCTGTCGGTGACAAGATGCTGTCAATGGAGTCGCAGACCGTCGCTTTACACAACGACACAAGGACTGGAGACGGTGCCAGTCTCGGCTTTTCCATCACCCCCGGAGAGCATCCGCCAAGCGGACTTGCTCTTGGTAATTATTCAGGTGTTGTCTCGTTGCTGTTTGAAACCAATCCCGCAGCAAACTGATTTTTTCCGTAATCGATAAAGCCATATTCAGCAGGGCGCTGGACGCCCTGCAACACCGGATGTCAAAACTATTCCCGTTTTTTATTGCTGCGGCCTTGTCTGTTGCCGATACCGCGCACGGACAAGAGCAGGTGCCTGCGAAGGCTTCCTCCGCAAGCCTGAATTTATTGACGCAGGCCGAAGGATTGCCTGCCGAATTTCGCGATCACTTCTTCGATGTGCCGCTCGTCGTGCTGATCGAACTCGATGGCGAATTGCTCGGCGAGGCAAGAATACTTGTCTCCCGTGATGAAACCGTCCATCTGATTGAGTTTACTGATGTCAGCGGAAGCCGGATCAGCCCGGCACGCAGAAAAAAATGGGCCGACGTGCTGCAGGCCGGCGCCAGACTTGGCGACTGTACCGAAAAGTGTGGCGGCGAGCTGGTCGCGCTGCACTATAGCCTGGAAAACTCCGTGCTCGCCGTGTTGACGACGGCGGTTGAGCGTAGCGACAATGAAGTGCGTTACCGGAGCTTGCCGCCAGGCGGCAGTTATGGCGCCATTGTCGGTAATGAACTCAATGTGCTGGGCGGCGAAGGTCAGACGTTTACCGGTCGCTATGCGGTAGATGCGCGCGGCAGTTTCGGATACTGGAATACCGCATTCGGTGCGCTGGTGGAAAAGAGGGCCGGTCGCGAAAAACGGCACTCGGTTCAGCATTTGTATGCCGAGCGTGAACTGGAAGGCAATTTTTTGCGCGCCGGATTCTTTACCCCCGGCGGTGAAGGCATGTTGCGCCAGCCGCGCAATCCCGGAGGACGTGCCTATACCGTTCTGGGGGCCATGCTCGGCAGTTCCGACAGCCTGATGGCAGATGAAGACACTGCCAGCACCTATCCGCTCTACGTGACCGCCAGCCGGCAGGGCATGGTTGAAATATTCCGCAATGGCAGTCTGATCAACACACAGCCGGTCAAGGCCGGCTTGCAGGTGATCGATACCCGGGTGCTGCCGCGCGGGATTTATAACGTCGAGGTGCGGGTGATCGAAGACGGCATCGTGACATCGCGCAAAGAAGAACTGATTTACAAACCCAGCAACTGGCGGAACCCGGAGCAGCGCTGGCGTTACAACGTGGTATTGGGACGCCAGCGGACCTTGCTTGACAATCAGTCCTACGGAAAAGAGGGCAAGATTTTTGCCGGCATCGGCGCCAATTACATGCTGCATCCACGGGTCATTCTGGGTATGTCGGTGCAACGCCTGGGAACGCATCAGTCGCTGGGATCTTCGGTTGACTGGAGTCTGGCTGAACGCGTCAATTTCTACGGCAATGTCTACCGGGCCGGAAAATTCGGCACCGGTATCGATGCGCAAACCATTCTCAGGTTTGACAGCGGCAGTGCGGTCTTCAGCCACAGCCGGGCCTGGCTCGGCAATCCGGATCGCTCCGCGCGAGCCAGCGCGGTGGCGCGCTATCAGGGAGTTACCACCAATTCGTCGGTGGCGTTGCAGCGAAACTTCGGCGGCAGGACCTCGGCCGATGGCCGCTTCAATCACAGCAGCGGCGCCAGCCATAGTGTCAGCCTGGATCTGGGCGTCAGCCACCGGCACAAGCTGTTCAACAATGATGCCCAATGGCGGCTGTCGGTATTTCAACGCGCTGACAGCATCGACGGGGTGAACCGGCGCAACCGGGGACTCGATCTGACGCTCAACTGGAGTCTGGGCAGCGGCAGCGACAGTATTTCCGCCAGCATGGGTGCGCGTAACGCGGTCGATGGCGGCCGCGATCAGTACGCCGCGCTGAACTATATCCGGCATCACGACGAGGACGCGCTGCGCGTGGTGTCGGTCGGCGGCTTGCTGGATCGTTACGGACTCAATCTCAATGCGGCCGCAGGCTTTCAGAATACTTACATGCGTGGTGACGGCTATGCCCAGCGCTCGTCATTCAATGGCGACACGACTGCTGCCCTCAACCTGACCAGTACGGTTGCCGTCGGTGGCGGTGGCGTGGCGGCCAGCGGAGAGTATTTGCCGGGCGGCACGGCCGGGCTGATCGTCGACATTGAATCCGATGTGGCGGAACTCGATTTGCGCGCCGACGACACTGCCGGCGGCAGTACGCTGCTCCGGAAGGGGCGCAATTTCGTGCCGGTGGGAGCCTACAAGCCGGGCACGGTGCAGTTTGATCTGGCGCGCGATACCGATACGGCCATCGCCATTTCGCCGGCGGCCAGCGGGTATCACCTGAACAAGGGCGGCGTCGCATATCGCAAGATCACCGTTACCAGAACGCTGACGGTACTGGGACGTCTTGTTGATACAGAGGGCCTGCCGCTCAAGGGCCTGCATGTAGTGAATCATGCCGGACGCAGCGTCAGTGAAGCCGATGGTGTTTTCGTTCTGGAAATGAGTGCGCGCACACCGACTATCGAAGTGCGCAACAGAGATATCGTGCTGTGCAGTCTGAAGGTCGACCCGGGATCGCACAGAAAAGAGGACGACATGCTGATGCTGGGAGACGTGCGCTGCCATGACGCCAATATCGCGGCGGTGACATTGCCGGGCCGTGCCGGCCTCCAGTGAATGCCGCAGCAAACGCGCCGGCGACCTCTGACGGCGGGATGACAATGGAGGGATATTGCTGATGATCGTTTTCCTGTATCTGTTTGAACTGACCATGCTGCGCGTGCGAAACGGTGGTCTGGCCTGTTGTCGCAGCTGCATGCTGTTGTTCGTCTGGGCCGGACCAGCGGCTGCGATCGAACACCAGATCAGCGCCTCGCTCAAGCGGGGGGCCGGCAGGGACGGGCAGGTATTCGTCAATACCACGCCGGTGTCCGGCATATGCAGGAGCGTGATGTATTTCTGCGGGGATTTCCCGTTCTCCGTCATGACGCGTATCGTGGCGGACGGTCCCAAGCACATGGTTGCCAGAACGGAGCCGGGTCCGGATGGCAGTGATTTGCTGCTCAAGGTGCCGGGCCCGATGGAGATCGAGATAACGCATACGGGACTGGGCGTGTCGCGCACGCTGAAGTTTGTTCCCAAATTGTTCGGCATGTCGCTGGAAATGCCAGAATCGCCCAACAACGCTTCCTGGCAGCTTGATCCGGAATGCAGCTTTGGCGCACGCGGCGGCTCGACCCCCCGTTCTTATCAGTTCGCCTGGCTGCTCGCGCCGGAAAAACCGGTATGTCGCATGTTTTCCAGAGTGGAACGCACGATTACGCGTATTTCCAATATCAGTCTTGGTTATGAAATGGTTGCAGCGGCAGCGCACGATATGCCGGCCGGCGTCTATCGCGGCAGCCTGCGCTATACCGTGGGCGAGGGTGGTGATCTTGATCTCGGTGCCGGATTTACCTACAACACCAATGAACTCGTCTTTAACGTGAATCTGACGGTGACGCAGGAAATGGCTGTGCAACTGGCCTCCGGATCGGCATCTGTCGAGTTGCTGCCGCCGGGCGGATGGCAGCAGTGGGGAACTCAGCCGCCACCTTATCTGAAGGCCGAGCTGCCGTTTTATCTGAGTGCCTCGGGGCCGTTCAAGGTGTATCTGTCTGGATGTGACATTCCAATGGGCGATGGTTGCGGGATACGTCATGCATTTTTCAACAAGAATATACCGCTGCAGATTGCCGTAACACTGCCCGGCATGAAACGTGATGATGCTGATGTCAGTCTTCTGGTGTTGTCCAATAACCGCGACGCCTCGCCGTTGCTGGCACCGGATACGGGGGCCGTGGCCCGGCGCCTGTCGCAAGTGCATTTCAATGTCAATTGGCCGGAATCCAAAGACATGCGTCGCTATGGCGGCAAATTCGTGGGCAACGTCACATTGATGTTCGATGCCGATTTTTGAATCCATATGCATCGCGATCGCAAGCCGGTCGTTATATTCATGATGATGCAAACAAGGAGCTGTGAGAGTGATGATCAGAAGTTGCAAAACGGGGAGCTGGTTGTGGCCGGGTGTGATGTTGTGCTGGCTGCTGCTGGCAGGGGCTGCTGTCGAAGCGGTGGAGGTGACCATCAACGCCGAGTTCAAAATGCCGCCCGGCGGTGCCGAACGGCGGTTCATTGTCGCCGGGAAGGCCACCGGACTATGTGCCGATGCGCCGTCGTTGTGTAATGTGCGCGAATCGTCGGTATTGTTGCCGCAGCTTCGTGCTGCGCTTTATCCGCCGCGCGGTCAGAAGCAGATTTGGTATCCTCCTCCTGTGAGGGCTCGCAGCATCAGGCCCAGAGAAGGGCCGTCGGCACAGTTGCAGTTTCCCGGCGCAAAGAAGGTAATGGTCACGCACACGACGAGCGGGGCTTCCTATCCGGTGACGTTTGCCCCGCGCTTGCTCAATGGCAGACTGCACGGCATTTTTGGTCAAACTTTTTCGGGTTATCTCAAGCACCAGGATTCCTGCTGGATACTGCACGGCACACTGTGCAAGCGCTATGCGATGAATGGCTCCGAGATCGAAGCCGCAGACGTCTTCAGTCTGGTTTATCAGATCCATACACCCGATCCGCAACGGATGCTCGCCGGCGAATATACCGCACGGATTGAATATACAACCGGTCCGGGCAAGGAACTGGATTTCGGACGACACTTCAAATTCAACGACAATAAAATCGTCGTCAATCTGGTGTTGAAGGTGGTCACGGATATTGCAGTGGACGCCAAATTCAGCAGAGTGGTTCTGTCGCCGGCAGGTGGCTGGGATCGCTGGAAAATCGAAAATTCTGCCAGCGTACCCGGCCTCAGATACGACATGCCGTTTTATCTGACAAGTTCGGCGCCGTTCCGGGTCTATATTGAGGGTGCCGATGATTTTTGTCACGGGCGTTGCGTACTTAGAAATGAGAAAGCCCTCGCAACAGTCGTCATGGATATCGCGATGACCTTGCCATTCGTTACCAAGGCCGATGGCAGCGAAGTCAGAAACATGCCGGTGACGATACTGCCGCTGCGTCCGGGGGCGCGGCCGCCAGAGACATTGCAGCCGCGTCACTATTTGTACCGGCAGAGATCGTTTTTGCATTTGCGCGTTACCCCGGATCGGGTCGAACAGATGCTCAGGTTCCGTGGCGGCCTTTACCATTCGCAGTTCAACATCATATTTGATGCCGACTTGTAAAGGCTGAGAGCCGATAGTCCGTGCGGTGGCGGGGAGTCCGGAACAAGTGGCGGGCATAGCGTATTTTTTCAGGAAGAGAGGATAGCCGATGAAATGGCGTGACCGTATTGCCGCGACCTTGCTTCGCCTCGGTGAGCGTCGCGGCAGCTACCGAAGAGATGGCAGGATAACGCAGCAAGCGCGTGCGCAACCGTCTGCACCGCCGGCCACCAGACCACGGACAGGATTGCCCTCAACCATCATGGTGGTCGATGATCAGGTTGCCAACCGCTTTACCATCGAGCGGCAATTGCAGGTACTTGGCCGGAACGCGTTGATGGCAGACAGCGGGGCGGCGGCACTGGCGTTGTTGCCGCAACAACCGGTGGCGTTGATACTGATGGATTGCTACATGCCGGATATGGACGGTTACGCAACGGCACGGGCAATTCGTGACCGGCATGCGGATGCCGCGCAACAGATTCCGATCATCGCGATTTCTGCGGCCACCGATGCCTTGCATCAGGAAAAATGTTTTGAGAGCGGAATGGATGGCATACTCGAAAAGCCATTGCGTTTGCAGGAACTGAAAAAATTGCTGGCGGCATGGTTGCCGCATGAAGATCCGGCAATTGCGCCCGTGGTGCAGGAACCACTCAAGGGCGCTGCACTGTATGATCTTTTCTTTCGCTCCATGCGCATGGATGCCATGCGCATGCGACTGGCGTGTACCGACCGGGATATTCTGCTGTTGAAACACCTGAGCCATCGTATCAGAGGCGCCGCTCCCATGTTCGGTGCTCAGGAGGCTGCAGAACTGGCGCATTCGCTGGAATCGGCTCTGCGACTCGACAGCATCGAATGGCACATCGTGCAGGATGCCGTTGATGCCGTCAATGAAGTGGTCGACAGTCTCGACGTGCGCCTGCTGGCCGCGTCCTCAATGATGGGCTGAAGCCGGCCCTGAATCTGCTGCCTGCGGATGAGCGTCGCCAATTATCTGCTTCCCTTTTACCAATCCGGCAGTCTGCCGGTTCATTGAAAGACGATAGAAATGCCCAACCCCGCCAATAAGCCGATTCATGTCGCTTTGCTCGATGATCATGATGTCGCGCTGCACGGATTCGCCAGCATTCTGGCCCGCGAAATAGATTTTCTGGTCGTTGGCATGTACCGTAGCAGTGAAGAACTGTTTGCCGGTTTGCGACATATTTCGGCCGATGTTCTGGTCGTCGATTATGCTCTCGGGCCGAAAGAAGTCGACGGGCTCAATCTGATCCGCGCCTTGCGTTCGCAATACGCGGGCAGCCGTATCCTGGTGGCATCGGGGCATTGCAATCCAAGTACGGTATCACTGGTGATGCGTGCCGGCGGTCATGGATTCATCGCCAAAACGCAGGATCTGACGGACCTGGTCAAGGCTATTCGTCTGGTGGCGGCGGGTGAAATTTATGTGTCGCCGCTGATGACCAAGTCGATGCTGGGCATGACTTCGCTGCGGCAAACCGATATCGCCGAAACGGCCGGCAACGCGGAAGCCGACGATCTGGTCTTGCGTGGTGTATTGTTGACACCGAGAGAAAAAGAAGTGGTGCGCTGTTTTCTGGCAGGCATGACGGTGACTGAAATTGCAGGGAAATTCATGCGCAGCCCAAAAACGATCAGCACCCAAAAAAGCTTTGCATTCAAGAAGCTGGGAATTCGCAACGACAGCGATTTTTTCAAGTTGCGTGAACAGCTCGAACGATTGTCCTGACCGTCTGCTGTCAGATGCTGTGCCGCCAGCGCAGCAGACCTGACTGGCTGCTCTGCTTCGCCCGCCTGCGGGTGGCGGCAGTCCCCCGGCGGCGTTGCGAATAGGCCTGAGTTACGAGTAGGCGTTGACGCGAACGTCGGCGACTGGCAGAGGTTCGGGAAATTTTTGCTCAGAGCGGTATTGCGACTGGCAGGGGATGCGGATGCTGACCGTGGTGCCGGTGCCGGGAGCGCTGCGCAAATCGATGCTGCCGCCCATCAGTACGATGAGTTCGCGACAGATTGCCAGGCCCAGCCCGCTGCCGCCGCGATGTCGTGCCCTGGCATCGTATGCCTGAGAAAACGGCCGGAACAGTCGCTTTTGTGCTTCCGCCGAAATACCGATGCCGCTGTCGACGACGGTAATTGCCAGCGTGCCATTCGCATCCCCGATCGACAATGGCGTGAAACCTGCCGTCACATAGATTGCCCCCTGGTCGGTGAACTTGGTGGCGTTGGAAAGCAGATTGATCAGAATTTGTCGCAGGCGTGCGGCGTCGACAATGACGTGACATTGATGCGGGGTCGAAATGTTGACGTGGATCGGCAATCCCTTGAAGCGCGCCTTGAGGCGCGCCATGCTGACCGCATCTTGCACGAGCGTACGCAATTCATGTGGCGCGAGCATCAGCTCAAGTCGCCGTGCTTCCAGTTTGGAAAAGTCGAGCAGATTGTCGAGCAGCGCAAGCAATGATTCGGAAGCCGTGCCCGCCATGGTCAGAATTTCATTGGCGGAGGCATCCAGTTGCTGCTCCTGAAGCAATTCAATGGAGGACAGGATGGCATTCATCGGGGAACGGATTTCATGACTCATGACCGCCAGAAACAGCGATTTTTCACGTTCGCTGCGGGTGGCACGCCGCCCGGCCTGGCGCTCCCGCAGGACCAGTATGAACATCAGCAGGATGGCGGCTCCCGCGACCGCCAGTTCCAGTGTGTAGTAGCGCAACAAGGCAACCCAGTTGGGGGCGCCGTAATCGCCGCTGTTGAGCCATTTCTTGGCTAGGTCATCGCGTTGCTTGGCGGTCATCGAGGCCATCGATTTGTTGATGATCGCCGCCAGTTCGCGCAATTCCGGGCGCACGCCCATGCGCAACTGAATCGGAATGTCGGCGGCCACGCCCGACACATTGAGCTGGCTGGCGTAGCGGTGATGCATGATCGGGATCAGCACGGCGTCGAGATCGAGGGCGGCATCGGCCAGACCGCCGGCGACGGCTTCCATGGCTTTTTCCTGGGTGGAGAAGGGCATGGTGACAATGTCGGGATATTCGGCATTGACCAGCTTCATGTAGGTGCCGTTGCGCACGGCCAGTTTTTTGCCGTCGAGATCGCGCAGGCGGGGCACGATCAGTTCGCTTGAGCGGGTCACGATGACCGAGTTGCCCTTGTAAAACGGCGTGCTGTAGAGCAGGTGCGGCTGGTTCAGTACGCTGCTTTTGACGGTAACGGCGACCAGATCGATTTCTCTGGCGCCGAGACGGCGCGACAGGTCATCGCGATCGCCGCTGTCGGGTTCGGCTTCAAAGCGCAGGCCGCTGACATTGGCAATGAAGTTGAGGTAATCGGCGACCAGTCCGCGATAGACGCCGTGGCTGAGGTAGGAGAATGGTCTGAAGTCGGCGTCGTAGACCACGCGGATGACAGGATGTGCCGCGATCCAGTTTTTTTCTGCTTTGGTGAACTGGACCGGATTGTGGGCGTTGCCTATGGTGGCGGTTGCCATTGCGCACAGAAAAAGAAATTGATGGCGCATACATGCCTCCTGAGGGTTGGGTACTGGCGATGCGGTTGCCGGCCTGGATCGGTCAGATGAATGACGATTGTTTCTCCGGCAGCGGGTGCTGCACATCCTTTCTGTGAAATGGAGCGTGTGCCCGGCGGGCGCATTGCAGCGTGGCCGGCGACAACGCCGGCTGTGACGCGGCGGCATCGTGTGCGCCGGTTGCCAGCGCTGCATTGGCCGGGGCGATCCGTGCCATATCGTTCATCTCGTTGCCGCCTCGTGTGGCTGTCACGTTGCCGAATGAGGCGACGGCCCGGTGATGGATATTTCGTACGGTCTGATACGCGTGTTCAATACGTGCCGGTGCACCGCAAGGCGAGCCGGATTCCGCTCAGCGAATCCATCAAAAAACCGAATTGTAAGATCTGCTTCCAGGGCTGTGAATCGCTTATTGACGATATTTCATTAGAAAAAATTGGCTGACACTTTGTTGTATTCCAAGGTGACTGCACATGAAATTTATCGGTTGAATTTTGTCTTTTTGATAATGAGTTGTATATTGCCTGTTGGCAACAGGAGCGACATTGAATCGCAGATATATCATTTTCATTTCCATTCTGGCCGCATTCGCCGGGACGCTCATCTCACTGGTGACGGCGTTCTGTCTGTCATGGAGCAGCGCCATCGGCGAAGAGCGGAAGCGGCTCACGGTCTTTGCTGGGCAGGCCACCGTGCGTGCCGATCTGACCTTGAATGCGGCCCGCAAGGTCTTGCAGAATGCCGGGCAATTTACGGCTCCCCCATGTTCTGAGCAGCACATACAGGAAATGCGCCTGGCGGTGATCAATTCGAAGAATGTGGAGGAAATGGGATATTTCGATGCCGGCCTGCTGAAATGCACTTCGTGGGGCGTCACCACGGCACGCGTGGCGCAGGTAGCGTCCGACTTTACGATGGCCGACGGTATTCAGGTCACGTTGCGGATGCAACCGGTCGTGACCATGGGTAAGCGGATGACGGCGTTGCATCTTGGTTCGTACAACGTCCTGATCGATCCGGCCCGTTTTGCCGACATCGTGCTGGAACCGGAAATGACGCTGGCCGTGATGACCGCTGACGGACGTGTTTTCGGTACGCAGCATGATCCTGATCTGGCCATGAACCGGTCGCTGTTGCATGTTCCGCCAGGCCCGGACGGCGGGCCGTTGTCGGTTGTGGTGCGTGGCGTTGATCTGCATGCGGTGCTGACCGAACCGCATGCCAGGGTGCTGGAGCGGGTCGCGCAACAGCAATGGCTGCTCATGCCGTTCGGCGCCTCTGCGGCACTCCTGCTCATTGGCATCGTCATCTGGCTGGCGCGCCGTCGCTTGTCATTGCTGGGAGAGCTTGGCGTGGCGGTGGACCGGCGCGGGTTCAGCGTGCATTACCAGCCGTTGCTCAATATGCGCAGCGGCGTCTGTGTCGGCGCCGAGGCACTGGTGCGCTGGTGTCGCGCCGATGGCAGTATGGTGCGTCCCGACCTGTTCATTCCGCTGGCCGAACGCAACGGCCTGATTCAGGCCATTACCGATCAGGTCATGCATACCGTCATCCACGATTTCAAAGAGCACTTCAAGGCCGAGCCTGATTTGCATATCGCCATCAATATCTGTGCCCAGGATATCAAGACCGGCCGTTTTCTCAATGTACTGGAGCAAGCCTTGCGGGACGCCGGCGTCGCCGCCCGCCATCTCTGGCTGGAGATGACAGAGCGCGGATTGATCGATACCGATGCCGCCAGAATTACCATTGCGCGGGCGCGGGCGGCGGGACATGCGGTGGCGATCGACGATTTCGGCACCGGCTATTCCAGTCTGTCCTGTTTACAGGATTTGCCGTTGGATGCGTTGAAAATCGACAAGTCATTCATCAGCAGCAGCGGCCTGGATCTGCTCAACAGCAGCGTGACGCCGCATATCGTGGCGATGGCCAAAACCTTGCAACTGAAAATTGTCGCCGAAGGCATCGAAACCCGGGAGCAGGCCGATTATCTGCAGGCGCTGGGAGTGGAATTCGGACAGGGCTGGCTGTACGGCAAGGCGATGCCATTTGCCGAATTCATGGTGTTTTATCAGAGTCGCAAAGCCGGCGGACCAGGCTGATTGCATCAACCTGGCCGGTGTTCAATCTGCCGGCGGCGGTGCCAGTACATCGCGCGCACCATTGCGCGACATGGCCGACAGAATGCCGGCGCTTTCCATTTGTTCCACCAACCGCGCGGCGCGGTTGTAGCCGATGCGGAATTGACGCTGCACCGAGGAGATCGAGGCACGCCGGCTGCGAATGACATAGGCGGCAGCTTCGTCATACAAGGGATCGGCTTCGACATCACCGGCATCGCCGCCCAGTTCCAGTTGAATTTCTTCCGACTCGGGTACGGCCAGAATCGATTCTTCATAATCCGGTTCGCCGAATGACTTCAGGTGTTCCACTACGCGGTGCACCTCCTCATCGGAAACGAACGCACCATGCACCCGCTGTGGATAACCGGAGCCCGGTGGCAGGAACAGCATGTCGCCATGCCCCAGCAACGCTTCCGCGCCCATCTGATCAAGCACCGTGCGGGAATCGATCTTGGACGACACCTGGAATGCCACCCGGGTGGGAATATTGGCCTTGATCAGACCGGTGATGACATCCACCGATGGCCGTTGGGTCGCCAGAATCAGGTGAATCCCGGCGGCGCGTGCCTTTTGTGCCAGCCGCGCAATCAATTCTTCGATCTTCTTGCCGGCTACCATCATCAGATCGGCCAGTTCGTCGATGACCACCACAATCAGTGGCAATGGTGCCAGCGGTTCGGGCGCATCGGGCGTGAGCGAGAATGGATTGCGCACCAGCTTGCCGGCAGCGATGCCATCCTTGATTTTCTGGTTGTAGCCGGCCAGATTGCGCACACCGAGCGCCGACATCAGGCGATAGCGCTTATCCATTTCCGTGACACACCAGTTCAGCGCGTTGGCGGCCAGTTTCATGTCCGTGACGACCGGTGCCAGCAAATGCGGAATACCGTCATACACCGACAATTCCAGCATCTTCGGATCAATCATGATCAGCCGGACTTCTTCCGGCGTCGCCTTGTACAGCAGCGACAGGATCATGGCATTGATCGCCACCGATTTGCCGGACCCTGTGGTGCCGGCCACCAGCATGTGGGGCGCCCGCGCGAGGTCGGTGACCACCGGCACGCCGGTAATGTCCTTGCCCATGGCCAGTGTCAGCATCGAGGCCGAACGGGTGTAGGCATCAGAATGCACGATTTCGGCGAGCCGGATCATTTGGCGGCGCGGATTGGGCAATTCCAGTCCCATGCAGGTTTTGCCGGGAATGGTTTCGACTACCCGGATCGATGTCAGCCCCAGCGCCCGTGACAGATCTTTCATCAGGTTGACGATCTGGGCGCCGCGCACGCCAAGCGCCGGTTCGATTTCAAAGCGGGTGATCACCGGACCGGCATTGGCGCCGAGTACGGTTACCGGCACCTTGAATTCCTTGAGGCGCTGCTCAATCAATTGTCCGGTTTCTTCCAGTTGCGCGGCTTCGATTTCAACCGGCAAATCGCGACCCTGATCCAGCAGGTCGATGGCCGGCAGCGGAATCGAATTGCGGTGCATCAGCCAACTGCTGTCTTCATCGTGCTCGACGGCGGGCGACTCATCGGCCGGTGCAGCGTTCCAGCTGCTCTGCGGGCGTGGTGCCGGCGGCAGCCACGGCGCGCCGGGCGGCTCCGGGGCCACGGCAGTCATGACTTCGGCGACTGTCGCTTGCGGTACGCTGGCGGCAGCCACGGTCCATGGCGCCGGTGATACTGCAGGTGCGACCGCGGTGGCGACGATGGCCGATGGTGCTGAGGTGAGGGCAGGCGCAGGAGCGGTGACCGCAGCGGCGGGTGTCATTGCCGGCGCTGATACCGGCGCCGGCGGCGGCATTGGACGCGCCACCGGTACCGGCTGCGGTGCGACATTGGTGACCGTCTCGCTCGCCGGCATCCGTGCTTGCAACGCGGTCCGCAGCGAGGTTGGAATTGCGGTACCGGCACTGCTGGCGTCGCTGATCCGGATGCGGGTAGTGCCGGTGCTGCTGCTGTTACTGATTGATGCACGCGGCGGCGTTGCCGGACGCATCTGATTCTGCTGTTGGGTATTGGCGGCGGGAGCTTCACTGCGCGCCAGCATGGCGGGTGTCGGCCGCAAGGTTTCAAACGCCGCCCATTCCGATTCCGGTCGCGCCGGCCGGCGGGTTTCTTCGTTGTTCCTGGGGAGTGCCGGCCATTTTGCCGCTGACGATTTCTTGACCGCCTGCACCGGGCCCGGCAGGGACCACGGTTCCTTGCGACGGCTGCTGGATGGCGTGAACGTTTTGCTGAAATTCGAACTGCGCTCGCTGCGTTCGGTTCTGTCCAGCGCCGCCGGCTTTTCGGATTTGACCGGTTGCCGTACCGGCAGCGGGGTTGCCGTTGGCGCAACGCGCGGCGCCTCGCTGGTGGCGGCCGCCGGTTTGGCGATGCCGAACAGCCATGACAGACCGAGCGCGCCGATGACCATGAAGGCAATCACGGCGAACGGTTTGCCGACCAATGCCGGCAAGGCGCTGGCCAAGGTATGGCCGACCGCACCAGCCACAGGTTCGCCGCCATCTTGCATGCGGAGCATGGCTTCCAGCGCGCTGCTGGCAATCAGAATGGCGGCGGCGCCGAGCCACATGCGGATAGTGCCGCGCCCCTGCAGGCCGGGCTTGCCGGCGACGAAGGACAGAGTCACCCGGCCCAGCAAGGGCAGCAACCATAAGAACGACCAGCCAAACCAATTAAAGAGAAATATGCGCATGAGCCGAAGTTTACAGGAAGCAGGGCAGATTCAGAAATAGTGTTGCCATCAGTCCTGGCTGACCGGATCTGACGACGGCACGACGTCCATGTGACGCAGTCCGCCCAGCGTGCCATAGGTCAGCAATAACGTGACCAGCGCACAACTGGCAATGGCAATCACCATCGGCAACGCAGAGCCATCGATGAACAGACCGGTAATGCCGATGACGACGGCGCCGCTCAGCAATTGCAAGGTGCCCATCAGGGCCGAGGCGGTACCGGCGATGGCGCCGTGTTCTTCCAATGCGAGCACGGCCGTGGCCGGAATCACCAGACCCAGAAAGGCGTTGCCCACCAACAGGAAGCAGGTCAGCACATCCAGCCGGTCAACCCCGAGCAGCCAGGTTGCCAGCAGCAGCAACATGGTCAGGGCAAAGCCGGTCGCGGCAAAGCGCACCATCTTTTTCAGGCCGAAGCGGGCACCCAGTCTGCCGGTAAATTGTGACGCACCGATGAACGATACGGCATTCATGGAAAAGGCGATGCTGTACATGGTGGGCGACAGGCCGTAATGGGTAATTAATACGAACGACGAATTGGCCAGATAAGCAAAAAAGCTGGCCATGCCGAAACCACCGATGAAGGTCAATCCCAGAAAATGCCGGTCTTTGAGCAACAAACCGTAGGCGGCAAAGGCACTGCCCAGTGAATGATGTTTGCGGTCGGCGGCCGGCTGCGTTTCGCGCAGTACGCGGGCGGTCATCACCAGACCAGCCACGGCGGCGACGGTTACTACCCAGAATATTCCGCGCCAGCCAGTACCGGCGCTGATGGCGCTGCCGGCCAGCGGCGCCAGGATCGGTGACACGCTGAAGACCAGCATCAACAGTGACATCAGCCGGGCGGCATCATTGCCGGTATGCAAGTCGCGCACGATGGCGCGCGGCACCACCATGGCCGCGCCGGCACCCAGGCCTTGCACGAAGCGAAAAGCAATCAGCGCCTCGATGCTGCCGGCCATGGCGCAACCGATGCTGCTCAGTCCAAACAGGGTCAGGCCGAAATAGAGCGGTGCTTTGCGGCCAAACATATCGGACGCCGGGCCATAGACCAATTGTCCCAATGCCAGAGAAATGAAAAATACCATCAGGCTTTGCTGAATTGCCGCGACGTCGGCATTCAGGCTGACGCCAATCGCCGGCAACGCCGGCAGATACATATCAATGGCGAACGGGCCAATCGCGGAAAGCAGGCCTAATACCACCGCTGTTTTGAAAAAAGGGGATGTCATGAACTCATTTCACTATTGCTTGCATAACCCGCCAGCTGTCTCGTTGCCGCCGTCGGGCCGGGCTTGATATAACGGTATCAGCCGCAGATGCCCGGGATTGAAGATCGCCTGCAGGCGAAGAAAGGCAGGCATTGTAATCCTTTTGAATAGTTGTTGCCGGAATGCCGCCCGCCGGTTCTGTTTTGCTTTACACTTCTTGCTCGAAAGAAAACATCTTCCCGATGATACGGATTCAGTGGCGACAAGGTCTTAACAAGATCTTTTCAGAACGGTTTTATGGTTTTGCACAACGGCAATCTGCCTGAGCAGTCTTGTCTGTCACCCGGAATATCCCGGCTGGCCGGGCGTTTGCCATGGTTGTTGCTGCTGCTTTGCATGGTGCTTTTCGGACCGGCGGCACGCGCGCAGATACCGCTTCCGGATACTGCCCGGATGTTGCCGCAATCGCCGCCGCTGGTCTTGCAGGATCAGCAAAGCACGATGGATTTGTGGCCTTCCTTGCGCATGCTGTCCGACCCCAGGCATGCCATGTCGATTCAGCAAGTGCTGGCCGAATCCGATCACTTCACTGTTCCCAGTGTCCCTTATGCCAATCTCGGACCGCGCCCGGACACCGTCTGGCTGCGCGCCGAACTGCAAGTGCCGGCTGACGCGCGTGCAGTGTGGTGGCTCAACGTCAATTTCCTGCGCCTGGATGAATTGACGGTCTATCTGGTGCACCAGGGCCGCGTCATGCAACAGAATTTCATGAGTCAGCAACTGGCCTTCAACGACAGGCCCTGGCCGTTCCTGCCCTATGTCGTCAAGTTGCCGCTGGAGCCGGGTGAACGCTATGAGGTGGTGATCCGGGCACGCAAGTACGTCAAGCTGGCGATGTTGATGCCGGTTTCGTTGCAGCAGACCGATCATCTGTTGCAGGAAGAAGCCGGAACCCAATTCTGGCAAAGCCTGCTGTTCGGGCTGGGGCTGTGCATGGTTGCCTACGCGTTGCTGGCCGCGATACTACAGCGCGAACGGCTGTATATCTGGTTTGCCCTGTTTGCCGGCAGCAGCACCATGCTCTGGTTCTGTTACTTCGGTCTGGCGGCGCAACACTTCTGGCCGGATTCGGCCGATCTGAGCGTCAAGATCGCGCTGTTATGCATTTTATTGACGCCGTTGAGCGGCTTTTTGTTTGTCGAACGGGCCTTGGCGTTGCGCGAAAACAGTCCGCGCATCAGTTTCGTTCTGCGCTTTCTGGCCGCGTTGCTGGCGGTGCTGGCGTTCTTGTTTTTGCTCGGTGCGCTGGATGGCAGCGATGTCGTGCTGGCCATCGGACTGATTGGCCCGTGGCCGCTGATTCTGGTTTTTCCGCAAGCGTTGCGGCGCGCCCGTGAAGGCGACCCGATTGCCATCTGGGTGATCGCCGGCATGCTGCCGCATGGCGTTGGTTTGCTGGTGGCAATGGGCTTGCATCATGGCGTCCTGCCGCGTTTTCACTGGATCGAGCACCTGCCGCAGGTGACCGCCGCGCTCGATTTGCTGGCCTGGGTGATGGCCATGAGTCTGCGCTCCGACGGCATCCGGCGGGCGGCCGCCCAAAGCCAGCTGGAACGCGACCGCTTGCTGATCGTGTCGCAGACTGATGCGCTGACCGGTTTGCTTAACCGGCGCGGACTGGAGCATGAACTGCAAAAACTCTTCAAGCACGTCAGCCCGTCGCAGATGCTGGCGTTGTATGTTATCGATCTGGACGGCTTCAAGCCGATCAATGACGCGTATGGCCATGACGCCGGCGACGAAGCACTGACGCTGGTGGCGCAGCGGTTGCGGCATGCGGTGCGTGGCGGCGATCTGGTCGGACGTCTGGGCGGTGACGAGTTTGTGGTGGTGGCGCCCCGTCAGCACAATGAAGTGCAGGCGGCGCAGGTGGCCGAAAAGTTGCTGGCCTGCTGTATTGATCCTTTTATCCTCAGCACCACCGTGTGTGAATTCGGCATGACCATCGGTTACGCCATCGCCCCGATTGACGCCGCCAGCGCCGAAGGCCTGCTCAAATATGCCGATACCGCCATGTATGAGGGAAAGCGTGCCGGCAAGCGACAGATCCGGCGGATTCGCAGCGGCACTGGCCTGACGCTGGTGAGTTGATTGCCTGTTCAGATCGGTTGAAGCGGTTCAGGCGCGCTTGCGCAAGCCATTGGCTTGTATCAGCGTCAGTGGACCGTGGTCGATCCAGTCGTCGATGTTGAAATTGCCCGGCAGCAGATCCCACTTGAACAGAAAATCCTTGAAGTCGCTCAGGGCTGCAATCGAGGTCGGTGCCAGATCGACGCCCAGATTCCGGTGCAGGTTTTTGCCGTAGGCAGCACGTACCGATTCCGCTGCGGTGCCGGTTTCGCTGGCGATGTAAGCGATGGTTTCGTTGGGATGGGTCTTGGCCCATTCGCCGGCGTCAGAGACCAGTTGCAGGAAGCCGGCGACGATGTCGGGAAAGTTGCGCAAGATTTCGCCGTGCACGGTCAGCGGCCGTGGCGTGCCGTTATTGTTGCGAATGTGCGGGTCAGGATGAAAGCCGATATCCACCACCACATGGGCATTGAGTGTTTGCGCAATTTCCAGACCGGGCGAGCCGCGCACATAGATGGCATCGACTTCACCATGCAGCAAGGCATGGGCTTCGGCCAGATACAGCCGGCGCAGGTCGCGTTCCACATACACCAGTTCTACCTCGTCCGCGCTCAGGCCTTCCAGTTCCATGGCGCTCAGAAAGCCGCGCAAGGCCGTGGCGCGGAACATGTCGATATCGTCTTCCTGACATCGCGGTATGGCCAGCCGCCGGCCACGCAAATCCCTGATGCTGCGAATGCCGGAGCCAGGCAAGGTCAGGATTTGCTGCGATTCATCCGTCCACGACAATCCGATGACATAGGTATCGGCCTTGCGCGCCCGTGCCCACAACGCCGGAATGCTGCTGCCTTGACGAAATGAGCGGGTCAGCATGTATTCCCGATGCAGTGCCGGATCTTGCAGCATCTCGGGCGTGCGCAGCGATTTGATTGCCACGCCATCCGCCGACGGTTCACCATTGAGCCAGCCGAGATGCACGGCGATCCCGAGCGGGGTCGGCACAGGCGAGCGTTCGTACCACAAGGGGTGGGTTGCAGGCGGCGATGGCAAGATATTGTTCATAGTCAAAGGTCGGTTGTACGGACGTGCGCAAAGCACAGGAAAACGATCTGGTTCCTCTTCATAGCAAAAAATGCGCCATATGCAGCGGTGCCGATCGCCACCTGAGCGGTATCCGTTCAGTCGTCGTCAATCCGGCGCTGGCTGTCTGTCTCGCACTGATGGCCGGGGTCGCCGGCGCCGTTCCGGCGCAGACCTGCCACTCAATGACGCTGCTGGATCAGCAACACTGCATCAGCATGTTGCTGCGTTTGCAGCAGCACGGCAGCAATCAGCGCGACCGGCAATCGACAGTGCATATTGCGCTGCCGCAAAAAAACTTAGCGATATCAAGCGCTTAAGCCATGGTGCGACAAGGTCTGGCGGCTTGGCATGGAATCTGCTGAACGTGGTCGCTGGCAGGCGACTTTACGTCTGCGCAATTATTTTCCAGAGTCTGGCATTCATGAGTACGTTGACTTTTCAAGGCGCAAATGTGACTGCGCGACGCATGGCGCGCAAACGTTCGGCCCGGATAGTGGTGCGGCCGGCCGTGGCAGCGGCCGATGGTGCGCTGCCGTTGCCACCTGCGGCAGCGGCGATTGGTTCGCGCAGGATATTCACGTTGCTTGGTTTGGTGCTGTTGGCCTTGTTGCTGCATGCCGCCATTTTCGGCGCACTCTCATACGGACCAGCCGATGCGCCGGTGACGCCACCCAAAGTGCCGCCGATAGAAATCCAGATCAGCAAGCCGCAGCCTTTGCCGCAGGCGCCACCGTCGTCGCCGCCAACACCACCCAAAAAACTGGCGCCGGTGCCGCCCCTGTTGAAGCCGCCGCCAACGATCAGAACACCGGCACCGGCTGCGCCGGCAATCGCGGCTGCAAACACTGTCGTGACCGACAACAGTCAGGCGCCGGCCGAAGCGGTTGCCGTTGCGGCACCAGCCGCTCCGCCGGCGCCTGCTGCGAAAGCTGAAAAAACCACGCAGCCGCGCGGTGATGCCGCTTATCTCAATAATCCGCCACCCAGCTATCCGGTCATGGCGCGCAGCCGGGGCTGGGAAGGGCAGGTACTGCTGAATGTGCATGTGCAGGCCAACGGGCGTCCGGACCAGATCGAGATTGTGCAGTCGAGCGGGCGCAATACCCTGGATGAAGCGGCGCTCAAGGCGGTCCGTGGATGGTTGTTTGTCCCGGCCATGCGTGGCTCGACCGCCGTTGACGGTTGGGTGCAGGTGCCGATTGATTTTAAACTTGGAAAGTGAAGGACATCATGTCAGATTTTGCATTGAATCTTATTGTGCGCGGTACCCTCTACACGCTGCTGTTTTTTTCGCTGGTGACGTGGGTGCTGATCCTGGCCAAAGGCGTTCAGCACTGGCGCGTGGCGCGGCAAGACCGGCGTTTCGCCCGGCAATTCTGGAGTGCTGCCAATCTTGAAGCCGCCGCAGCGCTGGCCGGAGATGACAGTCCCAAAGCACGGCTGGCCAAGGCCGGCTTCGGCGCGCTGACCGACAGCGCCGATGAAGTCGCTGATCTGGAACATAGCTGGGACCGTCAGGAATTGCTGGAGCGGCATTTGCATCAGCAGATCCAGCGCGAGCGTCACGGGCTCGAAAGCGGTTTGGCGGTGTTGGCGTCGATTGGCAGCACGGCGCCGTTTGTCGGCTTGTTCGGTACCGTGTTCGGCATCATTCATGCATTGGCCTCGATCAGCAAAAGCGCCTCGGCCAGTATCGACGTAGTGGCCGGTCCTATCGGCGAAGCATTGATTGCCACCGGTATCGGGATTGCCGTGGCGGTGCCGGCGGTATTGGCCTACAACTTTTTCTTGCGGCGTCTGAAAGTGTTGAGCGCCGATTTCGACAGCTACGCCACCGATATCGTGAACTTGTCGCAAAAGCGTGGTTTCCGTCTTCAGCAAGGCAGCGCGCGCGTTACCGCCATCAAGGACGTGAAACAAGTGGCTGCCAAGCGTGAGGTATTTGCATAATGGCTTTTTCATCAAACAGCGATGGCGACAGCGTTCTCAGTGAAATCAACATCACGCCGCTGGTAGACGTGATGCTGGTATTGCTGGTGGCCTTCATCATCACCGCGCCGCTGCTCAATAATGCGGTGCACATCAACTTGCCGAAAACTGCGACCACCGCGCCGCCGACGCAAACCAAGGCGGTCACCGTCAGTGTCGATGCGCAACGCAAACTGTTCATCGACAAACAGGAAATTGCACAGGAAGCGCTGGAGCCGGAACTGCGCAAGCTGGTGGCGGCCGACCACGATCTGAGTCTCAGCCTGCAAGCCGACGACGCCGTACCGTACGGTGCTGTCGCCAAGGTAATGGCGGTGATCGAACGTGCCGGTGTCAGCAAGCTGGCGGTGCTGACCACGCCCGGCGGTTGAGCATCGCGCCGGCCGGCTTATTTGGTTTTGCCATATGAATATGAAAAACCATTGGTTCTCCGGCCGGCGTCAACGTGTTAACTTGATACCGTACGCAAGACCAGATGAAAGTTAATGATGGAGGTATTAAGTCTCCCCAATCCCGCCGCGCATGCCATATCGATTCGCGCCAAGGCGCTCGCCTTCGAGGACCCGAATTCGAAAATTCTGCTGGAACGCATCCGGCTGGTCGCACCCAGTGACGCCAGCGTACTGGTGACCGGCGAAAGCGGCACCGGCAAAGAATTGATCGCGCGCCTGGTGCATACCTTGAGCGAACGTGTCGACCGTCCCTTCATCGCCGTCAATTGCGGTGCCTTTTCCGAAACGCTGATCGAGAGTGAATTGTTCGGGCATGAGCGCGGCGCGTTTACCGGCGCGCTCGATAGTCGTCCCGGCTGGTTTGAAGCGGCCAATGGCGGCACCTTGTTTCTGGACGAAGTGGGTGACCTGCCGTTGTCGGCGCAGGTCAAATTGTTGCGGGTATTGCAGGAGCGGGAAGTAGTGCGGGTCGGGTCGCGCAAGGCGATCAAGATTGATGTGCGGCTGGTGGCGGCAACCAATGTCAAACTGGAAGCGGCAGTGCGCGCCGGCAATTTCCGCGAAGATTTGTATTACCGTCTCAATGTCGCCAAACTGGCATTATTGCCGCTGCGTCAGCGGCCCGACGATATTCTGCCGCTGACCAAGCATTTCATCGATATCTATACCAAGCGGCTGCGCATTTCGACACCGACCATTGCCGATGCTGCGTTGCGCCGGCTGCAACAGTATTCATGGCCGGGCAATATCCGCGAGCTGGAAAATGTGATTCATCACACCTTGCTGATCAGTCGCGGGCAGCAGATTGAAGCCAGTGATTTTCAGTTTTCGTCGCTGGGTGTATTGTCATCACTCAATGAAGGCGACGTTGCGGCGGCGGACGGCCTGCATGCGCCGGCCGAGCAGCGCACGGCGGACAGCGCATCGCCATTGCAAGCGCTCAAGAAAGCATTGACCCGTCTGTATGATGAAAATCCTCCCGATCTCTGGCAAGACATCGAAGCTGCGGTGTTTTCAACGGCCTACGATTACTGCGACAGAAATCAATTGCAGACCTCGCGTCTGTTGAACCTGAGCCGCAATATTGTCCGCGCGCGACTGGCGCAACTGGGCATTCTCAAGTTGCAGGCTGCCGATTCGATCTGACGCATCGTTTATCCACATTCATTTTCCATTGTTGACATGCTGCTGATGGCGCAACACGGCTGCTGCTATATCAGCAGTCCGGCTGTTGTCTGCGGCAATGGCCGTCGCCGCATGCGTATTTTCGTTGCTCGCCAGGCCGCCATCAGCAAGGCGGTCCGGACCATGGCGGCGAGCGGACGGCGAGCGCGGCGGATGGCATGCATCCTGCATTAGCGTCTGTCTGATTCAATTACAACGCCGCGCAGCCGGCGTATCAAGCAGAAAAACAATGAGAAATATCTGGCGAGTCATTCGTTTCATTCCCGAATATCGCGGGCGCATTCTGGGTGTGTTTGTGGTGGGAACGGTATTGGGTGCGGTGAGTACTGCCACGCCGTTTTTGTATAAGCACATCGTCGATGTCATCGCCGCTCTGTTGTCCGGCCAGGTATCGGCGCAGCAAGCCAGTGCCAGCGTCGCAGTATTGCTATCGCTGTTTTTCGGGTTGCGGGTGCTGATGGTGTTGTTCAGCGCCTTGCAAGACAAACAGTCGGATGACTTGTGGCTGGATACCGTCAGTACCTTTCGTCAGCGGGTATTCGACAATATGACGCGTATGTCGATTGACTACTTTGAAAAGAAGCGCGTCGGTGAAATCATGGATCGCTTCGGCCACATCACGACCATCACCATGTGGCTGTTTTCGTTGACCGAAGGAACGCTGGCCAACATTCTGCAATTGTTTTTCATCGTCGCCATGCTGTTATGGAAAGCACCTGTGATCGGCTTGATCATGGTGGCCGTGGTGGCCCTGAATCTGTTGCTGTCGTATCGCACCGTGCATGCCACGCAACCTTACCGGCGCGGCTGGCAACGACTGGCAGGGCGGATGTCGGGCTTGCTGGCGGAAATGATTTCCAACGTCGCCACGGTACGCAGCTTCGGTGGCGAGCCGGCCGTCAAGCAACGTTACGATGATACTCAGGCCGAGTGGAAGCTGACGCGCGATGCCTTGCACAAGCTCGAATGGCGTGCCAGCCTGTGGCTCAACCTGGCCAATGCCGCCGGCTTGTGCCTGACCGTCGGGCTGGCGGCGCATGGCGCATTGAACGGCCGCTTCAGTCCCGGCGATGTGCTGTTCGTACTGACGTTGGCACAGAATCTGATCAATACGATTGCGCCGATTTCGCGCCAGCTGAATCAAATGGGCGATATCGAAAGCAATGCGGAACGCCTGGCCGAATTGCTGGATGCACCGGCGCAATTGGCGGATCGCCCCGACGCTATACCGTTGCAAGGTATCGACACGATCGTGTTCGATCATGTCAGCTTTTGTTACCCGGGCCAGTCGCAACCGACCTTGCATGACATTTCATTTTCGTTGTGCGCCGGTCAGGCACTGGCACTGGTGGGACCGAGCGGTGGCGGCAAGACCACCATTGTCAAACTGCTGATGGGATTTTATGCGCCGGGCAGCGGCACCATTCTGATCAATGGCCGGGATTTGCTGGATTACCAGCAAGCCTCGGTGCGCGCCTTGATGGGGGTGGTATTGCAAGATGTCGCCTTGTTCAACGACAGCATCGCCGAAAACATTGCGTTTGCCAAAGTCGGGGTCGATCTGGCGCAGATTCAGGCGGCATCGGCACTGGCGTATGCCGATGAATTCATCAGCCGGTTACCGCAAGCCTACAACACGATGGTCGGCGAACGCGGCGTCAAATTGTCCGGCGGGGAAAAGCAACGGATTGCGATTGCCCGCGCGATTCTCAAAAATCCGCAACTGATCATCCTCGACGAAGCTACCAGTGCGCTTGATTCCGCATCGGAACATCTGGTTCAGCAAGGACTGGAAACACTGGTCAGCGGGCGCAGCTCGATCATCATCGCGCATCGCCTCAGTACCATCAGAAGTGCTGATCTGATTCTGGTGATGCAGGACGGCTGCATTGTCGAACGCGGTATTCACGCCGAACTGGAACGGCTGCATGGCGGCTTGTATGCACGTCTGTATGCATTGCAAGGCGGGGCGCCGGTAACGGAGCTGGCGGCTTAGGGCTGCTGCAGATGCAGCACTGCTGATCGGTTGTTGCCACACCATCAGGCCCGCCGCAGTGCTGCCATGCCGGCACTGTGTCGCAGAGACTGAAATTAAAAATATTCATATAAAAATCAACGACTTGGAAAGAATCGTGGGGAGATATTTCATGTGGCACGCATCCTGCTATTGAGCATGTCTGGAACGTGAATGGCATGCATTGGCGACGACGATGACATGGCTGATCACAGCGCGGGCAACAACAATATTTTTTCTGATTAACGATGAAACTGACACAGTTTCTTTCCGGGGAGTAGTGATGAATTCAAGGTGGTCTGGCAAGCGTGCAACAGAGAACAACCCATGGCATCTGCAACGTCGTCTGATGGCGGTAGCCATCTCTGCAGTATTGAGCGGCGGCGCGTGGGCGGCGGACGCCGTTGATGCGCCTGCGAAGCCGGCGGCGACTGGCGACAAGAGTGGCATCGTGTTGCAAAAAGTGGTGGTGACGGCCGAGCGTCGCGAAGATGACGTGCAGAGTATCGCTTCGGCGGTGACGGTAATCGGCGGCGATACGATTGAAAGCAGTGAAGTCCGCAATGCCGGTGACATCATTCGTTTCGTGCCCAACATGACGGCCGATACTACCGACGGCCATGGCCGGCCGAAATTTTATATCCGCGGCATTGGCTTGTCCGATGCTTCGGTATGGAATACCAATCCGATTGGCACCTATCTGGATGATGTCTATATCTGGAATGCGTCGACCGTCGGTTTCCCCTTGTTTGATCTGGAACGGGTAGAGGTATTGCGCGGACCGCAAGGCACCTTGTGGGGCAAGAACACCACCGGTGGCGCCATCAATTTCATTTCGCGCAAGCCGACCTTCGATACCGATGGCTATGCCAAGCTGAGCTACGGCAATTATCACAACTCGGTGTTTGAAGGTGCCGTGGGCGGTGCGATCAAAGATGACGTGCTGGCGGCGCGGGTATCGATTCACCGTGAAGATTCGGATCGCTATGCGCAAAACAGTTTTGTCCCCGGCACTGAGCGTTGGAGCGATCTCGGTGTACGTACACAATTCCTGGCGAAATTCTCCAGCACCTTTGAAGCACTGTTGAATATCCACTATCGCGACTTCAACGGCCCGGTCTTGCAAAGTGGCACCACTGCGGTGCCGACGCAAACGCGTTTCGATGTGCCGTCGCTGGTCGAGCCGACCGACAATCTGAAGCAAAAGGGCAGTTCACTGACGCTCAACAAGAAGCTCGACGGCGGCCTGACGCTGACCTCGATTACCGGCTATGAAACCTTCGACCGGCTGCAAACCAGTGCCGATTCGGTGACTTACGAATCAAGCCGCAGCCGCACCGATTTCACCGTCAATCAGTTCAGCCAGGAATTCCGGCTGGCATCGTCCAAGGCCGATCGTCTGTCGTGGATTGCCGGCGCCTATTTCTTTGATGGCAAGCTTGATTTCAGTTCGCAGACTGGCGTATTGCCGGGATCGAAGAATGCTGCCGGCGGCAACAAGGCGACCAGTTTCAATACCACCGATTATTCGCTGAAATCGAAAAGTTATGCGCTGTTCGGCAATCTGGATTACAAGTTCACGGAAAAATTCGATGTTGCGGTCGGCTTGCGCCAGACCTGGGAAACCAAGGATATCGATTATCTCTACCGCACGGCACCGAATGGCACTACCTACAACAATGTCGCGCAATGGTGGTTGCCAGGCAGTCTGAATGCGAATCTCACGACGGCGGCGCGGCAGAACGATTCCAAAACCTGGTCGGCGTTTACCTACGACATCACGCCGACCTATCAATTTACCGATAACCTGCGCGCCTATTTCCGCCATGCCAAGGGGTTCAATGGCGGCAGCTTCAATGCTGGTGCCTCCGCCCAGAGTCAGGTGACGACGATTCAGCCGGAATTTCTGAAATCGTATGAACTGGGTGTCAAGAGCGAGTGGTGGGATAACCGCTTGCAAGTCAATGCGGCTGCCTTCTATTACGACTATACGGATATTCAGCAAAAGGGCACCACGCTCAATCCGCTCAATCCGAGTCAGCAAATCCTGACCTTCATCAATGCCAAGAGCGGCAAAGTGCGCGGGCTGGATCTGGAAGTCGCGGTGGTACCGGTCAAGGATTTGCGGGTGGCGGTCAATATCGGTCTGAACAATACCGAGTTTGAAGATTTCCAGGATACGCCGACGCATAACGCTGCCGGCAACTGGTTCAACCGCGTGCCGCGCATCATCAGCAATGTGCAGGTGGATTACAAATATCCGTTGCCGACCGGCGCCGCGCTGTTGTTCAACACCGATTGGGCTTACCGCAGCAAGGCGTACTTCAATGCAGTCGATCAGACCAGCGGCTTCCTGACCGAAAACGCTTACTGGCTGGGCAATGTGTCGGCCGGCTATATCTCGCCGGACAAGAAGTACGAAGTGCGCGGCTATGTATTGAACGTGACGGACAAGATCTATCGCAATACCGCGCTGATCACGGGTCTGTATTCCTACGGCGCACCACGCACGTTCGGCGTGTCGGCTACGTATCGCTTCTGAGTGGTCCTTTGAAAACGGGCAGCGACTGGCAGATGGCTGGTCGCTGCAATCTGAAACATCCTGTTCTTCTGTCATCCATGCCAACAAGGTTAATCCATCATGACTGAACCCGCCGTCACGGCAACTTCTCTGTTTTCCCGGCGCTGGCTGCTTGTCGCCGGTTTGCTGTCACTGCTCGGTGCAGCGGCGTTATGGGTCGGATTGCCGCGCGCGGCCAGTCTCAACGCCAGCACGCAACTGGTCGATTTCCGTATTGCAGCGGCATCGCTTGGCAATCCGGAACAGGTCAGCAAGGAATTGAAAACGACCGGTCCGCTCGGCTATGCCATTCATCTCGGTACCTTTCAGCAGGAACTGCAGAAATCCGGTTTTCGTTTCAAGGGGATTGTCGGCTTTCCACGTACCGCCGCTGCCTTGCTGGGGATGATGAGCGGTCAGGCGGAAGTGGCGACGACCGGTGACTCGCCGGCGGTATTGTCACGTGCGCGCGGCGAGAAACATCGTGCCTTGTATGTCACCAATCCGAACATTATCGAATCGTCGTTTTGGGTGGTGGGCCGCAAGGGCGGTCCGCGTACCTTGCAGGAACTGAGCGGCCACAGTGTCGGCCTGCTGTTCGGTTCGACCTTCGATTACAGTTTCCAGACCGCCGCTGAAGGTTTGCAGCTCAAGAATGTCGGTTATACCCAGTTGCCGTCCTCTGCAGCCTTGCCGGCCTTGCAAAACAATCAGCTCGACGCCTACGTGACGTCGCCGTCGATTGCCAAATTGTGGATCGACAAATTTGGTTTGACGCTGATCGGCAAACTCGGTGATGTGCCGTCTACCGGTCGCACGGTCAGCATCATTTCCGCACGCGAAGATTTTTTGAAGGCCAATCCAGCCTTTGCCGCCGCATTCTGGCGCGGCCTCAAGAGCGGTATCGACGCCATTCGCAAAGAACCGGAAGCCTATTACCGCTGGGTTGCCGACAGCACCGGCTATAGCCTGGATATCGTGCGCGCCACCAGTGGCGTCAATTATGAAGAACGGCCGATTTCCGAAGACGGCGTAGCGGCCTTGAAAAAGCTGCTGGATTTCCGTCTCAAGAACAAGGTGGCGCAATCCGCATTCTCGGTAGATGACTGGGTATTGCGGCAATGACGCCGTGTTTGAATCACAAAGAAAGAGCAGCATGACAAGTACCACCGCGGCCAATTCCTGGCCGGCCACCGACGACGCCACACCGGTTGCAGCTACTGCGCCCGGCGTTACTCCCATCCGTCTGACACCACCGCAGCGGTTGTATGAAAGCAGTCGCCCGCGCTGGCTGTCGCTGAGCTTGCGGGTACTGGTGCCATTGCTGATTCTGCTGGCATGGGCACTCGGTTCTTACAGCGGCGCGATTGCCGAAAATGTTCTGGCGCCGCCGTGGGTGGTGCTTGACAGTGCCTGGCGTCTGACCGTATCGGGTGTGTTGTGGCATCACCTGTCGCTGTCGCTGAGCCGGGCCGGTATCGGCTTGTTGCTGGGCGGCGGCTTCGGCTTGTGTCTGGGCGTCGTCTCCGGGTTGAGCAAGGTAGCCGAGGAATTGATTGATCCGACGGTACAGATGATTCGGGCCGTGCCGTTTCTGGCGCTGATTCCGTTATTGATTGTGTGGTTCGGTATCGGTGAGTCGTCAAAAATCATTTTGATTGCCGCCGGTGCGGCCAAGCCGATGTATCTGAATGCCTTCAGCGGTGTGCGCAATGTCGATCCGAAAATCATCGAAGCCGCCAAGATATTCGGCTTGTCGCGCTGGCGCATGATTGTTGAAATTCACTTTCCGGCGGCGCTGCCATCGCTGATGGTTGGCTTGCGGCTGTCGATGACCATGTCGCTGCTGGCATTGATCGGGGTGGAAGTGATCAACACCACGCAAGGTATCGGCTTTTTGATGTTGCAGGCGCAGGAATATTTCAAGACCGAGATATTGATTGTGTGCGTGGTGATTTATGCCTTGTTCGGACTCAGCACCGATCTGCTGGTGCGCTGGCTGGAACGCGTCGTCATGCCTTGGCGTGCGGTGGCAAAGAAATGAATCGCGGCGGCAACCAACACGAATCGGGAAGCACTATGTTGAACAATGCAAACACCTCGGCGGCGCTGGCGGTGCAGGTCAAAAATGCACGCAAGGTATTCGCCGGCAAAGCCGTACTCGATGGTTTTGATCTGGATATCCGGCCGGGCGAATTCATTGCTCTGCTGGGCAAGAGCGGCAGCGGCAAGACGACCTTGCTGCGGATTCTGGCCGGACTTGATCAGGTCACCGATGGCAGTGCGCTGGTCGCACCGGCACGCACAGTGGTATTTCAGGAACCACGACTGGTCCAGTCCAAGCGGGTACTCGACAACGTCTTGCTGGGGCTGCCCCGTACTGCCAGCAATCGTCAGGCGGCATTGGCGGCATTGGCCGAGGTCGGACTGGAGCGGCATGCGCATGCGTGGCCGGCCACCTTGTCCGGCGGTGAGGCGCAGCGGGTCGCACTGGCACGTGCCTTGTTGCGGGCCCCGCAATTGCTGATGCTGGATGAACCGTTCGCGGCGCTGGATGCGCTGACGCGGCTGAAAATGCAAAGTCTGGTGGCCGATCTGTGTCAGCGTCATCAACCGGCAGTCTTGCTGGTCACGCATGATGTGGATGAAGCGATCCAACTGGCGGATCGGGTACTGGTGCTGACCGATGGCCGGGTGGCTGTCGATGAACGCATCGATATTGCCCATCCGCGCCGTCGTGGCGGCGACACGTTTGATCGTCTGCGCGCCCGCTTTTTGCTGGCGCTCGGTGTGACGGAAGTGCAATGAGCCGCGACGTCGCGCCAATGAAGAAACGTTATCCCTTACTGCGCTGCCTGGCGATTTATCGTCAGATGCCATGGTTGTTTGCGGTCACGGCGCTGCTGTTCGTCGTGGTCAATGCCGGCTTGTCGCTGCAGCAGTGGTTGCTGGGCCGCGCCGTCAATGATGTCACGCAAGGCAGGGCGGTGCTGCGACTGGATGATGGCAGTTTCGACTACAGCCGGGCCCGCTACTGGTTGCTGGTGCTGGCCGCAGTGGCGCTGGTGCGTGGCGTGCTGCAATATGCCGTAGCGATTTCCTCGCAGCTCAGCAATCAGCGTTTGTTGACCGAGTTGCGGGCGCGCATTTTTGCGCAGATACAGCAATTGCATCTGGCATATCACTGGCAACACGGCATGGGTGAATTGGTGACGCGCACCACGCGCGATGCCGACAAAGTGCGCGACGCCATGGTCACCTTCTGGCGGCAAGGGGTGGAAACGCTGCTGGTGGTGGCGGCCTCGATCGGCTTGCTGTGCTGGTATGACTGGCTGCTCGGACTGGTGCCGCTGTTGCTGACGCTGGCCGGCATGGCGATCTTTGTCTGGCAGACCGAACATCTGGTGCAACTGGATCGCGAGGTCGGACAAGCCTATGACCGCGTCAATCAGGATTTGTCGGAAGGTATCAGCGGCGTGCGCGTAATCAAATCCTTTGTGCTGGAAGCGCAGCGTATCGCCAGCTTCAGCGTGCAAGTGCAGGCCTTTGTCCGGCATGCCCGCAATGCGCTGGCGTATTCCAGTTCACGCATTCCGGTGCCGCAGACGGTGGTGGCGCTGGGGCATGTCTGGATTCTGGTGTACGGCGCGGTGCTGGTCAGTGAGAACCGGCTTGATCTGGGTGCGCTGACGGCATCGCTGTTGATTGCCACCACGCTGGTATTCCGGCTCGAAGGCGCAGGGCGTGCCATGCAGGCATTTGCTGATGCCCGCTCGTCGGCAGAACGGATCTGGGAATTGCTGGATGTGACGCCGGCGATTGTCAGCGGTAATCAAGCATTGCCGCCGACGCCGCTGGGTATCCGGCTGGAACAGGTAGCGCTTGGTACCACCGGTGGCGGCCAGCGAATTCTGGACAACTGTTCATTGACCATCAAACCGGGTGAGGTGGTGGCGCTGGTCGGCGTCACCGGGGCTGGCAAAAGCATGCTGGTCAATTTGTTGCCGCGCCTGCTGCAAGCCGATGCTGGCCGGGTTGCCGTGGGTTCCGATGAAGCCGGCTGGTGCGATGTCAATGATGCCGATCTGCACCAATTGCGGCGCCGTGTACATGTGCTGCCGCAAGAGAGTTTTTTGTTTTCCGACACGCTGGAGAAAAATTTGCGTCTTGGCGCGCCGGACGCCAGTGAAGAGGATTTGCATGAGGCCTTGCGTCTGGCCTGCGCCGATGAAATATTGGCTGGTCTGGCCGATGGCTTGCAGACCCGGCTCGGGGACCGTGGCGTGACGCTGTCCGGCGGTCAGCGCCAGCGCTTGTGTCTGGCGCGGGCCTTGCTCGCGGCGCCCGATATTCTGATTCTCGATGACGCCACCAGTGCGCTCGATGCGGTGACCGAACGCAACATACTGAGTGCCATGCGCCGGCATCACCATGGCAGTACCCAAACCTTGCTGCTGGTTGCCAGCAAACTGTCCACCATTCTGTTTGCCGACCGCGTTCTGCTGCTGGACGCCGGCCATATCGTGGCCGCCGGCCGGCATCAGGAACTGGCTGCCGGCAATGCCGCTTATCGTGATTTGCTGGGGTTGGAACATGGCCGAGATGCGTAACAAACCGCTGAGCGATATTGAAATCGAAGAGGCGCTGGCCAAGCAGGCGCTCAATCGCAGCATGTTTCACCGTCTGTTGCCGTTGTTGCGGCCGGTACGCAAGCAAATTGCGATTGTCGTACTGGTTGAAATATTGCTGGTAGGCGTGGTGTTCTTGCGGCCGTGGTTCGTCAAGGAACTGATTGATCATGGCCTGACGCCTCACGCCGGCGGCTGGCAACTGGACCTGCCGTTGTTGGGGTGGCTTGGTGCCGGTTTGGCGCTGAGCTGGATTGCCCGCTTTGCCTGCGCCGGCTGCTCGCAGTTCGTGGCCGGCTCGGCCGCGATCACCGTGCTCAATGATTTGCGCATACGGGTGTTTGCCCACGTTCAAGCCCTGAGCGTTTCTTACTTCGACAAAACCAAGGCCGGCCGCATCATCGGCCGGGTGGACCGGGATGTCGACAGCATGGAAGCCTTGCTGGTGCAAGGGCCGCCGGAATTGTTGTCGGCCTTTTTGCGCTGTCTGGTCGCCGGTGTCTTGCTCTGGCAGATTGCGCCGGCGCTGTTTTTCAGCCTGGCCAGCATCATTCCCTTGCTGCTTATCGGCATCTGGGCCTTCAAGCGCATTACCCAACCCAACTGGGCACGCGTGGCGGAACAGCGCAGTCGCTTCACGGCGCATCTGGTAGAAACCGTATCGGGCGTGCAATTGCTGCAACAAAGCGGGCAGCAGGTTGCCAATGGCCGTCGCTATGGGGTATTGCTGCGCGACTTCAGTTGGTCATTGATACGCGGCGGCCTCAGCGCCGGCTGGTTTGCGCCTTATACCGGGATCTTGTCCAGCATCGGCATGGCGCTGTTGCTGGTGGTCGGCGGACACGGATTGGCGACCGGCACCATGAGCAGCGGGCAGATTGTCCAGAGTCTGTTTTATGTGATGTTGTTTCTCGGGCCCTTGCAGGAACTCAGTGACTTGTTTGAACGTTACGCCACCGGCTCGGCATCGGCGCAGCGCATTTTTCTGCTGCTGGATACCCGGCCTGAAATTACTGATCGGGCAGACGCGACGGCGCTGGATCGGGTGGCCGGTCGGGTGTCATTTGAAAACGTGCGCTTCGCCTATCATCCGGAAGCCGTGACGCCGGTAATCCGGGGGCTGGATCTGGAGATCCGGGCCGGTGAGGTGATCGCCATCGTCGGCCCGACCGGTCATGGCAAAAGCACGCTGGTGCAATTGCTGACACGCTTTTATGAAGCGCAAGGTGGCAGGGTGGCACTGGATGGCGTGGATGTGCGGGATTTTCCGCAACACAATCTGCGCCGGCATGTCGGCGTGGTGTTGCAGGATAACGTGTTGTTCAGCGGTTCGATCCTGGATAACCTGCGACTGGCGGCGCCGGCAGCAGATGAGCAGACATTGATCGATGCTGCACGCGCGCTGGGTGCGGATGAAGTGCTGGAACGCATGCCGCATGGCTACCATACCGAAGTCGGGCCGCTGGGGCGTTACCTCAGTCACGGTCAGCGGCAACTCGTCTGTCTGGTGCGCGCCTATCTGGCGGACCCGGCAGTGCTGGTGCTGGACGAAGCCACCTCGGCGGTGGATGTCCATACCGAACGGCGCTTGCAACGGGCCTTGCGCCGCCTGTGTGCCGGCCGTACCGCGATCATCATTGCGCATCGTCTGGCTACCATCCGCGATGCGGATCGGATCGCGGTGATTCGTCACGGCGCTCTGGTGGAACTAGGCAGTCATGTGCAACTGCTGGGACAGGCCGGCTTTTATGCCAGTTTGTATCACGCGTATGAGCAAAACACATTCGGCATCGCCACGGCGGTCGCTGGCGTCGCCGCGCATGAATCACTTCCCGTCACCACTCCGGATACCGCAGCAGCATAGCGTCAGGTGCTGTTGGTGCGGCAGCAGCAAAGTGCAGGCAGGATGTTTCTGCGGCAGCAAAAGATCCGGTTTTTACCGGTTTTCTGGCACGAATCGGGCAGCGAAGCTTGGCATGGGAATTGCAGATTGCACTCCGGCTTCATCGCAGTTTCAACACCCGGTTGATTCCGGTCTTATCCGCCGCCGTTGCTGCGTCGTTGCGGAACATTGAACTTCAGCATTCACATTCAGGAGAACGTCATGAGTCAGGCACTTGATACATTGTGGTATACCCGTTGCCCGGTTCCTACCAGTCTCGGCATCGCTTTGCAGCGCGGCTGGCTGGAACAGGAATTCGCGCAAAAGAACACCGTCATCAAATCCTTGCAGGAGTCCAATGATCAGGCGGTGCGTGAATCGCACTTCGATCACACCTTGCAAAATTCGGTACGGCACGGCGGCAATATTCCTGCCATCTGGGCTCGTTCAGCAGGACGCGATACACGCGTGATCGGCCTGTCGTGGGCAGATGAAATTCAATTGATCCTGACCTTGCCGGGCTCTGGCATCGAGAGTGTCAAAGATTTGAAAGGCCGGAAATTCGGTCTGCCGCAATGGCAGAATGTGCAAATCGATTTTTCGCGGGCACAGGCCATACGCGGACTGGAAAATGCATTGCGGCTGGAAGGACTCAGCGTCAGCGACGTCGAACTGGTGGATTTCGTGATCGCACGTCGTCACAGCGATGAGCCGATTCAGCGCTTCAATGGCAAGGCCAATCTCGGCAGCCGTTCAGGTTCGCATAACGCCGAACTGGTCGGCTTGCTGCGCGGTGAAGTGGACGCCATTTTCCTGAAAGGCGCACACGCGGCGCAACTGGTGCATCACTTCGGCTTGCAGGTAGTGATCGATACCGGCTCCCATCCCGATCCGCTGATCCGATCCAACAACGGTACACCGCGTACCTTGTCGGTCGACCAGCATTTGCTTGATCATCATTTCGATTCTGCCGTGACGCTGGTGGAGCAAGTCTTGCGCGCCGATCAATGGGCGTGGGCGCATGCCGAAGAAACCCGGCAGTTCCTGGCGCGCGAAACCAACAGTAACGATTTCTGGGTACGTGCTGCCTATGGCGAAGATGCGCATTTGCGTCTGCGCACCGACTTTGCGGAACAATCGATTGTGGCCTTGCAGGATTTCACGCATTTCCTGCATCGCTGGAACTTCATTCCGAACGCTGTTGACGTGCGTCAATGGATTGATACCGCAGCATTCGAAGCTGCCAGCAAAACGCTGCACGCGCAGGCGGCCTAACAAATCCGGCGACCGCCGGTCAGCACCGGCGCGTCGCCATCCATTTTCTTCGTCAGGGAACAAGTCATGTCTGTTACTCCAATCAACAAAGCCGCTGCAACCGGCCTCAGTCAAATCTGGTTTACCCGTTGTCCGGTACCGACCGCAAGCGGTCTGGCCTTCAAACTGGGTTGGCTGGCGGATGAATTCGCCAGCGATGGCATCGCCATTGCCACCTTGCAGGAAGAAGCTGCCGGCAGTCCGTTGGCGCGTCATCACTATGATCATGAATTGCCCGAGCTGATCCGCGAGGGTGGCAACATGCTGGCGCTGGCGGCACGCGCTCAGGGCGCGCCCAACCGGCTGATCGGTCTGACCTGGATTGATGAAGGACAGGCGATTATCGTGCGTCCCGATTCCGGCATCACCGAAGCGCGTCATCTGAAGGGGGTACGTGCGGCGCTGCCGGCGTTCAGCCAGCGTCCGATCCAATCCCATACGCGCGGCAGCAGCATTGCCCGTGGCATGACACTGCATGGATTCAAAGGCGTGCTGGCATCCGCTGACCTGACGCTGGATGATGTCCGCTTTGTGGAAGTTGACGATCGTCTGTCGGCGACTGCCGGGGTGGCGGCGAATGCTGCTGGTGATCGTCAGGGCCTGCAGGGCTTGTGGGCTGGCTTGACGCACCTGGCAGAGGGCCGGGTTGATGCGGTGTATGTCAAAGGCGCTGCCGCCGTGGATGCAGCACGCCGGCTCGGGGTGGTGGTGGGGATTGATATCGATAAACTGCCGGAGCAACGGTTCCGCGTCAATAATGGCACGCCGCGTCCCATCACCGTGCATCAAAGTCTGCTCGACAATCACCTCGATCTGGTGGTGCGGTTTCTGGATCAGACACTGAAGGCCGCAGACTGGGCCGCGCAGCATCTGGAGGGGGTACACAAGATATTGGAGGGTGAAACACGAGGCAGCGCTGATGCCGTGACGGTGGCCTATCGCGATGGTTTCCACCGGTCGCTGCATCCGGATCTGTCAGCCGAGCGGGTAGCATTGTTCCGCCAGCAAAAAGACTTTCTGTTACTGCACGGTTTTCTTGATGCTGATTTCGATCTCGATGCCTGGATCGATTACCGGCCGCTGGAAGCCGCGTACCAACTGCGCGCAGCGAGGCTGGCTGCAGCGGCTTGAGGAGCGTCTCTGCTGCGTCGTGTTTCCGAAATCCGGTGTCTGTCCGCATGACAGGAAGCCACCGCAAGCCGCGATGGCGGCAGTTGCCTTGGACGGTTGTCCGTGATCAGCGTGATACCTCTGTCAGCGTATTGTTCTTGCGCGGACGACCGCCTTTTTTGCCGTTCTCCCGTGCTGCCGCAGCCTTGGCCGGAGTTGATGCCGCTCCACCTTTGCTGCCATGCTGCGCCGCCATCCAGCGCTTTGATCCGAGAAAGCCATCCAGCAAGCCGGGAATGTAGATGTCGAGATCTGCCCGCGGAAAATGGATGCCGAGGCCAGACGGCGAAATTTCTGCGCCCACCAGATCGGCTGCATGAACATGTTCAAATGCCTGTGCCTGAGCGGGTGAAAAACCAAGCTCAAGACCGGTGGTGAGTTCAATGATGATTTTGTCGGTGCGCTTGTCATAGCGAACCGATACTGCTGCCGGAAAGGTCGCCTTTTTCAGGGCGGCACGTTTGTTGGCCGCGATATACGCTTGATCAGAAATAGTCATGGATACGTTTCCATTCATCGCAAAAATTTAACAACCTGGCTTCCAGCTCATTTGAAACCCGCGTCAGCTGAGTACGCGAAAAACCATAGTTTTCGCGTAACTCCGGAGGGCCGGCAGGACAATGCAGATTGAATACTGCTTCATGGCCGCTGCCAATGACGTGAACATGAGCCGGACGGTGGTCATTGAGGTAAATCACCACGCGCAGCCCGAAGATGACAAGTAGTGTAGGCATTTTATCAAACCTAAGGGTCTTGGGTTTAAGGAAATTTGCAAATGCCATCAGCCTTGGTGTTGAGAAACAACATCTTTCAAAATGAAAGCCTGGAAATATTGCTTTGAGGCAGCTGATATGAGGGTGATCGGATTTTGCCTGTTTGTAATTTAATTGTCTATTTATTAATTATTGTTGATGCTTTTATCACCGGTGCCCGATTGCAACCTCAATGAAAATCGCGGCTGCTGGTTTCCAGCTTGCCCAGCAGATGCGACAGGTCGACCAGCCGCTTGGCGATCAAATGGCATACGCCGCTGTGAGATTGCCAGATGCCATAGACGCCCAGCAGCGATGCATGCAAGACTTCGTGACGCTGTTTTTCCAGCAGATCGGGCCAGACAATCACATTGACGTAGCCAGTCTCGTCTTCAATGCTCATGAACACGACCCCCTTGGCGGTGCCGGGGCGCTGGCGCCCGGTGACGATGCCGCAGCCGCGCGCAAACTGGCGATCCTGAAAGGTTTCCAGCATGGCCGCCGGCAGAAAGCGTTGCTTGAGTAGCAGAGGGCGCAGCAACGCCAGCGGATGACGCTGCAGACTCAGACCGGTAGCGCGGTAATCGCCGACGATGTCGTCGGCTTCGCTCGGTTCGCTCAATAGCGCCGGATCCTCATGCACGGTGGCGCTGCGCAGCAAGTCTTTATCGGGCGCGGCTGCGGCCGCATGCCACCAGGCTTGATGCCGGTGGCCGGCCAGCGTGCGCATGGCATTGCCGGCTGCCAGCGCTTCCAGATCGCGGCGTTCCAGTCGCGCCCGCTGCGCCAGATCGTCGAGATCGCTGAAAGGGCGCTCGCATCGGGCCTGCATCAGTTGTTGTGCCGCTTCGATGCGCATGCCGCGCAACAGATTGAATCCCAGGCGTACCTGCGGTCGTCGTTGCGGATTGCCGGCCTCGGTCACCAGTGTCGCTTCCCAGTCGCTGTGCATGACATCCAGCGGCAGCACCACCACGTCGTGCCGCCGCGCATCCTGTATCAATTGTGAAGGTGAGTAGAAACCCATCGGCTGACTGTTGAGCATGGCGCACAGGAAGGCTTCCGGTTCATGGCATTTGAGCCAGCTGCTGGCATAGGCCAGCAAGGCAAAGCTGGCGGCATGGCTCTCCGGGAAACCGTAGTCGCCGAAGCCTTGAATCTGTTTGAAAATGGCAACGGCAAACTCTTTTTCGTAACCTTTATCAAGCATGCCGGCGATGATCTTTTCTTCGTATTTTTCCAGCCCGCCTTTGCGTTTCCATGCCGCCATTGCACGGCGCAAGCCATCGGCTTCACCGGGCGTGAAGCCGGCGGCGACAATCGCCACCTGCATCACCTGTTCCTGGAAAATCGGGACACCGAGTGTGCGCTCCAATGCTTTTTCAAATGCGCCGCTGCCTTGATTGTCATCGGGGTAGATCACCGGTTCGAGGCCCTGACGACGCTTCAGATACGGATGCACCATGCCGCCCTGAATCGGCCCCGGCCGCACGATGGCAACCTGAATTACCAGATCGTAAAAATTCTCCGGTCGCAGGCGCGGCAACATGCTCATCTGAGCCCGGCTTTCAATCTGGAATACGCCGATGGTGTCGGCCTTGCGAATCATCTCGAAGGTGGCTTCATCCTTGGGCGGAATATCGTGCAGCGCAAATGGTTTGTCACGCAAGCGGGCCACCAGTTCCAGCGTGCGCCGCAAGGCCGACAGCATGCCCAGCGCCAGCACATCCACCTTGAGCAGTTTGAGTGATTCCAGATCGTCCTTGTCCCACTCGATCACGGTGCGGTCGGACATGGCCGCATTCTGGATCGGCACCATGCGCGACAACTGACCGCGCGCAATCACGAAGCCGCCGCTGTGTTGCGACAGATGGCGCGGAAACCCCAGCAACTGGCTGGTCAGTGCGGCCCACTGCCGGGTCAGCTCGGCATCCGGATCAAGACCACATTCGATGAAACGTTCCAGCAGTGCATGCTTGCTGTCGAACCAGTGCTGCGCCTTGGCGACCAGATCAATCACGGCAGTATCGACCCCGAGCGCCTTGCCGATGTCGCGCAGCGCGCCGCGTGGCCGATAGGTGTGGACGGCGGCTGTCAGGGCAGCACGGCGGCGACCGTATTTGCGGTAGATGTGCTGGATCACTTCTTCACGCCGCTGATGTTCGAAATCGACGTCGATGTCCGGTGGCTCGTTACGCTCCTTGCTGATAAAGCGTTCGAACAGCAAGATACTGCGCGAGGGATCGATCTCGGTAATGCCGAGGCAATAACAAACGGCGGAATTGGCCGCTGAACCACGACCCTGACACAGGATATTTTTGGAGCGCGCGAACAGCACGATGTCGTACACCGTCAGGAAATAGGCTTCGAAGGCCATGTCATTGATCAGACCGAGTTCAAATTCGATCTGCGTCACAACCTGCTCCGGAATGCCTTGCGGATAGCGTCGCCGGGCGCCACGCATGGTTTCCTGGCGCAGATAACCGGCTGGCGTCATGTTGTGCGGCACCAGCTCATCGGGATATTCATAGCGCAGATCGTTCAGCGAAAAGGTGCAGCGGCTGGCAATCGCCACGGTTTGCGCCAGTGCTGCCGGCGCAAACAGATTGGCCAGCCGCAGCCGCGAGCGCAGATGCTGTTCGGCATTGGCGGCCAGATCATAGCCGCATTGCGCCACGCTCTTGCGCAAACGAATGGCGGTCATGGCGTCTTGCAGCGGCTTGCGTGATCGCACATGCATGCAGACGTGTCCTAGCGCCACTACCGGCAAGTCATGCGCGGTGGCCGCGGCGTCGATGACGCCGCGATGCTGGTCATCGCAGGCCCGGTACAGTTGCGTCAGGCCGATCCAGGCGCGCTCGCCAAAGTGGTGGCGCATCCATCCGGCCTGCACGTCCAGCGCCCTTGCTGTCGCCGGATAATCCGGCAACAGAATCAACAGGCAATCGGGCAGGCCGCGCAAATGCGACAAGGCCGGCGGCGGTGTGCTGAAATCTTGCGGCATCAGGCGGTATTCACCCTTGACGCTGCGGCTGCGGGCCAGTGTGATCAGTTCGGATAAATTGCCGTAGCCTTCCCGGTTTTGCGCCAGTGCCAGCAGCGACCATGCCGCGCTGCCGTCGGCATGGGTCAGATGGAAATGGGCGCCGATGATCAATGGCAGTTTGGTTTTTCCGGCTTCGGCATGGGCCCGCACCACGCCGGCCAGGGTGCACTCATCGGTGATGGCAAGTGCGCTGTAATCGAGTTTGACGGCGCGCGCCACCAATTCTTCGGCATGCGAAGCGCCGTGCAGAAAGGTGAAATTGGAGAGACAAAAAAGTTCTGCGTAAGCCGGCAGCGGCAGCGGAGTTTCAGCCATGAGCTCACCCGAACAAGCCGTGCAGATACCAATGCGTCGCATGCTGTTCGGGGTCGCCGATGCGTTCGCGATAAATCCAGTAATACACATGTCCGGCACTGACCGCGACATGGTAATCGCGCGTCATCAATTGCCCTTGCCACCAGCCGGTTTCGATGCGTTCCGGCGGTGAGGCCAGTTGCAGCGTGCCGCGATAATACGGACGGTGTTGTCGTATCTCCAGTGGCAGCGGTTGCGGCAGCAACCACGCCGGCCGTGGCGGCAAGCAATCGGGCAAGGGCGTTGCGGTACTGCCGGACTGAGTGCCGAGCGCGGCTTGCCAGTGATTGCTGACTTCCGGACGATGATCGGCCAGCGGTTTGGCCTGACGCACATTATCCGGTCCCAGCCTGGCGCTCAGCAATTCGAGCAGGCGGGCATGTTGCTGCGGCGTGCCGCCCGGTTCCGGAAACAGGCTGGTGCTGATGGCCGCCATCGCTTCCAGTCGCGCCACTTGCAAACTGACGGCAATTACCGGCGCGCACAACACGGTGCTGGCCAGTCTTTCTTGCAGCAGACGCAGCAGATGGGTTTCTTGCCAGACCGCTTGTGCCAGCGTCAGCGTGATGGCGGTGGGCGCGATGGCCTGGCGGCCGCGCTCATGCTGCAATTGCAGCGTGACCTGGCCCACCGCCAGATGATGCGCGCTGAGCCAGCCGCTCATTTGCGCCAGCAAACCCTGCGCCGCATGTTGCAGCGACTGGGCATGTTCGATGCGATCCGGTAATTCGATACGCGCCTGAAAATCGGGCGGTGCCACGATCCATTCGTGCAACTCGGGACTCAGGCCCCAGGCTTGATCCAGTTGTGCCAGTACTGCCGCCCCGCAGCGTCGTTGCAAGGCGGCTCGCGGCAAGCGGCGCAGATCGGCGAGATCGCGGCAACCGATGCCATCGAGCAGATCAAGATGGCTGACGGCGCTGCCGAGCAAGGCAATCGGCAGCCGTTCCAGACGCGGCAACAAGGTACGCAAGCTGAGCGCGCGGGCATGCCGGGCCCGTGGTTGCTGCGCCAGCAAGGCGGCGCCGGCAGCAGTCGGGGCGCAGCCGAGGCTGGCGCTCAGTCCGAGCTGCGCGATGGTGCCCCGGACTCGCCGGCACAGCGCACGGATGCCGCCGAACAGCGTCAGGCTGGCGCCGATATCGAGCAGCAACACATCGGCGCCATTGCTGCTGACTTGCGGCGTGTATTGCAACAATGCCAGTGCCGCTTCGTGCAAGGCCCGTTGTTCGCGAGCGGCGTCGCGTTCATGCAGGATGGCCTGCGGCAGCAGCATCAGCACGCCGCCACGCCGCATGTTGCCGGTCACACCCGCAGCGCGCGCCAAGGCCGAGGCCAGGCTGACGCGGTCGCGTTCCAGCACGACAGCGGCAGCGTCAGCCGACCAGTTCGGTCGGAACACTTCCAGCGGCAGCAATGGCAGGTGCAGGGCAATCCACAGGGGCATGATGAAACAGATTGGGTGAGGGTTGCAAGGCGATATGAAGCGGGTGTTCCTGTTGCGGTCCGCGCCGTTTGATGAAACTGATGTCGATACCGTCAGCCGCCGGCCGCAGTGCCAGCCGCAACGGTGCCGGCGATGCCTGGCGCGCGCAACTGAGCGGGCGCAACAGAAAGAACAGCGTGTTGCCGCTTTGCGCCGCCAGATGCAGGCGGCGCAAGGCATCGTCGCGAATCTGTGTTTGCCAGAACAGCAAGCTGCCGCAACTGTCGGCACGCAAGACCTGTTCCGCCGCCCACAAGGCATCGACTGCCTTGCCGGCGTGCAAATCGAGCAAGGCGGCGGCCGGTATGCCCAGTGTTTGCCAGCCGGCTGCGTTGGCATGTTGTGGCGTTTGCAGCAAGGCGATGCGCGGTTTTTCGGTGTTGCGCAAGGCATGCCGCAGCAGCCGCAATTCACCGATGCCGTTCTGGGCCAGCAGCAATTCGATCAGGACGCCGGCCGGCCAACCTTGTTCCGGCAGTTGTGCCGACAAGGCCGGGAAACCGGTCTCGATCCCGCGTCGCTGACTGCGTGCCAGTTGCGAGGCACGCCACAGGGCGGGATGAATGGTTTCAGGGGCAGACAGAATGGCTTGGTTCATGTTCGATAGCATAACAAATAACTGTATGCACATACAGTATTCTAGTGTTTTTGCCGCCATCTGTGCGAATCGGATCCATGCCGCAGCGTCATGATCCATGCATGATTTCCGCGCGGCAATCAATTGGGCGATAATGCGTCCACACTAAAAATCATGGGGAACCGCCGGTGTCATGTGTGTTATTGATTGACGATCATGCAATGTTTCGCGAAGGCCTGACGCTGGCGCTGGCGCAAGCCGATCCAACGCTGCAAATACACAGCGTCGCCAGTGGCGCGGAGGCGCTGGAATTGCTGCAAACCGAACCGGCCATCACGACTGTCATGATGGATTACTATCTGCCCGATATCGGCGGCGCTGCCTTGTTGCAGCGCTTGCGCCAGTTGCGGCCGGGGGTGCGGATTCTTGCCTTGTCGGCGTCTGAAGACCAGGACGATGTACGGCATGCACTGGCCAGTGGCGCGCATGGCTTCATTCACAAATCGGCTGACAGCAAAACCTTGTTTGCGGCATTGACCAGTGTCATGCAGGGCCGCGGCTATCTGCCGCCAGCCTATGTCAGTCCGGATACCGATGGTAGCGCCGTGGCCGATGATGCCTCGTTGCTCAGCAGCCTGACGCCGCGCCAGATGGAAGTGCTGCGTCTGATGTGCGACGGCTTGCGCAATGCGGAAATCGGCGCTGCGCTGGGCATGGGGGAAAAGACGGTCAAGGCCCATGTGACGGCGATTCTGTCCGGGCTCGGGGTGCTCAACCGGACTCAGGCGACGATGGCGGCGCGGCGTGCCGGTTTGCTGGGCAAGCCGCGCTGAGCTGAGTTGCTGGCGGCTATGGCGCCAGATGCATATGCAGCAATGGATATGGCCGGCCCTGATCATCAGTGGCGGAGCGGCCGCCAGTGACAAAACCCATCTTCTGGTAAAAACCGAGTGCCTGCCGGTTCTGCTCATTGACATCAACGCTGAGCCGGGGGGAGATGCTGCGGGCATGCCCGATCAGCGCCCGGCCCAAGCCGCGGCCATGACACGCCGGGTCAATGAACAGTGAATCGATGTTGGCAGCGGACATGCCCATGAAGCCGCGCGGCATGCCGGCGGCGTCCAGCACCACCCATACTTCGGTATGCGGCAGATAATCTTCGGCCACCATCACGGCGATATCTTCAACATCCTGCGGCGCTAAAAAATCATGGGTGGCGCATACTGCGGCATGCCAGATGGCGACAAGCGCAGCAGTATCGGCGGGCATGGATGGGCGTATCCGAAACTCAACAGGTTGATGCATGGCGCTGGTGGTATCAGGTTTGAATTGCCGCGCATTCTATAGCAAGTTGTTGACGTTGGCAGCGGTCGCCCCATGCGCCAACATTTGCGCCAGCACCCGGCGCAGATGGGCAGGATCGACCGGTTTGTGCAGCAGGGGCCAGGAACGGGCCGAGGCTTCGATCAGGCGTTGCGGATCGGTATCGCCGCTCATCAGCACCGCCGGAATGGCGTCGTCGCCATATTCTTCATGCAGCCGGTCAATCACTTCAATCCCGGTTTCATGCGCGCGCAGACGAAAATCGCTGAGGATCAGATCCGGCTTGCGCGGATACGCTGCCGCCACGCGCAAGATATCGTCGCCGCTGCCGCCGACCACTACCCGGTAATTCCAGGTTTCCAGCAACAAGCGCAAGCCATGCACATTGTCGGCATCATCTTCGATCACGAAAATGCACTGGCCAGCGGCGGCCGGAATGTCTGGTTTGAGCGCCACCGGTGTCGCCGCCCGGATATCGCCGAGCGGCAGGGTGAGCGCAAACACGCTGCCGCGACCGGGGCGTGAACGCACGCTCAGCGGATGGCGCAGCAGATCGGCGGTACGCCGCACAATCGCCAGCCCCAGACCCATGCCTTTGCTGCGGTCGCGTTCCGGATTGTCGACCTGATGGAATTCCATGAAGATATTGTCACGTTCGGCGGCGGCAATGCCGACCCCGCTGTCCCAGACTTCAATGGTCAGTGTGCCGGCGCGCCGGCGGCAACCGATCAGGACGCCGCCGCTGCGGGTATGACGGATAGCGTTATCGACCAGGTTGCGCAGAATCCGGTCCAGCAATACCGGATCGGAACGCACTACCGGCAGCGGTCCGCGATGCAGACGCAAGCGCAAGCCCTGCATGCTGGCTTGCGGTGCATATTCCAGCAGCAATTGTTCCAGCAGCGGCGCCAGCCCGAAGTGTCGCAGTTGCGGCCGGATCACGCCGGCATCCAGCCGCGAGATATTCAGCAAACCATCGAACAGGCCGCCCATGGCGAGCGTGGCACGGCCAATATGATCGACCAGCTGGCGGCTTTTGGGATTCAGCTCCTGCTCGCGCAAGACGCCCAGATACAGACTCAGCGCATGGACCGGCTGGCGCAGATCGTGACTGGCGGCAGCCAGAAAACGCGATTTGGCCAGATTGCTGCGCTCGGCGGCTTCCTTTTCAATTGCCAGGCGTTGCAACAGATCGGTATTTTCAAACCGCATGCGCAACGAATCGAGCTGGGTTCTATACATGCGGTGGGCAAACGCCAGCGTCACCAGCAGATACAAGGCACCGGCCATGGCCAGAATGTGATGAATGGTGCCCGGCAGCAGCGCCAGTGCAATAAACGAAGGTACGAAATAAGGCACTTCGAACGCGTACAGCAGCCGCAGATGAATGCAGTAGGCATAAATCGCACCGGTGCCCAGCGTCAGCATGCCGATGATCAAAAACATCTGATGCTCGAATGGCGCGTGGTACATCCAGTAGCCGTAAGGCAGCCCCCACAATAATCCGGCCAGTGCCGTGCTGAACAACGTCAGGCGCTCCCAGCGGTGCAAGGCGGCGAGATTGCCGGTGTCGGCACTGGCCCGGCGGTAGCGCAGCAGCACGCCGACCCGGCAGGCAATCAACGCGCAGTTCAGTGTCAGCCACAGCAGCAGATCGCGCATCGGAAAGACATCATGCAGCACCACCACGATCAGGACCGCCGTCAGCAGCGCTCCGAACAGTGAAAACGGAAAGTTATGGCGCAGCACCGCCATCTGCGCACGGTAGATCGGTTCGGCTGGTACCGCGTTGCTACTGGAGATGGCTGGCTGGTTCATGGATGGCATGGGATGGCGGTCAGGGCAGTATCGAGCTTGTCATAAATTTATTTGGCCGACATGAGACTTTAGTCCAATGCGGAATAAAAAAAAGCTTTTTATGATGCCAGCCATTACATCGTTAACGCGAGGCCGGCATGAACCGCATGAATCCCACCTACCGCTTGCTCAGAAGCAGAACCCACGGCAGCCTGATCGCGGTTGCCGAAGCTGCCGAAGCTGCCGCAGGAGGTCGCCATCGCCGGCGCAGTCTGCGACGGCTGGCGGCGATGCTGGGCGGGCCGCTGGTCTTGCTGCCGGTGGCGCTGGTGTGTGCCGCACCGGTCGGCGGCCAGGTCAGCGCCGGCAGCGGCCAGATTACGCAAACCGGCAACGCCACCACGATCCAGCAAGGCAGCGACCGTTTGGCCATCAACTGGAACAGCTTCAATGTCGGCGCCAATGAAAGCGTTCGCTTCAATCAGCCGAATGCCAGTGCCATCGCGCTCAACCGCGTGTTGGGTCAGGATTCGTCGAAGATCCTGGGCAATCTCTCGGCCAATGGTCAGGTCTTCATTTTGAATCCGAACGGCGTATTGTTCGGCAGCGGCGCACAGATCAATGTCGGTGGTCTGGTGGCGTCGACACTGAATCTGAGTGACAGTGATTTCATGAATGGCAATGGCCGCTATGCATTTACGCCGGTGGCGGGCAAGGCTGGCGCCAGTGTCATCAATCAGGGCAGCATCACGGCCAATGGCGGCTATATTGCCTTGCTGGCGCCGCAAGTGATCAATCAGGGCACACTGACCGCCAATGGCGGCAATGTCAGCCTCGCCGCCGGCACGCAAATGAGCTTGACGCTGGGCGCGCATGGTTTGCTGAGCTTGAGTATCGATCAGGGCGCAGTTGATGCGCTGGCCGCCAACCACAATCTGATTCAGGCTGATGATGGCGTAGTGCTGCTCAGCAGCAAAGGACAGGATGCCGTGTTGTCGGGGGTGGTCAACAACAGCGGCGTGATTCAGGCGCGCACGGTCAGCAATCAGGGCGGCGCGATCCGGTTGCTGGCACAGGGTGGCACGGTGCAAGCGGACGGTACGCTGGATGCATCGGCGAGCACCGGCGGCAACGGCGGTTTCATCGAAACCTCGGGCGACAAGATCAAGATCGCCGACAGTGTCCGGATCACCACGGCGGCAGCCAACGGCAAGACCGGCACCTGGCTGATCGATCCGAACGACCTGATCATCGCCAACATCGGTGGCGATATCAGTGCCACCACATTGATCGGTCAACTGGCATCCAGTAACGTCACGCTCAATACCGCCATGGGTCACACCGGCAACGGCGATATCTTCGTCAACGATGCCCTTGGCTGGAACACCGCCAACACGCTCAGTTTGCAGGCTGAACGCAACATCAATCTGAATGCTGCCATCAATGCCGCGCAGGGTGGATTGACACTGAATGCCGGCGATACCATCAGCGCACCGGCGGCGGTGAACGTGAAGACGTTCATGCTCAATGGCGGCAACTGGATCCAGAACAGTGCTGCGCTGGCCGCCTTCAGCGTCAGCGATTTCCGCATCAGCGGCGGCAGCTTTTTGCGTGCAGCGGGTGGCGATGGCAGTGGCGGCAATGCCTGGCAGATTGCCGATGTCTATGGTTTGCAAGGCATGGGCAGCAGCGCCGCACTATTGGCCGGCAACTATCGCCTGAACAACAATATTGACGCCAGCGGCACCGCCGGCTGGAATGGCGGCGCCGGTTTTGTACCGGTCGGCAGCGGCGTTGCTTCTTTTACCGGCAATCTTGACGGGCAAGGGCACACGGTCAGTAATATGACCATCAACCGGGCCGTTGAAGATTACGTCGGACTATTCGGCCAGATCAGCGGTGGCGGCAATATCAGCAATATTGGCATGATCGGCGGCAGCTTCGTCGGTGCCGGTTATGTCGGGCCGCTGGCCGGTTCGCTCCTGAACGGCAATATCCGCAATGCCTATGCTTCCGGCAATGCCAGCGGTAACGCCGGCGGCAGCAATTTCATCGGCGGCCTGGTCGGCGTCAATTATCAAAACGGCAGCATCAGTCAATCGTACGCCGGCGGCGCGGTAAGCGGCGGCATGAATGTCGGCGGCCTGGTCGGCTGGAACTATGGACGCATTGATCAAGCCTATGCCAGCGGCAATGTGAACGGTCAATATGGCGTCGGCGGTCTGGCCGGACTCAATGATGGCGGTCAGATCAGCAATGTCTGGGCCAGTGGCGCAGTAAGCGGCATCAGTGGCGTCGGCGGCCTGATCGGCAATCTCCAGAATGGCGGTCAGATCAGTAATGCCTGGGCCAACGGTGTGGTGCGCGGCGCCAGTAATGTGGGCGGACTGGCCGGCAGCAACAGCGGTGCCAACATCGCCACCATCAACGCCAGTTACTGGGATAACCAAAGCACCGGACAGAGCGCCAGCGCCGGCGGCGAAGGTCGCTCCACGCAGGAATTGCAAGGCGTTGGCATCACGCGTCCCACGTATGTCGGCTGGGATTTCGCGACGGTCTGGGCGCGCGGCACGGCTTATCCGGGTTTTCGCTGGCTGCAGGGCTTCAATCCACAGCCGGCCGGCACCAGCATCACGGACGCCATCAATGCGGTGCTGACGGCAATATCAGGTGGACAGAGCGAGGTCGCAGTGACGGCCAGACTGGAGGAGTTGATCAAAACGAGCGGTCAGGATGCCATGCAAGACATCCTCAAAAGCAAGGCGGATATCGAGGCCGAAAATGCCCGAGTCATCAAGGAGATGACGGCCCGAATGCAAGGAATGCTCACTGACAGCGGGGAGAGCGCTTCAACCCTGTCGGCAGCCGGGCTCAGTGCCCTGACCGCGATTGCCAATCAGCTGGATACGCTCATCAGGGATCTTGGCAAGGGGGTCGTCGCTGACATGAAAGTATCGATGGCAGACATCAATGCCAGGATCGCAGCGGCAAACGCCAAAATGAGTGGTGCCGGCAATCTTGACCTGAACAAAGTCGTGCCATTGGACAAGACCCCCGGTGCTGCATTCGACGCTGATAAAACCGCCGCGCAGAAAAAACTTGAGGCAGCAGCGGCCGCTAACGCCGCGCTGAAAGCGGATGCGTTAGCGGCACAGAGACAGAAATTGCAGACGGTGCGGACAAGCACGACGGATTCCAATGCTGCCGCCGAAGCATCAAAGAGCGCCGGTTCGTCACAGGTGAGTACCGCCCAGGGACATGCTGATCAGGCTGCTGCGGCAGAGGGAAGCGCCAGCACAGCAACAATGGCCGCCGCCGGGCAGGCAATGCGGAATGGCGTGAACTCGGCGACGACGGCAATCGCCGGCAGCACCGCTGCGCTGGCAGCGGTTGGCACGCAAGCCGCCGCACTCGCAGCAATGCCTCCGGCCCGCGCGGCAGGCAGAGCAGATGCGATCAGGCCATCGCTGCGGGTGGTGTTGACCAGCGCACCGGCCCGAGACGCCGGCACTACCGCGCCGACGACCCAGCTGGCGCAAACAACATCGGCCAGCACTGCCGCTTTACTCAATGCGGGAATCGAGATGCAAGCGCAACTCGGAAAAATGTCGGCCATTATTGCTGCGCTGCTCGAAGGAGGCGGCGCCGCCAAACCATGATGACGATTTTGGTCGACGTAACACGCGCTTGACCGATGGCGGCATGGCGTTGCCGGCGAGATGTTTGGTCGTGATTGTTGTGGATTTTCTTCGTCAAAATGCGGCAATTTATCGGGTGTCAATTGAAAATCTTTAACAATACAATTGGCTTTTTTTAATGGCCAAATTTGCGATGAATGCTATTTCCTTCTTGACCAGACACAGTATCTACAGCGCGCTGAACGTCATCTCGGAAGCCGTCGGTGTCGCCTGCCGCCTGCGCTCACTGACGATACTGCTGGGCGGTCCGCTGGCCTTGCTGCCGGCAACGACATGGGCGGCGCCGGTCGGCGGTCAGATCAGCGCCGGCATCGGCCGGATTGCGCAAAACGAGAATACCACCACGGTCACGCAAGACAGTACCAGGCTGGCGATCAACTGGAGCAGCTTCAATGTCGGGGCCAATGAAAGCGTGCGTTTCAACCAGCCGGGGCGCAGCGCCATCGTGCTCAACCGCGTGCTGGGGCAAAGCCCATCGGCGATTCACGGCAAAGTGTCGGCCAACGGCCAGGTCTTCATTCTGAATCCGAACGGTGTGCTGTTTTCCTCTAATTCGCAGGTCAGCGTGGGCGGACTGGTGGCTTCCACGCTGAATCTGAGTGACACAGATTTCATGAACGGCCGTTACGTCTTTTCGGGTAGTGGTCGCGCCGGCGCGCGCATCATCAATCAAGGAAAAATCACTGCCGACGATGGCGGTTACATCGCGTTGCTGGGACCGCAAGTAGCCAATCACGGCACGCTTACCGCCAATGGCGGCAATGTTACCCTGGCCGCCGGCACGCAAATGACCTTGACGCTGCACGAGCATAGCCTGGTCACGCTGAGCATTGAGCAGGGCGCAGTGGATGCACTGGTGGAGAATCACAATTTGATCCAGGCCGATGGCGGCGTGGTGGTGCTGACCAGCAAGGGCAAGGATGCGGCGCTGTCCGGCGTGGTCAACAATACCGGCGTGATTCAGGCGCGCACGGTCAACAAAAAAAAGGGCGAGATTCGTTTGCTGGCCGAAGGTGGCACAGTGGTGATGCCGGGCACGCTGGATGCCTCGGCGAATGACGGCGGGGATGGCGGCACTATCGTCACTGCGGGTGACAAGGTCAGCATCGCCGACAGTGCGCACGTCACTACGGCGGCGACAAAGGGCAAGACCGGCACCTGGCAGATTGATACGCAGGCGAATGACTTCCGCATTGCCAACGATGGCGGTGATGTCAGTGCCGACACGCTGAGCCGCATGCTGGGGCTCAATAACGTGAAGGTCAGCACGCAGGCTGCCGACAGTGACATCGTCCTCCGTGATGCGCTCAATTGGAAGACGGATGCCGTACTGAGTTTGAAGGCACAGCGCAATATTCTCCTCGATGCCCCGGTGGATGCCGCAGCGGGTGGCCTGGCTCTGCACGCAGGCAAGGAAATCAGGCCGTCGGCGGCAGTAAATGTCAGGAATTTTACGCTCGACGGTGGTAACTGGGTTCAGAAGAACGCCACACTGGTGGCGTTCAATGCCCTGGATTTTCGTCTCAATGCCGGCAGCTTCCTGCGCGTGGGTGATGGCGATGGCAGTCGCGGCAATGCCTACCAGATTACCGACATATATGGTTTGCAGGGGATACGCAGCAGCTCTGAACTGCTTAGCGGCAATTACAAGCTGATCAATGACATTGATGCCGGCAGCACTGCCGGCTGGCATGACGGAGCGGGCTTCGTACCGATCGGCGACGGCTATCGCAATGCTGAATGGGGGAATGATAAAGGGTACGAGCCGGCCGGCGACAGTCACGGTGCATTCTCCGGCACTGTTGATGGTCAGGGATACGTGGTCAAGAATCTCCGCATCAACCGGCCACGGCAGATTTCTGTCGGCATGTTCGGTTTTGTCGATGGCGGTGAAATCAGCAATATCGGGATGGAAGGCGGCAGCGTTACCGGTGCTGCGGAAGTCGGCTCGCTGGTTGGTTCGTTATGGCGTGGCACGGTCAGTGACTCCTTCTCCAGCGCCAGCGCTGCCGGCTCCGACCACGCCTTGAAGAAGGCGGGGTTCCGCAATAATTTTATCGGTGGTCTGGCCGGCGGCGTCTATCGGCAAGGCAATATCCGCAAATCTCATGCGAGCGGTGCCGTGAGTGGTAATGGCGGGGTCGGCGGTCTGGCCGGTGTGAATGACGGCAAAATCGAGAATTCCCATGCCAGCGGCAGGGTCGACGGCAAGCAGCACGTCGGTGGACTGGCCGGGGTTCTGGTCGGGCAGATTCACGGTTCCCATGCCAGCGGCGCCGTCAATGGCGACACCAATGTCGGCGGCCTGGTCGGCATCAGCCGGGCAAGTCGTAAGCGGCCCGAGGCGAATGAAAACGGCCGGCAAATCAGTCACTCTTATGCTACCGGCAGCGTCAACGGCAACACCAATGTCGGCGGACTGGTCGGGGCAATTCAGGATGGTGCGCGAATCAGCAACATCCGGGTTGATGGCAGCGTGGGCGGCAGCAAAAGCGTCGGCCGGCTGGTCGGGGCGGTAGATGCCGGCGGCGCTGCCATCGGCAATGTACAACCACCGGCCGCAGGGCCCGACGCCGCCAGACAGTTACCCGACATTGGCTTTGTTGCGCCATTGGCTGAGGCGCCCCCAACCGGGGCTTCGGCACCGGCTGTCCCCGGCATCAGGGACGTCATCGATGCCGTGCGTACGGCGCGCTGGTCGGATCTGAAGGGTGTCGCGCCGCCTGCTGCCGTCGCTGATCTGATTACCGTCTCGGATGAACGCGCAGCAACGCTGGCGCTGGATGAAAATTTTCAGCCCTGTGAGCGTCGTCAGGGAGATCTGTCGCGGGCGTGCAACTAGCGGTGGTCAGGCGCTGCCGCGTTGAACGCGCCGGAATGCTGCGAGGCGAACAGTGAAAGCGGGGCGCAGCACGAGTTTTCCGGACGTCAATGACCGCAGCGAGCGCTGCGATCCGGACACGGTTTGTGTTACTCAATATAGAAAACCAGAATGAAAAAAATCACCATGTCATCCTGTCGCCTCAATGCGCCTGTCCGGCTTTGTCTTGCCATGTACCTGAGCAGCAGCACGCTTCTCATGGCGCAGGCCTTGCCCAATGCCGGCAGCAGCTTGCGCGAATCGCAGCAGTCGGCGCCGGTGTTGCCGCCGCCCGCTACCGGCACCATTGAGGTTGCGCCGGACGCGCAGACGCCATTGCCGGCGGTCGATGCCATGCGCTTCCAGGTCAATGCATTCCGGGTGAGTGGCAATCAGGTTTTCGACAGCGTCGTGCTGCTGACGCTGGTGCAGGATGTCACCGGCGGTGAGCGCAGCCTCGATCAGATAGAGCAGGCTGCATCACGCATCACGGCGTATTACCGCGAGCATGGCTATCTGGTGGCGCGCGCGTATGTCCCGGCGCAGGACATCAAGGATGGCGTGGTGGAAATTGCCGTGCTGGAGGGGCGCTACGGCGAGGTCCGGCTGGATAATCGATCCGGCGTTGCGGATGCCATCGTGCAGCGTTATGTTACGCCGCAGCGGTTGGGTGAGGCCGTCAGCGATGCCGCGCTGGAACGCGCCATTCTGCTGATCCAGGACACTACGCGCGCTGCCCAGGCCGGCGGCAACCTGCAACCCGGTGCGACACCCGGCAGCACCGATCTGACGCTCACTGTGGGACCCGCGCCAGCCCTGTCGGCGCGACTTGAGGCCGATAACTATGGTGTGCGCAACACCGGTCGCAACCGGATCGGCGGTGCCTTGCAATGGAATAATCCGAGCGGCAATGGCGACCGTCTGGATGTCCGCTTGTTTTCCACCACCATTGGTCAGGATTACGGCCGGCTCGGTTACAGCATCGCAGTGGGCGGCGACGGTGCACGGCTGGGGCTGGCCTATGCCGAATCGCGCTATGCCGTCGGCGGCAATTTCAGTTTGCTGAACGTCTATGGGCGCGCCGGCGTGTGGTCGGCCAGTGCCAGTTATCCGCTGGTGCGCTCGCGTGCGTTCAATCTGAATCTCGAGGGCGGGCTCGACCAGAAATTATTGCAAGACCATTTGGGCGCCTTTGCCAGCAGCGCCGATAAAAGCAATCGGGTTATCGGAGCGGGGCTCAATGGTGATGCGCGCAACCGCGTTGCCGGGGCCGACGGCACCACCGTGTTCAACTTGCGCATCGAGAGCGGACAACTGAATATTGCCAGCCCGACGGAGCGTGCAATTGATGATTTTTCGGCCCGTACCAACGGTGCCTATCAGCGTCTGAGTTATGGATTGACCCAATATCAGTGGCTGAGCGGCAATACCATGCTGATGCTGGCGGTCAATGGTCAGGAAGCATCAAAGAATCTCGACTCGGCGGAAAAGATGTCGCTCGGTGGTCCGTTTGCGGTGCGCGCTTATCCGAGTGGCGAAGCGTCGGGGGATGAAGGCTATGTGGCGACGGCCGAAATCCGTCATGTGCTGAACCAGCAACTGTTGCCGGGTCAATTGACGCTGAGCGGCTTTGTCGATCACGGCATGGTACGCACCAATGCCCGGCCATTCATCGAGGGCGACAATCAGCGTCGTCTGTCGGGCGCCGGTGTCGGCGTCACGTTTGCCATGCCGGACCGGCTTGAGTTGCGCGTGGTGTACGCGCACAAGCTCGGCAATGCGCCCGCGCGCAGCGATATGGATCAGGCGGGGCGCCTGTGGGGCATGCTGGCGCT
>NZ_LFLS01000060.1 GCF_001189915.1 Herbaspirillum autotrophicum
CGAGATCGTGCCGGAGCTGGTCAGGCAGCTCGGCTGAACAACGCCGGGCCAAACGCATGCGCGCCAAGGCGCCGTTACATGAATAAATGAGTCTCAAATGAAAACCAGTACCCCTGCTTCACTGCTGGCCGCCATCACGATGGCGCCGCGCGATCCGATTCTCGGCATCACCGAGGCCTACAACCGCAGCACCCATCCGGCCAAGATCAATCTCGGCGTCGGCGTGTATTACGACGATCAGGGAAAAGTCCCGCTGCTGCAATGCGTGCGTCAGGCCGAAGCCGATTTGCTGCAACATCCCAAGCCGCACACGTATCTGCCGATTGAAGGTCTGGCGGCCTATAACAATGCGGTGCGACGGCAGTTGTTCGACGGCACCCGCGCCTTCGATGAACAGCGCGTGATTACCCTGCAAACTGCCGGCGGTACCGGCGCGCTCAAGGTCGGCGCTGATTTTCTGCAACGTTTTTTCCCGGATGCGCAGGTCTGGATCAGCGATCCCAGCTGGGAAAATCATGCGGCGCTGTTCGAGGCCGCCGGTTTCACGGTCAATGCCTATCCGTATTACGATGCCGCCCGCAATGATCTGAACTTCCCCGCCATGCTGGCAACACTGGAACAAATTCCCGCCGGCGATATCGTATTGCTGCATGCCTGCTGCCACAATCCTACCGGACTGGACCTGGATGACAGCCAATGGCAACAGGTACTTGAGATCATTACCCGGCGCCGGTTGATCCCGTTCCTGGACATGGCGTATCAAGGCTTCGGCGGCAGTCTGGCGGAAGATGGCAAGGTGGTGCAGCGTTTCGCGGACAGCGGGCTCACGGTATTTGTCTCCAGCACGTTTTCCAAGTCATTTTCGCTGTACAGCGAACGCATCGGTGCGCTGAGCGTAGTGAGTGCCAGCCCGGATGAAGCGGCGCGGCTGTTGTCGCAACTGAAACGCACCATTCGCACCAACTATTCCAGTCCGCCCGGACATGGCGCCGCCATTGTCGCTGCGGTACTCGGTTCGGATCAGCTACGGGCGCTGTGGGAGCAGGAACTGGCACAGATGCGTGAACGCATCACCGGCATGCGGCAACAACTGCGAGCACGGCTGCAACAACACTTGCCGGCGCGCGACTTTTCTTTCCTGACGCGACAAGCCGGCCTGTTTTCCTATACCGGATTGCAGCCGGAACAAGTCACGCGATTGCGTGAGGAGTTTGAAATTCATACGCTGGGAACCGGGCGCATTTGTGTCGCCGCAGTGAACTCCGGCAATCTCGATACCATCGCCACGGCGCTGGCGCGCGTGATGTAGTCAGGCGTCGGCTTTTTCCGCCGTATGCCGGTACTGGCTGGCGACTTTCAGCAGCCATGCAAGAAACAGTTGGACCGCTTGCGCCGCCTGTTTTTGTTCGGGCACGATGAAGTAGTAATCCTTGGCGCCCGGCACCAGCATTTCCCACGGTACGGTCAACTGCCCGGCGTCGATATCGTCCATGACGTAGGTACGTGGCACCAGCGCAATGCCGGCGCCACGGCGGGCGGCCTCGATCAACATCGCATACATGTTGAACCGCGCGCCCTTCAAGGCCCGCGCATCGGCGCAACCGGCCAGTTCAAACCAGCGCGACCAGGCTTCCGGTCGCCCGCTTTTGTGCAGCAAGGTATAGCCGAACAGGTCGGCTGGCTGACGGCAGCGCTGGCCGCCGATCAGTTGCGGACTGCATACCGGAATCAGTTCCTCTGTAAACAGATAGGTGCTGGTGGCATTGGCCCAGACCGGGTGATCGAAGTGAATCGCGGCATCGAACGGCGCTTCCGAAAAACGGAACGCTTCCTCGCGCGCGGTGACATTGATGGTGACTTCCGGATGCAGGGCATTGAATTCATGCAGACGCGGAATCAGCCACTTCAAGGCAAAGGTCGGCAGCACTGCCAGTTCCAGCGCAATGCGGCCGGCGTCATGCGCCATCGTCAGCGTGGTGTCGATTTCGAGCTGATCCAGATTCTTTTGCACCATCAGGCTATAGCTCTTGCCGGCATCGGTCAGTTGCAGCCGCTTCTTGACGCGACTGAACAACTTGACGCCCAGATACTCTTCCAGCAAGGCAATCTTGCGGCTGATGGCACTTTCGGTAAAAGACAATTCATCGGCGGCACGGGTAAAACTCAAATGGCGTGCCGCCGAATCGAATGCTTCTAACATGCTGGTGCTGGGAATTTTTCTGCGCATCGTTTTTTCCTGATCGGGACTGGCGGACGGCAACCGACCGGGTGCAAGCTGCCGCGCCCTATTCTAGCACCGGCCAGATTGCGGAAAAATGCGCGCCCGGTATCGGACGGCTACTATCAAGCGCAGACCCGGCGCAGGCCCGATGCAAGATCAGCGCTTACGGCAACAAGTCACCGACCCGTTCCAGACGCGTGAAATTCCAGGCCTGATCGATCACCTTGCGCATTTCATCCGCGCTGGCGCCGCCACGATAGGCAGCCAGGGCAATCGCTTTCTTTTCGATCTCAGGACGACTCAGGGTATTGCCCGGATCGCCCTTGGGTTCATCGACGCGACCGTGATATACCTTGCCGTCATGGGTGGTGACGATCACCTTGCCGATCCAGCGTGCCGGGTAAGCACTGTCGACTTCGGCATCGAGCTGCATCGAGACCTTGCCGCGAAACGCCGTCACTGCGGCAGCGTTGTAGCTGTCATCGAATTGCGACAGGCCGGCACTGTCGAATTGCGCGATCAGACCGAGCACGGTACCCATCGAGAATTTCGACTGGTGCACGGTTTTCGGATCGGTCACCGGTCCCAGCACATCAATCGCGCCCTGATGCACCAGCGCTACCACGCCGGCGATATCTTCAGGCCGCAGCTTGTCGCGCCGCAATACCTGTTGCAAGGCATCTGCCGCCGGATGCGTGTGACGGCATGAGGCGTGGAACTTGAACGAGGTTTCCGGCAACGCCCAGCGCTCACCGAGACGATCCGTCAGGCGGCTCAGATCGGCATCACTGGACATGCCGGCCGCCATGCCTTGTGCGCCTTCCAGAATCTGACGGGCGCCGGTGAAACCGTCTTGCGCCAGATAGGCCGCAGTCAGACCGGCGCCGGCGGCATGCGCGGTATGCAATTGTTTGGAATCGGCTGCGTCGCGCAAAAATTCCCACAAGCCAGCCGCCTGAGTACCGGCCGAACCGATGGCGTTGAGCATTTGTTCCGGATTCAGTTTCAGCAAGGACCCTACCGCCACCGCTGCGGCCACGGTGCCGACAGTACCGGTGGTATGGAAAATCTTGTAATGCGAACGTCCCAGATATTCGCCGATGCGAATCCCGACTTCATAGCCCACCACTGCCGCCAGCAAGAAGTCGCGACCGCTGCTGCCGAGCGCTTGCGCCACTGCCAGCACCGGCGGAAACACCACCGCCGCCGGATGGAATACCGAACCGTTGTGCACATCGTCCTGTTCCGCCACGTGCGAAGCGGCGGCATTGCTCATGGCGGCCAGCAAGGGACTGCTGTGGCGGCGGTTGATCAGAATTTCCGATGGTCCGCTGGCCGGCCCCATCGCCATCGCAAAGCGGGTAATGATATCGACCGGCCGTGAATCCTTGCCGGCCAGTACCGACCCCAGCCAGTCCAGATACAAGTCTTCGGTCTTGCGGATGACCTCGTCGGGAATATCGGCAAATGTCAGATTGGCAGCGAATGTGGCCAGGCGGGCACTGGCCGAAGCCGGAATCGCGCTGTCGGTAACTGCTTTGTCGCGTAGTGTATTCATGGTGAGTCCTCGTCAATCAATGGAGTAATGGCGGCTCAGTCGTGACGGATCGCGACCGTCTTCAGTACGGTAAAGCCATACAGTGCTTCAAAACCTTTTTCGCGTCCGTGGCCGCTGGCTTTGACCCCGCCGAACGGCAATTCGATACCGCCGCCGGCGCCATAGTTGTTGATATACACCTGACCGGCGCGAATCTTGCGCGCCAGCCGCAACTGACGGCCACCGTCGCGGGTCCAGACACTGCTGACCAGACCGAAGTCGGTGCCGTTGGCGATGCGCACGGCATCAGCTTCATCATCGAACGGCATGGCCGACAGAACCGGGCCGAAAATTTCCTGCTGCGCCAGCGCATGTTGCGGCGGCACGTCCTTGAACAACACCGGCGCCTGATAGAAACCGCCCTTCGGCGCCGCCGCATCAATCTGGCCCTGACCGGCAATCGGGATCCCATCCTGTCTGGCATCGGCGAGGAATTTCTGTACCCGTTGCAGTTGCGTCTGGCGGATCAGCGGACCGCAATCCAGATCCATTTGCGAAGAACCGACGCGCAAGCGGCCAAAGGCTGCCGCCACCAGTTCGATGACCTGATCGTAGACTTCGCGCTGCACCAGCAAACGGCTGCCGGCAGAGCAGGTTTGGCCAGCGTTTTGCACGATGGCATTGACCACGGTCGGCACCACGGCACTGAAATCGGCGTCGGCAAATACGATCTGCGGCGACTTGCCACCCAGTTCCAGCGTCACCGGCGTGTGATGTTCGGCAGCCGCGCGCACCACGATCTTGCCGACATTGGGCGAGCCGGTGAACGACACATGGTCGATACCCGGGTGGCTGACCAGCGCGTCGCCGGCTTCATGCCCATAACCGGTGACCAGATTGAGCGCACCGGCCGGGAAGCCGGCCTCGGCTGCCAGCTCGGCCACCTTGAGCAAGGACAGGCAGGCGTCTTCAGCCGGCTTGACCGCGCAGGTATTGCCGGCAGCGAGTGCCGCGGCGACACAACGGCCGAAAATCTGCATTGGATAATTCCACGGCACGATGTGGCCGGTAACGCCATGCGCTTCGCGCCAGGTCAGTACGCTGTAGCCGCTCTGATACGGAATGGTTTCGCCGTGCAGCTTGTCGGCGGCGCCGGCATAAAACTCGAAGTAGCGCGCAATCGCGGCGGCATCGGCACGCGCCTGCTTGAGCGGTTTGCCGCAATCGGCGGCTTCCAGTTGCGCCAGCACTTCGGCATTGTCTTGCAGACGCAGCGCCAGACGGTACAGCAACCGGCTGCGCTCAGCCGCCGACAGGCGACCCCACTCACCTTCATAGGCAGCGCGTGCGGCCTGGACGGCGCGGTCAATATCGATGGCATTGCCGCGTGCAATTTCCTCGATTTGCAGCCCGGTGGACGGGTCGAGCACGGCGATGGTTTCGTGGGAAGCACCGGCAACCCAGGCATTATTGATGAAATGTTGTTTCATGTCAGCAAACCAGATAAGAAGTAAATTAGAGGAAATAAAGGCGAGGAAAAATCGCGGGCCGGCGCTACACCGTGCCGTTCATGCCGCATTCCAGCATGCGCTGCAAATCGGCGCGGGTCGCCAGACGCGGATTGATCATGACGTTGGCCGAGGTCATGGTTTCATCGATGACTTCTTCACAGCGCGCAGCCGTCATGCCGAAATCGCTGAGCGTCTGGGTCAGGCCGATGTCTTGCTTGAGTTGCCGTACCGCGTGCACCGAACGTGCGGCAGCATCGCGCAAGCTCAGACCGTCGATGCGTTCGCCAAACAACTCGGCGATCCTGGCGTACTTGGGCAGATTGCCCGGCAAATTGAATTGCATCACGGCCGGCAGCATGATGCCGTTGACCAGTCCGTGCGGAATATGAAACTTGTTGCCCAGCGGCAGCGCGAAGGCATGCACCAGACCGAGCCGGATGCGGTTGAACGCAATACCGGCCAGCGAACTGGCGATCAGCATATTGCCGCGCGCTTCCATGTGATCGCCCTGCGCTACCGCCAGCCGCAAGTTGTCGGCGATCAGCCTGATCGCCTTTTCGGCAGCGGCTTCGGCGAACGGATGACAAGCCTTGTTGACATAGGATTCGATCGCATGGGTCAAGGCATCCATGCCGGTCGCGGCAGTTACCGCCGCCGGCAGCGAGCGGCTCAGTTCCGGATCCAGCAGCGCCACGCGCGCATAGTTGAACGGGCTGCCGATATTGACCTTGAGATTGTTTTCGGTATCCGACAGCACCGACCACACGGTCACTTCGCTGCCGGTGCCGCCGGTGGTCGGAATCGCCACCACCGGCGCACTCGGACGCTTGATCTTGTCGACCCCGAAGTAATCGCGGATATTGCCGTCATTGGTCAACATCACGGCAATCGCCTTGGCCGCATCCAGCGCGCTGCCGCCGCCGATGCCGACGATCAGGTCAGCGCCGAGGCCGCGCGCGGCGGCAATGCCGAGATCGACCGAGCGCACTTCCGGATCGCTTTTGATATCGGTGAATACCCCGAACGGAATTTCTGCAGCGCGCAGCGTTTGCGTCACGCGTTCCACCAGGCCCGCCTGCAACACACCCGGATCGCCCACCACCAGCACCTTGGTGCCGCCCAGACCGTGCACAATGGCCGGCAACTTGCTCAGGCTGCCGGCACCGTATTGCAACTCGACCGGATTGTGGAAGTGAAATTGTGAAATTGTCATGACGTTCGGTTCCGTAAATTGAAGTGAGCAAGGTCCTTTCATCAACGGTGACAATCTGGTGTACGGCATCAAGTCTTGCCGCACAACGCCTGCGCCGTCGCTGCTGATGTCTCCCGTGCCGGCCGCAATTGCGCTGCTTGTCTCCGTCGTCGGCCCGTGCCCGGCAGTGGTTGTTGAGCCGGCAGCAAGGAGCATGAAATGACTGTCTGGCAGTATGCCCAGAGTTGGCCGGTGCCACCATTCGTGATTGGCGAAGAGCCAGTTAGCCATTGGTGAAGTCGCTCCCGAGCGGCCGCCTGCGGCTGACTTCAGCAATGCAGAACTGCCACTTCTGCATTGCCGAATTGCGGTCGCTGCGGTGTCAGACGAAAATGGGGCAACCCGACAGGAGCAGCATCCTGCGACGACCAAGCTGGTTGCGGCGCAGCAAAAAAAAGCATGCCCTCGATGGCAGCGCGACATTTTCAGGAGACACAATGACACAGCCACATTACATCGGCCAGCCCGCATCTGGCAGCGGCAACGCTGCCGCATTCAGTACCGCCGAATGGGAAACCCGCGTCAATCTGGCCGCCAGTTACCGCCTCATCGCCTGCTTCGGCATGAGTGACCTGATCTACAACCACATTACCGCCCGCATTCCCGGCACCGAGCATTTGCTGATCAATCCGTATGGCCTGATGTATGAAGAAATCACGGCCTCCAGTCTGGTGCGCATCGACATTGACGGCAATGTGCTGCACAACCCGAGTCAGGAATATGGCATCAACGCCGCCGGCTATGTCATCCACAGCGCCGTGCATGCGGCACGACATGATGTCGGGTGCGTGATCCACACCCACACCCGGGCCGGCATGGCGATCTCGGCGCTGGAATGCGGTCTGCTGCCGCTGACGCAGACGGCCATGCGCTTCAGTGAAATTGCCTATCACGACTATGAAAGCGTGGCGCTCGATCTCGATGAACGCGGCCGGCTGGTGCGCGACCTTGGCATGCTCGACACCATGGTCTTGCGCAATCATGGTTTGCTGGCGGTGGGGGCCAGCATCGCGCAAGCCTTCAACACCATGTACTGGCTGGAAATGGCCTGCAAGTCGCAGGTCGATGCCATGTCATGCGGCGTGCCGCTGCGCATGCCGTCACCTGAGATCGCAGCCAAGACCTATCACCTGTACCGGCCGGAAACCCGGCGCCCGTTCGGCGAGATGGAGTGGCCGGCGATGCTGCGCTATCTGGACCGGCGCGATCCCTCCTATCGCGACTGATCATCGGTGCCTCAGGCGCTTACCGTTACGGAGACCAATTTCATGCAATCCATCAGTTTCATCGGCGCCGGCCGGCTCGGCACCACGTTGGCCATCGCCCTGCATCGCGCCGGCATGCCGGTCACCATGATTGCCAGCCGCAATCCGGCCTCGGCGCAACAAGCCGTCAGCGGCCTGGAAGGCTGCCGCGCCGTCACACCGGAACAGGCGGCCAGCGCCGATCTGGTATTCCTGACGGTACCCGACGATGAAATCGCGGCCACCGCGGCGCGCCTGCCATGGCGTGCCGGACAGTATGTGGTGCATTGCAGCGGCGCCAGCGAAGTGGCCTTGCTGGAACCGGCGGCACGGGCCGGCGCGATTACCGGCGGCTATCATCCGCTGCAGATATTTTCCGATCCGCAGCGGACGCTGGCACTGCTGCCCGGCAGCACCGCCGGCATCGAAGGCCCGCCCGCACTGGAACAACAATTACGGCTGCTGGCAGCCAAACTGGAAATGGTGCCGATGCTGCTGCCGCCCGGATCGCGCGCGCTGTATCACGGCGGTGGCCTGTTTGCCGGCACCTTTCTGTTATCCATGCTGAATGAAGCGGTGCAAGCCTGGAGTGCATTCGGCATCAGCGAAGAACAGACCTTGCGTGCCTTGTTGCCGGTGGCGCGCGGCACGCTCGAAACCGGTGTCGCCAAAGGCCCGGCAGCAGCACTCGCCGGGCCGGTCTCGCGTGGTGATGTCAAGGTGGTGCAGCGCCATCTGCAGGCACTGGAAAAACTGAGCACGGAACAGGCTGATTTCTATCGCCAGCTGGCGCAACGCCAGTTGCAACTGGCACGCAAGAACGGCCGCCTGCAAGCGGCCCAGCTTGATGCGCTGCAACAGTTGATCGACAATAAAACGCCGTCCGCCTGACATTTTCCTGATAGCAAAAGATCGCTGCCAGCGCCGCATCGGCAGTGCTAAACTCCTGACGTCAGCACATGTAATAGCAATAACAAATTCAATTATTACAATGGACACCGGTTGCAACTTGCCGTCCGGTGTTGCTCGTCAACAGAGTCGGGAGCTATTTTGGACGTCAAACAGTTACGGGCACTGCTCGCGATTGCTGAAACCGGCAGCGTAACCAGAGCCGCAGAATTGTTGCATATCGTACAACCTGCCGTGTCGCGGCAATTGCGCTTGCTGGAAGAAGACATGGGCACCATGTTGTTCGAGCGCGGCCGGCGCGGCATGGATCTGACCGAGGCCGGACACATTCTGGCCAGTCACGCGCGGCGTGCCCTGCACGAACTGGATCAGGCCAAGGCGCAGATCATCCCGGCGCCCGGCACCGTCAGCGGCGCGGTGACCATCGGCTTGCTGCCAAGTACCGGCGACTTGCTGGCGGCGGCGCTGGTCAGCGGCCTGAAACGACAATACCCGCAACTGACCGTCAATATTTCCGTCGGCTACGCCGGCTATCTGCAGCAGTGGCTGGAAGATGGTGAAGTCGATGCGGCACTGTTATACGATCCGAAACCATCCTCGCTGCTGGAAGTCCAGCCGCTGCTCGACGAAACGCTGTATCTGGTCGGGTTGCCGGCCAGCCAGCCGACTACCGATAAAGTGATTGCGCTGCAAGAAATTGCCGGCCTGCCGCTGATCTTGCCGGGTCAGCCGCACGGCTTGCGGCTGTTGCTCGACCGCGCCTGTGCCGGCGGCAATATTCACCTGAACGTGGCCGCCGAAACCAATGCCATGAGCATTCAAAAAAATCTGGTAATGAGCGGACTCGGCTATACCATCCTGCCCGGTGTCGCCATCGTCGACGACCTCGCCGCCGGTCGCTTGCGCGCCTGGGCGATTGCCCGGCCATCACTGCAACGCAAGATCGTGTTGGCACTGCCATTGACGCGCCGCTCCTCGATTGCCTTGCGCTGCGCCGTCACCGAATTGCTGGCGCTGATGCAGGCCCGCGTGACCAAAGGCGAATGGCCCGGCGCCACCTGGCTGGGTCCGCTCGCGGCCACGCCGTAAGCCTCGCTGCCGGTGTATTGCAGGCCGCCGCCTGCTATGCCGAAAACTGATTGTCTGAACAGATTTCAGTATTGGACGCGCACTTTTGATGCGCTCTACACTCCCTGCTCAAGCTCATTGAACGGGGATACATTTTATGAATAGCGATAGCAGCACAGCGTCTCAGCCAGCCTGGCGCGAAGAGATCTTTTCCATCCTCAAACAGGGTGGCGTACGTCAGGTAGCGTACGTTCCCGATGCCGGTCATTCCCATGTGATTCAGCGCGTGCATGCCGATCCCGACATGCGCGGCGTGGTCCTGACCACCGAAGAAGAAGGTGTCGCCACGGTGTGCGGCGCCTGGCTCGGCGGTGAACGCGCGGCACTGCTGATGCAAAGCAGCGGCGTCGGCAACTGTATCAACATGTTTTCGCTGGTGGCCAATTGCCGCTTCCCGTTCTTCTCGATCATCACGATGCGCGGCGAATGGGCCGAGTTCAATCAATGGCAATCCCCGATGGGCAAGGCCACGCAAGCGGCCATTGAGCTGATGGGGATCACGGTGCTGCGCGCCGACCGCCCGGAAGAAGTAGCCGCCACCGTCAGTGCCGGCTTCGATGCCGCGTTCGAAGGTGGTGAAGCCGTCTGCGTCCTGCTCGGTCAGCGTCTGATCGGTAAAAAGAAATGGGAAGGTGCCAAATGAGTGAACGTACCACTGCCGCCGTCGACCGCCGCGCCTTTGTCAAACAGTTGCTGACGGCCTGCCCCGATGCTTTGGTCGTCACCGGCCTCGGCTCCGCTTCCTATGATGTATTTGCCGCTGGCGACCGGCCGCAGAATTTTTATCTGTGGGGTGCCATGGGTGGTGCTGCCGCGGTCGGCCTCGGCATCGCGCTGGCGCAACCAAACAAAACCGTGATTGTCATCACCGGCGATGGCGAACAGTTGATGGGGATTGGCGCACTCGCTACCATCGGCGCGCAGCAGCCACCCAACCTGAACCTGGTCATCATCGACAATGGCCACTTCGGCGAAACCGGCATGCAGCGCAGTCATACCAGTCTCGGTACCGACCTGGCCGTGGTTGCCACCGGCTGCGGCATCGGCAAAGTGATTTCGGTCAATGCGCTGGATCAAGTCACTGGTCTGGCGGCGCACATCAACGACCGCGCCGGTACTTTGCTGGCACAAGTGTTCGTGCATGCCGAAGAATTGCCACGCGCCCTGCCGCCGCGCGATGGGGTCTATGTCAAAAACCGTTTCCGCGCAGCGCTTGGCTTATCGCCAATGTAAGTGCTGATGCTGCGTCGGGCCCGCCTGATGGCGGGCTTTTTTATTTGTGGTTCAGCAATAAAACCGATCACAGGAGATAATTGTCGCCAATTCAACGCGCGAGATTCCACCATGAACCACCCCGTCCTGATCGTCCCCGGCATCGGCAATTCCGGCCCGGCCCATTGGCAAAGCCGGTGGCAGGCTGCGCATCCGGAATGGCAGCGATTGCAGGTGGCGGATTGGGATCATGTGCAGTGCGAGGATTGGGTGGCGGCGCTCGATAGCCAGCTGGCCATGCTCGGCAGCGATACGTTGCTGGTCGCCCATAGCCTGGGATGTCTGACGGTGGCACATTGGGGTGCGCTGCATATGCTGCCGGTGCGCGGTGCCTTGCTGGTGGCAGTACCGGATCCGACTGCACCTGCCTTCCCGGCCGCATCGGCACGCGGATTTTCACCGCTGCCGTCAACCCGCTTGCCGTTTCCTTCCGTGGTAGTCGCCAGCAGTAATGACCCTTATGGCAGCGCCAGCCATGCTGCCACCTGCGCTGCCGCATGGGGCAGCGAATTGGTTGATGCCGGGCCGCATGGACATCTCAATGCCGACAGCGCCTTGGGCGATTGGGAGCAAGGATATCGCTTGCTTGAAAAGCTGGCACGCTGAAATCCAGCGCCATAAAAAAGCACTGCCGGTATCTGACCGGCAGTGCTTTTCATCACTATGCAACAGCAGCGGCACACTGCCCGCCCCGATTTGCCTACCCCATCATTTCCAGTAAGCACACTTCGATTCAGCCTTGCTCATGTAGGCCTGATCGCCGGGAATGGTTTGCACGATCCGGGCGTAATCCCATGGATACTTGGATTCGGCCGGTGCCTTGACCTGCATCAGGAACATGTCATGCACCATGCGGCCATCCGGGCGGATCACGCCGTTGGTGGCGAAAAAATCATTGATTTTGGTGGCACGCATCTGTGCCATGACCTTGTCGGCATCGGTACTGCCCACGGCCTTGACCGCATTCAGGTACGTCATCGTGGCCGAGGCATCACCGGCTTGCAGCGAGGTCGGCATGCGCTTGGTCTTGGCAAAGAAACGACGCGACCAGGCGCGCGATTCATCGGTACGATCCCAGTAGAAGCCATCGGTGAAGTACAAGCCCTGACTTTGTTGCAGCCCCAATGCGTGGATATCGCTGATGAACATCAGGATGCCGGCCAGCTTCATGGTCTTGGTGATATTGAATTCGGTGGCGCCCTTGATGGCATTGACCAGATCATTGCCGCCAGTGGCCAGACCGAGTACTTGCGCCTTGGACGACTGCGCCTGCAACAGGAAGGACGAGAAGTCGGAGGCACTGAGCGGATGCTTGACCGCGCCCACCACGGTGCCGCCGTTGGCCTTGACGGTTTCACCGGTATCTTTTTCGAGTGAATTGCCGAACGCCACGTCGGCGGTCAGGAAATACCAGCTCTTGTGGCCCTGCTTGACCATTGCGGTGCCGGTGCCGCGTGCCACCGACATGGTGTCGTAGGTATATTGCACGGTATAGGGATTGCACTCTTCATTGGTCAGGCGCGTGGTGCCGCTGCCGGGCGACAGGAATACGCGTTTTTTCTCGGCAGCGATCTTGGCAATCGCCAGGCTGGCCGACGAGTTGGTGCCGCCGATGACCACGTCGTAACCGGCGTCATACCATTCGCGCGCCCGGCTGGCGGCAATGTCAGCCTTGTTTTGATGGTCAATCACGGTCAATTCGATTTTCTTGCCATTGACACTGCCGCCGGCATCGGCAATCGCCATCTTGATCGCTTCTACGCCGCCGGCGCCATCCAGGTCGGCATACACGCCAGAGATATCGGTAATGAAACCGATCTTGATCACGTCATTGGCGCTGGCGCTGCCGGCAAACGCCAGTGCCAGACTGACGGCGATGGTGCGGGTCATCACTTTCAATTTCACATTCATTGTTGTCTCCGTTGTTATTGGTACCGATACGGCATCTGAACGCAGTCCGGCGGAGGAAACCATAACGTGCACGGAAACGAATGTCCAATGTCCGATTGTGATGGAGGCATGCCCAATTGCTATATCCGGATGCGGCGAAAAAAATCCGTTTTTGGAGTAAGCTGATCGCGCTGTTGCCAGTCCGCTTTCTCGAATGAAGGCGTGCCGCTGACATGCGCAATCGTAATGAAGCAATCACAATCGGACATTGGACGCATGCATGCCGGTTGTGCCATGCTGGACTCCGTTTTCTTCAATCCCGCGAGTACGGGCAAGACGGCCGTGCTCCACGACGTAAGCAAAAGGCAAGCGATGACTGAATACAAGAATCTGATCGGCGGCGAATGGGTTGCCGGCACCAGCAGCGTTGACAATATCAATCCCTCCGATACCGGCGACATCATCGGCCGCGCCACGCATGCCAGCGCGCAACAGGTGGCCGACGCCGTCAGCGCCGCCCGTCAGGCCCTGCCCAAATGGTCGACCGGCACCGCGCAACTGCGCTCCGACATTCTCAGCACGGTCGCCAATGAATTGCTGGCGCGCAAGGAAGAACTGGGCGAACTGCTGGCGCGCGAAGAAGGCAAGACCCGCGCCGAAGCCATCGGTGAAGTCGGCCGCGCCGCCAATATCTTCCGTTTCTTCGCCAGCGAAGTGCTGCGCATGCGGGGCGAAAAACTGGCTTCGGTACGGCCCGGCATTGATGTCGAAATCACGCGCGACCCGGTCGGCGTCATCGGCGTCATCACGCCATGGAATTTTCCGATCGCGATTCCGGCCTGGAAGATTGCGCCGGCGCTGGCATTCGGCAACGCCGTTGTGTTCAAACCGTCGGAACTGACCCCGGGCACTGCCTGGGCGCTGGCCGACATTCTGCACCGCGCCGGCGTACCGGCCGGCGTCTTCAATCTGGTGCACGGCGCCGGTGCCGTGGTCGGTGACGCCATCCTGTCGGGCGTCGATGCGATCACCTTTACCGGTTCGGTAAAAACCGGGCGGCATATCGTGCAGCGCGCCAACGAACGTATGATCCGGGTGCAGGCAGAAATGGGCGGCAAGAATCCGCTGATCGTACTGGACGACGCCGACTTCGATATCGCCGTCAATTGCGCCGTCGATGGTTCCTTCTTCCAGACTGGCCAGCGCTGCACCGCCTCCAGCCGGCTGATCGTCACCGAAGGAATCCATGACCGCTTTGTCGCCGCCGTCGCCGAACGGCTCGGCAAGATCGTGATTGACCATGCCCTCAAGGCCGGCACCCAGGTCGGCCCGGTGGTCGATCAGCGCCAGCTCGATCAGGATTTACGTTACATCGACATCGGCATCAGCGAAGGCGCGCGCGCCGTGGTCAAGGGTGAATTGCTGCGCCGCGATACCCCGGGTCACTATCTGTCGCCGACCCTGTTCACCGACACCAGCAATCAGATGCGCATCAACCGCGAAGAAGTCTTCGGTCCGGTCGCGGCCGTGATTCGCGCCAAAAATTATGAAGAAGCGCTGAGCATCGCCAACGATACACCGTTCGGCTTGTCGGCCGGTATCTGCACCACCTCGCAAAAACATGCGCGTCATTTCCAGGCCAACGCCGAAGCCGGCCTCACCATGCTCAACCTGGCCACCGCCGGTCTCGATTATCACGTACCGTTCGGCGGCCGCAAAGGCTCCAGCTATGGTCCGCGCGAGCAAGGCACCTATGCCATCGAGTTTTACACCATCGTCAAGACCTCGTATCTGAGCGTCTGAACCTGGCGCGCGGGTGTCCGGCGTGCTTCCGCACGTGCCGGGCATCTGCCCCAATCTGATCACTGACATTCCATAAAATCAATCAGGAGACACAGCATGAATCAGCACGCGAATCAGCAGCACTTGCGCATCGGCTTTATCGGACTCGGCCGCATGGGCCTCGGCATGGCGTCCAATCTGCAACGCAAAGGCTTCCAGCTGAAAGTATTCGACATCAACGGCGCCGCCATTGACGCGCTGGTAAAACTCGGCGCAACGGCCGCCGGCAGCGTCGCCGAAGCATCGCGCGAGGTGGATGTGATCGTCACCATGTTGCCCAACTCCGCCATTGTGCTGGACACCGTCGGCGGTCCCAACGGCGTGCTGGCATCGGCGCGCAAAGGTGCCATCGTGATGGACATGAGCACGGTCGAACCCGATGTCAGCGACCGCCTGGCTGCGGCTGCGCTGGCGCAAGGCAAGTCATTCGTAGATGCACCGGTCGGTCGTCTGGCGAGTCATGCCGACCGCGGCGAATCGCTGTTCATGGTCGGCGCCACCGAGGCTGACTACGCCACCGTGACACCGTTGCTGCAAGCGATGGGCACCACCATCCACCACTGCGGCGGCACCGGCGCCGGCACCCGCACCAAGCTGGTCAACAATTATCTGGCAGTGGTGTCGTGCCAGCTCAACGCCGAAGCCTTGACCCTGTCGCAACGTTTCGGCTTGTCGCTGGAAAAGACCCTCGACGTGATCTACGGCACCACCGCCACCAATGGCCAGCTCAAGATTGCATGGCCGGACAAGGTACTCAAAGGTGACATCGGCCCCGGCTTCACGATTGATCTGGCGCACAAGGATCTGACGCTGATCGTCGATGCCGCCAATACCGTGAAATCACCGATGCCGATTGGCGCGGCGGCCCGGGAAGCATTCAGTACGGCGCGCGCGCGCGGATTCGGCGGCAATGATTTTTCGGCGATGGTGGATGTGCTGTGTGATTTGTCAGGGACGGAGAAGGCGCGGTTGAAGGGGTAGTTGTTTTTGGTTTTCTTTCTTCGGTGACCCAAGCGGGGGGTGGCCCGGCAGCTGCTCAATACAGAGCTTGATCCAACGTCCGCGCAATGCCGGAGGCGAGCCGTTTCTACGCTTCCGCATGGAGACGCTGCCGTTGGGGACGGGCGACAATCGGATAAAGAAG
>NZ_LFLS01000061.1 GCF_001189915.1 Herbaspirillum autotrophicum
ATTTGATGCCGCTGCCGTTATTGGTGACATAGGTAGTGCTGGTGTCGCCGGTCACCGCAAACAATTGCGCACCGTTGACGGCATCGCTGCTGGTCGCGCTGAGATCGCCATTGGCGACATTGGTGATCTTGTTGGTGACGGCAACACCATGCGTCGCGCTGTAGGCACCGGCCCCGCCATTGGCGCTGGCATCCCAGGACAAGGCGTTACCCTGGACCGTCGTCAGATTCGTCGCCACTGCCTGCAACTGACTGACATTGACGGCATCGGTGGTAGCGCTGCCGGCGGCCAGATTGGTGATCTTGCGCAGATTGCCGGCAGACCCGAGCGAGACTTCGCCGACCGAATTTTGCAACGCCACCAGACCAAAAGCGGTGTAATTGCTTTGTGCGCCCACACCGGTGACCGCATTGGCACCGAGCGCTACGCTATTGGCAAAACTGGCCGTGGTGTTGCGGCCCAGCGCCAGCGCATCGGCAGCCGATGCCGTCGCCGCATAGCCCAGCGCCGTTGCCCCCACGACTGAGGCATGCGCATCGTTGGCCGCCAGGCCCTGGTCATTGGTACGGGCGTACTTGATGCCGCTGCCATTATTGGTGACGTAGGTAGTACTGGTGTCACCGGTCACCGCAAACAATTGCGCACCATTGACGGCATCGCTGCTGGTCGCGCTGAGATCACCATTGGCCACGTTGGTGATCTTGTTGATGGTGGCAGCGCCATGCGTCGCGCTGTAGGCGCCGCTGCCACCATTGGCCGTGGCATCCCACAGCAAGGCATTGCCCTGCACCGTCGCCAGATTCGATGCTACCGCCTGCAACTGACTGACGTTGACGGCATCGGTGGTGGCGCTGCCGGCGGCCAGATTGGTGAGCTTGCGCAGATTGCCGGACGACCCGAGCGAGACTTCGCCGACCGAATTCTGCAACGCCACCAGACCGAAGGCGGTGTAGTTGCTTTGTGCGCCCACACCGGTGACCGCATTGGCACCGAGCGCTACGCTATTGGCAAAGCTGGCCGTGGTGTTGCGGCCCAGCGCCAGCGCATCGGCGGCCGATGCGGTCGCGGCATAGCCAAGCGCTGTGGATCCGGCCACTGACGCATGCGCATCGTTGGTGGCCAATCCCTGGTCATTGGTGCGGGCGTACTTGATGCCGCTGCCATTGTTGGTGACGTAAGTGGTACTGGTATCGCCGGCCAGCGCAAACAACTGGCCGCCATTGATGGCATCGGTACTGCCGGCGCTGACATCACCCTTCGCCACATTGGTAATGATATTGACAGCGCTGCCGCCATGGGTAGCGCTGAACGCACCGGTACCACCTTTGGCGGCGGTATCCCATTGCAGGGAACCGCCCTGCACCGCGCCGACATTATTGGCAATGACTTTCAATTGGGCGACATTGACGGCGTCGGTATCCAGCACCCCGGCTGCCAGATTGGCAATCTTGCGCTCGCTGCCGGCGGCGCCAATCGATATTTGTCCGGCCGAATTTTGCGGCCCCGTCAAAGCGTAAGCGAGATAACCGGTTTCAGCGCCCAGCGTAGTGACGGCATTGGCCCCCAACGCCACGCTGTTGGCAAAAGCGGCGGTCGTGTTGCGCCCCAGGGCCAGCGCATCGGCAGCCGATGCGCTGGCGGCATAGCCCAGCGCCGTCGCCCCGGCTACCGAGGCATGTGCATCATTGGCCGCCAGGCCCTGATCATTGGTGCGCGCATACTTGATGCCGCTGCCGTTATTGGTGATGTAGGTGGTGCTGGTGTCGCCGGTCACCGCAAACAATTGTGCGCCGTTGACGGCATCGGTGCTGGCGACATTGACATCACCATTTGTCACGTTGGTGATTTTGTTGGTGACGGCAGCGCCATGCGTGGCGCTGTAGGCACCATTGCCACCATTGGCCGCGGCATCCCACAACAAGGCATTGCCCTGCACCGTCGCCAGATTCGAGGCCACCGCCTGCAACTGACTGACATTGACGGCATCGGTGGTAGCGCTGCCGGCGGCCACATTGGTGATCTTGCGTTCGCTGCCGAGTGCGCCGACCGACACCTCGCCTGCCGAATTCTGCAATGCTGCCAAACCATATGCCGCATAGTTGCTTTGCGCCCCCACCGTGGTCAGGGCGTTGGCGCCCAACGCCACACTGTCGGCGAAACTGGCGGTGCTATTGCGTCCCAGTGCCAGCGCATCGGTGGCGGACGCGGTGGCGGCATAGCCGAATGCCGAGGCACCGGCCACCAAAGCATGGGCGTCGTCCGCGCTCAAGCCTTGTTCATTGGTGCGTGCGTACCTGACGCCGCTGCCATTGCTGATGAGGTAGCCGACGCGGGTGTCGCCGGTCACCGCGAACAGTTGCGCGCCATTGATGGCATCGGTGCTGCTGGCGTTGACATCACCCGCGGCGACATTGGTAATCACGTTGCCGGCGACACCGCCATGGCTGGCGCTGAAGGCACCGGCACCGGCCTTGGCGTTGCCGTCCCACAACAAGGAATCGCCGCGCAAGATATCGATATTGGTGTTGACCACCTTCAACTGCGCGACGTTGACGGCGTCGGTATCGAGCACCCCTGCGGCCAGATTGGAAATCTTGCGTTCACTGCCGAGCGCACCAATCGATACTTCACCGACCGAATTTTGCGGCGCGGTCAGCGCGTAGGCGGCGTAACCGGTTTCCGCGCTCAGCGTAGTGATGGCGTTGGCACCCAGCGCCACACTGCCGGCATGGCTGGCAGTGGTGCCATAGCCGAGCGCCAGCGCATTGTCGGCAGTGGCGGCGGCGCGATATCCGACTGCCGTCGAACCGATGCCGGAGGCATATGCATCATCGGCCAGCAAACCTTGTTCATTGGTGCGCACATACCGGACCCCGATCCCATTTGTGTTGGTGTAGCTGGTGCTGACATCGCCTGCGACCTGAAACAATTGCGCGCCGTTGATGGCATCGGTGCTGGTGGCATTGACGTCGCCGGCTGCCAGATTGACGATCTTTTCCACCCCGAACGTTTTGGTAACCGGGTTATAGCCGGCGTCGTAACCGCCACGGCCACCATTCTGCGAAGCATCCCACAGCATCGCGTTATCGACTCTTTCAGAAAATTCATCGTACACCGCCGATAACTGGCTGACGTTGACGGCATCGGTCGGTCTGCTGCCGGCGGCGAGATTGGTGATCTTGCGTTCCAGACCGGCGCTGCCGAGCGAGACTTCACCGGCTGAACTTGTGGTCACAAACGAGCCAAACGCCTGATAGTTGCTTTCCGCGCCCAGCGTCGTCACCGACCCGGCACCCAAGGCCACGCTGTTGCTCTGATTGCTCAAGGCTCCGCGTCCCAGCGCCAGTGAATCGGCAGCAGATGCCGTTGCGGCATAGCCCAGCGCACTCGCGCCGACCGCCGAAGCATGCGCATCCTCGGACGGCAAGCCCTGATCATTGGTACGCGCATAGCGGATACCGCCGCCGTTGTTGGTGATGTAGGCAGTGCTGGTATCGCCGCTCAGCGCGAACAGTTGCGCGCCGTTGATGGCGTCACTGCTGCCGATGGCGACATCACCGCTGGCGACGTTGGTAAGCTGTCCCGGACTGCCGCCATGACTGGCGCTGTATGCGCCGACGCCGCTCTTGGCAGTCTGATCCCACAACAACACGTCGCTTTGCACGGCAGCAATTTTATTGTTGACCACCGTCAGTTGATTGACATTGACCGCATCGGTGCCATTGACGCCGGCCGCCACGTTGGTAATCGTGCGCTCACTGCCGGCAGCGCCCACCGACACTTCACCCACCGAACTTTGTGCCGCACTCAAGGCATACGCGATATAACTGTTCTGCGCACCCACCGTGGTTCTGGCACCGGCACCGATGGCGACACTGCCGGCCAGGCTGGCACTGCTGTCACGCCCCAGCGCCAGCGCATCGGCCGCGGATGCCGTGGCGTTGTAGCCCAGCGCGGAGGCGCCGGCGACCGACGCATGGGCATCATCGGCGGCGAGTCCCTGATCGTTGGTGCGGGCATAGCGGATACCGCCACCGTTATTGGTGACATACACGGTACTGGTATTGCCGGTGACGGCAAACAACTGGCTGCCGTTGATGGCATCGCTGCTGCCGGCATTGACGTCGCCATTGGCCAGATTGGTGATCTTGCCGGCTACCCCGCCACGGTTGGCGTTATAGGCGCCGGCACCGCCGTTGGCGGCCGGATCCCAGGACAGCGCATTTTGCTGCAGTGCCAGCATCGCATTATCGGCAGCGCGCAATTGTGCGACATTGACGGCATCGGTATCGGCGCTGCCGGCAGCCACATTAGTGAGTTTGCGTTCGCCGCCGCTGAAACCGACGGAGACTTCGCCGGCCGAATTTTGCAATGCCGTGACACCGTAAGCCAGATAGTTGCTTTGGGCGCCGACACTGGTCACTGCATTGGCGCCGAGCGCCACGCTGTTGGCATTGACGGCACTGGCATTGGTGCCGAAAGCGATGGCATTGACTTGCATCGCCTGCGCCGTGTCGCCCAACGCCAATGCTCCGGCCTGCGTCGCTGCCGTATTGCGTCCCAGCCCGAGTGCGCCCTGACCGCTGGCCGTACTGCCACTGCCCAGCGCCACCGCCCCCTCGCCACTGGCGCTATTGCCATTGCCCAATGCCAGTGCGCCTTTACCGGTGGCAACATCGGCCGTACCAAGGCTGACCGCACCATCGCCGTCGGCGGTCGTGCCGGCCCCCAGCGCCACCGACTTGCCGCCCTTGGCCTGTGCATTCTGACCCAGCGCCACCGCACCATCGGTCAGCGCCTGCGCCAGATTACCGGCCGCCAGACTGGCGGCACCGTTGGCCACCGACTGCGCGCCGATGGCGACACTTTCAGCGCCATTGGCCTGACCGTCAGCCGCCGCCGAATTGGTGTGAAAGTATTTGGTGACGCCGACACTCAGATTGGTAATCTGCGTACTCAGGCTGGATGTCAGCGCCTTGAATTGCGCCACATTGACCGCATCGCCATCGAGCCGGCCAGCGGCCAGGCCGCTGATGGTGCGATTGCCGATGTTCAGTTCGCCGGCTGAATTCTGGACCGCCGACAACCCGTAGCCGGTGTAATTCACCTGAGCGCCGATGGTGGTGGCCGCGCCGGCACCCAGGGCGATGCTGCCGGCATGGGTCGCGGTGGCACCGGAACCGATGGCAATTGCATCGGCCGCAGCGGCATTGCTCACCTTGGCCCCGGCGCCCAAAGCGATGGCACCGGCAGCGAGAGTTTTGGCGTTGACACCTTGTGCGATTGACTGATTACCGCTGGCATTGGCAGCGCTGCCCAGCGCCATGGCATCCGCGGCGTAAGTCGTCGCCGCCTGACCGAGAGCAATGCCACCCGGCGCAGTACCCTGCACCAGTGCACCGTTACCGATACCGATACCGCTGTTGCCGGCGACATTAGTGGCCGGCCCGACCGCAATCGAATCAGTACCGGAAGCCAGCGCATCAGCAGCGCCCGAAAAGGCGTGGAAATATTGAATCGTGGTCGCACTCAGCGTACTCAAGGCACCGCGCAATTGGCGCAAGGTCACCACGTCCTGATCTTGCGTGCCATCGGCAACGTTGGTGATTTGTCTGTACACCGTGGACGAACCGACCGACACCGCGCCCAGCAATGACTTATCGGCTGTGTTGTAGGGCACCGCCTGCGATCCGGTAGCGATATTGCCGGTGCCTTGCACCAGCGCGCGGTCGGCCACCGAGCCGGCCCCCAACGCCACGCCCTTGTCCACCGATACCTGCGCCGAATCACCGAGCGCCACACCGCCGGCATTCGCCGCTTGCGCATGATAACCAAGTGCCATCGCGCCCTGACCGCTGGCCGTATTGGTATTACCCAACGCCAGCGCGCCGGCGCCGGTAGCGTTATTGTCCATGCCCAACGCCAGCGCGCCATCGCCGATGGCATTGTTCGGATCGCCAATGGCAACCGCACCATTGCCGGTAGCCGTATTGCCGACCCCGATCGATACCGCCTTGCCGCCATTGGCGATGGCATTTTTACCAATCGCGACAGCGCCGTCGGTTTGTGCCTTGGCAGTGTCGCCGATGGCCAGCGCCGATGCTCCGGTAGCACTGGCCGCCACGCCGGCGGCAAACGCATTGCCGCCGCTGGCCAGCGCGCTGGCACCGAGCGCCGTGTTATTGGTCGCGCCAGCCACCCCGGAGGCACCGGCGACGGCGTTGTAACCGAGTGCAATATCGCCGAAATTATAAGCAGTGGCGGTATCGCCGGCCGCCAGCGAATGATCGCCAGCCGCCTGCGCGCTGTTGCCCACTGCGGTGGCTGCCAGCCCTTGTGCCTTGGACAAGACGCCGAGGGCCAATGTGTTGACGCCGGATGCTGCCGCCTGATTACCCAGCGCCACCGCTGCCGCGCCGCTGGCAATGGCCGCGCCGCCACCGGCAAACGCATTGCCGCCACTGGCGCGGGCACTGGCGCCGATGGCAGTATCGTTGCTGAAGGCACCGGCCGCGATGCCGGCAATAGCGCCGTAACCCAGTGCGACATCGCCGGCGTTGTAACTGATGGCGCCCGCACTGGCGGCAAACGAATTGAGACCCGCTGCCAGCGCACCATGCCCGAGCGCCATGGCAGATACCGCGGAAGCCTGCGCCGCAGCACCGAGCGCAGCGGCATTATCGGCGCTGGCTTTGGCGGCACTGCCGAGGGCCACCGCCGCCGCCCCGGATGCCACGGCATTGGCCCCTTCAGCCAAGGATTGCTGGCCGCTGGCCAGCGCCTTGTACCCTTGTGCCACGGCATAACTGCCGCTGGCACCAGCCTGATCGCCCAGCGCCACCGCCGATGCGCCCGATGCCAGTGCCGCGTTGCCGACTGCCAATGCATTGCCGCCGGTGGCATTGGCGCCATATCCTACTGCGGTATTGGCGGACAGCGCAGCGTTGCCGGCAGCGCCCGCTACGGCACCACTACCCAATGCCACATCCCCGAGGTTGTAAGCGTTACTGCTGCTACCGGCAGCCAGAGCCTGACTGCCGGCGGCGCTCGCGGCCCAGCCCAGCGCCGCAGCACCGGTGCCGGACGCCAGGCTGGTATTGCCGATGGCGACGCTGCTGGCATTGATTGCATTGGCGCCATCACCCAGTGCCACCGATGACAACCCCGATGCCAACGCCCCGGAGCCGCCGGCAAACGAACGGTTGCCGCTGGCGCGGGCACTGGCGCCGGCGGCAAAGGAACTGCCGCCGGTGGCCTGAGCGGCAACCCCGATGGCAATGTCGGGACCCGGTCCCGAACTGCCGCCGGCGAGCGTACCGGCAACGGCATTTTGTCCCAGCGCCATGTCGCCGGCGTTGTAGCTGATGGCGGCATCGCCGACTGCCACCGATGAGATTCCCAGGGCGGTCGCCCCGGCGGCGGCGGCAAAGGCTTTGCCACCGGTAGCCTGGGCGCCGCTGCCGAGCGCCGTGTTGTTCACCGCGCCCGGCGTGCCGCTGACGCCGGCTTTGGCGTTATAGCCGACAGCAGTGTCGCCGCTGTTGAAAGCGTTGGCACTACTGCCACTGGCCAGCGCATTGGCCCCGGCCGCTTTGGCATCCGCACCGAAAGCGACCGCACTGGCGGCACTGGCCTGCGCATTATTGCCAATCGCCACCGCCGCCGCGGCCGATGCTTTGGCGGCCGCACCGAGTGCCACGCTGAGGGCGCCGGAGGATGCCGCCTGATCACCGATGGCCAGCGCCGATGCTCCCGCCGCGCTGGCACCGAAGCCGCCGGCAAATGCTTTGCCGCCGATGGCGCTGGTACCGACTCCGAGCGCCACGTTGTTGGCGAATGTGCCTGCCCCGGCGACCCCGGAGACGGCGTTATACCCGATGGCAATATCGCCGTCGTTATAAGAAATGGCGCCGTTGGCGGCAGCCATTGAATTGCTGCCCTGAGCGCGGCTGCCACTGCCAACCGCCGTTGCTGCCGTGCCTGCGGCAGCGGCGCTGACACCAAGCGCAGTGGCATTGTTGGCGCTGGCCATAGCGCTGTCGCCAATTGCTGTCGCCGACACCCCGGCGGCTTGGGCATTGACCCCTGCGGCCAGCGCATTCTGGCCGCCCGCAGTAGCTTGCAAACCCTGCGCAATCGCATTCAAACCAGTCGCCTGGGCACGATCACCCAAGGCCACGGAAGACGCACCGCTGGCAGTAGCGGCATTGCCGGCCGCCAGTGTTCTGCCGCCGGTAGCGCTGGCGCCGGCACCTACTGCCGTGTTGCTGATCAGTGTGCTGTTGCTGCTAAAGCCGGCGACCGCACCGTTGCCGAGCGCGACATCCCCGGCATTGAAGGTTTTGGCGGTATTGCCGGCGGCCAGCGAATTACCACCGCCGGCACTGGTGCCAAGGCCAAACGCCGCCGCACCGGTACCGGTAGCGGTACTGGTGCTGCCAATCGCGATGGTATTCACGCCGCTGGCCTTGGCGGCATCACCGATAGCCACCGCCGAGACTCCCGAAGCAAGAGCCCCGGTACTACCGGCAAACGAGCGGCTGGCCGTGGCCTGGGCACCGGCACCGAGTGCGGCAGAATTACCGCCCATGGCACGCGCGGCGGCGCCAATCGCGACATTATTGAGTACCCCGGCATTACCGGAGACGCCGGCCACCGCGCTGTTGCCGATCGCCACGTCGAATTGCCCGTAACTGCTGGCGCCGCCGGCAGAACTGGTGCCGCCGGTGGCCCCCCCGAGCGCCACCGCACCGGCACCGCTGGCGGTCGCGCCCTGCCCCATGGAAATGGCGCCGGCAGCACTGGCAACGGACTGCCGGCCAAGTGCAATCGCGGTCGTGCCGGAAGCATTGCTCAACGGCCCCATGGCAATCGCCGCATCGCCCGCTGCCGTGGTGCGGCTGCCGGGGTTGGCGCCAATCGCGATGGCATTGGTGGCACTGGCAGTAGCACCGGCACCGAGTGCCGTGCTGTTGGCGGCACCAGCGTTGGCGTTGCTGCCCAGCGCGGTGCTGTTGGTGCCGGAAGCACTGGAACTGACACCAACGGCGACACTGCTGCCGCCATTGGCAGAGGCACTGGCACCAATGGCAACGTTATAAACAACACTGCCGGAACCGGATACGCCGGCAACAGAATTCGCCCCCAGCGCCACATCGCCGACGTTGTAAGCAACTGCTTTGTCACCGCCGGCAAAACTATATGCCGCTCTGGCATTGGCGCCAGCGCCGACTGCCACTGAACTGCCGGCGATTGCCAGTGCGCTTTCTCCCAGCGCTATCGAAGCCCCGGCAGACGCTACCGCGTTTGTCCCCAGCGCAATCGCAGAGATCGCCGAAGCCGCCGCATTGGTGCCGAGCGCTATCGTATTTTGCACCGTGGCGCGCGAGTTCGATCCAATCGCCGTACCAGCTTGTCCACTGGCAACGCTGGTCCAGCCTAACGCGATCGACTCGAAACCAGATGCCGCAGCGCCGTTGCCGATCGCCAGGGCATTTTGCGCATTGGCAGTGGTATTCAAACCCAATGCAATCGCATTGATTCCGGAAGCCATCGCATTGACGCCCATCGCCAGCGTATTTTGCAAGGTGGCGCTGGAATTAAACCCCAATGCCACAGCATTGATGCCGGAAGCCGTCGCATTTGAGCTCATTGCTATCGTATTTTGTGCCGTGGCACGCGCATTCGATCCAATCGCCGTACCAGATGACCCGGTCGCAATACTTTTCCAGCCCAAGGCGATTGATGCATCGCCGGAAGCAGCAGCAAGTACCCCTAGCGCAGTCGCATTTTGGTTGGTCGCCTGGGCTCCCGATCCGACGGCGGTGGTTGACTGCCCGGTCGCTTTTGTCCCTGCGCCAACGGCAACGTTATTGCCACCGGACACACTCGGCGGTCCCGCGCCATAAGCGGCATTGCCCTCAGTCACCGCAACGAAATCAATTGATGCTGCTGTGCCGCTGACTGCGTGCGACAGCAGCAGGCCACCAAAAAAAAAGCTGCTGATTATTCCGGCCGGCGGTTTTCGTAACGTCAGCAGCGGTGCCGGCACGCCGGGACGGACCCGCCATCGTATTTGATCAATGCCCGTTGTCGGTACCGGATTTTTTCCACGCAACACGCCCCCAACGCCAACTGTCTTATGCATTTCAGCCCCCCGTATGCGGCGCCGGTCAATCGCCGGGCCTTTATACTTCGCTGTTTTACATCCCCCGTCGCAGGTCGGCAATTGCACAATCTGTGTCAGCAATTTGCAGAACGCGTTCGACTTTGTTCTAGTTATTTATGACCAATTTGAATATTAACTATTTTTTTCATCGTTGTAATGTTGTCAAAAAAATGCAGAAATGCCGTAACCCCTTTCTGGTTGTAGCTTTCATCAAAAAACATACACAATCAAGGTAAGCCCGGAACACAGGGAGGATTACCCCTCATTTCCAGCCTTAAGCATTTCGCGCTCCTGCCGGCGCCATGTCTTGAGCCGTTTTCAACGCAAAAAAAAGCGGCCCTGTGAAAGGCCGCTGAGATAACAAAGCGCTGTGTTGGAATGCTGCACATCAGGATCTGAGCGCGGCTCCCGTCATCGCACCGCGAGCGATTTTTTGCCTGGCCCGGGCTTGCCGTTTGCGCATCCAGATCAACACACCGGTCACGCTCAGCATGGCGACAATGGCGCCCATGACGGAAATCAGGATCCGTCCCGGCAAACCGATGATGCGTCCGGAGTGCAACGGAAACTGTGCCTGCAGGAAGATATCGCCGGCGCTGCCGGTACCGGGAACTACGGCCCCGGCCGGGCTGCCGTCGACGCCATCGAAGTACAGCCAGGGATTGCCCAGACCACCGTCGCCATGATCCTGACCGGGAGAAAAAAAGCCGACGCCGTAAATACCGTAAGCCGACGAATAGAAAACGCCGCCGGCCGGTGCGTTCCAGCCGCGCCGCCGGGCTTCGGCACTGGCCAGTTGTACCGCCTGTTCCCGGCTCAGACGCGGATTGATCGGGGTATTCAACGGTTGCGCCACGCGGGTGTCGAATGCAGTTGCCGTCAGGGTTGAAAATCGTTCCACAATCGGTCGCATCACTTGCCGGTTCAGATTCATCGAAATCGAGGTTACCGCCAGCAACAGCAGCAAGCCCCAGATCCAGACACCGCCCGACCGGTGCAGGTCGAAATTGAGCTTGTGGCCGCCGTCGCGCCAGCGAAACGCAAATGATTTGCGCCAGCTGCGCCAGTTGGGGAAGGATAACCACAAGGCGACGAAACAATCGAGCGCCCACACAATGCCGATGATCCCCATGAACCACATGCCGGTTTCGAAGCTGCCGATATCCGGGATGTGCATGGTGTAATGCAGCTTGTAGAGAAACGGCAGCAGATTTTCGCGGCTCAGCGATACTGCGCCCCACATGCGCTTGCCCTGGATTTCAGCAGTCACCGGATCGACCGCGATCTGGTTGAAATCCAGCGGATACGGTTTGCCGCTGGCGGCATCGATGCGCGGCTCGACCATCACGGCAATGGTATGACCCGGTTCTTCCTGCGTCAGCACATAGGTCACGCGCAGGCGCGGATCGCCGGCTTCGATGCGGTTGGCCAGCGTCAGGCCCGATTGCGGCGTGGCAGCGGGGTCATCCACGCTATGGGCATGAAACAGCGTCGGATTCAGCCAGGCATCCAGTTCGTGATCCCACGAAATGACAGCGCCGGTCGCGCCGGCAATAAACAGGAATACCGCCACACCCAGGCCAAACCAGCGGTGCAATAAAACGAACAAGGGGCGCATGTTTTTTTTCTGTAACGCGCTGACCGGTTTTGCCTTTCGCCGTCAGCAGCAGGATTAAAAATGAATTTTGGCGTGCTTCATCTGTTCAGCGGTGTCCCGGTGCATCGACGAGTACCAGATACGGTGTCAGGGTCCGGATGCGCAACGCCGGGAAACCATCTTGCAATAATTGCAAGGCGCGTTCGGTATCGTCCAGCGGCAGCACTGCCGACACCTTGAGCTCTGCCAGCTGCGCACGATCATAGTGAATGGCGCCGCGACGGTAACGGCTCAGCGCATCCAGCACTTCGCTCATGGGCCGCTCCTGCACCACCAGTTGATGCGAAGCCCAGGCCATGCTCAGGCTGGCAGCATCCACCGCTTCCATATCACCGACACGATCGGCACTGATGCGTACCGATTCACCGGCACTCACCACCATCTCATCCTTGCTGGACGCCGCCCGTTGCATGGCAGTCTGTACCGCCACGCGCGACTCCAGCATGCTCAGCACGGTGACCTTATCTTCGCGGCTGACAATAAAGCGGGTCCCCAGCGCGCGGATACTGCCGTGGCTGGTTTCCACCACAAACGGCCGCGCCGCATCGTGCGCCACTTCCACCAACACCTCGCCCTGCACCAGTTCCAGGGTGCGGCGGCGCGGGTCAAAACGCAGGTTGACTGCGCTGAAGCCATTGAGCGTGATGCGGCTGCCGTCGTCCAGCACCTTGGTTTGCCATTTGCCGGCAGCGGTGTGCACATCGGCCATCAGATAGCGCGGCGACCAGACTTGCAAACTCAGCATCAGTGGCAGACACAGCAACACAGCCAGCAACAGCAACATGCCGGCCGACTTCAGGCGCTTGCCCGGATGCCGCGCACGCTGGCCCGCAGAGAACGAGGCATTGAGTGCCGCTACCGCTGCCGGCGCCCTGTTGTTGATGCCATGATTACCGCCCTCGCTGCGGCGCGCGGTCTGCACCCGCCCGAGAAAATGTTCCATCGATGCTGCCACGCTGGCATGTTGCGGATCCAGTTGTTTCCATGCCATGAAGCCTTCCATGGCCTGCACACGCTCGGCCGGGTCGTCGCTGGTCAGCGCCACGATCCAGCGCGCCGCCTGTTCGGCAATGGTGTCTTGCGCTGCGTCAGACAACGCGGCGCGCTCAGATGAGGACATCTCGGCCACGGCAACTCAGCAGGGTCTGGATCAGATATTTTTGCACGGTCTTGGTCGACACCCCCAACTCAGCCGCAATTGCTGCATGGGTCTGACCGTCGAGGTAATGCAGCAAAAATGCCTGGCGCGCGTTGACCGCCACGCCTTGCAGCGCTGCACTGATTTGTTCAAGCGCTTCAATTGCCTGCAGCAGTTCATCCGGTGCCGGATACCCGCCCATCAGTTCGGCCGTGATCGCCAGTTGCGCCAGATAATGTTGTTCGATGACTTGCCGCCGGGCGCGATCAACCAGCAATCGTTTGGCGGTAGTGGTCAGATAGGCGCGCGGCTCCTGCATGCCGATCAGGGCATCACGCGATGTGATGATGCGCAGGAAGGTGTCTTGGGCAATGTCGGCGGCGTTATGTGCGCATCCCATTTTTTTGCGCAGCCAGCCGAATAACCATCCGTGATGGTTGCTGTAGAGCGACTCTACATCATGCTGCAAGGAATTATCGGCCACCGCCATGAACTGCCGCTTTCATGCGGGTGCAATACCCGCTCTCGAAAATAGTTGAAATGAGTCCTGAATAAGAACTATTCTCATTGTATGCGAGCAGCAGTCATTCATGCAATCCCGGAATTGCAGAAGATAGCATGTGACAGTAAAGACAAGCGCCGTTTCATAGCGAGGGACAATGCCGCGCAGCACCGGTTACCGTTGTAAAAAAGCCGGTCGGCGCGGAAGCCGGTTTCTTTTTGACAACGCCCCGGGTCTCAGTCGAATCCGATCCGGACCCCGACCAGCACCAGATTGTTGAGCAAGCCGCCGCGCCCGAACTGGGCATCATAATTGGCGAACCAACTCACCTTGCGATTGATGGCGGTGGAAATGCCGATACCGCTCCAGCCGCTGTTGCGTGCCAGGCCGATGCCCTGCACGGTAAAACTGCTGCCCGGTACGGCGGCAAAGGTTGCCTGAAAATTCAAGGCGCCATCGGTCAGCGCATGTTGCCAGGCGGCGTAGGCCTGTACGGTGCTGTGACCGGCAAACCAGTTGAAGTCGGACTCGGCGCGCACACCGAACTGTCCTGCCAGTTGCCGGTAATTCTGACTGTCGGCGACAAGACCGAAGCTGCCGCCGCTTTCGGCAAACGCGCCGCGTCGCAGGTGGTCATAGCTGATGCCGGCGAACGGTGTCACCAAGGCATTGCCGGACAACTTCATGGCATAGCCGGCCTCGGCGTACGCCGACAGCATGCGGTCGTTATGCGTGCCTTGCAGGTTTTCGATTTCGGCACCGGCCAGCGCTACCCGGTTGACGGTGCTCGACACGCTTGCCGCACCGACCCGGCCGGCAAGGTAGGCGCCGCTGTTGCCGGCATTGCTGTCATCGTTGCTGCCGGTGCCCGGCACCGGCCCGGAGGCCGGGATCGCATAACGACCATACAAGGAAACGCCGATATCGCGTCCCTTGGCGACACCGCCGAAGCGGTCAAAGCTGGCTTTGCTGTCGGCATACGAGACCGCCGCGCCGACAATCGCCTGTTGGCCCAGTTTGGTATCGACACCGAACTGACCGCCCCACATGGCAGTATCGGCGGTCGCGTAACCGCTTTGCGCCAGTTTGCCGGAAGCGCCGAAAGTGCTGCCCCACAAGCCGCTGCTGATTTGCTTGTCCTGATTGCCCAACAAGGCCATGCGATCCGACAAGGCGCGATTGACGCCCTGTGATTGCTGGAACGTCAACGCTTGCGAAGAGGCGTGAATCTGTCCCGACAGACTATCCAGGGCGTCGCCCAATGCCGCGATGGTCGCCACCTGTTGCAGCGCGGCGGCACTGGTCAGCAAGGCGCTGCCGGCAGGATTGCTGACGGCGGCAGCATCGGCCGCCACCATTGCCTGTTCGACATTGGCAGCACTGTTGGTGCGAGTGGCGTCGGCAGGAAATGCCTGTGCCGCCACGGCGGTGGTCGCCAGCCGGCTGATGGTCAGGTCAACTTCGGTCGGCGCATAGGTAACCCGGGCCGACAGCAAGGGCGGAAAGGCGGTGCCGACGGTCTGGAAACCGACATCGCCAAAAGTATTGACGACGCTGCCGGCGGTCAGCACTTTCTTGGGCATATTGCTGGCCTGGGCGGTGACATAGGTGACGGCGTTGCCGCTGCCGGTCGGCACTGTCGCCACCAGATGCGAATTGCCAAGCGTGGCAGTACCGCCCACCACCAGCGTCGAGTTGATATCGTCGGCCAATATCGCTGCCGATGAGGCCGTGTAATTGCCGGCAATCGTCAAGCCGTTGCCGGTATTGCTGAGACGACCGTTATTGGTGACGTTGCCGCCGATCTGACCGCCCGCGCCGGACAGATTGCCGGCGGCCGCGATTTGCACTCCCGAACTGACCGCGCCGGTAATGTTGAGCGTGCCGTTGGTAACCTGACTGAGTCCGCTGTAAGTATCGGTACCCGACAAGGTCAGCGTGCCGGTGCCGCTCTTGATCAGGCCGGCATCGCCGCCGATGTTGTTGCTGAAGACAGATGTCATGCCATCAAAACCGACATTCACATTCGGCCCCAGCGCCAGACTTTGCGCAAACAGGGCCGGGCCGTTGACGGCCTTGCCGGCA
>NZ_LFLS01000062.1 GCF_001189915.1 Herbaspirillum autotrophicum
ATGGGGTGCGGTGCTGGCGATCTTGTATGCCGGCCGCTATCCGCAGCACTTGCACGGGCTGGTGCTGCGCGGCAGCTTTTTGACCAGTCCGCGCGAGATGCAATGGTTCTTTCAGGAGTTGCAGGCACTGGCGCCGCAGGCATGGATGCGGCTTGTGCAGGGCTGGAGCCGCGCGCAAAGACAGCAGGTGCTCCATTCCTTAACAGTGTTGTTGCAGAATGGGACACTTGCGCAACAGCGCGACGGTGCGGCCAGGTGGGGACGTTACGAAGATGCGCTGATGCTGGCGATGAGCGGGGCCGTGCCGGCGGCGGAGACGGCATCCGCGGTGGCCGATGGCGAAGTGACGCCGACCCGCCTCAACAAATACCGGATGCAGGCGCATTACTTGTCGCAGCACTGTTTCACCAGCGAACGGCAATTGTTGCGTGCGGCGCGGCAGGCCGATGCGGCCGGTATTCCCGCGATCATCATTCATGGCACCCGGGACCTGATTTGTCCGCCGCAAAACGCGATCCGGTTGCAGCGCTTCATGCCGGCGGCAGATTTGCGTTGGATTGCCGGCGGCACCCATACCACCAGCGATCCGCTGATCGCTGCTGCACTGCGACAAGCAGTGGCTGACCTGCATCGGGCGCAGTTGCCACCGCAGTTCGCCAGATGACGATATGCGATGCGCTGCAACATGCGACGCCGGGGGCCGGGGTTACTTGGCGAGCGGGATTTTACGGTAAATGGTGTTGCGCGAAACGCCCAGTGCACGGGCGGTAGCGGAGACATTGCCGCCATTCGATTCGAGTGCTTTCTGAATCACCGATAACTCCACCTGTTCCAGATTGGCGCCTTGCGACACCATCCAGTTGGTATTGTCTTCCGACGCTTGCGCCCGTGAGCTTTCGACATCATCGAGGAAGTCGTCGGGCAAGTGCTGGCGCTGGATCTCGTTTTCATTGCCGGCCATCACGATGGCGGTACGCAACAGGTTGGTCAACTGACGGAAGTTGCCGGGCCAGCTGTGTTGCTTGAACAAGTGCATGATATCCGGCGCTACCTTGTAGCGGCCGCCGCTGGATTCCGCAATCAGAATCTTTTCCACCACGATATCGAGGTCGGTACGCTCGCGCAGCGGCGGCAGTTTGACTACCAGGCCATTGAGCCGGTAGTACAGATCTTCGCGGAACTCACCCTTGGCGATCAGCTCGCGCAGGTTGCGATTGGTGGCGCAGATCAGTTCGACGTTGACGGGAATTGATTTGGTGCTGCCCAGCGGCGTCACCATACGCTCTTGCAAAACGCGCAACAGGCGCGCCTGCAGGCTGAACGGCATGTCGCCGATTTCATCCAGGAACAAGGTGCCGCCGTTGGCTTGCAGCAGTTTGCCGACTGCGCCTTTCTTGCGCGCGCCGGTGAAGGCGCCGTCTTCATAACCGAACAGCTCGGATTCAATCAGCGTCTCCGGAATCGACGCACAGTTGACGGCGACAAAGGGGCTTTCCGCGCGGGGGGAATCATTGTGGATGGCCTGCGCCAGCAATTCCTTGCCAGTGCCGGTTTCACCCATGACCAGAATCGGGATGTCGCGTCCCAACACTTTGTTGACCTTGTCGATCAGGGCTGCTACTTGCGGATCGCCGGTATTGAGATAACGCAAACCGGACATGCGACGCTGGCTCTGGCTGGCTGTCTGTGACGACGCTGGCTGAAACGTGTGGCTACTCTGTCGGCCTGCTTCGGTATCGTTGCCTTGATCATTGCGCGCCAGATCGGCTGAATGCTGAAACACGCTGTTGGCGATTTGCAGTTGGGCCCGTCCATACACGCGTGCGCCGCTGGGCATGCACAGATTCAGCAAGCCCGGTGTTGCAGTGCGGTAGTGATCGAAAAGTGCTGAAATCGGCAAACCGAACAAGGAGCTGAAGGTGTGCGACTGCAATGCCGACAGCGGCAGGCCCAGTTGAAACAGACCGGTACGGTTGGCAGACAGGAAACGACCGCTCGGCGTAAATGAGGCAATGCCTTCCATCAGCGTGCCGATGAATTCAGGCCGGGTGTTGAAGTGCAAGGTAATGGCGTTGTTGAAGGCGGCTGAAAACAAATGGTTCTCAATCATTTGCGCCGACATCCGCACCAGCGCCATGGTGTGCTTGTGGAAGCTGGATTGATCGCCGGTCACATCGAGTACGCCAATGACGTTGCCCTGATGATCGGAAATCGGTGCCGCCGAACAGGTGAGGAAATGATTGGCCTGTAAATAATGTTCATTCGCATGTATCTGCACGGCCTGCCGTTCGACAATCGCGGTGCCGATGGCATTGGTGCCCTTGCTTTGTTCCGACCATGTGACGCCCGGTTGCAAGGCCACGCGGTTGGCCTTTTCCAGGAAGTCATCATCACCGAGCGTATGCACGATCAGACCGTTGACGTCGGTCAGGATCACCATGTTGTGGGTGTTGATGATTTGCTCGTACAGGGTTTCCATGACCGGCAGCGCATGCAGATGCAGGGTGCGGTTCTGCTCCAGCAGCAGTGAAAAATCGGCGCGCGCGACCGGGCTGTAGTCCGGGGCTTCGGTCTCGGACAACCCATGTGCGATGGAGCGCTGGCGGGATTCTTCTATCATGATGTGGGGATCACATGCAGAAAGCATGCCCGTGGTATTGGCGGCGGCAATCACGCCGCTGTTGCTGCCTGTTATCGTATGCATCCTTGTCTCCTCTTGATGCTGCGGCTATATCGGCCGGTCTCAGCTTGTTTCTTTTTTTGTGTTGTTTAATGTAGCACTTGTTCATTAACAGAACAAAAAATATGCAGCAATTTCAGTGCCAGTGTGGTGTTCTGAAACTTCTGCCGTATGGCATGGCAATTGCTCAACGCTCCTCATTCTTTTAACAATGGCATTGAGGAGACTTGCATGAACAAAATCGGACACTTCATTTCAGTATGCGCTTTGGCTGCGGCAGCGATATTGCCCGTCGCCAGTCAGGCGCATGGCGATGTCACGCCACAGGCGGTAGATACCAAGACATTGCCGGCGCTCGGTGCGGCATGGAAAGATGACAACCCTTATCGCGGCCAGAAGGAAGCGATCAAGATCGGCAGTTCGGCCTATGCCGAAAATTGCGCGCGTTGCCATGGTTTGCAAGCGCAATCGGGTGGCATCGCGCCTGATCTGCGGTTGCTTGACCGCGACTGCACCGACCTCAAGATTGATGCCAAGAAACAAGCTTGTTACAAAGAAACCGACAAGTATTTCCTGCAATCGGTACGCCGCGGCAAAGTACGCAACGGCGCCGTCTACATGCCACCGTTTGAAGGCATCCTGAATCAGGAGGCGATGTGGTCGATCAAGGCTTATCTGGAAACCTTGCGCGCCACCAAATGAATGTCGCCACCCGCAGCATCGGCGAGACCGGCGCTGCGGTCCTGTTTGCTGATGGTCCGGCATCCGCCTGATGTGATCAATACAACGGAGTTTTGCATCATGATCAAATTTTCCTGCAAGGTATTCATTACGATGCTCTCGCTTGCATGCCTGCTGGCCGGCGTCAGCACTTCCGCGCGCGCTGATGATGCGTTCGCCAAGATCAAGAAGTCGGGCGTACTCAAGGTCGCGGTGTACAACGACTTCGCGCCGTTCTCGGCCGGCGGCAATGGCATCGATATCGACCTGGCCGACGCGCTGGCGAAGAAGCTGGGGCTGGCAGTCAGTCTGTTGCCGTTCCCGGCCGGCGATGATCTTGGCGATGATTTGCGCAACATGGTATGGAAAGGACATTACCTCGGCTATGGTCCTGCCGATGTCTTGTTGCATGTGCCGGTCGATCCCAATCTGGCGCGCCAGAACAAACAGGTGGCGATTTTCGCGCCGTATCATCGCGAGACGGTTCGTCTTGTTACTGACGTGCGCAAGGTGCCGCAGTTCGAGAGTCTCGACTCGCTGGCCGGCAAGAACATCGGTGTGGAAAAGGTCTCGATCAGTGCAGTCGTGATGCTCGGCGCTGAAGATGGAAAATTTCGTGACAACGTGAAGATCTATCCGACCGCGACGGAAGCATTGGCAGCGCTGAAGAGCGGGGCGCTGGATGGCGTGCTGGCAAGTCGTTCGGAAATCGAGGCGGCGGTGCGCGACGATCCCCGCTACCGGATATCCGAGGTCAGTTTTCCGCGCCTGCCGCATAAGGGGTGGGCTGTCGGCATGGCGGTAAAAAAGGATGATGCCGAACTGGTGCGGCAACTGCAAGACGCTACCGCCGACATGGTGGCATCGGGCGAGATGGCAAAAATCTTCGCCCGGCACGGTGTGGCCGTCGTGACGCCATAGATCAACGCCGTGCCGCGCAGGGTTCAGCGGGCAATGCGCGACATGCCAAGAAGAACGATGTAGCAGTCGGGGGAACACCTGGATGTCTGATTTTGAAAAACAGTTGCCGCGGGCACCGCTGGCGCATCTGTCGGCGTGGCTGTGGCCGGCCGGCGTCGGGTTGCTACTGGCATTTGCGCTGGACCGCTGGGCTGCGGCGGAGGTGAGCGCGTTGGGCGTCAGTGCGCTGGCCGTCGCGGTGACTGCGCTGGTGGCGCTGCTACACAATCAGCGCGCCAGAACGCGGAATGGCACAGTGATTGCGAGGATTGCCGATGAGATCGATCACATCATGATCGGTGCCGCCGAAACTTCGTATTTTGTCGATACGATCAAAAACAAGATCACGCATGATGTGCAGGCTGCCAATGGCATCGTTGCCGGCGCCGCGCACAATGCAGCCAGCACGGAACAGATTGCCGCCAATGCCGAACGGGCGTCGGGTGTCGCCGCGAAAGTGCGCGCCGAGAGCATGGCCGGGCGCGCCGAAGTTGATCTCGGATTGGCGCAGATCGGTCAGGCGCGGCACGATGCACAAGCGGCGTCGGCCATGATGACGCAATTGCAGGACAAGTCGCGCCGGATTCACGGCATCACGGAAGTCATCAGCGAAATCGCTGCCCGCACCAATTTGCTGGCGCTCAATGCTGCCATCGAAGCGGCCCGCGCCGGTGAGCATGGGCGTGGATTTGCAGTGGTGGCGGGCGAGGTACGACAATTGGCGCAACGGACCAAGAGCGCGACGGACGATATTGAAACCATGGTGCGCGCCATCAATGAAGAAGCGGAACGTGCCGCCGGTGGCATGCATGCGCTGAGCAAGAAGGTATTGGAAGCCTCGGCCAACGTCGAGCGCGTGCACGGTTTTCTCGGCAATATCGAACAGGCGGCCGGTGTCTCGGAAGAAGAGATTCAGCACATCGCCAGAGCCTCGCGTCAACACGTCGATACCACGCAGCAGATCGCCGATGCGATTCTGGCGATTCGCGATGGCATGCTGGCCACCGATAATGAATTGCCGCGCGTGGCCGCGGCCGCCATGGCCTTGTCGGAACGCGCGGAAGTCATTTACGGCGCAATCGCCGCCAGTCAGGTGCCGACCCGGCATGACGATATCCGGCGCGTGGCAAGCGCCGCTGCGCGCGACATCGGTAAATTGTTTGAGGAGGCGCTGGCAGGTGGTCGCATCAGCGAAGCGGCCTTGTTCGACCGCGCCTATCAACCGCTGCCGAACACGGCGCCGCCCAAGCATCGTACCGGGTTTGATGCCTTCACCGACCGCGTATTGCCATCGATACAGGAACCGATCCTGGTCACCATGCCGCATCTGGCCTATGCCGGGGCGGTGGATGACAACGGCTATTTTCCTACCCACAACAAGAAATTTTCACAGCCGCTGACCGGCAACTATGAAACCGATCTGCTCAATAATCGCACCAAACGGATTTTCAGCGACCGTACCGGCAGTCGTTGCGGCAGCAATACCAAACCATTCCTGTTGCAAACCTATCAGCGCGACACCGGCGAGGTGATGCACGATCTGTCCGTGCCGATCTATGTCAACGGCCGTCATTGGGGCGGCTTCCGGATTGGTTATCGCTCGGGCCAGCGCGCATCGTCAGCGCTGCCGGCGACACCGTTGCTGGTAGTGGCGGCACATTAATTCTCATCGCTGGCCGTCATGTGCCGGCAATACCGGCGCAGTTGGTACGCGCCTCGCATCTTCCCCTGTTCACAACTGCAAGCAGCGCTGCAACTTGTCCCGTTGAGGCAGGTTGTGGCTCGCGTTATCACTGCATTCGTTTTATCTGCCAGCTGCCTGATCAATTCATTTCCAGAATGAAATGTCATATATTGAGATTGAATATCATATATTGACATTTCTAATTCGAGGATTTAGCATCCGCTTCAACAATAAAAAAACGTGGAGACGCTTGCGATGCGATTGCCACCAGTGGCGCCGGTCGTTTCATCCGATGCGCTTCTGGCGCGGTAGCTTTGCCGCCCTGGTAATGCGCAGTGGCAGAGCTGATGCAGCGCATGCGCTCCTTTTTTTGCGGTATCAACTTTCTTCCTGCGGAGATGGACAGTCGTGTCAAACAACAAAGTGAAAGTGGCGATCATCGGGTCCGGCAATATCGGGACCGATTTGATGATCAAGGTTTTGCGGAATGCAAAACATCTGGAAATGGGTGCATTTGTCGGTATCGATCCGGCGTCTGATGGTCTGGAACGAGCGCGTCGTTTGAATGTGCCAGTGACGGCGGAAGGTATCGACGGCTTGCTGAAGATGCCGGAATTTGCCGACATCCGCATCGCCTTCGACGCCACCTCGGCCGGCGCGCATGCACATCACAATGCCTTGTTGCAACAGCATGGCGTGCGCGTGATCGACCTGACCCCGGCTGCCATCGGCCCGTATGTGATCCCGGCCATCAACCTCGATGAGCAACTCGGTGCCAGCAATATCAACATGGTGACCTGCGGTGGCCAGGCAACGATTCCGGTGGTGGCAGCGATCTCGCGCGTGACCAAGGTGCACTACGCCGAAATCGTGGCCTCGATTTCCAGCAAGTCGGCCGGTCCGGGCACGCGTGCCAATATCGATGAATTCACCGAAACCACCTCACGTGCGATTGAAGTGCTCGGCGGCGCCACGCGCGGCAAGGCGATCATCGTGCTGAATCCGGCCGACCCGCCGCTGATCATGCGCGACACCGTGTTTGCGCTGGCCGATCCGGCCGATCAGCAAGCCATTGAAGACAGCATTCTGAAGATGGTGGAGCAGGTCAATTCCTATGTGCCCGGTTATCGCATCAAGCAAAAAGTGCAATTCGATCTGTTCGATGAAGCCAATGCACTGAACATCCCGGGCATTGGCAAGAAGTCCGGTCTCAAGGTCTCGGTGTTCCTGGAAGTGGAGGGCGCTGCCCACTACCTGCCAGCATATGCCGGCAATCTCGACATCATGACCTCGGCAGCGCTGGCTTGCGCCGACCGCATGGCGCAAACGCAATTGGCCGCGGTCGCGGCATAGGACGGAGAATTCGATGAACAAACTTTATATTTCCGATGTGACGCTGCGCGACGGCAGCCACGCCATTCGCCATCAATACAGCCTCGACAACGTGCGCACGATTGTCAAGGCACTCGATGAGGCCGGTGTCGACTCCATTGAAGTGGCGCACGGCGACGGTTTGTCGGGCGGCAGTTTCACTTATGGCTTCGGCGCTCACAGCGATGTCGAATGGATCGCTGCGGCGGCCGAGACCACCAAGCGCGCCAAGATCACCACCTTGCTGATTCCCGGCATCGGTACCTTGCATGACTTGCGCGCTGCTTATGATGCCGGCGCCCGCGTGGTGCGCGTGGCGACCCATTGCACCGAAGCCGACGTTTCGCGTCAGCACATTGCCTATGCCCGCGAACTCGGCATGGACACGGTCGGCTTCCTGATGATGAGCCACATGATCACGCCGCAAAAACTGGCCGAGCAAGCCAAGCTGATGGAAAGCTACGGCGCCACTTGCGTCTACGTGGTGGACTCCGGCGGTGCGCTGACCATGGATGGCGTGCGGGATCGCTTCCGCGCGTTCCGCGATGTGCTCAAGCCGGAAACCGAATTGGGCATGCATGCGCATCACAACCTCAGTCTCGGCGTGGCCAATTCGGTAGTGGCGGTGGAAGAGGGCTGCAACCGGGTGGACGCCAGCCTGGCCGGCATGGGCGCCGGTGCCGGTAATGCGCCGCTGGAAGTATTCATTGCGCTGGCGGATCGTCTGGGCTGGAATCACGGCTGCGACGTCTATGCCCTGATGGATGCGGCGGACGATATCGTGCGGCCGTTGCAAGACCGGCCGGTGCGGGTTGACCGCGAAACGCTGGCGCTCGGCTATGCCGGTGTCTACTCCAGCTTCCTGCGGCATGCCGAAGCGGCATCCAAAAAATATGGCATCAAGACCGTCGATATTCTGGTCGAACTCGGTCGTCGGCGCATGGTGGGCGGTCAGGAAGACATGATCGTCGACGTCGCGCTGGATCTGGCCGGCGCGCGCTAAGCCGGGGTCGTATCGCTGGCAAGCAGTAAATCAAATCGACAGGCTGCGTTACCGCGCAGCCTGTCTGTTGTTCGTTTCCGGTTCGTCATTTACGCAATGCCGCGGCCGGCATCGGAGCATAAGAATAATGGAGCATTCACATGGAAATTCTGATCGTCATCCTCGCGCTGGCGTTTCTGGTACTGATGGCCTATCGCGGGTTCAGCGTCATCATCTTTGCACCACTGGCAGCACTCGGCGCAGTATTGCTGACAGACCCGGGTGCCGTAGCACCAACCTACACTGCCATCTTCCTCGACAAGATGGTGATCTTCATCAAACTGTATTTCCCGGTATTTTTGCTCGGTGCGATTTTCGGCAAAGTGATCGAACTGTCCGGCAACTCGAAATCGATCAGCGCTGCGGTGATCCGCATGGTCGGCCAGAAACGCGCCATGCTGGTGATCGTGCTGGTGTGTGCCTTGCTGACGTATGGCGGGGTGTCGCTCAACGTGGTGGTGTTTGCGGTGTATCCGTTTGCGGCCGAGATGTTCCGCCAGGGAAATATCCCCAAGCGCCTGATCCCGGGCACCATTGCGCTCGGTGCGTTTACCTTTACGATGGATTCCTTGCCGGGCAGCCCGCAAGTGCAAAACATCATTCCGACTACCTTCTTCAAGACCGATACCTGGGCCGCACCGTGGCTTGGCACCATCGGCGGTCTGTTCATCTTCGTGCTGGGCATGCTGTATCTGGAGTCGCGCCGTCGCGCCGCAGTGCGGGCGCAAGAAGGCTATGGCGTCAATCACATCAATGAGCCGGCGCCGATCGATCAAAGTGAAAAGTTGCCGCATCCGCTGGTGGCCTTGTTCCCGCTGGTGCTGGTGTGTTCGCTCAACTATGTATTCGGCAAATGGATTCCGGCCTGGTATGACGTTGGTCAATACAGTTTGTCCTTGCCGGGTTTGCCGGCACCATTGCCGGTGGACGTGATCAAGTCGGCGCCGATCTGGGGTGTCGAAGGCGCATTGCTGGTCGGTATTCTGGTGGTGATTGCCAGCAGTTGGCGCACGGTATTGCCGAAATTCGCCGAAGGCAGCAAGAACGCGGTCAGCGGCGCCATGCTGGCGGCCATGAACAGCGCCTCGGAATTCGGTTTCGGCGCAGTAGTGGCAGCCTTGCCAGGGTTTGTGATCGCCGCCAAGGCGTTGCAGGCAGTGCCCAATCCACTGGTCAATGAAGCGGTCACCATTACCGCACTGGCAGCCATGACCGGCTCTGCCATTGGCGGACTCAGCATTGCGCTGGGTGCCATGGGGGATACTTTCATTCAAGCCGCCCATGCCGCCAACATTCCGCTGGAAGTATTCCACCGGATTGCCTCGATGGCCAGCGGCGGCATGGATACCCTGCCGCACAATGGGGCCGTGATTACCTTGCTGACCGTGACCGGACTGACGCACCGGCAGTCTTACAAAGATATCTTTGCCATCACCATCATCAAGACCATCGCCTGCGCGTTTGCGATTGTGTTGTTCTATACCACCGGTATCGTATAAAACCAGCGACTGCGGTTTGGTCGCGCAACGGATGCGAGCGGCTGCGGCGACGGGGCCGCTCGCATTCTTGCTGACAGCCGCCGGATTTCTGTCAGAATGCGGTTTTTCTCATTTGCATCAGCGGCCAGCCATCATGTCTCCAAGCCCGTCCTCCAAACCGACCCGCACCATTCCCAGTCAAACCTTGTTTCGCGGGCTGGAAATCATTGACGCCGTCGCCAATGGCGTGACCACCTTGCCGGCCATCAGCGAAAAGACCGGTATCAATTCCAGTACTGCGCACCGGCTGGCGTCGGCGCTGGTGCAAATCCGTTATCTGAAGTTCGAGCCGCGCAAAGGCTATAGTCTCGGCAGCAAGTTGATCGAGCTCGGTTTCCTGGCGTATCAGCAAAGCAATCTGCCGGCCACCGCGCGCGCGCATCTGGAAAAGCTGGCGATGGCAACGCAGGATACGGTGCATCTGGCCGCGTTCGATGATGGCGAGGTGGCGTATCTGGATAAATTGCCGGGGCAGCGCGCCGTGGAAATCAGTTCGCGTATCGGTGGCCGCAAGGCGGTGTGTTCCACCGGCGTCGGCAAGGCGCTGTTGCTGGACAAGACGGAAGCCGAATGGCGTGCCTTGTTCGCGCATGACCATCCGCAGCAGAGCGGTAGTACTGCCGAAGAAGAATGGCTGGCGCTGATGCGCAACTATGCGCATTCCGGCTATGCGTTCGATCTGGGAGAAGATGCGCCGCTGATTCGCTGCGTGGCAGTGCCGATTCGTGATGCCAGCGCCCGCATCGTGGCAGCGGTGAGTGTGTCGAGTGCAGCGGAATACATGAACAGTGAACGCATGACCGCCTTGATTCCGGTGGTGCAAGCCACGGCGCACAGCATCAGCACCGAACTGGGCAGTCGCAACGACGCCGGCTGAATTGGCTGCTAAGCCAGCAAGCCCTTGACCAGATCTCTTTTGCTGTCGCTGACGGTGTCGAATTGCAAAGCGGATTCGACGTGCTGCAAGTGGTGTGTCATCAACTCCACTGCGCGCTCGACGTCACCGGCCTTGGCCGCAGTAATGAACGCGGCATGTTCTTCACTCGAACACATGGCGTCGCGGGTGGACTGATACAGCATGGTGATCAGCGAACTGCGTCCGGCCAGCTTGTTGAGAATGTCTGTCAGCACTTCGTTGCCGACCACATTGGCCAGCAAGATATGAAAGTCGCTCAGCAGGGTGGAGCGCACTTGTGAATTGTTTTCTTCGATGGCCAGCCGTTCCTGCGCCAGGTGCTGCTCGATGCGCAGGTAATCTTCCGGCGTCGCGCGCGCCACGAATTCCCTGACCATGGCGGCTTCGATAATGCGGCGCACGAAAAAGATATTGCGGGTTTCGTCCACCGTCGGCTTGCTGACGAAGGCACCTTTGTCCGGCACCAGGTCGATCAGCTTGTCCTTGGCCAGCATCACCAGCGCAGCGCGGATTTTGGTGCGGCTGACTTCATAGATGCGGGCCAGCGCTTCTTCGCGCAGTTTGGTGCCGGGCGGCAGACGTTGTTCGGCGATCGCCGTGGTGATGTCGCAGGCGATCGCTTCCGAGCTGCCGGGAGGATGGTTGGTTGCAGTCATGGATGCAGGGCAGTGAAGATCTTCTCAATTACGTTGCCGGAATTGTACTCGTATCTGCTGCCGCTGCCGTGGACTTTGCGTTCAGTCAGCCGTGGCCGTCCCGGTTGGATTGGCCGTTGCATGCTGCTTGCCGCCGGCAAAGTCGAACTCGCCATTGAGTACCGCTCGGGCGCGTACCTTGTCGATATCCTTTTCCCATGATGCGATGACCACGGTCGCCACACAGTTGCCGAGCAGGTTGCCGAGCGCGCGGGCAATGCCGACAAACCAGTCAATCGACAGCACCAGCACCAGCCCGACCACCGGAATTGCCGGAATGGTCGTCAGCGTCGCCGCCAGAATCACGATCGCCGAACCGGGTACGCCATGGGCGCCTTTGGAGGTGATCAGTGCCACTGCCAGAATCAGCAACAGGTCGCTCATCGCCAGATGGGTATTGGTAGCCTGGGCAATGAACACGGCCGCCATGGTCAGGTAAATCGAAAATGCATCCAGGTTGAATGAGTAACCGGTGGGGATTACCAGTCCGACCGTGGATTTCTTGATGCCCATGAATTCCAGTTTTCTCATGATCTGCGGCAGCACGCTGTCGGAAGAGGCGGTTGCCAGCACCACGATCAGTTCTTCGCGCAGGTAGCGGATCAGCTTGAAGATGCTGAGACCGGAGCTGCGCAAAATGCCACCCAATACCACCAGCACGAAAAAGATCACTGCAGCGTAGAACAACACTACCAGCATGCCGAGCTGCTTGAGCGAGCCGATGCCGTATTTGCCGACGGTGAAGGCAATCGCACCGAACACGCCGAGCGGTGCCAGACGAATGATGAACGACATGCATTTGAAAAAGGCTTCCGACAGCGAGGTGATCACGGCCAGCGCCGGCGCCGCCTTGTCACCGATCAGCAGCAGCGCACAACCGAAGATCACCGAGAACAGCAGCACTTGCAGCACGTCGCCGGACGTGAAGGCACTGACCACGGTGGCGGGAATCAGTTTCATGAAGAACTCGGCGAAGCCGGTCCCTTTGACCTTGCTGGCGGTTTCGACATAGCTGCCGAGGCTGCTGGCGTCCAGTGTGCTGGGATCGATATTCATGCCGGCCCCGGGCTGGAACACAAATGCCAGCACCAGACCGAGCAGCAGGGCAATGGTGGTGACTACTTCAAAATAGATGATGGCCTTGATGCCGACGCTGCCAACCTTCTTAAGGTCGCTGGCGCCACAAATGCCTTGTACCACGACACAAAACACGATCATCGGGATGATCATCTTGATCAGTTTGATAAAGCCGTCGCCGAGCGGTTTCAGACTTTGGCCGAATTGCGGATAGAGCATGCCGATGACGATGCCGGCAATCAGGGCGATGACGACTTGCCCGAACAGGGATTTGTAGAAGCGTTTCAAGGTTGTCTCCAGATTTTGTTGTGAATAAATTCCGGTCCGATCCTGTTGCAATTCGTTGTCTTCAATCTTTTCTTGGCAAACCGGAATAAGCCCACTATATTGCATACAATTATTGAATACAATAAAAATATTGAGGCAAATCCGGAGTGATGACAAGGAGACACAATGCACGATGAACAGCAGAAATATTTGTATTGCGGCGAGGAAATCATGGCCCGCGCAGAACTTCTGGCAACCCATACCGAAGTCCCGGGCATGATGACCCGCACCTACCTGACACCGCAGCATCAGGCCGCAGCGCAGCAATTGATCGACTGGATGCTGGCGGCCGGCATGGCGGTGCGGCGCGATGTCGCCGGCAATGTGATCGGGCGCTATGAAGGATTGACCCCGGAGGCGCCGGCACTGGTCACCGGATCGCATTTCGACACAGTGCGCAACGGCGGCAAATACGATGGTTTGCTTGGCATTCTGTTACCGATTTCCTGCATCGCGCAATGGCATCGGGCCGGTCGCCGTTTTCCGCATGCGCTGGAAGTGATCGGCTTTGCCGAAGAAGAAGGGGTGCGGTTCAAGGCTACCTTGCTCGGCAGCCGCGCCATCGCCGGCAGCTTTGATCGCAAGGTGTTGGACAACCGCGACGCCGACGGCATCAGCATGCGCGAAGCGATGGCGCAGGTCGGTTTTGATGCGGCGCTGCTGGATCAGGCCGCCTGGTTGCCGCATACCGTGCGGGCGTTTGTCGAGGTGCATATCGAGCAAGGACCGTTATTGCTCAATGAAGATTTTGCGGTCGGCGTGGTCACGGCGATTTCCGGCGCTACCCGCTTCACGGTCGAGCTGAGCGGACTGGCCGGCCATGCCGGTACGGTGCCCATGCATATGCGGCGCGATGCGGCGATGGCCGCCGCTGAAATCGGCTTGTATATAGAGCAGCGTTGCAGCGGCCAGCCAGGGCTGGTCGGTACCGTCGGCATGCTGGAAGTGCCGAATGGCGCCGCCAATGTGGTGCCGGGCAGTGCCCGTTTTTCAATTGATATCCGCGCCGGGCAAGATGCCATGCGGTTGGCCGCCGTGGCCGATGTGGTGGCGGCAATCGAGCGCATCACGGAACGGCGTCGCATCGGTTTGCAATTGCAACAGACGCATGAAGCGTCCAGCGTGCCATGTGCGCCGTGGCTGCAAGAGCAACTGGCGGCGGCTATCGGCGCTTGCGGTTTGCCGGTGCGGCATCTGCCTTCCGGCGCCGGCCACGATGCCATGGCGATGGCGGCCTTGGCCGATGTGGCGATGCTGTTCGTGCGTTGCGGCAATGGCGGCATCAGCCATCACCCTGATGAAACCATGACGGCGCAGGATGCTGCGCATGCCGCGCGCGTGTTCAGTCGCTTCGTCGAACATTTCGGGGCTTGATCAGACTGATCAGGTACAGCGTTTTAGCTCACCAGTCGTGACGCCGGCCCTGGCAGCAATTTGACCGTGGCAGTCACGACCTTACTTATTCCAGCAGGACTTCATTGAAAAGGAAACATATGTCCATCATCACTATCGACGGCTTCAATCTGAATGCACAACAGGTATTGAGCGTGGCACGCGCGCCGCATCACAAGGTAGAACTGGCCGCCTCGTCGCGCGCCGCTCTGAAGCAAAGCCGCGACTATATCGAATCGACCTGGATGCACGACGAAGCGCCGATGATGTACAGCTTCAACACCGGTGTCGGTTTGCTCAAGGACACCCGCATCACGGTCGAACATATCGAACTGTTCCAGACCCAGATGATCAAGGCCCACAGCGCCGGTATCGGGGAACCGTTTTCGGAAGAAGTCAGCCGCGCCACCATGCTGTTGCGCGCCAATGCCTTCGCCAGCAATTACTCGGCGCCGCGGGTGGAAGTGGTGGACCGTTTGCTGGCGTTCCTGAATGCCGGGATTCATCCGATCATGCCGCAAAAGGGGTCGGTCGGTGCTTCCGGCGATCTGGCGCCACTGGCCTATCTGGCCGCCGCCATTGCCGGTTTCGACGAAGCCGAAGTGATGTATCAGGGCCAGCGCATGTCGGCGCCGCAAGCGATCCTCAAGGCCGGTGTCGGTGAAGTGAAATTCGATCTCAAGGCCAAGGATGCGTCGGCCTTGATCAATGGTTGTACTGCCTCGCTGGCGGTGGCGGTACT
>NZ_LFLS01000063.1 GCF_001189915.1 Herbaspirillum autotrophicum
CTGATTGCAGGTCCAATTTTCACAACTTGTCTGCCGCACGCTGAGCAGATTCCCTGCTCTTCTTTTGATGCTCTTTGGCAAGAGGCACGTTAATGATACTGCCCTCGCTCCACCTCACATCTGCGCCAACTTCAACCAGTCTGATTACAAAAACCGGACCTTCCCAGATGTTAGTGCGAGATTCAAATTTGTTTCCTGATTTTGTAGAAACCGGCTCAACAAAGAATCTCTTGGGTTTGCCGTAACGTTTCGTGAAGATCTCAACAGCTTGCGAGTATTCTGATTTATTAAACTGCATCCTGAACCGGGCCGGCTTGTCGTCAAAGGTATCCAATTGCAGAGTGTGACCGATTCCGAGATCCGGACTGTTCCAAATGGTGAATTTCGTCGGACTCTCCATGAAGTAGCAGATCCCGACATCCCTGGCCCGACCATGGTCGACCATATCGATACCTTGAACTTTGGGACATTCCGTCATTTGCCCGGGAAATGGCAAATCCATGGGAATACCCAGGAAACTGGTTTGGGCAAAAACCGGATGCGCGACAAAACAAAACAGCAAAGCTATATATTTTTTCATTTTTTTGGCAGCAGAAAATATTTTGGTATTGCAGACAAAAGTGGCCAGACACCAAATAACAGAAAATTTCCGTGAGTTATTTCCAGCTCACCGGGAGGTCGACCGCTTTACAAATGGCGCGATAAACAGATTTATTACGTTTATTCCCTTGGGTGATTGGGTACACTTTCTGATTTTCCCAACGCGCCATATTTCTGATGTTGTTGGCATCGTTATTTCCCGTAATTCTACGAGCCCCGGTTGAGCAATGAATTTCCCATCGGGTGTATTCTTTTAAACCAAATGATTCAGGCTGAACTTCTCGCTCGAAGAATTGCGCAACCCCGACACCCACTAATTGGATAGCTGGCAAACCATCCCGAAATACGCCAAAACTCACATACCCACCTACTACATTTTGGTTTTCCGGAATACCACTGACCAAATTGAACATTGGCTTTTCAATGACAGGATCAGCCATCGTCATGGTGCTATTTAATGTGAGTACCAATGTAAAAAACGACGCCAAATATCGCATTATTTCCTTCTATTTTTAGTTTCAGACGATGATTCAAAGTGAAATGAAAAGAATGGAAGACCTTGGCGCCAAGCGTCCCTGTAGTCCGGACCGCTTTTGTCCGCCTGTACGTCATCTCGCCTTTTTTAGCTGCTCGACAGCGTTCAATTTGAAATTGTGGCTGCAAGCCGGTTGACCGCAGCATATCTTTTGCTTCATTTGACGCCTCGCCCTCCGTCGGAAACGTGCCGACTTATTTCAGGATGAGTCACGGGCAATAAAAAAGCCCGCTTGCGCGGGCTCTTTTATCAATACTGGCGGAGAGGGTGGGATTCGAACCCACGGTACGATTTAACGTACGCCTGATTTCGAGTCAGGTACATTCGACCACTCTGCCACCTCTCCGGTTGTGCTAGTCGACTAATTTGCCAATGCAGCAAAGCACGAGACTATATCAGAAAGATTCTGGTTAAGGAATACCCCTTTTGCATTCGGACATGCTTTTTTTTTGCAGGCCGCACGTTCTTATCATCATCCTGTCATAAATCATCACTACGATCAGATGTTGCCCAACGTCTATACGCCACTAAAACTCTAAGGTTCGCCCAAAAAATGGCTCCATTCGGTACCCACACCGTGGAAAGCAAACCCGCCGCCTTTGCGGCTGCCCCGCCGCTGCCGGCCTGTCCGCAGCCGCCCGCTGACCAGGGCGACTCACATTTGTTGTCGCATTTACATGAAATCATCGCCCAGCGCAGCCTGACTGCGCTGTTCCAGCCCATCATCCGCATGCGCAGTGGCGAAATTCTTGGTTATGAAGGTTTGATCCGGGGGCCGTCCAACAGTCCGTTGCATTCGCCGCTCAATCTGTTCAAGGTGGCGCGCGCCCATCAACTGACGGTACAGGTCGAGCATTTGTGCCGCCATATTGTCATGGCGCAGTTCGCCAAATCGGGCTTGCCGGGCAATCTGTTCCTCAACGTCAGTCCCGGTGCCCTGGTGCAGCCGGAAGCGATTCAGGGTGAAACCCTGCGCTATCTGGAGCAGCTCGGCATCAATCCGCAACGCATCATCATCGAACTGACCGAAAACGAGCCGACTTACGATTACGAACTGCTGCGCAACGCCGCCATGCATTATCGCGAGATGGGGTTTCAGATCGCCATCGATGATCTGGGCGAAGGTTTTTCCAGCCTGCGGCTGTGGTCCGAATTGCAGCCGGAGTATGTCAAGGTCGACATGCACTTCATTCAGGGCATCAATAATGATCCGATGAAGTTGCAGTTCGTGCGCTCGATTCAGGAAATCGCTGAAAAATCGGGCTCCATCGTCATCGCCGAAGGCATAGAAACCCAGGCCGAATTGCTGACCATTCGCGATCTCGGCATCGCCTGCGGTCAGGGCTATCATATTGCGCGACCGATGGCGGCGCCCAAGACCCAGGTCGCAGATGACATCAGCAAGATCCTGCGCCGCGACAAGGTACCGCTGGCGTCGCCCAAGCAGGCGCCGGGCAAGAAGAGCGCCACCGTGTTCAAACTGCTGCGTGAAACCCAGTATGTCTCGCCCACCGTCTCCAACGACGAAGTGTATCAACTGTTCGTCAACGATCCGCTGTTGCAGGCACTGCCGGTGGTCAGCAACGGCATTCCGGTCGGACTGATCAACCGCTACAGCATGGTGGAGCGCTTTGCCCGCCTGTATGGACGCGAACTGTATGGCAAAAAGTCGTGCACGTTTTTCATGGATCCCAATCCGCTGCTGACCGATCAGCACACCAGCCTGCAAGACCTCAGCCATATTCTGGTGGAAGCTGAATCACACCATTTGTCGAACGGCTTCATCATCACCGATCAGGAACAATATATCGGCATGGGCACCGGTCATGATCTGTTGCGTGAAATTACCCAGATGCAGATCGATGCGGCGCGCTATGCCAATCCGCTGACGCAGTTGCCGGGCAATGTCCCGATCAATGAACATATCGAATATCTGCTGCAGAGCGGCGTCGAGTTTTGCATCTGCTATTGCGACCTTGATCACTTCAAGCCATTCAATGACGTCTATGGCTACCGCAAGGGCGATGACATGATCCAGTTGACCGGACGCGCGCTGAGCGAGCATTGCGATCCCGAACATGATTTCATCGGCCATATCGGTGGTGACGATTTTCTGATCATGTTCCAGAGCGAAGATTGGGAACGGCGCTGCCACGCCATGCTGGAAACCTTCAGCAGCACGTCGCAAGCGTTCTACTACATCGAAGACAAGGAACGCGGCGGCTATTACAGCGAAGATCGCCAGGGCAACAAGGTATTGCACCCGCTGGTCAGCCTGTCGCTCGGTGCAGTCAAGATCGAACCGGCGCAATACACCTCGCCGCACCAGATTGCTTCTGCTGCCACCAAGGCCAAGACCCAGGCCAAGAAAACCCCCGGCAACAGCCTGTTTATCGAGCGCCGCATCCCGGCCACTTTCTCGTGGGCGATGTAATCGATTGCACCAACACGATCCACCCACAATGAAAAACGGCCGCTGTGCAATCCACACAGCGGCCGTTCTGCATGCAGCGATCCGTCAGGCTGCAGGCGCCAGTCGCGCCACGCCGCCCATGAAGGGGCGCAAGGCTTCCGGTATCTCGACGCTGCCATCGGCTTGCTGATAATTTTCCAGCACCGCCACCAGCGTGCGGCCCACTGCCAAGCCTGAACCATTGAGCGTATGCACCAGTTCCGGCTTGCCTTGCGGATTGCGGAAACGCGCCTGCATGCGGCGCGCCTGGAAGGCTTCGCAATTCGATACCGAGGAAATTTCGCGATAGGTATTCTGCGCCGGCAACCAGACTTCGATGTCGTAAGTCTTGGCAGCGCCAAAGCCCATATCACCGGTACACAGCGTGACCACGCGATACGGCAGACCCAGTTTCTTCAGAATGTTTTCAGCGTGACCCAGCATGTCATCGAGTGCTTCATACGACTTTTCCGGATGCACGATCTGCACCATTTCCACTTTATCGAACTGATGCTGACGAATCATGCCGCGCGTGTCGCGGCCATAGCTGCCGGCTTCCGAACGGAAACAGGGCGAATGCGCCGTCATCTTCAATGGCAGGCTGTCGCCGGCGACGATTTCATCGCGCACCAGATTGGTCAGCGGCACTTCCGCCGTCGGGATCAGATACAGCGCGTCGTTGCTGTCGCCTTCCTGGCCGCCCTTCCTGGCCGCAAACAGATCGGCTTCGAACTTGGGTAACTGGCCGGTGCCGCGCAGCGAATCGGCATTGACGATATACGGCGTATAGCATTCGGTATAGCCGTGTTCCAGCGTATGGGTATCCAGCATGAATTGCGCCAGTGCGCGATGCAGACGGGCAATGCCGCCCTTCATGACGGCAAAACGTGAACCGGTGAGCTTGGCGGCGACATCGAAATCGAGGCCGAGTGCAGCGCCGACATCCACATGGTCCTTGACCTCGAAGTCAAAGCTGCGCGGCGTGCCGACCTTGCGCAATTCGACATTGCCGCTTTCATCGGTGCCGGTCGGTACCGATTCGTGCGGCAGATTCGGCACGGTCAGCAAAAAGTCGTTCAATTGCGCCTGCACTTCTTCCAGCCGCGTCGCCGACGCCTTCAGTTCATCGCCGATGCCATTGACTTCCGCCATCACCGTTGACGCATCTTCGCCCTTGCCCTTGAGCATGCCGATCTGTTTCGACAGCGAATTGCGCTTGCCCTGCAGCTCTTCGGTACGGGTCTGGATTTGCTTGCGCTCTGCTTCCATCGCGTTGAAGGCAGGCACGTCGAGCTGGAATTTGCGGGCCGCCAGACGGGCCGCGACGTTGTCGATGTCTTTACGAAGAAGTTGAATGTCGATCATGGAAAAGGCCGAAAGAGAAAATAAGCCACGATTGTACCAAGCCGGCCGCCATTTCGCGGTGTCCCGCGCAGGCTTTCTGAGGCAAGCCGCAATCTCCCGCGTCGCCCGCAACCGTGCTTTGCCTGGCTGCCGGCACCGCTGTGGACAATGACCCACAACAAAAAAGCACCCGAAGGTGCTTTCATCAGCGGCTTACTTCGCTTTTCTGCCCTTATTTCCGGCACTTGATCAGGAAGAAAGGGAAATTCTCGTTGATTTCCTGAATCGCAGACAATCCGGCCTGATCAAACTCGGCATGAATGGACTCGCGGTCATAAAAGAACATTTGCACGCCATCGAATATTTCGTAGCGATCCTTGCTGAGCAATTTGCCTTGGCCGTAGGTGTGCGCCTCTTTCGAAATCGCGGTGAACACCATATAGCCGCCTGCCGATAACTGGTGATAGCAGTCGCGGATCAGCTTCTGCCGTTCGCTGGTGCCCAGCAGGTGAATCAGGGCATAGCAGAAGATGCCGTCGTAACGGCCGTCATCAAATGGCATCTCGGTGACCGAGCCATGATGAATGGTCATGCCGGCGCCGTAATGCTTGCGCGCCATCTCAATCGCGGTCGCGGAGATTTCAATCCCGGTCACGGCCATGCCGCTGTCCCGGAAGAGTTGCGCGTTGCGACCGTAGCCGATGCCCGGAATCAGGATGTTCTTCACCGATTTTTCCACAAAGAAATCCTTGGTCAACACGGCGGAATTCGAGGGTGCGAAGCCCCACATTTCCTGCTTGTCGACAAAACTGGATTCCCAAAACTCGGGCTTTTCTGCGTTTGTTGTCATCCGTGATTTCCTTTTTGCTCTATTTCTTGCGCTATTTCTTGCGCTATTTCTTGCCGGCTTCCTCATCCCACTTCTTCAGCACTGCCAGCTTTTCACCGATCTTGATTTCCAGACCGCGCGGCACCGGCTGATACCAGCCCGGATCGCCAATGCCGTCAGGCAGATAGGTTTCCCCGGCAGCATAGGCGTTCGGCTCGTCATGGGCATAGCGGTATTCATGACCGTAACCCAGTTCCTTCATCAGCTTGGTAGGCGCGTTGCGCAGGTGCACCGGCACTTCCCGGCTCTTGTCCTGCTTCACGAAGGCCCGGGCCTGGTTGTAGGCGTTGTAGCCGGCATTGCTTTTTGCTGCCACTGCCAGATAAATCACGGCCTGACCCAGCGCCAGTTCGCCCTCGGGGCTTCCCAGCCGCTCAAAAGTCAATGCGGCATCGTTGGCAATCTGCATCGCCCGCGGATCGGCCAGTCCGATGTCTTCCCACGCCATGCGCACAATGCGGCGCGACAGATAGCGCGGGTCGGCGCCGCCATCCAGCATGCGGGTCAGCCAGTACAGCGCGGCATCCGGATGGGAACCGCGCACCGACTTGTGCAGGGCCGAGATCTGATCGTAGAAATTGTCGCCGCCCTTGTCGAAGCGCCGCGCATTCAGCGTCAGCGCGTTTTGGATGAACTCCGGCGTGATGTGTTCGGTGCCGGCAGCGCGGGCGGCGGTGCTGGTCTGTTCCAGCAGATTCAGCAAGCGACGGGCATCGCCGTCGGCATAGCCGACCAGCGTATCGATTGCTGCTTCGTCAATCTGCAAATGCGCCAGCGCTTCAGCCTGGGCGCGTGCCACCAGTTGCTTGAGTTCGTCATCGGTCAGCGATTGCAGCACATACACTTGCGCCCGCGACAACAAGGCCGAATTGACCTCGAACGACGGGTTTTCGGTGGTAGCGCCGATAAATGTCACCAGCCCCGATTCGGCATACGGCAGCAAGGCATCTTGCTGGGACTTGTTGAAGCGGTGAATTTCATCCACGAACAGGATGGTGTGCTTGCCCATCGACAGATTCTGCTCGGCCTGCTCCATCGCCGCGCGGATATCCTTGACGCCGGAAAAGACTGCCGACAGTGCAATGAACTCACACTTGAAGGCGTTCGCGGTGAGCCGCGCCAGCGTGGTCTTGCCGACGCCCGGCGGGCCCCACAGAATCATCGAGTGCGGTTTGCCGGATTCGAATGCCAGCCGCAATGGTTTGCCGGCGCCGAGCAAATGGCTCTGGCCGATGACCTCGTCGAGCGTGGCCGGACGCAAGGCCTCGGCCAGCGGTGCGGTGGGTTCCAGCTTGAACAGATCAGCCATGCGCCACTCCCGCAACAGCCGCAAGGCGCAAGGTGGAACGGCAAACTAAGGATGCAGGATTCATTGGCAAGCAAAAAAGAAGGTCAAGACGATGGCAAAGCGATGACAAAACGACGATAGTTCGCCAGCATTGTACGCGCTGGCGCAACAGACTGTTGAGGCGACGGCAGTCGCGGCGAAGGGCTGGCGATGATAGAATCCGCCCGGCGTTATTGATTCTCTTCCCGCAATTTCCCTGCGCTTGCGCGCTGACTGCCATGGCCTTTGTCGTTACCGATTCCTGCATAGCCTGCAAATATACTGACTGCGTCAGCGTCTGTCCGATGGACTGCTTCGTCGAAGGCCCGAATTTTCTGGTGATTGATCCGGACGGTTGCATCGATTGCTCGATGTGCGTACCGGAATGCCCGGTCGGTGCGATTTATCACGATATCGATTTGCCTGAAAACCAGCGCCACTTCACCGACCTCAATGCACAACTGGCCAAACATCCGGGCTGGAAACCGATCACGCAGGCACAAGAACCGTTGCCGGATCACGCCCAATGGCGCGATGTGCAAGACAAGCTGGCGATGCTGAAAAATCCGGACTGAGCCGGATTGTTCCGGCGCCCTCAGTGGGCGTGATCAGTTATTGAAAACGTCCGCGCCCTTCGGCACCACGAAGACAAAACTGGTGGCTTTCAGCGGCGGATTCTTTTCAAAGTTCTTGAACGTCAACACCGATACCTGACCGAATGAGTCGCGCAACTCCATCGCTTGCGGCACACCGTTCTTCAGACCGATGCCGATCTTGTCGAAGGTCGTATCCTTGCTTTTCGGCGTTGCTTCCAGCCATTCCATGCCATCCTTGCTGGCGCCTTCCTTCAGCGTGAAATTCTTTTCCAGATCGTTGCTGCCGAACAGGATGGCGGCCGGCGATGAACCGAGGGCATTGCCGAGTTTCTTGGTGGTGACCTGATTCAGGTCCTTGTCATAGATGAACAGCTTGTCGCCGTCCGCCTGCAACACTTGCTCGTAGGGCTTTTGATAGGTCCAGATGAATTTGCCGGGACGGGCAAAGATAAAGGTGCCGCTCGATGTGCTCGATACCTTGACGGTGCCGCTCTCGGTTTTCACCAGCCGCTGGTCGAACTCGCCTTTGGCCGATTGCGTCGATGACACGAATTGTTTGAACTGATCGAGTGCACCGGCTGCTGCCAGCACCGGCACGCTGCTGACGACCAGCGCCAGCACCGCGCCGCACAAGGCACGGCGCGTATTGTTTCGGGTATTTTCTTGTTTCAGCAATATCATGTGTTATTCCGCGTTGTTTCCTGCCGGCACCAGGATTTCCCGGTTGCCGTTCGACTGCATGGTGGAGACCAGACCACTTTGCTCCATCTGCTCCAGCAAACGTGCGGCACGGTTGTAGCCGATACGCAAATGCCGTTGCACCAGAGAAATGGACGCGCGGCGATTCTTGAGCACGATCGCCACGGCCTGATCGTACAGCTCGTCGCCTTCGGTGCCACCGGCAGCGGCACCGCCAGCGCCATCAGCGTCTTCCAGCACGCCTCCCTCTAGGATGCCCTCGATGTAATTCGGTTCCCCCTGCTCCTTGAGGTGATCCACCACGCGATGGACTTCTTCATCGGAAACAAAAGCGCCGTGGACCCGGATCGGCAAACCGGTGCCGGGCGGCATGTACAGCATGTCGCCCATGCCGAGCAATGCTTCCGCGCCCATCTGATCCAGAATCGTGCGGGAGTCGATCTTGCTGCTGACCTGGAAGGCAATCCGGGTCGGCACGTTGGCCTTGATCAGACCGGTAATCACATCGACCGATGGTCGCTGCGTTGCCAGAATCAGGTGAATTCCGGCGGCCCGCGCCTTTTGCGCAATCCGCGCGATCAGTTCTTCCACCTTCTTGCCGACCACCATCATCAGATCAGCCAATTCGTCGATGATGATGACGATGGTTTCCAGTTGCTCCAGCGGTTCCGGGGCATCCGGCGTCAGGCTGAACGGATTCGGGATTTTCTCGCCGCGCTTGTCGGCGTCGGCAATTTTCTGGTTGTAACCGGCCAGATTGCGCACACCGAGTTTCGACATGCGCTTGTAACGCCGTTCCATTTCCGCCACGGCCCAGTTCAGCGCGTGACCGGCCTGACGCATGTCGGTCACGACCGGCGCCAGCAAATGCGGGATGCCTTCGTAAATCGACAATTCCAGCATCTTCGGATCGATCAGGATCAGACGTACCTGCTTGGCAGTGGATTTATACAGCAGTGACAAGATCGTGGCGTTGATGCCCACCGATTTACCGGAACCGGTGGTACCGGCCACCAGCAAGTGAGGCATCTTGGCCAGATCGGCCACCACCGGGTTACCGGCGATATCCTTGCCGAGCGCAATCGTCAAACTGGAAGCGCTGTCGTTATAGACCTTGGAACCGAGGATTTCCGTCAGCCGCACGATCTGGCGTTTCGGATTCGGCAATTCCAGGCCCATGTAATTCTTGCCCTGAATCACTTCCACCACGCGAATCGAGGTCAGCGACAGCGAACGTGCCAGATCGCGTGCCAGCCCGACAATCTGGCTGCCCTTGACGCCGGTTGCCGGTTCGATTTCGTAACGGGTAATCACCGGCCCCGGATAGGCCGCCACCACTTTGACTTCGACGCCGAAATCCGACAGTTTCTTTTCAATCAGGCGGCTGGTGAATTCCAGCGTCTCGACCGAAACCGTCTGTTGCTGTGGCGGCGCTTCGTCCAGCAGCGACAGCGGCGGCAAGCTGCCATCGCCATCTTCGAACAGGCTGGATTGCCGTTCTTTCTCGACCCGCTCCGATTTTTGCACTGCCACCACTTGCGGCTCGATGCGGATCGGCGGCGCTTCGACGATCTTGGCGCGTTCCTGCACCACCACTTCTTCGCGTTTGACGGCGGCGACGTGACCAACCTTGCGATCTTCGCGTGCCGAATAGAAATTGCGTACCCAGAAAATACTGTCTTCCACTGCCGCGCCGATGCGTTCCACCGTTGCCAGCCAGGAAACATGGAAAAACAGGCTGAAACCAAGTCCGAACAGCAGCAACAGCAGCAACGTGGCGCCGGTGAAGCCGAGCGAAGTCTGGGCCGCATGACCGATCATCTCGCCCAGCACGCCGCCCGGCGCGCGCGGCAACGGTGCCTTGAGGCTGTACATGCGCATGTATTCGATACCCAGGCTGCCGGCCATCAGGAAGACAAAGCCGATGCCCCGGATCAACCCTTCCTGATGATGCTCAGGCTCCGTTTGCTTTTCGACAAGAAAACGATTCGACATGCGCCGGTAGCTGAGCCAGATCGAGCGCGCCAGCAATACGCACAGCCACCACGCCGACATGCCGAAGATATAGAGCAACAGATCAGCCAGCCAGGCGCCGATGCGACCGCCCCAGTTATGCAGGCGCGGCACGGCGTTGGCCACCGACCAGCCGGGGTCGTGCGGCGAGTAGGTCAGCAAGATGATTGCCAGATAAACCAGCAGCGTCCCCAGTGCAATCCAGCGCGCCTCATATAACAGGCGTGCCAGCCTGCCGGGCAGCGGCGGCGCGGGTGCTTTGGTAGAGCGGGTGTAGCCTTGACTTGTTTTACTCATAACTCTCGTGTGGTGCGAATGCAGAACATCATTGTAACGGTGATTGCGGCGCGGACAAGGAAGCTATGACAGGCATAGTGTAATTCCATCGGCAGCGCGGCGGCTTCGTCTATAATCTTAACCGTTTTGCAGCGCAATAAAACCATGCGCCGGTACTGCCGGCGTAACGGCAAACGCATTGAATTCCGGCAAATCGGCGTCACATGCTGACTGCTACCCCTTTTTGACAATGATGAGTATTTTATGACCACGCCTAAACACGCCAAGGTTTTGATTCTCGGTTCCGGCCCCGCCGGTTACAGCGCCGCCGTCTACGCCGCGCGCGCCAACCTCAATCCGGTGTTGATCACCGGGGTCGAGCAAGGTGGCCAGTTGATGACCACTACCGACGTCGAGAACTGGCCCGGCGACCCGATGGGCGTGCAAGGCCCGGAACTGATGCAGCGCCTGTTGCAGCATGCAGAACGTTTCAATACGGAAATCATTTTCGACCATATCCACACCACCAAACTATCCGAAAAGCCATTGCGCCTGATCGGCGACGCCGGCGAATACACCTGCGACGCCCTGATCATCGCCACCGGCGCTTCGGCCCAGTACCTCGGCATGCCGTCCGAACAGGCGTTCATGGGCAAAGGCGTGTCGGCCTGCGCCACCTGTGACGGCTTCTTTTACCGCGGCAAGGACGTGGCCGTCATCGGCGGCGGCAATACCGCCGTGGAAGAAGCGCTGTACCTGTCCAATATCGCCAGCAAGGTCACCATCATCCATCGCCGCGACAAGTTCCGCGCCGAACCGATCCTGATCGACCGTCTGTTGCATAAAGTGACGGAAGGCAAGATCGAGATCAAATGGCACCACACGCTCGATGAAGTGATCGGCGACGACAGCGGCGTCACCGGCATCCGCATCAAGTCGACGCAAAACGACAGCACCACCGACATCAGCGTGCACGGCCTGTTCATCGCCATCGGCCACAAGCCCAATACCGGCATCTTCGAAGATCAGCTCGACATGCATAACGGCTACATCAAGACCAAGACCGGTCTGGAAGGCAATGCCACCGCCACCAGCGTGCCGGGCGTGTTTGCCGCCGGCGACGTGCAGGACCACATCTATCGCCAGGCCATCACCAGCGCCGGCACCGGATGCATGGCGGCACTCGATGCCCAGCGTTATCTGGAAGGTCTGGAATAAGACCATCCATCCGGCAGCAGCGGCACGCCGTTGCTGCCGGCGTCAACCAGCAGATCGTCCGCCATGGCTTCCATCAAAGATTTTTCAGCACTCAAGTCGCTGCGCAAGGATTTGAAAGCGCAGGAAGAAGCACGTCAGGCAGCGGATGCCGAACGCTTGCGGCAAGAACAGCGGGCGCGCGAAGAGGCCGATCTGTTTCGGCTCAGCGTCGGTCAGGTCGCGCCGCTGCGAGTACCGGAAAAAATCACCCTGCTGCCACCGCCACCGTTGCCCATCGCCCGCCAGCATCTGGCCGATGAACAGGCGGCATTGCAAGAATCCCTGTCGGATGAATTCACCTTCGACACCCTGATGGCCAGCGATGAAAACCTCAGCTTCGCCCGGCCCGGCGTCGGTGTTGATGTCTTGAGCAAACTGCGGCGCGGTTATTGGGCGATCCAGGATCAGCTCGATTTGCACGGCATGCGCCGCGACGAAGCGCGCGAAGCCTTGAGCGAATTTCTGCGCATGGCGCGCCGCCGCGGTCAGCGTTGCGTGCGCATCATTCATGGCAAGGGGCTTGGTTCAGTCAACAAGGAACCGGTGCTCAAGCAAAAAGTACGCAACTGGCTGGCACAGAAAGATGAAATCATCGCCTTTTGTCAGGCCCGCCCCGCCGATGGCGGCTCCGGCGCACTGGTAGTGTTGCTGACCTCGGGCTCCAGTTCCGGTGGCGGCTGAAGCATTCCTTTGCAGCGCCATGAAAAAAGCCGCCTGACCGGTCTGATCAGGCGGCTTTTGCATTTCCGGCAAAGGAGATGCAGCGTTGCTTATTCGACGGCCTTGACCATGTCTTCGATGACCTTCTTGGCATCACCGAACACCATCACGGTCTTGTCCATGTAGAACAGTTCGTTGTCCAGACCGGCATAACCGGCAGCCATCGAACGCTTGTTCACGATCACGGTCTTGGCCTTGTAGGCTTCCAGAATCGGCATGCCGGCAATCGGCGACTTCGGATCCTTGGCCGCCGGATTGACCACGTCGTTGGCGCCCAGCACCAGCACTACATCGGCCTGACCGAATTCGCTGTTGATGTCTTCCATCTCGAACACCTGGTCATACGGCACTTCGGCTTCGGCCAGCAACACGTTCATGTGACCCGGCATGCGCCCTGCCACCGGATGGATCGCATACTTCACGGTCACGCCCTTGTGGGTCAGCTTCTCGGTCAGTTCCTTCAACGCATGCTGCGCACGCGCCACGGCCAGACCGTAGCCCGGCACGATGATCACGGTTTCGGCATTGCCCATCAGGAACGC
>NZ_LFLS01000064.1 GCF_001189915.1 Herbaspirillum autotrophicum
GGTGGGGTGCAGATTCTGCGGGGGCGCGGATTCTGCGGGGGTGCATAATTTGCGGGGGTCAATGTTGTACATCGTGCTGCGGCCCTTGCGCATGTCGCGGGTGAGAATGCCCTCTTCCTCCATCGCTGCGATGTGCTGTTGCACGGTCCGTTCACCCATACTGCATTTCTGCATGATGGTTTCGATTGACGGCCAGCACTTGCCCTCGTCGTTCGCTGCATCGCACATCGCCACCAGAACGAACTTGCGCCCAGTCTGCATATCCATTTTCCATGCCTGAGTCATCAACGCGATACTCATTTGTCATCCTTCAACAAACCCATGCGGCGCAGAACGGCATGCGTTGCCGCGACGGCCTGGTCGAATTGGGAAATCATCTGTTCGTATGTGAAGCCGTCCGGACGCGGCGCGCGGCCATCCAGCACGTCATGGCAGGCGCAGCATCCGAAGGCTCCGCGAGTGTCTGGAGCCTTCAGGCCCATCCCCTTACCGTCTTGGAGTTGGTTGCTGTGGCACAGCACCGTCGTATCTGTCCGGCCATTGCAAACCCGGGGAAACAGCAGTGTGCATTCCTGACCACGCGCGGCAGCGCGGATCTTGGTCTGAGGCGGCCGGCGTGACTTTAGCGGCTTACGCGGCTTCTCAAGCGCGCCTTTGCTCAAATCAGCGCGGGAAGAAGAATTGACAAACCCGGTGCGCTTCAACGGCTTGGTGCCGGGTTTCATGGGAGATCGGCGAAGCATGTTATTCGCTGTCCTTGCGCAGTTGCCAGTGGACGTATGGAATGCGTACCAGGTCATGAAAACGCCGCTCGCGTGACTTCACATTGCAGACCATTTTCAAATGCTCGGTTGCCTCCTCGGCGGTACCGATGTGCAGATGTGGATCTGGCAGTTTTTCATTCAGGAATGCCCGGAACAGTGACTGTTCGCAGAAGATCGCCGCCAGCTTGGCCAGCGCCCCGCCCTTTTGATGGTTGCTAGTCATGTGAACCCCCTGAGTTTTTCAGCACAACTAGCTTTGCTGCCAGTGCAGTGATAAATACGGTCTTGTCATATGCGATCTGATATTCTTGAGTAATAAGGCGGATCGCCAGCTCCGGAGACTCTTGAAGCAGACGATCTAATTTCATATCAATAACTACCAGCTTATTTGCCATGGCCGTTATCCTTCAAGATTGCCCGCATTGCGGAGTAAGACGCGCGTCGTTTCCTGTACTGCACGATTCGAAAATTCCCGATTCGCAATACATTCATATTGGTATGGGGAGATGCCCCGCCTGCCAATTTCCAATTGCTTACCGCGCCACTTTGAGTTCCATTTTGGATCAGACTCAAATTCACGGAGACCTCGCGACCCACGCCGTGACAGCAAGTTTCCAAACGTATCCAGCTCGCATGAAATCTGTAAGTCCAGAATTCGTTCCGGATGCTGCGGCGGATGCGTTTGTCGAAGGAGTCGAAAATGCGAAAGATGGTCGATACAGTTCTGCGGTAATGATGTTCCGCCGAGCGATTGATGTGGGCACAAAACAATTTGCGCCAGAAATTGATACACACAATCTCGGAAAACGGATAGATAAACTTGCAAGCGAAGGGATGATCACTAAGGATCTGAAGATCTGGGCGCACAAAATTCGACTTGAAGGAAACGAGGCTGTGCATGATTTGCCAAAGCCCAGCAAGGAGCAAACCTTGGAGCTTCAGGAGTTTGCTGAATTGATCCTTATTTATCTCTTTACGTTGCCCGCCAAAGTCAAAGCCAATTTGTCCGACACCGAGTAACTTGCTCATGCTGGTCCCCGCGAATAGAGCAACGCGAGGATCAGCGCAAAAGGGATTGCGGCTTGCAGGATGTACTTGAGGTCGCTCATGCCGATTCCTTTTCCCGACGTGGATGGAGCAGCTTGTCAACAAAGCCCCGGCCCGAATCTTTCTTGGCCCGGAGGCGCAGCTTTTCAATCCATCCGACAATTGCCGGCAACATGCGGCGAATTTTTGGCTCAATCTGCACCAGCTCGCACTGCGAAAGCTGTCCGTCGCTCATTGCGTCTTTCGATGCTGCGATGGCCTCCCCCAGTTGAACCATGACTTGCATTGCCGCCGCGCTCAATGCCTCTTCAGTCACATCGGCTGCGTCAGGGATTGGTACGCAGATCATGCCGTGCCGGAACGCCATAGCTTGCATAGGCAACAGCGCATCATCGACGCCGGCGCTCTGAAGCAGCTCCAGTGCCACGGAGACCTCTTCCCAGGTCATGTTGTTGGTCTTTTCGGCCGGTCCGATTTTCTTGCGCAGCAGTTTGGAACCCAAACCCATGCGCGGCGCCAGTGCTTCGAGACCGCCCGGATACTCGCGCGCCACGTTGTAAAGGCAGTCGTGCTGATCGGTCTCGCCGTATTTGTAAGTCATGGGGTAAAGCTCCTCTTGATTCCTGATGATTTCTTGCTGCGTGGCAGCTACTCTATGGTTATGAATACTCGACTGCATACTGCTGTAACTGGGTGGAAGCCCCTCCGTGATAGATTGCTGGTTCTCACACCACAATCACAAAGGGGCTTCCATGGCAAACAACGGCCAAAGTCGCGAACTGAGCGATCAGTACTTACTTACACAACTAACTGCACTCGACGTCGCGTTGAAAGCAATCTGCACCCAACTCTCGCCAGCCCAGGCATCCGGTGCTTTGGGCTTGATTCAGCAGTTCACCTCCGATTTCGCAAATTTCACACCCCCGCAAAATTCGAAAGTCGACCTTTCGGAGTCGGTCCCAAAAGAACTGGTCAGCTATCAGAAGATCTTGCTGAAGGTTTCGTCGCAGTCGTAGCATGTGACTCGAAAAGCCCGTTCACGAATTTTGATAGTTCAATTGCCTGGCGATTAACGGCATCGGCCCTATGCCTGTCTTTAGCCCGGTACCGCTCAATCTCGGAGCGAATTGCCGGGCCGATGAAGAACAACACAATTCGGATGAGCAAGGCTTTCATGCGCCTTCCTTCGGCTTGCCTTGTGCATTCAGCGCCATGATTTCTGTCTCCAGCACCAAGCGAGCGGCCTGCACTGTTGCTGCCGGTGCTGGACGGCCGCTGCCGACGAGGCTAGCGACGATGCTGCAGAGTGATTCAGCGATCAGCTTCTTCTGCGCCGCAGTGATATCTGCCGGGTTCTTGATTGCACTTGATGCCATCTCGATTCTTTCAAATAAGGGCGGGAAGCCCCAATGCGGTACGATTGATGTCCCACAACAACAATCTACAAAAGGACTTCCCATGGGCGATTTGTTTAAAAATTTGAGTCTCGACTACTGGTACAAGGTGCTGCTTCTCTTATCGTGCGGCGTCTTCGTTCTGGCCATCTCGGTACCGCTTCAAATACCGAACATCCCAGTCGTGATCATGTCGCTCGGGGGTATTTTTATCGGCATGGGCGAGTGGATTAACCATCCGTATCAAGAAGCCGTGAATCTCCATGCTGGACTCAAAATATCGGGATACGTGCGCAAAGCTGGCCCACTTGGAGTGCTATTTGATGTCATTGGGGGCATCCTCCTTGTTTACGGAATCTGGAAGCTTCTTTAGTGAAGGCAGAAAAGTAATGACACACCGCCGATCAAACCTTTTTGCCATTTCAATGGCTGCGCGGGCGCGGGCAGCATCTTTGGGCGTCAGCGTGGCAATGAATTCGGAAGTGAACTCGGATGGCGAAAAGCTACGGCTCTCCAACTCACCCGGAACATTAGAATCAGTTGGCGAAGAACTGCAATTTGCCGCAAGGCTGCCCGCGATTGCCTCGCGACTTTCAACCGACCGGCGAAACAAAATCAGCTCAGAAGTCATGACGCGCACAAGCGCAAAGCCCTCAAGAGCGATACGCAGAGTCAAAGCAATGCCTGCAAGAGACAAATATAAGACCAGCGCAAACCCATTCTCAGTAAGCAAAGTCATGCAGCCCCCTGGGGGCCATCTGTCTCTTGGCGCGCAGGAAAGAGATCCGGCCGATCCAGTTTCTGACGCGCAGGAATGCCGCGAGTCATCCAGTTCTGCACGCGCTGCGCACCGCCCGGCTTCTTGAAAGACAGCATGTCTGCCACTTTCGAAGGGCCGCCCAAAGCAAGAATCAGAGTTTTATCGTCCATGCGCAATTAAACACCATGTTTAAACAAGAAGCAAACAGTTTGTGTAACAACACTTTGTTTAAATCAGGCACTATCACGCGCATGCATGAACAAACCAAACGACTTTATGAGGCAGCAAAGGCTTTGCGGGCAACGCAGGAGCCGAGCGCCGTCGCGCGCTTGCTCGGCATATCGCCTCAAACGCTGAAGAATTGGGAAAGTCGCGGGATATCCAACTCGGGAATTCTGGATACTGCTGGGGCACTCGGATGTAGCGCGCTTTGGTTGCGCTCTGGGGAGGGTGAGATGGCGGCCGATTCGCAGCCTGCCGACGCATCCAACGACCCCAAGCATTGGCCGACAAAATTTACTCGGGTTATTGAACACGACCCGAACAGCGAAGATTACATAGAAATCCGCAAGGTGAAGCTGAAACTATCTGCCGGAATCACAGGCTTCCGCGCCGAGGCCGACGACAACAATGGACGCCCCATTACTTTCCGCAAGGACTGGTTTTCCAAGAATGGCTACTACCCAGAAAAATTGATTGCCATCGGAGTCAAGGGCGACAGCATGGAGCCGACGATGTCAGAAGGCGACACTGTGGTCATCAATACAGGTGACACCGCACTCCGCGACGGTAAAACGTATGCAATCAACTATGACGGCGAGGATATTGTGAAGCGTCTGGTCAAAGACTTTGGTCGTTGGTTTTTGGTATCGGACAATCCGGATCAGAAACGATATCACCGACAAGAGTGCACTGGCGCAACATGCATTATCATTGGGCGAGTTGTACTGCTGCAGCGAGAAAACGTATAGACATTGTGAACGCGAACCCATCTGACTCACGCTAATGAAGAATCTGATTTTATCCTCCGTAATTCTAGCGGCGATCACGGGGTGCGCCACTTCCCCAGTCCCCTTCGACAAAGCAACTTCGGCACCAATTGAGCGCGTTTATGCATTGCAGTCCACTCCATCTTCGGAATATGGGACCGTTATTGTCACGCGCGACAGCGGGTACCTCGGTGGCGCCTGCTACCACGGTGTATATGTCAACGGAAATTTAGTCGCCAGCCTGAGCCCGGCAGAGAAAGCTGCATTTAAGGTTCCAGTTGGCGAATATTTAATCGGCGTCGGCAACCCTGGCGGCAAAGGGCTTTGCTCATTCAACGCTGACTATCGCCGTGAAGTTTCGACCACCGTGCGCGCCGGGGAAACAAAGCGCTTTCGTTTTTTGAGCACGCAAGATGGGATCTCTGTGGAACCCACATCGTTCTAACATCGCAAAATCGAAGCATCGAAGCCGCACTCGCGGCTTTTTTTACGTCCAGCCCTCGCGCACTGACCACACTTAGATGCATTTTCAGAGAATATTTAATTTAAACAACATGTTTTAAACAAACTGTTTGCAATCAATTTAAACATCGTGTTTAATTGAGCCATCGACACACCAACCGATGGATTGCAAATGCCCACCAAACCCGCAGTAACAAAGAAAGCGCCACGCGCTGCGGCAAAACCCGCACCGAAGACCAAGCGCGCATCAGCCGCACAAACCACGCTCGATGATTTGCTCAAGGCCAGCAATGCCCATGCAGCGCTGACAGAAAAAGTCATTCACATGCTTTTGGATGATCGCAAAGCGCGCGCTGTAGCCGCTCTCGAAATCCCCGGTTCGTCTGCTCAGTCTCCGATTGTTGTCGACGGCGCCAATGCCCGTCTCTCAGCGATGTTGGATATTTTCTCTGGCAAGAGCGCGCAGCAGATCCTGCAGGACATGCTCGAAACAGGTCGCCCGCCATCCCGCGAAACATTACTGCGCCTCGCAGATAAGCAAGTAACCGCCACCTCGCGCGGATAAATCAATTAAAAATCAAGGAGCCAGCGATGTCCGCCACTACGCCTAAAAGCAATCTGAGAATCAAAACTAATCCGATCAACATTGTTCGCGCAGCACTGTTCATGGCGAATCAAGATATTCGTTATTACTTGAACGGGTTGCAATTCGAGCCAGCGCCAACAGGTGGCTTATATATCGTTGGCACGAACGGGCATGCCATGACCGTTATTCACGACAGCCAGGGCGTCTACGTCGGCGATCAACCTGGCACCATCCTGAGAGTGAGCAAGCAATTGATCGCAGCCTGCCGGACCGCTAACCGGCACTCAAACTTGCAGCAACATTTCTTAGTGGATGGCCGCCGTATCTCAATTGCTCCGGATTTCGATCAGGAACATTACTCCGATTTGGAGTTGTTCGTTCAGCCAGGCAATCCAGTTATTGAAGGAAAATTCCCGGATTGGCGCGCTGTTCTGCCGGACTTCCAGAATCTCAAACGCGGCGCATTCGGTGGCCCCTTTGGAGTCAGCCCGTTCTACTTGGCGCGCTTTAAAGACTTAGCTATCAAGAACAATGGACTCACCTTCTGGCAAGAGGCAGAAGGCCGCCCGGCCGTAGTGCAAATGAGTGCAATTCCTGAAATGCTGTCCATCATTATGCCAATGCCCGGCGACAGCGAAGAAAAGGCGAGAAAGCATTTCCAGTCCTTCCCCCAAAAAGCCAAGCCAGCGGTAAAGGAACAAACTGAAGAAGCGGTGCCAGCATGATCTGCCGCATCCGTGCCGACTACGGCAACAACGATATCCGCATCGGTGAGGCCATTGGCTTGCCTGCCATGCTCGAACAAGCTGCATACGACGATGGCGCCCTCGGCGTGACTGTGATGGTGATCTCATGATGTCCAAGATCGCTATTCACCTCTCCGGATGGGCCGCCTGCATCTTGTTCTTGTTCGTGCTGGCTGCCCTCGGTGACCCACCCGCCAAATCCAAGCCGGGCATCAAGCCAATTTGCTATCGGGTGGTGACATGAAAACCGCCGTCGCCGTTGTGGCAATCGTCGCTGCCCTGCTCGCAATGATCCGTATGCCGGTTGAGGACAGCACCAAAGACACCATGGCGTTGATTGACGCCTCCCGCAATGCACATCTGCGCCTGTTCCGCTAATCCGACCCGAGAAAAGGATTGACCATGCAACTGATTACAGAAAGCACAAACCCCGAACGCGACAGCGCAATCATCGAGGCGTCACAGGGGGGGGCTGCAACAAAGGATATCGCGGATCTGCACAAAATCTCGGTTGGTCGCGTTCAGCAGATCCTGCGGCGGCACAAGGCAGGCGAGGTTTTCGACTTGTTTCTGGCGGATGGCCAGCAAAAGGTGGGAGTCGCCCAGGTCATCACATCGCGCGGATTTATTCATGCCTGCCAGTTGGCAATGCGCGAGTACCGCGCCTCATTTGCCCGCCTGGAATTGCCGAGCTGGCGTCTGGTCGCCGGTGAAAACGCTATCGCCCTCAACGATCCATCTTTGGCCGGGTAAGCCGATCCAATGTGATGGAAGCATTCCAAAAATTATTAGGACGACTCAGCCTCCTCATGAACACTTGTAATTTCCTCCAAAGCTATTCGGCATTCTTTCTCTGCGAGATTAATCGATACAAGAAGATAGTTGATAACCGAGATGGTATCCACGCAAAATCTTTTCCGATTTTCAGGACTTTGCAAAAGCGTGTTTTCATCGGCTCGAATCAACATATCAATCAGCAGGTGATATTGAGCCAAACCGAACGCCAAATGAGCGGCGCAGTCATTGGGAAGCGAGACCAATTTTGTAGCATCCTCCTGGGTCCACAACGTTGCCGATTGCAGCACTCCACCAATGCTCACCAACTCTTCAAGTTTCGCGACTCGCTCGGTCAATGGATGGAGTTCATCGAGAAGTTTCTGAAGGTAAATTCGAATTCTGGATACTTTCAGCGCCACTCCAGCAGAGGCGATCACGGCCCGAGTCCGCTCTTCGCGCTGCTTATTCCGGGTTTCGGTGAAGGCAAGCCAAATCGTGCCGCAAAAAGCCAAAAACGTTCCGACAGCTCCGGCCCACGTCGCCAGGTCCCCGATGTCTTTGAATGGATGCTTGACGAACATGGCACACACCATGCCTGCAATGAAAATGCTACCGGCGAGCAGGAACCAACGCGCAGCATTCCAAAATTTGATGAACATTATTTCCCCTTATATTTTGGGGGAATCGTAGCACAGCCGCGCGCGAAGTTATTGCAGGTCGTCCGTGGAAATGGAGATGTATTGCTTCATCGGCGCCGGCATCTTGTTGCTGACCGCCTGGAAGATCTTGGCGTAGTTCGCGTTGAACAACGAAACCAGATTGTTGCTGGTCTCGCCTCCGATGGCAATGAGCGTGGCTTTGGAAATGAAGCCGGGAATCACAGTGCCGTTACTTTTGATGATGAACGTTACTCGGTCATCACCCGTATCCTTCGGGCTCTCAATCGTGAATCCATCCATGGCATATCTCCAGGGTATTTACTTCGGCATGATCTCCAGCAGCTTCATCACGTCGGATTCGAGCCTACTGTAGTTGTCTCGTATCAAAGGCCCGTACTCGACAAGTGCTTTGGCAGTCGCATCCCTTCGGGCAAAGCAAGCGGGAGTTCCCATATGACTCGCTTGAAATTCAGCTTCGCTCCACTGTTCTATCAAGATGTTATTCATCTGAATGGTGCGAATAAATCCATATCCTCGACCATAGGTCAGAATAATTTGCTTTCTAAGCGACTCATCAGCAATTTCAGCAATGCGATCGGCCGACTTGGCGTAAATCACAAAGGCATTTTCGCTGACAGGGATTCTGTACATGAAGGCCGCCGGAGCAGATTCGATGAGATGCTTCCCGCTACGTTCGGAAAAATTATCCCACGTCAACGACACCTCGTCCCGGATGCTGAGTATCAATTGGTGGATGGACGCATCTTCTCGGTCTTTAACAGCCTGGTCTTGGCGCAGCCATATCCAAATTGCGGCAAATATAGCCCCAAACGAACCAGTAGCCTGGACCCATCCGGCACTTTCAGACGATACCAATCCTTTGCTCAAAATTGCAGCGATCGTCCCATAAATCAACAGAGCCATTATGGGCCAAGCGACATAGGGCAACGCTCGTTTAACGAAATCAGTTTTTCTAACGCCCATCTCCCGCCCCCGAAAAAATTGTTGTTGGAGGCATCCTAACATGACCCAAACCCGCAAAGGCTCCCTGATAGAAGCCGTCGCAAACATCCTTGTCGGCTTTGGCGTCGCTCTCATCAGCCAGTTGATCATCTTCCCGGCATATGGCGTCCACGTCCCGCTGTCGACCGATCTCGCCATCACCGGATGGTTCACCCTCGTTAGCCTGGTGCGGTCCTACTGCATCCGCCGCTGGTTCAATAAGCTCATCAAGAAAGCCACAGCATGACAACAGAAAATATCAAGGCTGCGTGCGTCGAACTCGTCAACCGCCTGCTCAGCTCTGAACAGTTCGGATACGCAGTCACCGCAGAGGTGCGCGATGAAGCGCGTAAAGCACTCGGGCGCGCACCGGTCGAACAGGCTCTGTATTTGAATGCACCGCCAGCAGCCGATACGCATACCTGCAAGTGCAATCTGCGCACCAAACTCGTCGGCGATGGATGCAATGCCTGCAATCCAGAATACGCAGCCCGGTTTGCAGCGCCAGCCGACCATGTTCGTGGCGTCACGGAAATGGCGCCAGATACCTACCTTCCAACCGAAGCGGATCACTACTGCACCATACGCGGAGGTGATGGCGCTGTATGTGCGACTGGTTGCACTTGCGGGAAAGCCACCGAGGCGAAGCCGGTAGCGGCTGACGGCAATCCGATGAAACAGAAATCAGTATTCCTCTCCAATCTGGTCTATTTCTACGGTCAGACGGACGGCACGTACAAATGGCCTGTTGGCCCTGTCGCCGACTTGTTGAAGCAGGCGAAGCACGAAATTGAGGCAATTAGACAAGAGGCGAGGCCGGTATCGGCTGGACTATCGCGGCAACAGGTGTTCGACAAGTTCTCTTTCTTGGAGGGCGTAGTCAACGAGTTCTACTACAACCGGATAGCAGAAACTGCGATTGCCATGCTCGCCGCCCCGCAGCAACCTGTTGCGGAGGCGAAGCCGGTAGAACCTTACGGGTATGCCGCCGAAGCTGGGGACGGTCACATTGTGTTTTTCAAAGAACGACCCTTGTTTAGTCAGGAATTCCTGACCAGTGGTGTGATGACAGTTCATCCGCTATATACCGCCCAGCAGCAACCAGCGCCAGCAGTTGGGGCGAATGCTGTAGATGCTCAGCGTTGGCGTACTACATTGCGTTTTGTGGGCGCTTATCGCTTCGTTGGATGCCATGAGAAATTCCATTTCGAAACACTGCCTATTGAGCCAGGGACGAAATTGATGCGCGGCAGCGCAGCCGGTCATTTCACCAAAGCTATCGATGCAGCTATCGCCCTGCAAGCGGGGGAGCAATCGTGATGACAAAATTAATTCAACCAGTTGTCATCCTGCGGGACAAAGACGGCTATGGCTATCACCCTGACGAACCCGATTTCGAGGAAGACCAAGAAAAAGAATTCCGCGAATGGATTGCCTCGCAGGGATTGGAAATAAAGCTGAGCCGCCTTGAAGATGAGCACGAATCGCACCCGGCCTACAACCGCTATTTTGAGATCGGCGATGCCGACATTCACGAATGGGAAGCTTCGCCGCCGGCGGGCGAAGGCTGGTTCACTCTGTCGATCCACGATACCGATGATGGCCCGGTTTGGGTATGGGTGCGTCGTATCGCCGACCATCCAGCAGAGGAGCAATCATGATCAATCAAATTGCACTGTTCGTGTTATCTGGCATCGCCACGTTGCTGGCCGCTTCCTCATTGATCGCACCTGTACGCCGCTGGCGCGACCACTACTCAATCAAGCTTGTTGCGCGCTTCGCTCCTGAATCGTGGCTGCTCAAATACAGCCTCTGGGACGAATGCGATGGGGAACCGATGAACGCTTGGGCGGAGGAACTTGTCCGCCGCGATGGATTGGAGGCTCAGTCATGACCGCCGTCACCCAATGGTTCGGCCCGGAAGTCGATCCCGTCCATGTCGGATGGTATCAGCGCGATTATGGTGCCGGTGCCAATGCCTGCGCAACAGACCTGCATGATTGGTGGGACGGCAAACAATTCTTCTTTGGCATTGATGGCGAAGTGACGCCGGTTGTTTCCGGTCTCAAGCTCCCTTGGCGCGGCCTGGCTGACAAACCCGTTGAACAAGGCGGTGTGTTATGACGAAATCGAAAGGAATCCTGCCACCGCGCAAACCCTGGGCGGAATCTGAGATCGATACTATCAAGGCACGCTATCCGCACGAAAAGACCGCAGATATTGCCGCCGCGCTTGGCCGTCCCCTGGAGCATGTCTATCGTCGCGCTGCAAGACTTGGTCTGCACAAGACGCCCGAGTTCTTGGCAAGCCCCGCTGCTGGCCGCACCAACGGCCGGCAAGGTATCGGCACCCGTTTCGCTAAAGGTTTGACTCCCTGGAACAAAGGCACCCATTTTGACTCAGGCGGCCGTTCTGCAGAAACCCGATTTAAACCCGGTCAAGGTCCGCACAACACGCTGCCCATCGGTAGCTATCGCCTCGATAAAGATGGAACGCTGCAACGCAAGATCAACAACGACAAAGGCAACAACAGCAAACGGTGGCGTGGAGTGCATGAACTGGTTTGGGTCGCGGAACACGGCCCGGTACCGCCGAAACACATTGTCATTTTCAAACCTGGTCGACGCACCTCGGTACTCGCAGAAATCACGCCGGACACGGTGGAGTGCATCAGTCTGGCCGAGAACATGAAACGCAACACGCGGCACAACCTGCCTAAAGAACTTTCCGACCTGATCCAACTGCGCGGCGCAATAACCCGGCAGATCAATAAAAGGATTAAAAATGAACAATGACATCGAAGCACTTCGCGGCCACTTATTCGCAACGTTGGCAGCGCTCCAGGATAAAAACAACCCGATGGATATCGAGCGTGCCAAGGCAGTCTCGGACGTCGCGCAGGTGATCATCAATACCGCAAAGGTGGAAGTCGAGCACGCCAAGGTAACAGGATCAAAAGGTAGCGCGTTCCTGGGCAATCAGCCGGCACTTCCACCGGGCATTACTGGCACAACCGTGCATCGGATTACCTGATGAAACACGATACAGATAAAGCGCAGGCGATGACGCCGGAATTCATTGAGCAGCAACGGCCATTGTTCGAAGCATGGCAATCAACCGGTGATGCAGATCTTGATCGAGCACCTGAAGACAATCGTTACTATGATGACTGCAAAACCAACTGCGAATGGCATGCATGGCTCGCCGCCCGCAGCGCAGGGCTGAGTCAGGAGCCGGTGGCAAATGGCAAAAGGGAAATTTGCCAGAATTGTTTTGATACTGGCGAGTTTGCTGGCGAAAGCTGCACGTCTTGCGATTTAAACATATCCAACCAAATTGCACCGATAGGATTCAAAACATCTAAAGGCGTGATTTGGTATTCGCCAAACGGAGAGTATGTCGGGCCTTTGTTCACCGCCCCGCCAGCGCCTGTAAGTGCGGAGCCGGAACAGGATTTTTGGAATTGGCTGCCTCGGGCGTACCGCGATGGCGAGAAAGGCGACGCGCTAAATTTCACAAAATGGAACATGGAAGTTGCGTTCAAGGCAGGACGTGACAGCGCCGCCCCAGCAGCGCCGCTGAGTGATGCGAAGGATGCGCAAATCCTCAAGGCA
>NZ_LFLS01000065.1 GCF_001189915.1 Herbaspirillum autotrophicum
GATTTTCTGCCGAAGTTGAATTTTTTGCATGACAATGGGGTCTGCCAGATTTACGCGCCACGACCGAGCATCATGAAAGATAAAACACTTCTATTTGTCTCTGTGTATAAAAGCTGCGGCGAAGAAATGGTCGGTTTATTTAACGAGGAATTAGGGCTTTCTAGCGTAGAAAGCTTCGCGGTCCGCTGCATTACCCAAGAACAAAAATCGCTCAGCAGCAAATATTTTACTCGGCAATTTTGGCAACTAGGGGGCAAACTCAAGATGAGCCAAAACGATCTCTTTGAGCCATTTGGCAAAATCGACAACGACTACATATCGAATGGCAATGCGTTCCGATGGGCATGCCGGCCTGAAACCAGAAACGCCCCAACTCTCTAATTCCCCAACCCCGCACGGAAGGCATTCCTTATTCAATTAAATTAGGAATTCCTATTGACAGATAATAAGGAATGCCTAATACTCGCTCCATCAGCTCAACACACAGAGCTTTTACATGGAGCGAAAAATGCACGGTCTTGCCACTGCCCAACGCCAATACGACCGCCAGACACCGGAGAACTATTTCCGGGCTGACGAGTTGGTATTCAACGAACAGCCAGCGCCATTCACTGACGCGGCGGTCGAATTGTTCATTAGCCGTTTTGCCAAGGTTGCACCCGGCGAAGCGCGCGACTTTCTGACCAATGAAGGAATTGACGATACCTGCGTGGGTGGTGCTGAAGTGCTGCGCCGTCTGGCTGCGGCGTGGATGTTGAACCCTGAATCGGTGTATGCAGTTGCCGGCACCGCGTTCTGGCAGGAGATGAAGTTTCTCGCCAGTGAAGCGTTTGACGAGGTGGCCGCATGACCGCCGCCACTCCAACATTGACACTCGTTCGTGGCGCTGAGTACGGCCAAGAAATCCAAGGCTTTATTTTCCCGATCCGGATTGTGACCAGCAACGCGGAAACGCTGGATCAGGCTATCGAGCAATTGAATCAGGCAGAGCAACTGGTGCATGTGTGGAATACGCATGATGCGCTGGTGAAGGCACTGCAAGGAATGATCGCAGCTACAGATCACTGGCACGACAGCGACGGCGAATTCCTCAAGTCCGGCGAGCGTAATCCGCGCTTCGCTGCCCGCGCCGCCCTCACCGCAGCGGGTGCAGCATGAACCACCAAATCAACTACCTGCGCAAGAAGCCGGTACACAAGCCCGGCACGATTCGCCGATTCCTCAAGCGGGCGGCTGTGTTTTTGATCACCGTGTTCCTGATCCTGAACGGACTTGCTTACAGCAACCGCTATTTCAAATCGTCCGACCCGGCGCCGGTGCCTAATGCCTGCCTGCGGAGCATGACATGAGAAAAAAATCTACCGGCGGGCCCGCCTTCCCGGGCCTGAATGCAGAAATGACCGGCATCGATAGCAACGGCGTGGAACGCGTTGACATCGAGCCGTCTGGCGGCATGACGCTGCGCGACTACTTCGCGGCAAATGCTCCGATCGACATCGCATTTGCCAATGATATTTTCTACAGGCGCAACGGCCGCAATGCAGGTTGGCTGGAATCTATCAAAGAGCTTGCGGATCTGCGCGGCATCTACGCCGATGAAATGATCGCGGAGCGTGCCACATGAAAGCCGCCTACCCACTCGGTGCAGCCCTCGGCCTGTCAATCATCGGCGTGATTCTGATGACCGCACCGGTCCGCGACGATACCGACAACGAGCGCTACGCCAAACAACAGCAGGCCGCAAAGCTGAAGGCCAACAAGCGCCTGTTCGACAAGCTGTATGTACAGGCCGAGGAAATGACTTTCCCGGTGGCCGCGTATGGGAGCAAAGACAAATGAATGAATTCAAGGTCCGCGCCTCGTCTTGGGGTTCCCTGTTCGACTGCGCCCACCGCTGGGAAGGCGAACACATCCTCGGCATGCGCAAGCCCAGCGGCCTGCGCGCACAACTCGGCACCGGCATCCACGCCGGTACTGCCGCGTTCGACAGCGGCAACCTGACCGGCGCCCCGATCACGGTTGACGAAGCCGCCGAGGTTTTCGTCCAGGCGCTGAAGAATCCGGAGCAGGACGTCGACTACAAGCAAGACGACCTGACCATACTGGACGCGGAGAAAATCGGCTTGGTGCTGACCGTCAAGTATTGCACCGAGATTGCGCCGAGGATGGATTACGTGTCCGTCGAAATGCCGCTGGAACCCTTGCTGATCACCTGCGGCGACGTGATCGTCAAGCTGACCGGCACGATGGACCGCGCCCGCGTTGTCCGGTCGGCCGGCGGCAAGGTCATCAACGACCTGAAGACCGGCGGCCGGGTGATCGCAAATGGCGCCGTGGTCGTTCAAGGCCGGTCAGCGCAACTCGGCACCTATCAAATTATGTCGGAACAGACCGACGGCGAGGCGACGGTCGGCTCGCAAATTACCGGCTTGCAGACGACCAGCAAGGCCGCCGTCGGCGTCAGCCGCGTATTCGACGCCAAGCGGATCATGCTCGGCACCGAAGACGAAAAGGGCCTGATCGAGTATGCCGCCGGCATGTTCAAGACCGGTCTATTCCCCCCCAACCCTCAATCCCAACTGTGCAGCCAGAAGTACTGCGCTCGCTGGGGAACCTGCATGTACCACGAATAACCACCATCCAACCACGGAGAAAACAATGACTGAAGTCTTAGACAAAACCACCTCGCTGACAACGCTGAAAACCCCTGCGCAGAGCAACCAAATTGTCCGCGCTGGCTTTTTTGATTTGGCTGGCTTCGATCTGCTGCAGCGCGTAGCAAAGGCTTTTGCCGCATCGTCGCTTGTTCCGAAGGAGTATCAAGGAAATATCGCGAACTGCATGATCGCCCTCAACCTTGCGAATCGCCTGCGCGCCGACGAGCTGATGGTGATGCAAAACCTGTACATCGTGCACGGTCGTCCAGGCTGGTCTGCAAAGTACCTGATTGCGACATTCAATGAGTGCGGCCGCTTCAGCACCGTCAAATACGAATGGTTTGGCGAGCGTGGAACCGACACTTGGGGCGCTCGGGCGTGGGCTATCGAACTTTCTACTGGCGAAAAGATAGTCGGTCCAGATGTCAGTATCCAAATGGCCAAGGATGAAGGCTGGTTTTCCAAGAATGGTTCCAAGTGGAAAACCATTCCCCAACTCATGCTGATGTATCGCAGCGCCGGTTGGATGATCAACACGTCGGCACCGGAAATCTCGATGGGGTTCTCTACCGAGGAGGAGTTGCGCGACATCATCGACGTGAACAAGGACGGAAGCTACACCGTCACCACTGAAGCCGTGACGGTCAATTCTCTGAAAAACGTCGACCAAGACACCGGCGAAATCCGTCAACAAAATACTGCGGACGGAGCGAAAACCTCCGGAGCCGAAGCCGGCACGGCCGCCGGGCCTGCGAGTGATACCAGCTCGCAGGCAACCCAGACGACCGCCGAAGACGCCACCACGCTGACCTATGCGCAAGTGGTGGACGCCATGCAGAAATCAACCTCGCTGGACGTCCTGCAAGTCGCAATCGAGATGATTTCTCAAGTTGCGAATCCAGAGCAACAGGACGAGTTGCGCGGCATTTCAAAAGATCACCTGAAGCGGATCACAGCAAAACCCGCCGCCAAGCGTGCGGCCGCCGCCGATCCCGGCGTCAGCATGGAATAAATCCCCTCCCCACCACTCTCAATAGGAGCAATACATGTTTGGTCTGAATACCCACATGAGCAAAATTCTTGGTGTTGATTTGCGCACCGAAACCGAAGAAGACAAGGACCCGGTCGGCGCTTGCGACATCAGCATATCGACGGAAATTCCAAACAATGCACTGCTGGAATTTCATCCGCTGCTCAAGGAGTCGTTCTACGCCCCGGACAACACCGCCCAGCCGGACATGCTGGACGGCACTGTCTACATGCCGAATCTCAAATTTCCAGCGTTCCCCCGTTTCCCATGGAAAGCGGACCTTGAGGGTTACAAGTTCATCGCGCACACCGGAGTCAACGAACGCTCCGAAATCAAGATGGAAGACGTCAAGATCAACAGCATTAAATTCAAGATGAAAGACAAGGGCATGGTCGACATGGGTTTCATCATCCGTGCCCACGACAACCCGGGCGATATCGACAAGCTCCGCAAGTTGCTTGGTCTGGAAGTGCAAATTACGCTGGTACCGCCAGACGAAGCCAAGCAGCACGAACTGGAACAGGCCAAGGCGGCGCGCACCAGAGCGCTGAACGAGCATTTCAGCGGTGACAGGCAGCCCGACACCAACACCGGCAACCTTTTGCCAGGCACTGATCCCGACGCGGAAGACGACGAACAGCCAGCCGGCGCCCCAACAATCGAATAACCACCGGTACCCACCCACGACAACAGCGAGAACAACATGACAACAGAAAATTCCATCCTCTTTTACGATGTCGAAACAACCGGCATTCCCGTCTGGAGTAAGCCATCGGAAGACCCATCGCAGCCGCGCGTGATTCAGATCGCCGCCGAACTGGTTGATCCAGACACCCGCGAAACGCTGGGGGCGCTCAACCACATTATCCTGCCGAACGGTTGGGTGATCACCGATGAAATCGCCGAACTGACCGGCATCACGCAAGAAATCGCGCTGCGCGACGGTGCCCACATTGAGCACATTTTGCCGACGTTCCTGATCTTGTGGGGGAAAGCGACCATCGGCCGGGTCGGACATAACGAATCTTTCGATGCTCGCATGATCCGTATCGAAATGATGAAGGCTGGCATCTACTCCGAAGAACAACTGGAAGCCTTCAAGACCGGCAGTGCCTTCGACACTTGCACGCAGAGTACCAAAATCGTCAACCTCCCACCGACTGAAAAAATGCTGGCAGCGAAGCGCAAGACACCGAAGCAGCCGAATCTGGCCGAGGCATACCGGTTCTTTACCGGCAAGGAACTGGAAGGCGCGCACAACGCCCAAAACGACGTGATGGCCTGCAAGGCAATCTATTTCGCGCTGCAAGACTACAACGCCACTCAAGCGGCGTAACGATCAAAGCTGGCGCAAGCGTTAGCGGGCACGCGAAGTAGCACCGCCGGAGATGAGACCCGCACCGGCCGCCAGCACCACATACCAAGGACAAGAATAATGAAACTCGACCGCATCCAAGTAGACAATTTTCTCGGCGCTCACCACATCGACGTGCGCCTGACTACCCCTGTTACTTTATTTGCCGGCCCGAACGGCGCCGCAAAATCCAGCATCGGCGAAGCCGTCCGCATGGCAATGACCGGCGACGTGGTGCGCGTCAACCTGAAAAAAGAATATGAACAGTTGGTGACCGACGGCGCGAAAGCTGGCGGCGGCCTGGTAACCGTGGCCGATGAGCGCACCTATGCGTTCAACGTTCCGGCCGGCGACATCAGCGCCGACGATGGTTTGCCCACCGGCGATACGGTCGACGTTGCACTCAATGGCCAGCACTTCACCACCATGACAAGCGACGAGCGCCGAACCTTTCTGTTCAAGTTGACCGGCATCCGGATCAAGACCGACGATATCGAAAAGCGCATGACCGCCCGCGCATGCGATCCTGCCAAGATCACAGCGACCCTGCCATTGCTGCGTACCGGTTTTCCCAGCGCATGCGAGTTTGCCAAGACGAAGGCGACAGAATCAAAAGGGGCATGGCGTACCTTGACCGGCGAGACCTGGGGATCAAAAAAATCCGGCTCATGGGTAGCGGCCAGGCCAGAACCTGTCACAGGCACACCACCAGCTGCTGACTCGCTTGCAGTGTTCGATGCCGATATCGCCAAAGTAAATCAGCGGGTCGGCGAAGTGGCCGCCGAGAAGCGGACCCGGGCCGAGAACGTCGCGAAGCGCGCAGCATTGGAAACCAAGGCCGCCGGCGTAGACCGGGTGCGAGAAGCCTTGGCGCATGCACAGAAAGAACTTGCCGAGTTTGAGCCGAAGGTCGTAGCAATGCGCCAGCGTGCCAGCGGTACCAAGCGTATCGGGCTGGTCCACGACATGGCCGTGTTCATCGCTGCTGTAGAGGATGACGCCTATACGAAGGATGCAGCCACCTTGCTCGACCGCTACGAAGAAGAACACGGCGAACTGCCGCAAGCTGGTGCCGTCGATGCCGACGCGCAGGCTTCGCTGCCGGAGTTCGAACGCGGTCTTGAAGTGATGCAAAATTCTGTCAAAAATCTGGAACGTGATCTTGCGGCAACGCTGGAAGCCAAGGGACAGTTTGACGCGCTGGAAGCGCCCGCCAAGCAGGAAGACTTGCCCGATCTGGACGTCCTGCAAGCCAGCGTTGCCAAGATGCGCGCTGACCGCGCCGCCGCACAGGTGCAGATCAACGCGGCGGCGAACTATGCCGAAGCAGTAGCCGCGGCTGAAAAGAAAACCGTCGATGCCGGTAAGCACCACGCCGACGTGCTGGCTTGGTCGGTCGTTGCCGATGCCCTGGCACCGGACGGTATTCCCGGCGACATGTTGGCCGAAGCGCTGGAACCTGTAAATCAGAAGCTGGCAGACGCCCACCAACAAACCGGCTGGATGCAAGTTTGTATCGCGTCGGATATGCAAATTACCGCCGCCGGCCGGTCGTACCATCTGCTTTCAGAGTCCGAGAAGTGGCGCACTGATGCGATGATTGCGGTCGTTGTCGCTGTCATGTCCGGACTCAAAATTCTGATGCTTGATCGCGTCGACGTGCTGGACCTCCCGGGCCGCTCTGTCCTGCTGGCGTGGCTCAATGCCATGGTGATCGATGGCGATATCGAAACCGCCCTGCTGTTCGCTACCCTCAAGGCGCTGCCGGCGACCCTCTACCCGACGATGGCAGCACATTGGGTTGAGGCTGGCAACATTGCTGATTTCAAGGTGGCAGCATGAAGCGCGATTTGATGAGCATGGCGCTCGATCTCGGCAATGAATTGATCATTGATAACTTCGCCGGCGGTGGCGGCACCAGCACCGGCCTTGAATGGGCTTTCGGTCGCCCGGTCGATATCGCCATCAACCACGATCCGCAGGCGCTGGCAATGCATGCTGCCAACCATCCGCACACAAAACACCTCTGCGAGTCGGTCTGGGACGTTGATCCGATCAAGGTCACCAACAATCAGCCGGTCGGGCTGGTCTGGCTTTCACCTGATTGCAAGCACTTCAGCAAGGCCAAGGGTGGCAAGCCGGTCGAAAAGAAAATTCGCGGACTGGCATGGGTAACGCTGCGCTGGGCGGCAAAGTGCAAGCCGCGCGTGATCATGCTGGAAAACGTCGAAGAATTCAAAACATGGGGGCCGTTGCTGGTGGCCGCCGATGGCACTGCAAAGCCCGATCCGGCGAAACGCGGCAAGACCTTCGACAGTTTCATCCGGCAACTACGCGGCCATGGCTACAACGTGGACTGGCGAGAAATGCGCGGCTGCGATCACGACACACCGACCATCCGCAAACGCCTGTTTCTGGTCGCCCGCCGCGATGGCCTGCCGATCATGTGGCCGGAGCCTACTCACGGCGCACCGAACAGTCTGGGCGTTCAGTCCGGCAAGCTGCTGCCCTACCGCACCGCCGCTGAGTGCATCGATTGGTCACTGCCCTGCCCGTCGATCTTTGAACGCGGCCGGCCGCTGGCTGATGCTACCCTGCGCCGCATCGCCAAAGGCATCATGCGCTACGTGGTGGATGCTGCGGATCCGTTCATCGTGAATACGGCAAACAGCAAAACCACCGGCAGAGGGCCCAACATGTGGGACACGGACGAGCCATTGCGAACAATAACCTCATCACCGGGGTTTTCTGTTGTCGCGCCCACCATAGTTCCGGTCACGCATCAGGGTAGCGATCGCACAGAATCAATTCATGAGCCGTTCCGGACGATCACCGGCGCGCACCGTGGCGAGAAAGCGCTTGTCTCGACATTTCTCGCCAAGCACTACACCGGCGTAGTCGGATCCGATCTTGCCGCCCCACTCGGCACCGTGACAAGCTCTGATCATCACAGCCTTGTGACTGCGCTGCTGACCGAACATGCAAATGCCAGCAACCAGCGCAACATGCCAGTGGATGAACCGTTGCGCACGATCTGCGCGCAGGTCAAAGGCGGACATTTCGGTCTGGTGTCGGCACATGTTACGAAATTTCGCTCGGGTGCCGTCGGCAGTCCACTCGGTGAGCCGTTGCACACCGTCACAGCCGGCGGCAAGCAAGCCCGTCCGGGCACCGGTAACGCCATGGGTATCGTAACAAGCAATCTGGTGAAACTTCGCGGCACCAGTACTGCGGCAGGCACTGATGAGCCATTGGGAACGATCAGCGCCGGCGGCCAGCACCATGCCGAGGTGCGCGCCTTCCTGTTGAGTTACTACGGCAGCGAGAAAGATTCAGACGGCATCGACAACCCGATGCGCACGGTCACCAGCCGCGACCGCTTCGGCCTTGTCACCATCAAGGGGCAAGATTATCAGATCGTAGATATTGGCCTGCGCATGCTGGCACCGCGCGAACTGTTCCGGGCGCAAGGCTTCGGCGACGAATACCTGATCGACAGTGTTCCGGATTGGGAGAAACTATTTATCGACGGTCAGCAGGTAGCTGACGTGAACAACATTCCGTGGCGGCCGCTTACCAAAAGCGCCCAGGTACGCATGTGCGGCAACTCGGTATGCCCACCGATGGCGCGCGCCCTGATTGAAGCGAACTTCGCCCACGAACGCCAGATTGCGAGGGTTGCATGAAACTCGATACAGATAAAGAGCGGGCGATGACGCCGGAATTCATTGAGCAGCAACGTCCCTTGTTCGAAGCCGCGTTTGCTGAAAAATATATGAAAGGACTTGCCTTCAATTTCGGCGGCCTCGATGTTGATAGAAACTATTTTGCAGATTGGGTGCAGGATCGTTTCGACGGATGGTTACTCGCCCGCAGCGCAGGGCTGAGTCAGGAGCCGGTGGCGTACTACCGAGACTATCGCCACTACCTTGAATGGGATTGCAGCGCCCAAGAAGATAATGTTGGCAGCATGCGGCGGGAGTGGTGCAAATCCGATATCGATGGAGCTGTTACACAACCAGATGGTGACGGATGGGTGCCAGTTTTCATCGCCCCGCCAGCGCCTGTAAGTGCGGGCGGTTCTAATTCGGTGGAATTACACCAGTTATCCGGTAATTCCGGAGAGGTGGAAAATATCCGCGACCTTCTCGGCGAAGCACGCGGCTATCTGGAAGGTCTTGAACTTGCAGATCGGATTGATGCGGCGCTGGAAGATGAAGTGACAGCAGCGCCGTTGAGTGATGCGAAGGATGCACTTG
>NZ_LFLS01000066.1 GCF_001189915.1 Herbaspirillum autotrophicum
ACGCCGAACTCCGCACAGACCACTTCCCGGACCGCCGTCGGCGCTCCTACCGGCGTCGGGGGAGAGGCGCCGCCGGACCCCGCGCCCACCCCAAAAAAATACGCGCCGGAAAGTCAGGACAAGGCGGGGGGTCCCCGCCGCTTTTTTCTTCTCCGAACGCTGCAACAAGACCGACTTTCATGGCCGGAGCCACGCCAAAAGTTGCTTTTGAGAATTTTCTTATGTCGACGCCCGCGGCAAATCGACAGACTCGAATTATCGTTCGTACCGCAATCGCGTCATCCAGACACGATGTTGACCCGGTGAATCATGTCCCGGCGAGGAAAACGTCATGAAAAACACTGTTCTGCTGCTGCCAATCGGCGTCGCGCTGGTGATCTCGGGCGCAGCCCATGCCGCACGTTCATCCAGCGTGGCCGTAAACGGCGTGTCCCGGCCACCGCCATGCAACCTCACGCTCGGCGACGATGGCATTGCCGACTACGGCATGATTCCCGCAGCATCACTGATCCGTGGCAACTACACTGACTTGCCGTACAAAAACGTGGCATTGCGCATTGCCTGCCCGCGCAAAACCCGGGTCGGGCTGAGTGTTACCGACAACCGCCCCGATTCCCTGATCGTCGCATTCGGCGAGGCCAGATACAACTTCGGCCTGGGCAAGGCCGGCGGCGCCAATATCGGCGGCTATCGGCTATTCCTGGAACAAAGCGGCGTGACCACAGATGGCAGGCCGGCCAACCAGATTTTCTCCGTTATCGGTTCCCGCAACTGGAACAAGACCGGCCCCGGCGGACAACTCGGTAAAGACCGGCTCTTTTCCTGGGCGGCGCCCAACACCAGCGTACCGGCCATGTTCCAGACCATCAGCGGTTCGATCCTGATCATCCCCACACTGAACAAACCCGAAAATCTGCCGATGATGCAACAGATCAAGCTCGATGGCGCCGTCACTCTGGAAATAATGTACCTGTAAGCCGCGGCACCGCAACGCCCGCAAGCTGACCTCTGTCGTTCCTGCAAACCGCAGCAACCGGCAACAACCGGCAGCCGAAAAAAACGGCGCACTTCAAAGAAATGCGCCGTTTTCGGCTTGCTGCGCGGCGCTCGGTTCAGAGCACCGCCGGACACGTGAAGATCAACGCTCCGACAAGGCATCCATCACGCACAAGGCAGTCATGTTGACGATGCGGCGCACGGTGGCCGACGGCGTCAGGATATGAACCGGCTTGGCGCAACCGAGCAGGATCGGACCGATTGCCACGCCATTGCCCGATGCGGTCTTGAGCAGGTTGTAGGCAATATTGGCGGCATCGATGTTCGGCATCACCAGCAGATTGGCTTCGCCCTTGAGCGGCGAATCCGGCATGACCTTGGTCAGCAGCTTGCGATCGAGTGCGGTGTCGCCGTGCATTTCGCCGTCGATTTCCAGTTCCGGCGCCAGCTTTTGCACCAGTGCCAGCGCCGCGCGCATCTTGCGTGCCGACTCGCTGTTGCTGGAACCGAAGTTGGAGTGCGACAGCAAGGCGGCGCGCGGCAACAAGCCGAAGCGACGCATTTCTTCCGCAGCCAGAATCGTGATTTCAGCCAGCTCTTCGGCGGTCGGATTTTCATTGACGTGCGTGTCGACCAGCACCAGTTGACGCGTTGGCAGAATCAGCGCATTCATGGCGGCGAACACATTGACGCCTTCGCGCTTGCCCAGCACTTGCTCGATGTAATGCAAGTGCAACTGGGTGGTGCCGTAGGTACCGCAGATCATGCCGTCGGCATCGCCCTTGTGGATCGCCATCGAACCGATCAGCGTGTGACGGCGACGCATTTCCAGCTTGGCGTACTGCTCGGTCACGCCCTTGCGCTTGGTCAGCTCCAGGAACGATTGCCAGTAATCGCGATAGCGGGCATCGAAGTTCGGATTGATGATTTCGAAATCGACATCCTGACGCAGACGCAGGCCGAATTTCTTGATGCGCTGTTCCAGCACTTCAGGACGTCCCACCAGAATCGGTTTGGCCAGGCCTTCATCGACCACCACCTGCACCGCGCGCAAGACGCGCTCTTCTTCGCCTTCGGCATAGACGATGCGCTTGCGGTCGTCCGGTGCCTTCTTGGCAGCCTGGAAAATCGGACGCATGAACGTACCGCTGTGGTACACGAACTGCTCCAGCTTTTCGGCATAGGCGTTCATGTCCTTGATCGGCCGTGCGGCGACACCGGAAGTCTCGGCAGCGCGCGCCACGGCAATCGCGATCTTGATCATCAGACGCGGATCGAACGGCTTCGGAATGATGTACTCGGGACCGAACGACAGATTGGCAATGCCATAAGTCGAAGCGACGATGTCGGATTGTTCCGCCTGCGCCAGTTCGGCAATCGCATGCACTGCCGCGATTTCCATTTCACGCGTGATGGTGGTGGCACCGGAATCGAGCGCGCCACGGAAAATGTACGGGAAGCACAGAACGTTGTTGACCTGATTCGGATAGTCGGAACGACCGGTGGCGATGATTGCGTCATCACGCACGGCCATGACTTCTTCCGGCAGGATTTCAGGAGTCGGGTTGGCCAATGCCAGAATCAGCGGACGCGCTGCCATCTGCTTGACCATTTCCGGCTTGAGCACGCCGCCGGCGGAAACGCCGAGGAAAATGTCTGCGCCCGGGATCACATCGGCCAGGGTACGCGCATCGGTTTCGCGGGCGAAACGTTCCTTGTCCGGATCCATCAGTTCGACGCGGCCCTTGTAGACCACGCCGGCCAGATCGGTGACATAGATGTTTTCAATCGGGAAACCGAGATCGACGATCAGGTCCAGGCAGGCCAGCGCAGCGGCACCTGCACCGGAGACCACCAGCTTGCAATCCTTGATGCTCTTGTTGACGACCTTGAGGCCATTGAGAATCGCCGAACCGACGATGATCGCGGTACCGTGCTGATCGTCATGGAATACCGGAATCTTCATGCGGTCGCGCAGCTTGCGCTCGATGTAGAAACATTCCGGAGCCTTGATGTCTTCCAGATTGATGCCGCCGAACGTCGGCTCCAGCGAGGCGATGATGTCGCACAGCTTGTCGGGATCGGTCTCGTTGATTTCGATGTCGAACACATCGATGCCGGCAAATTTCTTGAACAGGACGCCCTTGCCTTCCATCACCGGCTTGGATGCCAGCGGGCCGATATTGCCCAGACCCAGCACCGCAGTACCATTACTGATGACCGCCACCAGATTGCCGCGCGCGGTGTACTTGAAGGCATTGGCCGGATCGGCCACGATTTCTTCGCAGGCAGCCGCCACACCAGGAGAATATGCCAGCGAGAGATCGCGCTGATTGGTCAGCAATTTGGTCGGCGTGACACTGATCTTGCCGGGCGTCGGAAACTCATGGTATTCCAGCGCTGCCTGACGAAGTTGCTGACGCACTTCTTCTTTCTTGGTGATCATCGAATCCATACTCTGCGTTCTCTTTTCTTGACGTGACGAAGGCTTGCAAGTTTAACAGAGGTCGGCCCGCGATCATAGGCCGGAAGCGGGTCGGACATGGTGCAGTGCATCAGGCAGCAAGCCAGAGCCGGCGTGGTTTCACAGACGAAACAAAGATAAGTGGTAAGACCACTCAGGTACGCACTCAAGTACTGCGAGATTTGAGTCGAATTGATTACGAATTGGTTACAATCACGCATGCTTTCCGAATTCGAACTCATCGCCCGTTACTTCACCCGCCCTTCTGCGCCTGACAGCCGGACTGCCCTTGGCGTCGGTGACGATTGTGCACTGCTGACGCCGGCCCCCGGCATGCAACTGGCAGTCTCGACCGACATGCTGGTGGCTGGCCGGCATTTCTTCCCGGAGGTCGATCCGCTCACCCTCGGTCACAAATGTCTGGCCGTCAATCTGTCCGATCTGGCCGCCATGGGCGCGCACCCGATTGCCTTCACGCTGGCGCTGGCTTTGCCCGAAGCACGCGAAGAATGGCTGGCACCGTTTGCGCAAGGCATGCTGACGCTGGCCGATGAACATGGCTGCGAGCTGGTCGGCGGCGACACGACCAAGGGACCACTGACCATCAGCATCACGGTGTTCGGCGAAATCCCGTTCAATCAGGCGCTGCGGCGCGACGCCGCCAAGGCTGGCGACGATATCTGGGTCTCCGGCACACTGGGTGACGCGCGCCTGGCGCTGGCTGCCTACCGGCAAGAACTGGTCCTCGATGCCGAAGCGCACCAAAAAGCAGCATTGCGCATGCATCAGCCTTATCCGCGACTGGCGCTGGGCATGGCGCTGCGTGGCATTGCCCATGCCGCCATTGATATTTCCGATGGCCTGGCCGGCGATCTCGGCCATATCCTGCACCGCTCCGGCGTCGGCGGCCAACTCGATGTGGACGCCCTGCCGGCCGGTGCCGTCTTGCAACAACAAGCGCCGGACTTGCGCCGCCGGTTCGCACTCAGCGGCGGCGACGATTACGAACTTTGCTTTACGGCACCGGCGGCGCGCCGCAAGCAAGTGCAGGCAGCGGCCGACCACGCCGCCACTGCCGTTACCCGGATCGGCCAGATCGAAGCCCACAGCGGGCTGCGTCTGGTTACCGGCGACGGCCAGCCACTGGCACTGACGCCGACCTCCTTCGACCATTTCACTTCATGACAACAACAATAGAACAAGGCCGCAAGGCATTCATCACCAAACCCAATTCCCGTTTCATGCTGGCACACCCGGCCCACTGGCTGGCCCAAGGTTTCGGCAGCGGTCTTTCGCCAATCATGCCGGGCACCTCCGGCACGCTGTTCGCGTGGCTGGCATACGCGGTAATGAGCAGCCGCTGGCCCGATCTGTTTACGCCGGCCAACTGGCTGATCATCATCGCCGTCGGTTTCGTGGCCGGCATCTGGGCCTGCCATCGCACCGGCCGTGATCTCGGCGCGCCCGATCACGGCAGCATGGTGTGGGATGAAATCATTGCCTTCTGGCTGGTGCTGGTACTGGTGACACCGGCCAGTCTGATGACGCAGTTCTGGGCCTTCATCGCGTTTCGTTTCTTCGACATGGTGAAACCGGCGCCGATCGCTTATTTTGATCGCCGCTTCAAAGGCGGTTTCGGTGTCATGTGGGACGACATCGTCGCTGCGTTTTACACCTTGCTGGTGTTTGCATTCTGGCGTTCAATGTAAGCTGCATTTTTTGCATGAGGCCGCAGCCGGTCCATGCATAAAAGGAGTTTCAGGCGAGGTTAACAAGAGTATGCTTGATGCATCGGGCAAGCTTGGCATGGTTGTCCGGTCACGTTGACCAACACCCACTTTCAACAATGAGGATGACATCAACATGGATACGGCAATTGATCTGGCCGCACGCGTCGGCCAAGTACTCAAATCCCGCAACTTGCTGCTGACGACCGCCGAGTCGTGTACCGGCGGCGGTGTAGCGCAGGCGATTACAGAAATCGCCGGTTCTTCGGAATGGTTCGACTGTGGCTTTGTGACGTATTCCAACGCCTCGAAAAATGAATTGCTGGATATCTCGGAAGCATTGATTGCCCAGCATGGCGCGGTCAGTGAAGAAATCGCCGCGGCCATGGCCGAAGGCGCGATTGCCAACAGCAGTTCCGATGTCGCCGTCTCCACCACCGGCATTGCCGGACCGGGCGGCGCGGTGCCGGGCAAGCCGGTCGGCACCATTTGCTTCGGCTGGAAAGTCGGTGACCATACGCATACCGAACGACTGGTATTTTCCGGCGACCGGCATGCGATCCGCGAACAGACCGTGGTGCATGCGCTGCAAGGTTTGCTGAAGTTTATCGGTCCGGCCAACTGACAGCGGCTTGCGGTCCGCCAGCCGGACCGCAGCAGCAATTCTCAATCAAGCGACGCCATCAGCGCCGGAAGGCGTTGATGGCGTCGCGCGTTTCCAGCGCCACGCGGCGTGCGGCAGCAGCGTAGTTTTCTTCGCCTTGCGCTTGCGCATACAGAATGGCGCGTGACGAATTGATCATCATGCCGCCGCCCTGTGCTGTCTTGCCAGCCTTGACGGTGGCCGCAACGTCCCCACCCTGCGCGCCGACTCCCGGTACCAGCAACGGCATGTCGCCGATGATATTGCGCACCTGTGCCAGTTCTTCCGGGAACGTGGCGCCGACCACCAGGCCGCACTGGCCGTTGGTATTCCATTTGTCCGCCACCAGCCGTGCTACATGCTGATACAGCGGCACGCCGTCCACCTTCAGGAATTGCAGATCGGAACCGCCGGCATTCGAGGTGCGGCACAACACGATGGCGCCGCGATCCTTCCATTCCAGATAGGGCGCTACCGAATCAAACCCCATATACGGGCTGACGGTGACGGCATCGGCGCCATAGCGTTCAAAGGCTTCGCGTGCATATTGCTCGGCGGTGGCACCGATATCGCCGCGCTTGGCGTCCAGTACCACCGGAATGGCCGGATATTTTTCACGGATATACGCGCAGATTTCTTCCAGTTGATCTTCTGCCCGCAAGGCGGCAAAGTAGGCGATCTGTGGTTTGAACGAACAGGCCACGTCAGCGGTGGCATCGATGATTCCTTTGCAAAACCCGACAATGGCTTCCGGCTTGCCCTTCCATTGCGCCGGAAACTTGCTGATATCCGGGTCCAGGCCCACGCACAGCAGTGAATCATGCGTGTTCCACACAGCAGATAATTTGTCGATAAATGTCACGGTAAGCCTTAATATGCAAAGATGCGATATTGTAACGCGGCAGGCAGGCCGCACAGAACCGCTATCGCCGCGCCGGTGGAAATTGCTTGCCGCGCTGTCAACAGAATTCGCCCGATTTCAACAGATTTCATTTCTCCAGAGGAACAATATGAAAAAGTGGTTTACCCGATTGACAATCATCCTTTCCGTACTGATGCTGAGCAGCTGCGGCTATAACGATTTCCAGACCAAGGACGAAGCCACCAAGGCGGCCTGGGGTGAAGTGGTAAATCAATACCAGCGGCGCGCCGACCTGATTCCGAATCTGGTCAATACCGTCAAGGGCTACGCCACGCATGAAAAAGACACGCTGGAAGCAGTGACCAAGGCGCGCGCCGCCGCCACCAGCTTCCAGATCACGCCGGAAGTACTGAACAATCCGGAAGCCTTCAATAAATTCCAGCAGGTACAGGGCGAATTGTCGTCGGCCCTGTCGCGCCTGATGGTAGTCACCGAAAACTATCCGCAACTGAAGGCCGATACCGGTTTCCGCGATCTGCAATCGCAACTGGAAGGCACTGAAAACCGCATCACCGTGGCACGTCAGCGTTATATCGTGGCAGTAAAAGACTACAACGTGCTGGCCCGCAGCTTCCCCACCAATATCACGGCCAAGATCTTCAGCTATCCGGTCAAGCCGTCATTCACCGTAGAGAATGAAAAGGCGATTTCCACTGCTCCTGCCGTCAACTTCGGGAAATAAATCGATCCATGCCTTACCTCAGGATTTTGCTGGCACTGCTGCTGAATTGCAGCTTGCAGTTGGCCCATGCCCAGGATTTCGTCACCGTACCCAAACTGACTTCGCATGTCATCGATCAGGTGCAGTTGCTTGATGAAAAGCAAAGACAGACGCTGGATCAGGTATTGACGGAATACGAAGCACGCAGCGGCAGCCAGATTGCCATCCTGCTGATGTCGAGCACCGCCCCGGAAGCGATCGAGCAATACGGCATTCGGGTGGCGGATGCCTGGCAACTGGGTCGTAAAGGGGTCGACGACGGCGTGATCCTGATTGTTGCCAAGGATAATCCGAAGGCATTGCGACGCCTGCGAATCGAGGCCGGACGCGGGGTTCAGGGCAGCCTGACGGATGCGCAATCGAAGCGCATCCTGGAAGACGTGATCGCCCCGCATTTTCGTCAGAACGATTATTACGGCGGCCTGGC
>NZ_LFLS01000067.1 GCF_001189915.1 Herbaspirillum autotrophicum
TATAAAAACCAAATCAAAAAAATTTCAGGGAGACACAACATGAAAGTCGCATATTTACTAGGTTTGACGCTGGCTGCAGCAAGTTTCAGTGCAGAGGTGCTGGCAGCCGACTGGGCCGACAACTCGGTCGGCATCAGTTATGGTTCGCGCTACCGGGAGCCGGGTGTGAATGAAGATATCGCCAAGACGGTATTCAATTTCACCCACGCCAGTGGCTACAAGTACGGTTCCAATTTCTTCAGCGCCGATTTTCTGAAATCGGACAGCAAAGATCCCTCCGCCGGCACCGGCAATACCGATGGCGCGCTGGAAGTGTATGCGGTGTATCGCAATCAGTTGAGCATGAGCGCCGTCAGCGGCAAGAAGCTGGCCTTCGGTCCGGTGCGCGATGTCTCGCTGAGCGCCGGCTTCGATGTCGGTACCAAGAACACCACCTTCGCGTCGCGGCCGATCAAGCTGGTGATCGGACCGACGCTCAACTTCGCGATCGACAAGGGCTTTTTCGATTTCAGCGTGTTCTATTATCACGAGACCAACAATAACGGCATCGTTGGCAAGAAAGTCACGTTTGACAGCACCTACCAATTGTCGGCGGCCTGGAGCAAGGGCTTCGAACTCGGTTTGCCGCTGGTGTTCAAGGGCTATGCCGTGCACACCGGGGCCAAGGGCCTGAACGGCTTCGGCATGGGAACCGGACCGGAAACCGTGGTCCACACCGTGCTGATGGCCGATATCGGTTCACTGGCCGGAAAGCCGGGCACGGTTTATGCAGGCGTTGGCATCGATCATTTCACCAACAAGTTCGGCGAGCGCGGCGTCAATCAGACCACCCCGATTGCCGCGCTGGAAGTGCATTTTTAAAGGAAGTTACCGGCTTTTCAACTGAAACGGCAGGACACGTCCGGGGAGGGGCGGAACCGGAACGTGTCTCGATTGCCAAGGGTGAAAAACTGCTCTTGGCGCAGAAGACTGTTTGCTAATATGATTGCGCAGATTTTTTTAGTTAATCAAAAAGAGGAAAGCATGGAGATCAAACCGAACCGCCGCACTTCACTCAAGCTGATGCTGGCTGCTACCGCACTGGCAGCAGGCATGCCGTTGTCAGTGTCGGCCCAGACCAAGATCAAGGTTGCCGCCATTTATACCGTGCCGGTGGAACAGCAATGGGTAGGCCGGATTCACAAGGCACTGAATGCCGCCAAAGCACGCGGCGAGATCGACTATCAATTTTCCGAAAACGTAAAAAATGCCGATTATGAGCGGGTCATGCGTCAATACGCAGAGGCCGGCAATCAGTTGATCATCGGTGAAGCGTTCGCAGTGGAAGGCGCGGCGCGCAAGGTGGCCAAGGACTATCCGAAGGTGGCGTTTCTGATGGGGTCGTCCGGCAAGCCGCAAGCGCCGAATTTTTCCGTGTTCGATAACTATATCCAGGAAGCCTCTTATCTGAGCGGCATGATTGCCGGCGGCATGACCAAGACCAACAGCATCGGCATGGTCGGCGGTTTTGCGATTCCGGAAGTCAATCGCCTGATGCACGCGTTCATGGCCGGCGCCCGCGATGTCAATCCCAAGGTCAGCTTCCTGGTGACCTTCATCGGTTCCTGGTTCGATCCGCCAAAAGCCAAGGAAGCGGCGTTTGCGCAAATCGACAAGGGCGTGGACTTGTTGTATGCCGAACGTTTCGGCGTCTCGGATGCGGCCAAGGAACGCGGCAAGCTGGCGGTCGGCAATGTGATCAATACCCAGCAGCAGTATCCGCAAACCGTGGTGGCATCGGCGTTGTGGAACATGGAACCGACCATCGACCGGGTACTGGCGGCGGTCAAGTCCAATCAGTTCAAGGGTGAGGATTACGGCCAGTATTCCGGCATGAAATTCAAAGGCAGCGAACTGGCACCGTTAGGTACCTTCGAAGGCAAGGTGCCGGCCGCAGTGATGGACAAGGTGCGGGCGCGGGAAAAAGAAATTCTGGCCGGCAAGTTGCAGATCAAGGTGGACGACAGCGAACCGAAGTCGGGCAAGTAAGCCGACCGGCAGGCAACTAAGTAAGCAGATAAGCCAGCAAACAAGCCAGCCTCCTGCAAAACCTGCGGCGACGACGGATCAGGTCGCTGCCGTGGGGTTTTGCAACCCTGTTTTGCTGTCGTGACAATCTCTTTGATTGGATTTTTATGCGTCATCCGACTGTTCTGAAACTGAATGGGATTACCAAACGTTTTGGCAACCTGGTCGCCAACAATGCCATTTCACTGGAACTGGCGCGCGGTGAAGTGCTGGCGCTGCTGGGTGAAAACGGCGCCGGCAAAAGTACGCTGATGTCGATTCTGTTCGGCCATTACGTCGCCGACGAAGGCGATATCGAAGTATTCGGCCAGGCCTTGCCGGCCGGACGTCCGCGCGCTTCGCTGGCAGCCGGGATCGGCATGGTGCATCAGCACTTTGCGTTGGCCGACAATCTGACCGTGCTCGACAACATCTTGCTCGGTTGCGAATCCATGTGGAGCCTGGTATCCAATCGCCGCGCCGCGCGGGCCCGCTTGCTGGAACTGGCGCAGCGTTTCGGACTGGAAACCCGCCCCGATGCGCTGATCGGCAGTTTGTCGGTGGGGGAAAAGCAGCGCGTGGAAATTCTCAAGGCCTTGTATCGCGGCGCCAGGATTTTGATTCTGGACGAACCGACCGCGGTGCTGACGCCACAGGAGAGCGAAGAGCTGTTCGTGATCCTGCGCCAGATGGTGGCAGAGGGATTGTCGATCATCTTTATCAGCCATCGTCTCGATGAAGTATTACAGGTCAGTCATCGCATCGCCATTTTGCGGCGCGGCGAACTGGTGGCGCAATTGCCGGCGGCTGGCGCCAGCAAGCACCAGCTGGCTGAAATCATGGTGGGACGGGAAGTGGTGATGCCGCATTCCCGGCCGGATACTGCCGACGCGCACAAGGTGCGTGAGCAGGTGTTGCAGTTGCAGGCAGTACATACCGCGCAGGAACACGGCGTGGCACTCAATGATGTCTCGCTGACGATTCATGCCGGCGAAATTGTGGCGATTGCCGGGGTGGCCGGTAATGGTCAGGAAGTATTGGCGGATCTGTTGAGCGGGCTGGTACTGCCGACCGCCGGCAGCGTGCAGTTCAATCAGGCGCCGTTGCCGGCCTCGCCGCGCGCGATGGTCGAAGCCGGAATCGGCCGCGTGCCGGAAGACCGGCATGCCGTCGGTGTGGTGGGCGATCTGGCGATCTGGGAAAACGCCACGCTGGAAACCTACCGCTCGCCGCGCTTTGCCGCGTATGGTTTGCGGCGTCAGCAGGCAGCGCTGCAATACGCTGAAAAGATCGTGACCGATTTCGATGTGCGCCTGACCGATATTCATGCCAGCACGCGCACCTTATCGGGCGGCAATATGCAAAAGATGATTCTGGGCCGGGTCTTGTCGGAGTCGCCGAAACTGCTGATCGTCAATCAGCCGACCTGGGGCCTGGATGTCGGCGCCGTGGCGTATGTCCATCAGCGCTTGCTCGAAGCCCGGGCCGGTGGCGCTGCGATTTTGCTGATCTCGGAAGATCTGGATGAAATCTTTGCCATGGCGGACCGCATCGGCGTGATGCATGCCGGGCATCTGGGGCCGGCCAGGCTGGCGCAGGAGTGGGATCTGGCGGCGATCGGACTGGCCATGGCCGGTTCTGCGGCTCCGGCCGCCGGCGCTGAAACGAATCCCGTGCCGCTGACACATCTCGCCAGTGCCTGAGGCGTTGACGCCGGCCCTGATGCCTCACGATAACGACTCGAATTACAGGAAATAACATGCAACTCGTTCCTTATGTCAATCCTTCGCGCTGGCGCATGACGCTGGCGCCGGTGTGGGCGCTGTCCGGCACGCTGCTGATTTCGGCCTTGCTGATCTGGCTGGCGCACGCGCCGGTGTTGCAGGCGTTCGGCCTGCTGCTGAGCGGCGGCTTCGGCAGCATGTTTGCCTGGTCGGAAACGCTGACGCGCGCCACGCCGCTGATCCTGACCGGTCTGGCGGCAGCGATTGCGTTTCGCGCCCGCTTGTACAACATCGGCGCCGAAGGGCAGTTGTATATGGGCGCGCTGGCAGCCATCGTGGTCGGCGGCATGCATGGCGGCACCGGCTGGGGTTTGCCGGTGATGGTGGAATTTCCGCTGATGCTGCTGGCGGCGGCATTGGCCGGCGCCTTGCTGTTGCTGATCCCGACCGTGCTCAAGACGCACTTCGGCGTGGATGAAGTGGTGACTACCTTGCTGCTCAACTTCATTGCCTTGTTGTTTGTGTCGATGATGCTGGACGGGCCGATGAAAGATCCCTTGTCGATGGGCTGGCCGCAATCGGTGGCACTCAACCCCGAACTGGAGTTGACGCGGCTGGTCGATAAATTGCGGATTCACTCCGGACTGGTGATGGCAGTCGTGCTGGCCTTGCTGATTCATTTCGTCAACAAGCGCACCGTGTTCGGTTTTGAAATGCGCGCGGTCGGCGCCAATGCCCGTGCTTCGCGCTTCGCCGGCATGTCGGTCAACAGCGTGATGATCAAGACCGCGCTGTTGTCGGGTGCGGTGGCGGGGCTGGCCGGCGCGTTTGAGGTGGCCGGCCGCACTTCCTACATCACGCTCGACATGTCGCCCGGCTACGGCTACACCGGCATCGTGATCGCCATGCTGGCCGCGCTCAATCCGGTCGGCGTGGTATTCGCCTCGATTTTCATTGCCGGCATTCTGGTGGGTGCCGACAGCATGAGTCGCAGCATCGGCGTGCCGACGTATCTGGCCGATGTGGTGGTCGCCGTGTCGTTGATCAGCATGCTGATAGCAGTGATGCTGGCCAAGTACAAAATCATTTTGAAATAGGCGGACCCCATGGAAATACTGGATATTCTTGGCAACGGCATGTTCTGGGTGGCAGTGCTGCGCATCAGTACTCCGCTGATTTTCGGCACCCTCGGCGTGCTCTTGTGCGAACGCGCCGGCGTGCTCAATCTGGGCATCGAAGGCATCATGGTGGCGGGCGCATTTGCTGGCTGGTTTGCTGTATTTCATGGTGCCGGCTTGTGGACCGGCGTTGCGGTGGCGGCGCTGACCGGCATGGCCTTCGGTTTGCTGCACGCGATCCTGACCGTGTGGCTGGCCTTGTCGCAGCACGTGGCCGGGCTCGGCGTCACCTTGCTGGCCACCAGCCTGTCTTATTTTTCGTATCGCCTCAGCTTTCCGACGGTATCAACGCCGCCGACGATTCAGCCGTTTGCCGAAATGACCTGGCTGCACATCCCGGTATTCAGCGGACAAACACCGCTGACCTTGCTGGCACTGGTGGCAGTGCCGCTGATTGCGTATGCCTTGTATCGCACGCCGCTGGGACTGGCAGTGCGCATGGCCGGTGAAAACCCGGCGGCAGTCGAAGCACAGGGGCTGAGCGTGTATGGTCTGCGTACCGGCGCCATCGTCGCCGGCAGCGGCTTGATGGGGATTGCCGGCGCAGTGCTGACGCTGTCCTCGTTCAATGCGTTTTTCTTCAACATGGTCAATGGTCGCGGTTGGATTTGCGTGGCCCTGGTCGTATTTGCTTCATGGCGTCCCGGCAAGGCGCTGATCGGCGCTTTGCTGTTCGCCATCTTCGAGGCCTTGCAATTGCGCCTGCAACAATCCACCGGCGGCTCGATATTGCCTTATCAGTTGTATCTGATGCTGCCGTATGTATTGTCGATTCTGGCGCTGGTGATCGTCGCCCGGCGCGCGGCGTATCCGCAGGCACTCATGAAACCGTATCGTAAAGGGGAACGTTAATGGAGTTGATCATCAGAAATGCCAGTCTGCCGGATGGCCGGCAGGGCATCGATATCGGTATCAAGGACGGGCGCATCGCGGCCGTCACGCCAGCACTGGCGGCAACCGCTGCACAGGAAATCGACGCCGGCGGCGATCTGGTCGCGCCGCCGTTCGTGGATCCGCATTTCCATATGGATGCCACGCTGAGCCACGGCTTGCCGCGCGTGAATCAATCCGGCACGCTGCTGGAAGGGATCGCCCTGTGGGGCGAGCTGAAACCCTTGCTGACACAGGAAGCCCTGGTGGAGCGCGCCCTGCAATATTGCGACTGGGCAGTGGGGCGCGGTTTGCTGGCGATCCGCTCGCACGTCGACATTTGCGATGACCGCTTGCTGGCAGTCGAAGCGCTGTTGCATGTCAAACGTCAGGTGGCACCGTATCTCGATTTGCAACTGGTGGCCTTTCCGCAGGACGGCGCGTTGCGCAGCCCGACCGCGATGGCCAATCTGAAGCGCGCGATTGCGATGGGCGTGGATGTAGTGGGCGGGATTCCGCATTTCGAACGGACCATGGCCGATGGCGCCGAGTCGGTCCGGCTGCTGTGCGAGTTTGCCGCAGAAAAAGGTTTGCGCGTGGACATGCATTGCGATGAATCGGACGATCCGCTGTCGCGCCATATCGAAACACTGGCGTATCACAGCAACCGGCTCGGTCTGCATGGCCGGGTGACGGGTTCGCATCTGACCTCGATGCACTCGATGGATAACTATTACGTCAGCAAGTTGTTGCCGCTGATCCGCGAAGCCGGGGTGGCGGCGATTGCCAATCCGCTCATCAATATCACGCTGCAAGGCCGGCATGACACGTATCCGAAACGGCGCGGCATGACGCGGGTACCGGAAATGCTGGCAGCCGGGATTGACGTCGCATTTGGTCAGGATTGCGCGATGGATCCCTGGTACAACCTCGGTTCGGGCGACATGCTGGAAGTGGCGCACATGGGATTGCATGTGACGCAGATGACCGGGCAGGACGCCATGCGCGCCTGCTTCGACGCCGTCACCAGCACGCCGGCGCGGATTCTGGGACTGGAAGGATATGGACTGGAAACCGGTTGCCATGCCGATCTGGTGATCCTCGACGCCGCCAATCCGATTGAAGCGATCCGTTTGCGGGCGGCCCGCCGCTTCGTGATCCGGCGCGGTCAGGTGATCAGTACCGCCCCTGCCGCACACGCCACATTGCATCTGCCGCAACGGCCGGCGCATGTGAATTTTCGTTTGCAGCGCTGACATCTGATACGGCGACAAGGGGAGCGGTAATGCTCAAGGCATGGTTACTGGCGGCACTCGGGTGCGGCGTATTGCTATCACTGCAGGCGCCGTTGAACAGTCGTCTGCGGGTCGGACTCGATTCGCCGCTGGCATCGGCGCTGATTTCATTCACGGTCGGCATGCTGGTATTGCTGGCGATCTGGCTGGTGCGCCTGAGCATCGGGCGCGAAACCGGCATCGGCAGCACCAGCGGTTTTACCGATATTCCATGGTGGGCCTGGCTGGGCGGTTTTTGCGGCGCTACCTATGTGACGCTGGCGATCCTGGCGTTGCCGCATACCGGCGTGCTGTTGCTGGTGGCGTGCACGGTGCTGGGACAACAACTGGGCGCGTTGCTGATCGACCATTTCGGCTGGTTCGGCATGGCGCGCCAGGTGTTGAGCTGGCAGCGCGTGGGCGGCGTATTGCTGGTGCTGGCCGGCACCTGGCTGGCGCAATTGAAGTAACAAGTGTGACGAGTGACGACAATAATTTCAACTTGATGGAGACATGATGTACATAGGCATACCCGGGGAAACCCGTGCCGGCGAAACCCGCGTAGCGGTGACGCCGGAAACGGTCAAGAAGTTACTGGCAGCAAAGCATCAGGTAACGATCCAGAGCGGTGCCGGCGTGCACGCCAGCATTCCGGATC
>NZ_LFLS01000068.1 GCF_001189915.1 Herbaspirillum autotrophicum
GGACACCACGAGCGGCAAGCAAACGGAACTGAATCAGTGGAACAAGAGTAATGGTCAAATTACACTGGCCGAGCGTTTCGATGCGGCGAGCGGACGTTTGCTGTCGTTGCTGACCTGGGATGGTGCGACGGCGGGGTTGACGTCGAGCAGCAGCTGGGATGCGGTGACGGGTCATCAAACTGAGTTGCAGCAATGGGATGCTGTCACTGGCAATAAGACCTTGTACCAGAGTTTCGATGCAGCGACGGGGGTGGCCAGTCAGTTGTTCACCTGGGATGTGAATGGTGTTGCCACTGATGCACCAGCGGGTTGGCGTGCCGGCGTCAACAATGCCGTGCGTGTGCTGGACATGCAGTATGACGAGCGTGGCAATCAGATTCTGCAGCGCGATGGCGCCGGTAACACAATTACCCGGACGTACAATGCGGCCAATCAGGTCGTGACAGAAACGCATTATGCGCAGGCTGACGACGGTGCCGGCGCTACGCAGCCGGCGACGACGCGCTACGTGTACGACAACGGCAATTTATTGCGCTTCGTGGTCAGTGCCGAAGGTCGCGTCACAGAATATCGCTACAACAGCTATGGCGAGCGGGTCGCGCAAATTGACTATGCGCAGGCGAGTCTGGATGTGAGCGGCCTGGGGCTGACGACGGTACCGACCGAGGCGGCCTTGGTGAGCTGGGTGGCGGGTCGTGATCTGCGTCAGACGAATCGTACTGACCTCAGCTACGACGCGCGAGGTCAATTACAAAAGATGACGGCCTGGGGTAAGGTCGATGCGGCAGGCAACGGCGTTTCCGATGGCCAGCAATCGGAAACGCAGTTTGTGTATGACCAGTCGGGGCAGTTGCTCAAGACGGTGAGTGCCACGGGAGGCGTGACGCAATACACCTACGATGGTCTGGGGCGTGTGATTGCCGTGCGTGATGGTCTCAATCAATTGACCACCACCAGTTACGACGATGCCGGCAACCGGGTGACGGTGACGGCGGCCAATGGGCTGTCGAGTACCAGTGTGTATGACCGTGCCGGCCGTCTGGTGAGCGTGACACAAAACGATGCCGCGGCTGTGGCGTTGGGGAGTACGCAATACTTCTATGATGCGGCGGGTCGCCTGGGGATGACGCAGGATCCGACGGGCGTGCGGGCCTGGCGCTTGTATGACGCGGCCGGGCGCAAGCTGGCTGATGTTGACGGCGACGGTACCCTGACCGAATATGTATATGACAGCAAGGGTCGGGTAGTACATACGGTGAAGTATGCCACGGCGGTCAGTTTGGGCGCCTTGGTGGATGCATCCGGCCAGCCCTTGTATCCGACGCTGGCGAGTCTGCGTCCGGCAGGCAATGGGCAGGATCTGCGCTCGTGGCGTTTCTATGATCAGGCCGACCGTTTGGTGCGCACGATCGAAGGCGGGCAGCAGGCGGTGGTGAGCGACTATCACTACGATGGCGCGTCCCGTTTGCTGGATACGGTACGCTACGCTACCACAGTCGATGCCAGCGGTCTGGGCAACATCGTCGCCATGGCGGACATCACGCCGACGGCGTCGGCAGACGACCGCGTGGCGCGTAACTTCTATGACCGGGATGGCTTGTTGCTGGCCAGCCTGGATGGCGAAGGTTACCTGACCGAACTGCACTACGATGCAGCCGGTCATCTGAGCAGCCGGGTACGGTATGCGAGCGTGACCGATGTGGCCCTGCGTGGCAGCGGCACCTTGGCACAATTGCGTCCGGCGGCGGCCGTGGGCGACATCATCAATACCGTATTGCTCAATAACAAGGGGCAGGTTGCCGGTGAAGTTGATGGTGAAGGTTATTTGACAGAAAAAGTCTACGACGGCAACGGCAATGTAACGGGCACGATCCGTTACGCGACCAAGGTCAGTGTGCCATTGGCAGCGGGGGCGACGCTGGCGACAGTGCGGCCGTCCTCCACGGCAATGGATCGCAGCACCAGTGCGACATATGATGCCAACAACCGGCTCATCGCAGAAACCAATGCCGAAGGGACGGTAACAACTTACCGTTACGATCAGGTTGGTCAGTTGATCCAGACTACGCGCGGCGTTGGCAGCGGTGAAGTGCGTACTGGCAATGCCCGCTATGACGTGCAGGGGCGATTGATTGGCGAGTTGACGGCACAAGGCAGTGCCTTGCTGGACGGCAGCCAGAGCCAGGCGCAGATCGAGGCGATCTGGGCGCAGTATGGCGTGCGTCACAGTTACGATGCGGCGGGACGGCGTCTGTCGACGATTGACCAGAACGGCAACAAGAGCGTGTTCTTCTACGACGTGGATGGGCATCAGACGCATAGCATCAATGCGCTGGGCGAAGTCTCAGAAAACCGTTACAACGTGCTGGGTCAGTTGACGGCGTCGGTACGTCTGGGCAGCCGTATCAATGCAGGTGGCTTGCAAGGTGGACTGGTCACGAGTTCCTTGTTGGATTTGCTGGCGCTGGGCCGCAATGCGGCGCTCGACAGTGAAGAACACTTTGCGTATAACGCGCAAGGTTTGCTGGTCAGTCGCACCGATGCACTGGGCCATGTAACGCGCCTGACGTACGACGCCTTTGGTGCGGTGATCGGCACCACTGCCACCTTGGATGATGGTCGGGGTGTAACCCAAACCGTGCGCTACGATCATAACGGCCGGCAGATTGGCAGCGAGATCATTGCTGCGGGTGTGCCGGTGACGACAGCGACACAATATGACGCCTTTGGTCGGGTGATTGCGACCACGGATGCCAATGGACAGGTTCGACGTCAAGAGTTTGATCGCCTGGGCCGGGTGGTGCAAACGATGGATGCACTCAATGCAGCACGCAGCAGTACCTATGACGCCTTTGACCGGGTCCTGACGAGCACCGACAGCCTGGGCCATGTGACACGCTACGGCTACGACGATGTGGCGCGCAGCATCACCCTGACGACGCCGGAAGGCATCACGGTGACGACGGTACATGATCGTTTCGGCCAGACCAGCAGTGTCACCGACGGTGTGGGTAACGTTACCCATTACAGCTACGATCTCAATGGCCGTCTGACGCAGACACAGACGGCATTGAATCAGAGCAGCAACCGCTACGATGCGGCCGGTCGATTGATGGAAACCACCGACGCCAATGGTACGGTGGTGCGCTACAGCTACGATGCGGCGAATCGCTTGTTGCAACGACAGGTTGACCCGAGTGGCTTGAATCTGCGCAGTCGTTACCAGTACGACGCCAAGGGCCAGCAAATCGAAGCCACGGACGCCAATGGCGTGATCACGCAGACGGTGTTTGACCTCAATGGTCAAACGATTCGCCAGACGCTGGATCCGGCCGGCCTGAACCTCACCACACAATACAGCTACGATGCCCAAGGCCATGTCCTGAGCGTGACGAGTGCGGGTGGTCAGGTCACGCAGTACGTCTACGACGATCTGGGGCGGCGTATTGCACAGCGGGTGGACCCGAATGGCTTGAATCTGGTGACACGCACCAGCTATGACGCCAACGGCAATGCGGTGGTGGTGACGGACGCCAATGGTAATTTGCAGCGCTACGTGTATGACGCACAAGGACGTCTGGTGTATAGCGTCGATGCGCTGGGCAATGTGCAACACAAGATCTATGACAGCGAAGGTCGGGTAATTCGCAGCGAAGCATATGCTGTGGCAATCGACATGACGGACTTGCCGACGCAACCAACACCGGCCGAAGTGCAGGCGCGGGTGCTGTTGAGTGCTGCGCGCGACGTCACCAGCCGCAATTACTATGATGCCGATGGCCGTCTGAGCTGGACCGTCAATGGCGTTGGTGCAGTAGTGCAGTATCGCTACGACGCCAATGGTCGTCTGGTACAAAACACGGCCTATGCGACACCGCTGACCACAAGCGCCTTGGCAGGTTTGCAGTCTGGTATCGTGCCGACGCCGGTCAGTGACAGTGCGCGCGACATCGTGACGCGTACGGCTTACGATGCATTGGGACGGGCAACGTTCCAGCTGGATGGTGCTGGCGGCGTGGTCGCGCTGCGCTATGACGGCAATGGCAATGTCATTGAACGCATTGCTTACACCCAGCGTCTGGCAGCGGGAGCCGCCTTCCCGGCGGATGTGGCAGCACTGGCCGATGGTGCGCGCGATGCGCATGTGATCTATCGTTACGATGCCGCCAATCGCCTGATCTATGTGGTTGACGGCGTCGGCGCCGTGACCCGCAATGACTATGACAACAATGGCAATCTGATCCGGCAGACGGCGTATGCGACAACGCTGCCGACGCCGATTGGTGCTGGGACACATCCGGAAACCGTGAACAGTACGGCGCAGGATCGGATCACGACCTATATACGCGATACGGCTAATCGGTTGAACTACGAAGTCGATGCGAATGGAGTGGTGACGCAACAGCGTTACGATGCCAATGGCAATGTAGTGCTGCGCACGACCTATGCCAAGGCGCTGACGGGACCGGTGCCGGTCACGGCGGCGGCAATCGAGGCAGGACTGCAGCCGGATGCAACGCATGACCGTACGCTGCGCTTTAGCTACGACGGTGCCAATCGGCAACGCTACAGCATCGATGCCCTGGGCTATGTTACGAACAATGCCTACGACAGCAATGGCAACCTGCTGCATACCGTGCGCTATGCGAATGCCGTCAACGCCCCTGCGGGTGCGTTGAGCGTGACGCAATTGCAGGCGCTGGTGACCGTCGATGTCGCGCGTGATGTGGTGGAAGACCGTGTGTACGACGAGAGCAACCGTCTGCTGTTCGTGATTGACGGACTCGGAGTGGTCAAGGGGCATCAGTACGATGCACTGGGCAATATCGTGACGATCACCAATTACGGGCAGAGCCTGGATGCTGCCGGTCGGGCAGAATTCCTTGCGCGTGATGCTTATTACATGCAGAGCTCGCCGGCGGACCGGGTTACGGCCTTCGTCTACGATAGCATTGGCAAGTTGGTGCTGGGGCGTGATGCCTTGGGCAATACCGAAAGCTATGCCTATGATGCCTTTGGTCGACGCACGTTATATGTGAACAAACTGGGCGCGCACACCAGCTACGATTACGATGCTGCGGGCCGCCTGATCACGACGACGGATGCGTTGGGCAATACCGAGCGCAGTGTGTTCGATGGTGCGGGTAACGTGATTGGCAGCACCAACAAGCTCGGTGGGGTATTTAGCTATACCTACGATGCGCGCGGACAGCGCCTGAGTGAAACCTTGCCGGTGACGTCGGCCAATGCTGCCGGGGTGCAAATCGCGGTGGTCAACCGGGTGCAATATGACGCCTTTGGCAATCGTACGCAGACTATCGAGGCTGCAGGTTTGCCGGAGCAACGCACGACCACGCTGACTTATGATCGTCTGGGCCGCCAGATCAGCAAGAGCGGTGATGCGGTACAGGTCTATGTCGCCGGCAGCGGCTGGACCAGTTTGGTGACACCGGTAGAAACCTTGCGCTACGACGCCTTCGGCAATGTACTGGAAAAGACCGACGCCAACGGCAAGGTTACGCGCGCGTATTACGATGCCAACAACCATGCGATTGCCGAGATCAATGCCACCGGTACGCTGACTACACGCCAGTTTGATGCCGCAGGCAATGCAGTGGTGGTACGTGTTTATGGTGATGCGGTGACGGTACCGGTGGGTGATGCACTGCCGGCCGGCAATGTCCTGAACATGCTGGAAATGCGTCAGGTCTACGATGCCGGGAATCATCTGGTACAGACCATTCAGGCCAATGTGAACTTCGCGGAACAAAATCCGACGACGAATAGCTTCAGTTACGCCACTGCCGATATCACACAACGTACCACCTACAACGCTGCCGGTCAGGTGGTGATGCAGCAGGACGGGATTGGCAACCGCAGTTATACCTACTACAACCGTCTTGGCCAGAAGGTGTTGACCATTGATGCGGCCGGCTATGCGGTGCAATGGATCACGGATGCTGAAGGTCATGTCTTGAAGGAAGTGGCTTACGCCAACAAGTACCCGGCCAGTGCGGATCCGTTTACGGAGACCAGCGACCCGGATACCTTGATTCAAAAGATCACGGCAGATGCCAAGGATCGCACCGTGGATTACACCTACGACAGTGTCGGGCGCAAACTCAGCGAGACACGTCATGGCGTGGACAATGCGGTGGTCAATGGCAGTACTGGCCAACTGACGCAACAAACCGGTGATGCGACGGTGCGTTACGTGTATAACGCCGCTGGCGATGTGTTAGCGCAAACCGATGCCACCGGCAAGGTCAGCAACTGGCAATACGATGTCCTGTCGCGCAAGACAGCGGTGTTGCTGCCCACGATAGTGGACTATGCCGGCAACACTGTGCGCCAGACCACGACCTATGCCTTTAATGGCTTGAATCTGGTGACGCGGCAAACGCAGGTGGGTGTGGGTGGCGCAGCGGACCACGTGTTGGAGAGCCTGTATGGAGTGGGCGGACGTCGTCTGAGCCTGAGTACGGCGCAGGGCGAAGTGATTCGGTTTGGCTACGATGCGGTGGGCAATACGACGGCGCAGATCAGTGATCGCTTGCAAGCCGATGGCAGCAGCGTGCACGAGATGCTGAGCATTGCCTATGACGGTTTGAATCACGAAGTGAAACGCTTTACGGGTCTGGCCGATGCGGCCGATCAACCGGTATGGAATGTGGGAGGTGAGACCTCGGTACGTTACGACGGCTACGGCAATATCGTGGCCAAGACGACGGGCAATGGTGGCGTGAATGGACGGCCGCAGGAATTCTATGATTACGACAGTGCTGGCAGAATCTGGCGCAGCAATACGGGCGGCGGCATTACCAAGGTGTATTTATACGACCGCAATGGCCGTCCGACGATGACGCTGGAGTCGCAGACGCTGGATTTAAGTAGCATGCGACTGGATCAGATTCTGAGTGAGATGGGCAAGACCAACAGCCCGATTGCCCAAACCATTACGGTGTATGACGCACGAGGTCAGGTGGTGAGCGTGATTCAG
>NZ_LFLS01000069.1 GCF_001189915.1 Herbaspirillum autotrophicum
TGGTCATGCGTTCAGCAGACCAGAATCTTTTCAGTAAAACAATAGCCGGCACCATGGATGGTTTTCAATGGCAGGTCGCGTGCGGCGCCGTCACGCCATTTGCGGCGCAAGCGGCTGACCATTTTGTCGAGCAGACGCTCGTCATAGGATAGCCAGTCGGTGCCAAAGGCTTCTGCAATTACCGGCCGTTCCACGCAATGATCGGCGCTCGCTGCCAGCAACTTCAGCAAGGTCATTTCCCGGTCGTTGATTTCGAGTGTGTCATGTCTGGGAGCATGCAATATGCGCGTGGCCGGATCCAGACGCCATGCGCCGGGAGTGATGCGGCGGGCGATTGCCTCGATGTAGGCCGACAAGATATCGGCCCTGACCGGTTTGGCTTCGCAGACATCGGCGCCGCGAATCAAGCCGTTGATACGGGATTGCATGGTGTCCGAGGCGTCGGCCAGCAGCAGGATGCCGACTCGCTGATCCGACAGGCGTATCGATTCGGCAATTTTTTGTCCCTTGCCTTCGCGCAAACCGACATCCACCACCGCGATGTCAAAATCATTGGTATTGCTGCTGGCCGGACCGCCGTTCGGCGTCGGAAATACCTGATGGCCGGCGGTTTCCAGATGTGACCACAGATCTTTGTCCGGCCCCGGGCGAGCCACATCGTGGATCAACAACACGCGTGCCATTGCATTTCTCCGTTTCAATCAGTCATCAGATAGGATTGCGTCGATACATGAAATGCGGCCGGCCAGTTCGCTGGAAATCATTTCTTGTCGACAATGTCGGTTTACTCTTTGGTGGCGCGGAACAACACGCATGCAAACCGGGATCGACTGTATAGGAAGCGCATGATCTTGAAAGCAGGGGGCTTTTGCCTGAATGCACAATTGTTTTGGTGCAAAGAAAAATATTTCGGAAATCTCTGTTTTCGTGCGGCTTTAAGGTAAATTTTGGCAAATTCTTTTTCCCATGAGCAAATATGATCAACGCCGTCCATCCGTCTGAAACAGGTCCCCTTTACGGACAGCGGGTTCTGGTCGTCGATGATGTGGAAGAAGACCGCATCCTGCTGACCGATTTCCTGTTGCAGCGCGGTTGTCGCATCTATGTCGCCAAAGACGGTCAGGATGGCTACCGCAAGGCGCAAAGCGTGCAACCGGATCTGATCCTGATGGATATCCGCATGCCGGTTTGCGACGGCATTGCCGCTTGTCGTTTGCTGAAAGCCAATCCCGGCACGCGCAGCATCCCCTTGATTTTTCTCAGTGCGGCGGCATCCACTGAAGAGAAAATCGCCGGGCTGGCGGTCGGTGCGGTGGATTATGTGACCAAGCCATTCGACTTCGAAGAGGTGCGCCTGCGGTTATGCGTGCATCTGAAAAGCAACGCGCAGGAAGCCGGGCAACCGGATGCCGGCAACGATGCCGCGCGCAATGCTTCTTCCTCGACGCTCGATGTGGTTTTGTTTCATGCCACGCGCCGCCTGCTGCTGGCGCAACTCGATGAAACCCTGAGCCTGACCGAGCTGGCATTGGCGGTGGGTACCAACGCCCGGCGCCTGAATACGGCGTTCAAGCATTGCGCCGGCGTGACCGTGTTTGATTTTTTGCGCGAAGAACGGATGAAGGAGGCGCGCCGCATGCTATCGGAAACCTCGCTTGAAGTCGGTACTATTGCGCGCGAACTCGGTTATGGCAGCGCCGCCAATTTCTCGACCGCGTTCCGCGAGCGCTTCGGCATGCCGCCCAGTCAGTTTCGTCGATAACCGGAGCGCATGGTGCTGATTTCCCGTCTGTTCTTCTGGTTGGTGTTGCTGATGCCATCGCTCTCGCATGGCAGGCCCGTAACGCATATCGGCACAACTGTCGACGCCGTCGATCTGGCGTCGGTGGCCGAGGTCATCCAGTTGCATCCGCAACTGTCGATATTGGAAGACCAGACCGCCCGGCTCGATATCGACGGCGCGCTGGCCAGTCCGGACTGGCAGCCGGCAGCAACGGCAAGTTTCAATCGCGGCTATACCAAAGCGGCTGTCTGGCTGCGCGGGTCGCTGTACAACAGTGGCCCGTCGCCGGTAACACGCTGGCTGGCGGTCGGTTCGGCACGACTGGAATACGTGAACTATTTCAGCGTGTCTGGCCAGCGTGGCGATATTGACCAAACCGTTTTTTCGGGCAGTTCACAGCCGCTGGATACACGGCCGGTAGCCTCAAGGATTCCGGTGTTTCCAGTCACGCTGGCGGCGGGTGAGCAAATCGAATTTGTGCTGCAAATTCGCAGCCGCTCATCGGTCGACATCCATGTCGCATTGTGGGAGCCCAGTGTGTTCCGGCAAAAGGAAGGTCTGGAGCTGGCCGCGCAGTCGGTACTGATCGGGCTGCCGGTAGTGCTGGCCCTGTACGCGCTGATTCAGGGCATTGTCTGGCGCGACAAGGGATTTTTGCTGTTGACGCTCTGGATCATTCTGGCGCTGGCCTATATCTGTTCCTTCCAGGGCTATCTGTATCGTTACCTGCTGACCAACGGCGGTGATCTGGTATTGCGGGCGCCGTCGACGATAGCCGGCGCCACCAATGTCGTCTATGCGATGGTGACGCTGGTGTTCGTCGGCGTGCACCGGCTGCTGGTCTGGAAGTGGATGTACCGTCTGCTGACCGCGCTGTTGCTGGTGGCGACACTGTGGACTGCCTTTGGCGATTACCGCAGCGGTGCGGAATTCTCCAATATCGTGATCGCCGGCTTTTTTCTGATGTGGATCTTGTCCATGCTGCATGCATGGCGCCGCAAGTTGAATAACGCGCGTCTGTTCATCCTGTCATTTGTGGTCGTCTGGCTGGTGATGCTGGGCAAGCTGCTGGAAATCAACGGCATATTGCAGCAGCGCTGGCTGGCCGATTGGCAACTGTCGTGGTTGTTCCAGTTGTGCATATGGCCGATGATGAGCCTGATCGTCATCGGCCGCTCGCTGGAAATGTATCGCAAGCACCGCCAGATGCAGCAGACCTTGCTGCAGACGCAGGCGTTGGAACAGATACGGTTGGAGCAAGCGGTTGCCGAACGCACGCAAGAGTTGCGCGAGGCCTTGATTTCTGCCGATGAGGCCAATCATGCCAAGACCGATTTTCTGGCGCGCATCAGTCACGATTTGCGCACGCCGCTGACCTCGATTCTGGGATTTGCCGATATGGTGCAGGCCGGCAGCGGCGAGAATGCCGGACGTGGCCGCATCATCAGCCGCAGTGCCAAGCACATGCTGACCATGGTCAATGATTTGATTGATTATGCGCGCGGTGATAACGCTGATACCTTGCAGATCGCTCCGGTGTATGTGCACGCGCTGATCAACACGATGGCGCAGGAGGGCGAGGAACTGGCGCGCAGGCAACAGAATCGCTTTGTCTTCAAGATCATCGGTGCGCTGCCGCCGGTGCTGCAACTGGATGCCAAGCGGTTGCACCGGATGCTGGCCAATCTGCTCGACAATGCCGCCAAATACACGCGTGACGGCAACATCATGCTGGAGGTGCAATGTCACACGGTCGCGGCGGGGCGCCTGCTGCTGGAGTTCCGGGTCACGGACAGCGGCTGCGGCATCGCACCCGAACATCAGTCGCTGATTTTCGAACCGTTCGAACGCGCCGATGCGGCACGCTCCTTGCCCGGTATCGGCCTCGGCCTGGCAATCGTGCGGCAATGGATTACCCGCATGCAAGGCACCATCGCTGTCGACAGTACGCCCGGTTCCGGCACCGTAGTGACGCTGCGTTTGCCGACCGAGATCGCGGCCGAAGAAAACATCGCGCGTCATCATGTGCAGGAAATGGCGGAAGCACAGCCCCTGATCGACGGCAATGGCTTGTTGATCCTGGTGGTGGAAGACAGTCCCGATATCCGCCAGTTGCTGATGGATCAGTTATCCGGCTTCGGCTTTGCGGTGGAGGTGGCGGTTGACGGCAGTAGCGCCATTGAGCGCATGTCTCATGCCGGCTTTGCACGCCCCGACTTGCTGATTACCGATTACCTGATGCCCGGCGCGGATGGCGTCGCCGTGTTGCGGGCGGCGCGCCACTACTGGCCGGAGGTGCCGGTAGTGTTGTTGTCCGCGACGCCGCAAGCGAACGCCGATGGTGAAGAAAATTCCTTGCCTGCGTTTGATGCGAGCTTGCTCAAGCCGGTCAATTTCATCGAACTGCAAGCAACGCTGGGCAGCCTGTTGCAACTGGACAGCATCTCTTTCCCCGAGCAAGAGAGCGAAGAAATGCCGCTCACGCTGCCGCCCGAAAAAGTCTTGAAGACGGCGCATCACCTGATTGACCTCGGCGCCATCTCCGACCTGATCGACTGGGCCGACATGCTCATCGCGGAATATCCGCAATGCGAACTGTTTGTAGTACGGGCGCGGCAGTTGATTGTGCACGGCAATCTGGTTGGGTTGGGGAAGTTGTGCCGGGCATGAGTACTGCTGACTTGGGAGATTTGTTCCTGGAATTTTTGGTGCCGGCACATCGTTTCTTCATTTGATCAACGTCCGCAACCAATGGTGCACGGAGATATGAGAAATGCGGATGGAATTTATTGAGGCCTGACAATGTTGACAGTGGGTGCCGCAGTTCCTTCTGATGCGCGTGCAATACAAGATATCTTTCAGGCGAACATGGCAAGTGCAGAGTGGCTGCTTGAGAAGGCCCGGGTCACGGATTTCGCCAAATCGTCCGAGGGCGAGCATGTGTATGTAGCCTCTTTACCTGATGGGACGGTGGCAGGTTTCGTCTCGGTGTACGTCGAAGATTCGTTTGTCCATCATCTGCATGTTCACTCCGGCTTGCGGAATAAAGGCGTTGGTCGCTTGTTGCTGAGGTCGCTGCAGAATTGGCTGCCGGCACCCTGGCGACTCAAATGTGTCCGCAAGAATCGGGGTGCACTGGACTTCTATCTCAGGAATGACTGGCGTGAGGTTGGTTGCGGGGAATCGGAAGACGGGGCTTATGCAGTATTGGAGTGGCGCGGAAAATTTTCCGCTTCATGAGTCCGCGCATGGCCCGAAGCAGCAATATGCCAGCCAGTAATAAACAAAACATGATTTGAAATGTATCGGAGAGCAAACCGTGTCAGTACATACTGCAGAAATCAGCTGGACCAGAAACGCAGTACCTTTCCTTGACAATAAATACAGCCGCGTTCACCGCTGGTCCTTTGATGGCGGTGCGGTGGTGCCGGCATCGAGTTCTCCGCATGTGGTGCGGGTGCCGTTTTCTGATCCTGCCTGCGTCGATCCCGAAGAAGCTTTCGTGGCGTCCTTGTCGAGTTGCCATATGTTGTGGTTCCTGGGGATCGCGGCGCGCCAAGGCTATGTGATCGAAAGCTATACCGACACTGCGGAAGGCCTGATGGAAAAGAATGCGGAAGGCAAAGAGGCCGTCACCAAAGTCACCCTGCGGCCGCTGGTTGTCATCGCTGGCGGAACGGCACCGACAGATGCCGGCATCGCGCGTCTCCATCACGCGGCACATGAGCGCTGCTTTCTGGCCAACTCGGTCAGGACCGGGATTGTTGTTGAGGGTAGCTGGCGCTTCGCGTAACCGACCTGATATGGCTGCTTTCGTGATGTCGTCCATGTTGCCGGTCAGATAGCCAAGGGCGGACCAAAATTGCCAATCAGGCATGAGCAGCCGGTGGCATGTGTAACCGGCTGCCCGCCATTTCCTTCCGGGTGTATGCTCACGCTCTGGCACCTGATTTTTGTTTTTCGGCAGAAATCCGGAGCGCAACAAAAACACGACAGAGACGCCGCCGATGCTGTGCCGGTGCCCGAGCGTCACGTGTGGCGGAATCATGCCGCAGTGGCCGGGATGACCCTGAAAAACGGGTTCCATATCAAATCGATTTATCCCATTGCATGGAAAGGAAATGGCAACATGGCGACCAACACCATCCGGCTTCACCGTGTACTACGGGCAACACCGGAAAGAATCTATCGGGCATTTCTTGATGCGGATGCCATGAGCAAATGGTTGCCGCCGCACGGCTTCACTGGCCGGGTTCATCAAATTGATGCCAAGGTCGGCGGCACTTACAAAATGTCGTTCACCAATTTTTCGACCGGCAACAGCCATTCCTTTGGTGGCGAATATCTGGAACTGATTCCGAATGAACGCATCCGTCACACGGACAAATTCGATAATCCGGATTTGCCGGGCGAAATGCAGACAACCATTACGTTACAAAAAGTCTCCTGTGGTACGGAAGTCAACATTGTGCAAGAAGGCGTGCCGGCAGTCATTCCCCCCGCGGCTTGCTATCTCGGTTGGCAGGAATCGCTGACGCTGCTGGCGCAATTGGTTGAGGCCGACATTCCTGACTGACAACTGAACCATCCCGTCGACCGATTGAGGAGAAGTGCCATGTCGAAACTGCGAGTCTTGAACTTTTCGATTTCCATTGATGGTTACGGTGCCGGGCCGCATCAGGATCTCGATAATCCGCTCGGTCTCAGAGGCGCGGAATTGATGGCGTGGTTCTTCCATACGCGCGTATGGCAAACTATGCACGGGGCCGGCGATGGCGGTGGCGAAACCGGCATTGATAATGGAATGGCGGAGCAAGGCTTTGCCGGCATCGGTGCCTGGATTATGGGCCGCAACATGTTTGGTCCGGTCCGGGGGCCATGGCCGGACGATAGCTGGAAAGGCTGGTGGGGCGACGAGCCGCCGTATCACACGCCGGTCTTCGTGCTGACGCATCACCCGCGGGCGCCGCTCACAATGGCGGGCGGCACCGAGTTCCACTTTGTCACGACAGGCATTCAGGCGGCTTTGGAGCAGGCACGCGCCGCAGCGGGAGCGGGCGATGTCCGTCTTGGTGGTGGTGTATCAGTGGTGCGGCAGTATCTGCGCGCCGGCCTGATTGATGAATTGCATCTTGCCGTCAGTCCGTGCTTGCTCGGGTCCGGCGAGCATTTGTGGCACGGGATCGATTTGCATGCGCTGGGCTATGAATGTTCGAA
>NZ_LFLS01000007.1 GCF_001189915.1 Herbaspirillum autotrophicum
CATCGCCAGCGCTTATTTGGCAGCACCGACCGCTGCCGTTTCCTTGTAGATTTCCTGAATCAGATCCTTGCCGACCCGCGCCTCCATGGCCCGGTGTACCGGCAACAATGCCTTGCGCCACTCGGCTTTTTCAGCATCGCTCAGGTAATACACTTTGGTCTTGCCCGAGGCTTTGATGGCTGCCAGCGCATCATCGTTTTCCTTTTGCGCGATCACGTTGGTGTAACGCGTGGCATCCTTCATCGCACCTTCCAGTTGCGTGCGGATATCTGCCGGCAATGCATCCCAGAACTTCTTGTTGACGATGACCGCATAGCCGATGTAACCATGATCCGATACCGTCAGCTGCGACTGGACTTCATAGACTTTTTGCGTATAAATATTGGACGGCGTATTTTCGCTGCCATCCACTACGCCGGTCTGCATCGCCTGATAGACCTCGGAAAACGCCAGCACTTGCGGATTGGCTTTCAGTGCGCGGAATTGCTCATCGAGCACTTTCGATGACTGGATCCGCATCTTCATGCCCTTGAAGTCCTCCACCTTGTGCAACGGCTTGTTGGCGGTCATCACCTTCATGCCATTATCCCAGTACGCCAGCCCGGTAATGCCCTTGCTTTCCAGTTTCTTGAACAGGCGCTGACCGATCGGGCCCTCGGTGATATGGGCCAGCACGGTCCGGTTCGGGAAAATATACGGCAAGTCGAAGACCTCATATTCCTTGACGCCGAGCGGACCGAACTTGGCCAGCGATGGCGCCAGCATCTGCACGGCACCGAGTTGCAGCGCCTCCATCTCTTCCTTGTCCTTGTACAACTGACTATTCGGATACAGTTCGACTTTCACGCGCCCCTTGGTGCGCTCTTCGGCCAGTTGCTTGAAGCGTTCCGCGCCCTTGCCCTTGGGCGTATTGTTGGCGACCACGTGGCTGAATTTGATGATGATGGGCTGTTGCGCACGGACCGGCAACGCCTGCAAGCCGATAGCGAACAATGCCGAGCTGACCACGGCAACCAGTTTCTTATGCATGCTTTTGTCTCCTTCAATTGAGTGCCTGGTGCGGTTGCACTGCATTCTCCTTCCCTGCCAGCCGGACCCTCTGCGTGGTCATCGGCAAACCATCTTACGTCGGAACTGCAAAGAGGCAGCGTCCCGGCTTACTGCAACTTCAAATTTCATCCATTTCTCAAACTATTCACCGGCTTGATGCAGAAAAGCCTGGGCCTGCATGATCACCGGTTTGTCGATCATGCGGCCATCCAGTGCAATGGCGCCGCCATCGGCGTTGGCGACTGCAGCCATTACCGCACGCGCCCATTCCAGTTCGGCCGCACTCGGCAGAAACCCTTGATTGACCACCGCAACCTGACGCGGATGAATGCACAATTTGGCACCGAAGCCGAGACGCCGTGCACGCGCTACTGCGGCCGCCAGAAACGGCGCATCATCGATACGGGTAGTCACGCCATCGAGCGGCGCCGCGATGCGTGCCAGACGTGAGGCGATCGTCATTTCCAGTCGCAAATGGGTCAACTCGCTTTCCGCTTCATCGCACTGCACACCCAGATCAACCTGCAAATCAATCGAACCGAAGGCCAGCCGTTCGACCCCGGCAGCACTGGCAATAGTGCGCATCTGAGTCATGCCCATCGCGGTTTCGACCAGCGGCAATACGCGTTGCGTGGCAGTCATGTGCGGGCGCAAGGCATCGACGTCGTCACTGCGCTCGGTTTTCGGCAACACCAGCCCGGCAATATTGGCCGGACCGAAACAGCGCACATCGTCGGCATACCATTCGGTATCGGCGGCATTGATGCGCACCCATACATTCGGCAATGCGCCCTGGGCCTGCAACCAGTCATGCAACACATCGCGCGCCTGCACCTTGGCTGCCGGCGCCACCGCGTCTTCCATATCGACAATGACTGCGTCGGCGCCGCTGGCCAGCGCCTTGCTGAAACGCTCCGGACGATTGGCCGGCACGAACAGATAAGACCTGGCGCCTGCCATCAGATCGCTCCGCGGGCGCGCAAGTCGCCGATCTGCTGCGGTGCATAACCCAACCCGGCAAGGATGGCGTCGGTATGCTCTCCGAGCGCCGGTACTGCATCCATGCGGTAATCCCAGGTATTGCTGACCCCTGGCGGCAACAATGCCGGCAGCGGCCCGACCGGCGAACCCACTTCGGTCCAGCGCTGACGCGCCGCCAGTTGCGGATGCTGCCACAGGTCTTGCATGGTATTGACGCGGGCATTGGCAATTTGCGCCTGATCCAGCCGCTCCACCACTTGTTGTGCCGTCAGTTTGGAGAATGACTCCAGAATCTGTGCGCGCAGTACGGCCCGGTTCTCATGCCGGCGCGAATTCGATGAAAAGCGCGGATCGTCGGTCAGTGCCGCATCCTGCAGCACTTGTTCGCAAAACACCTTCCACTCACGCTCATTTTGCAAACCGAGCATAACGACATTGCCGTCGCCGGCCGCAAACGGGCCGTAAGGATAAATCGTGGCGTGTTCCGCGCCCGAGCGTTTCGGCGCCGACGCACCTTCGTAAGCGTAGTACATCGGAAAGCTCATCCATTCGGTCAGCGCTTCCAGCATCGACAGATCGATATGGCTGCCAACGCCATCCCGGCCGCGCTTGATCAGCGCCGCCAGAATATTCGAATAGGCATACATGCCGGCCGCGATATCGGCAATCGAACAACCGGCCTTGGCCGGTTCATCGGCAGAACCGGTCACCGACAAAAAGCCGGCTTCGCTTTGAATCAGCAAGTCGTAGGCTTTCTTGTCGCGATAAGGACCGTTCTCGCCATAGCCCGAAATGTCGCACACGATCAGGCGCGGATATTTGGCATGCAACACCGCCGCCGACAAACCGAGACCGGCCGCCGCACCCGGTGCCAGGTTCTGCACCAGCACATCGGCCTGTGCCAGCAATTTGTCGATGATGGCCTGCCCTTCTGCATCTTTCAGATTCAGACTCAGGCTTTCCTTGGATCGATTGGTCCAGACGAAATGCGACGACATGCCGTTGACGCGTTCATCGTAGCCACGCGCAAAATCGCCGACACCGGGCCGTTCGATCTTGATCACGCGGGCGCCCATATCGGCCAGCTGGCGGGTACAGAACGGCGCTGCAATCGCATGTTCCAGACTGACCACGGTGATGCCCTCAAGGGGCCGGGTTGCTTGCATCATTTTTTGTTTTCCTCAGACGATTGGTCGGCAGTATCAGCACCATGCATCAGAACGAACGCGGCAAGCCCAGAATATGCTCGGCCACATAGGAATAAATCAGGTTGGTCGAAATCGGCGCCACCTGATACAGGCGTGTTTCGCGGAATTTGCGCTCGACATCATATTCGCAGGCAAAGCCGAAACCGCCATGCGTTTGCAGGCAGACATTGGCGGCTTCCCACGACGCCTTGGCCGCCAGGAATTTGGCCATGTTGGCTTGCGCGCCGCATGGCTGGTGCGCGTCAAACAATTCGCAGGCCTTGAAGCGCATCAGATTGGCAGCTTCGACTTCGATGTAACTGTCGGCAATCGGAAATTGCACGCCCTGATTCTGGCCGATAGGCCGGTCGAACACGATGCGCTCCTTGGCATATTGTGCGGCCTTGTCGATGAACCAGTAACCGTCGCCGATGCATTCCGCCGCAATCAGCGTGCGCTCGGCATTGAGACCATCGAGAATGTATTTGAAGCCCTTGCCTTCTTCGCCGATCAGATTCTCGACCGGGATTTCCAGGTTATCGAAAAACAATTCATTGGTTTCATGATTGACCATGTTGGGAATCGGCCGCACCGACATGCCGTTGCCAATCGCCTGGTGCAGGTCAACCAGGAAGATCGACATACCTTCCGATTTTTTCTTGACCTGATCCAGCGGCGTGGTACGTGCCAGCAAGATCATCAGGTCCGAATGCTGAATCCGCGAGATCCAGACCTTTTGCCCGTTGACGACATAGCGGTCGCCCTTCTTCACCGCCACGGTCTTGATCTTGGTAGTATCAGTGCCGGTCGTCGGTTCAGTCACGCCCATCGATTGCAAGCGCAAATCACCACTGGCGATGCGCGGCAGGTAGAGCCGTTTTTGCTCTTCCGAACCATGCCGCAGCAAGGTGCCCATGTTGTACATCTGACCGTGACAGGAACCGGCATTGCCGCCGCTGCGATTGATTTCTTCCATGATCACCGACGCTTCGGTCAGGCCGAGGCCGGAGCCGCCGTACTCTTGCGGAATCAGCGCCGCCAGCCAGCCGGCCTTGGTCAGCGCATCAACGAAGGCTTCCGGATAACCGCGCTCTTCGTCCACCTTGCGCCAGTACTCTGCCGGAAAGGTCATGCACAAATCTTTGACCGCATCACGCAAGTCCTGGTACGCATCCGATTGAAACGACATTCTTATCTCCTGAAATTTTCTGTCTGACTTAAGTATCTGTAATGACTGTCTGTAGTTGAATCTGCAATGAAGTCTTGCCTGCCCTCAGGCGACCGTGGCCGTTGCCAGCATGGCCAGTTCGCCGCGCAGGTTTTGCGCCCACAACGTGACCTTGCCATCCTCTTCGCGCTTGCCGCAAACATCGAAGGCTTCGATATCGAACAGGCTGCCGACCGCGCGGAAATCAAATTCCTGCAATATCGCTTGCGGCATCTGACGCTGCAACAGATCGGCCAGCAAGGTGGCGATCAGCGGACCATGCACGATCAGGCCCGGATAGCCCTCGACGCCGGTGACGTAGTCGCGGTCATAGTGGATGCGATGACCGTTGAAGGTCAGCGCCGAATAACGGAACAGCAACACCGGATCGGGTTCGATACGACGCGTCCACTGCGCATCGGCCGGCGCCATCCTGGGTGCTGCCGGCGCCGCGCCGGGTTGCGGCAAATCACGATAAACGATGTCATGTTCTTCGTACACGGCAAGCTGGCCGTCGTGCGTCATTTCATGGGCCACAGTGACAAAGGCCAGATTGCCGGTCTTGCCCTGCTTGACGTTGACGCTGGCGATGCGCGACGTGCGCGTGGCATCGGCACCGATAGTCAATGCGCCCGGAAAACGCAAACGACCGCCGGCCCACATGCGGCGCGGCAATGGCACCGGCGGCAAGAAACCGCCGCGCAGCGGATGACCATCGGCGCCGATCTGCGATTGCCGACAGGCAGTCCAGAAATAAATCCAGTGCCACAGCGGCGGCAACGGATCGCCGCTGGCCGGCGTCACGCTGCGGTCCAGCGTAGCAGCCAGCGCGCCGGCGAAAGACGGACGAATCACATCCTGATGCGCTTCAGTCTTGCCGACCCATTGCTGCAACAACGACAAGTCGAGATCGTGGGGTGTCATGTTTCTGCCATGCCAATGAAATAAGATAGGCGCAGTGTGCCGCTCAGGGCGCGTCGTGACAATTGGCTTTTTTGGAAGGGGGCCTTTGCTTCTGCCTAAGTCACGCGGCGTCGCCCGCCACACAAGGATTTATGGCGCACTGCAGCGCAAATGCAGGTTCAAAGTACGGAACAAACCGGCTCCGGCAAGATGCAACGATGATGCTCACATCCGGCGCTGGCAGGCGTACTATAGAGGCACTTTATTGCCATTACCGACAAGAGCCGCCCATGCTATTCGATCTGACCGACCTGCGCCTGTTCATCCTGATCGCCGAACTCAACAGCCTCACGCGCAGTGCCGAGCGCATGAATCTGTCGCTGGCGGCGACCAGCAATCGCATCAAGGAACTGGAATCGCGCTTCGGCATGCGGCTGCTGTATCGCGAAAGCAAAGGGGTGCAACTGACCCCGGCCGGACAGACCTTATTGCTGCACGCGCAACAATTCATGCAACAGGTGGAACGCCTCAAGGGCGACATGCAACAGTACAACAATGGCATCAAAGGCTACATCCGCATTTTTGCCAATACCACCGCCGTCACCGAATTCATGCCGGAAATTCTGGGCAAGTTCCTGACCACCCATCCGCAGGTCAACGTGGCGCTGGAAGAACGTCTGAACCACGACATCATCCGCGGTATCCAGGAAGGCACCGCCGATATCGGCATCGTTGCCGGACCGGTGCAAGGTGAAGGTCTGGAAATCCTGAATTTCTCTACTGACCGGCTGGTGCTGGCGACCGCACTGGAACATCCGCTGGCCGGCGCCGGACGCATCAGTTTCGCCGAGACCCTCGAATACGAACATGTCGGCCTGCACGAAGGCAGCACCCTGCACCACTTCCTCAACCGCATCGTGGCCGAAACCGGCCAACGCCTCAAACTGCGGATTCAGGTGCGCAGCTTCGAAGCCATGTGCCGCATGGTGGAAACCAATGTCGGCATCGGCATCTTGCCGCAGTCAGCTGCCAGCCGCCATCGTCAGACCATGCAACTGGGCCTGATCGAACTGACTGATCCGTGGAGTGTGCGCGAGCGCAGCGTGGTGGTGCAACGACTCGATGACTTGCCGTTGTATGCGCGCGAGCTGGTGGATTTCATCCGTCAGGAAACCGCGCTGAGCAGCGCGGTACTGGCGGCCGAAGCCGCTGAAGCCGCGGCCGCCGCAGCGGCAGCCTGTGCCGAATAGAGTGGGACGGCAATCCGCCGCTCGGCGCAGCCTCAGCCGTGAATCATCATCCACAGTGAAATGGCGATCAGCGCGCCGCAGAACAGGATGCGCAAACGCCGCTCCGGCAGATGATGCGCCAGTGCCACGCCCCACGAAATACTGAGCACCCCGCCCAAGGCCAATGGAATACCGACACCCCAGTCGACATGGCCGGCGCGCGCATATGTCCATAACGCCACCAGCGTCCCCGGTGTCACCATCGCCAGCCCCAAACCCTGCGCCGCGGTCTGCGTGGCACCGAAGAACGCTACCAGGGCCGGCACCGCCACAATCGCGCCACCAACACTGAAGAATCCGGCGGTGGCACCAGCGCCGATACCGACCGTAAACATGTATTTCTCCGCCAGCAGCACGCGTGGCCGTATTTCCTTTTGCTTGCGCAGCAAGGTCCACAGATAGTAAAGCGCCAGCACTGCCATGAATATCGCGAACGAAAAATGCAGTGTGGCCGCATCCACCACGGTCGCATAATGCGCCGCAAAATACGTCGTGAATACCGCCGGTATGCCCATCATCATGGCCGAACGCAATTCGATCTTGTTGCGTTGCTTGTAACGCCAGAATCCGATCAGCACATTCGGCACGATCATCACCAGCGCCGTCCCCTGCGCCAGTTGCTGATCCATGCCATACATGAAGCCCAGCACCGGAATCGCAATCAGCCCGCCACCAATGCCAAACAGGCCGCCAAGAACACCCAGCAATCCGCCCAAGACAAAATTGACTGCGGCCGCAAAAAACAGAGAATGCATCATAGGTGTAAAGTACGCACTTGGCCCGCCAATGCAACCGGATCTGTTGCTTGCCGAACGGTCATGTGAACCCAAAAGGAGAAATGTGTGAGTGGTATCGTCGTAGTGGCGCTCGAGTTCGCCGTGGTGCTGATGATCGGGCTGGCTATTTACATGGTCTTGAAAAAATAGGCTGGCTGCGCTGCTGCCACTGCCCTGTGACGGAGTGTATCAGTCCGTGTTTTGCATCACAAGTTGGAGCCTGCGGTCCGGCCCCGGCCAGAAAGATGAAATTTTTTAACGCTTGCCGCAACCGATGGTCGGCACAAGCCAAGGATAGGGAATCATGGAATTAGGATTGCAAGGAAAAATCGCGCTGGTCTGCGGCGCCAGCAAAGGCTTGGGTTACGCCTGTGCCGAACATCTGGCGCGTGAAGGTGCACAGGTAGTGATCGTGGCGCGCAATCAGGAAACACTGGATCTGGCCGCAGCCAAACTGGCCGCCGTCAGTCCCGGCGGCGCAGCCGCCATCATCGCCGTCGCGGTGGATATCGCTACCGCCGAAGGCCGCAGCAAGGCACTGGCAGCGGTCGACAAACTGGCCGGCGCCACCAATCGCGGCCCGGACATTCTGGTCAACAATGCCGGCGGCCCGCCAATTGGCGACTTCCGCGACTGGGACCGTGACATCTGGCTCAAGGCCATCGATGCCAACATGCTGACCCCGATCGAACTGATCAAATCCAGCGTCGATCAAATGATCGCACGCGGCTGGGGCCGCATCATCAACATCACCAGCGGCTCGGTCAAAGCGCCGCGTTACGATCTGGGCCTGTCGAACGGCGCCCGTTCCGGACTGACCGGCTTCGTCGCCGGCGTCGCGCGCAACATTGCCAAGAGCGGCGTCACCATCAACAACCTGCTGCCCGGCAGCTTCGAAACCGACCGCCTGCTGAGCGGCTTTGCCGCCTCCGCCAAGCTGACCGGCGAAACCGCCGAACAGGTGCGCGTGCAGCGCATGCAGGAAACCCCGGCCGGCCGCTTCGGCAACCCTGACGAATTCGGCGCCACCTGCGCATTTCTGTGCAGCAAGCATGCCGGTTTCATCAATGGCCAGAACATCCTGATGGACGGCGGCGCCTATCCGGGCGTGTTTTAATCAAAAACTGGCAGGCCCGGACGAGTAATGTATAATGCCGGGCTTGCGCAGGAAGGTTGGCAGAGCGGTTGAATGCACCAGTCTTGAAAACTGGCGAGGATGCGAGTCCTTCGTGAGTTCGAATCTCACACCTTCCGCCACTTATTTTCAAAACACCCGCTTTTGCGGGTGTTTTCATTTGCGGAAGGTAGTAAGCCGCCTGCGCGGCTTACGCGTGAGATTCGAAGGGAATCGCTTGCAAGCGATTCAGCGGCCTGCAGCATGTAGGCGAACTCACACCTTCCGCCACTTATTTCCAAAACACCCGCTTTTGAGGCTGTGTAAAAACGCAAATTTACCAAAAATTGGTGGGTAGGGAGACCCTCGCCGATACCGAGAAAATTGAATAGCGGCTGTTTTGAAAGGCCGATTTTTCGATGGGTTAAAAATTTTTACGTTTTTACACTGCCTCTTTTGCGGGTGTTTTCATTTGCGGAAGGGAATAAGCCGCATGCCCACGATGGGGTCGGGTCGTCCGTACTTACTGGTCGACCACAAAGCCGTCAAAATGCGGCCGCATGCTGATTGGTTTGACCAGCGCGGGACGAATCTTGCGGGCGTCCGGCAATACGTTCATACCCAGACCAGGTCCGGTGGGAATATCCACGAAACCATTCTTGGGTTCCGGCACAACGTCCACCACATTGTGGCCCAGATGCTTCATGGTCGAGGTGAAGGTGCCCGCTTCAAAGCCGGTGGCATACTCCTGAATCGCGAAATTGGGGATGGCGGCCGCCACCTGCAGACAGGCTGCCAGACCGATCGGTGACAGCGGATTGTGCGGAACCACTTGCACATGCCGGGCTTCGGCCATGGCCGCGACCTTCTTGGCACCGGTAATGCCGCCGCAGGTACATACATCGACCCGGACGAATTCGCAGGCTTCGCGCGCCAGCAGCGCTTCAAATTCATAGATGCTGAAGAAGCGCTCACCGGTGGCAATCGGTACGTGGATTTTCGCAGCCAGCCGGGCCATTGCATCGGGGCCTTCAGGACGGATCGGATCTTCGATGAACATCGGCGTGGTGTCTTCGATACCACGCGCAAAGGTAATGGCTTCCGGGACGGTCAGGCGGCGATGCAGTTCGACCAGCAGATCGACGCGATCGCCCACCACGTCGCGCATCTTGTGCACGTTCTCGATAGCGTCGCGCATCTTCTTGATATGCGTTTTGAAATAAATCTGGTCGTTACCTTCGTCGAGGAAGGGATTGATGTGGCCGAACGCATTAAAGCCGGCTTCCATCTTGCGCTGACATTCTTCGAGGACGGCCTCGATCGTGTTTTCGTAGATGTGCCCGTAAATGCGCGCCTTGGTACGGGCCGGGCCACCCAGCAATTCGTAAATTGGTACGTTCAGCGCCTTGCCCTTGATGTCCCACAATGCGATGTCAATGGCCGAGATGGCGGAATTGATCGCCAGCCCCTGGAAATAGCTGAAGCGATGCATCACGTTCCAGTGATGTTCAATATCGAACGCGCGCTTGCCGACGAGGTATTCGGCGAAACGCTCAATGGCGTTGCCGGCAGAAGCTATGTGCCCCCAGACGCCGGCTTCGCCCCAACCGACAATGCCTTCATCGGTTTCGATACGCACGTACATGAATTGCCCGACGTGCCATGGTTCAACTTTGGTGATCTTCATTTTTTTCATCTCCGAAACAGTGTGTTGGTCTTGCATGAGATGTACTTTACGAGCGATGAAAGCCGCAGAATCGTGTCAAAATTGACCCCTCTGTTAACCTGGAGGTATTGAATGACAATCGCCACGCATGCGTCCGATGAGATGGCTTTCTTTGTCGAGCTGATCAGGCGCGGCAGTCTGGCGGCTACCGCCCGGGAGCTCGGCGTCACACCGCCGGCGACCAGCAAGCGACTGGCCAATCTAGAGACACGGCTGGGCGTGTCGCTGCTGAACCGCACGACGCGTCGCCTCAGCCTGACCGCCGAAGGTGAGGTCTATCTGGCCACGGCAAGGACTGTGTTGGCGCAGATCGATGACATCGAGCACCAGCTCACGCAGGCCGCCGCTGAGCCGAAAGGCTTGTTGCGCGTCAATGCCACGCTGGGCTTCGGTCGCAATCATGTAGCGCCGATCGCATCGCAGTTTTGCAAGCGCTACCCGCAAGTGCAGATGCAGTTCCAGCTCACGGTCAATCCGCCGCCACTGACGGAAGATGCCTTCGATGTCTGCATCCGTTTTGGCGAGCCGCCCGAAACCCGCGTGATCGCGCGCCGGATTGCCCCCAATCGCCGCCTGCTGGTGGCCTCCCCCGCTTACCTGAAGCGCCGGGGCTCACCCAAAACACCGCACGATCTGGCGCAGCACGATTGCATCAGCATCCGCCACGGCGACGAAGCCTACGGACTGTGGCGTCTCTCCCGAGGAAAGTACACTGAAGCAGTGAAGGTGAATGGCGCGATGAGCACCAATGATGGCGATGTCGCCGTGCAGTGGGCGCTGGATGGACAAGGCATTGTCATGCGTGCCGAATGGGATATCGAAAAATACCTGCGCAGCGGTCGGCTGTGCCAGGTGCTGGAGGACTACCAAACGCCGCCGGCGGACATCTATGCGGTGTATCCGGCAAGCCATCAACTGGCTGCCCGGGTGCGTACTTTTGTGGACTTCGTGGCTGATTCGTTGCAGCGAGTGCGGCGATAAACACCCGGGCAAAGCCTCGTTAGCACTGCCTCAATTGGTATTCGATGACCACAAGGCATACGGTCCGTCGGCCAGTTGCTCGCGCAAGAAATTCACGCATGCCCTGACCTTGGCCGATTCCGACAGACGGCCGGTGGTCACGGCCCACAGGTCTGCGGGCCAGCGGTAGGCCGACAACACATGTTTCAATTCGCCGCTAAGCAGGCTTTTCACGGCATCCCACTCTGCCAGCCGGACAATGCCGTGGCCGTCCAGCGCCCATCGTCGAATGATGTCGTTGTTGTTGGATGACATGTTGCCGGTCACCTTGACCGATTCGAGGCCCTTCGGCCCGGTCAGGCGCCAGGTGCCAAAGGGCTGATCGCGCTCGCGAAACACCAGGCAGGAATGCTGCGACAGGTCTGCCAGTTGCAGCGGCTCACCGTTCTTTTCCAGATAACCAGGCGACGCACACAAGATGCGCTGACTGGGCAAAATGCGGTGCGCCACCAGATGCGGCTCGGGTACATCACCAATCCGGATATCGATATCCAGCCCCTCACTGAGCAAGTCAACCGGACGATCTACCACCGTCAGCGATACCTCGATGCGCGGATGACGCCGGGCAAACAGCGACAGCGCCGGCGCCACATGATTGCGACCCAACCGAAAACTGGTACTGACCCGCAGCATGCCGTGTGGCTCGGCTTCGTTTTCGCCCAGGGTCTCCTGCAACTGCCGTACGTTATCGAGGATGGTCCTGGCCCATTGGTAGGTTTTTTCACCATCGACCGTCGGACTGATCTGGCGCGACGTCCGATGCAAGAGCCGCACCCCCAAAGCCTCTTCAAGCAAGCCGATGCGCTTGCTGACATACGACGGCGACATGCCCAGCTCGGTCGCGGTCCGCGCGAAATTGCCCAAACGGATGACATCAACAAACAACTGCAGGTCAGGAAGACTGGGAGTATTCGCCACGAATCGTGCACCTTAAAGTGATATTTAGGTGCATTGTATATCGATTCGTCACGAATATCATTTGGTTACCAGCTCTGGCACCACTCCTGAATTTTTTCTGCTGCATGCAGCACGCGGCAAGCCTCTTTCTGAAAGGAAGCATCAACATGAAAATCGCACACATTGAAGTCATCCCGCTTGATATGCAGTTGGAACAGGTATTCAAGGGAGGCACCTATCAGGTAGCCTCGCGTCCGACCATCGTCACGCGGGTGACCCTGGCCAATGGCATCGTCGGCGAAACCTACGGTGGCGACGAATTCCATACCCAAAAAGAAATCGTGGCCGTGATGCAGGACCATCTGGGTCCGCTGCTGATTGGTCAGGACGTGCGGGACTTTCAGCGCCTGTGGGAGAACATGTTCAACGTCAATGTCGATCTGGGCAATCGCGGCCTGCACCAGCTCGACATGCACCCGCGCGGCATCCTGCTGCAAGCCATCAGCGCACTCGACAATGCCATGTGGGACGCCCGCGGCAAGCTGTACCAGACACCGGTCTACAAGCTGCTGGGCGGCATGCGCGATCGCGTGCCGGTCATTTCCATCGGTGGCTACTATCCCAAGGATGGGCGCGATGCCTGTGAAGCCATTGCCGAAGAAGTGGAGATGGTGCGTGAAACCGGCTGTATCGGCATCAAGATGAAGGTCGGTCGCGCCACGCTGGACGAAGACCTCGCACGCGTGCGAGCCGCCCGCAAGGCCGGTGGCCGCGACTTCGTCATCACCGTCGATTCAAACCAGGGATGGGACCCTCTGGACGCCATCAAATTCTGTCTGGCGATGGAGAAGGCCGATCTTGACGTGCGATGGATGGAAGAACCGATCAAGTGGTACGACCAGACCGATGGCTTGCGCCTGCTGGCCTCCAAGACATCGATCCCCATCAACGTCGGCCAGGGCGAAATTTCGGGGCGTGCCTGCCGCGACCTGATCACCAAGGGCGACGTTTCCATCCTCAATCTGGATTGCACCCTGTGCGGTGGTATCACCGAGTGGCAGCGCGTGGCAGACATGGCCAAATTCATGAACGTCGAAATGGCGCACCACGAAGAACCGCAAGTCGCCGTCCATTTGATCGCGGCCAACCCGCACGCCCTGTTCGTCGAAATCTTCGCCAACAAGATCCGTGACCCGCTGCTGTGGCAACTGCCCGATGGCTTCCCCAAGATCAGCAATGGTTATATGGAAGTCCCGCAAGAACCCGGCTTCGGTATCAAGCTCCGGCCCGAGGTGATAGAACGCTACCGCATCGACGGCTGAAGCGCACCACCCTTCCCCTGAAAAACGAACGCAGATTCGGTTCAGCGGACATCAACAAGACTCCCGAGGAGACACCCAATGAACGCCCTAACGACCAAGAGCATTGCGCGTCAGCGCTGGCTGATTATTTTGCCAGTCACTTTCATCATGTACACGATCTCGTTTTTTGATCGTGCCAACATGGGCATGGCGCTGCCCCACATCACCCGCGAACTCGCGTTGACGCCGGTACAGGCCGGCCTTCTCGGCGCCGCCTTTGCCTGGGGCTATGCGATTACGCAAATTGGCGGCGGCATTATCGCCCTGCTGGTGAATCCGCGGCGCCTGATTGCCATCTCACTGATGCTGTTCGGTGGTGCCGCACTTGCTACCGGGTTGGCCCGCACCCTCGACGAGCTGATCATCTGCCGTATCCTGCTCGGCCTGGCTGAAGGCCCGCTCTATGCAACAGTTGCCCTGTTCCTCGCACAGTGGTTCATGAAATCGGAGCGTGGCCGCGCCTTTGGCATCTGGAACCTGGCGATACCGGCAGGCGGCTTTTTGGCCGGCCCTATTTCGGGTGCCATCCTTGCGCACTATGACTGGCGCATCATGATGATTGTCGAAGGTTTGCCGGCCTGGATTTTCTGTGTGATCTGGCTGATTGCCATTCCAAAGAACCTGGAATCGGCACGCTGGTTGTCCCAGCAGGACCGCGTGACCATCAGGAAGAATCTGGCAGAGGAGCAGGCAACCCACCAGAAAACCGAAAAAGATCCATGGTGGTCGGTACTGACCGAACCTACGGTATGGCTGCTCACCGCCGGCTTTGCACTGAACGGTATTTTGATGTACGGCATGACGCTGTGGCTGCCCACCATCATGCATACCTACGGGAAACTGAGCGAAGTATCGATCGGCTTCTTTTCGGGGCTGCCCTTTATCGCATCAATGCTGGGCATTTTCTACATCACCCGGCGCTCAGACAAGCACGGACAGGAACGCCGTCTGCATGCCGCCATCCCTACCGCCCTTACCGGCGTGATGATGATCGCTGCGGCATTGATACCCATCCAGCTGTATTACCTGCAGATCATTCTGTTCGTCGCAGTAGGTTTCACGTTGAAGATGATCAATCCACTGATCTTTGCCTGGATCACCGAGATTTTGCCCACCCGCAAGGCAATCCCTGCGGTGGCCATTGTCAGCGGCGTCGGCAACCTGATCGGCCAGTCAGCCGGACCGCTGCTGGTGGGCTATGTGAAGTCCCATTCGAGCGACTATGTGTCGTCGTTGCTGGTATTGGCTGTCTGCGCCATTCTGGGCGGCGTTGCAATTGCCTGCGCGGGTGGCAAGGAGCGCCGGCAAAGCCGGGCCGATGCGACGGCGCTGCCGGCGGGCAATGCTGCGCACGGCGGCTTGCGACGCTAATTCGTCTTCACGCTAATCGTTGCATAAGCTGTGCAGGTGGCGACCAGGTCTGCGCAAGCAGCCTGGCGCAAGCAAGGCCCGTATCGCCCGAGGCATTCTGGCAGCAGTCATCTCAATCACACATCGGGCAGACTCGACTGCAAAGGCGGCAAGGACAGATCCCTTAAATGTCGATTCGGCTGCGATGACCATTGTTTTTGGCCAGATACATGCCATTGTCGGCATGTTTGAGCAGTTGCTGTTCATTGTCGCCATGTTCGGGATAGAGCGCGATCCCGATACTCGAGCGGATGTTCAGGTCGTGGCCATTTATATTGAAGGGCCGCTGCAAGGCATTGCGGATTTTTTCAGCGACCAGTGTGGCATGTTCCGGCAATGAGATGCCTGGCAACAGTACGATAAACTCATCCCCGCCTATGCGGGCAACGGTATCCGATTCACGCATGCATTGCTTCAGACGCCTGGCAACCTCTTGCAGAAACAGGTCTCCGACGTCATGCCCCAGGGTATCGTTGACCTGTTTGAATTTATCCAGATCGAGATACAGCACCGACAATCGCCCCCGCTCTCTGCGTGCCGTGGCCAGCGCGACTTTCAGGCGATCATACAAGAATCCGCGATTGGGCAGCGCAGTCAGTTGATCATACTGTGCCATGTGTTGCAGCCTGGCTTGCATTTTCTGGCGCTCGATGGCGGTGGCAATCTGGGTCGAAACGAACTGCAGCAGTTCCTGATCTTTTTCGCTGTAGCACGCGCCGCCCGCATAGGTTTTGAGCATCAGAACGCCGATCATGCCCTTGTGTGATTTAAGCGGTACACCAAGGCAGCAGAGTAAATTCGGAGCTACGGTGATCTGCGACTGCGCCAGCCGGGCAGCCATTGTTTCCGCGTTCAGCAGCAAGGGCTGCCCGCTGCGGATAATTTCTGCACAAAGCGTCCCGGCGGCCGGTCTGGAGGTCTCGGAAGGTTGCTCGACCACATCAACACAATAGGGGAAATTCAGTTGATCTTTTTCCTCGTCGTAGAGCGCAACGGAAAAATTATCTGCCGGCAACAGCGTGCCAACGATCTGATGAATACGCTGGAACAGCGCGATCAAATCCTCGGCGGCGTAGGCCGCTTCGGAAATCAGATAGAGCATGGCCTGCTTGGCTTCGGCCTGTTTGAGTTCGGTGATGTCGCGCGCAACACCGATCCGCAATTGCTCGGTCTGCGACCAGCGTGCTGACCACATGATATGGACAATCTGTCCATCCTTGCGGATATAGCGATTTTCAAAATGCAACTGGGGTTGCCCCAACGTGACATCACGCGCTGACTGCCGGGTACGTTCGCGATCTTCTGCAACCACCATATCGAACATGGTCTTTCCGACCATTTCTTGCGGCGTGTATCCGAAAATGCGTTCACATGATGCGCTGGCAAAGACAATGCATCCATCAACATCGACCGCAAACACGGCATCCATCAACAGATCGATAAAACTGGCAGACGGTGCGCGGGACTTCATATCCATAGGAAAAGTAAAATTTTGTGAATTGACCAGAGAATAGTACCAGTGACTTGCGGCCAGCAACGAAGGGGTGTGAGGAGTGGATTTTGCGACTTGAACGAAGTGAATCTTAAATTGCGGTTGGCGAGCGGTGGCTGACTGCCCGGCACAGGCAATTTATGCCTGCATCCTCGAAATCAATCTGAAAAATCTCGGCTACAATCCTTGCCTTCCAGAAATTTTTCATTGAATCCAATGCAGACATCAAAACAAAAAACAGGCTTCATTCCAATGTTCTTCGGCGTGGCCGGGGCCGCCTTGCTGGCCGCAGGAACCTATTTCCCGCAACTCAAAACCAGCCTCGGCTACACCTACACCATCGCCGGCACGCCATCCTACATCTGTTATGGCATCGCCGTATTGCTGCTGGTTTTTGCTTTGCTGGCAGACAAAATAAGAATCGATCTCGCGGCGCGCTTGTCGATCATTCCCATTTGCCTGATTGCAGGCTGTCTGGTCTATGGCAACTCGGTCTATGAACAGGGCACCGGCTGGGCGGCCCGCGAAGCGGCGTTTGATTCGCCTGGCTGGAAAATGACCGCGCAGGACAAGTACTGGCATCAACTAGGTGAAATGACCGGAGAAACGCGCTTGCGCACGCTGTATGAAAACTGGGGACCGTATGTTACCTGGAACAACAACCCGGTATTCCAGAATACGATTGGCTTGCTCTCTCGAGAGCAAGCCGACAGCCTGTTGCAGGCCGGCGAAGTACCGCAGACTTATACGCGGTTCGGTCTGGCGCTGTTTATCGCGGCGCTGCTGTCACAACTGCTTGCCACAGTCGCCATCTGGATACGAAGCCGCGCCGGCAGCTGAATCTGCCGGCTCTGGCCGACACGGCGTGCAGCACGGCCGCTACCCGATTGCCTTCGACACGTGATAAAACAGCGATCCCAGAATACCGAAAGCACCGATCAGCATCACGATCGGCCCCCAGTTGCGGGCGCGGGCGCCATAGCCGCCCAACAGCATCAGGATGCTGAGCGCCGGGATGAAGACGTAGGGACTGTTGAGATTCATGACGGGATTTTCCTGAATAATAAGGCGCAAGCGCGTGTCTGGTTATTATGCCGCGCGGGGATGTCGGGTACTTGATCCAGATCAAGACAAGCGCAGGCCCGACGGCACCTTCTCTGGTAGGATGCGCACTATTGCAGAGCGCTGCGCAAGCCGGTTGCGCCGCCACTGCCTGAACCGACAGACCACCGCAAGGAACAGGGTGCCGACCATGCCATCCACGCTCTCCCCGACCACGCCGACCTTCTGGCGCGACGCTGCGCTGCCCTTCATCGAAGCGCGCGCCATCGTTGATGGTCGCCGGGTCTGCTATGACCGCCACGCGCACGAGACATTTTCCATCGGCGCCGTGACGGCCGGCCACAGCACTTATCTGAATGGCAAAAGACAGGAACGCATCGGTGCCGGCACCGTGGTGCTGATGAATCCGGGCGACATCCATGCCTGCAATCCCGACGGTGATCAGCAGTGGTCGTATCGCATGCTGTATGTGGACGTCAATTGGCTGTCGGCATTGCAACAGGAAGCGGGCTTGAGTACGGACGGCCATTTCAGCGCCTTCGCCGCCATCTCCAGCACTGATCGCGGATTGTTTGCCGGCTTGAATCACCTGTATCAGGTGCTGACCGACAGCACTGCCGATGATCTGCTCAAGCACAGCAGGGCAATTCAGTATTTTTCAGAAGTGCAGCAAATCCTGACCCCGGTCGCGACGAACACACCACAGGCCGAAGACCGGCTCAGCCGCGCTGCCGACTACATCAGCGACAATTTCACGCGGGCGCTGAAACTGGATGACATCTGCACCGCTGCCGATCTGTCGGCATCGTATCTGATCCGCGCCTTCAATCAACGCTACGGCATGACGCCGCATGCCTATCTGCTCAATCAGCGCATTCAATATTGCCGCACCCGGCTGGCGCGCGGTCATGCAATTGCCGACGTGGCGCTGGCGGCCGGCTTTGCCGATCAGGCGCATCTGCAACGTGCGTTCAAGCGCATGGTGGCGGCGACGCCGGGACAGTATCGCAAACGCCACAACTGAAGTACGACGGCTGAAGCACCAGACCTGATGTGCGGCGGCCTCAGTGCCACAGCAAATACACTGCGCTGGCGGTGAGCAGCGCCGCCATGACGCGGTTGCCGAAACGGACCCGTGCCGCATCCTGCAAATATTGGCGCAAGAAAGTACCGGCATACGCCCAGCACGCAATCGATCCATAACACACCAAAAAATAAAGCACGGCAAAACGGCCGATCTGCATACCGCTGCCATCGGCGGCATAGGCGCTCATGCCGGCCAGCGAAGCCAGCCATGCCTTGGGATTGAGCCATTGCAACATGGCGCCGTACCACAGTGAAGGCTTGCGCCGTGCAGTATCGCCGCGAAACTGCCCGTCATCGCGGAGCAACTGGCAGCTCATGAAGAACAGAAACGCCACCCCGCCCCACTGAATCAGCCGGATCAATACCGGCCACCGTTCCACCAGTTGCTGCAAGCCGAGTCCGGCCAGCACCAGCAAGATCGCGAAACCGACAGTCGCCCCGGTGACATGCCGCAGGCTGGCCGCAAAGCCGTAATGCGCACCGGCATTCAAGGCCACCAGATTGACCGGTCCGGGCGTAATCGAGGACACCAGCGCAAACACAAACATGGAGAGAAAAACCGTCATTTTCTGCCTTCGCCCTGAGTCAGGGTAATTAACCAGATGACGAAGATAGTGGATGTGCGGGTTGCCGTATTGAAGAAAACACCCCTGCCGTCCGGCGCATCATTAAAAGATCAAATATTTACCGAGTTTGTATCGAATTTTTTTTATAAAAACAGGGGAAAACGCGGCGCAAGAATACGTATCGAGAACAGATTTCGGCGTTGCCGGAATTACGATGCCATCGCTTCAACGCTTTGTTAGCAGGCCTTGTACACGATATGCACGGACTCTCTTCGGCCAAATATCGATATCGTTATTTTTCGATTATTAAGTCATTTTTGTTTTTGCCCCATTCAAAAATTTCTGATTAGTTTCTACAATTGGCTTCATCGGTTTCCCCATGCCAGCGTCGTCATGTTCGCCGTCATGCATTGCCGGCTTCACAGCATCAGCAGCAAGCCCGAACCACGAAGCGGCACCATGCCTGCGTGCCGTTCCAGCCATTCGCATCCCCACCCGGGCTCCGCGCACGCAACAGGTGTCATGGCGTCGCTCCCCACCAAAGAAAGGTCTTTCATGCTTCCCATCAGACTGCGTACCACCGCATTTTGCTTCCTCTGTCTTGTGCTGACCGCATGTGACAACCGGCCGGATTGGGTTCATCCATTTGACAACGCCGCACTGGAGAATCACGACGCCAGCGATTACCGGAAAAACATGGATACCCGCTATCTGCCCACGACCAACGAACACGACATCCACAGCGAAACCAAACGGTTGTGGCGTTATCCGGTATTCACGCACAAGACCATCAATGACGATCCTGCCGGCACAAGCAACGATAACGGCATTGCGCCGGCAATCATGCAGGCCATCAGAACGCCGCCCCCGGCGGCGGTTTAGGTTGGCCGACTGACCAGCCCGGCGCTCACCGCAGCGCCCGGTACCGTACACACTGCGATGCCACTGATGCAGGCCAGCGACTGCCTTCGCATTCCCCGCATCAGCACGGCAACACCGACGTCATGACGTTAAAGGACAACCCGCCATGCCCAGCATCACCGTCAATATCGCCCGCGCAGGAACAATGTTCAGACGTGGCGACACCTCAGCCGTCAGTCATATGTGGTTCGAACTGACACCTGCCGCCGGCCATCCGCTTGAGGCGGAAAGTTTTGGCTGGAGCCCGGTATCGGACGGTGCACAAGCTGGCCGCTGGCAGCACGACGCCGGCCAGAAACATCTGCACAAAAGCGACTCTCTCACGCTGCAGATTTCACAAGCGCAATACGACAGAATTCGTGCTTTCGCACAGAAGCCAACCGCCCATGGCTTCAGTCCGGTCTTCGATGCACTGACCAACAACTGCATCGATTACGTCTGGAGTGCTCTGCAGGCCGGTGGCCTGACGCCGGTCAATTTCACCGGTCAGTTATGGCCTGGCAAAACCGTTCCTGCCATCGGCATGCCGCCGTTGCGCACCGACAATTGGCGTTCCGCCGATGCGGACACCTTTGTCGCCCGCTTGTTGCGGCATTCGCAAGCACTGACGAACGAATTCTGGAACAGCGCGGTGCAGACCGAGATCCGCAACAGCTACGCCAGCCACTGGAAACAGCACTGGTGGCGGCTTGATCAACTGTCCGCCGAACGTCGTTACGACCCGCTGGTACTCGATCTGGATGGCAACGGCCTGAGCACGAAGGGCCTGAGTTCGCGACCGGTACTGTTCGATCATGACAACGACGGCATCAGGACCGGTACCGGCTGGATCAACCCGGGAGCAGGATTGCTGGTGCTGGACCGCAACGGCAATGGCACCATCGACAATGGCAGTGAGCTGTTTGGCGACCACACCCCGCTGGCCGGTGGCGGTTATGCTGCCGACGGCTTTCACGCACTGGCGCAGCAAGACAGCAATCGCGACGGCATGGTGGATATGCATGACAGCAACTGGCATCAATTGCAGGTATGGCGCGATCTGAATCAGGACGGGATATCACAAGACAATGAATTGTTTACCTTGGCGCAGGCCGGGATAGCCAGTCTGACAGTGACCGGCCGCCCCCATCTCGATACCCTGTTCAATGGCAACCAGATTGCCGATAAAGGGCATTACACCAACATCGACGGCAGCAGTGGCGATATGGCAGACATCAATTTCGCCGCCAGCAACTTCTTCCGTCAATTTGCCGACACCATTGCGGTCGCGCCTCCAGCAGCGCAGCTACCGGATGCGGCAGGCAGCGGCAAGGTGCGCGATCTGCGGCAAGCCGCCATGCAATCGGCGGCTTTGTTTGCCACGCTGACGCAATACGCTGCCGCCCCCGACCGGCACCAGCAGCGCGAACTGCTGGATCAATTGCTGACGCAATGGGCCGCGACCGCAGGCATGAGCAGCTTGCGGGAACGTATCGGCGACCGTTACCACATCATCTGGCAAACCGACGACCAGGCTGCCTCTGCCGCCGGCCCAACCAGTACCGCCAGCGCCGAGCATACCCTTGCCAGAGAAAAGAAATTGCAGATACTGGAGGCATTCTACGGCCGGCCGCTGTTCGAAATGCGTACCGGCGTCGCCGTCGCGGTTGCCGGCATTACCGTGGCCGAAGGCAATGACGGCCAGCCTGGTGTCATCACCATCAATTGGCCGGCACGGCAGCAGCGCCTGTTCGACCAGACGTATGCCCTGTTGCAGGAATCGGTGTACGGCACCCTGTTGCCGCAAAGCCGTTTCCGGCCATTGTTCGATTCAGTACTGGCGCGGGTTCATGAGGATACTGTGGTCATGGATTTCAGTGCCATCGAACGTCTTTTCGCGACGGTCATCGCCGCCGACCGCGACCGCGGCCTGCAGGAGCTGATCGACTTCTATCAATTTACCACCGGCAGCCCCGCCATCCGTCACTGGCGTGCCGACCTGATGCTGGCGCGCCAGCTACATCTGCTCACGACATCTGAGAAAGCATCGCTGTTTACCGAGTTCGGCATCTCAGGCAACCGCCGCAGTCAAGCGATCAACCAGATTCTCGCAGACGCCCGGCAACGTACTTTCCGCGGCAACAAGAACCGCAATCTGATCTGCGGCAATGCCGGCGAAAACTGGCTCTATGGCGGCGAGCACCACGACCTGCTCGACGGTAATGCCGGCGATGACTATCTGCACGGCGGCGCCGGTGATGACATTTATCTGCTGCGGCACGGCTCTGGCCATGACGTCGTCGACAACGCGCCGGATCCCCGCGACGGTGCCGTGCTGCCGGCAGACAAGCTCGACACGGTCATCTTCGACGGCGTGTATACGGCGGACATACGCAGCATCAGTTTCGAGTTCGGCGACATGATCCTGGAATACGGCGAGCATGACAGTGTCACGATTGCCGATGGTTTCGCTGATCCGCTGAATGAAATTGATCGCTTTCAGTTTGAAGATGCCGTGCTGAACACGTCACAATTGCTGAATATCCATGCCATCCAGCCCTGCCGTCTGAGCGACGACCACGACATCCTGTCGCTGAGCCGCCACGGCGACACCGTGTACGCCGGCGACGGCAATGATGTCATTGACGGCGATGACGGCGACGACCTGCTGCACGGAGAAGACGGTAACGATCTGCTGGCCGGCGGTGGCGGCAACGATATTCTGGACGGCGGTGACGGGGATGACTTGCTGATCGGCGGTGCCGGCAATGATCTCTTGATTACCGGGAGCGGCGCTGACGTGCTGGCCTTCAATCGCGGCCACGGTAGGGACACCGTGGCGACTTCCGCCCACAGCCTTGCCGCCATCTCACTCGGCGAGGGCATTGCCTTTGCCGAACTGGCATTCGAAAAAAATCTGGACCATCTGCTCCTCCATACCGGCGACAGCGAACAGATCATCTTCCGCGACTGGTATGCCGATGCCAGCCGGCGCGGCGTGGCAGCACTGCAAATGGTGACTACCGGTGGCGACGGATCTGACCCCGCCAGCCTCGACGGCGATGTCGCCTGCTTTGACTTTTCCGCACTGGTCAGCACCTTCGATAAAGTGCGCAGCGCCGAACCCGGACTACATCGCTGGCAGTTGTCACCGGCACTGCAGCATTTCCGCCCGGGTGGCAGTGATAACGCAATACTCGGCGGTGAACGAGCGTACCGGTACGCCCGCAATGAAACGTTTCTGTGGCCGGCCACCAGCTTCGACATGCCGTCTGCCTCGCTAAGCGGCTTCGGGCAATCTGCCGCAAATCTCCATGCCCATCCGGTATAGGCGCCATGCACGACAACTGATGCTGCATCCGGGCCGGCAATCCGGTGCATCCGCGTGGTCCCGGTCCCGGTCCGGCAACCGTGCCAACTGCCCGTCCCCCCGGATGCGACGCTGCCGGCAAATGGGACACCATGCTTGCGGCTTACACAGGAGTTCCTCATTCCCACCATCACCATCAACATAGCGCCACCCGGCAACATGCTGGCAGATGGCAGCATCAATATTGCCGGCCATATGTGGTTTGAGCTCGATGACGGGCAAGGCCTGGAATCCAGCGCAGAAAGCTTTGGCTGGACCGCGGCGCCGGCCGGCCGGCATGGTCAGGTGGAGCGCCACGACAGCAACAACTTCCAAGGAAAGAGTTACTCCCGGACGATCAGCATTTCGCCGTTGCAGTACACCAGCATGATCGCGTTTGCCCGCGCACCCGTGGCTTTTGGCTTTGATCCGGTCTACCACATGATCAGCAACAACAGCATCGACTTCACCTGGCGCACACTGCTGCAAGGCGGTTTGCAGCCGGATGATTTCATCGCGGCCTGGCCGGGCCTCGACCGCTATCCGATTCCGGATCACGTCACCGATGCCCAACGCCGCCGCTGGCGCGACGCGTCTGACTTCGTGACGGAACTGTCGCGGGAATCCGGCGCACTGCTTGAAAGCAGTTGGAACGCACGCCTGTCTGACGATTTGTATCAGCATCATCGCGACGGCTGGGAAGTTTGCTGGGCGCGCTATGCCCGGCTGCGCCCGGCACTCTGGCGCAACGACTTGCTGCTGCTGGATCTCGACGATGACGGTGTGGAAACGCGCGGCTTCCTGGATGGCGAATATTTCGATCACGATAACGATGGCATCAAGACCGTCACCGCCTGGGTCGGGCCGCATGACGGCATTCTGGTGCTGGACCGCAATCAAGACGGCGTCATCGATAGCGGCGCGGAACTGTTCGGCCGCCACGCCCTGCGCGCAGCAGCCAGCAATGCGGCAGACGGCTTTCAGGCACTGGCTGATCAGGATCACAACCGCGACGGCAGCGTTGACCGGCACGACCGCAACTGGCAGCACATGCGCATCTGGCGCGACCAGAATCAGGATGCCGTCGCGCAGCAGCACGAATTGTCGACACCGGCGCAACTCAACGTCACTGCATTGCAGGTCAGCAGCAGCTACCACTGGCAACGACTGAGCAACGGCAACGTGATTGTCCGCCGCGGGCAATTCCGCAGAGTCGATGGCAGCGTCGGCAACATGGCCACCATTGGCTTGAAGGAGGCGCCATTGTTCCGGCAATTCAGGCACCCCATTCCCGCCGACGACAGCAACGCGCATTTGCCGGATGCTCCCGGCAGCGGCAAAGTGCGTGATTTGCGCGCCGCCTGTTCGCAATCGCCTGCCTTGCGCGCCACCCTCATCCGCTACGCCTCCGCTGCGAACCGGGAAGCACAACACGCCCTGCTGCCACAGTTGCTGTCGGCGTGGGCCGCCACCGCCGGCATGAGCGCTAATTTGCAGCAGCGCGTCGGTGACCGTTACCGGGTACGCTGGAAAACGACAACGGAAGCGCTGCTCGACAGCGACCACAGCGCCCGGCTGGAAAACCTGCAGCACATCCTGCCAATCCTGGATGCATTCAATGGCCGGCACCTGATTGAGGTCCGCAATGGCGACATCGTCGCCGCGCATGGCATCACCGTTGCTGCCGGCAAGCCGGGACAACCAGGCAGCATCAGCATTGCACTGTCGCGCCATCAGCTTCAGGTGCTGGAAAAAGCGTACCGGAATCTGCAGGAATCGGTGTATGGCATTCTGTTGCTGCAAACCCGCTTCAAGCCCCTGCTCGAAATGGTACAAGGACGTCTCGGACAGGGTGTGATGCAAATGGATTTCCGTTCATTGCAGTATTACTTTGAACACCTGATCGCCGCCAACCGCAATACCGGTCTGGCCGAATTGATGGAATTCTTTCTCTACGCCACCACCAGCAGTGCCGCGCCGCAATGGCGCGCCGACCTGATGCTGGCGCGCCAGTTGCACCGGCGCTACGCGTCGGACGACACCCGCGATATACCGCACCTGTTTGCACGGCAGCACAATGCGCATCTGCATAACCGCCATGAATTCAATTCCGTGTTTCTCGGCACCCGCGGCGACGATTTCGCCTTTGGCAATGGCCGCAACGATCTGCTGCGCGGCGGCCCCGGCAATGACCACTTGTTTGGCGATGAGGGCAATGATCTGCTGGACGGCGGCAGCGGCGACGATATATTGACCGGCGCCGACGGCGACGATATCTATCTGTTGCGACGCCGGTCCGGCCACGATGTCATCGATAACCGTGCCGACTGGCACTACGCTGATTCGCGACGCGTGCCGCGACAACAAGGCCACGACATCGTGATATTTGACGACATCGCCTCCGGCGCACCGCTGCTGATCAGGAATCGCGATGGCGACATGCGGCTTGAATACGGTGCCGGCGACAGTGTCACCATCAGGCAGGGTCTGCAACATCGTCACCATGAAGTCAACGCCTTTCATTTTGCCGATGACGTGGTCATGACCACCGCCCAACTGATCAGGTCGCGCGGCATCGAACCGCTCATGCTGGGCGCTGACGACGACCGGCTGCGTCTGAGCCGTCACGACGATATCGTGTATGCCGGCGCCGGCGACGACGCCATTGCCGGCCGGCGCGGCAACGATACCTTGCATGGCGAACACGGTGACGATCTGTTGTTCGGCGGCATCGGCAACGATGTCCTGAACGGCGGTCCCGGCGCCGACATCCTGATCGGTGGCAGTGGCAACGACCTGATCATCGCCAATGGCGGCGCCGACATCATCGTCTTCGATCGCGGCGACGGCGCCGACAGCGTGCGCCTGTCCGGCAGCGGACAAGGCCGGGTAGTGTCGCTTGGCGGTGGCATCCGCTATACCGACCTGCTCTTCAGAAAAGCGGGCAATGAACTGATTTTCCATCTCGGCGCCTCCGAGTCGCTGACGTTCCGCAACTGGTATGCCGGCCAGGAACATCAGGGAATTGACGCCCTGCAAATGATATTGCATGACGACTATCACCCGGCCTCCGGTGCGGCGCTCAATACCATGCGCATCGCACTCTTCGATTTCTCGACACTGGTGGCGCAATTCGATGCCATGCGCCGCAGCCATCCGCGGCTGACTGGCTGGGCGCTGACGCCGGCCTTGCCGCACTGCCATTTGGGCGGGCATGACAGCGCGGCCCTCGGTGGCGAATCCGTCTTGCACTATGGCCGCAACCGCAACTTCCTGTCTGCGGCCGTTGCCCCCAGTCCGTTCGACCACAGCACTTTGTCCGGCGCCGCTGCCGAACTCACGTCATGACGTTCATCGCCGCGACCAGCATGCAGCACCGTTGATTCAGGCTTTGTCTCCCTCTCCGCAATCACCACCGCAAGCAAAGGAACCGTTTATGCCCAGCATCACCATCAATATCGCCGCCCCCCTTGCAACCGACGTCACGGGAAGCGCCGCCAATCTCCGCTTCATGTGGCTGGAACTTGACGACGGCAATGCACATGCCGCCAGCATCAGCAGTTGCGGCTGGCTGCCGCCGCCGGCAACGAGGCCGCACGAGCCCGGCAGACTGGTTACCGGTCAGCATGCGCAGGAGATACGCAAAAGTTACAGCCGGACACTGAACATTTCAGCCAGCCAGTATCAACAGCTCAGCGCGTTCACTGCCAATCAGCTGGAGCAGGAACTGGCGCCGGCCTACGACCTGTTGAATAACAACAGTGTCAACCTGGTCTGGCGGGCGCTTGAGGCCGCCGGCCTGGTGGCGGACAATCCGCGCTGGCCCGGCGCCTGGCACATCGATGGCGGCGGCACGACTGAGGAGAACGTGGCAACAGACGTCACCCCGGCACACACCGCAGAGGATCTGAAAAATTTTCTCGGCGACCTGCTGCAGCAATCACGGGAACTGGTTTGCGACAACTGGAAAAGCACCGTGCTGCGGAATCTGCAGACACATCTGGCCCAGCGCTGGCAAGACCATGCTGGCGACTATGAGCGCACGCGCCTCATGCGTTATGACCCGCTGGCGCTGGATCTCGATGGCGACGGCCTGGAAACCCGCAGCGTGAGCGACGAAAGGCCGGTCTATTTCGATCATGACGGCGATGGCGTCCGCACCGCGACCGGCTGGATCGCTGCTGATGACGGTCTGCTGGTTCTGGATCGCAACAACAACGGCATCATTGATGATGGCAGTGAACTGTTCGGTGACAACACTGCATTGATGTCCGGCGGCACCGCCAGCGATGGCTTTGCCGCACTGGCCGACCAGGACAGCAATCGGGATGGCGTGGTCAACCGCGATGACGCTGGCTGGAGCCGGCTCAGAATATGGCGTGACTTCAATCAGGATGGCCAATCCGACAAAACGGAACTGTTCTCCCCGGAGCAACTTGATATTACCAGTCTGACGCTGGCCGCGACCCGGCAGCGTCTGACCCTGGGCAATGGCAACCAGATCGCCGATACCGGCCATTACACGCGGCGCGATGGCAGTCGCGGCGAGATGGCGGATGTCAATTTCCGGGCACAGCCCTTTTTCCGCCGCTTCACGGATACGCCCGTGATCAGCCATGCCGTCACGCAACTGCCCGACGTTGCCGGCAGCGGCAAGGTGCGTGATCTGCGCGCGGCCGCCATGCAATCGCCGGCGCTGCTGGCTACCCTCACCCAATACCGCGACAGCACCACCAGCAGCGCACAACAGGCGTTGCTGGAGCAATTGCTATCGGACTGGGCCGCCACCGCCGGCATGCACTCGTCCCTGCAAGACCGGCTTGCCGGCGGGTACCTGATCGAATGGCGCGTACTGGGCCACGATATCGTGCGCAACGATGCACGCGGCGCGGCATTGGTCGCGGCACTGGAAAAAAAACTGTCGATTCTGGATGCCTTCAATGGCCGTCATTTCTTTGACGTGCGCAATGGCACGCCGGCAGCGTTCACCGGATTTCACGTACGCCCGGGACAGCAAGGCCAACCGGGCCGCATCACCATCGCCTTGTCGCCGCAGCAACTCGACACACTGGAACGAAGCTATGCCGCCTTGCACGATTCGGTGTACGACAGCCTGTTGTTGCAAACCCGCTTTACCAGCTTGTTCGGACAGGTCAACACCAGCTTTGCCGACAACCGCGTACAAATGGATTTCAGCGCCATCGAACAGCATTTTGAACAGGCGCTGGCGGCCAACCGCCCCGATGCGATGGCGGATCTGATCGAGTTTTACCAGTACGCCAATCTGCCCGGACTGCCGCAATGGCGCACCGACGTCATGCTGGCGCGGCAAATCCATCAGCGCGCCGGCATACCCGAGGAACAGCAGTTGTTTGCACAGAACGGCATCTCCCGCGGTCAGCGTTATGAATGGAAAAACAATATCATCATCGGCTCGATTGCCGGCGAATGGGTATTCGGCAGTTACCAGAATGATCTGATCTACGGCGATGCCGGCAACGATGAACTGTACGGATTCAATAACGACGACCTGCTTGACGGTGGCAGCGGCGCTGATTACATGAAAGGCGGCAGCGGCAATGACATCTATCTGTTGCGACGCAATTCCGGACATGACGTCATCGACAATACCGACAGCGAGTTCAGCTATACATCATGCAGCAGTCAAAGTAATGATATCGTGGTCTTTGAAGATGTTGCCGTCGGTGACCTGCAGATCATCCGGCGCAGCGGCGACGATATGCAACTGAAGTATGGCGACAACGACAGCGTGACGATCAAAAACGTATTCGTGGCACCGAATTGCGAAATCGATGCCTTCCATTTTGCCGACAATGTGGTGCTGACCACCGCGCAATTATTCGACGAGGTGGAACTGGAGGCGACGCAGCTGGGCGCCGCCGATGATTTCGCCCGCTTGAGCCGCTATGACGAATTCCTGTTTGCCGGTGACGGCCGCGACACCATCGACGGCGCCGCCGGCGACGATTGTCTGAGCGGTGAACATGGTGACGATCTGCTGTTCGGCAATACCGGCAACGACCTGCTTGATGGCGGCAGTGGCAACGACTTGCTGATCGGTGGCCATGGCGACGATATGATCCACGCCGATGACGGCGCCGACGTGATTGCATTCAATCGTGGCGATGGCGCCGACACCATCCGGATGTCAGCCGCCACCGACGGCAACACCGTGTCATTGGGCGGCGGCATCCGCTACGACGATTTGTGGTTCGAAAAAGCCGGCCGGCATCTGCGCCTTGATCTCGGCGGCGGCGATACGATGACTTTCAATGACTGGTATGCCGGTGAAGCGCAGACCGGGGTCGCCTGGCTGCAAATGATGACCGAAAACGGCCGCGACTATGACGGCAGTTCCACCTCGCCGTTGCAGAACAAGAAAATCGTGCAATTCGATTTCAGCCGGCTGGTCGCGCAATTCGATGCCGCCCGCCATACCGATCCCGGACTCGGACGCTGGGCGCTGGCGACGGCATTGCCGTCAGCCCATCATGACGGCAGTGACATTCTGGCACTGGGTGGCGAACGTGCTTATTGCTATGCCCGCCGGGAGCCGTTTCTAATGCGCGCCGACGAAACCGACATGTTGCAACCGCTGGCGCAGTACGATGCCGCCCGCTCGGCATTGCTGCAATAGCGCCCGGTTCACTGCCGCGCCACTGCCATTTGCACGGCAGTGGCGGCAACGCCGGCAGTGTTGGCCATTGCCGCCATGTGGCGCCCGTGCGCATCGGCTTCGCACCATTTTCGGGCGGCTCGCACCGCAATACATCACAGCATGATGCATTGCTGCGCTTCCGTATCCGGCATCCCGCTGCGCGGTGAGGGAAACCCTGACATCCACTGTCTGGCACAGCTTTTGCTCATGAGAAGACATCGGATCAACGACGATCCCCACATTTATTGCTGATCCAAAGATGGATTGACAGGACAACGGCGTCCGCCCAGCCAGGTATTGCACCTGCGCAGGCGGACGCTTTTTGTTTTCAACGGGATCAATGCGAGCGGCCTGAGCAGCCGGCGCCACAGGGAGAACTGGATCATGAAAATCATCGTCGTCGGACACGGAATGGTCGGCCACAAATTTATCGAGAATCTGGCAGACGGCGGCTTGCAACACATGGACATTACCGTCTTGTGCGAAGAACCCCGGCCGGCCTACGACCGCGTCCATCTGTCGGAATTCTTTGCCGGCAAATCGGCCGCTGATCTGTCACTGGTGACGCCCGGATTTTTCGAGCGCGACAATCTGTTGCTCAAACTCAATGCCAAGGTCGACGCCATCGACCGCATCGCCAAAACCGTCCGCATCAGCAGCGACGAAGTACTGTCCTACGACAAACTGGTGATCGCCACCGGCTCTTATCCATTCGTGCCGCCGGTGCCGGGCAAGGATCGCAAGGATTGCTTTGTCTATCGCACCATCGAAGATCTGGAAGCCATGCGCGAGTGCGGCAACCGCGCCAGGACCGGGGTCGTGATCGGCGGCGGTTTGCTCGGACTGGAATGCGCCAAGGCGCTGCGCGACATGCAACTGGAAACCCATGTGGTGGAATTTTCACCGCGACTGATGGCGGTGCAGGTAGACGAAGGCGGCGGCCGCGTGTTGCGCAAGAAAATCGAAGAACTCGGCGTCACTGCCCATACCCACAAGAATACCCTCGCCATCGTCGATGGCATCGACGGCACGCATCGCCTGCAATTTGCCGACGGCAGCCATCTCGATACCGACATGATCGTGTTTTCCGCCGGCATCCGGCCACGTGATGAACTGGCGCGCAACAGCGGCCTGGCGGTTGGCGAGCGCGGCGGCATCGTGATCGACAACCAATGCCTGACTTCCGATCCGGATATCTACGCCATCGGCGAATGCGCCTTGTGGGATGGCAAGATCTACGGTCTGGTGGCGCCCGGATACGACATGGCGCGCACAGCGGCGGCACATCTGCGCGGCAGCGAAGCGGCCTTCACCGGCGCCGACATGAGCACCAAACTGAAACTGATGGGGGTCGATGTTGCCAGCATCGGCGATCCGCATGGCCATACCGCCGACAGCCGCGCCTACCAATTCACCGATGAACGCAAGCAGATCTACAAGAAGATCGTGGTATCCGGCTGCGGTACCTATCTGCTGGGCGCGGTCATGATTGGCGATGCCGGTGAATACGGCACGCTGCTGCAAATGATGCTGAACCGCATCGCGTTGCCGGCCGATCCGGAATTCCTGATCCTGCCGCAAGCCAATGGCCAGTCGCGTCCGGCGCTCGGGGTCGACGCCCTGCCCGCCAGCGCCCAGATCTGTTCCTGCAACAATGTCACCAAAGGGGCGCTGTGTGAGGCGGTGGCCGGCGGCGCGGCATCAATCGGTGCCCTCAAGAGCTGCACCAAGGCCGGCACTGCCTGCGGCGGCTGCGTACCGCTGGTAACCCAGATCATGAAGGCGGAAATGCAACGTCAGGGTCTGGCGGTCAACAACCATGTCTGCGAACACTTTCCCTACTCGCGTCAAGAGCTGTACCACCTGATCCGCGTTGGTCAGATCAAGTCCTTCGAAGCCTTGCTGGCACAACATGGCAAGGGCCTCGGTTGCGACGTCTGCAAACCGGTGGCGGCCAACATTCTGGCCTCGTGCTGGAATGATTTCGTGCTGAAAAAGGAACATGCCGGGTTGCAGGATTCGAATGACTATTTCCTCGGCAACATCCAGAAAGACGGCAGTTACTCGGTAGTGCCGCGCATGGCCGGCGGCGAAGTCACACCGGCCGGACTGATCGCGGTAGGCCAGATCGCACAAAAATATGGCTTATACACCAAGATCACCGGCGGTCAGCGCGTCGATCTGTTCGGCGCCCGCATCGATCAGTTGCCCTTGATCTGGGAAGAGCTGATCGCTGCCGGGTTCGAATCAGGACATGCCTACGGCAAATCGCTGCGCACCGTCAAATCCTGCGTCGGCTCGACCTGGTGCCGTTATGGCGTGGATGACAGCGTGGGCCTGGCGATTGCATTGGAAAACCGCTACAAGGGCTTGCGCACACCGCACAAGATCAAGTTTGGCGTCTCCGGCTGCACCCGCGAATGCGCCGAAGCGCAAGGCAAGGATATCGGCATCATCGCCACCGAAAAAGGCTGGAATCTGTATGTCTGCGGCAATGGCGGCATGAAGCCGCGCCATGCCGAATTGCTCGCTGCCGACCTTGACCGCGCCACGCTGATCCGTTACATCGACCGCTTCCTGATGTTCTACGTGCGCACCGCTGACCGCCTGCAGCGCACCAGTGTCTGGCGTGACAACCTGGAAGGCGGACTCGACTATCTCAAAGCGGTGGTGCTGGATGACAAGCTGCACATCGCCGCCGAACTGGAAGCCAACATGCAGCATGTGGTCGACACCTATCAATGCGAATGGAAAACCGCCGTCACCGATCCGGAAATCCGCAAGCGCTTTCGTCACTTCGTCAACAGCGAGGCGACCGACAACAATGTCCGGTTCGTCGAAGAGCGCGGCCAGATCCGTCCCGCCACGCCGCAAGAGCGCAAATTGCTGGCAATCCCGGTGGTAGCGGCAACCGCCGCATAAGACAAACGCTGGTAGTGGCAGCCATCACGTTAAGGAGAATCTGATGCAAAGCGAACCGCACGTCGGCGACTGGATTGCCGTTTGCGCCCTGGAGGATATTGTCCCCAATACCGGTGTCTGCGCCTTGATCAACAATCTGCAGATTGCCATCTTTCACGTAGTCGATTCAGCGTCACGCATTTTCGCCATCGACAATTACGATCCCAACGCCGAGGCCGCGGTCTTGTCACGCGGTCTGGTCGGTAGTCTGGCCGAGCGCGTGGTGGTGGCGTCGCCACTGTACAAACAGCATTTCGATTTGCAAACCGGTGAATGCATTGAAGCACCCGAGCATTCGGTCAATGCTTACCCCACCCGCATTGTTGACGGCCGGGTGTGGATCGTCGCGTGATCCCCATGACCAGCATGCCGCTGCCATCGCCGTCACCACTGTCGCCTGCAATGCCGCGCCGGCAGTCGCTGGTGGTGATCGGCAATGGCATGGCGGCCATGCGCACCGTCGAAGAGCTGCAAAAGCTGGCGCCCGATCTGTACGACATTACGGTGTTCGGCGCGGAGCCGCACGGCAATTACAACCGCATTCTGCTGTCGCCGCTGCTGAGCGGTGAAAAGAAAGTGGACGACATCATGCTGCATCCGCATGCCTGGTATCACGCGCATGGCATTACGCTGCATGCCGGCGACCCGGCAGTACGGATTGACCGCCGGCGACGCATGGTGCATTCGCAAGCCGGCATGGAAGTCGCCTATGACCGCCTGCTGCTGGCAACCGGCTCAACCCCGTTCATCATTCCGGTACCGGGTCACGACTTGCCCGGAGTCATGGCATTCCGCACGATTGATGATGTCCATCACATGTTGGCAGCAGCCCGTGTCCATCGCCATGCGGTGGTGATCGGCGGCGGTCTGCTGGGACTGGAAGCGGCCAACGGTTTGCTGCGTCAGGGCATGCAAGTCACGGTAGTGCATGTCAGCGCCAGCCTGATGAATCAGCAACTGGATGCACCCGCCTCGGCACTGTTGCAAATGGCGCTGGAAGCCAAAGGCATCCGCTTCCTGCTGGATGCACACACTAGTGAAATCGTGGGCGACACCACCGCAGAAAAACGCGTGCGTGCGGTACGTCTCAAGGATGGTCGCGATATCCCGGCCGATCTGGTGGTGATGGCCGCCGGCGTGCGACCCAACATGGCGCTGGCACAACAAGCCGGCTTGCAATGCGAACGTGCGATTCTGGTAGACGATACCTTGCAGACCTACGATCCGCGCATTTATGCCGTCGGCGAATGCGTGCAACACCGGCGCACCACCTTCGGTCTGGTGACGCCGATCTGGGAACAGGCCCGCGTGTGCGGCGCGCATCTGGCCGGCGCCGGCCATCGCCGCTACATCCAGCAGGCCACCGCCACCAAGCTCAAGGTCAGCGGCGTCGACCTGTATTCGGCCGGCAATTTTGCGACCGGCGCCGGCATCGAAGATCTGGTCCTGCGTGATCCGGGACGCGGCATCTACAAGCGCCTGGTGCTGCAAAACCAGCGTCTGCTCGGTGCCGTGCTGTATGGCGATGTCAAGGATGGACCTTGGTACTTCGACCTGATTCGCGACGGCAGCGATATCAGTGCGATGCGTTCGCGCCTGCTGTTCGGCAAGGCGCTGTGTGCAGCGGCAACGAAAGCATGAACATGCATCAGACCTTATATCCGCTGACCGCGTTATCGGTGCGCACCACCTGCCCCTATTGCGGGGTCGGCTGCGGCGTCAAAGCCAGTCTGCAGGAAGATGGCAGTGTCAAGGTCGCCGGCGATGAACAACACCCGGCCAATCTCGGCCGGCTGTGCGTCAAAGGTTCGGCGCTCGGAGAAACCGTGGCGCTCGATGGCCGCATGCTGTATCCGCAATTGCGCTCGCGCGACGATGGTACAACCCGACGCGTGACATGGGACAGCGCCATCGACAAGGTAGCGCAGGGATTCGCCGACATCATCGCCGAACATGGCCCGGATGCGGTGGCGTTTTATATTTCCGGGCAGGTGCTGACCGAGGACTACTACATCGCCAACAAGTTGATGAAAGGCTATATTGGCAGCGCCAACATCGATACCAATTCGCGCCTGTGCATGTCGTCCGCAGTGGCAGGTCACAAGCGCGCATTCGGCGAAGATCTGGTGCCGGTCTGCTATGAAGACCTGGAGCTGGCTGACCTGATCATCCTGGTCGGTTCCAACACCGCATGGTGCCACCCGATCCTGTTCCAGCGCATTGCCAGGATCAAGGACAGCCGGCCGCAGATGAAGTTGGTGGTACTCGATCCGCGCCGTACCGCTACCTGTGAACTGGCCGATCTGCATCTGCCGCTCAAGCCCGGAAGCGACGTCGCGCTGTTCAACGGTTTGCTGAACTATCTGGCGCAACAGAACGTCATCGACAGCAGCTTTGTCACGGCCCACACCAACGGCATGCAAGCCGCGCTGGATGCCGCCGGCAGTGCCGATCTGCAAGCCACGGCCACGGCCTGCGGCCTGGCCAGCGCCGACCTGCTGGCGTTCTATGCGCTGTTCGCTGCCAATCCAAAAACCATCACGGCGTTTTCGCAAGGCGTCAATCAATCCTCTTCCGGCACCGACAAGGTCAACAGCATCATCAATTGCCACCTGCTGACCGGGCGCATCGGCAAACCGGGCATGGGACCGTTTTCGATCACCGGCCAGCCCAACGCGATGGGCGGCCGCGAAGCCGGCGGTCTCGCCAACATGCTGGCCGCGCATATGGATCTGGATAATCCGCTGCAACACGACATCGTCCGCACATTCTGGGATGCGCCGCGCCTGGCCGTGCGCCCCGGACTCAAAACGCTTGATCTGTTTCACGCGATTGAGCAAGGCCGGGTCAAGGCCGTCTGGATCATCGCCACCAATCCGATGGTCAGCATGCCTGATGCCGATCAGGTACGACGCGCATTGCAGGCCTGCGAACTGGTGGTGGTCTCCGACATCATGCAAGACACCGACACCAATGCGCTGGCCGATGTCTTGTTGCCGGCGCTGGGCTGGGGCGAAAAAGACGGCAGCGTGACCAATTCAGAACGCCGCATTTCGCGGCAACGGGCATTCTTGTCCGCGCCTGGCGAAGCCCGTGCCGACTGGCAAGTATTGTGTGCGGTGGCGCGACGCATGGGCTTTCCCGGTTTTGATTTCACCCATGCGCATCAGGTATTCGACGAGCACGCCCGACTCAGCCGCTTTCGCAATGGCAGCGGCAGCAACGAAAGCCTGCGTCAATTCAATCTGGATGGGTTGTGCGGCCTGGGGCAAGCCGGCTTCGATGCCTTGCAACCAGTGCAGTGGCCGTTGCAGCGCCATGCTGACGGCACGCTCAGCGGCAGCGCCCGTCTGTTCACCGACCATCGCTTTGCCCATGCCGATGGCAAGGCGCGCTTCATTGCCACCACACCGCGCGCCCCGGTCAACCTGCCGGACCAGACCTACCCCTTGATTCTCAATACCGGACGCGTGCGCGATCAGTGGCATACCATGTCGCGCACCGGAAAATCGCCCAAGCTGGCCGAACATACCGCTGAGTCTTTCATCGACATGCATCCGCAAGACGCCTTGCTGTATGGCGTGCGCGATGGCGAACTGGCACGCGTGGCAACGCGCTGGGGTAGCATGGTGGCACGCGTGCGGCACGGCGGCGGGATTGCCCGCGGCAGCCTGTTCGTACCGATTCACTGGAACAATCAGACCGCTTCCGATGCCCGCGTCGGCGCCCTGGTCAATCCGGTCGTCGATCCGCTCTCGGGCGAACCGGAGTTCAAACACACGCCGGCATGCGTGGCACCGTTTCCGGTGGCGTGGCACGGCTTCATTTTGAGCCGCACCGCAGCGGACTTGTCGCAACGCGTCGATATCAGCCATTGGACCCGGATTCAGGGCGTGCAGATGACGCGCCACGAACTGGCCGGACGGCAGACCATCAGCGACCACAGTGCCTGGGCCCGCAGCCTGTGTCCAGATGCCGGAGCTGCCGGCGACTGGCTCGAATATCAAGACCGCAGCGCCGGCATCTACCGCGCGGTGCAAGTGATTGACGATCGCATCGCCTTTTGCCTGTTTCTGTCACCGAATGTGACGATCGATCTGCCGGCACGCAACTGGCTGAGCAGTCTGTTTGCACTGCCGCGACTGAGCGAGATCGAGCGCGCTGCACTGCTGCTCGGTCAGCCGATGGAAAAGACTGCCGATACCGGCGCTACAGTCTGTTCCTGCTTCGGTGTCGGCTGCAACACGATCACCGATACCATCCGCCGGCACGGACTGAAAAGCGTCGGCGAGGTCACGGCATGTCTGAAGGCCGGCGGCAATTGCGGCTCGTGCGTACCGGAAATCAAGAAACTGCTGACACAGGCATTGGCACAACAACCTCAGCCAACCGAATCGGTAAAAATAGAAAATATTCTGTAAGCCTGCAAACAAATAACCAAATCCATGGATTGATTGGCGCCCGCAATTGCGCCCCCTGTTCTGCTCCCGTTACGCTCTGATATGCGATCGGCGTGACAGAAAACCCAAGGAGCCAACCCATGATCTATCCACACAAACTGCCAACGATGCGGCGTTCACCGGCGCGTCTGGCCTGGGCCGCAGCCGCTGGCGCGCTCTTGCTGCCATTGCTGGCACCGGCGATGGAAATACAGGTTGAAGGTGTAGCGATGTCTGACGGCACCGCAGCGTCGCTGGTGAATATGCGCGATCCAAGAATTGCCGGGATGCCACGCGCTGAACTGCTGCCGGCTGACGGCAGCATCCGGCGCAATATCGTGCGCTACCCGGCGGTGCCGCCCGCGCCGGCACCTTCATCGCTGTGGCCGGCACCGTCATCGGGACCATCACCGCTGCTGACCTATATCGGCGCAGTCGCTGCGGGCATTGCTGCCGGCAATCCCAACCTGCCATATACCTCGAATGAAATGATCAAACCTGCCGGCGCCTACGACAGCAAGACGCCGCCCTGAACCACGCGCACCTGAGATGGCCCGGGTCAAACGCCGGCGATGAACTTGCGACCTTCGGTCAGCAGCAATTGGAAATTATCGGCAGGAATCGGCCGCGAAAACAGATAGCCTTGCATTTCAGTGCAGCCGGCCGCTTTGAGGAAATCGAGTTGCGCCTGATTTTCCACGCCCTCGGCAATCACCTTGTGCTTCAACTGCTTGGCGATGCCGATGATGGCGCTGGCAATCGCGCAATCGTTGGTGTCATCCGGAATGCCCATGGTGAAGGAACGATCAATCTTGAGCGTATTGATCGGGAAGCGCTTGAGATACGACAGACTGGAATAGCCGGTACCGAAATCATCGAGCGAAATCGTGACGCCCAACTGGCAGACTTTTTCCATGATGGAAATGATACGGTCGGTACTGGTCATCAACATGCTCTCGGTGATTTCCAGTTCCAGCCAGTCGCCCGTCAGCTGATGGCGGCTCAAGGCGGCGCCGACCCGGTCCGGCAATGAGCGGGTAAATTCGCGCGCGGTGATGTTGATGGCAATCCGCACCGGTGCCAGCCCCGCCAGTTTCCATTGCCGCGCCTGAGCGCACACCGCTTCCAGCACCCAATCGCTGAGCTGCACAATCAAACCGGTTTCTTCCGCAATCGGAATGAAATCGCCCGGCAACAGCAAGCCGCGCTCCGGATGCTGCCAGCGCACCAGCGCTTCGGCGCCGGTGATCAGACCGCCCGCCAGTTCCACCTTGGGCTGGTAATGCAACAACAATTCATTGAACTCAAAAGCGTGCAGCAAACCGGTCTCGATGCGCAGCAGATCAAGCGTGTTGCGGTTCATCTCTTCGCTGTAATAGGCGTAGCCGCCTTCATTGTTTTCGCCGCCCTGCTTGGCCCGGTACATGGCGATGTCGGCCAGTCGCAGCAAGGTTTCGGTATCGCGCGCATCTTGCGGATACATGCTGATGCCGATACTGGCGCCGACGCGCAACTCGTGGCCTTCAATGAAGAACGGTTCGTCAAACAATGAAATCAGTTTTTGGGCGATGAAGCCGGCCTGATAATCCTTGTCGATATCAAACAGTGCAATCGCAAACTCATCGGCACCGAGTCGCGCCACCACATCATCTTCACGCAATGCCTTGCGCAAGCGAATCGCCACTTCGACCAGCAACATGTCGCCGGCAACATGACCGAGCGTATCGTTGATCGGCTTGAAGCGGTTGAGGTCGATGAACATGATGCAACCGTACAGATTGCCATGCTGCGCCGCCAGCAGCGCTTCGTCGACGGTACGCGTGAGCAGCGTGCGATTGGGCAAACCGGTCAGCGAATCGTAATAGGCCAGATGATGAATCAGCTTTTCTGCGTTCTTGCGTTCGGTAATGTCGTTGAGATAGCCAATCATGCCAATCGGCTGTCCGTGCTGATCGGTCATGACCGACAACGACAGGCTGGCCCAGAATGCTTCACCCGATTTCTTGCGCCGCCGCACTTCCATCTCGCGCCCGCCCTGAAACAGGAATACGTCGCTCAGCGAATCTTCTTCGTCTTCATTTTCATACAAAAACAAGACGTTGCGGCCGATCACTTCAAGCGCGCTGTAGCCGAACAATTGTTCGGCGCCACGATTCCAGCTGGTGATGAAACCGGCCTGATCCATCGTGATCACCGATTCGTGCATCTGATTCAGAATCTGCGCTTGCTGTTCCAGCTTGGATTCGATCTGGTCGAGCGAGTGGCTGCGGCGTTCGGTCTCGGCCCGGTTTTGCAGCAAGCGTCCGGTCAGCGCCGCGAACGATGCCAACAACGCATGCTCGGCATCGGTCCAGGCGGTGTCATGCTGAAAACTGTAATGGCCGAACACGATGCCGTTGTGCATCACCTCCTGCGTCAGTTGCGGATGCAATGTCAGCGGTTCCACCACGTAGCGGCCACCGGGACGTTTGAGCAAACGCGACGCGATCTGACCCAGGCTCTCATGCAATGCCAGACCTTCAAGGCCGAGCACCGCATCCAGCAACGCTGAACAGCAGGCCAAATCATTGCTGCCGAGAGTGGCGATCATGGTTAGGCCTCGTGGCTGACTTTGGATGCCCAGCGATAGGCCTGCAACAAGCTGCGACAATAGGTCGCGGCATCGATGCCGGATTCTTCCAGATCACTGTGGCGTAACGGTACGCTGCCGTATTCGGCGCGCTCCACCAGATCCAGCAATTTACCCAGACGTCCGCGCCGCTGCAGCAAGGCATCCAGAATGTCGGGTGGTAATTTCAATGGCGCCACGATCATGCTGACCGGCATCGCCAGCAACACGTCCAGCAATGAAAACATACCGACAATGAAGGCACGATCCTGTTCATCGCGATCACCGCCCTGATGCTGGCACAGCGCTTCCAGCAAGCCGGCGCGCGCAGCGGCGCGCGGCAACAAGGGATTGGCCGATTCGTCGCCGGGAAACCGTGCATACAGCAAGAGTTGCAGCCAGCGTTGCAACTGGCGGCGGCCCAGCAGATTGATGGCCTGGGTAAAGTTGGTGATATGCGCGGAAAAACCGAAGGCGGCCGAACTGACCAGTTTGAACAATTGATACGACAGCGCCGGATCCTGCTTCAGCAAGGCTTCCAGTTCCGGGGCATCGGCATCGCGTGCCACCAGTTCCAGCAACTTCAGCAAACGGGCGCGCGAAATCGCGTCTTTTTGCGAAGCATTGCTGGACGGATGCAAGGGATATTCGCCGCTGAACCAGCGGAAACCTTCCGCCCGGCATTGATCGAATTGCAAGGGTGTGGCGACATTTTCCGCCAGATGCGGGCCACGCAGGCGATGCATCCAGTGCGCTGCCCCCAGCGGAATGCCGTCGCTGCAATCAAGCAGCAGTGACTCCGCATGCGCATGCATGATGGCCTGACGCGGTGCCAGGCCGTCAGCGATGATGCCGTAGCCCTGCTTGTGCAGGCGATCCAGTGCCGGATGCTGAAGCGAATCGGTGCAATGCTCTACCGGAATGCGCAGCATGACCTGCCCGCGCCGCAGCGGCTCATCCAGTTCCAGCGAAAAGCGGGCCGGATCAGGTACCGGCAGGATGCATGACAACTGTCCCAATGCCTGCGACAAACCAAATTCGTTGAACAAACGTGAAAACAGCGCACTGCCGTCATCGTCGCACGGCGAAATATGGAGTGACAGAGCGGTCCATAGGCAATGGACGTCCGCGACAGGCTGTAGAAAAACTAAAGGAAAAGGAGGAATGCTTTTATCCTGGCCAGCCATATTGTTTTCGTCATTGCCGCGACCTGTCAGCAATGCGCTTCATGATGATCGATTAGTTAACAATAAATAAAGAAATTCCCCGAAGAACTCTTATCTAAATCCAAATTTTTTCTAATATACCCGATAAATATCAACTTCCACACACGCTCATTCAGATAAAAACATCTCTTGCAGATCATTCAAAAAGCGGCGGCCCAGCTCGGTCGGCCGCAGCAACTTATGATCCCGGTACAGCATGCCCTTGTTTTCGGCAGCATTCAGAGAATCTTCAATGAAATTGAGTGAAAGACCGGTTCTTTCTGCAAATAAATTTACCGGCACGCCATCGTTGAGGCGCAAGGCATTCAACATGAATTCGAAACCCAGTGCCGCGCGGCCGATTTCCCCTTCTTCCTGAATCGCATTGCCGGCCCGCATGTGCTCCATATACGTCTGCGGATGCTTGTAGCGCGCCTGCCGCACGATGCGGTGCGGGAACGACAATTTGGAATGGGCGCCGGCACCGATGCCGAGATAGTCGCCGAACTGCCAGTAATTCAGATTGTGCCTGGCCTGCCGTTGCGGCCGGGCATAGGCCGATACTTCGTAATGCTGATAACCGGCGGCGCCGGTCAGTTCAGCAATCATGTCTTGCATGTCGGCGCTGGTATCGTCATCCGGCACGGCCGGCGGATACTTGGCAAACAAGGTATTCGGCTCCAGCGTCAGATGGTAGAGCGACAGGTGCGGCGGCGCGAAGTCGATTGCCGTCTGGATATCCTGACGGGCTTGCGCTACGCTCTGCGATGGCAGCGCATACATCAGATCAAGATTGAAATTGTCGAAATTGGCATGCGCGATGTCGATCGCCTTGCGCGCCTGGTCGCCATCATGAATCCGGCCCAGCGCTTTCAGGTGTTCGGTATTGAAGCTCTGAATCCCGATCGACAAACGATTGATGCCACTGGCGCGATAGGACCGGAATTTCTCTGCTTCGAAGGTCCCCGGATTGGCTTCCATCGTGATTTCGACGGCGCCATCGAGCGGCAACAAGGTGCGGATATCCGACAACAGGCGATCCAGCCCGCCAGCCGACAACAGGCTCGGGGTACCGCCGCCGATGAAAATCGAATAGATCTTGCGCCCCCAGATCAGCGGCAGCGCGCTTTCCAGGTCGGCACGCAAGGCGTCCAGGTATTCCTGTTCCGGAAAGCTGCCTTTGACTTCGTGCGAATTGAAATCGCAATACGGGCATTTCTTGACACACCACGGGAAATGCACATACAGCGACAACGGCGGCAAGGCCGTCAATTGCAGGCTGCCGGGCTTGAGAAAAGCCAGCGCCGCCTGCGCCGGATCGGCTGCACTGCGCGGCGCCGGCGTGTCATTACCGACCGGTTTGATAGGAATCATCGCAATTTCTCAACCAAGGCACGCAAGGCCTGACCACGATGTGAATGCTGGTTCTTTTCGGCCGCCGTCAATTCGGCGGCGGTGCGGTTCAGTGCCGGCAGCCAGAAATGGGCGTCATAACCGAAACCACCCTCACCTCTGGCATCGGCAATGATTTCACCATGCCAGGCGCCATCGGCAATTACCGGCTGCGGATCATCGGCATGCCGCACATAGACCAGCACACAGTAATAATAGGCCGACTTGTCGGCATGCGCTGCCAGATCGGCGACCAGCTTCAGGTTATTGGCGGCGTCCGACTTCGGCTCGCCGGCGTAACGCGCCGACCACACCCCCGGGGCGCCACCCAAGGCATTGACGCACACCCCGGAGTCGTCGGCCAGCGCCGGCAAACCGGTCAGCCGCGCAGCATGGCGCGCCTTGGTCAGGGCATTTTCGACAAACGTGGCAAACGGCTCGTCCGCTTCCGGCACATTGAATTCCCCCTGCGCATGGACTTCACGGCCGACGGTGGCGAGCAGGCTGCCGAATTCCTTGAGTTTGCCGGCGTTATTGGAGGCGAGAACGATTTTTTGGGTCATGACAATAAGTACTTAAGAATAAGGGCCAAACGATCAGCTCACGGCAAACTTGCCGGACCTCACGCGCTCAACGCAATAAGCCCTGCCGGCATGTCGCCGGCAGGGCTTTGCTGAATCCAGACCGAATTGTAAAGCGAATCAGCCGATCAGGCTGGCAGGCCCAATGCCTGTTTTTGCAAGACCAGCAATTCGCCGATGCCCTGCTGGGCAATGTCGAGCAAGCCGTCGAGGGTGGCGCGATCAAACGCGGCGCCTTCGGCGGTACCCTGCACTTCGACGAAATGGCCGGCATCGGTCATGACCACGTTCATGTCGGTATCGCAATCCGAATCTTCCGGATAATCCAGATCCAGCACCGGCATGCCGCGATACACACCGACCGAAATGGCGGCGACGAAATGCTTGACCGGAATCGCCGCAATCTGCTGCCGTCCCAGCAACACCGAAAACGCATCATAGGCGGCAACCATGGCGCCGGTAATGGCCGCGGTACGCGTACCGCCGTCCGCTTGCAGCACATCGCAATCGAGATGCAAGGTGCGTTCGCCGAAACCCTGCAAGTCGAACGCGGCGCGCAAGGCACGGCCGATCAGGCGCTGAATTTCCTGGGTACGGCCGGATTGCTTGCCCTTGGCGGCTTCGCGATCCATCCGGGTATGGGTAGAACGCGGCAACATGCCATATTCGGCAGTCAGCCAACCTTGCCCCTTGCCCTTCAGAAAGCCGGGCACCTTGTCTTCGATGCTGGCGGTGCACAGCACCCGGGTATCGCCGAACTCGACCAATACCGAACCCTCGGCATGCCGGGTGTAATGACGCGTCAGCCGGACCGGCCGCAAATCAGAGGGGGCGCGTCCGCTGGGACGTTGTACTGTGGTCATGAGTGCTTTCTGTTTGAATGAATGATGAAAGGTGATGAAAAGCCAATGCGGACAGAAACGACAGGCAGGCAGCGGGTAACCGGCAAACAGGCCGTGCCGGCCTGCGCCATGATGACAAGATCACGACCAAGTTGACAGCAAGCGCGCGGCAAATCCACAGGTTTTGATAGCGCGCGGCCGGCAATCTTCTTTACAATGAGTGCTGGCGATCTGTCGGCACCGTGTTTTTTACCGGCATTGTGTTGATAAACTGCCTGTTTGTAAAGGCTGGACGGCAACTGCCGGCATCCGCAACAGGCGCAGCGCACCCCATACATTCCGACCGGCTCGCCGGTCGCGCGTATTCATCACAGTCTGCCACTCCGGAGAATTGAATTTGAGCATTTACAGCATGACAGGCTATGCCGTCACCACCCGTGACACCGCTGCCGGCACCATTACCGTAGAACTGAAGAGCGTCAACTCGCGCTTTCTGGATCTGCAATTCCGCATCAACGACGACCTGCGGGCGGTTGAACCGGCGTTGCGCGAAGCCATCATCGCCCGTCTGGTGCGCGGCAAGGTCGAATGCCGCCTGAGTTTCGGGCGCAAGGCCGCCACCGGCTCCAGTCAGGCGCTCAATGCCGTGCTGCTGGCCTCACTGGCCAATTTCCAGCAACAAGTGCGGCAACAGTTTCCCGAGGCCGCTGCCCTGTCGGTAAGCGAATTGCTGCGCTGGCCGGGCGTGATCGAAGAAGCCGAACTGGGCCAGGACACGCTGCAGGCCGATGTCATGGATACCATGCAACAAACCCTGAGTGCCTTTATCGACAGCCGCGCCCGCGAAGGCGCAGCGCTGCAGGCGGTATTACTGAGCCGGGTCGATGCCATGGAAGAAATCGTCCAGCGCATCACGCCGCTGGTGCCGCAACTGGTGGCTCAGTTTCAGCAAAAAGCCACCGAACGCATGCAGGAAGCACTGGGACTGGCCGCGCCCGGCAACACGCCGACCGCGCTGCCGCGTGAAGAAGCACTGGAGCGCATTCGTCAGGAAGTCACGCTATATGGCATCCGTATCGATATCGCCGAAGAATTGGCTCGCTTGTCAGCCCACCTGAGCGAAACCCGGCATATCCTGAAAAAAGGCGGCCAGGTCGGCAAACGTCTCGATTTCATGATGCAGGAACTCAACCGCGAAGCCAATACCGTCGGTTCCAAGGCGGCCATGAAAGAACTGGCAGATGCTTCGATGGCGCTCAAGCTGCTGATCGATCAGATGCGCGAACAGGTACAGAACCTGGAATAACCGCCCGCCAACCCCTCAACGACTTCTACGCGAGAATCTCATGTCCGCCAAACACTCAACTTCCGGCAGCCTGTTCATGGTCGTGGCCCCGTCCGGTGCCGGCAAATCGACGCTGGTCAACGCCCTGCTCGGCCAGGAGCCGGCCATCAAGCTGTCCATTTCGTACACTACCCGGCCACCGCGTCCAGGCGAAGAACACGGCAAGCAATACTATTTTACCTCTCCCGAAGATTTCCTCAAGCGCCAGGCCGAAGGTGAATTTCTGGAATGGGCCGAAGTGCATGGCAATTATTACGGCACTTCGCGCCTGATGATCGCCGACCAGATCGGCAGCGGCACCGATGTCTTGCTGGAAATCGACTGGCAAGGCGCGCAGCAGGTGCGCAAGCAGTTTCCCAACGCCATCGGCATCTTCATTCTGCCGCCATCCATTGCCGCACTGGAAGAACGCCTGAAGAAACGCGGCCAGGATGAACCGCATGTGATCACGCGCCGGATTCTGGCTGCAGGCGGCGAAATCGCCCACTCTCCGGAGTTCGAATATGTTATTATCAACCACGAATTTGCGGAGGCGCTGTCGGAAATGACCGCCATCGTCAAAGCCGCCCGCTGCCGCTTTCCGCAGCAGGCAGCCCGCAACACTTTCTTGTTCAATCAACTCGGTATTCACGCCAGCGTCTGAGCCCGCATCACAGGGGATTCAGAAAGTAGTCGCCGCTGACATCGTATCGAGTCAGGACATCACGCATTTCAGGAGTAATTATGGCCCGTATCACCATCGAAGATTGTCTCAAGCAAATCCCAAATCGTTTTCAGTTGACCCTGTCGGCAACTTATCGCGCACGTCAGTTGCTGCAAGGCCATACACCGAAAGTGGACGCCAAGGACAAGCCAACCGTGATCGCCCTGCGTGAAATCGCAGCCGGCAAGGTCGGTATCGAGATGCTGAAAAAAGTGCCCGCCTGATTAGCTCCTGTCCATGCCGCTGATATCTGCCACGTATGAGCCTGACACCGACGGATTCAACCCCATCAGCGACGCCAAGTAACAACCGAGCGACATCCGTTCGCTCGTCTTCCAAACCCGATGCAGCACAACCGGCTTTGCACAGCGGGGTAGCGACGTTTACCCATCTGACGCACAAGCTGGAAGAATATCTCACGCCTTCCGAACTGAAGAAGGTCAAGGAAGCTTATCGCTTCTCGGATGAGATGCATCTGGGGCAGATGCGCAAGTCGGGCGAGCCGTATATCTCGCATCCGCTGGCGGTCGCCGAAATCTGTGCCGACTGGAAACTTGATGCCCAGGCCATGATGGCGGCGCTGCTGCATGACGTCATGGAAGATCAGGGCGTCAAGAAGGAAGAACTGATCGAGCGCTTCGGCGCACCGGTCGCGGCACTGGTCGATGGCTTGTCAAAGCTTGACAAGATCGAATTTCAGAGCCAGATCGAAGCGCAGGCGGAAAACTTCCGCAAGATGCTGCTGGCGATGGCGCGCGATGTGCGCGTGATTCTGATCAAACTGGCCGACCGTCTGCACAACATGCGCACGCTGGGCTCGATGCCGCCGGAAAAGAAACGCCGCATTGCCCGCGAAACGATGGAAGTCTATGTCCCGATCGCGCATCGGCTCGGACTCAACAACATCTATCGCGAACTGCAGGAACTGTCGTTCTCGCATCTCTATCCGCTGCGCCACAAGACCTTGCTCAAGGCGGTCAAGGCCGCGCGCGGCAACCGCCGCGAAGTAGTCACCAAGATTCTGGAGTCCGTTACCAGCACATTGATTGCCGCCGGCATTCCGGCTCAGGTCGACGGCCGCGAAAAGACCCTGTACGGGATTTATCGCAAGATGCGCAACAAGCATCTGTCATTTTCCCAGGTGCTCGATGTCTACGGTTTCCGCGTGGTGGTCGACAGCTTTGCCAATTGCTATGTCGCGCTCGGCACCCTGCACTCGCTGTTCAAGCCGATGCCCGGCAAGTTCAAGGATTACATTTCGATCCCCAAGCTGAACGGCTACCAATCGCTGCACACGACATTGATCGGCCCCTACGGCACCCCGGTCGAATTTCAGATCCGTACCCACGACATGCACCGCGTCGCCGAATCCGGCGTCGCCGCGCACTGGCTGTACAAGGATGACGAAGGCAATCTGACCGACCTGCAGCAACGCACGCATGCCTGGCTGCAATCGCTGCTCGATATTCAGAAACAGACCGGCGACTCGGCCGAATTCCTGGAGCACGTCAAGGTCGACCTGTTCCCCGATTCGGTCTATGTGTTCACGCCGAAATCGAAGATCATCGCCCTGCCGCGCGGCGCCACGGCGCTCGACTTCGCCTACAACATTCATACCGATATCGGCGATCAGACCACTTCCGTGGTGATCAACCATGAACACGCGCCGTTGCGCACCGAGCTGCACAATGGCGATATCGTGGAAATCATTACCTCGCCGTCGTCACGTCCGAGCCCCAACTGGCTCAGTTACGTGCGTACCGGCAAGGCCCGCTCGGCGATCCGTCACCGGCTGCGTACGGTCAATCTGGCCGAATCGCAGGCGCTCGGCAAACGTTTGCTGACCAATGCCCTGACCGCACTGGGCGTGGATGCCGATTTGCCGACCGCCGTGGTGGAACGGTTGCTGAACGAATCCAGCGCCAAAACCCTTGACGAGTTGTACGCCGACATCGGCATCGGCACCCGTATGGCGCCGCTGGTCGCGCGACACATCATCGGCCTGCAGGAAAATGGCAGCAATGCCTTGCCGCTGCTCGATATCGAAGGTCATGTGGTGCCCGGCAAACCCGATCCGGTGGTCATCAACGGCAACGAAGGTTCGGCAGTGCAACTGGCGCAATGCTGTCAGCCGATTCCGGGCGACCGCTTGTGCGGACAGCTCAAGCATGATCAGGCGCTGATCGTCCATACCGAAGATTGCGAGACCGCCAAGCGCAATCGCGAAAAAGAACCGGAACGCTGGATCGAAGTGATCTGGGGCAACGAAATCAACCGGCGCTTCGAATGCCGCATCACGATTCTGGCGCACAACGAAAAAGGTACGCTGGCGCGGATCGCTGCCGAAATCGGCGAAGCCGATGCGAATATCGTCACCGTCAGCATGGACGACGAAGGCGACCGCACCATGAAGCACCTGCGCTTTACCATTCTGGTCGACGGCCGCGTCCATCTGGCCCGCACCATGCGCGGCATCCGCAGTGTCGACAGCGTTACCCGCATTTTGCGCGAACGGAACTGACAGCTGCCGCCTGAACTTCAGGGGCGGCGATGCGCCGGATTGCTGCAGGCACCGGCTTCCACCTTGGTTGCGACAAAATCGATCAGCGCACTGACTGCCAGCGGCAACTGGCGGCGATGCGGATACACGGCGTACATGCCACTGACATCGCTGCGATACTCCGGCAACACCATCACCAGCGTGCCATTGCGCAAATCTTCCGCCGCCACCAGCATCGGCAGAAATGCCACGCCCAATCCGGCGCGGGCAGCGCGCAGCAAACCGTGCGCGGTATCAATGCAAAGCCGCGGCGCAACCCGCACGCTCTCCGCACCGTTCGCCCCCTCCAGCCGCCACAGCGTATGTGCTGCGGCAGTCGAACTGGCCAGACACGAATGTGACGCCAATTCGGCCAAGGTTTGTGGCGTGCCACAGCGTTCCAGATACGCCGGACTGGCCAGCAAACCACGATGACTGTCGGTCAGTTTGCGCGCCACCAGACTGGAATCTGGCAATTGCCCGGCGCGAAACGCCAGATCAATCCCTTCCGCAATCAAGTCCACCGTGTTGTCGCTGAGCAGAAATTCCAGTTGCACCTTGGGATAGCGCTGCATGAATTCGCAGATCCACTCCATCGAAAAATTATCAAAAAAATCAGCCGGCGCCGCCACCCGCAACATGCCCACCGCCTCGCGGCTGATATCGGTCAGATTGGCACCGGCCTGCACGATATCTTCAATACCCGGCGCACAGCGCTCGAAGAATTCGCGGCCCGGCGCCGTCAGACTCAGTTGTCGGGTTGAGCGGTGCAACAGCCGCACGCCCAATTGCTCTTCCAGCATTTGCAAACGCCGGCTGACAGTATTCGACGGGATGTTCAAACGCCGCCCGGCAGCAGCGAAACTGCCTGCGCGGACCACGTGCACAAACACGGCAACGTCATTAAGGTCAATCATCATTACACCCATAAATGGATTAGTTAAATCACATTCTCCCATCTATTCAATGTATTGAACACTGCTTATGATGGCTTCAAGGTCTTCCGGACCAAGCACATCATCTCAACCAGTTTCTCTCAAGGAATATCATGTCGACTCTTTTGCATATCGATTCCAGCGCCCGCTACAGCAACTCCATTTCACGTCAGCTGACAGCAGCTGCAGTTGCCCAATGGCAATCAAAGAACGCCGGCGGTAAAGTCATCCGCCGCGATCTGGCTGAAAACACCCTGCCGCACATCAACGAAGCCCTGCTCGGCGCCTTCTTCACACCGACCGAAAACCGCTCGCCGGAACAGCAAACCGCGATTGCCACATCGGAACAACTGGTGGAAGAATTGTTTGCTGCCGATACCATTGTGATCGGCGTGCCAATGTACAACTTCGCGCCGCCATCGACCCTGAAAACCTGGATCGACCACGTATTGCGCGCCGGTCGCACCTTCCGCTACGGCGAGCAGGGTCCGGTCGGTCTGGTGACCGGCAAGCGCGCCATCGTGATCCTGTCACGCGGCGGCGTTTATTCTGAAGGTCCGGCGCAAAGCATGGACTTCCAGGGCGCTTATATCAAGAGCGTGTTGGGCTTCATCGGCATCACCGATGTCGAACTGGTGATCGCTGAAGGCGTATCAATGGGCGAAGAAAAAACCAAAGAAGCCATCGCCCACGCACAAGAAAAAATCACCGCCCAAGTCTGAAGACCGGTGCAAGGATCAGTGGCAGTACACTGATCAGTCTGAGCGTGTCGCATCCACTGCCGCGCTCAGACCAGGTGATGCATGCTCTTGTGCAGCCGCCGCAATCCCAGCCACACACCGGCAGCAAACAGTGGCACTGCAATGCCGGTAGCGATATCGGGATTGATCGGCCAGCCGGCGACCTTGGCCGCCTTGCCGGCATAGTTGAACAGCCCCACCATGTAGTAGGAAATGGCTGCCACCGACAAACCCTCGACTGCCTGTTGCAGGCGCAGTTGCTGAGCAGCGCGGGCATTCATCGACTCCAGAATCTTGCTGTTTTGCTGTTCCTGCAGAATCCCGACCCGGGTCCGCAACAGATCATTGGTATGCGCCACCCGTTCGGCCAGCGCCTGCTGCCGCTGCGCTACCGAGGCGCAGGTATTCATGGCCGGCGCCAGGCGGCGATCCATGAATTCGCCGATGGTCGGCACGCCTTCGATGCGCGTCTCGCGCAACTCTTCGATACGCGCCTGCACCAACCTGAAATACGCTTGCGATGCCGAAAAACGATAACTGTTTTCGAGCGACATTTTCTCGATGCGCGCCGCCAGTCCGGTAATCTTGCGCAAGATCAGTTGGTCTGCGACATGCTCATCCACCTGAGCGCCATCAGGCTGGTCACTGTCGACCATGGCCGCCGTCAGTGTCACCAGATCACCTTCAATCTGATTCAGCGTCTGCACCGCCTGCTGCGCATGCGGCAAGCCCAGCAGCGCCATCATGCGGTAGGTTTCGATTTCGAGAATACGCTGCACCAGACGACCGCCCTGCATGTCGCGCAGATCGACATCACGCACCACAAAGCGACTGAAGCCGTCGGACTGGATCAGAAAGTCGGTCCAGATTTCTCCGCCCTGCAATACCTTGCTGGACGCCATCAGCTTGCCTTCGAAGATGCGCTGCATGTCTTGCTCCAGCGCCTCGGAAGCAGGCTCACCCTGCTCCAGCACCACATGCGCCGCCACCATCAGACGCCCTTGCAGACGCAGCAGCCATTGCTGCGGCAGATGGCGCAATGGCACTTCAGCAAAGGCCTGCGGCACCGGGCATGGTTGCGCGTGATGTTGGGCGAAGGTATAGGTGGCGAACTCGGTGTGACACTCCCATTTGAGACGGAAGCGGCCAAAGTCGAAATAGAAATGGCGGGCATCGACGCCCGGCGCCGGCACCCCGAAATGCGTGCACAACTCCACCAGCAATTCATGCTGTACCGTGGCATGCCGGTTGGCGTTGCCATCCTCGCGCAGAAATACGGCCAGATGCGTCAGGCTTTCGGGCGCATGGAGTTGCAGGAACGGCCGGGAATGGACTTCAGCGGCCAGCGCGACACGCTGCGGATGATTGAGACTGGCATACACGAACGACATTGATCACCTTTATCAAATACGAATTTCTGGTTAACGGTCCTGCCTGCCAGCGACGCCTGCGGTCATCACCGCGATCACGCCGGGAGCACTGGCCACCGTTTTATTAATGACGTCTGCAGCACATTTCATGCCTGCCGTCTGCAGCCGGATCCGGTTACGCCGAAGGCGCCGGATAAGTCACTTCGAGAAGCGTCAGATGCTCGACCCCGGCCGGCGTCTGCAAACTGATTTCGTCACCTTCGCGCGCCTTGGTCAAGGCGCGCGCCACCGGTGATATCCAGCTGATCTTGCCATTCAGCGGATCAAGTTCATCAATGCCGACAATGGTGACCGTCTGTGAGACCCCATGCTGGTTTTCATAGGTAACGGTCGCGCCAAAGAAAACCTGATCGCTGCCGTGATGCACGGTCGGATCAACCACTTCGGCCAGATCCAGACGCTTGGTCAGGAAACGGATACGACGATCAATTTCGCGCAAACGACGCTTGCCGTAGATGTAATCGCCATTCTCGGAACGGTCGCCATTCGAGGCTGCCCACGACACGATGCGCACCACTTCCGGCCGCGCCACATCAATCAATTGCAGCAACTCGTTCTTGATGCGCTCATAGCCAGCGGGGGTAATGTAATTCTTGGCGCCGGCCGGCATCGCCGGCAAGGCCAGTTCGTCATCGTCGTCGCCATCCGGCTCTTTTACAAATGCTTTATTCATCAGAACCTGTCAGTCATTGATTGTGAATGCGAACGCGGTTGCAGGCATTACATGCCTGGGCGCAGCGTAGCGTCGCAGTAGCGCTGCGGCAACCAGTTGCAACAACGGCATGGATGCCGGCGGCCCGTTTCCGAAGGGTTCAAACCAAAATTTGCGCGCCAGCACAGATTTTGGTTTGAACGCATCATCACAAGTTGATTGCTGACAGGCCCTGCACGATTGTAGCGGTATGTTAAAGTTCACGAGGCTGCAATTCACAGAATTTATCCACTTTCTTCCGACCTCATGGCTTCCACCACTTCTTCCCCCCACTATCGCATCGGCCTCGCTGCCAACCGCGCCCATCAGGATGCACCCAACTCGGCACTGGTGCAGTTGTTGCGCGGTGCGCAACAACACATTGAAGCGTTGCAGCCGGAACTGGTAGTCGTGGGCCGCACGCTCGACGCCATCGATCAGCTTGGCCTGCTGCCGGACTATCCGCACCTGGAGCGTTTTCCATACGGTCGCCAGGGTGGCCTGATGAAGCTGGTGTCGCGGGTGGTTGACAGCGATCCGGCGCGCACGCTCGATGCCATCATTTATCTGATCGATCCGGTCGATCCGTCGTCGACGTTTCCGGAAGCGGTTGCCCTCAAACGCCAATGCGTCATTCACGGCAAACCGTTTTTGTCGACGCTGGCCGGTGCCCGCGAATGGTTCGAACTGGAAGCGGTGGCCGCCGGTGCTGCACCGGATCGGTGCCTCGACAACCGCTTTGACCTGAGCCAGGAGGGCATCGCCCTGATCGCCCATGATTCGATGAAGCCGCGCATGCTGGCCTTGGCAGAACGTCATTTTGAAGTACTCGACAGCTTTGCCTTTCGCTGCGCCACCGGCACCACCGGCGGCTTGCTGAATGCACTGGCACAAAAAATCAAAGGCGTCGAGGCCGGCCGCAACTGGGTCAAGCCCTTTCTCAGCGGACCGATGGGCGGCGACGCCCAGATCGCCGAACTGATTCTCGATCATCAATGCCGGCGGGTCTTGTTCCTGGAAGATCCGCATGTGGCGCGTCAGCACGAAGCCGACATCCAGTTGCTGGAACGCGCGGCCCGTACCGTCACCGATTACGCTTCCTGCATGAGCGATGAAAAATGGGGCGACCGCTGGCTGACCCAACTCAACGCCCGTCGCCGGGCATGACGGGGCCGGCGCTGCAGACAACTCTTGTTTTTGCGGGGTCTGCCCAACATGTAGCGGCTCTGCTGCCAACCTCTGAAACCATTGCCTAACGACACCAGCCCCGGCCACGAACCCAGAAACAAGCTCAAACGATTGTTGCTGACGCCGCTCATCTATACCGCCGCGATTCTGCTGGTGCTCGAAGAGTGGCTGTGGAACACCTCCAAACGGTTGCTGGCATGTCTGCCGCAAGTCGCCATCATTGTCAGATTGGAACAATGGATTGCCAGTCTGTCACCTTATGCAGCACTGGCAATCTTTGCATTGCCGACAATACTCTTGCTGCCAGTCAAGATTCTGGCCCTGCTGTCCATTGCCCACGGCCATCCGACGCTCGGTTTGCTGATCGTGCTTTCTGCCAAGGTGGCTGGAACGGCGCTGGTGGCGCGTTTGTATGGATTGACCAAGAATGCGCTGCTGTCGCTGGCTTGGTTTGCGCGCTGGCAGGAGGCGGTATTGGCCTTCAAGGACCGCATGATTGCCCAATTGCGCGCAACCGCCGCCTGGCAACAGATCACTGCGGTACTGGCCACGCTCAGACAGCGCAGCCGGGAATCATGGGCCGCGTTCAAGGCGCGTCATGCCAATGGCCGGCTCGGAAGAGTGATCAGGAAATTTGCCGCCAGACAGCGTGATCGCTGGCGTCAGTAGGAACAGGGTCAGGCGGCAAGCGCCCGCAGGATCGCTTAATCCTGATCCTTGCCGTCTTGCGACTGGTGTCCCATGTTGGAAGAGATATTGTTGCCCCACTCGAACGCATCGCGCTCCAGTGCGAAGAAATCATCGGCTGACAACCGCAGATTGGTCAGCAACTCGCTGAGGTCGCTGCCGGCATTTTCGGTGCGTTCGGTGAACTCCACCAGTTGCAGGATTTCGCCGTAAAAGCCGGTGCGATACAACAAGGCATCGCGAATTTCCGCACTCACGGTAATCTGCTTGACCACGGTATCCATGCTCATGCCGAACAAGGCATCGATCAGCGACATGATGCCGACCGTGAAGGCGATTTCCGACATCTTGCGCCGGCCCGGACGAATCTTCTCGGTAATAAGTTCCAGCATCTTGCCGCGCGTGGCAGCCAGAATCAGCAGCGGCGACAAGGTATGGGCACGCGCCGGCTCGGTATTGGCAAACAGCAGAATCTGCAACCAGCGCTTGAGCTGACGACGTCCCAGCACGATCAGCGCCTGCCCCAGCGAATCGATGTACTTCATGAAGCCATACACGGGGGTGTTGACCAAGCGCAGCAAGGTCAGACTCAGGGCGACGTCGCGCTTGATATAGCGCACGATTTCGCCGTTATCGACATTGCGCACCAGCAACGTCAGGATGTGCATGATGACGATTTTTGATGCTTCCAGCTTCTTGCCCTGCAGCACTACCGGCTTGGCAAAATAGTAACCCTGGAAATAATCGAAGCCGAACGTCACGCAGTCCTTGAATTGCGCCACCGTTTCGACTTTCTCGGCCAGCAGCATTTTCTGCGCACGCTTGAAATGCACGCTCAGCTTCAGCAACTTGCTGGGATCCAGCTCCATGACATCGATCTTGATGATCTTGACCAGCGGCAGCAACTGTTCGATATCGGCCGACTCGGCAATCACATCATCGAGGGCAAACGTGTACCCGGCCTTGACCAGTTCGGTCACGCGCTTGACCAGCTCGGGCGTGACCCGCACCGTTTCCAGAATTTCCAGGATGACCTTGTCGGCCGGCAAGAAATGGATGAAATCACTCATCAGCACCGTGGCATCAACATTGATGAAGCCGAGGAAATTGCCGATGACGTTATTGAGACCGAGTTCCGACGCGTGCGCTATCACCGCCGCAGTGGCGGACACATCGTCGCTCACATTGGCGGGGCCAACGGCGGCGCTGCGAAACAGCAGCTCGTAGCCAATCAGTTCCTGATCACGGTTCAGAATCGGTTGCCGTGCCAGAAAAAAATCGTGGGCGTGCTGCTCAGGGATGGCGAGGTCAGAAGACAAGTCAGTCATGATTTCTAGTTTTAATTACCCCAACATCAGCGTCGGCAAAAATTGATTGACAGCAACAACCGCTATTTTATGCCGCGAGGCCTTGCCATTACCAAAAAAACTTTGATGCAGACACCTGTGATGTTGTGAGTTGCGCTTGCTCTTTCCTGATTCGGACATCTTATGCTTCGCCCGTTTCCAGCGTGAAACCCGCCCCGCTGTCACGACCGAGAACCTCGACCAGATACGGCATCATGTTGCGCAATGTCGCTTCCAGCGTCCATGGCGGATTGAGCACGAACATGCCGCTGCTGTGCAAACCAAAACCGTCGGGCGAAGGCGAACTGATCGACAACGTGACATTGAGCCAGCTTTTGGCGCCGAGGCGCTTGAGCTTCTCGGGCATTTGTCTGGATTCCATGCGTTGCAGCACAGGATACCAGACCGCATAAGTGCCGGTCGGAAAACGTAACAACGCATCCTGCAGTGTTTCCTTGACGCGCTGATAATCGCGCTTGTCTTCATAAGGCGGGTCAATCAGCACCAGCGCCCGGCGTGATGGCGGCGGCAGCAATGCCTTGAGCGCCAGGAATCCGTCACCGCGCTCAATCATGATGCGCTTGCCGCGCGTAGTGTGACGCACGCCCTGCGCGGCAGCATGCGCTTCCAGTTTATTGAAATTCTCTGCCAGGATCTTGGCTTCGCTGGAATGCAATTCAAACAGGCGCAGGCGATCCTGCTCCCGCATCACATGAAATGCACAGTAAGGCGAGCCGGGGTAATAACGCATCTTGCCGCTCGGATTGAGATCCTTGACCAGCTTGACGTAATCAGCCAGCGGTTCCGGCAAATCCTTGCGGTCCCACAGCGGGCCGATTCCCGTTTCGTACTCCGCGTTCTTGCTGGCAAAACTGCCATCAAGTGCGTAGACACCAGCGCCGGCATGGGTATCGATCACCATGCAAGGAGTGTCCTTCTGGCCGAGATAGCGCAACAATTGAATCGTCACCGTGTGTTTCAACACATCGGCGTGATTGCCAGCATGAAAGGCATGGCGATAACTCAGCATAAGGTAATTCTGTTCTGTTGTTCGTTTAGCAGCACGCGCAAAAAAATGTCTGTTTTAACCAGTTTTTGCAAAGAATTTCGCATTCTAACAAGGATGTCATCTGAATAGACAGCCTCGGCCCCGTTTGTTACAAACCGATCAATATTTATTTGCTCGCATTTGGCGCCGGTTGCCGGCCGCCGATTGCGGCAAATTTAACCAGTACCGGCGCGATCCAGCCGGAAATACGCATCCAGCAAGGACGTCTTGTAAACCACTCCCAGCAGACGCGGATCGTCGAGGCTGGCGATCACCGGCAGCCGTTCGCCCTGATGATCGAGAAACACTTGCAAGGCCTCGCCCAGCGACATGTCCGGCGTTACTTCGTGCAAGAAGTGGGCGCGCAGATAATCCCCAGCCTGCTTGCCATCCGTACTCTGCCTGTCCACCAGCGACGAGGTCAGGTCCTGCAACGCCACGACACCCAGATAACGATTCTCATCGTCCGTGATGTAAATGTACTTGACCGGATATTTCAAAAACATCCTGGTGATCTCGGCAAACGGCGCCGTCACCGGCAACACCGTCTCCGCCGGCTTGATCAGTTCGCTCATCTGCGTACCGCGCAGACGCACCCGTTCAGCCGCATCGCGATGGCGTTTGAGCGTGATGTCATACATCGACTTGCCATTCAGGCTACGCGCCACGACATACGCCACCACACACGACAGCATCAACGGCAACACCACCTGATAACTGAGCGTCATCTCGAAAATCATCAGGATCGCCATCAGCGGCGCACTGGTGGCGGCGGCCAGAAATGCTCCCATGCCCACCATGGCATAGGCGAACGGCGCCGAGATCGCGTGCGGCAAGACGGTATGCGCGACATCGCCGAACAAGAATCCGATGGCGGCGCCGACAAACAGGGTCGGGGTAAATATGCCGCCCACGGCACCGGAACCGGTGGTCAATGCCGTCGCCACAATCTTGAACGTCAAGACCAGCAACACGGTTGACCACAACCAGTCGGTATGCAGCAATGAATTCACCACGCTGTAGCCATTGCCCCAGACTTCCGGCACCTGCACCGACAACAACCCGACCAGCAAACCACCCAGCCCGAGTCGCACCGGTAACGGCAACGCGGTTTTCTGAAACTGCCGCTTGCTGAAGTCCAGCAGGCGCAAAAACTGCGGCGCGAGAAAGCCGGCCAGAATACCGAGCAGGACGAACAGCGCTATTTCCATACCGGCAACTTCCGGAAAATACGGCATTTCGTAGGCAGGCTTGTAGCCCGGCAATTCACGCATGGTGATGTTGGCCACCACCGAGGCCACCACTACCGGCCCGAAACTTTCCATCACCAGTGCGCCCAGCACGATTTCAGTAACAAAGAAAGCGCCGGCAATCGGCGCGTTATACGCCGAGGTGATGCCGGCGGCGGCACCGCAGGCAACCAGCAGCCGCAAGCGCGAAGCAGGAAAATGAATCAGGCGCCCGGCCAGTGAGGCGCACAAGGCCGATAGCTGCACCATCGAACCTTCGCGGCCAATCGAGCCGCCGGAAGCAATCGTGGCCAGCGAGGATATGCTGCGCAACAACGTCTGCCGCACCGGAATGCGACCATCACCGATTGCTACCGCTTCCATATAGTCAGAGGTGGCACCGGCAGGAACGCGTTTGGCCCACACCAGAAATCCGCCCGCCACAATACCGCCGCAGGTCGGCAACAGCACCCGCATCTGCCACGACAATCCTTTGGCGATTTCGACAAAACTGCCGCTGTGACCGGTCAGCAGAATTTGCAAACCGCTGATGCATTCCCGAAAGACAATCGTCGCCAGCGCCCCCAGAAAGCCGATGACCGCCGCCCATACCAGCATCGACTGGCTTTCCGACAGGTGCAGCAGCGTTTGCAGCCGCGTGCGGTATTTAAGCAGCGTGGCGCGCATCACGAGCGTCAGTTGGAGGTGACGACGATCAGCGACTGCAGAAAAGCCATATCATCGGCCACCGCTTTTTCAGCATTGATTTGCATGCGCCGGTAACGCTCGATCACCGTATGCGCCAGCTCGGTAATGCGTGCCCCGCCGCCTCTGGCGCCGCCGGTAGCGGTCTCGACCAATGGTTGCGCGAAGCTGCTGTTCATTTCTTGCACCAATATCCAGGCGCGCCGGTAAGACATATCCATATCGCGCGCGGCCGCAGAGATCGAGCCGGAGCGCTCAATCCCCAGCAACAGGTCAACCTTGCCCGGCCCGAAGGCAATCGTGTCGCCATGCATCACGCGCAAGCGAAGCGTTTTGGAATTCATCATGCGGCAGATTGTATAACGAAGCAGGCGGTTGACGATCGTTATGTCCTTGCGTATATTTCGACTGAATTTCCCTCTTTACTTTGCTGTTCACTTACAAGGAAGCCCATTCTTATGCCCTTCGCGCCCAACAAACTGAAATCACTGACAGCCGCTGCCCTTTTGTCGCTGCTGACGTTGTCGACGGCGCAAGCGGCTGAACTGGTGGTTTCAGCCGCTGCCAGTCTGACCAATGCATTCAAGGAACTGAGCCAGTCGTTCGAACAGCAACATCCTGGCACCAAGGTGGTCACCAATTTCGGCGCTTCCGACATCCTGATGCAGCAAATCGTGCGCGGTGCGCCGGTGGATGTGTTTGCTTCCGCCGATCAGACCGCGATGGACAAGGCGCTCACCGAAAAGGCCGTGAATCCGGCCACGCGCAAGAATTTCGCCGCCAACCAGATCGTGCTGATCGTACCGATCGACAGCAAGCTGCCGCTGACCACGTTGAAAGACCTGACTCAGCCTGCAGTGAAAAAGGTCGCCTACGGCAATCCGGCATCGGTGCCGTTTGGTCGCTATACCAAAACTGCATTGGAACAGGCCGGCTTGTGGGATGCCGTCTCGGCCAAGGGCGTGCTGGCGCAAAACGTGCGTCAGAGTCTGGACTATGTTGCGCGCGGTGAAGTCGAAGCCGGCTTTGTCTTTGCCACCGACGCCGCAGTCATGCCTGACAAGGTCAAGGTCGCCATCCGCATTCCATCCGATACGCCTGCCACCTACCCGATTGCTGTGACTGCCAGCACCACGCAAAGCGAACTGGCAAATCAGTTCATCGCCTATGTGTTGTCGCCGGCCGGTCAAAATGTACTGGCGCGCTACGGCTTCCTCAAACCTTAAGCTGCAGACCCTGCTAATCTGACGCCTGTCGCAAGCATTGCCCGTGGCCATCGCGCCTGCCGGGCAATGTTTGCATTTCAACGACTACCATACCGCCATCCTTATGAGTTCAGTCTGGACGCCGCTGTTGCTTTCGCTCAAAGTTGCCGGTTGGGCCACCGCGCTCAATCTGGTGCTGGGCGTCGCCGTGGCTTACGGCCTGTCGCGCTGGCGTTCGCCGCTGAGCGAGCTGATTGATTCGATTCTGACGCTGCCGCTGGTACTGCCGCCGACCGTGCTGGGTTACTACCTGCTGGTACTGCTCGGAAAACGCGGCACCTTTGGCGCCTGGCTGCACGACATGGGCATCGAACTGGTATTCACCTGGCAAGGCGCGGTGATCGCCTCCACCCTGGTGGCGTTTCCGCTGGTACTGAAATCGGCCCGCGCTGCATTTGAAAACGTCGACAGCCAGTTCGAGAACGCGGCACGCGTACTCGGCACCTCGGAAGCCGGCGTATTCTTCCGCGTCAGCTTGCCGCTGGCATCCAAGGGAATTATCGCCGGCGTGCTGCTGGCATTTGCGCGCGCACTCGGCGAGTTCGGCGCCACGCTGATGATCGCCGGCAATCTGCCGGGCCGCACCCAGACCTTGTCGGTCGCCATTTACGAAGCGGTACAAGCAGGCGACGACGGCAGCGCCACCACACTGGTCATCATCACCTCGGTCACCTGCGTGGCCGTGCTGCTGATCGCCAACCGCCTGGTGCCTGGCAAATCCCGCCGCATGGAGATTTGACACCATGAGCGTAGACATCCACATCAACAAACGCTTGCGCGCCAATGACCGCGTGTTCGATCTCGAGATCGCATTTTCTTCCGCCAGTGACCGCATCGTCTTGTTTGGTCCGTCGGGTGCCGGCAAGAGTCTGACCCTCAAAGCGGTTGCCGGTCTGATGCATCCCGATCAAGGCCGCATCCGTCTCAACCAGCGCACCTTGTTCGATGCCGCGCAACAGATCGACATCCGGACCCAGGAGCGCAACGTCGCTTACCTGTTTCAGGATTACGCGCTGTTTCCGCACCTGACGGTCGCGCAAAATATTGCCTTCGGCCTGCAACGCGGCTGCTTCAACTTGCGCCGTCCGGCGACCCATCCGGCAGTCAAAAAATGGCTGGCAACGTTCGAGCTGAACGCCATCGCCAACAGTTATCCGGGACAGATTTCCGGCGGTCAGCGGCAACGCACGGCACTGGCCCGGGCGCTGGTGCCGGAACCCGACATCCTGTTGCTGGACGAGCCGTTTGCGGCGCTGGATTTGTCACTGCGCGCCCATATGCGACGCGAACTGAGCGAGCTGCAACAACGGCTGCACGTGCCGATGCTGATCATCACCCACGATCCGGCCGATGTCGACGCGCTCGGCGAAGCGGTATTCGAAGTCCGCGACGGCCGCATTTACACACCGGCCTGAACAAAAAAAAGCCGCACCCTTGTGAGGTGCGGCTCAAACTGCACACAGCGCGCGAGTACGACGGAGTTACCGCCGCGCCCGGCACTTACATCTACTACCAACATCTGCTACTTGCTGCCGGCCGTTCCCGCTACGGCAAGAACCACCGGCCAAGTCAAACAACACCGCTGATTCAGGCCACCTTCTTGTCGGCGTTGCCGTCAAAGAATTGCTCATCTTCAGTCGAGCCATGCAATGCCGTGGTCGACGACTGACCTTGCTGAATCGCCTGGGTCACGGCATCGAAGTAACCGGTACCGACTTCACGTTGGTGCTTGACTGCGGTGAAGCCCTTGTCGGCTGCTGCGAATTCGGCTTCCTGCAATTCCACGAAAGCCGACATGTTGTTACGGGCATAGCCATGCGCCAGATTGAACATCGAGTAGTTCAGCGCATGGAAACCGGCCAGTGTGATGAACTGGAACTTGTAACCCATGGCGCCCAGTTCACGCTGGAACTTGGCAATCGTTGCATCGTCCAGATTCTTCTTCCAGTTGAACGATGGCGAGCAGTTGTAGGCCAGCAGTTTGCCCGGGAACCTGGCGTGAATCGCATCCGCGAATTTCTTGGCAAATGCCAGATCCGGTTTACCGGTTTCACACCACACCATGTCGGCAAATTCCGCATAGGCCAGACCACGCGAAATCGCCTGATCCAGACCTGGACGGGTCTTGAAGAAGCCTTCGACAGTACGCTCACCGGTCAGGAATGGCTTGTCATTGTCATCCACATCGGAGGTCAGCAAATCGGCGGCTTCGGCATCGGTACGGGCAATCACCAAGGTACGGGTACCGGAAACGTCGGCCGCCAGACGTGCCGCATTGAGCTTTTCAACGGCTTCACGGGTTGGCACCAACACTTTGCCGCCCATGTGACCGCATTTCTTCACCGATGCCAGCTGATCTTCGAAGTGCACGCCCGCAGCGCCGGCGTCGATCATCGACTTCATCAGTTCATAGGCATTCAACACACCACCAAAGCCGGCTTCGGCATCGGCCACGATTGGCGCGAAAAAGTCGATATCGTTTTTGCCTTCCGACCATTGGATCTGGTCAGCGCGCTGGAATGTATTGTTGATGCGCTTGACCACCATCGGCACCGAATTGGCCGGATACAGCGATTGGTCAGGGTACATTTCACCGGCCAGATTGGCATCGCCGGCAACTTGCCAGCCGGACAGGTAAATTGCTTTCAGGCCGGCCTTGACTTGTTGCATCGCCTGATTACCGGTCAGCGCGCCGAGCGTATTGACGAACGGTTCCGTGTTGAGCAAGTGCCACAATTTGTCGGCACCGCGCTTGGCCAAGGTGTGTTCGACTTGCAGCGAGCCGCGCAGACGTACTACGTCATCCGCCTTATAGTTGCGTTGAACGCCCTTCCAGCGTGGATTTTCGGCCCAGTCTTTGGCCAATGCCTGGATTTGTTGTTCGCGTGTCGGTGTCGTCATGCTCAAGCTCCTTAGGTGAAGTGAAAAAGTAGAACAAAGATCAAATTCAATGACTTCATCTTAGGCTTCTCTGTGCAGAGCAACAATGTCTTATATAAGACATATAAATAAATTTTATTTGTTTATTTTCAAATACTTAAACATTGAATTTCGCGATGCAGAACGACATCTCTGAAAATGAAATGAATCCATGCTGCCACGCAACCGCACTTTTCACAATGCGAAATAAGAATTTCGTATTGTGAAAAATACTGTCAATAGGTCAAGTTTCCGTTCCCTGTCATCAGCTTGATGATTTTTGGTAGTGTGGCAATACTGCAGAAAAAGCCACGGACTGCATATGGCGCAGAATTGCATCGGTAGCGCTGCATCGCAGAACGGATTGTCTGCCAAGCAAAACACCGCGCTTGAAGGCATAATCCGAACAGTCTTTCATAACAATAGTGACGCACCCGCACGGGTACACCAGATAATAAGGATGCAAACATGAGTAACAAAGCAGAAGTCTTGATGCAGTGGCAAACGCGTGAAGCCGAGGTACGCGCCAAACTGGCGCCGCCCGGCATAGCGACAATGGAGCAACTCAAGTCTTGCAGCGGCATGGCGTTTTTGCAGCGCATCTGGGACGGCGAGTTGCCATCGGTCCCGATTGGCGAAACGCTGGACTTCGTGCCGGTCGAAGGCGAACCGGGACGCATCGTATTTCAGGGTACGCCGGGTCCCAAACACTACAACCCGCTGGGCAGCGTGCATGGCGGTTACTTCTGCACCCTGCTCGATTCCGCTGTTGGCTGTGCGGTGCACTCCATGTTGCCGCAAGGTGTCGGCTATACCACGCTGGAACTGAAGGTCAATCTGATTCGGGCGCTGACTGCCAAGACCGGTCCGGTACGCGCCGAGGGCAAGGTGATTCAGGTTGGCAGCCAGGTCGGAATTGCCGAAGGCCGCATCGTTGACGCCGATGGCAAACTCTACGCGCACGCCACCACCACCTGCCTGATCTTCAAGCTGCCCTGATGCCGCGCATGCCGGCGCGGCAATTGACCAGCGCGCCGGCCGTCGCTCACAGTACGACAGTTCAGCACGAGCAAATCAATGCCGCATCACCCGCTTGGTGCACAGCGGTTGTTTAATTGGCAAAGAAGGCACAGAATGGCAGCTACTGAAATTTAGCGGCGCGCCGACGTCGATTGCCTTCATGCATTACGCCCTGGATATCCGTACCTTCCTCTTCAGTCATTATTTCAATACCGGTCTGCGCATCGCCACCGGAGTCGTCGGCATCACCATGCTGGTGTTCAATCTGGCCGACATGCAAACCACCATGACGGTATTTCTGGGCGCGCTCTGCACCAGCCTGATGGATTTGCCCAGCCCGCTGCGCCACAAATTCAATGAAATGCTGGCCGGGGTACTGCTGTGCACGCTGGTGATGCTGGTCATCAGCCTGTGCGCGCCGGTGCCGTGGCTGGTCAGCGTGATGATGGTACTGGTCAGTTTTTTCGCCAGCATGATGGTGGTGTATGGCAAAAAGACCTTGCCGCTGCAATTCGCCGCGCTGATGGTAATGACGCTGGCGATGGAAAACAATGTGCCGTTCGAAGCGGCCTTCCTGCACAGCGGCTTCTTCCTCGCCGGCGGCATGGGTTACCTCACCTATTCCATGATCGTGTCGTGGTTCCTCCGGCGCCGCATCAAGCAACAGATTCTGGCCGAAGCCCTGTTCGAACTGGCGCGCTATCTGCGCATCAAGGCCGACTTCTACGATGTGCGCAGCGAACTCGGCACCCAGTTCACCAAACTGGTCCGGCAGCAGATCGTGCTGGCCGACAAGCAGCAGGCGGCACGCGACCTGATCCTGCGGGATCTGCATACCAAGCAGGATGGCTTGCTGGTGCAGGTGCACCTGAGCATGCTCGAACTGTACGAACAAATTCTTTCGACCCACGCCGATTACGCCCTGCTGCGCAGCCATTTCGGCAGCAGCGATGTCATGATCTTCCTGCGCGATCTGGCCAACAAGACCGCCGAAGATATTGAATCGATTGCCTACGCCATTACCCGCAAGCGCGGCTCGGTGCCCTCGGTCAATTACAAGGCGGAACTGCGCGCGATCCAGTACGAGTTGCAGCAATTGCAGCAGGACAGCCTGGCCGGGCAGATTCCGGATGAAGCCATTACCGTGTTGCGCGTGACCTACAACAAGATTCGCGACATCATCGAACTGATTGCGCAATTGCACCTGGCCACGCAAAAGCCGGTTGACCCGATTCCGCTACTGCCCGGCTCCGACATGACGCCGTTCCTGACCCAGCAAAAATACAAGGCCAGCCTGCTGATTGCCAATCTGCGCTGGCAGTCGCCGATTTTCCGCTTCGCCATCCGTGTCGCGCTGGCCGTCTCGACCGGTCTGTGGATTGCCAACAGCCTGCCCTACGGCGCCCACGGCTACTGGATCGTGCTGACCATCGTCATCATTCTCAAACCCAATTTCAGCACCACCAAACAACGCCTCAGCGATCGTCTGATCGGCACCATCGTCGGCTGTCTGCTGACCGCCTTCATCTTGCGCTTCGTGCACGACCCGATGGGCTTGCTGGCGGTGTTGTTCGTGGCCAGCGTGGCAGCGCCGGCTTTTACTTACATCAAGTACCGCTACACCGCGATTGCCGCTTCGGTGCAAATCCTGATGTTGCTCAATCTGCTGGTGCCGGCCGGTCATCAGGGCATGGTCGGCGAACGCCTGATCGATACCGTGATCGGCGTCGCCATCGCCACTGCCTTCAGCTATGTGCTGCCAAGCTGGGAATACCGCGACCTGCCACGGCTGCTGAAAAATGTATTGCAGGCCAGCCTGCGCTACATCACCGCCAGCCGCGACATGCTGGAAGGCAAAGTACGCGACGATTTCTTTTACCGGGTCTGCCGCAAAGGTTTCATGGACAGCCTGTCGGCACTGATTTCAGCTCAGGTGCGCATGATGGATGAACCGATCAGCAAGCAGCGCGCGGTGCGCGAAATCAATCGCTTCGTGGTGCAAAACTATCTGGTGGCGGCCCACATCGCCGCCTTGCGCATCATGTTGCGGCGGCATGCCGAAGGCTTGCCGCGCGGACCGGTCAATACCCTGATCGAAAATGCCTACACCGACGCCAACAGCAAATTGCTGCAGGCGCAGGAAAAACTTGATTTCCACGGCAGCAGTGACAACGACACCATGGCCGATCATATTGCCGCGGCGGTCGCGGCAGCGGCCGAGCCGCCGTTCGCATTGGAATCCGACCAACCGGAAACCACCGAATGGTCGGGCTGGCATACGCTGCAACGCCGCGCGGCAATGCTCAACAACGATTTGCAAGAAATCGTCAACCAAACCGACACGATCAGCCGCATCCTGCGGCAACCCTGAATCGCCAGCTCTGGGCGGCGCATTCCTGCCGCCGCCCCGCCCGCCTGAAAAGCCGATATGGACATGCGCGTGTTTCATCCGGGCCGTGCGCATGGCATGGCGTCGCCTGTCTGCGGTGACGCCGGTCGGCCCCCTCACCCCGGGCTTCCCTCGAAAGGAAAATCTGCATGCTTGCAATGTCATCCGCTCCTGAGCTGACCGTTTCCGCGCGATCTGCTGCTGCCTTCGCTACGCGTTCCTCACCGGCATCGCCGGCCTGCGCCACCCATGACGATACCCTGCAATCCGATATGCTCAACACCGCCGCACCAGTCAATCTGCGCACCTCGCAACAGCGGATGAACGCATTGGCTGCCGCTGGCGCCTTGTACACGCCGAATACACCGGAAGTGTCAGCGCCGGCAGGCCACAGCACTGACAGCCGTCACAAACGCTTCGTACCGGTGATACTTGCCGCCGATGAAATCGTCACCAACGTGATTGACCAGATCAGTACCGCCATCACCACCAACACCATCGGCACCGAGCTGACAGCCGAAGCCGGCGCCGCCGAGGCCGCCGCATTTCCACGCGCAACCGTGATGGCAGCCGCCGCCGGCGGTCAATTGGCGGGCCAGGATGCTGGCATGGCTGCCGGCGCCGTGCACGGTGCCGAAAGTGGCGCACTGGAAGGCGCGCTCGCCGGCGCGGCGCGCGGTGAGCAGGCCGGTGCCATTACGGGCGCGTCGACCGGCGCATTGGCCGGCAGCCTGACCAGCGGCGGCGAACTGGAAGGAGCGATCTGGGGTGAGATGGCGGGCACGCATGCCGGACGCGCTGCCGGCAGATCACTGGGTCGCACCATTGGCTCCGGTGCCGGCCGTGACGCCGGCGCCAGATCGGGTGCTGCATTCGGCGCCACCGCCGGCAGCATTGCCGGCCAGCAGGCGGGAATGCTGGCCGGGCGCCTGGTGGCAAACGATCTGCTGCTGCGTCTGCCGCTGGAGGAACGAGATGACATCGTGCAAGTCTGGAGCATTGCCGAGGCACATGAGCATGCGGCCACGGTAGCCGGTCGTGAAACGGCGGCACTGGCAGCCCGTGAAGTGGGCGCCATGGCCGGAGAACGCGCCGGCATTCTGGCCGGTCGCCGCATGGGACAGGAAGTCGGCGGCCGCGACGGCGAACTGGCCGGCGCCCGGGCCGGTAACGAAGCCGGTCACCGTGCCGGCATCCGCGCCGGCGAAGTGATTGGCCGGCTGGCGCGCCATCCCCACAGCCAGCCCCATGTCAGCCAGAGCATCGATGCAATCCTGCTGGCGGGAATGGGAGTCGGCCACTACTTGCGCTAAGCCGGATATCGACCATCAGCATCTGCATGCGCGCGCAGTGCCGGGCCGCGCACATGGAGTCGCAGCAGGTACCCGGCATCACTGCTGCCCGCGCTTCCCTTGCCCGGCTTTCCGTCGCCACCAGGAGAATTTGCATGATGCTCATTTCATCCGTTCCAGCTTTATCTGCCGCCGCTCTGGCGCCTCGGTCCGTCACGCCGGCGGCGAACGATGGCAACACCAACCCGCAGCGCCCTGCCCCCATGACCACCGCCAGCCAGGTCGACCTCACTGCCTCGCGCCAGCGCATTTCATCCTTGGCAGCAGCCGGCGATTTGTACCACCCGGCCGCCGGCGCGCCATTGCATGAACCGGTCGCTGGCCGACAAAAACGCTTCGTACCGACCATGCTGGCCAGCGAGGAAATCACCACCAATGTGATTGACGAAGTCAGCGCCGCCATTCACGACAACACCGTCGGCGACGCACTGATTGATCACGTCACGGCCGCCGACGACGCGTTGTTTTCCGGTGCAACGCTGCAATCGGCGGCATTCACCGGATTGAGTGCCGGCCGCGAAGCCGGCCGGCTCAGCGGCGCATTTCAGGGTGGCGCCAGCGGCGCGCGCGAAGGTGCCTTGGCCGGCGCCACCCGTGGCGCGATTGCCGGCGGCATCATGGGTGGCACCAATGGCGCACTGGGCGGCATAATGGCCAGCCACGGTGAACCGGAAGGCGCGGTCTGGGGTGAAATGGCCGGGACTACGGCCGGCCGGTTTGCCGGCAGAACGCTGGGGCATATCATCGGCGCCACGGCGGGCCGTGAGGCAGGGGCACAATCCGGCAGTGCGTTCGGCATGACGGCAGGCGGCATCGCCGGCCAAAAGGCGGGCATTCTGGCGGGACGCATGGTGACCGACATGATGAGCGAAGATTTGTTGCAGCATTTACCGCTGGAAGACCGGGACGATCTCGTGCAGTTCTGGCATATCGCGGAACGCCATGAGCATGCCGCCGCCGTATCGGCCCGGGAAATCGCCGCACACACCGCACATCAGGTGGGAGACCTGGCAGGCAAACGCGCCGGCATGCTGGCCGGACTTCGCATAGGACAGGAAATCGGTGGCCGCGAGGGTGAATTGGCCGGCGCCCAGGCTGGCAACGACGCCGGTTATCTGGCCGGCATGCGCGCCGGCGGTGTAATTGACCAACTGGCCCGCCATCCCAATCGCCAAACGCATGTCAGTCAGGGCGTCGAGGCGCTGCTGCTGGCGCCGCTGCCTCACGGATAACGCCGGACAGGAAACCGCTGCACTTGCCACGTGCAGCGGAACGATCAGCGGCAGATCATCGTCAAACCAGTCGTGACGCCAGCCACCGCCCGCACAGCAAATACCATGCACATGTGCGCGCAACATCCGGGTGTGCGCATGCGTCCGCATCAGCCATGCCGCAAGGTGTCTGTTGCCCTTTCCCCGCCCGGACTCCCGACCTGGAGAACATCCATGACGATCATTTCATCTGCGCCCGCCTGGCGCGCTGCCGCTCCGGCTTCGACGACAGTCACGTCCGGCCCGGAACATGGGCGGCGTGACGCCCGCCACCTGAGGAACAACGCCGCGTTTACCGATCTGGCTTTCGGGCAACGCAGAATGTCGGTACTGGCCGCCGCCGGCCCGCTATATCAGCCGCAGCCTTCCGCTTCACTGCCGCCTGCCGAAGACCTTTCGCAGCACCGGCAAAAACGCTTCGCACCGGCCATGCTGGTGGCCGCTGAAATCAATGACATCAGCGCCGGCGCGATCAGCAAAACACTGGTCAGCATTGCCGACAACAGCATCGGCAATGAACTGCTGAGCGACCTCGGCGCCGCCGATACCTTTTCCCGGACAACGATCGTATCGGCGGCGCTGACCGGCGAACGGGTTGGCCGCAACGCCGGCCTCGCCATGGGCGAACTGGAAGGCACTCAAAGCGGCATGCGCGCAGGTGTCTTGAGCGGCGCCACGTATGGCGCGCTGGCCGGCAGCATTACCGGCGGCGCGCGCGGCGCATGGGCTGGCAGTCTGGCCAGCGGCGGCAGACTGGAAGGCGCCATCTGGGGCGAGCTGGCTGGCACCGCAGCCGGGCGCAACGCCGGCCTGTCAGCGGGCCGGACCGTCGGCATCGAGGCCGGCCGTGAGGCTGGCGCCAGAGCGGGAGCGATACACGGCGCCAGAGCCGGCGGCATCGCCGGTCAAAAGGCCGGGATGTTGGCCGGTCGTGCTGTCGCAGAACATTTGTTGCCGCGTCTTTTATCTGTCAACCAAAGAGATGATGTCATGCAAATCTGGAGAATTGCAGACGAACATGGACAGGCGGCCGCAGTAATCGCGCAAGAACCGGCCGAACGAGCTGCGCATGAAGTGGGAAAGCTGGCCGGCGAGCGCGCCGGCATTTTGACCGGTGGCCGCATGGGACATGAAATTGCCCGCCGCGACGGCGAACTGGCCGGCGCCCGGGCCGGTGCCGATGCCGGCTATCAGGCCGGCATGCGGGCCGGCAAAGTGATTGAACGACTGGCGCGCAATCCCAACGCTCAGATGAAAATCGGTCCCGGCATCAATGCACTGTCGCTGGCCCGAACCAAGAGCGCTGCGCATTCCTATCAGAATATTGATACGCTTTTGCTGCCGGCAACCATGAGCACCAAGCCCGCATCCCGCAACCTCGATGCACTCGCACTGGCGACCATCCGGCCTGGCGCGCAACCACGCTGAACCAGCCCACCGCCATGGCCGGTCACGATGTTGCAATGTTCGTTCGTGCCCGACTGGCGCCCCCGCTCGCCGGCATTGCCGGACCAATCGTACCTGCGCGATGTCGTCGATACCCCGCGCGCAACCCGTTACCGCAATCTGCCCGATGTTGAATTGCTACAAGCGGCAAGGAACGAAAAAAGTCCGCGCCACTTGAGATGACGCGGACTTCTGCACTGACTTCTGACGCAGTTGCTACTTCAGGGTTTTCAGATAGGCGATCAGATCAGCCCGTTGCTTGGCATCGGCAATTCCGGAAAACGGCATCAGATTGCCCGGCACCACTGCTTGCGGATTGGCGATATAGGCGTCCAGCGTCTTTTCATCCCAGGTCAGTTTGGCGCGTTTCATCGCCGGGCTGAAACGGAAGCCCGGCGTGACACCGGACTTTTCACCAACGATCCCGAGCAAACCGGGACCAACGCCATTGGCGGCCGTCACCGCATGACAGGCAGCACATTGCGCATACACTTGCTTGCCGGCGTTGACATCCTGGGCCAGTGCCGCAGTCAGCGGCAACGCGGCAATCGCCAGTGCCGCCACAACTTGATTCAATCGATTCATTGCATCACTCCTTCAAAGTCGGATTCAGCCGCGCCGGCTCACAGCATGCGCGGACGTTGTACGTATTGCACCAGATCATCGCCCAGACGCAAGGCCATGGCCGCCAGCGGTCCGGTCGGGTTGTAGCCCGAGTTGTGCTGGAACACCGAAGCGCCGACGATAAACAGGTTTTGCGCATCCCAGTGTTGCAGGCGCGGTGACACCACGCTGGTTTCCGGATCGGTACCCATGGTAGTGCCGCCGACGATATGCGTGGTCTGATAAATCCGCGTATCAAACGGGCTCTTGCGCGGTGCCGCCGGCCCCACGATGTCGGCCCCCATGGCTTTGGCAATCGCTTCCATTTTCTTGGTCACGTAGGCCGACATCTTGGTTTCGTTATCGCGCCAATCGAAAGTCATGCGCACCAACGGCTGACCATAGGCATCCTTGTAGACCGGATCGAGATCCAGGAAATTTTCGGTGTGGGGATAACAACTGCCCTGAATCGACAAACCAAAGGAATGCGCGTACCAGTCGACGTTGGCCTTTTTCCATTCGGTACCCCAGCGTGGCGTACCCGGCGGCAAACGGCGCGACGAAATCGGACGACCACCGAAGACATTGGCGCTGATGGCACCGCCGCCCAGAAAGCCGAGTCTGGTGTGATCGAAGTTATCGTTGTTGAAGTCGTCAATCACCATGCCGGTGCTGCCGGTCGCCAGGAACGGATTGATCCAGCGGTCCTTCATGAACAGATTGACGGACGACGTCGTCTGATAACAGAAATTGCGTCCGACCACACCCTTGTTGGTCACCGGGTCATACGGCCGGCCGATGCGATCGAGCATCAGCAGCTTGTTGTTGGTCATGGTGAATGCCGCCAGCACCACCACATCGGCCGGCTGCTCATACTCCAGACCATTGCGCAGATCGACGTAACGGACGCCGCTGACGCGCTTGCTCTTGCGGTCGTAATTCACACCGAGCACATGCGCCTGCAAACGCAGCTCAAAACCTTTGCGCTGGCGCAGCATCGGATACAGCAACACTTCCGGCGAGGCCTTGGCCTGCGCTTCACAAATGAAGCGTTCACAGTGACCACAGTACTGGCACTGGCCCAGCTTCTGTCCGTCCGGGTTGGTATAGACGCCTGAGGAATTGCCGGCAGGCGTCGGAAACGGATGATAGCCAAGCCGTTCCGTGGTTTGCTTGAAGATCAATCCGGCTTCGGTGATTTCCAGCGGCTTTTGCGGATACTCGCTGGTGCGCGGCGCTTCAAACGGATTGCCGCCGGGCAGGATCTTGCCGTTGACGTTACCGGCCTTGCCCGACAAGCCGAACAGCTTCTCGAACAGATCGTGATAGGGCTCCATTTCCTTGTACGTGATACCCCAATCCTGCAACGACATGTTGGCGGGAATCGCATTCTTGCCATAACGGTTGGTGTAATGGGTACGCAAGACCGGATCATATTCGGCCCAACGCCAGGTATGGCCGTTCCAGTGATTGGCGGCACCGCCCATGCCTTCGCCGGGCAGGAATGCTTCCATCCAGCGTACCGGCAACGAGGTGTCGCTGCGCGAGTGACGCAAGGTATAAGTCTGGACATCGTATTTCTGTACCAGGCCTTGCCGTACATCCCAGCGCAATTCATCGCGCTGGCTGGGCAACTTGGCCTCAGCGCCGTTGGTGTGATCACCGCCGCGCTCCAGTACCAGTACATCAATGCCTTGCGCCGTCAGTTGACGCGCAATGAGGCCCGCAGTGAGTCCGCCACCGACGATGACGACCGTCCGCTTTTCGAGTTTTTTTACCATGAAGTGCCCCTGTTAGCTGAAGTCGATAATCGACTTGGGATCTTTCGCACCCGGAAACGGCTTGCCCCGGAAATTCACCATATCCAGCGTATGCGTGGCAGGCAGGCCGGGATAGCCGACCATTTTCCAGAACACTTTATTGTTGTTGCCGCCGTAAAGCGGATCAGCAAAACAGGCTTGCGAAAACAAGGGGTAAATCAAATCGTTGAACCACGACGCCAGCGGCACATCGTCATCGGTCACCTTGCCACCGGCGATGCTGTTGAGGAAGGCGTCGGCATCTGCCGGCGTCAGCTGGTCGAAGGTCTTGTTGAATTTTTTCTGGCATTGCCGGTTGGCGGCCTCGACACCGGCCTTGAAGAACTGCTCCGGCGTCATCGGCAATTGCAAACCCAGTTCAGGTTTGCCGGGTTGCCACGGCCCGTGCATGTAGCGCCCGGCACCTTTGCCATACGCACCGGCGAGCTGGCGGTCAATGAAAATGGCGAGGCCGCAGTCGACGCCGTTCGGCGTGTACTGATCGGCCGGACACATGACATTGACCATGGTTTCGGTAAAGGCGGATTCATCGGCGCTGAAACATTCGTAACCGATCAGCGGCGGCGGTGCTGCAGCAGTCGCGGCATCAGCGGCATGCGCCGATGCTGCCGCCACGGCTGCAGTAACACCTGCTCCGGCAACAAACTGGGATGAAAATGGTGCGGCGCCAGCGACAGTAATGACCTGTCGCAAGAAGTTACGCCGTGGCGGGGGTGTGGGAATATCGTCGCTCATCTGTGCCTCCTTGAATAAGTGGGTGAGATTGCTGGAACGCGATTTAGATATTACTTTTTTATCCCCGCCCTATTTCCTTTTATATAACAAAGATGAATTGCAAAATTTGCAACAATGTTTGATGCTTACAACTGTCCCCGGGAAATCAGTATGCCATCGGCATCCGCGTAAATCCAGTCGCCGGGATAAATCGCAACACCGGCAATCGACACGCGGATATCCGCATCACCACTGCCTTTGCGCATGCTGCGCTGCGGGTGTGTCGTCAGCGCCCGCAGTCCGATTTCGCAAGCGTTGAGTTCGAGCACATCGCGCACGCAGCCGTTGACCAGGATACCGGCCCAGCCATTGTTTTGTGCCAGCACGCCAAGGTTGCCGCCGACCAGTGCACAACGCAGGCTGCCGCCGCCATCCACCACCAGCACCCGCCCCTGCCCCGGCGTTTCCAGTGCGGCACGCACCATCACGTTGTCTTCAAACACTTTCAGAGTTTTGGCCGGACCGCTGAAAGCGACCTGTTTGCCGAACGAGGCAAACATCGGCGGCAATACGGTCAACGTGCCATTGGCCAGCTTGTCTTCGTTGGCGTCACACAAATCACAGGTAGCAAATGTCATCAGCAAATCTCCTGATTGCAAAAAAGAGGAAAGCGATCAATACGATGTCAGCAGGACATCACGCGGTGCATCCGTTTTTGATCGAACATGCGCGAATCAGCCACGCGCAGCAGGGTTTCGATATCCAATCCGTCTTGCGGATAGAGCGCCATGCCGATCGAGGCTTCGATCTGATATTCCAGGCCGTCGCGACCGGCGACCGGCTTGGTCAGGAAGGTGCGGACTTTGTCGATAATGGCATGGGCAATTTCTTCGGTTTCCACGCCATGCAGATAGACCACGAATTCGTCACCGCCAAACCGCGCCACCGAATCATCGCGCCGCACCGCGCGCTGCAATTGCTGTGCCGCGGCAATCAGCACTTTGTCGCCTTCATCATGACCATACTGATCATTGATGGCCTTGAACTTGTCCAGATCGATGAACAGCAAGGCAAAGTGCAATGGGTTGGCTTCAGAGGCATTGCGCCGGCGGAAATCGATCTGGGCAATCAGGGAATCGCGGTTCAAGGCGTTGGTCAGGCGATCTGTGCGCAAATTTCGCTCCATCTCTTGAAAGCTGTGCGCCAATTGACCGATTTCATCGCGCCGGTCGATATTGAGGGACGGAAACGGTTCGCCGTTGCCGATACTCTTGGCCGCTTCGGTCAGCTTGCGGATGTCGCGCAAAACCCAGCGCAAAATCACGAAGCCGAAGACAAACGTCAGGCATACGGCAACAAACCCCAACAACAAGGTTTGGTAAACACCGCCCGTGACCGAGCCGAGGAAATCCGAACGCGGCACGGCACTGACGGCAATCCAGTCGAGGCCGGCGCTGTCGCGGTGCAGACGAAATGCCACCTCGGTTTTATCGTTGCTGCCGGCCAGGCTGTGAATCACCAGTTCACCGGGCACCAGCGCCTGGGTCTTGAGATAGTCAACCAGATTGCTGTATGCCTGACGCACCAGCGCCGAGTTGCTTTGCGCCGCATTCAGGCGGACAAAATTGCTGCCGCTTTGATCCACTTTGTAAATCGCTTCGGCATCCGAGGTGGCGATGAATTCGCCGGAAGGTTCGACAATGAAGGACACGCCGTTCTTGCCGGGCGGCAGTTTCTCCAGAATCTTGCCCAGCCGGAGCAGGCCGATGCTGCTGGTCGCCACGCCGAGCAAGACGTGGTCTGCGGTGTAGACCGGTTTGGATAAGCTGATGCCGAGGAATTTGAGGCGGAAATCGGTAAATACCGGCGACCAGGTTTCTTGCTTGCGCTCGACCGCGCGGACATACCAGGGACGATTGCGCGGCTCATAGTCTTGCGTCGCCACCAGTTCCGGCACGGTGCCGGGTCCGTGCAGATAATAGACGTAATTCTTGCCCTGCTGACCATCGCGAATGCTGTACATGAAGAGATTGGTTTCCTCCTGACGCAAGCCGAGGAAACTGCCGTCAACACCGCCGAAATACACGTAACTGGGCTCATCAAACAGCGAATTGGCGAGCCACAGGCGCTCTTCCAGCGCGGCATGGTCTTTCGGAAATGGCAACAATACCGGCTCGCCAGCCGGGGTCGCCGGCGGAATGGCATCCGGCGCCACCACCCGCAGGGTTTCACGTGCCCCCAGCAGTTGCCGGTCAGTGGCCTGGCCGACCCGCGCCATCGTATCAACCAGCGCATTGCGCGCCAACACCTCGGTAGCGTCATCACCGGCCCGGAATAAGAACCAGCCGATGGTAACAATCAGGCATAACATGAGAAATACAAACGGCAGAATGAATAGCCGTTGTAGCGAAGATTGCTTCAGAATTCCCCCTTGCCTGTACTGCGATCAGTATTACGGTTGCGCGCTCTTGCTGCTTTTTTGCTGCTTTTGCTGCTTTTGCTGCTTCTTGTTTATTTGTACGAAGGCGCGGTACCGGGGGGAACAGAAATATGACGATGAAAACAGTGCTTGTCAGCCGTTCGTCAGCATCGGCAAAAAAAACTCCCCGGGTTCCGGAAAGTGCCACATTGCAGCATGGCATTTTCCAAAGCCTCAGGGAGAGTAAATATCATAACCGTGTCGGTTTGATCAAGGTATTTCAGTGCTGGCCGAACGAAAGTGCACCATCTTGTACACCCACGTGCACAACGTCCTTGGGGCCAAACTTGCCGGACAGGATCAACTTCGACAGCGGATTCTCGATCTGCTGCTGAATTGCCCGTTTCAGCGGTCGTGCACCATAGACCGGATCGAAACCGGCTTCGGCGATTTTTTGCAGACCGGCATCTGAAATCACGAGGCCGATATCCATCTTGGCCAGACGTTGCTCCAGAATATGCAACTGAATCTTGGCAATCGCACCGATGTTTTTCTCATCGAGCGCATGGAACACCACGATTTCATCTACCCGGTTTACAAACTCCGGACGGAAATGCAGTTTCACCTCTGCCATGACAGCCATCTTGATCACCGCCGGGTCGCTGCCTTCCATCGACTGGATTTTGTGCGAGCCGAGATTCGACGTCATCACGATCACCGTGTTCTTGAAGTCCACGGTGCGGCCCTGACCATCGGTCATGCGGCCATCATCGAGCACTTGCAGCAAGACATTAAACACGTCCGGATGGGCTTTTTCAATTTCATCCAGCAAAATCACGCTGTAGGGCTTGCGGCGTACCGCTTCGGTCAGATAACCGCCCTCTTCGTAACCGACATAACCTGGCGGCGCACCGATCAGCCGCGCCACCGAATGCTTTTCCATGAACTCGCTCATATCGATGCGGATCATGGCTTCTTCGGTATCGAACAGATACGATGCCAGCGCTTTGCACAACTCGGTCTTGCCGACTCCGGTCGGGCCAAGGAACATGAACGAGCCGTATGGCTTGCTCGGATCACCAAGACCGGCACGGGAACGACGAATCGCATCCGACACCGCGACAATCGCTTCGTCCTGCCCCACCACGCGCTGATGCAACACTTCTTCCATGTGCAGCAGTTTTTCGCGTTCGCCCTGCATCATGCGTGACACCGGAATACCGGTGGCGCGCGCCACGATTTCGGCAATTTCTTCGGCACCGACCTGGGTCCGCACCAGCGTTGGCCGCGTGCTGTTGTGTTCGGCCGCCGCATCTTGCTTGTTCTGCGCTTCAAGTGCCTTTTCCAGCTCGGCCAGCTTGCCGTACTTGAGTTCCGACACTTTTTGCCAGTCGCTCTTGCGGGTCGCCTCTTCCATTTGCAGGCGAATCTGCTCGATTTCTTCCTTCAAATGCTGACTGCCCTGCACCGTCGCCTTTTCCGCTTTCCAGATTTCTTCCAGATCAGCGTACTCGCGATCGAGCTTAAGGATTTCTTCCTCAATCAAGGCCAGCCGTTTTTGCGAGGCTTCATCCTTTTCGCGCTTGACCGCTTCGCGTTCGATCTTCAACTGGATCAGTCGGCGGTCCAGCTTGTCCATGACTTCCGGCTTGGAGTCGATTTCGATCTTGATCTTGGCCGCAGCTTCATCGATCAGGTCAATCGCCTTGTCCGGCAGGAAACGGTCGGTAATGTAGCGATGCGACAATTCAGCCGCCGCCACAATCGCCGGGTCGGTGATATCGACGCCATGATGGACTTCGTATTTTTCCTGCAAGCCACGCAGGATGGCGATGGTCGCCTCCACGCTTGGCTCGTCCACCAGAATCTTCTGGAAGCGGCGTTCCAGCGCGGCATCCTTTTCAATGTACTTGCGGTATTCATCCAGCGTCGTGGCGCCCACACAGTGCAATTCACCGCGTGCCAGGGCCGGCTTGAGCATGTTGCCGGCATCCATCGCGCCTTCGGCCTTGCCGGCGCCGACCATGGTGTGCAACTCATCGATGAAGACAATGGTTTGCCCTTCGTCTTGCGCAATTTCCTTGAGCACCGACTTCAGGCGTTCCTCAAATTCACCGCGATATTTGGCACCGGCCAGCAGCGCCGCCATGTCGAGCGACAACACGCGCTTCGACTTCAGGCTGTCGGGGACTTCGCCATTGACGATACGTTGCGCCAGTCCTTCGACGATGGCGGTCTTGCCGACGCCCGGTTCGCCGATCAGCACCGGATTGTTTTTGCTGCGTCGTTGCAGCACCTGAATCGCGCGCCGGATTTCATCGTCGCGGCCGATCACCGGGTCCAGCTTGCCGCTGCGGGCACGCTCGGTCAGATCGAGGGTGTATTTCTTGAGTGCTTCGCGCTGGCCTTCGTCTTGCTGCGAAGACACGCTGGCGCCGCCGCGTACGGCATTGATGGCGCTTTCCAGCGATTTGCGCGAAAGGCCATTGGCCCGCGCCAGCTTGCCGGCTTCCGATTTGTCATCGGCCAGCCCGAGCAATACCATTTCGCTGGCGATGAACTGATCGCCGTGCTGCTGTGATTCCTTGTCGGCCAGATTGAGCAGCGACACCAGATCGCGGCCGATCTGCACTTCGCCGCCATGGCCGGAGACCTTGGGCAAACGCTCCAGCGCGCCTTGCAAGGCGGTGCTCAGACCGGCGACGTTGACGCCGGCGCGTTGCAGCAAGGAACGGCTGCTGCCGTCATCTTGCGCCAGCAGTGCGCGCACCAGATGGATGGGGTCGATATATTGATTATCGTGACCGACTGCCTGACTTTGGGCATCGGCCAACGCTTCCTGCAATTTGGTAGTGAGTTTGTCGAGACGCATGTTTCGCTCCAGTTCTTGAATAACAACAAGGTTGGGACATCCTGTCCCTTTTCAAGAAAACCTGACGTGATCTATATCAATCAGATCCATAACAAGCCGCACAGCAAGGCACGTGGCAAGCCCTGCAACAAACCCGGTCGGCCTCAGCCGAAAATTGCCCGATAAGTTGCAAAACCGGCAATACATAACGCAATCGACCCCATCAGGTGCAGCGCCGAGTGCGCCAGCGCCCACAGATAATCGCCCCGTTGCAGCAAGATCATGGCTTCTGCCGAAAAACTGGAAAACGTCGTCAGACCGCCCAGAAACCCGGTGATGGCGAACAAGCGCCATTCCGCCGGCAAGCCCGGATAGCGCTCAAAAAACGCCACCAGAAAGCCGATCACATAGCCGCCGCCCCAGTTGGCCGCCAGCGTTCCCAACGGCATGGCCTGACCGGCCACGCTCAACCACAATCCCAGACACCAACGCAGCCACGCGCCCAGCGCAGCCCCGACACCTACCGCAACCCAAGCCATTCATCGTCTCCCGTTCCGAACCTGCCCGATCCATTTTCTCTGCACCCGATCATGCCGAATGCGCGGCAATCCGGTCAAGCGCCAAATGATCTTCTTGCAAGGCCTTGTCCACGCTTTCGTGCATCCAGTCGACCCAGGTACTGATCTTGGCGTCCAGATACTGGCGCGACGGGTACAGTGCATACACGCCCATTTGCTGCATGCGGTATTGCGGCAGCACCCGCACGATAGTACCCGAGCGCAGCGGGTCGACCGCAGAATAAATCGGCAGCACACCGATGCCCATGCTTTCGCGGATGCTCAGCAACATGGCTTCGGCCACGTTGACCTGAAAGTTGCTCTTGATGGCAATCGATTCGTGTCCCTCCGGCCCTTCCACCAGCCACTCATCAAGCGGCGACACCGGACTCACCAGTTGCAGACAAGCGTGATTGACCAGCTCCGACGGCCGCTGCGGCGCGCCATACTTTTCAACATACGACGGCGAGGCACACACCACGCTGTAAATCGTGCCGAGTTGCCGAAAAATCAAACCGGAGTCCGGCAACTCGCGCGCCAGCACCAGCGACACGTCATAGCCCTCTTCCAGCAAATCAGGAATGCGTTGCGCCAGCGTCAGCTCGATGGCGACGTCGGGATAACGTTTCTGATAACTGGAAATGGCCGGTATCACATAGCGCTGACCGAAACTGGTCATGGCATGCACGCGCAAGCGGCCGGACGGTCGCACATTGGCGTCGCCGGCCTCGGCCTCGGCTTCCTGCACATACGACATGATTTGTTCGCAGCGTAATAAATAGCGCTCGCCGGCTTCGGTCAACGCAATCCGGCGCGTGGTCCGGTTCAGCAACCGGGTACGCAGATGTCGCTCCAGATCCGCTACCGCGCGCGACACATGGGCGGTCGTCAATTCCATCTGCTGCGCCGCTGCGGTAAAGCTGCCGGCATCCACCACGCGCATGAAAACGCGCATGTTTTGCAAGGTATCCATTTCATTCCCGATCTGCACGCGCCGCGCTGGCGGCGTCGCTGGTTGCCATCATTTGTTGCTTGCCGATGCAATTACCACCGGCCGGAGATCACATTAGGCGATACTGCAACAATCGTCTTGCTACCGCATTGTTACCCAATTTTGGCCAATGATTATTGCGATAATTGATAAAAACCTTTGTGTTTAGCGGCATTTCTCTATCAATAATTACAAAATATAATCGTTTGGAGAGGGTTTTGTAATAATTGATTGTGAGTCCGAACGCGGTCGCAGGCGTTACGTGCCTGGCGCAGCGGTGCTGCAGCAACGAGTTGCAACAACCGCATGTGACGCCTGCGGCCCGTTCCCGAAAGAGGTCGAACGCATCGCACAAGTCAATTGTTACCAGACCCTCAATATTTGCATTTTATTGGGTAATCTCATGAACACTCAGGCAAGCACACCAAACCAGCAAAATACCGCCCAGCGCCACTTGGCGACGGCGGCGCTGAGCCTGCCGCTGGCTTTTTGCCTGCTCGTCGCCGGTTGCGCCAGTGACGGCGGCATCGCCCCGCAAGCACATTTACAACCGGTTGCCACGTTTGATGTCGGCAACGCGATCCGCACCGTCGGCGCCACTGCCGGCTGGCCGCAACGCGCCTGGTGGGAAAAATATGCTGACCCGCAACTGAATCGACTGGTGACGGCCGCCATTGCCGACAATCCAAGCATGGCGATTGCCGCCGCCCGCGTACGGCAGGCGCAGGCGCTGACCGAGGTCGCGCATGCCGGCGAGTTGCCGCAAGCCAATCTGGATGCCGGCATCAACCGCAAGCATTGGTCCGACAACCCCTATTACGGTGGCGGTGCCATGGCCAGTACCGATACCTGGAATAACAGCGCCGTCATCAGCATGTCGTACAACCTCGACCTGTGGGGCCGCAATCGCAGCAATAGCGAACGCGCACAGGATGAATTGCAAGCGGTGGCCGCCGATGGCCGCGCCGCCCAGCTCGATCTGGAAAGCAATATCGTGCGCGCCTATGTCATGCTGTCACTGCAATACGGATTGCGCGACAACACCGAAGCCACGCTGCAGCAACAGCAACAAATCCTCGACCTCGCCAACAAGCGCTTCAAAGGCGGTATCGGCACGCAGCTGGAAATCAGCGAAGCGCAAGTGCCGCTGCCGGAAACCCGGCGTCAGATTGAAGCGCTGGATGAAAACATCGCGCTGGCGCGCAATCAGATTGCCGCCTTGCTCGGCAAAGGTCCCGGCGCCGGCGATAGTATTACCCGGCCAGCGCTGACAATGGATGCCGCCATCGGCTTGCCGGCGGTACTGCCAGCCGCATTGCTGGGTCGTCGACCCGATCTGAGTGCGGCGCGCTGGCGGGTCGAAGCCGCCGGCAAAAACATTCAGGTCGCCAAGGCCGCCTTTTATCCCAACATCAATTTGCTGGCCAGCATCGGACCGATGGCAGCCGGCGGTGGCTTGCTGTCGTTCCTGACGCTCGGCAATGTCAGCACCTCATTCGGGCCGGCTGTATCGCTGCCGATTTTCGAAGGCGGACGCCTGCGCGGCCAGCTCGGCGCCACCACCGCCGGTTACGATCTCGAAGTCGAACATTACAACCAGTTGCTGAGCATGGCACTCAAGAGTATTGCCGATCAGGTGGTGACCTTGCGCTCGCTGCAACGCCAGCAACAACAGGCAGAGCTGTCGGTCGATACCGCGCGCAAGAATGTGGCGATTGCCATGCGCGCCTTCCAGCGCGGCCTGACCGGCTATCTGAATGTACTGAATGCGCAGACCCAATTGCTGCGCCAACAGCAAATCATCCAGCAATTGCAGGCGCAAAAACTGAACGCCTACGCCACCCTGACAGCGGCGCTCGGCGGCGGTATCGAAGAGGATGTCCGGCACGATGCGCAGGCCAGCGCGGGTAGCAAACAATGACTACCGACACCACTGCCGCTGAGCGCCTGCCATGGTCGCGGCAACTCAAGGATGCCGTGACCGACTGGTATCAGAACGACCGTCTGGTCTGGACCTATATCTTCAAGATGGCGCTGGCGTCGCTGCTGGCACTCGGGATCGGCATGCTGCTCGATCTGGAATCGCCGCGCACCGCGATGACCACCGTGTTCATCGTCATGCAGCCGCAAAGCGGCATGATTCTGGCCAAGAGTTTCTACCGCATCATCGGCACGCTGATCGGCACTGCCGCCGTGTTCGTGTTCGTCGCCTTGTTTGCGCAAACGCCGGAACTGTTCCTGTTATGCACCGCGATCTGGATCGGCCTGTGCACCGCCGGCTCGGCCCACAACCGCAACTTCCGCTCCTATGGTTTCGTGCTCTCGGGCTACACCGTGGCACTGATCGGGATTCCGGCAGTGGTTCATCCGGCGCTCACCTTCGATTCGGTGGTCACGCGGGTTACCGAATTGTCGCTCGGCATTTTGTGTGCCGCCATGGTCAGCTCGCTGGTTTTTCCGCAACGTACCGCACCCAATCTGGTGCGCATCATTCGCGGCCGTTTTTCCGCCTTCGTCGATCTGATCGGCGGCACGCTGGCCGGCAAGGTTGATCGCAAACAACTGGAAGCCACCAACGCCCGCTTCATCAGCGACATCATCGGTCTGGAAGCGATCCGCAGTTCAGCGGTGTTCGAAGATCCCGATGTGCGTTTGCGCAGCGGCCGGCTGACGCGCATGAACAGCGAATTCATGGCCTTGTCGACCCGCGTCCATGCGCTGCACCAGTTGATGAACCGGCTGCACACCAACCATGCCGACACCGTCATTACCGCAATTGAGCCGTACTTCAAGGAAGTCACGCCGTTGCTGACACGCTCCGGCGGAGAACCGGTCATGAGCGCTACCGATGCCGCCGAATCCGCCATCAAGCTGGACCGTTTCAAAAAAGAATTGCCGAAGCGCATTCGCCAGACCCGCGCCGCGCTGCCGGAAGACAATGCCGTCACGTTGCTGGATTTCGACACTGCCAGCGAACTGCTGTATCGCGTGATCGAAGAGTTGCATGCCTATACGCTGACCTATGCCTCGCTGGTGCAGCGCTCGCATGAGCGCGAGCAATGGGACAAGTCATACGCCCCCAAGACCAGTCTGTTCACCGCTGCCGTGGCCGGCACCCGCGCTGCCGTCGTGCTGTTGTTGCTGTCGGCGTTCTGGATTGCCAGCGGCTGGCCCAGCGGCGACTTCGCCGCCCTCAATGCGGCCGCCTTCTGCGCCATCACCTCGGCCGCCCCCGACCCGGCCCGCACCACCCGCAACATGAGTTTCGGCGTGATCGCCGCCATCATCATCGGCTATTTTTACGTGTTCCACATATACCCGCATCTGGATGGATTTTTGTTGCTGGCCACGGCCCTGTTGCCGTTGTTGCTGTTTGCGGTATATCTGACCACGCGCCCGGCCTGGGCCGGATTCGGCATGGGTATCTGTATCTTCTTTCCGTTTCTGGCGGTGCCCGATAATCTGGCCAACTTCAATGCCGCCACCTATCTCAATGAATCGGTCGCCTTGATGGGTTCCTTGCTGGTGACGACGGTCGCATTCATGATTCTGCTGCCGCCAGCCAACGCCTGGGTAGTGCGGCACATGGAAAAGAAATTGCGCAAGCAAGTGGTACAAGCCTGCTCTGGCAAACTCAATGATCTGGCCGGTCGCTTTGAAAGCGGCACGCGCGACCTGATGCACCAGATCAGCGTACTGACCGCCAGCCAGCCGGAATTGAAACAATCGGCGCTGGGCTGGATGTTTGCCACGCTGGAAGTCGGACACGCCATTATCGAACTGCGCCAGGAGCTGGCCAGTATCCGGCGCGAAACGCCCAATCTGTTGCCGCCTGCGGCCTATCAGGCCCTGGCCGATATCCGCCGCACCATCCCGGCCTTGTTCGATGCGCCCAGCGCGCAAACGCTGGCAGCGGCAATGAGCGCCACCAACGATGCCATCGCCGTGGTACATCAAACCATCGGCCCGCACCAGCGTCCGCGCAGCGAACGGCATCGCTTGCAACGCACGCTGAGCTACCTGCATTTCATCCGCACCGCCTTGCTGGATGAGCATTCGCCGCTGCATCCGATCCGCACCGGCAGCAACACCTCTGCCACTTCAACCTCGGAAGGTCCTTCTCATGCCGCGTGAAATTTCATTATTCGACGCCTATGTGCCGGCGCTGCTGCTGCTGACATTCTTGTCGGGGCTGATCACGATCGCGGCAGACCGATTGCTGGTACGTCTCGGGTTATACGATTTTGTCTGGCACGCCTCCTTGTTCCGGGTCAGCCTGTTTGTCTGCATTCTCGGCGTGCTCGGGCTGGCGGTATATCGCTAACGGCAGCAGCAGCTGTCACCGCAGCAATCAACACATTGGTCAACGAAGTCATCAAAGCAATATTCAGGAGCATTTCATCATGTCGGTCAAATCGATTTTTCGTTTCAGCATTACCCTGCTGATTTTCCTCGCGGCCATTTTTCTCGGATGGACCCTGTGGAAACACTACATGGTTTCGCCATGGACCCGCGACGGCCGCATCCGTGCCGACGTCATCAATATCGCACCGGATGTCTCCGGCCAGATTGTCGACTTGCCGGTGCGCGACAACCAGCTGGTGCACAAGGGAGATCTGCTGATGCAAATCGATCCGGCGCATTATCAATTGGCGTTGCAACAGGCGGAAGCCGCAGTGCAAGAGAAAAAAGCTGAACTCGACATGCGCCGTGCCCAGGCGCGCCGGCGCGCCGATATGGATAATCTGGTGGTCTCGCGCGAAACCCGCGAAGACTCCGACGTCCAGGCCAGCGCCGCGCAGGCGCAATACCAGATTGCACTGGTCCAGCGCGACACCGCCAAACTCAATCTGGAACGTACCAAGGTAATTGCCCCGGTCGATGGCTATGTCACCAACCTGAATGTGCGACGCGGTGATTACGCCAGTGTCGGCGCCGCCAAATTCGCCATCATCGACAGTCACTCATTCTGGGTTTACGGTTATTTCGAAGAAACCAAACTGCCTTATCTGAGCGTCGGCGACAAGGCCAAAATCCAATTGATCAGCGGCGCCGTATTGCAAGGCCATGTCGACAGCATCGCACGCGGCATCTACGACCGCGACAATCCGCAAAGCCGCGAATTGCTGGCCGACGTCAATCCGACCTTCAACTGGGTACGGCTGGCGCAACGGGTGCCGGTGCGCATTCACATTGATGAGGTACCGCAAGGGGTATTGCTGGCCGCCGGTCTGACCTGCACGGTGGTGCTGGAACCGTCGAACAAGGACGACAAGAAATAGAGTAAAAAAGGGCAAAGAAAGAAGCTGTCACCATCAACAGAAAAGCCGGACCTGTGCCTGACAGGTCCGGCTTTTTCACATGGCGGTCGTGATGATGTTTATTTTTTGGCGAACTGTTTCAGGTCCGGCAGCGGCACGCCCATGTACTTCTGGAACACGGTCGACAGCGTACCGTTTTTCACATTGTCGTCAGTCCATTGCGTCAGCCATGCCTTGAGTTCCGGATCATTCTTGCGCAAGCCGATGCCCAATGGCTGCACCGTCACATCCAGCTTGATCTCCAGCTTCTTGTCGGCGTACTGCTGTTGCAGCGACAGGAACATGCCGTAAGGTGCGCACAAGGCATCCACCTGTCCCGACAACAAGGCCGCGATGGTGGTGGCGTCATCGTCATAACGCGACAGGATGGTTCCCTGCGGCGCGCGCCGGGTCAGTTCGGTATCTTGCAGATTGCCGCGTACCACGGCTATTTTCTTGCCGACCAGGGTATTCATGGAATTGATCGCCACCGGCGCCGGGGCAAACACCACCAACCGGTTGACACTGTAGGGCACAAAATCAACCACCTTTTCGCGCTCCGGGGTAATCGCAAACGAGGAGATCACGATATCGGCCTTCTGCGTCATCAGGAACGGAATCCGATTCGGACCGGTGACTTCGACAATCCGCAATTTCACGCCCATGTCCTTGGCCAGTTTGGTCGCCACATCGACATCGGCGCCAAACGGTTGTAGTTGCGCATTGACGGAGCCGAACGGCGGCGTTCCCAGATCGACGGCAATCGCAATTTCACCGCGCTTCTTGATATCGGCCAGTGTATTGGCATGCGCCGCCGTCACGGCAGCGGCACACAGCGCCAATGCAACGGCGGTCTTGAACAGTTGAACAGTCATTTTTTTCATTGTTGGTCTCCGGATTGTATGGATCAAAGCTGCTTGCACATCTTGTCACTTGCGGCGACGCCCTCCTGCGTCGCGTGGATGATTGCCGGTAGCGCTTACCAGTCGCCAATGGTCCCGTCAGCGCGAAATACTTCAGGAATCCAGGTGCCGTGATTGTTGGCGCGGGCGAACTCTTCATTGACGTGAATACCCAGTCCCGGCCCCTTCGGCAACCCGACATAACCGTCGGCACCGACCTTGGGAATATTGTCGGCCAACTGCTCCAGAAAATCGTGATGCTCGTGTCGATGTTCCAGAATCACGAATGGTTGCAGTGCCGCCGCCAGATGCATGCCGGCTATCGATTGCACCGGGCCATTCGGATTATGCGGCGCCAGCGCCACACCATAGGTTTCGGCGAAGGCGGCAATTTTCATCATTTCAGTGATGCCGCCGGCATTCGCCACATCGGGTTGAATCACGGTCGCCCATTCATTTTCCAGCACTTCGCGGAAATCGAAACGGGTAAACAGGCGTTCGCCGACGGCAATCGGAATCACGCATTTTTCTGCCAGCCGCGCCAATGCCTTGGGCGTTTCCGGTAAGACCGGTTCTTCAATCCACAATGGTTTGGTATGACGAATGGCGGATTCGATTTCCACCGCAAAGCCGCTGCTCAGGCGACCGTGGAAATCCAGCGCGAAATCACGTTCAGCGCCGATTTCATCGCGCACCGCTTCACAGCATGCCACCACTTGCCGGATCGTCGCCAGGCTATCGACCGCATTGACGGCCGGCAGCGGATAGAACTTGACTGCGGTATACCCCAGCGACACTGCATGCCGCACGCGCCGGCGCAATTCCTCCGGATCACTCGACAGGCCGCAGTTGGCGTACAAGCGAATGCGGTCCCGCACTGCCCCACCCATCAGTTTGTACACAGGTTGATTGGCCAGCTTGCCGCGAATATCCCACAAGGCAATGTCCACCCCGGACAAAGCCGCCGTCTGAATCGGACCGCCGCGCCAGAACGCGTGACGGTACATGCGTTGCCAGCACCATTCGGTATTGGTCGGATCGGCGCCGACCACCAGTTTCTCAAGATCGGCCACCGCGCCGAGCATGGCGTTCGGCTTCCCCGGTAACGAACATTCGCCCCAGCCGATCAAGCCCGGCTGATCAGTTTCCACTTTGACAAATACCCAGTCTGAAACAGGACTTACAGTTGCAAATGCTTTGATGGCAGTAATCTTCACGGCTTCCTCTTTGAGTTGAGATACGGACGTTCACGACAGCTTTTTATTTGAGGACTAGTGTACCAGTCGTCTAGTTCATGTCAACCTGTTGTGCGGAGTGACTCTGTATAATGAGATTTGTGCGCCGGGAATCGCGACGCTTTTAACCCCAAGCGACAGCCAATTGCGTCGAAATACCGACAAGATGCCGCGATTACGCAGCAAACATGCAAAGAGAGGAAAAAATCAGGTCGCTTTTGCAGATGAAAAGCGCCGATAGCATGGCACAACGGATGGGAACGCCGGCCCGACATTGGAATCATTTGATGGAACAACAAGCATGGATGTCGTAGCAAAAATATTCCTGGAGACGCCGCTGGACCGGAAATTCCGCGCCTCCGAGCAGATTTACACGCTGCTCAGGCGCGCCATCATTTCATTGGAATTGCCGCCGAATCAGCCGATTTCGGAACAGGAAGTCGCATCGACGCTGGCCATCAGTCGCACACCGGTACGTGAAGCGTTTATCCGTTTATCGGAAGATGGTTTGTTGAATGCCTATCCGCAGTTCGGCACCTTTGTCGCACCGATCCGCATGGAAGCGTTACTGGAAGCACAGTTCCTGCGCGAAGCGGTAGAGTGCGCCACGGCACGCCGCGCCGCTGAAATCATCGACCCGCTCAAGGCAGTGCGACTGCGCGCCGTGATGGACAAGCTGCGGGCAGCATTGCAGGCCGAAGACTGGACCGCCTTTCATACCGTCGATGAAGAAACACACTATGAAATCTGCGTTGCCAGCGGCATGCCCGGTCTGGCGCGCACAGTGGAACAGGCACGCGCCCATCTGGACCGGGTGCGCTATCTGATTTTGCCGGACATCGCCACCAACCATCGGGTCATCAATCAACACGGCGCCATCATCGAGGCCATCTGCCAGGGGCAACCCGAAGCCGCCTATGCCGCCATGCAAATCCACATGCGCGACATCATCGATCATTTGCCGGAATTGAAGCAGCGCCACCCGGCCTGCTTCGAAGAAAAGATTCAAGCCAACCGCAATCGCAAGGCGACCAAACCGGCCTGATTTTTGATGATGCGTTGGGCCGGACGCGCCCCGCCCTTGCGCTCAACTTGCCGCCGGCTGGGCGGCGCCGGACAAGCCATTGCGTTCGGGCAGCAACAGCGAAAAAATCAAGGTGCCATGATGGCCGGCATTTTCCAGCTTCACCTCACCGGCATGCATGGTGGCAATGCGCTGCACCAGATAGAGTCCCAGCCCGGCACCCGGCAAATGTTGCGCAATGCGGCCGCGAAAATACTTCTGGAACAGACGCGGCACTTCATCGTCGGCAATCGGCGGTCCTTCATTGCACACGGCGATGCGGATATCACCGCTATCCTGTACCCCGGCATGCACCAGAATCGGCCGCCCTTCAGGCGCATGGCGGTCGGCATTGGTCAATAAATTGCGCAATGCCACCCGCAGCAAACCTTTGTCACACACGAACTGCGGCGGCAATGCTTGCAGTGAACGCTGCACACGTTCATGCGGCCACTCATCCAGTACGCCATCGATCAAGGCGCCGAGGTCGCAGCGCTCGGGCCGGAATGCCGCGATGCCGGTATCCATGCGGTCGGCCGTCAAATATTCATCCACCAGCGCCGCCATCCGCTGCGCCGCATTGCGCAGATTCTGACAACGCACCAGCGTCTTTTCGCGCACCGCATCGAGATTCTTGGCAATTTGCTGCGCCGTGGTATTGATGATGGCCAGCGGTGTCCGGAACTCATGCGACACCATCGCCACGAAATCTTTTTGCTCCTCGCGCGTGCGCCGCTCGACTTCCAGCGCATCACGCAATTCCAGTTCCAGCAACTCGCGCCGCGCGATTTCCTGCTGCAAGGCGACCGTGCGTTTGGCGACCTGATGTTCGAGGCCATCGTTAAGCTGGCGCACCGCCCGCACCATTTCCGATTGCGCCATTTCCTTGTCGCGTCGCAAGCCGTTATAGCGCAGGTTGAGTCGCAGGCTCATCAACAGCATATGCAAAAAGGCACCGATGGCGGACGCATGACCGGTCCAGAAATTGAACGGCACCCATCCCAGATTGCGCATAAAACTGATGATCACACCGGCATAGAAAATACCGAACGCCAGCAAGAAAAAGCGCGCCGGCCGGTAGCCGCGCGTGAGCAGCCACAAGGACATGCCGATAAACCCGACAATCAGCAGCAAGGCCAGGATTTGCACCAGAATCATGCCGTCGGGGTAGCGCCCGGACAGCACCAGCGCGCAGCCGGCCGCACTGGCCATGGCGGTACCGAAGCTGACGGCCTTGCTGAAGCGCGGCCATAAAGTCGGCAACTCAAGTTGCAACGACGAGAAATGCGCTCCAACGGTCAGACTGATGCAGATCGACAGCCCCAGCAACGGGTCCGAGATCGTCACCGGCATATTGAACAATTGCTGCGGCAAGGCGACCGTCATGACTTCGTTCATGGCGTTGAACCAGACGTACAGCAGATACCAGCCACTGAGCGCCTCTCCGGTCATGCGCCAGAACAGGGTATGAAACAGGATCAGCAGCAGATAGCAGCCGAAGTACAAACCGTAATACAGATATTCGCGACGTGAAAAATCGTTGAAGGCGATACTGGTCCAGATTTCCAGATCGGTAGCCATGGCATTCTTGGTCTTGAGACGCACCAGCCAGGTTTCCGGCCCCGGGTTCTTGACGCGTATCGGCAACACCACGCCGCGCTCATCCATGAGCCAGTTGGCGCGGCCCACATCCTCGCCGGAATGCAGCGGGGTCCAGACGCCGTCAGCGTCTTGCCGGTAAAAACGCACATCATCCAGCAAGGCGTTGGTAAACCGCAGCACCCAATCCCTGGGTGCATCGGCAGTCCGGTTTATCTCCAGGCGCAGCCAGACCACATCCGCGGTATACCCTTCACTGACTGAATTGGGCAACTTGCGCCAACCACTGGCGAGCAGTGCCTGCGCCGGTGTCATGCTGCCATTGGGATCGCGCAGCAGCGTCATGGCGCCTCTGGCCGGCAGATACGTGGTATCCGCGCCCAATGCCAGCACCGGCTGCGACAGCGGCTGCGCTTGCAGCAGCAACGGCAGCAACAGTACCAGCAAAAAGAAAAATGGCAGACGTTTCATGGCGGCGCAGGATAGCATGCCGGCTCAGGATTTGAGATCAATTTGACGATTGCTCAGATTTGCTCAGATAACTTGCCGCCACAATCGGCTATGCTTGCGTCATGCCAAGAACCCATCTTATTTTGCTGGAAGACGAAATCGTCTTGCGTCAGGAACTCGCCGAGTTCCTGACCGATATCGGCTATCGCGTCGACACGGCTGACAGTCTGGCGCAATTCCATCAGATCCATGATCCGGCGCTGCACCGCATTGCGATTCTCGATCTGAGCTTGCCGGACGGCGATGGCCTCGACCTGATGCGCCAGTTGCGGGCCCAGGATCAACAAGTCGGCATTGTCATTCTGACAGCGCGCGGCGGTTTGCAAGACAAGATCACCGGCATGGATGGCGGCGCCGATCACTATCTGGCCAAGACCGCCGATCTCGACGAACTGGCGGTAACGCTGGTGGCGCTGCGCCGGCGTCTGGGCGAAGCCGAACCTAAAGAACGCTGGGTGCTGGAACTGGGTCCGCGCCAATTGCGCCCGCCCGGCGCCAATCCGATACCGTTGTCGCATCAGGACCTGACGGTATTGCGGATCCTGATGCAAGCGCCGGGCACGCTGATCAGCCGCAAGGATATCGTGCTGATGCTGGGTGCCGATTTCATGGATTACGACCAGCGCCGCATGGATACCCAGATCTGCCGCCTGCGCCGCAAAGCGCAACGGGCATGCGGCCTGACATTGCCGGTCAATACTGCGCGCAATCTGGGTTATCGTTTTTATGCCGAGGCCGAAATCCGCCTCTGACGCGGACCAGCCGGTTTGCGCCCGACTTGTTCAGCCAGCCGGCTTCCATTTGTCCAGCGCCTGCGCATCGCTGTCGCGCGCATCCACCCAGCGCGCGCCCTCCGGCGTCTGCTCCTTTTTCCAGAACGGTGCCTCGGTTTTCAGATAATCGATGATGAATTCGCAGGCGGCAAACGCAGTGCCGCGATGGCGTGACGTTACCGCCACCAGCACGATCTGGTCCAGCGGCAACAATGGCCCGACACGGTGAATCACCAGTGCATCGCAGATATCCCAACGTGTTTTGGCGTCCGCCACAATCTGCTGCAGGGCTTTCTCGGTCATGCCCGGGTAATGCTCCAGCTCCATGGTGGCGACACTGGCGCCGTCATTGATATCGCGTACCGTACCGACAAAACTGACCACCGCACCGATGCCCGGATCGTTACGACGCAGTTGTGCAATCTCGGCAGCGAGATCGAAATCGGCAGTTTGGACACGTATAGGCATGCTGGGGACAATTGAAAGGCAGTGTTGAAAACAGGTCGGATCAGGCTCATGGTACAAGCCGCCGCGCTTTTCACCAAGCCCGGCAGCAGCGCGGTTTCAGCCTGGCATCAGGTCAGCAGCCCCCACAACAGCAACGTCATGCCGAGTCCGACTACCGAGACGATGGTCTGGATCACCGACCAGGTAGCAAAGGTTTGCTTGAGATCGAGGCCGAAGTACTCCTTGACCATCCAGAAACCGGCATCGTTGACATGACAAAAGAAGACCGAGCCGGCGCCGATGGCCAGCGCCATCAAGGCGTTATGCGTACCCGACAGCGACGCCACCAGCGGCGCCACGATACCGGCGGTGGCGGTGGTCGCCACCGTGGCCGAGCCGGTGGCTTGCCGCAATGCCACGGCAATCAGCCAGGCCAGCAAGATCAGCGGCAAGTGGGTACCGGCCGCGACTTTGGTAATGGTATCGCTGATGCCGGCCGTCAACAGCGCTTGCTTGAGACCGCCGCCGGCGCCGATTGTCAGCAACAAGCCGGCAATCGGTGGCAAGGCCTTGCGCAAGATGGCGCCGACATCGGTGCGACTGACGCCGCGTCCCCAGCCCAGCACCACCACGGCAAACAACACGGTAACCGTCAGCGCGATGATCGGCTCGCCGAAGAAATTCAACATCTCGAACAAGGTAGTCTCTGGAGTCAGCCAGATCTTGGCGACGGTGCGCCCCAGCATCAGCACTACCGGCAACAGGATGGTCACCAGCGACGGTATAAAACCGGGTTGCATCTCTTCCGCTTGCTGGCCCTTGAACAACGCCCCGATCTGTTCCGGCTCACCGATCGGCATGCGCGGCGCCAGCCACATGCCATACAGCGGACCCGCCAGAATCACGGCCGGAATCGCCACCACCAGACCGAGCAGCATGGTAGTGCCGAGATCGGCATGCAAGGCGCTGACCGCAATCAGCGGCCCCGGATGCGGCGGCAACAAGGCATGCAACGTGGTCATGCCGGCCAGCGCCGGAATCGCCACGCGCAGAATCGGTTGCTGCGAACGCCGCGCCATCACGAAAATGATCGGCGCCATCATCACCAGGCCAACTTCAAAGAACAGCGGCAAGCCGACCACGATGGCGACCAGCGCCATCATCCACGGAATGAAAGCGCCGCGCGCGTAGCGCAACAGCGTGGTCACGATCTTGTCGGCTGCGCCGGAGTCGGCCATCAGCGCCCCCAGCATGGCGCCGAGCGCGATGATGATACCGGCCTCACCGAGAATGCTGCCGGCGCCTTTGCTGAATGCTGAGGCAATCTTTTCCAGCGGCAAACCGGCGCCCATGCCGGCCACGAAAGTACCCAGCAGAATCGACAGGAACGGCGCCAGCTTGAGCACGCTGATCAACAACACAATCGCCACCAGTGCAATCAGGACGGAAAACATCAGACGGGTATCCTGGGCGGCCCAGGCGACGATTTGAGCAGTCATGAGCAAACTCGTTTCTTCAAATGATTTTTTTCAAAAGACTTGTGTTGCTGCCGCTCAGGCCCGGCGGACGCTGGCCAGCACCGCGCTGGCGCCGAGGAATACCGCGCCCGACAAGCGATTGAACATGCGCGCGCGGCCCGGCGTGCGCAGCCATGGCGCAATCCGCGAAGCGAAGTGGGCATAAAACGTCAGCCAGAATAATTCGAAGCAAACGAAGGTCGCGCCCAGCAATAAAAATTGCGGCAACTGCGCCGCCTGCGGATTGATGAATTGCGGGAAGAAGGCGGTAAAGAACAGCAAGGCCTTGGGATTGCTGCCGCCCACCAGAAAGCCTTGCAGATACAGGCTGCGGCGCGATTTGCTGCGGCCCTCGGCAGCGTCTTCGGCAGCAAAGCTGTTTTGCTGCGAAAAGAAAGTGCGAATGCCGATATACGCCAGATAAGCGACGCCGCACCATTTCAATACCAGAAACACTTTTTCCGACACCGCCAGAATCGCCCCGAGTCCGGCTGCCGACACCACCATGATCAGGCATACCGCCGTCACGCTGCCGAGCGCGGAAGCGAACGCGCGCCGGGTGCCGTGATGAATGCCGTTGGTCACGCACATCAGCACGCTGGGTCCGGGCGTCACCGTCAAGACGAAGACCGCCGCCAGATACAGAAAAAAGGTTTGCAGGCTCATGCCGCTACTCCAGATTGGTTTGCCGGGTGAATTAACGCAATGGTCGCCGCCATACCGTGGCCAGCCACGGTTGCTGCTCGCGCGGCAAACCATCAGGACGATAATAATGCCGCAATTCGGTAAAGCCCGCTGCCGTCAGGTAGCTCTGCCATGCCGCCAGATCGTGATAGGCGCCGTAACGACCGCCGTTCCAGCCTTCCTGATTGCTGCCGCGCGGATTCGAACTGAACAGCACCCCGCCCGGCTTCAGCGTGACAAACAACGCCGCCAGCACGCGCGGCAATTCCTGCGTCGGGATGTGAAACAGCACGGCATTGGCAAAGATGCCATCGAAATGCGCGGGCGGTAAATCCAGATCCAGAAAATCCTGTTGCCAGACTTCACAGCCGGAATCGGCGCGCGCCATGTCGACAAATGCCGGCGTGCCATCGAGACCGATGGCGACATGCCCGAGCTTGCGAAAGGTTTGCAGATCGCGTCCCGGGCCGCAGCCGAAATCCAGGATCGTATACGGTGCCGGTGCTTCGATGGCATCCAGCAAGGCCGCGATATTTTGCGTGACATCATGATCGCGGGTGCCGGCGCGAAAATCCTCGGCACGCTGATCGTAATGCTGCAAGGTCAAGGCCGCGATCTGCTTCAGATCATCGCTGTTGATAGTCATGCCTGCTCCCGGTTCACGGTGGGTTCAGTCACCGCGCATTATTGATAAAAGCCTTTGGCCGTCAGCCATTGATTGATGACTTCGGCCACTTCCTGATTGTTGCGGTCCATCATCATCATGTGACCATTGCCACGGATACCTCGCTGCGGCAAATTGATGACTTCCGGCTGGCCGCCGGCGGCGCGCAATACTTCATAAAACTTCAGGTTATTGGCCTTGATCACAGGCCAGCGCGCGTCTTGTTCAATGTAGTCGCCGTAGATCGAGACCAGCGGCGTATTGCGCAATATCGCAGCCTGTTGCGGATCGCCTTGCGCCGAAGGCTCCACCAGCACCAGTGCCTTGACCTTGTCCGGTCTGGCCTGCGCGGCGCGGTAGGCGAACTGTCCGGCTTGCGAATGGGCCAGTACCACGCAGGGACAGACCTTGTCGACCAGCGCAATATAGGCCGCCAGTATCGCTTCGTCGGTGGTGGTCCAGCGCGGCACCAGTTGCTTGGTGAAATTGTCGTAACCTTCGAGCGGGAACTGATTTCCCGGCAATGCACGCGCCTGGCTCATATCCTTGTTGTAGGAACCGGGGCCGGCGCCGATGCGAAAGCGCTCGAACGGATTGTTCTTGGTCACGAAGACCGGTTCGGAACGAAAGATATCGGGATACATGGCCCAGCCGGCACGCCCGCGCTCAACCGCATCCGCGTTGTAGACCGCCCAGCCGCGCTTGAGGAAAATATTCAGCCAGCCATCGCGACCGTCCGGCGTGGTCTCATACTCAACCCCGCTCAGACCGCCGCCATGCCACATCAGCAGCGGCAACTTGCCGCGTTGTCGGGCCGGAATGAAATATTGCACATAGGCCTGCTCAACCTGATACACGCCGTTCGGGTCGATTTTAGTCGGCGCACCGCCGGGCGTGAGCAGCATCTCCTTGACCGGTTTGCCGCTGATGGTGACTTCCCGGCCACCGACAAAAAATGAGCCCATGTCTTTCAGGCTGATGACATCGGATGGCGGTGCCGCGCAAGCCGCCAGCAACAAACCACTACCGGCAGCCAGCCACAACCTCAGCAGTTGTTTCGGACCAAACAGAAAATCAGTCATATGCGCTCCCCAAATTCCGGTTCAATATTGGTGTCCAGGCCTTGCGGCAAATTGCCATATGCGGTGGTCCTTAACCGCCGGTCACCGGCGGGAAAAACGCCACTTCGCCACCCTCTTCAATTTCGGTTTCCGGTTCGCACATCACCTGACCATAGGCCATGCGCAATGCTTTTCCGGGACCCAATACCTCGGTCCAGAGGCCGCCACGGCTCTGCAAAAAGCTACGAACTTCGCCGACGGTCTTGACCTGTTCCGGCAACTCGACGACTTCATGGGTAACGCCGAGGGCTTCACGTACAGCGGCAAAAAAACGCAGTTCTATTTTCATCTGTTTTCATCCTGAAAAAGTGATGGCACGTGCCATCAAGGGGCGATATGAATCCTGGGCCGGAGATGCTTGAGTTGCGCCACGATGGTAAAGGTCATGACCACCAGCAAGGCCCACGCGCTCCATTTGCCGATATGCACGGTAGACCAGGCGCCGATCTGATTCGGATAGCGCCAGATACCAAAGAAGGTACTGATATTTTCTGCCAGCCAGATAAAGAAGCCGATCAACAGAAACGCCACCAGCAACGGCATCTTGCGATCCCGGTCAAACGGCCGGAACACCACCGTGGTGCGCGCATACAATCCGAGCGCACAAGCGCCGAGATACCAGCGGTAATCACCGATGTAATGATGGGTGAAGAAATTCACATAAATCAGCACCGCAATCAGCGTCGCCATCCAGTACAGCGGATGATGCAAAATGCGCAGATGAAACAGGCGCCATGCCTGAATGATGTAGCTGCCGACGGCGGCGTACATGAAGCCGGAAAACAGCGGCACGCCGAACAGTTTGGAGTAGGCGAAGTCAGGATAACTCCATGACTGAATGCTGCCGGATGTCTTGAACACTTCGAGAGCAAAACCGATCACGTGAAATACGCTGATGGCCTTGAGCTCATCCATGGTTTCGATGCCGGTCCTGACCATCCAGAATTGCACCGCCAGCGCGAACAGCAGCAAGGCGTCATAGCGCGGTATCCCGAACAGTCCCTGACGCGGCATCAGAAATATGGCAGCGAAGAACAAGCCGGCAAACAGACAGGAACGCGCTTCCTTGATGCCGAAATACCAGAACTCGACAATAAAGCGCCGCACACCGGACAATTCCGGCCGGTCGGGCGGCGCCATCAAATGGTGATCAATATCAACGAGCATGAATGGCCGGCTTCAGTTAAGCAGATTGTCGAAAGCAATGAAGCGCACCAGATCACCGGCGGCAATGGTCTGCCCCGGCGGATTGTCGATCAGGCCATCGCCCCATACGGTCGAGGTCAATACCGCTGAGCCCTGATGCGGAAACAGATCCAGTCCGCCTTGGTCATTGAATCTGACGCGCAGGAATTCCTGGCGGCGATCGGCCTTGGACCAGGTGAAGTCGGCGCGCATCTGCAACACGCGCGGCATCACCTGCGTCACGCCTTGCAAGCGCAACAGGAAGGGCCGCACAAAAATCAGGAAGGTGACGAAGGTCGATACCGGATTGCCCGGCAAGCCGATAAAGAAAGCGCGCTCAGCGCCGCCGGTCCGATTGATTTCACCAAACGCCAGCGGTTTGCCCGGCTTCATCGCGATCTGCCACATGTTGAGACGGCCTTCCGCTTCCACCGCCGGTTTGACATGGTCTTCTTCTCCCACCGACACGCCACCGCTGGTAATGATCAGATCATGTTGCGCCGCCGCTTCACGCAAGGTATCGCGGGTCGCTTGCAGTTGATCCGGCACGATGCCGTAATCGCTGACCTCGCAGCCCAGCTTTTCCAGCAAGCCGCGCAGCAAAAAACGGTTCGAGTTGTAAATGGCGCCGGGCTTCAGGGGCTGGCCCGGCATGGTCAGCTCATCACCGGTAAAGAATACGGCGACGCGCAACTTGCGCACCACGCTCAGCTCTGCCAGCCCGACCGATGCCGCCAGTCCCAGCTCTTGCGGCCGCAACCGCACGCCGGCGGCAAGAATGGTGCTGCCGGCGCGGATATCTTCGCCGATGTGGCGCACCCATTCGCCGGCAGCCGGCACATGGCGCACGATGACATGATCGCCATCAACTTCACAGGCTTCCTGCATGACGATGGCGTCGGCGCCTGCCGGCACCATGGCGCCGGTAAATATGCGCGCCGCAGTCCCGGCTTCCAGTGCGCTACCGACATGACCAGCCGGAATCCGCTGCGATACCCGCAAGCGCGCCGAGCCGCTGCTGCAATCGGCGGCGCGCACGGCATAACCATCCATTTGCGAGTTATCCATGCCCGGCACATTGATCTGCGCCGTTTGCGGCACGGCTAATACGCGCCCATTGGCGCCCAGCGTGGCGATGTTTTCGACAGCGCCGATCGGAATGGCGGCCTGGAGCAGAAAATCTTGCGCTTCGGCGACGCTGAGCATGGGAGGTCTGGCTTGCATGAGGGGGATTGAATCAGTTGATGGTGGAGGTATTCTAACGCCTGGGGCGATGACCGACGGCCTTGCTTCAGGCCGGCATATTACCGGCCTGATACTGCCGGCGGATTGCGGATTGGGGATACTGGTGCCGGACACCATGTCGATCAGGACACGGCAGCACGGCGCATGATGCTGAGCGCCAGGCGGCCCGCATCAGCACCATTGCCATCTGCTGTTACAGACCGGTATGCGCTGCGACAAATTGCTTGATCCGGGCGGCATCGGCTGCCATCACCTCAAAGCGCTGCGGCAAGGCTTCAATGTTTTCAAATCCGGCCGGCCGTTCAGCATCGCGCCCCAAGGCTTCCCGGATGGTTTCATTGAATTTGGCCGGCAATGCGGTTTCCAGCACAATCATCGTCACGCCCGGTTGCAGATGTTCACGTGCCACCTTGATGCCATCGGCGGTATGCGTGTCGACGGTAATGCCATATTGTCTTTCGGCAAAACGGATGGTCTCCAGACGGTCGGCATGGGTCGACTTGCCGGACGCAAAGCCGTAGCGGATCACGCTCTCGAATTCATTGCCATCGCTACCCGCCGCTCCCGACAGATCGAAGCCGCCAGCGGTGTCGACCTGATGGAACAAGGCCTTGACGCGCGCGCTGTCGCGGCCCAGCAAGTCATACACGAAGCGTTCGAAATTCGACGCCTTGCTGATATCCATGCTGGGGCTGCTGGTGTGGTAGGTTTCGGCCGATTTGCGTACCCGGTAAATGCCGGTACGGAAGAATTCATCGAGCACGTCATTTTCATTGGTGGCCACCACCAGCTTGGCGATCGGCAGGCCCATCATGCGCGCGATATGACCGGCGCAGATATTGCCGAAGTTACCCGAGGGCACCGTGAACGACACTTGCTCGTCGCTGGCAGTGGTTGCGCTCAGATAGCCGCGGAAGTAATACACCACCTGCGCCACCACGCGCGCCCAGTTGATCGAATTGACAGTGCCGATCTTTTGCGCGGCCTTGTAACCGAGATCGTTGGATACCGCCTTGACGATGTCCTGGCAATCATCGAACACGCCTTCGACCGCAATATTGAAGATATTCGGATCTTGCAGGCTGAACATTTGTGCAGTCTGAAACGCGCTCATCTTCTTGTGCGGCGACAGCATGAAGACCCGGATGCCCTGCTTGCCGCGCATCGCATATTCGGCCGCACTGCCGGTATCACCCGAGGTGGCGCCGAGAATGTTGAGTTGCGCCTGATTCCTGGCCAGCGCATATTCGAACAGATTACCCAGCAACTGCATGGCCATGTCCTTGAATGCCAGCGTCGGTCCGTTGGACAAACCCTGCAGCACCAGTTTCTTGCCATCCTGCTGTTCCAGCACGCGCAGCGGCGTGATGTCGGCTGCATTTTCGCCGGCCCGCACGTTGCAATAGACATCGGCACGATACGTCTTGTGCGTCAGCGCCTTGAGATCGGCATCGGGAATGTCGGTAGCGAACTTGCGCAGCACTTCATACGCCAGATCGGCGTAGGACAAGCTGCGCCACTGGTCCAGCTCGGCGCGGCTGACTTGCGGATACTCCGCCGGCAAATACAGGCCGCCGTCCGGGGCCAGACCACCAAGCAGGATTTCGGAAAAAGAAGGAGTTGCAGCATGACCGCGAGTGGAGACGTATTGCATAGCGTAGATGAGTTGTGTGTCGTGGGCGAACATCAAAGAAAGCGAAGAGCGTCATTATAGCTGCCGGGCATCAGGCATTGCCATTTTCGATGCAGATTCCGCCGGAAGTGCGGCGATTACAGGATCACATGCGGTTGCGAGGTCAGCAAGGCGCGCAACAGTTCGGCCTGACGCCTGGTGCCGGTCTTGGCAAACAGGCTGGCCAGATGGGTGCGTACGGTATTGCGACTGACATTCATCTTGAGTGCGTACGATTCAATGGTTTCATTGTCCAGCAAGGCTTCCACCAGCCGGGTTTCAGCCGGCGTCAGACGGAAAATCAGTTGCAGTTGCGTCGCCTGCGGCAGCGTCTGCCGCCTCGGATCTTGCAAAATCAGCAACGCGAACGGGCCGCCGCTCAATGGATCCAGCGCTTGCGGCATGGTCGCCGGAATCACGGAGACCAGCAGCGGCACGCTTTGCTTGCGACGCCGGATCCCGAACCACTGCCCTTGGCGCCCCTGCGGCGCGGTCGCCATTTGCACCGCCCGGCTCAGCTTTTCCATATCGTCCGGATGCACCGCACGCAATTTGTCCTGCCGCACCAGCAAACCATCGGCCAGCGCTAATATGGCCGAGGCTTGTTGATTGATAGCAACAATTCGTCCTTCCGCATTGACCCAGACCGTGCCGTACGGCAGATGGGCCGTGATCGACTCATCGGCTGCCTGCTGACGCTCCAGCTTCTGCACCTGCCGCCGCAACACCGATGAGCGCATCCAGTGCGATGACAGGCCGCGCAGATAGGCGTATTCATTTTCTGCGTATTCCGGCGCCCCCAGCGGCCGCAGCAATGCCACTGCTTCAGACTGCCCGACATGTTCGCCGATGCGTCCGACCACCATGTGGCGGCCACCATACTTGAACAGAAAGTCGTTATAGATTTCACTCTTGCGCACGAAATTTTCGTCGAAGTGCTGATGATCGGCGCGCCACTCGCCTACTTGCCCGGCGGCAAGCCAGCCGAGGCGATTGTCCACCTGACTGTAGTAATTCTTGTATTCGAGATCGCCGCTCTGATAGTCGTCACTGCTGACGCACGAGGCCGTGACCTCTCTGGTGGCCAGATCCATATGCACGTAGTGCCCCGCCACCGCACCCAGTTCGGTGCACATCAGCTCCATGGCCGGTGCAATCCGGCTCAGATCCTGGACCGAGTCGTATATCAGTTCGAGCAATTGCCCGAAGCGCTGCTGTTTATTATTTTCAATGCGCATGTCCACACCCCTGAACCGCTTGTTTGACGCAACTTTTGATGCGATTTTTTTACTTCTGGTGAGCATAGAACATTTCAAGATCTCATTCAAATGAATGAGGCTTTTTTTGCGAGCGATCTTTAGAATTCAAGCAACAAAAATACAGTCCGGCAACTTGCCGGCACTGCGCATCTGTCCTGGGGAGGATCGTTTCATGTCACAACAACATCTGTCCGCGCCGCAACGCGCAGCTAAAAGTCTCGTCGGCGGTCTCTGCATTACCGCGCTGCTGGCCGGATGCGCCATGCAAGGCTATGACAAAAAAGCCAGCTCGACGGTCGATGCCATGAAAGTCGGCAATGCCGATCTTGCCTTGCAGACACTGGAACAACAAAATCCGGATAAAGAAAAAGACCTGTTGTATTTCATGGAAAAAGGCGAGCTGTTACGCATGAAAGGGGCTTATGAAAGCAGCAAGGAAGTATGGCTGGCGGCGGATGAAAAAGTGCGCGGCTGGGAAGGTCAGGTCAAGACCGATCCCGCCAAATTGATGGGCGATATCGGCGCCTTCATCCTCAACGACACTAGCCGTCGCTACGATGGCCGCGACTATGAAAAAGTGTTCATCAATGTTCGCCTGGCGCTCGATCATCTGGCCATCGGCGACTGGGAATCGGCGCGCACCGAAATCAAGAAAATGCATGAGCGCGAAGCCATCATCGCGCAATTTCGCAGCAAGGAACTGGATGCCGCCAAAGACAGCGCCGAATCCAAAGGCCTGAAAACCACTTCATTCAAGGAATTGAATGGATACCCGGTGGAAACCTTGACCGATCCCGCGATTCAGGCGCTCAAGAATTCGTACGAGTCCGCCTTTGCCAACTATCTGGCCGGCTTTGTCTACGAAGGATTGGGCGAACCGTCGCTGGCAGCAGCGGGTTATCGCAAGGCGATTGAAATGCGCCCGAATCAGGCGGTGCTGGATGACGGCTTGAAGGGACTCGATGACCGGGTCCGCGCGCGCACGCCGAAACTGGTGGATACCCTGATCGTCGTCGAATCCGGCAGCGCGCCTGCCATCAGCTCGATGACGCTGCCGATCATTTTGCCGATTCCCGGTCGCAGCGGCCTGAGCCTGATCGCGACGCCGATTTCGTGGCCGGTGATTCGCCCCGCAGACAGCTCGATCGTGCCCGGTTCCGTCAACGTCAATGACAAGCAGGTGCCGGTTGCCTTGCTGACCAGCGTCGACCAGATGGCGCGTCGCGCACTGTCCGATGAAATGCCGGGCATCATCGCGCGCTCGTCGGTCCGCGCCATCACCAAAGGCGTGGCACAGAAAGCGATTGACGACAATGCCGGTTCACTGGGCGCCTTCGGCTCCTTGCTGAGCATTGCCGCCAAGGTCGGCACGATTGCCGGTGAAGTAGCGGATGAACGCAACTGGCGCACCCTGCCCGGCTTCTTTTCGGTAGCGCGGGTCAAACTGCCGCCGGGCACCCACACCGTCAGCCTGCCGACGCCCGGCGGATTGCAAAGCCGTCAGATTCAAGTGTCCGGCGCCTACGCGCTGATCTCGCTGCGCACCTCAGGACCTTCGGTCTATCTGGCGCAAACGCCCTATAACGCGGAACAGGCAGCACTGGCGCTGGCCGCGCCGGAACCGGCGCCACTCCAGACCGCCGCCAAGGGCAAAGCCAAGGCCAAGAAAGGCACACCGAATCAGGCTGGGGCTGCCGCTGCGGCCAGCAACGCTGCTGACAAAGCACGCACTGCCAGCGCCAGCAAGAAAACCGCCATCGTGCCGGTATCAGCGGCACTGCCCTGAGCACACTACGACTTCCTCTCCAACGCCTCACTCAAGGTCATCATGAAAACCACCTCCCTGTTGCGCGCCATTATCTTGAGCGGCGCCTGCGTGGCCGCGCTCGGCGTAACGCCGGCCGGCGCCCAGAGCATCGCATCCAAGCTGGAATTGCTGGGCACGCCGGCATCACTTGAATTCACCGGTTTGCGCATGCGCGAACAAAATGGCTTGCTCAACATTCAGGCCGAAGTCACCAATCGCGACAGCCGCCCGCAACGCGCCTTCTATCGCGTCAAGTGGACCGATGAAAGCGGCTTTCAGGTGTGGGAAGACGAACCGTGGAAACCGGTGCTGTTGCATGGCGACCAAAAGCTGACGCTGCAGATGTCGGCACCGACCACCAAGGCGCGCGACTTCACGATTCAGTTCAGCGCGGCCGACAACAAATCCCTTGGCGGCGCCAATGGCGGCAACTACGCCGCACCCTGACCTGCATGCGCCGCATTGACACTATTTATCGATAAGGAAACCGACATGACTTCCCCTCAATTCCGTTACGCCGCCCTGTGCCTGACCAGCGCCACCTTGTTCGGCTGTGCCACCAGCAGTTCACCAACGGTCGGCAGCAACGTCCAGTACGGCGATGCCAAAGCCGTAGAACAGGTCACCAATGAATTCGGTTCAACCGACTTGCAAACCATCGCCGAATCGATGGCCCGTTCGCTGGCGCAAAACGCCGCCGGCTTCAAAACCAAACCACTGGTCACGATTGCCGATGTCAAAAACAAAACCAGCGAATACATCGATACCAAATCGATTACCGATACCATCCGCACCCAGTTGATGAAGAGCGGCACCATGCGCTTCGCCACCAGCATTTCGGAAATGCAAAATCAGAATGACGAACTGATTCGCCAAAACAATTCCGGTCTGTACAAGAAATCGACCACGGCAAAAATCGGCAAGATGGAAGCTTCGCAATATCGTATCGATGGCAGCATCACTTCCATCGTCAAGCGCAGCGGCGACATCAAGGATGTCTATTACAAATTCAGTCTGGTCATGACCAACACCGAAGCCGGCACGCTGGAATGGGCCGACGAAAAAGAAATTCGCAAGACGTCGAAACGCTGAGCGCCGGCCTCCCTTCAGGAAAGATCATCATGTCGAATACATTACTGAAGACCGCGCTGGCAGCATGGCTGATGCTGGGCGCAGCACTGGTATCGGTGGCGCAGAATATGCCGAAGATCGCCGTTACCGACTTGTCCTATGAAGAAAAGGTAAAGGAATACTTTCAGTATTTCGAAGCCCGCGAAAAACATGACAACAGCTATTCCGCCAATGACCGCTATCGCGATTCGAATCTGAGTTCATCCGGCGCCTCATCGGCGCGGGCCTCCAGCCGCGGCGAAAGCTCCGTGGTCGCCGCATCCGGTTCGATCACCATGATCAGCCGCGGCGAACTGCGCAAATTTACCGCCGACATCAAAGGTGAACTGTTGAAATCGGGTTCCTATCGCCTGGTGCAAGGCAAACCATGGACCCAGCAAAATACCGAAAAACTGTACGACATCATCGACCGCATCAAGAAAGGTTTTTACCCCGGGGCCGATTATGTCTTGTTCGGTTCGATCAACAATATCGACTTCCGCCAGGAAGCCAATCCGCAACAAGGCACCAACACCATGGCGTACTCGCTGGCGCTGGAACTGGTCGGCGAGTTTTCGCTGATCAATACCCGCACCTATGAAATCAAGGCTGCCTTTTCGGCCATGGGTGAAGGCGCCGACGTGCGTCTGGTGAATGCCGCCGGCACCACCATTTCACTTAACAAGAGCAAGGTCATGCAAGAAGTGTCGCGCTCGCTCGGCGATGCCGTCGCCAGCGAAATGGAGGCGCAGTTCAATCCGGCCGGCCGCTGCCGCAATTCGCGCATGAATGAACAGCGGGTGGAACCGCAGGCGGAATCGAAGACGGTCATTTTCAAGTGACGCATGCAGGCGACGACACATGTTTCCTGCATGAAACACGACATGCAACTGCGATATCGACGACGACAAAATGTGATGTGCATCAAGGACGATATCGATTTTTTTCGCGCATAATGAAAATGACTGTTGTCGCCGGCGAAAAATACGAATTTGCGGCGATCGGATTTCTGCAAATACCCTGAAATGGCAGAAAGCAAATGGTTGCTTCACGCATCACCGAACCCGGTTGCTGTGACGGCATCAAAAGTCCGCATGCCATCTGCATGCAACATGATCACGACATTTTTGATAACGCCAACAACAAATTCAACCATGAAAACAACTCCTCTGCTTCTGCTGTCACTGGCCGCCCTGTTCGCTGCCGGCAATGCCAGCGCCCGCACCCAGCAATGCAAACCGATCAGCGAACAACAGGTCAGCGCCCTGTTCGAGCGCTGGAACAACGCCGTGCAATCGGGCGATCCGCAACAAGTGGTTGCCAATTACGCACCGAAATCAGTGTTGCTGGCTACCCTGGCCAACAAACCCTTGCTGACGCGCGAAGACAAACTGAATTACTTCACGCATTTCCTGGAAAAAAAACCGAGCGGCAAGATCGATGCGCATACCGTGGAAATCGATTGCAATACGGCGGTCGATGCCGGCCTGTACACTTTTACCTTCGGTGACGGCCAGCAGTTGCAGGCGCGCTTTACCTATACCTACAAGTGGAACGGCAAGAAATGGCTGATCACCAGCCATCACTCTTCCATGTTGCCTGAGAGAAATTGAATCTGACTGTATCCATCCTTGAAAGCCGGCGCAAGGCACGTTATGCTGGCGCCCGGGAATGCACGATCCGGGGAATTGCACCGGATCGTGCAAGTCAAACCGGCGAATCACACCAAATGAATGGATACGGCATGAAAAAATGGATATGGATGTTGGCTTTTGTCTGTGCAGGCGCCAATGCGGCTGACTGGCGCGTTCTGGGCAGCAGCGACACGGCTGAACTGTCGATTGATGCAGCCTCCATCAAGGATCAGAATGGCATGCGTACCGCGTGGTCGATGTGGAACTTCAAGGAAGCACGTGCGAATGCGGGTGACAAGACATTCCCGTCGCTCAAGTCGTATCAGGATCTGCACACCTATGACTGCAAGAACAAGACACTGAAACTGACGCGCGAAATCATCTTCGCCGGCGCCAACGGTACTGGCGACAAGCGCGATCATTCCGACGCTCTCAAGAACATGCAGTTTGCCAAACCGGCAACCGGCTCAATTGCTGAAAGCATGCTTACCGAAGTATGTGGCGCAATACTGACCGCCGAATGATTGCAGCACCGACTGACTGATGTAGCAATAACACGTCCCGCCAAAGAAAACAGGAGCCTCGGCTCCTTTTTCTTTTGTCATTGGCCAAACGAACATTATTCTGTACCCGGCATCACATGACGGCGCAGCTCCGGCACATTAATGTGCTGTATCGTTGGAGTGCCTTGACAGCAGACTCACTCACGGACTGTCCCTGCTGCCTGCTGCCTGCTGCCCGCTGCCTTCCACCAGCCCCCGCCCATCGCCTGAAACAACGCCGCCGTATCGGCATAACGGCTGGCTTGTGCCTGCACCAACGCAATCCGCGTCAGTTGATAACTCTGCTCGGCATTGAGCAGCGTCTGCGGCGTGACCGCCCCCAGCGCTACCGCACGCCGCGCCACGGCCAGGCTCGCGGCCGCACTGCGTTCGGCCTGCAATTGGGTACGCAAGACTTCGGCGTCATACTGCAGCGCGCGCAAACTATCGGCGACATTCTGAAACGCCGTGATCACCGTGCTGCGATACTGCGCAGCCGCCTGATCCAGCAGGGCCTCGGCCGCGCGCTTGCGATGCAGCAAGGTCCCGCCGGCGAACAAGGGCTGCGTCAAACCGCCGACCACACCCCAGATACCCGTGCCGGGTGCAAACAAGCTGCCGAACCCCGCCGCCGCGCTGCCGGCACTGGCGCTCAGGGTGATTTGCGGCAGCATGTTGGCAGTGGCGACACCGACCGCCGCGCTGGCCGCATGCAACTGAGCGCTGGCGTAGCGAATATCGGGACGCTGTTCAACCAGTTGTGACGGCAGGCTGAGCGGCAATTGTTGCGGTAATTGCAAAGCGGACAAATCAAAGGTTTCCGTCACGCCGTCGGCAGGCAGATTGCCGGTCAGCGCCGCCAGCAAATTGCGTTGTTGCGACAGCGCCTTTTGCAACGGTGGCAGGCTGGCCTGACTTTGCGCCAACGCCGTGCGCTGCGCCAGCAGATCGGCTTGTGCCACATCCCCGAGCCCATATTGCCGTTGCAGCAGCGTCAGCAATTCCTGTTGCAGCCGGATGATGTCATTGGCAGCGGTGATCTGGTCGCGCAAGGAAGCCTCTTGCACCACTGCCGCCACGACATTGGCGGTCAGGCTCAGATAAGCCGCCTGCAACTGATATCCCTGCGCCTCGGCCAAGGCTTGCAGATTTTCGACCTGCCGCCGGTTGCCGCCAAAGGCATCGAAGGTATAGGACACACTGACCTGTGCCGTACGCAACGTGTAGGGTGGCAAGGTCGGATCAGAGCGTTGCCGGCTCGGCGCCAGACCGGCATTCACGGCCGGATAATATGCTCCCTGTTGCGCCAGGACATTTTCCTGCGCTGCGCGCAATGCCGCCTGCGCCGATTGCAGATCGGGATTGGCTTGCAAGGCGCGGGCAATGACCGCGTTGAGCGGTGCCGAGGCAAACAAGGTCCACCACTGCGCCGGAATATCCATGCCGCGCACAAAATGCTGCGCCTCACCTCCTGCGATTCCGGCGGCTGCAGTAGTGGCGGTCAGCGGCTCCGGCGTATAGCTGGTCGCGGCGGGTGCTGCCGGTGCATGAAAATCCGGCCCGGCAGCGCAGGCTGCCAACAACACGCTGAATGCGCATCCTGCAATCCGCCCGCAACAGCGTGCCACTGTGGGCAACGACCAATGTACCTGCAGGCGCGCGTGATTCATTTTCGTTACCTGAAACGGGGTTGGCAGCAATGGGTAAAAAATGGTGGTGGTCATGTGCTTATCGCCCTTCATGTTCCGGTCCGTAACCGCGCCGCCGCTCAATGAAACTCTCCAGTGAGAAGTAAAAGGCCGGCAAAATGAACAGCGTCAACAAGGTCGCCACCACCAGACCGCCGACCACCACCGTGGCCAGTCCGCGTTGCACGTCAGTGCCGACGCCGGTAGCCAGCGCCGCCGGCAACATGCCGACCGAAGCCACGGTCGCCGTCATCAGCACCGGTCGGAAACGCTCGAACGCGCCGCCCAGCACCGCTTCGTGCAATGGCATGCCCTGATCGCGCACGCGATTGATGTTGGAGACCATGATGATGCCGTTCTGTACCGCCACCCCGAACAGCGCAATGAAGCCGACACCGGTCGCCACGTTGATGGTGCCGCCGGTAATGTGCAAGGCAACCAGGCCGCCGAGCGCCGCCAGCGGCACCACGCCGAGGATCAGCAGGGCTTGCCGCAACTTGCGGAAGCCGGCATACAGGATCATCGCCATCAATCCCAGCACCAGGCCGAATACCAGCAGCAACCTGGCTTGTGCGCGTTCCTGATTTTCAAATTGGCCGGCCCATTCGAGACGATATTGCGTGGTATCGAAATGCACATTGTTCGCCACTTTGTCCTGCGCCTCCTGATAGTAGGACAGCAAATCGCGGTCGGCATAATCCAGCCGCACCGTCAGTTGCCGGTGAGTCGCCTCGTGCGTGATGGTGCTTTCGCCGGTGGCGGCACGAATCCGGGCAATCTGCGCCAATGGAATGCGGGCGCCGCCGGCCGAGGTCAGCAACAAATTGCCGAGCGCTTGCGGACTGCTGCGCTGTTCTTTCGGAAAGCGCGCGGTGACGTTATAAATACGGTCGGCGACATACATCCGGGTCACCCCCGCCCCGCCGACGCCGGTCTGGATCAGATTCGAGACATCCGCGATATTGATGCCGAGCCGGGCTGCGGCGGCGCGGTCGATATCGATGCGCATTTGCGGCACCGGCGGCTCCTGAAAAATCGACACATCGGCAGTGCCTCTGACACCGCGCAACACCGCCACCACCTCATTGCCAATACGCCGCAGCTCTTTGAAATCTTCACCGTAAATCCGGATCACCAGCGGACTGTGGGCACCACCGACGGCATCGTTGACGTTGTCGCTGATGGGTTGACTGATGCCGATGGCATAGCCCGGCAATTGCTTGAAGCGGTCATTCAGACGGCGCACGAAAGCTTCCTTGTTTTCGCCGGCGGGCCAGGTATCGTAGGGTTTCAGGCCGACCGGCACTTCCATGTGCGATGGCGTCCACGGATCGGTGCCGTCATCACTGCGCCCCAGTTGCGTCACGACATACGACACTTCGGGAAAAGCCAGCAAGGTGCGCCGCAACTCGCTCGCCATGTCGCTGGCTTGTTCCAGCGACAGGCCGGAAGGCAGTTGCACTTGCAACCACAAGGCACCTTCATCGAGTTGCGGCATGAATTCACGGCCGACGCTGCCGCCCAGCACGATGACTGCCACCAGCGCCACGACGCCGATACCGTAGCCGACGCGCGGATGCGCCAGCAGCCGTGACAGTGTGCGACGATACGCCCCGCTCAGCCATTCCAGCGGTTTGTTGTGAAAGATTTTGCGCGGCTTGCGCAAGGCCATGTAAGCCAGCCCGGGCACCAGCACCAGGCTGCACAACAAGGCGCCGATCAGGGCATAACTGACGGTGAATGCCATCGGCGACAGCAACTTGCCTTCGGCCCGTTCAAAGGCGAACAGCGGCAAATAGGCGCTGATGATGATCAGCGTGGCAAAGAAGATCGGCCGCACTACCTCAGTGGTGGCCGCGCGCACCTCGGCCTCGGTCAGCTCGACCTCAGGTCTGGCTTCACGCCGCCGCAAGATGGCTTCGGTGACCACGATGGCGCCATCGACAATGATGCCGAAATCGATGGCCCCCAATGAAAACAGATTGGCCGGCATCTTGGTCAGGTACATCATGATGAACACCGCCACCAGCGCCAGCGGAATCGTCACGGCTGCTACCAGTGCACTGCGCGGGCTGCCGAGAAACAGGATCAGCACGATGCAGACCAGACCGATGCCTTCGATCACGGTGTGGCTGACTTTATGCACGGTCAATTCAATCAACTCGTCGCGGTCAATAAACGGCACAATCTTCACCCCTTGCGGCGCCAGTTGCTTTTGCAACTCATCGACCCTGGCGTGTACCTGCTTGATCACTTCCGACGCATTCTGATACTTGAGCAAGCGGACGATGCCTTCAATCGTATCGGGATTGTTGTCCTTGCCCAGAATGCCCTGACGCTCCTGATGGCTGTTTTGCAATTTGCCCAGATCGCGCACCAGAACCGGTACCCCGTTGACTTGTTTGACTACCACGTTGCCAAGGTCTTGCAGCGAACGCATCATGCCGATGCCGCGCACCACATAGCCCTGCTCGCCGCGCGTAATGCGGCTGCCGCCGGCATTGGCGTTATTGTTGTTGATCGCGGTGGTGACGTCGGACAGCGACACGCCGTAACGCTGCAATTGCTGCTGGTCGACCTCGATCTGATATTCCATCGTGAAGCCGCCGAAATTGGCAACCTCTGCCACGCCGGGTACCTGCATCAGTGCCGGCATCACAATCCAGCGCTGAATTTCCGATAGTTCCATCAGATTCTTGCGATCGGATTCCAGCGTATAGCGATAGATTTCACCGGCAGCACCGCTGACGGCATCAAGGCTGGGCGTAATCCCGGCCGGCAGCGTGGCCTGCGCCATGCGCTCCGTCACCCGCTGGCGTTCCCAGTAATCTTCGGCGCCATCCTTGAAACTGAGCGTAATCAGCGACAAGCCGAAGGTGCTGGACGAGCGCATGTGCACCAGCCCCGGCGTGCCACTGAGTTGTCGCTCCAGCGGAATCGTGATTTGCTGCTCTACTTCCTCTGCCGCCAGACCCGGTGCCTGCGTGGTCACCTGCGCCATCACGTCCGACAATTCCGGGTAGGCCTCGAGCGCCATCCGAGTCCACGAGTAATAGCCGAACACGGCCACCAGCAGCGTGACCAGAATCACGGCATAGCGTTTGTGCAGGCAATAACGGACGATATTGTTAATCATTGAGTAGTACTCCGACCTTGATCACGATCCGCTCGCCGCCTTCCAATCCATGCTGAATACGTACCAGACCCTGTTCTTCATAGCCGGTTTCTACCGTGCGGCGCACAAAGGTCCACGGTACGACTTCGACAAACACGGTGGTATTGTCGTTATTCATCAACAATGCCGACGCCGGCACCACCACCTGCTTCGGCTGCGTCACGGCAAACGTGACATTGGCGTACATGTTCGGCTTCAATCTGCCATCCGGATTGCGCATGGTGATGCGCACCGGCGAACGCCGCGTATCGGGTTGCAGAATGTCGCTGATGAAAGCTACCTTGCCTTGATATTTTTGCGCCGGATACGCCGGCAGACTGATATTGACCGCTTGTCCGGCCGCCACCGCGGACAACATGTTTTCCGGCACATTGGCCGTGACCCAGACGCTGTCGAGATTGGCGATGGTCATCATGGACGCGGTCAGGTCATTGGCATTCTGACCGACGCCGGTGGCCAGGGCGGTAATGCTGCCGGCGGTAGGCGCCAGTACCGTCAGGCTGCGGCCGCCGCTATCCAGTGCGGCATTGCCAAGCGACTTGAGCCGGGTATCGGCACGTGCGAATTCGGCGCGGGCCTGAACATAGTTGCTTTCCGCCTGCTCCAGATCCTTGGCAGCGCCGGCACCGGCCTGTTGTACGCCGCGCTGGCGCTCCACCACTTTCTGCGCCAGTTGCAGCGCATCGCTCGCCTTTTGCCGATCCGATGCGGCCTGGGCATAGTCGCCCGAGGTCATGATCAGCAGTGGCTGCCCTTGCCTCACCCGATCCCCGAGGCCGACTTTCAAGGCGATGACTTTGCCAGCCACCGGCGGCAACACGTTGATCGTGTGCGCCGGATCAGCCTCAATCTGCCCCGGCAATTCCACCGCATGTACGCCCTCGGACAACACTGTCGGCGCCACCGCGAGACGCTGCCGCAAGGGCGACCCGGCGGGGACTTCGATCCGTTCGCCGCTACGGATCATGGCCGGCACCGGCGCCGGCGCGGCACGACTGCTGCCGCTGCGCAAGAGCAACCAAGGCAGGCTGAGCGCCAGCGCCAGCACCAGCACGACAGCGATAAAGGACAGCGTCTGACGACGTTGGGCAAGTGACAGGATTTTGTTTTTCATGGCAACACAACTTTTGGTGTGCATCTTCACCGCATGCGACGGCGAGACGAAAACGATTAATGAAACCGGCGCCATGGGCCGTGCAAGTGCAAGTGCAATGAATGAATGAATGCGGCGGTGCTGGTGCCATACCAGCCCGGCGCGCATGCCTGGGCGTCGGGATCGCACGGTGGCGGTTGTGCGCCCGACTTGCGGCGCAACGACTGAGGCGTTTTATTTCAGCGGCAAGCTTACGGGCCCATGCTGTCGGGCGTATGACGAAGCGCTGACAAAATCTTGACAAGCGGAAAACTTGTTTGCAACGGTGGACGTGCAACCAGCATGCATACCACGGTCAATAGCCGCGGCAGACAAACCGGAATACAAAAAAAATGAGCCGGGGCCCCTGACGAGGTCCCGGCTCATTCGTATTGCATGCAACATCACCGGCTTCAGTACCGCCACCGGCAAATGACTTCTTAGTTCAGCTCTTCCAGACGAATCTTGGTGACACTGCCGACCACTGTCGACAAGGCTTCAATCTTGGCAATCGCAGCCTCGATATTGCGCTCCTGGGTCTGATGCGTGAGCATGATGATATCGGTCTGGGTTTCGCCTTCGGTCGGCTCTTTTTGCAGCATGGCGTCGATGGAAATCGACGAGTCAGCCAGAATGCGGGTGACGTCAGCCAGCACGCCCGGCTTGTCGGCAACATGCATGCGCAGGTAGTAGCTGGTGGTGACATCGGCCATCGACAGCACCGGTGTATCGGCCATCGAATTCGGCTGGAATGCCAGATACGGCACCCGGTGCTCCGGGTCAGCCGTCGCCAGACGGGTGATATCCACCAGATCGGCAATCACGGCCGACGCCGTTGGCTCGGAGCCTGCGCCTTTGCCGTAATACAGCGTTTCGCCGACGGCGTCGCCGCGTACCATGACGGCGTTCATCGCGCCTTCAACATTGGCGATCAGGCGGGTCGCCGGAATCAGCGTCGGATGCACGCGCAGTTCGATGCCCTGCTCAGTCTGACGGGTGATGCCCAGCAGCTTGATGCGATAGCCCAGTTGTTCGGCATAGCGGATGTCGGTGGCTTGCAGTTTGGTGATGCCTTCGACGTGTGCCTTGTCGAATTGCACCGGGATGCCAAAGGCAATCGAGGCCATGATGGTCAGCTTGTGCGCAGCGTCCACGCCTTCGATATCGAAGGTCGGGTCGGCTTCGGCATAGCCCAGTCGTTGCGCTTCCTTGAGCACGACATCGAAGTCGAGACCCTTGTCGCGCATCTCGGACAGGATGAAGTTGGTGGTGCCGTTGATGATGCCGGCAATCCATTGAATGCGGTTGGCAGTCAGGCCTTCACGCAAGGCCTTGATGATCGGGATGCCACCGGCCACGGCCGCTTCGAACGCCACCATCACGCCCTTTTCCTGGGCGGCCTTGAAGATTTCATTGCCGTGCGTGGCAATCAGCGCCTTGTTGGCGGTAACCACGTGCTTGCCGTTGGCAATCGCCTTCAACACCAGATCCTTGGCGATGCCATAACCGCCGATCAGTTCGATGACGATATCGATGTCCGGATCGCTGACCAGCAGATTGGCATCGTTGACGACTTTCACTTCTCCGTTGGTCAGCTCGGTGGCGCGCGCCGTGTTCAGGTCGGCCACCATGGTAATTTCAATGGCGCGTCCTGCACGCCGCGCAATTTCTTCCTGATTGCGCTTCAACACATTGAAAGTACCGGAACCCACGGTGCCGATGCCGAGCAAACCTACTTTGATGGATTTCATATTGTCTTCGTCATTGATAAAAAAAGCCGCCATGTCCACATGGCGGGTACTGCAGTCATACTTGAAAAGCGTATTCAGTGCGCTGGCGCATGCGCCCCGGCATTACCCCGCTCAGGCCGTGCCGTGCCGGCGCCGGTAACCTTCGAGGAAATGGGCAATGCGGCCCATCGACTCGGTCAGGTCATCCGTATTGGGCAGGAACACGACGCGGAAATGATCCGGCGTCGGGCAGTTGAAACCGGTGCCCTGCACAATCAGCACCTTTTCTTCGGCCAGCAACGCGTAGGCAAAATCCTGATCATTGCTGATCGGATAAATCTGCGGGTCCAGCCGCGGGAACATGTACAGCGCCGACTTCGGCTTGACGCAGGTGACGCCGGGAATATCGGTCAACAGCTTGTGCGCCAGATCGCGCTGCTTGGTCAGGCGGCCATTCGGCGCCACCAGATCATTGATGCTCTGATAGCCCCCGAGCGCGGTCTGAATCGCATATTGCCCGGGCGCATTGGCGCACAGGCGCATCGAGGCCAGCATGTTCAGACCTTCAATATAGTCGCCGGCATGCTTCTTTTCACCCGATACCACCATCCAGCCGGCACGATAGCCGCAGGAACGGTAATTCTTGGACAAGCCGTTGAAGGTGATGAACAGCACGTCATCGGCCAGCGACGCCAGCGAGGTGTGGGTATTGCCGTCGTACAGCACCTTGTCGTAGATTTCATCGGCAAAGATGATCAATTGATGCTGACGGGCAACTTCGACGATTTCCTTCAACACTTCCGTGGTGTACAGGGCCCCGGTCGGGTTGTTCGGATTGATCACCACGATGGCCTTGGTATTGGGCGTGATCTTTTTGCGGATATCGGCAATATCGGGTTGCCAGCCGGCCTGCTCGTCACAGACATAATGTACCGGGGTACCGCCCGACAAACTGACGGCAGCGGTCCACAACGGATAATCGGGCGATGGCACCAGCACTTCGTCGCCGGTATTGAGCAAGGCATTGACGCTCATGACGATCAGCTCGGAGGCGCCGTTGCCGAGGTAAATGTCGTCAATCGTGACGCCCTCGATATTCTTTTGCTGGGTGTAATGCATGACCGACTTGCGCGGCGCAAACAAACCCTTGGAATCGGTATAGCCGGAGGCATTGGCCATGTTGCGGATCATGTCCTGCACGATTTCATCCGGCGCATCGAAACCGAACGCGGCCAGATTGCCGATGTTGAGCTTGATGATCTTGTGGCCTTCTTCTTCCATCTGGCGTGCTTTTTCCAGCACGGGGCCACGGATGTCGTAGCAGACATCTGCCAGTTTTTTCGATTTTTGAATCGGTCGCACAGCGCAATCCTTTGAATGAGACTAAGCCCAAAGCATGTCTTGGGGCTTCCATACCACATGAAGTCCGGCACAAATCCGGTACGGCGAATCAGCATGCTGCATTGCCGTAACCGGCCATTTTGCCGAAAGCCCCCGAATTTATCAATCAATAAGCGTCAATAAGCGTCGCCCGCCAAAGGAAAACGCTACAATGCAGCACTTTTAGACCTAATGTGTCGATGTCCGGACCTCCCCTGGTGCCAGACGGCACACTCTGCGCCATGAAGCTTCATTCCACACAGACCCAGCAATACCAGACAGTCACCGCCTACGACGAAGACGGCATTGAACTGAATGCCGTGCGCTTCGGTCACAGCCTGCTGGTTTTGCCGGAAACCTTGCCGGTGGTCTGGCCGGTAGACAATTTCGACCTGCTCGATGTCAGCCATTTTGAACAGATCGACGCCACCCGGCCCGATGTCGTCATTCTGGGCACCGGGCGCAAGCAACGCTTTGTGCACCCGCGCCTGACCGCGGCACTGACGGCGCGCCGCATCGGTGTCGAATGCATGGACAATCAGGCTGCTTGTCGTACTTACAACATCTTGATGGCAGAAGGCCGCAAAGTAGCACTGGCCCTGATCATCGAACCAAAAACTGCGTAAGGAAATCGCCGCAATGCGCGAACTGCACAAATCAAAAGCATTCCTCTGGACCCTGCTCATTCTGTTTCTGCTGGTGTGGTTCTACATGCTGGGAGCACGCACCCTAGTGCCGACCGACGAAGGCCGCTACGCCGAAATGGCGCGCGAAATGGTGGCGACGCAGGATTGGATCACGACCCGCCTGAATGGCATCAAGTATTTCGAAAAACCGCCGCTGCAAACCTGGATGAACGCGATCACGTTCGAACTGTTCGGCCTCGGCGAATGGCAGGCGCGTCTGTGGACCGGTTTGTGCGGTTTGCTCGGCATCGGTCTGGTGGCATACGCCGGACGCCGGGTATTCAACGAACGTACCGCGTATTACGCACCGCTGGTGCTGGCATCCAGCTTTTTCTGGGCCGGCATGGGTCACATCAACACGCTCGACATGGGACTGGCCGGCATGATGACCATCAGCCTGTGCGGCCTGTTGCTGGCGCAGCGCAATGACGCCAGCCGCAGCGAACAGCGCAACTGGATGCTGGCCTGCTGGGCCGGCATGGCGCTGGCGGTGCTGTCCAAGGGTCTGATCGGGATTGTGCTGCCGGGTGCGGTCTTGGTGCTGTACACCTTGCTGTCGCGCGACTGGGCCATCTGGAAGCGTCTGCATCTGGTCAAGGGCCTGATCCTGTTCTTTGCCATCACCACGCCATGGTTTGTGCTGGTCTCGCTGAAGAACCCGGAATTCCCGCAATTCTTTTTCATCCACGAACATTTCCAGCGTTTCACCAGCAAAATTCACAGCCGCAGCGGCCCGTGGTACTACTTCATCCCGATCCTGCTGCTCGGCATCTTGCCGTGGCTGGGCGTGATGTTCCAGAGTCTGTTGCAGAGCCTGCGCGAACCGGGCCGCAGTGCCGGCAGCTTTGCCAGCCTGAGTGAAGGCAAATTCCAGCCCGGCAAAATGCTGATGGTGTGGTCGGTCTTCATCTTTTTCTTCTTCAGCATTTCCGGTTCCAAGCTGCCGTCGTATATCTTGCCGATCTTCCCGGCGCTGGCGTTGCTGATCGGCAGTTATCTGGATCGTGCCAGCTACAAGGCAATCGTGCTGTCGGCCTCGCTGGTGGCTTTGTCTTGTGCCGTCGGCATGGCATTCATTCCACATGTGCCATCGCTGGCGCGTGATGCGTATTCGTTGCCGCTGGTCACCGCCCACGTGCCATGGATCTACGCTGCCACCATCATCGCCTTCATCGGCGGCGTGCTGGCCATCCGCTTTGCCCGCACCCAAAAAGATCTGGCCGTGACACTGTTGGCGATCGCCGGTTTTGTCGCCGGTCAGTTGCTGATGCTGGGCCATGAGCCGCAAGGCCGTTACTCTGCCGGTATCGATTATGTGCCGGCACTGCAAGCCGAACTGACGCCGGCCACGCCGATTTATCTGGTCGGCCGTTATGAACAGGCGCTGCCGTTCTATCTGCGCCGCACCATGATTCTGGTCCAGCATGCCGACGAAATGGAGTTCGGCCTCAAGCAAGAGCCGCAGCTGTGGCTGCCGACCATAGACGCTTTCGTCGCGCAGTGGATCGCCGATCATGATGCCGGCAAGAAAGATATCGCCATCATTGATCCGTCCATTTATGTCACGCTGCAACAGCGCGGCCTGCCGATGCGCCTGATCGGTGAGGATCCGCGGCGCGTGATCGTCGCCAACAATCCCGGCGCCGACAGCAAGAAGGTGGCACCATGAATCTGCCCACCTTCGGCTTCATCTTCGTCGGCATTTGCCTCAACGCCGTGGCGCAACTGCTGCTCAAGGCCGGCACCAATGCCGTTGGCGCGATTCACCTGACGGCCGAAAACTGGTTTTCCACGGGCATCAAACTGGCCACGCAATTGCCGATTCTGGGCGGCCTGACCTGCTACGTGATCTCGGTCGTGGTGTGGATCATCGGCCTGTCACGCGTGGACGTGACGATTGCCTATCCGCTGTTGTCGCTGGGCTATATCATCAATGCCATCGGTGCCTGGTACTTCCTCGGCGAGGTAGTGTCGGCGCAGCGCATTCTGGCCATCGGCGTGATTATCGTCGGCGTCATCCTGCTGACCCGCAGCTGATGCAGCGCACCAATCGATTCATGTGAAATTAAGGTGCGCGGCAGTAAAATATGCCGCGTACCGCATCCCTTCCCTGCCACCCTGCTTTTATTCTTTACGCGAGCACTTGATGACGCAGCCAACGCTACCATTTTTGCCATTTTCCAAACCGACCATCGACGAAGCCACCATTGCCTCCGTAGCCGACGTTCTGCGCTCCGGCTGGATCACCAGCGGCCCCAAGGTGCAGGCCTTTGAAAAAGAGTTGTCGGATTATTTTGATGGCCGCATCACGCGCAGCTTCAATTCCGGCACCTGCACCATGGAGATTGCACTGCGCATCGCCGGCATCGGTCCCGGCGATGAAGTGATCACGACCCCGATTTCGTGGGTAGCCACCGCCAATGTCGTCATCGAAACCGGCGCCACGCCGGTATTCGCCGACATCGATCCGGTCACACGCAACATTGATCTGGACAAACTGGAAGCCGCCATCACGCCGCGCACCAAGGCCGTCATCCCGGTCTACCTGTCGGGCCTGCCGGTCGACATGGATCGCTTGTATGCGATTGCCGCCAAACACAATCTGCGCGTGATCGAAGATGCGGCGCAAGCTCTTGGCTCCAGCTGGAAAGGCAAGCGCATCGGTTCTTTCGGCGACTTCGTCTCGTTCAGTTTTCAGGCCAACAAGAACATTACCTGCTCCGAAGGCGGTTGCCTGGTCGTCAACAATGCCGACGAAGCCCGGCTGGCTGAAAAATACCGGTTGCAAGGCGTCACCCGCACCGGCTTCGACGGTCTCGACGTGGATGTCCTCGGCGGCAAATTCAACATGACCGATGTCGCCGCCGCCATCGGCCTGGGCCAGTTCGCCCATATCGATGCGGTCACCGCCAAACGCCGTGAGCTGGCTCGCCACTACTTTGCCTGTTTCGGTGCGGACTTCGAAAGCCGGTACGGCGCTCAGTTGCCGGTAGCCGACTTCGACAATTCGAACTGGCACATGTACCAGCTGGTTTTGCCGGAAAGCACCACCCGCGCCAGTTTCATGGAAAAAATGATGGCGCTGCAAATAGGCATTGGCTATCACTACCCGCCGATTCACCTGCTCAAACTGTATCGTGACCGTGGCTTCAAGGAAGGCATGTTCCCGGTCGCGGAACGGGTCGGCCGCCTGATTGTTTCCCTGCCGATGTTTACTGCGATGAGTAAAGAAGATGTCGAACGGGCAGTTGACGCGGTAAAATCCGTGCTCGGATAATTTGCCGGAACGGCGCAAGTGTCATATCAACCCGATGTTTCCACGTGGAAATGCCGGGTAATCAGTTGTCGGGACAGGTATTTCGCCCCATGATCCGCGGCGCCATTGGCAACACTGCAACCAGGATCAAGATGCAGCGCTGCGGCAGCGTGCACGAATACTGAGTTACCAAGTGAATACTGAATATGCACATGGCCCGGGCATTTCCGCTGCTGCAACTTTCACCTATTTTCAGGCTTTGATGAAACCAGAACTCTCCGTCGTCATTCCCGTCTACAACGAGGAATCCGGCCTTGCCCAGCTCTTTGCGCGCCTGTACCCGGCGCTGGATGCCCTGGGCATTTCCTACGAAATCATTTACGTCAACGACGGCAGCCGCGATACCTCTGCCAGTATTCTGGCCGAACAGTTCCGCCAGCGTCCGGACGTCACCCGCGTGGTCCTGTTCAACGGCAACTATGGCCAGCACATGGCAATTCTGGCAGGCTTTGAAGCAACCCGCGGCAACATCGTCGTGACCCTCGACGCCGACTTGCAAAATCCACCGGAAGAAATCGGCAATCTGGTCGCCAAGATGAAGGAAGGCTACGACTATGTCGGCTCGATCCGTCGTCTGCGCCAGGATTCAGCCTGGCGCACCGTGGCGTCCAAGGCCATGAACCGCCTGCGCGAAAAAATCACCCACATCAAGATGACCGATCAGGGCAACATGCTGCGCGCCTATGGGCGCAACGTCATCGATCTGGTCAATCAGTGCCGTGAAATCAATACTTTCGTACCGGCGCTGGCCTATACCTTTGCCCGCAATCCGACGGAAATCGTGGTCGAACACGAAGAACGCGCCGCCGGCGAATCGAAGTATTCGCTGTACAGCCTGATCCGCCTCAACTTCGACCTCGTCACCGGCTTCTCGCTGGTGCCGCTGCAATTCTTTTCATTGCTGGGCATCGGCTTGTCATTTGCCTCGGCTGCGCTGTTCATCCTGATGGTGATACGCCGCTTCATTCTGGGCGCCGAAGTCCAGGGTGTGTTCACCCTGTTTGCGATCACGTTTTTCCTGATCGGCGTGATCCTGTTCGGCATCGGTTTGCTGGGCGAGTACATCGGCCGTATCTATCTGCAGGTACGGGCGCGTCCGCGCTACGTGTTGCAGGCGATACTTGAACAATCCACCGCAGAGGACAAACAAAACTCATGAACGCAGTCGTCTTTGCTTATCATGACGTCGGTGTGCGCTGCCTGAAGGTATTGCTGGCGCGCGGCATCCGCGTGTCACTGGTGGTCACGCACGAAGACAATCCGAACGAAAACATCTGGTTCGCCTCCGTCGCCGAAACCTGCCGCGAATACGGCATCACGTTCGTGACGCCGGAAGATCCGAATTCGGCCAAGTTGCTGAGCCAGGTGCAAGCCGCCAAACCCGACTTCATCTTCAGCTTCTATTACCGTCACATGTTGCCGGTCGGTTTGCTCAGTGAAGCCAGGTATGGCGCCTACAATATGCATGGCTCGCTGCTGCCGAAATATCGCGGCCGGGTACCGATCAACTGGGCGGTGTTGCACGGTGAAACCGAAACCGGCGCCACGCTGCATGAAATGGCCGCCAAGCCGGACGCCGGCGCCATCGTCGCGCAAACGGCGGTGCCGATCCTGCCCGACGACACGGCACATGAAGTCTTCTGCAAGGTGGTGGTTGCCGCTGAGCAAACTTTATGGAATGTATTGCCGGCCATGCTGGCCGGGCGCACCCCGAAATTGCCCAACGATTTGTCGAAAGGCAGTTATTTCGGTGGCCGCAAGCCGGAAGATGGCCGTATCGACTGGAAAAAACCGGCGCAGCAGGTGCATAATCTGGTACGCACCGTGGCGCCACCCTATCCGGGCGCCTTCGAAGAAATCGCGGGTGATAAAATTACGCTCGCAAGAACCCGACTCGTCCCGACTTCGGCCCGCGCGGCACTGGAACGGACGCATGGGGCGCAAGACAAGTTCTTTGAGGGAGGCCGTCTCTACGCGCGCTGCGGCGATGGCAACTACCTGCAAATTATGGGTATCCTGATCAACGATCAAGATGTCTCTCTTAACAATTATCTGAAATACATGGCTGTTTAAAGCGGCTCACATACTATGAAAAAAGTCCTCATTCTCGGCGTCAACGGCTTCATCGGCCATCACCTGTCCAAGCGCATTCTGGAAACTACCGACTGGCACGTCTACGGTATGGACATGATGACCGACCGCATCACCGACATTCTGGAAAATGAGGCGTTCAAGTCGCGCATGCATTTCTTTGAAGGCGACATCACGATCAACAAGGAATGGGTCGAATACCACGTCAAGAAGTGTGACGTGATCTTGCCGCTGGTGGCGATTGCCACGCCGTCGACCTACGTCAACAAGCCGCTGCGCGTGTTTGAACTGGATTTCGAAGCCAACCTGCCCATCGTGCGTTCGGCTGCCAAGTACGGCAAGCATCTGGTATTCCCGTCGACCTCGGAAGTCTATGGCATGTGCCACGACGACGAATTCGATTCGGAAGAATCGGAACTGATCTGCGGTCCGATCAACAAGCCGCGCTGGATCTACTCCTGCGCCAAGCAATTGATGGACCGCGTGATCTGGGGCTACGGCATGGAAGACAACCTGAACTTCACGCTGTTCCGTCCGTTCAACTGGATCGGCGCCGGTCTCGATTCGATCCACACGCCGAAAGAAGGCAGCTCGCGCGTGGTCACGCAGTTCTTCGGCCACATCGTGCGCGGCGAGAATATTTCGCTGGTCGACGGCGGTCAGCAAAAGCGTGCATTCACCTACATCGACGACGGCATTGATGCGCTGATGAAGATCATCGCCAACGAAAACGGCATTGCCACCGGCAAAATCTACAACATCGGCAATCCGGTCAACAATTATTCGATCCGCGATCTGGCCGGCATGATGATTGAACTGGCCGCCGAATATCCGGAATATGCCGACAGCGTCAAGCAAGTGAAACTGGTCGAAACCACCTCCGCCAGCTACTACGGCAAGGGCTATCAGGACGTGCAAAACCGCGTACCGAAGATCACCAACACCTGTGAAGAGTTGAACTGGAAGCCGACCACCACCATGGCCGACACCCTGCGCAACATTTTCGACGCCTATCGCGGCCAGGTCGCCGAAGCCCGCGCATTGATGGACTGATGCTCCCCGACCTGACCGGCAACCCCGGTCAGGTTATCTGTTACTGCCCCTCCCCTTCCTTCTGCATTCCTGCTGCATTCACCGGCATGGCATTGCGCCCCGCCGCCCGCACGCACTGCGCGCATCACATTACTGCTGAAATGGTTTATTGCAGCGCACTTTCGTGCCACAATTCGCCATCCGCCGCTGGTTTCCGCGCTGCCCGCCAGTTGCTCTCGCTATCGCCACAGAAGTCCGTTGCCCGCTGCACCGGCCATTTTTTCTCAGAGAACGCATTTGCCACTACTCATCCTCAAAATCGACGCCGACACTTACCGCGGCACCCGCGAAGGCGTCCCCAATCTGGTGCGGCAACTGCAACGCCATCAAGCCAACGCCACGTTCCTGTTTTCGCTGGGACCGGATCATACCGGCTGGGCCTTGAAGCAAGTCTTCCGGCCCGGTTTTTTCAGCAAGGTATCGCGCACCTCGGTGGTCGAGCACTACGGCATCAAAACCCTGATGTACGGCACCCTGCTGCCGGCGCCCGATATCGGTAAAACCTGTGCCGCGCCCATGCGGGCGGCGCGCGATGCCGGCTTCGAATGCGGCATCCACACCTGGGACCACCGCGTCTGGCAAGACCACGTGCGGCAACGCGGTGCCGAATGGACCAGAGAAACCATGCAACGCGCCTATGCGCGCTTTCATGAAATCTTCGGCCAGGCGCCGGTAACGCATGGAGCGGCCGGCTGGCAGATGAATGAATATGCGTTCGCGCAACTGGATGAATTCGGCATCGCCTACTCCTCCGATGGTCGCGCACAATTGAATGAAGATGGCTCGCTGGCCGATCCGAATGCCGGGCCGCACCGGCTCAAGGCGCTCGGACGTCCGCTGTCCTGCGTCCAGTTGCCGACCACGCTGCCCACGCTCGATGAGTTGCTGGGCCGCACCATCAACGGCCAGGTCATCGACGCGTCAAATGCGGCTGCCATGATTCTGCGGCTGACCGCGCAACCGCGCGATCATGTATTTACCCTGCATGCAGAACTTGAAGGACAGAAACTTGCCCCAATATTTGAACAACTGCTGTCAGGCTGGCGCGCACAAGGCTATGAACTGACGTCCATGGGCCGCTATCACGAAACGCTCGGGGACGACGTGCTGCCGATCCTGCCGGTCGCCTGGGGCGAACTGCCGGGACGCTCCGGCGACATGATCCTGCAGGCAGCCTGAGCTCAGCAACGCATCACGACCACACGATAAACCTTTACTTCGGGGCGCCATTTTGACAGACGACAGACCATCCATTATCAACAAGACCGTACCGGATTTTTCGGCAGCCATGACCAGCGGCAAGACGTTCAGGCTGTCTGACTATCAAGGTAAAAATCTGGTGCTGTATTTTTATCCCAAGGACAACACGCCCGGCTGTACCACCGAGGGTATCCAGTTCCGTGAACTGTACCCTCAGTTCCAGGCGGCCAATACCGAAATCTTCGGCATCAGCCGTGACAGCCTGAAATCCCATGAAGGCTTCAAGGCCAAGCTGGACATGCCGTTCGAACTGATCTCGGACCCTGATGAAACGCAGTGCATCATGTTTGATGTCATGAAAATGAAGAACATGTACGGCAAGCAGGTACGCGGCGTCGAGCGCAGCACGTTTATCATTGACGGCGCCGGCACATTGGTGAAAGAATGGCGTGGAGTGAAGGTGCCGGGACACGTGGATGACGTCTTGGCGTTTGTGAAAACCATTGCCGGGTAATAACATCGCAACAGCAGCAAACAAGTTTCAGAACGTCTTGCACTGGCTGTGGCAAAATGGAGCGGCGTCTTACCCGCAGCCATTTTGCGGCAACCTGCCGAATTATGCGGTCAATTTATACAAGCCTTTGAATTCAAACAGAAAATCGTTTTTTGAAAGCCGTTTATGGATTAGGTCACTGACCTTCCAAAACGGCTTTTTTACTTTGCGATTTAGCCCTCCCAACAAAACCCTGCTGCCGCCGGCCACATTGCCGCATCGGCAACGTGAGTTGCAACAGGTTTTTCTTGGTGGCGGCCCCATGTTGTTTGCACCGCGGTACCTGATCGCTCTGACAAAGCGGCATTTTTCCCGAGTTCTTTCCTTTTACTACCGAGGTTCTGATGCCCCTGCCCAAACTGCCAAGTAAACCAGCAGCCTTATTGGCTCCCAAAGATTATCCCAAGGCCGAACGCGGTAAAACTGTCAAACCCCATATCGCACTGGTAGAACCTGCGCCTGTGACGCCGGCAGCCAAGGCGCCGGCGGTTACCCAGCCGCGCGCCAAGATCAGCACCAAGAGCCCGGCGGAAAAACCGCGTGCCACGCCGAAAGTCACCGAGTCGCGCGTCAAGTCGACCACCAGCCGCACCGCCGACAAACTGGGCGTATCCAAACTGTTCGTGCTGGATACCAATGTGCTGATGCATGACCCGACTTCCCTGTTCCGCTTCGAAGAGCATGACATCTATTTGCCGATGATCACGCTGGAAGAATTGGACAACCACAAGAAAGGCATGTCCGAAGTCGCGCGCAATGCCCGCCAGATTTCGCGTTCGCTCGACGCGCTGGTCAGCGACATCGCCGAAGATGCGATTGACCTCGGCATTCCGCTGTCGAAGCTCGGCAACAAGGATGCCAAGGGCCGTCTGTTCTTCCAGACCAAACTGCAAAATGCCAAGTTGCCGGACGGCCTGCCTGAAGGCAAGGCCGACAATCAGATTCTGGGCGTGGTACGCGCGCTGGATCAGCAGTATCCGGAGCGTCCGGTGGTGCTGGTGTCGAAAGACATCAACATGCGCCTCAAGGCCCGCGCCATCGGTCTGCCGGCGGAAGATTACTTCAACGATCACGTACTGGAAGATACCGACCTGCTGTATTCGGGCATCCAGCAATTGCCGGACGATTTCTGGAACAAGCACGGCAAGGGCATGGAATCGTGGCAGGAAAACAAGCACGGCACCAGCTATACCTATTACCGCGTGACCGGCCCGCACGTGCCGTCGATGCTGGTGAACCAGTTCGTCTTCATCGAGCCGAAGAATGGCGAAGCCGCCTTCTACGGCCAGGTCACGCAGATCAACGGCAAGACTGCCGTGCTGCAGACCCTGCGTGATTACGGCCACGCCAAGAACAGCGTGTGGGGCATCACGGCGCGCAACCGCGAGCAGAATTTCGCGCTCAATCTGCTGATGAATCCGGAGTGTGATTTCGTCACGCTGCTGGGTCAGGCCGGCACCGGCAAAACACTGCTGGCACTGGCCGCCGGTCTGGCGCAGGTTCTGGAAAACAAGACCTACAACGAAATCATCGTCACCCGCGTCACGGTGCCGGTGGGCGAAGACATCGGCTTCCTGCCCGGCACCGAAGAAGAAAAGATGGGACCGTGGATGGGGGCCTTCGACGACAATCTGGAAGTCCTGAACAAGTCGGATGGCGATGCCGGCGAATGGGGTCGCGCGGCAACGCAAGACCTGATCCGTTCACGCATCAAGATCAAGTCGCTCAACTTCATGCGCGGCCGTACCTTCGTCAACAAGTTCCTGATCATCGACGAAGCGCAGAATCTGACGCCAAAGCAAATCAAGACCCTGGTCACCCGTGCCGGCCCCGGCACCAAGATCATCTGTCTCGGCAATATCGCGCAGATCGATACGCCATATCTGACCGAAGGATCGAGCGGCCTGACTTACGTGGTTGACCGCTTCAAGGGTTGGTCGCACAGTGGTCACGTCACCCTCGCCAAGGGCGAGCGCTCACGTCTGGCGGATCATGCCAGCGAGGTGCTCTGATCCCAGCAGGCAGACTCTCCGCAGTAAAGAAAAAGCCACCGCAAGGTGGCTTTTTCTTTGTCCGTCACTTTCTGCCCGGGCGCCAAACCGTGGCGGACAACCACCGATTCGTCAGCGCAATTCATGCATATCAACATCATGATTTCGCATAAGGCATTAATCAGATTTGAATATCAAATATCGGTCTTTGACCAAGTAAGTACGCGTTGTTTACCATCGTCAACACGATGGAAATGCGGCTCATATCTGTTTTAAGCATGCGTCATCAAACCCAAGTCGTTAAATTGAATTTGGATCAAAAATTCCCAGGAAAGCAGCTTCGCCATGTACGCAGCACTTAATCCCACCGCACCGACAACCGCGTCGTTTGATCCTGCTTCGGATCACGCCGCGACCAGGATTGTGCATGCAGACCAACAGCCGCAGGCATTGGTGAGTGCCCGCAACGTTTCCAAATTGTATGCGACCGCCACCGGGGTGAACTGGGCACTGGATGACGTGAGTCTGGACATCGCGCCGGGCGAATTTGTCTGCGCGATTGGTGCCAGCGGCTGCGGCAAGACCACGCTGTTGAATATGCTCGCAGGATTTGTCGCGCCTTCGCAAGGCACACTGTCTTTCAATAATGCGCCATTACGTGCAGCAGGCCCCGACCGCGGCGTGGTGTTTCAAGAGTACGCCCTGTTCCCGTGGCTGACCGCCCGACGCAATGTTGAATTCGGGTTGCGCCTGAATGGCATGGACCGGAAAGCCAGACGCCTTGAAGCGGAGCGCTTGCTGGAACTGGTCGGACTCGCACGGGCGGCGGACAGCTATCCATTTGAATTGTCTGGCGGCATGCGTCAGCGCATTGCCGTGGCGCGTGCCTTGGCAACCAAACCAAAACTCTTGCTGATGGATGAACCGTTTGCCGCCATCGACGCGCTCACCCGCACGATGTTGCAAGAAGAGTTGATCAAGCTGTGGAAAGAACTCGGCATCAGTGTGTTCTTCATCACCCACAACATCGAAGAAGCGGTGTTTTTAGGTCAGCGCGTCGTGGTCATGAGTGCGCATCCGGGATGCATCAAGGAAATCGTCAAGGTCGATTTGCCGTATCCACGGCATCGTGAAGATCCGCAATTCGGCCGCTATTACGCACACATTTCCGAGGCGTTTGCCCATCATGCTTAATGTCACGACAGCGGCTGAACGTACACGGCTCGAACAACATGTGCTGGCAGTGCGCCGCCAATCACAACATCAGGTACGACTGCGCAAACTGGTGCTGGGCGTGGTCGGCATGCTGGTGTTTTTGCTGACATGGGAAGTGGCGCCACGGGTGGTCGATGGCGTCAATATTCTGATGTTTCCACCACCGTCGGTGGTGGCCAAGACCTTCTGGTCGATGACCGTCAGCGGCGAAATCTGGCCCCATATGCTGGCCAGCCTGTATCGCATCCTGATCGGCTTTGTGGTGGGCGCAAGCACCGGCGTGCTGGTCGGTGTGGTGACCGGCAGCAGTGCACTGGCGCGCTATGTCAGCGACCCGATATTGCACGGCTTGCGCGCGATTCCTGTCATCGCGATCGTGCCCTTGGCAATCGTCTGGCTGGGCCTGGGCGATATAGCGAAGATTGTCTTGATTGCCTGGGGCGTGTTTTTCCCGGTATGGGTCAACACCTTCATCGGGATTCGCAGCGTCTCCATTCTGTATCTGCGCTCCGCGACATCCATGGGAGCCAATGCACTGCAATTGATGTTTCTGGTCGCATTGCCGGCCGCACTGCCCTATGTCTTTGCAGGTTTGCGTCAGGCCACTTCGCTGGCATTTGTAGTGATGGTCGCCGCCGAGCTGGCGGGTGCCGAAACCGGATTGGGATTTCTGATTTCCTATTCACATCTGGTGTTTCGCATTGACATGATGTTTGTCGGATTGATTTATCTGGGCGCGCTGGGTTTTCTGTCGGATCAGTTTTTTGTTGCCATGCTGCATAAGTTCTTCCCTTGGTATCAGGAACGCCGGTAAGTGGATCACAGCTTATTAATTTAATTTATTTCGGGGAGTGGGAATATGGATCGTCGTCGTTTTCTGGCCGTGCAAGGTCTGGCAGCCGCAAGTCTGGTGGGTGGTTTGAGTTCACGTTTTGCTTTTGCGGCAGCCGGTACCGCGGTGACCATTGCTGAAAGTGAGGGACATAGCTGGGCCGTGCCGTTTGTCGCGGATGCCGAATCACTGTGGTCACGTCATGGCCTCAATGTCACCACCACCCACTTCACTTCCGGACGACTGACTGCGGAAGCGGTACTGGCAGGCAAGGCCGATTTTGCAACGACCACCGACAGCGTGGTGGCATTGGCGGCATTGCAAGGACACAAGCCGGTCGTGTTTGCGGAATTCGCCAATTCATCGACGCAAATGCTGGTCGCCGCGCGCAAGGACAAAGGCGTACTGAAGCCGGCGGATCTGCGCGGCAAGCGCATCGGGACCTTCTTTGGCTCGGCCGGACATTTTTATCTGAACCAGTATTTGAAGCTGCACGGCCTGACGCCAAAAGATGTATCGATCATCAATCTGCGCCCGCAAGACATGGTCACCGCGTTGGCCCAAGGCAGTATCGATGCCTTTAACTGGGACTGGTGGGCGGCAGATGCAGCCGCCAAACAAGAAGGCAAAGGCAATGTGCATGTACTGAGCACGGAAGGTATCGAGAAGGTATATACCAGCCACTTCCTGTTGATTACCAATGAAAAGACGGCCAAGGAAAAACCGGCGGCGTTGCAGGCCGCGATCCGGGCCCTGATCGATGCTGAAGGCGTGTTCAAGAAAGACTTCAACCGTGCAGTCGCCGTATTGGCAGAACGTACCAAGGGCACGCTCGAATCGTCACGCAACGGCCTCGAGCGCAATCATACCGAGGTACAACTGGCGCCCCGTCTGATTACCGATCTGGTGGCCAACGGTGAATGGGCGATCAATGAAAAAATTGCCCAGGCACCTGCCGGCGACTTGCGTCAGTTATACGCAGGCTTGATTGATACATCGGCATTGAAAGCAGTCGATCCGGCGCGCGTCAAATCATGAGTCGTTCGTCAATCGGGTTGATACTGCACAATGCCAACATCATCACGATGAATGCGCAACAGCCTGCTGCTCAGGCAGTGGCTGTTGCCGGCGGCCATATTGTCGCCGTCGGTCGCGATGAGGACGTGCTACCGCTGGCCAATGATGCTACGCGCATTGTCAATCTGGGCGGGCAGACCGTCACGCCGGGCTTTATCGACGCCCATGCACACATGGAGCGCGAAGGCTTGAAAACGCTGCGGCCATCCTTGGCGCATGCGCGCACGATCAACGATGTGCTTGAGGTGGTGCGGCAAGAAGTCGCACGTCGTCCGCAAGGCGAATGGATTATCACGATGCCCGTGGGCCAGCCGCCCTACTACTTCGGCGGCCCCGACAATCTGGTGGAAAAACGCATGCCGGATCGCTGGGAACTCGACGCGGTCGCCCCCGATCATCCGGTATACATCCCGGGGCTGTTTGGCAACTGGGGCGCGCCGCCGGGTTACAGCGCACTGAACTCGCTGGCACTGCAACACAATCACCTGCATCCGGATACCTGCCCTTGCTGCCAGGGGATCGACATCCAGCGCGCAGATAACGGTGAGCTGAACGGCATTATCGTCGAGACGAACAAACGACCGATGGTGGAGTTCGATGTGTTGTCGAAGGTCCCTGCATTTTCCTATGCCGACCGCATCGAAGGATTGCGCCGCTCCCTGAAAACCTATCATGCCTACGGCACTACCAGTATTTATGAAGGCCATGGATCGGCCCCCGAAACACTCTCGGTGTATCGCAAGCTGTGGGAAGACGGTGAATTATCGATGCGCAGCCGCTTGTGCATCAGCCCCACCTGGACCCGCGACAACGCTGACGTATTCTTGCGCGACAGTTATGCCTATGCGCGCGGCATTGGCCTCGGAGATGACTTCCTGCGCATTGGCGGCATCAATCTTGGGCTCGGGGGCGCTGCCGAATCTGCTGCGGCCTCACGCAACGCCTTGCCCAACACGGGCTGGGCCGGTTTTGTCGAGTGGCACAACTCGATTGACGATTACCGCTTTTATGCCACCGCAGCCGCCCGGCACAATATCCGCGTGCACAGCGTTGTCGATGATCGCCTGCCTGAGGTGCTGGATGTCTACGAAGCGATTGACCGTCAGTATCCGCTGGCAGGACGTCGCTGGGTGGTGGAACATATCGGCAATGTCAGTCCTGAAGACATTGTGCGCCTGCGTCGCCTGGGCATATTCATCACCACCAATCCGCTGTACACCGTCTGGAAAAACGGCGCGCCCAAAGTCGATGCAGCGCATGGCGGAAACCGTTTCATGCCGTTAAAGACATTGCTGGAAGAAGGTTTTCAGGTATCTGCCGGCAGCGACAATATTCCCGTGAATCCGTTTTATGCCGTGTGGACCAGTGTCGTGCGACAAGAGCGCACTACCCAAAAGATCATTGGCGCAGAGCAGCGTTTGAGTCGTTTGCAAGCGCTCAGCCTGATTACCGCGCATGGCGCATGGTTAAGCTACGAAGAAGACCTCAAAGGGACGATTGCCGTCGGCAAGTTTGCCGACTTTGCGGTCCTGAGTGCCAATCCGTTAACGGTGGCGGATGATGCGTTGACAGACATTCATGCGCATCTGACCGTGGTGGGCGGCAAGGTCGTGCATGGCGAGCTTGCTTCATTTCCTGCGTGACGGAGAAGAGTATGTCGGATAAATATGTTCCTGTCGGTGAGCGACATGTCTTTGACCACGATCTGGGCCCCTGGCATGACGCCGTCGAGGCATTGGCTGCCATTCTCGGCGAGACAGCCATTGCACGCGACAAAGCCGGCGGCACAGCGTTGGCTGAACGCGGCGCGATACGTGACAGCGGCTTGCTGACCCTGCGCCTGCCGGATGCTGCCGGTGCCCCACGGGAGGCATGGCCACGCATTTTGCGCATTGTGCGACGTCTGGCTGCGGTGGACAGCTCGCTGGCGCATTTGCTGGCCTTCCAGCATTTGCAGGTGGAAACCCTGACGCTCTTTGGCACCCCGGCGCAGCAACAGCAGTTCTATGCGCTGACGCAACAAGGCTGGTTCTGGGGCAATGCCACCAACGACCGCGATATCCGGTTGAATCTGATCCAGGATGGCGGCCGTTACTATCTGGATGGCGAGCGGATGTTTTGTTCCGGTTCGGCCGACTCGGATGGTTTGATTATCAATGTTGCCCACCCGGCCTTGCCCGGCGCCCGCGTATTTATCGCATTGGCCACCAGGCAGCCCGGCATTGAGGTGGCAAATGACTGGGATGCCATCGGACAGCGTCAGACCGACAGCGGCACCGTGCGCTTCCATAAGGTATTGGTCGAAGAGCAGGCGTTTTTAGGATGGATTCCGGGCCAGCAACCATTGCAGCGTTCGCCCCGGCATTCATTGCGCGCCTGTCTGGCGCAATTGATCCTGGCAGAAATCTACCTCGGCAATACCGAAGGCGCCCTGGCGCATGCGCTGGACTACGTCGGCACCCGGCGTCGACCCTGGCCGTTACTGGGCGAGACGGATTTGCTCAATGACAGCGTATTGCAATTGCGCTTTGGTCAGTACTGGACCCAGTACCGTGGCGCGCGTGCCTTAACCGACCAGGCGGCAATTGCCTTGCAAGCCGCATGGGACAAGGGTGATGCATTGACAGCGCGGGAGCGCGGGCAACTGGCATTGCTGATTGCGGAGGCGCGCCTGGCCGCGGTGGAGGCGGGATTGACGATTACCAGCGGAATATTCGATCAGGCGGGTGCGAGCGCAACTTTATCGGCATTCGGACTTGACCGCTTCTGGCGCAATATTCGCGTGCACAGCTTGCACGATCCGCTGGACAGCAAGCGTCAGGCCCTCGGTGCATGGCTGTTGAAAGATGAAATTCCGGCACCCTCCGGGTATAGCTGAAGTGAAGACCGGGCGCAGTAAAGAAAAAGCCACCGCAAAGGTGGCTTTTTCTTTGTCCGGCTGCACTGACGGCAACGCCATGCGTTACAGAATATGCTTGCCGATCCACCACGCTACTGCCGCGACGAACGCCGAAGCGGGAATGGTGAAAATCCAGGCCCACACGATATTGCCGGCCACGCCCCAGCGCACGGCCGACATCTTGTGCGAAGCACCGACACCGACGATGGCACCGGTAATGGTATGCGTAGTCGATACCGGAACACCCATGGCAGTGGCGATGAACAAGGTGATGGCGCCACCGGTTTCCGCGCAAAAGCCACCGACCGGCTTGAGCTTGGTAATCTTCTGGCCCATGGTCTTGACGATCCGCCAGCCACCGAACAAGGTCCCCAGACTGATCGCACAGTAGCAGCTGATGATGACCCAGGTCGGCGGATTGTCGGTACCGGAATAGCCGGCTGCAATCAGCAGCATCCAGATGATACCGATGGTTTTCTGGGCATCATTGCCACCGTGACCCAGACTGTACATCGACGCCGACACCAGTTGCAGACGCCGGAACCAGCCATCGATCTTGCGCGGCGTGGAGCGCACGAATATCCACGAGACCAGCAACATCATGATCGAGCCGAGAATGAAACCGAGCAGCGGCGACAACACAATGAACAGGATGATCTTGAGCAGACCTGACGAAATCAGCGCGCCGGTACCGGCCTTGGCCACTGCCGCGCCGACCAGGCCACCGATCAGTGCATGCGACGACGACGACGGGATCCCGTAATACCAGGTCACCAGATTCCAGAAGATCGCGCCTACCAGCGCACCGAACACGACCACGTGATCGACCACTGCCGGATCAATCGTACCCTTGCCGACCGAGGCCGCCACGTGCAACTGGTGAAAGACGAACACTGCCGCCAGATTGAAAAACGCCGCCATGGCGACTGCCGTCTGCGGCCGCAGCACGCCGGTAGAAACCACGGTGGCAATGGCATTGGCCGCATCATGAAAACCATTCATGAAGTCGAACAGCAATGCCAGAACAATCAGCAAGGCAAGGATATGAAGGCTTATTTGGACTGTATGCATGGAAAAATTCTTAGACAGACATCAACGACCCCGACGCCCGACCGGTCGCAACCGGTGACGTCAAGGCATGCGAATCAGGCGTTCTCGACAATAATGCCTTCGATAATGTTGGCAACGTCTTCGCAACGGTCGGTGACGGTTTCCAGAATTTCGTAAATCGCCTTGAGCTTGATCAGGTTGCGCACATCGGGCTCATCCCGGAACAGCTTGGACATCGCGGCGCGCATGACGTGATCCGCATCCGATTCCAGACGGTCGATTTCTTCGCAGATCGACAGAATCTGACGCGAGTTGTCCATGTTGTGCAACAGGCCCACTGCGGCCTTGACCTTCTCCGTACAGGCCAGGCACAACTCCGCCAGCCGTTTGGCTTCCGGCGTGATGGCCTTGATGTCGTACAGCGAAATGGTCTGCGCACCATCCTCGAGCAGATCGAGAATGTCATCCATGCGCGTGATCAATTGATGGATGTCGTCGCGATCGAGAGGGGTAATGAAGGTCTTGTGCAACAGCTCGATGGCATTGTGCGTGATCTTGTCGGCCTGTTTCTCCAGCGTCTCGATGGCATGCACGCGCAATTCCAGATCATCGAAATTGACCATCAGTGCGACCATTTCCTTGGCGCACTTTACGCCCAGTTCGGCGTGCTGATTGAAGAGGTCAAAGAATTTGCCCTCGGTGGGCATAAAGCGTCCAAACATGTTCCACTCTCTTGTAATTTATCAATGCTTTTGATTCATGCGACGGCTGCATGGCGCAGTCGCCGGCACAACGGATTCGCTTCTACATCAATCTCCGCCGTAAGGCGAAGCCAGACTACCGGAATAATTGTCGAATTTGGTAAATTGGCCCAGGAATGCCAGCCGGATACTGCCGATAGGTCCGTTACGCTGCTTGCCGATGATAATTTCGGCCGTGCCTTTGTCCGGCGAGTCCTGATTGTAAACCTCATCGCGGTAAATGAACAAAATGACGTCGGCATCCTGCTCAATAGCGCCGGATTCACGCAAGTCGGACATCACGGGACGTTTATTGGGGCGTTGCTCGAGCGAGCGGTTCAACTGCGACAAGGCAATCACCGGGCAATTCAGCTCTTTCGCCAGCCCCTTCAGATTTCGCGAGATTTCGGAAATTTCAGTGGCGCGGTTTTCACCACCGGAGTTACCCGACATCAGTTGCAGGTAATCGATGATGATCAGACCGAGCTTGCCGCACTGGCGCGCCAGACGACGCGAACGCGCCCGCAATTCGATGGAACTGAGCGCCGGCGTTTCGTCGATATACAACTGGGCGTCGTTCATCTTTTGAATCGCATGCGTCAGACGCGGCCAGTCTTCATCGACCAGACGGCCGGTACGCAAGCGATGCTGATCGAGACGACCGACCGAACCCAGCATACGCATGGCCAGCTGGGCGCCACCCATTTCCATCGAAAACACGGCGACCGGCAAGCCACTGTCGATGGCGACGTTTTCACCGATGTTCAAGGAAAACGCGGTTTTACCCATCGACGGACGACCGGCCACAATGATCAGGTCACCCGGCTGCAAGCCGGAGGTCATCTTGTCCAGATCCATGAAACCGGTCGGCACCCCGGTGATGTCGCTGGTGCTGTCGCGGTTGTACAGTTCATCGATACGTTCGACCACCTGCGTCAGCAGCGGCTGGATTTCCTGGAAACCCTGAGAGCCGCGCGAGCCCTCTTCGGCAATCGCAAAAATCTTGGACTCGGCTTCGTCCAGCATCTGCTTGACTTCCTTGCCCTGCGGATTGAAGGCATTGCCGGCAATCTCGTCGGACACGGTAATCAGTTTGCGCAAGATGCCGCGATCCCGCACGATCTCGGCGTAACGACGGATATTGGCGGCCGACGGCGTGTTTTGCGCCAGCGCATTGAGATAAGTCAGGCCACCGACTTCTTCGGCCTTGCCGGTACTCGACAAGGCTTCATAGACAGTGATCACGTCAGCCGGCTTGGTTTCATTGATCAGCTTGACGATATGCTGAAAAATGATGCGATGGTCGTAGCGATAGAAATCGTCAGCACTCACGAAATCGGCGATCCGGTCCCAGGCCGCATTATCCAGCAGCAAACCGCCCAGGACGGATTGTTCGGATTCGATGGAGTGCGGGGGAACACGGAGTGCGTCTAGTTGCGGATCGGAAGGTGCATTCATGGCGCGAATTATAACCGCTAAGCGCAATTGCTTCGGCGGCGAGTGTGAAATTAGCCGATAAGTATTTGATTAAATTGCCGATGATCATGCACCGCCGGCACCGGGCCGGCGACTTGTCGAGAAAGCATCAGACGACAAAAAAGCCAGGCGAACCCGGCTTTTTTTGCACTGCGGCAATACAACGCGATTAAGCGTGCTCACCTGTAACGGCAACGGTGACATCCACAACGACGTCAGTGTGCAATGCCACCGACACGGCGTGTTCGCCAACAATCTTCAACGGACCTTGCGGCAGGCGAATTTGCGCCTTCTCGACCGCGAAACCTTGCTTGACCAGGGCTTCCGCGATATCGGCATTGGTAACGGAACCGAACAGACGGCCGTCAACACCCGATTTTTGCGAGATCTGAACGGTCAGACCGCTCAGCTTTTCGCCTTGCGCCTGCGAAGCTGCCAGCTTTTCAGCTGCTGCTTTTTCCAGCTCTGCGCGCTTTGCTTCGAACTCGGCGATTGCCGTGGTGGTAGCACGGCGTGCCTTGCGTTGCGGGATCAGGAAGTTACGTGCATAACCGTCCTTGACGCGAACTACTTCGCCCAGACCACCGAGATTAACGACTTTTTCCAACAGAATGACTTGCATGTTTTTCTCCTATATCCAGTCGTCAATTAAGCGTTGTGCAGATCAGTGTATGGCAGCAACGCGAGGTAACGTGCGCGCTTGATCGCAGTGTCAACTTGACGCTGATAGTGTGCCTTGGTGCCGGTCAGGCGTGCTGGCATGATCTTGCCGTTTTCCTGAACGAAATCTTTCAGCGTGTCGACATCCTTGTAGTCGACTTGCTCAACACCAGCCGCGGTGAAGCGGCAGAATTTTTTACGCTTGAACAGCGGATTTTGCTGTTGACGCTTTTGCTTCAACTTGCTTTTATCGAATTTTTTACCGAATGCCATTTGGGGCTCCTGATATCTGAATTGGGTGAAAACCTAAACTACTGGTTCAAAATCAACGATGTGAAACACGAGGCTTTTGCTGTTACGATTTTTTTTCGCCAGAAAACCGGAAAACCGGAACTGACTGCCGAGAGCCGCCTGATTGAATCGCCCTGAAATCTCGCCCGCAGCAACTGCGGCAATATCCAGCTCAACCAATCTCTTGATACCGGCTTCCATCTGTTCCGACTGATGCTGCAATCTCGCTGCAACGATCGGTATGCCGGCCGGGGTGTAACGGACTACGTCACGTTCGGCAATGCTGGCATCAAACTGAAGCTGGTTCACTCTCCGGGTACTTTTATCGTCATCAAAGGCAATTAAGCTGCTGGTGCTTCAGAACGGCTGCTCTTTGCAGCGTCTTCCTTCTGGACAGCCTTCAGGATTGGCGAAGGACCGGTTTCGGCCTTCTTCAACTTGACTGTCAGGTGACGCAGCACGGCATCATTGAACTTGAAGCCGGTTTCGATTTCAGCCAGCGTTTCGCTGTCGACTTCGATGTTCAGGCAAACGTAATGTGCTTTAGCCAGTTTCTGGATTTGATAAGCCAGTTGGCGACGGCCCCAATCTTCAACACGGTGAACCTTGCCGCCGCGTGCAGTAACGATACCCTTGTAACGCTCGATCATCGCAGGTACTTGCTCGCTTTGGTCCGGATGGACGATAAATACGATTTCATAATGACGCATGTAGACTCCTTTTTGGACTATTAACAAATTTGCCCACCTCGGCGTCAAGACGAGTGTGGGAAGAGGAAAACGCGAGATCATACAGGACTGTGGCGAAAAACTCAATCACTTCAAGGATTTACTGGCAGCAGCCCCGCAATGTCCCGGTGAAATAGTCGGGGTTGGCACATTGACAGCGCCACACAACTGTATAAAAATACAGACTGTTTATGCACCCAGCATAATTCCAGGACCCGCCCACACCATGCTCAAACTGACCGCCCGCCAGGAACAGATCCTCAATCTCATCAAGGATGCCATCGAAAACACCGGCTTCCCGCCGACGCGGGCGGAAATTGCAACAGAACTCGGTTTTCGCTCGGCCAATGCCGCCGAAGAACATTTGCAGGCACTGGCCCGCAAAGGCGCCATCGAAATCTCGCCGGGCACGTCACGCGGCATCCGCCTGCGCGAGAACGGCATCACCGGCCACCGGCAAATGGCCCTGCCCCACCCGGCCCTGATGCAACTGAGTCTGCCGCTGGTGGGCCGGGTTGCCGCCGGCTCGCCGATCCTGGCGCAGGAACATATAGAGAGCAACTACAACGTCGACCCTGCGCTGTTCTCCTCCAAACCGGACTATCTGCTCAAGGTGCGCGGCATGTCGATGCGCGACGCCGGCATCCTCGACGGCGACCTGCTGGCCGTCAAGAAGACCGATCAGGCGCGCAATGGCCAGATCGTGGTCGCCCGCATGGGAGATGACGTTACCGTCAAACGCTACCGCAAGACCGGCACCCTGATTGAACTGATCCCGGAAAACCCGGATTTCAACATCATCAAGGTCGAACAGGATGATTTTGCGCTCGAAGGCCTGGCCGTCGGCCTGCTGCGCAGCTGGCACTGAAGGCAGCGGTGACACCCGAATCGCGCCGCCCGCTACCGCACGAACCCGAAAGCCTGCCATGCGCAGGCTTTTTTATTGGCACAACAACATCGCAACGAGACGAATTACCTGTTTTTTTCTGCCTGTTCCTGCATTCGAATCCGGAATCGGCCCCTTATGATGGAGCCTCAAATTATTCTGTCCGCCAGTAACGATCTGCCAGTACATGCCCGGATCGACTGTCCGGAACCATCATCAAGCCAAGGAAATGCAGATGTCCACGCGCAACAGCAAGAAACCGGTGAAGAACAACGGCCATGACCTGAAAGATCTGCTGGCGGTCAGGGAATGCCTGAATTTACTGGAGCAGCACAAGCTGGCAGAGGCAAAAAAAATCTGCCAGGAAATCCTCAAGCGCGCACCGAGGCTGGTCTTTGCCAATCATGCGATGGGCTTGATTGCGATGGAAGAGGAAGATTTCAGCACCGCAGAAACTGAATTGCGCAAAGCGCTCGCCGCCGACCCCGACAATGCCGGCTACCTCACCAACCTCGGCAAGGCGGTTCTGAAATCCAATCGCATTGATGATGCCATCAAGCTGTTCGAGCAGGCGATTGCCATTGATACCGACAGCAAGGAAGCACGTATCGGCCTGGCCAATGCGCTGCACGAAAAAAACGACCCCGATGCCTCGATCGCCTATTTTGAAGATGCGGTCCGCCGCGCACCCGATGCGCCCGGCCCCCTGTCGCACCTCGGCAGCGCCCTGATTGATGCCAAACGCTATCAGGAAGCAGTCGCCACGTTGCTCAAGGCACTCGAACTGCAAATCAACTTCGCTCCCGCCCACACCAATCTGGGCACCGCATTCCAGGAAATGGGCATGCTCAACGAAGCAATTGAATGCCACAAGACTTCGCTGCTGCTGGATCCCAAGGATATTTTTGCGCACAACAAAATGGCAGATACCTACGCCAAGCTCAAAGACTACGACAAGGTCCATGAAATATATCAACAGGTAATCGAACTGGCGCCTCTCGATGCCAACAGCTACGCCAAACTTGCCTCCAGCTACTTTGAGAAACAGGATCGCTACGACGACGCCATACAGTTATTTCACAAAGCACTGGAAATTGCCCCCAGACACGCCCTGACACACAACAACATCGGCGCAGTCATGCACGACCACGGCGACACCGATGCCGCAATGGTCTACTTCAAACAGGCACTGCAACTCAAGCCCGACTACACCACTGCCCTGCACAACCTGGCGCTGGGCCAGTTGCTGGCAGGCGACTTTGCCGAAGGCTGGAAGAATCACGAAAGCCGGCTTGAAGTCAAGGAGCGGCGCGCGGTATACCGGGTCATCCACAAATTGTTCGCGCTCATCCCGAAATGGGATGGAACATCCTCGCTCAAAGGCAAATACATCCTGCTGATGCATGAACAGGGCTTTGGCGACAGCATTCAATTCGTGCGCTATGTGCGCATCTTGCTGGAGCAGGGAGCACGCGTGGCGCTGCACGTCAAAGATCCGCTGGCGCGCCTGTTTCGCAGCGTTTCCGACCAAATTACCCTGGTCCGGGAGTCCGACCCTATTCCCCAATGCGATTGCGCCTATGTGTTGATGAGCCTGCCGCAAGCACTCGGCACCAATCGCATCGAAGACATTCCGGCCTACCCGTCCTATCTCCGCGCCAACCCGGCAGAACGCGCACGCTGGGCGGAAAAAATAGACAGACTAACAAATGACAAAAAGGCATTGCGCGTGGGCGTAGTCTGGGCCGGCAATCCCGAGCACGGCAACGATCGCCGCCGCTCAATCCCGTTGACCACCTTTGCAGAGCTGTTCAAGGTTCCGGGCGTACAGTTCTACTCCCTGCAAAAGGGCAAGCCGAGTGAAGAATTGCAGACATTGCCGGCAGCAGCGGAGGTTATCAGCCTGGGCGAAGAATTCACCGATTTTGCAGTAACGGCCGCCGCCATGGACAATCTTGACCTGATCATCAGCGTCGACACCTCGGTCGTGCATCTGGCCGGCGCCCTCGGCAAACCGACCTGGACCCTGCTGTCGGATCCGCCAGACTGGCGCTGGCTCAAGGAGCGCAGTGACTCCCCCTGGTACCCGAGCATGCGCCTGATCCGGCAAACGACCCAGGGCGACTGGGCCAGCGTCATTGCCAAAACAGCATCAGATCTGGCTGCGCTGCGCGACAGCCGCGCTCAATAATCCCCGCCTGACAAGCCCGGCAAGGCAGGCCGCAAGCGCATTTGCGGCCTGCCTTGTGCAATCGGCACAAAATCCCGCCCGCCATCGCTAAAGTTTTCTTCAATCGCGTCGAAATAGGATGTGCTTGACGTATGAAGCACGCAGTTTTGGTTCGGACAGCAAGGGAAAAAGAATTTTGGCGAAACCTCTAAACTTTTTCCGATACCGTCCGATAAAGCATACAACAGCGGTGAACGCCTGAGGCTTTTAGGTAAAAACCAAAGTTAAGCACTAAAACTCGGATTTATCGGCCTCAAATTTTAGGAGAACTAATATGGCATCAGTAATTAACACCAATATTGCGTCGCTTAACACGCAACGCAACCTGAACACATCGCAATCGTCGCTGAATACTTCGATCCAACGTTTGTCCTCCGGTTTGCGTGTCAACAGCGCCAAGGACGATGCAGCCGGCCTGGCAATTGCCGACCGCATGAATTCGCAGATCAAGGGTCTGGCCGTTGCGCAACGCAACGCCAACGACGGTATCTCGCTGGCACAAACTGCTGAAGGCGCACTGAGCAAGGTTACTGACAACCTGCAACGTATGCGTGAACTGGCTGTGCAAGCAACCAACGGTTCCAACGGTGCACAAGACCGCGCCACACTGAACAACGAATACAAGCAACTGTCGGACGAAGTGTTCCGCGTCCTGAACGGCACTACATTCAACGGCCAGAACCTGTTCACAGGTACCGGTTCGGGCGCCAGCGCTGGCGTCGGCTCCGACAACACATCCGCCTCCGCAGCACTGTCGCTGACCTTCCAGGTCGGCGCCAACGTGGTCGACGGCAAACTGAATGACCAGATCAGCATTTCGCTGGGCGACCTGTCCAACGATAAATCGATCGCTGATGTCGTTGGTACCAGCGCCAAGGGCCTGATCGGTCTGGGCGACCAAACCAGCGTCACGACCGCGCAAACCGCTTACACAACTGCCAAGGCAGCTCTGGATAATCTGTTTGCAACCGGTTCGACACTGACTTCGACAGCGCTGGCTTCGTCGGCTGTGTCACTGCAAGCGACTATCGACAGCGCCAAGCTGACACTGGACAAGGCAATTGCCGATCCGACAGCACAAAGCGATGCCGCCAAGGCGATCAAGAACCTGGACAAGGCCATCAGCGTGATTTCGTCCAAGCGCGCAGAGTTCGGTGCAGTACAAAACCGTTTCGACGCCGTGATCAGCAACTTGCAAATTTCCAGCGAAAACATCACATCGTCGCGCAGCCGTATCATGGATGCCGACTTCGCTTCGGAAACTGCCAACCTGACCCGCGCGCAGATTCTGCAACAAGCTGGTACGGCAATGTTGGCGCAGGCGAACTCTGCTCCTAACAACGTCCTGTCGCTGCTGAAGTAATTCTGAGCAATATGTAGGATGATGTGCGGAGAATATGCAAGTATTCTCCGCATATTCCTTTAACAAGGAGTCATGCCATGTCAATTTCCCCACTCAACATCACTACTTCCGGCGACGCCGGGGCCTATGCGCCAGCACCAGTTGCCGGCAACCGCCCTGACCCGATCGTTTCGGCAGGTGCGCCGGCTGCCACTCCGCAAGTCAAGCGCTCTACCGAAGCCGATGTCGCCAATGCCGTAGATACACTCAACAGCTTTGCCGCCACTGCTGCTGCTGCACTGAATTTCTCGACCGACAAGGAATCGGGCAAGACCATTGTGAAAGTCGTCGATACCGCGACCGACCAATTGATCCGCCAGATCCCGAGTGAAGAAGCGATTGCAATTTCACACTCGATCGACAAGATGCAGGGTTTGCTGGTGAATCAAAAAGCCTGAGTCTGCTACGAACTACTGCGGCAATGGAGGCCTGATGGACGGTTTGAACCGTTCAGCGAGGCCGGCTATGCCCAGCGACGGTAGTTCATAACAGATTTGCAATGCTTTTTGCCATCTGTTCACGCCTTTGACCGGATGGCAAATTATGACCATAGCGGTTATTCTCGGAGGATAATGCCTGCGCACAATATCGACGCGGCAACCTCGGCAGAGGTCCGCCCGACATGACCGTGGCACGCGTAAAACAGGAGAATTAAATGGCATCAGGGACAATTTCCTCACCAGGGGCCGGCAACACCGGCCTCGACGTCGCTGGCATCGTCGCCAAACTGATGCAGGCGGAGAACACCAAGCTGGATCCGCTCACCAAGCAGGCAACCAGCTACAACACGCTCCTGTCGGCCTACGGCAACCTGAAAAGCGCGCTGTCGACTTATCAGTCCGCCATCAAAGGCCTGACCAGCGCCACCTTCAGCGCCCAGAAATCCACCGTCAACAATACCGGTACTGCCCCCACCGGCAGCACCCTGACGACCGACGCCTTCACTGCGGACGTCAACACCGATGACGCCACCAAGATCAAATCGCAGAAATTGCAGAGCAAGGGCTTTCCCAGCTCGGCCGTTTTCAACGCCGGTGATTCGATGGCCATCAAGATCGGCACCAACCAGCCGGTGTTCATCACTTTGGGCGGCGATGCCACACTGACCGGCCTGCGCGACACCATCAACAATTCCAAAGCCGGCGTCAGCGCCTCGATCGTCACGGATGACCAGGGCAGCCATCTGGTGTTCGAATCGCAGACCGGCGGCACCGCCAACACCATCAAGATCACCTCGAACAACAGCCTGTCGGATTTTGCCTATGGCGGTGCCAGCGACACCACCACCTCGGTCAAACAGATTCAGGCCGCGCAAGACCAGACGGCAGCAGCCTCCGGCAATTACGACATCAGCATTTCACAGCTGGCATCGGCGCAGAAACTGAAATCGCCTGGCTACGATGCCGGCGCGACTTTCGATACCGGTATTCTGGCGATCAAGACCGGCGCCAATTCCACTGCCATCATCAAGCCAGCCTCCAACACACTGGCTGGTATCCGCGATGCGATCAATGCCAGTACCGATGCCGGCGTAACCGCCACCATCGTCAATGACGGCTCCAAATCCCATCTGGTTCTGACAGCCAAGGATTCGGGCGCAGTGAATTCGGTCAAGATCACCGGCACCGAAAGCTTTGCCGGCCTGTCATTCGACCCGAGCGCCACCATCACTTCGCCGGGCATCACGCCAGGACAAGCATTCGCCAGCGGCGCACTGACACTCAACGTCGGCGGCAGCGACATCACCATCAATCCGGGCGTCACACCGCCGGCCACGCAGCCGGCGCTGGCCGACATCATGGCCGCGATCAATACCGCCGGCAACGGCGCCGTTACCGCCAGCATCACCAACGACGGCACCAACGACCATCTGGTCCTCAAGCCCACCGGCAGCAACTCGGTATCGCTCAACGGCAGCGGCGACTATACCGCCCTGACCGGCAACCAGATGGGCCAGCTGTCGGCCGCGCAGGACGCCAAGCTGACCATTGACGGCGTAGCCGTCACCAGCAAGTCGAACAAGGTCACCGATGCCATTTCCGGCGTGACGCTGAATCTGTCCAAGGTCACCACCGCCAATGACAAGATGTCGCTCAATATCGCCAACGACAATACCGGCGTACAAACCACCGCGACCAGTTTCGTCACTGCCTACAACACGCTGGTCAAGACCATCAATGGCATGATGACCTACACTCCGGCAGCCAACCTCGGCGATGCCGGCACCTCCGGACCGCTGTATGGCGAAACCTCGGTATCGTCACTGATCGGCCAGATGCGTCAGGCACTGATCCAGTCGGTGCCGGGCGGCGGCTCGATCCAGACCTTGTCCGACATCGGCATTTCGTTCCAGAAAGATGGCACGCTGGCAAGCGATGCCACCAAATTGCTGAAAGCCACGACCGACAACTTCGCTGGTATACAGAATTTGTTTACGTCGACCAACGGCATCGTCACCAAATTGAATACGTTCATGACGGGCGTACTGGCAGACGATGGTATGATCGCTACCAAGACCAATGGCATCAAAACCAGTCTCAAGATCAATACGGATCGCACCACTGCCATGCAGGCGCGACTGAATTCGCTGCAAGACTCCTACACCACGCAATTCAACAATCTGAATTTGACACTGGCCAACATGAACAGCACGCAAAGCTACCTGACTCAGCAGCTGGCAGCATTGGCAAAGAGCACCGGATAATACAAGCAGACTGTTTATTTCTGTCTACGCGAGGAGAATACAATGTTCGGATCGACACAACGCGGTGCCAATGCGTACGCCAACATCGGCGTCGAGACCGGCGTGATCGCGGCCAGCCCGCACAAGTTGATCACCATGTTGCTCGATGGCGCGCTGGTGGCCATTGCCATGAGCCAGAAATACATGAAAGCCGGCGACATCAAGAACAAGGGCGAGTCGATTACCAAGGCCATCCTGATCGTTGACAATGGCCTGCGTGCCAGCCTGAACAAGGCGGTCGGCGGCGAAATTGCCCTTAATCTGGACTCACTGTATGAATACATGAGCCGCCAGCTGTTTACCGCAAATCTGAAGAACTCGCCGGAAATTCTGGATGAAGTGCATGGTTTGCTGGAAGAACTGCGCGGCGCGTGGGAAGCCATTGGCCCCAACGGCGGCGCATCGCAACCATCAACAGCCGGCATGGCCGCCAATCAGGAAAACCAGATCAGCTACGCGAAAGCATAATCATAATGGACAGCGCCGAAGTCCTCGCCCTCTACGAATCCGTGGCCGACCTGACCAATCAGATGCTGGTGGCGGCCCGCGACAGCAAATGGAATGTGCTGGCTGAGCTCGAAGTGCGTTGCGCACAACACGTCAACCGCCTCAAGCAACATGAATCTCTGGTCACGATGTCCGACGACAACCGTGAACGCAAGGTTGCCATCATCAAGAAAATCCTCGAACACGACCGCGACATCCGCGATCTGACCGAACCGGGACTCAAGCAGTTATCGGCCCTGATCCAAAATACCAGCACTGAGCGCAAACTGGCCAAAACTTACGGCATGACGCCCGGAGGTTGACGATGCTGCCGCGGGTCGATGTCGCCAATATCGTGCAGCCGGTGGCCGCGATTGAGGCGCCCACCGCGACGCTGGCCGTTGCCGATGCCAAGCAGGAGGCGTTCAGCCGCCTCGCGCAGATTGCCATCGGACAGCAAATGCAAGGCAAGGTACTGTCCTTGTTCAATGACGGCACTTATCTGGTGCGCATTGCCAATACCGCCGCCCGCATGGTGCTGCCCACCAGCACCCGCACCGGCGACTCGATGCTGCTGACGCTGGTCAGCAAAGACCCCCGCCCGACCTTTCTGATGGGCGAAAGCCAGCCCGCCGAAGAAGGTGACACCGTCACGCTCAGCCCGGGCGGACGGCAAATGGAAAAAGACCTGCAATCGTTGCGCACCGCCCAGCGCGACATGACCGGAACGATCGGCAAAAACGATGCACTGGAAGTGGTGGATGGCAAGTCAGGGCAAGCACCGGCCAACAATCCGCAAGCCAGCAGCACCACCTCACTGAGCGCCGCCGGCAAACTGATCGATACGCTGTTGCAAGCGTCCCAGCACGGCAATGTCTCCAATGCCATTGCAGGCAAAACGCCGCTGATCCCCTCACCTGCCGTCAGCACCACGCAACTGGCAGGCGCGCTGCATGATGGCGTGACGCTGAGCGGCGTCTTTTACGAGTCGCACGTTGCAGCCTGGAGCGAAGGCAAACGCCCGGTCGCCGAACTGCTCAAGGAGCCCCAGGCGCAACTCGGCCCCAAGACCGGCGCCACCAGCGACCTGCTCACCAGCAACGATCCGGCCCACACCCAGCTCGGGCAAATCATCAATCTGCAGCTCAATGCACTGGAACAACATCGCGTTACCTGGCAAGGCGAAGTCTGGCCCGGTCAGCACATGGAATGGGACATCAGCCAGGAGCATCGGCAAGAGAACGGCGCTCAGGAAGATGAAACAGCACCGACCTGGCACAGCGTGGTGCGCTTCAACTTCGAACACCTGGGTGCGGTCTCCGCTTCCATTCGCCTGGTTGGGCAACAGATTCACATGCAGGTAAGCACCAGTAATGACAATGCCGCCGCGGCGCTGCGCGCCAATGGCAATTTGCTGACCGAGGCCATGAGCGCGGCCGGCACCTCGCTGGACTCACTGATTGTGAAGCAGGATGGAGAAGCCTAAGTATCAGTCGGCGGTAGCGCTGGCCTACAACACCACGCAAGCGGCCCCCAAAGTGGTGGCCAAAGGCAGCGGGCTGGTAGCCGAGGCAATCATCACGCGCGCCCGGGACAGCGGCGTTTTCATCCACGAATCGAAAGAGCTGGTGTCGTTGCTGATGCAAGTCGAACTTGACCAGCAAATTCCGCCGGCACTTTATCGTGCCGTAGCGGAACTTTTGGCATGGTTATATCGTATTGAAAATATGCAATTAGACCAGCATGATGTATGATACGAGGCTACTTTGAATCTGCCCGTCACAGGCAGAAATCATCCCTTAATACCGATTTTCGACGCACAGCAAGTACAGATGGCAACCAATAACGACACCCCAGACGACAGCCCCTTCCGCGTGCACTCGCGCAGGGAAATCGTGTCCCTGCTGAGCAGCATGATGGACCGCAATCAATTGCTCAGCCTGCTGATCAAAGGTGGATCAGAGTCTGTCATCACTTCCATTCTTGATGTCGACGACGGTCAAGATTATGTCGTTATCGACGCTGCACCGAGCGCCACGCTGAACGACCATATCCTGCAGAGCAACCGGATCGGCTTCGAAGCGCTGTACAACAATATCCGCATCACCTTTACCGTCACACAGGCCAAGCAGCACATGTTCCAGGGACGCCCGGCGTTCAAGGTGCAGATTCCCGAAAGTCTGGTGCGCCTGCAACGCCGCGAGTACTTCCGTATTGCCACGCCGATTGCCAAACCGCTGCGCTGCACGTTTCGTGTCGACAATCCGGACGGTACTTTCACGACGGTGGTCACACTGCTCAACAACATCAGTGCCGGCGGCGTCGGCCTGACCGATGAAAAAAAAGTGCTGGACACCACACTGGGCCGCATCTACGACAACTGCCAGATTGAAATGACCGACAACACGGTGGTCACCGTCAAACTGCAGGTACGCGACTGCAAGGAACTCAAGCTGGCGAGCGGCAAGACCGTCAATCGCTTCGGCTGCGAATTCATTGATATTCCGCGCGCAATCCTGGCGGCGATTCAGCGCTTCATCACCAAGCTGGAACGCGAACAGAACGCCAAGGCATCCGGCATGCTCTGACCTGATCAGCGCCGCCCGGAATCCTGAGCGACGCGATCACGGCAACATAAAAAAGGCTGCTCTGCATTTTCATGCAGGCAGCCTTTCACTTCCCACCCCTGAGTACCTTCTGCAGCGCGCTACACCTGCATTGTCATAATGTCACGATAGGCCGACACCAGCTTGTTGCGCACCTGGATGCTGGTTTGAAAGGAAATGCTCGCCTTTTGCATTGCGATCATGACATCCGACAGATTGACGTTGTCGTCACCCATCGAAAAACTTTGAGACATGTCCGACGATTTCTTTTGCGCGGCACTGACCTGATCCAGCGAGGATTTCAGCACGTTGGCAAAATCCACGCGCGGCGCAGGCTTTTCGGCACCGGCCACCGCCGCCACGCCCTCGACCGGCGCTACGCCACCCTGCGCCCGGGCAGCAGCAGCCTTCAACTGCGCCACCATTGCTTCGATTCTGCTGGTATCAATCATGCTTACTGCCACTGTGCACCTCACTGTATTCGTCTGAATTCGGATCCTGCCCTGCGCCTGTCCGGGACAATCGCAATTACCGCTTCTACAACGGCAGATTAGCACGCCCCAAATCCCGCCTCACCGCAATAAGCGGGGGAATTGCCATTCTGTTCCATAGATCAAATTCGCCCTCTGGCCTGACAATCCAGACTGGGCAAAAAACCTATATTCGGGCAGGGAAGCAGTGAAGCAAACAATACATAGTCAAACATCCAGCGGCAAACGCGGGGGGAAATCATGGCGGTAGCAGCAGATGGCACGCTGACGAACGACAGCAATGCCGCCAATTCCAACGACGGCGTGGCCGGCGGCGACAATACTGTCGCGGCACCGGTGCGTAGCGGGCCGCTAGGCTATATCCAGTCGCCTCAGGGGCGCAGGGTGGCGCTGATGGTGGCGGCGGCGGCCGTGATCGCGCTGATGGTCGGGATCTGGATGTGGGGGCAAAAAACCGAATATCGCGTGCTGTTCTCCAATTTCTCCGATCGTGACGGCGGCGCCATCGTCGCCTCGCTGCAGCAGATGAACGTGCCCTACAAGTACTCCGAAGGCGGCAGCGCCATTCTGGTACCCGAAACCATGGTGCATGACGCCCGCCTCAAGCTGGCGGCGCAAGGCTTGCCCAAGGGCGGCAACGTCGGCTTCGAGCTGATGGAAAATCAGAAGCTCGGCGTCTCCCAGTTTCTGGAGCAGGTCAATTTTCAACGCGCCCTCGAAGGTGAGCTGGCGCGTTCGATCCAGTCATTGTCGGCAGTACAGGCTTCCCGCATTCACCTCGCCTTGCCCAAGGCATCCGTCTTTGTCCGCGACCAGCAAAAACCGACCGCCTCGGTCATTCTGAGCCTGTATCCGGGCCGCATGCTCGACAGTCAGCAAGTCAGCGCCATCGTCCATCTGGTCGCCAGCAGCGTACCGGAGCTGTCCCCCAAAAATGTGACCGTGGTTGATCAGAACGGCAATCTGCTGTCCGACACCACCAAGCAAACCGCCAACGGCCTTGATCCGAGCCAGCTCAAATACGTGCAGGACCTGCAGCAGGATATCGTCAAGCGGGTCGAATCGATCATCTCGCCTATCGTCGGCAGCGGCAACGTCCGCGCCGAAGCGACTGCCGATGTCGATTTCTCGCGCAGCGAACAGGCTGCGGAAACCTACAAGCCGAATCAGACGCCTGACAGCGCTGCCGTGCGCAGCAAGCAAAACAGCGAGTCGCAGAATGGCAGCGCCAGCGCTTCCGGCGTTCCCGGCGCCCTGACCAATCAGCCGCCGGCCCCGGCCACGGCGCCGATCGTCAATCCGCCGGTTGCCGGCGCTCCCGGCGCGGTGCCAGGCCAGCCAGCCGCCACACCGGCTACCACCAGCGGCACGTCGCACAAGGACGCCACCGTCAATTACGAGGTGGACAAGACCGTACGCTACGTACAGCAACCGATGGGCGGCATCAAGCGCCTGACCGTGGCGGTGGTCGTCAACTACAAGCGCACCACCGACAACACGGGCAAAGTGGTGATGAAACCGCTGACCGATGCTGAAAAGAACCAGATCGGCGATCTGGTCAAAGAAGCAATGGGTTACAACAAGGATCGCGGCGATTCGCTCAACGTCGTCAATACCCAGTTCAGCAATCAGGTCGAACCGGAATTGCCGTTGTGGAAACAACCGGACATGATCCAGCTGGCCAAGGAAATCGGCAAGTATGTCTTGCTTGGCGCCGTCCTGCTGTACCTCTACTTCGGCGTATTGCGTCCGCTGATCTGGAAGATCACCGGCAAGGAAGAGAAAGAAGCCAAGGCAAAGGCCGAAGCCGAAGCCGCCGCTGCTGCCGAAGCCGCTGCCAACGCCATGTACGATCCCGACAATCCGGACGCCGTGGTGCAGTTGTCCGGCGAAGACGAGCCCGACGAACGCGCGATCTACAAGCAAAATCTCGAAACCGCCAAGCAATGGGCCAAGAATGATCCTAAACTGGTGGCCAGCATCATTAAGACATGGGTGAACAATGAGTAACGAAGGCGTTGAAAAAGGTGCCATCCTCATGTTGGCGCTGGGCGAAGACGAGGCCGCCGAGGTCATGAAATATCTCGGCCCGCGCGAAGTCCAGAAGCTCGGCGCGGCCATGTCGGCGATGAAGAACATCAGTTTTGAACAAATCAACGACGTGCTCATCGAGTTCGTCGGCGAAACCGGCCAGGCATCGTCGCTCGGCCTCGATTCCGACGACTACATCCGCAGCGTGCTGACCAAGGCCCTCGGCGACGACAAGGCCACTTCCCTGCTCAACCGCATTCTCGGCGGTCGCGATGCCAGCGGCATCGAAAGTCTGAAGTGGATGGATGCGCAATCGGTGGCCGAACTGATCCGCAACGAACACCCGCAGATCATTGCCACCATTCTGGTCCATCTGGAGCGCTATCACGCCTGCGACATCATCAATCACTTCACCGAGCGCCTGCGCAACGACGTGGTGTTGCGGATTGCCACGCTGGACGGCGTGCAGCCGGCCGCACTGCGCGAACTCAACGACGTGTTGACCAAGCTGCTGACCGGTAACGAAAGCCTGAAGAAACAGCAAATGGGCGGCATCCGCACTGCTGCTGAAATTCTCAACTTCCTGTCCGGCGAAAATGAAACTTCGGTGATGAACAATCTGCGCGCCTACGATGAAGACATGGCGCAAAAGATCATGGACGAAATGTTCGTGTTCGAAAACATCATCGACATCGACGGCCGCGGCATCCAGTTGCTGCTGCGCGAAGTCCAGTCGGAGTCGCTGATCGTCGCCCTCAAGGGTGCTTCGCAAGGTCTGCGCGACAAGATCTTCAGCAACATGTCGCAACGTGCGGCGGAAATGATGCGCGAAGATCTGGAATCCAAGGGTCCGGTACGGCTGTCGGAAGTCGATGCACAGCAAAAGGCAATTCTGCTGATCGTGCGTCGTCTGGCCGACGAAGGACAGATCGTGCTCGGCGCGAAGGGCGAAGATGCATTCATCTGATGTCCGCAGCACTCGCCTGAACGCCGCTGCTGCGGTGTCGGCGCTGCACGCCGGATGCCGCACGCAACGGATCTGACATGGCGGTCAAGCCTAACATTCTGCCCAAGGAACTGATGACGCCCTACCAGCGCTGGGAGCTGGCGTCATTTGATGAAGAAGAGATCGTGCCGGAGCCGACGGCAGAACAGATCGCCGAACCCGAACCGCCACCACCGGTCCTGAGCCAGGAAGAACTGGATGCCATCCGCGAGCAAGCGCGCCAGGAAGGCTATGCCGAAGGCCAGGAGCGCGGATTCAATGCCGGCCGCACCGAAGGCTACATGGCCGGCCTGCAACAAGGGCAAAAGGAAGTCACCGAAACCGTTCAGCATTTGCGGCAGATCGCCGCCGCATTCGGCACCGAAGTGGCGCAAGCAAGCGAAACCATGGCGCCGGAAATGCTCAATGTCGCGCTCGATATCAGCAAAGCCATGCTGAAGACCGCGATCACGGCCCGCCCCGAACTGCTGCTGCCAACCATCAGCAATGCCATCCACGCCCTGCCGTGCCTGCAATTGCCGGCCCTGATGTATCTGCATCCCGAAGACGCGGCACTGGTCAAGGAGCACATGGGTGAAGAACTGACGCAAAACGGCTGGCGCCTGGTCGAAGATCCGGAACTGGAACGCGGCAGCTGCCGCATCGAAACCGGTACCAATCAAATCGATGCCACGCTGCCAACGCGCTGGCGCCGGATCGGCGAATCACTCAGCAAGCAACTTGACTGGCTCGACTGACATGGCACGCCCGCCCTTCGCCGGCTGCCAGGCCATGCATTTACCCGGGGTGACACGATGAATTCCCCGATGCCCTCGCACAACGGCCGCTGGCAAGCTTATCTGCACAATTGCCAGAGCCTGATCACGATGACCGAGCCGATGCAGGTATCGGGCCGGATTACCCGCGTAGCCGGCCTGGTGATGGAAGCCATCGGTCTCAAGCTGCCGGTTGGCAGCCCGTGCACGGTACCGCTGCCCAACGGCAAACTGATCGAGGCTGAAGTCGTCGGCTTTCAGGATGAACGTCTGTTTCTGATGCCGCAAAGCGATGTCGAAGGCATTGTGCCGGGCACCCCGGTATATCCGGTGGAGCCGGCCAAGCCGCCGCCACGCACCGGCCCGCTGGCCTTTGTCGCACGCCGTGCCGAAGATCAGAGCCGGCGGCTGCCGGTCGGCTGGGAATTGCTGGGACGCGTGCTGGATGGCGCCGGCCGGCCGCTCGATACCTTGGGGCCGCTACATACGGAAAACTCGGCGCCACTGAGCGTGCGCGCGGCCAATCCGCTCACGCGCGCGCCCATCGTCGACATCCTCGACGTCGGCGTGCGTGCCATCAACAGCATGCTGACCGTCGGACGTGGTCAGCGCATGGGACTGTTCGCCGGCTCCGGCGTCGGTAAAAGCGTGTTGCTCGGCATGATGGCCCGCTATACCAGCGCCGATGTCATCGTGGTCGGCCTGATCGGCGAGCGCGGACGCGAAGTCAAGGAATTCATTGAACAGATTCTCGGCCCTGAAGGTCTGGCGCGCTCCGTGGTGGTGGCCGCACCGGCCGATACGCCGCCGCTGATGCGGCTGCAAGGTGCCGCCTATGCCACCGCGATTGCCGAATATTTCCGCGATCAGGGCAAGAATGTCTTGCTGATCATGGATTCACTGACGCGCTATGCCATGGCGCAACGCGAAATCGCCCTCGCCATCGGCGAACCGCCCGCTACCAAGGGCTATCCGCCCTCCGTCTTTGCCAAGTTGCCGGCACTGGTGGAACGCGCCGGTAACGGCGATGACGGCGGCGGCTCCATTACCGCGTTCTATACCGTACTGACCGAGGGTGACGACCAGCAAGATCCGATTGCCGATGCCGCGCGCGCGATTCTGGACGGCCATATCGTGCTCAACCGGGTCCTGGCGGAAGCCGGCCACTATCCGGCCATTGATATCGAGCAATCGATCAGCCGCGCCATGCACAGCATCACCTCGCCCGAGCACCAGCAACACACGCGCCGGCTCAAACAGTTGTATTCCCGCTATCAACGCAATCGCGACCTGATCAATGTCGGCGCCTACAGTGCCGGCAGCGACCCGGTGCTGGATCAGGCGATCCAGCTGCTGCCCCGGATCGAAGCTTTTTTGCAACAAGGCATTCCCGAAAGAGCAAGTGTTACCGAGAGCTTGGGGCAACTTACCGCTCTGTTCGAATGATTGAGAAACTGAGCGCAAAAATATAATCGAGCTACCATGGCTACGACCTCCGCACTTGATACGCTGATCGAATTGGCGACCAAAGAGACTGACGAAGCGACCAAGCGCTTGGGCAGAGCCGTACGCACGCATGACGAAGCACAGCAGAAACTCGGCATTCTGGAACAATACCGCGATGACTACGCGGTCCGTTTTCAGAACGGCCTGACGGCAGGATTGACGGCAATGAGCTATCGCAATTTTCAGTTGTTCATTGAAAAGATCGACAGCGCCATCACCGGCCAGCAAGATGTAGTACGCAGTTCGCAGCAACGCGTCGCCGAAGCGCGCGCGGCATGGCAGGCGTGTGAACGCAAGCGCATGTCGTACGGCACCCTGGCGACCCGTGCACGACAGACTGAACAGCTGCGCGAAAGCCGGCGCGATCAAAAGCAGACGGATGAGCATGCCTCGCGCATTTCGTTCTACAAACAACGGTAGGCACTGAACTGGCGGATATCATGAATACACCTTTTATACTGAATACGGTAGCCAGTACCCAGCAAGCGGCCCGTCCGGCGACGATGGCCGATTCCTTCAGCGCGGATGTACCGTTCAATCAGGTCCTCAACAAAGAAGTCAGCAACCGCAACAACGACACCCGCGACAAACCGCGTGACGTTGTCAGGGAAGCCACACCCGACCCGGTGAAAGCCGGCACCCCGGTCGCCAGCAACCAGACCGCTGCCGCCCAGACTGCGCAGCCAGCCAAGAGCAGCGACAAGGATGTCGCAAAAAAAGCCGGGGACGACGAAGACGGCGACAGTGACAGCGCCACTGCTGCCTCGGCACAACTGCTGGCACTGGTTGCCAATCTCGAACAGAAGCCGGTCCGGCCGGAAGTCAGGGACGGCGACGCTCAGGCCGCACTGGCAGCGCAACTTGCCGCCAGGACCGTCGGCAAGATCGACCAGACCGCGGCCAAACCGGCCAGCGATGGCATCGAAGCCGCCGGCGACGATGACGGCAAACAGCAAAAACCCGATTTTTCCGGTCTGCTGAGCGGCAAGGAAAAGAGCACCGACAAGCCGCAGGCGGAAGCTGCCGTGGCGGAGCATCCTGCCGCTGCAAAGAAAGCGCCCGAACCGGCGTTGCAAAATACCAAACCGGCGGCCGTTCAGGGGCAGGATGCAACTGCCGCCGCACCGCGCCAGGCCGACGTCAAACCGGTACCGGAATTGTCCGCCAAAATCCAGGAAGCGCTGCCGGCCGCACCCGTGTCTGCTACACCGGCCTTGCAGCAAGCCATGGCACTGACACAGGCTCAGGGCAGCGCCATGACCAAACTGACGCAGCCCGTGGGCAGCCAGGGCTGGGATCAGGCGCTCGGTCAGAAAATCGTCTGGATGGCAAGCGGCGCACAGCAATCCGCTACCCTGACCTTGAATCCGCCGGACCTGGGTCCGCTGCAAGTGGTTCTGCACGTCACCAATTCTCACGCCGATGCTGCATTCATGACGGCACAACCGGAAGTCAAACAGGCGCTCGAAGCCGCCATGCCAAAACTGCGTGAAATGCTCGATCAGGCCGGCATTCAACTGGGGCAGGCCACCGTCAGCACCGGCACGCCCAACCAGCAGCAAAATGCCGGCAACCAGACCCCGGGCCACACGGGCCGCAATACTGGCTCAGGTACTGGCAACGACAGCGATATCGCCCTCACCGCCGCGCCGGCGACACAGATCACCAGCACCGGGCAGGGACTCGTCGACACATTCGCATAAGCTCGCTGAACAAATCACACATACGCACGCAGAAGTCTGAGCAGGGATCACTCAATATCGGCAACTTGTTGCCGATAAGTGAATACAAGTGAAACCACAGACGCGCACGAAAGGGAATTAGATGGCAACAAAAGCACCAGCAAAGGCCGCACCGGCAGCAGAGGCACCCGCAGCAAAATCGAGCAAGAAGATGCTGTTCATCATTATTGGCCTGGTGCTGGTACTGGTGATTGGCGGCGGTGCAGCGGCTTTCATGCTGATGGGAAAATCGAAGAAAGCCAGCGACGACCACGTCGAAGAAAAAGCCGTTTCCAAAGTACCCGTCTTCGTGGTGATCGAACCGTTCGTGGTGAATCTGATGTCGGAAACCAGCGGCGACCAGTTCCTGCAAATTGCGATGACGCTGCAAGTGCCCAATCAGGAAACTTCCGATGCCATCAAACTGTTCATGCCGCAAGTGCGCAGCCGCCTGCTGATGGTATTGTCGAGCAAGAAAGCATCCGAACTGCTCAGCAATGACGGCAAAAAGGCATTGACCGAAGAAATCATCGATCAACTCGGCGAGCCGTTTGCCAGTGGCAAGGGCCCCAACATCACGGACGTGTTCTACACTTCCTTTGTGATTCAACAGCAATAAGCGACCATGGCTGAACATTTTCTCTCTCAGGAAGAAGTTGATGCCCTGCTCAAGGGCGTCACCGGGGATGAAGACGACGAAAAAGTTGTCGAAGAAGCGCCCGGTACGGTACGTACCTACAATCTGGCGACGCAAGAGCGTATCGTCCGTGGGCGCATGCCAACGCTGGAAATCATCAACGAGCGTTTTGCCCGGCTGTTCCGTATCGGCCTGTTCAACTTCATTCACCGCACCGCAGAAATTTCGGTCGGTCCGGTCAAGGTATCCAAGTACAGCGAATTCATCCGCAACCTGGTGGTCCCGACCAATCTGAATCTGGTGCACATCAAGCCGTTTCGCGGGATTGGTCTGGTAGTGTTCGACCCGCAACTGGTATTTCTGCTGGTCGACAACATGTTCGGTGGCGACGGCCGCTTCCACACCCGCATCGAAGGTCGTGAATTCACGCCGACCGAGCAGCGCATCATCATGCGCGTGCTGGAAATCTGTTTCGAAAATTACGCCAAGTCGTGGGAGCCGATCTATCCGATCGAGTTTGAATATATCCGCTCCGAAATGAATACCCAGTTCGCCAATATCGCCACCCCCAACGAGGTCGTGGTATCGACGACATTTACGGTCGAGCTTGGACCGGTCAGCGGCGAACTGCATATCTGCACGCCCTACTCCATGATCGAACCGGTGCGCGACCGCCTGACCAGCAGCATGCAGGGCGAAGCGCTGGAAGTTGACAAGCGCTGGATCCGCCTGATGAAGCAGCAGATCCAGACCGCAGAAGTGGAGCTGATCGCCAACTTCGGCACGGCCCGCGTGACCTTTACTGATTTATTGAATATGCAGGCGGGCGATGTGATTCCGCTGCAAACCACCAATCCGGTGACAGCGCAGGTAGATGGCGTACCCGTGATGGAATGCAGCTACGGAAAATTGAACGGCCAGTACGCCTTGCGCGTTGAAAAACTGCTATCCATCTCGCAAAACGAAACACCGGAAAGCATACAAGGAGAATTAAATGGCTGAAGACAACGTTGACCAGACAGCGGCGGAAGACGATCCGTGGGGTGCCGCGCTGGCCGAACAGACACAGGCAGAAGACGCGCAGAAAAAAGCGGTAATGGACGATGAAGAAGGCATCAGTGCCAAGCCGGCGCAGGCCACGATTTTCAAGGATTTGAGCGCATCGGACCTGCAAACCAATACACCGAACGATATCGATTTCATCCTCGATATTCCGGTGCAGCTGACGGTAGAGCTGGGCCGGACCAAGATTGCCATCAAGAATCTGCTGCAACTGGCGCAAGGTTCGGTAGTGGAACTCGACGGCATGGCCGGCGAGCCAATGGACGTGCTGGTCAATGGCTGCCTGATTGCCCAGGGCGAAGTGGTGGTGGTCAACGACAAGTTCGGTATCCGTCTGACCGACATCATTACGCCGGCAGAACGCATTCGCAAGCTCAACAGATGAGCTGCAACAAACGCTTCACCGGTATTGGTCGTCCGACCTTGATGGCAGGCATTGCACTGCTGGCGGCAGCGACGGCGCATGCTGCCGATACCGTCACCGCCGCCAGCGCACCGGCAGTTGCCGCTGCGGCGGCTGCGACCTCCTCCGCGCCATCTGCCACCGGCAGCGTCTTCACCATGCTGTTTGGCCTGATCGCCGTACTGGCCCTGATGGCGGCGATTGCCTGGCTGTTCAAGCGCAGCGGCCTGACACCGGGCGGCAGCAGCAATGCGGTCGCCAAAATCATCGGCGGCGTCAGCGTCGGCTCACGCGAACGGGTCATGGTGATCGAAGTCGCCGATCAATGGATTGTGGTCGGCGTCGCTCCCGGCCGCGTCAACACACTGGCCACCATGCCACGTCAGGAACACACGCCGGCAGCAGGCAGCGCCCACGCCCACGCCGGCAATTTCTCTGCGTGGCTGAAACAGACTATCGAAAAACGCAATGGCGGTAATTAAATCACTTTCTTCCCCGGCAGCAGCGCGCCGCTGGCGCGGCCTGCTGTCGCTGGTACTGCTATGCCTGCCGCTGGCAGCAGCGGCCCAGCAAGGTTTGCCGGCGCTGACCAGCACCCCCGCTCCGGGCGGCGGCCAGACCTACAATCTGAGCCTGCAAACGCTGATTCTGCTGACGTCGCTGTCGTTCATTCCGGCCGCATTGCTGATGATGACCAGCTTCACCCGCATCGTGATTGTGCTGTCGCTGCTGCGACAGGCACTCGGTACGCAGTCGGCACCGCCGACCCAGGTGATCGTGGGACTGTCGCTGTTCCTGACATTTTTCGTCATGGGACCGGTATTCGACAAGATCTATGTCGAAGCCTATCAGCCGTTTTCGGAAAACAAGATTTCGATTCTCGATGCGATGGAAAAGGGTTCGGGTCCGCTCAAGGAGTTCATGCTCAAGCAAACCCGGCAAGCCGATCTGGCGCTGTACGTCAAACTGTCCAACAGTCCCGATCTGCAAGGCCCGGAAGATGTACCGCTGCGCCTGCTGATTCCGGCGTTCGTCACCAGTGAACTGAAGACCGCGTTTCAGATCAGCTTTGCGGTGTTCATTCCATTCCTGATCATCGATATGGTGGTCGCCAGTATCCTGATGTCGATGGGGATGATGATGATGTCCCCCGCCATCGTCTCACTGCCGTTCAAGCTGATGTTGTTCGTGCTGGTCGATGGCTGGCAGTTGCTGATCGGCTCGCTGGCACAAAGTTTTTATTAGGGCTCCCCATGACACCTGAAAGCGTAATGACACTGGGCCGTCACGCCATGGAAGTGACGCTGATGATTGCCGCGCCAATGCTGCTGACGGCGCTGTTCATCGGTTTGATGGTCAGTATTTTCCAGGCCGCCACGCAAATCAACGAAGCCACGCTGTCGTTCATTCCGAAACTGGTCGGCGTCTTTCTTGCGCTCATCATCGCCGGCCCGTGGATGCTGGGCATCATGGTCGACTACATGCGACTGATGTTCAGCGGCATTCCGGCGATGGTGCAATAAGCTTGTCACGCCGGCGCGCAACCCCTCGTGATCTGCATCACGCATGATTTCGGTCACCAGCGCCCAGCTCTATGTCTGGGTTGCTTCCTTTATCTGGCCGCTGACGCGGGTACTGGGCTTGCTGGCGATTGCACCGCCGTTCAGCAGCGCCAGCGTACCGCTGCTGGTCAAGGTAGTGCTGGGCGTCATGATCGCCACCGTCATCGCACCCAATGTACCGTTGCCGGCGGCACTCGACCCGATGTCCAGCGGCGGCATGCTGATTCTGGCGCAGCAGTTGCTGATCGGTCTGTCGATGGGATTTGCCATGCGCATCGTGTTCGCCGCCGTAGAAATGTCCGGCGAACTGGTCAGCATGACCATGGGTCTGGGCTTCGCCATTTTCTTCGATCCGCAAACGCAAGGCCGCACCTCGGCCATCAGCCAGATGTTTTCCTTGCTGGCCACCATGGTGTTCCTGAGCATCAACGGTCATCTGATTCTGCTGTCGGTGCTGGCCGACAGCTTCAATACCCTGCCGATCAGTGCCGTGCCGATCACCGCCGAAGGCTTTCATCAACTGGCACTGTGGGGGTCACGCGTATTCAGCATGGGCTTGCAATTGTCATTGCCGATTCTGGTGGCATTGCTGATCACCAACATGGCATTGGGCATTCTGACCCGCGCCGCGCCGCAATTGAATTTATTCGGCATCGGCTTTCCCATTACGCTGCTGACCGGCTTTGTGCTGATCGCCATTACGCTGCCTTATATCGTCACGCCGATGCAGAATTTCATGAGTCAATCGATAGAAATGATTCGACTTCTGGGTGCTGTTCCGCCTGTTCCGGTACGCTGAAACGCCAGCCCGGAACCATCCGGCAGCCTCGTCATCCAACCAGCCACTTGCATTTACACCGGGCTTACAAATACTTTGCCCGGCTTTACAATGTGCACTGCTGATTACGGGGCACACTCTCGAACATCTTTCAGGACCAGACATGATGTCATGTCACAACCTTTTCGCATGAACGTATCCAAAACTACCAAATACAGCGTCGCCGCTCTTGCCCTCATCGCCGTCATTGTCGTCATCAAGGTCAAATTCTTCACGTCGCCGCCGGCCCCGACCTATCTGACCGCCACTGCTGCCACTACCGATATTGAAGATACCGTGCTGGCCAGCGGCACCGTCAAGGCATTCAAGCAAGTCAGTGTCGGCGCCCAGGCTTCGGGTCAGGTCAAGTCGCTCAAGGTGGCGCTCGGCGATACCGTCAAAAAAGGCCAGCTGATTGCTGAAATCGACGCCCTGGCGCAAGAAAATGCACTCAAGACCGCCGCCGCCGAACTCGACAATATCCGCGCCCAGCTGCGCGCCAAGGAAGCCACGCTGAAACAAGCCACGCTGGCCTACCAGCGCCAGCAGCAAATGCTGTCGCAGGACGCCAGTTCGCGCGAAAACTTTGAAACGGCCGAGGCCACCCTCAACACCACCAGCGCCGATATCGCCGCGCTCAAGACCCAGATCGACAAGGCCATGATTTCGGCCGACACGGCCCGCCTCAACCTCAGCTACACCAAAATCACGGCGCCGATGGATGGCGTGGTGGTCGCGGTGGTCACACAGGAAGGCCAGACCGTCAACGCCAATCAAAGTACACCGACCATCATCAAACTGGCGCGTATGGATACCGTCACCGTCAAGGCACAGATTTCGGAAGCCGATGTGACCCGCGTGCATGCCGGCCAGAAGGTCTGGTTCACCATTCTCGGCGAACCGGACAAACGGTATGAGAGCACCTTGCGGGCAGTGGAACCGGCGCCCGACTCGATCCTGCAGGATGACACCGCGGCCTCCACCGCAGCCAGCTCGGTCACCGCCACGGCAATTTATTACAACGGCCAGCTCGACGTCCCCAACCCGGAAGGCAAGCTGCGCATTTCAATGACGGCGCAAGTGCACATCATCCTGAGCGCAGCCAAAAATGCCGTCGTGATTCCGTCCACCGCCCTCGGCACGCGCGGTGCCGACGGCCAGTATGAGGTCAGCGTGGTCGACGCCAAGGGCCAGGTCAGCAAGCGCAAAGTACGGGCCGGCATCAACACCAATGCCAGCGTGCAGATACTGGAAGGCCTCAAGGCCGGCGAAAAAGTCATCATTGGCGACGCTGACGGCAGCGCCGATCAGAATACCCACCGCGGTCCGCCGCCGGCGATGTAAGCGGGCCGCGCATGACGACTCCTTTGCTGGAACTGAAAGATCTGCGCCGGGAATTTCCGGCCGGCGACCAGACCCTGACGGTACTCAACAATATCAACCTGCGCATTGATGCCGGTGAGATGGTGGCGATTGTGGGTGCGTCAGGCTCGGGCAAATCGACGCTGATGAACATCCTCGGCTGCCTCGACAAACCGAGCGCCGGCACCTATCACGTGGCCGGCCGGGAAACCGGCAAACTGGATGCCGATGAGCTGGCCCAATTGCGGCGGGAGCATTTCGGCTTCATCTTTCAGCGCTATCACCTGCTGTCGGACCTCAGTGCGCTGGGCAATGTGGAAATACCGGCGATCTATGCCGGCGTCACCGGTGCTGCACGCCATGCCCGCGCCAGCGCCCTGCTGCAACGCCTGGGTCTGAGCGAGCGCATGCACCACCGGCCCGGGCAATTGTCCGGCGGCCAGCAACAACGCGTCAGTATCGCGCGCGCCCTGATGAACGGCGGCGAAGTGATTCTGGCCGATGAACCGACCGGCGCCCTCGATACCCACAGCGGCCACGAAGTCATCAATATCCTCAAAGAGCTGAACGCCGACGGCCACACCATCATCATCGTCACGCATGACATGCAGGTGGCCGAACACGCACGCCGCATCATCGAAATCCGCGATGGCGAAATCATCGCCGACAATGTGCGCGACGCCAGCGCCGCGCCGGTCCCACGCAGCAAGCCGCAGGCAGCGTCCGGGCCACGCATCGGCGCCGCCCTGGACCGGCTCAGGGAAGCGTTCCGCATGTCCTTGCTGGCAATGAACGCGCACCGGCTGCGGACCTTTCTGACCATGCTCGGCATCATCATCGGCATTGCCTCGGTGGTGTCGGTGGTGGCGCTCGGTGCCGGCTCGCGCGAACGCATTCTGCAAGACATCAGCTCGATGGGCACCAATACGATTGATGTCTTTCCGGGCAGCGACTTCGGCGACATGAAAGCGGCTGCCATACGCACCCTGGTGCCGGCCGATGCCGATGCCCTGGCGCAGCAAAATTATGTCGACAGCGTCACGCCCAGTGTCGTCACCGCCTCTTCGGTACGTTATCGCAACGTCTCGATCAATGCCCAGATCAACGGCGTCGGCGAACAATATTTCCGGGTGCGCGGCATGACCATGGCCGAAGGCCAGAGCTTCAACCGCGACAGCGTGCGGCAACGATTGCAAGACGTCGTCATCGACGCCAACACGCGCAAGAAACTGTTTGCCGATGACGTCAATCCGATTGGTGCGGTGATCTTGCTCGGCAGCGTGCCCTGTCGTGTGATCGGCGTGGCCAGGAAACAGGAAAGCGGCTTCGGCAACAATGACAGCCTGCGCGTGTGGGTGCCCTACACCACGGCCATGAGCCGCATGCTGGGTCAGAACTATCTGCAATCGCTGACGGTGCGCATCAGCGACAAGGTATCGAGCAGCGCCGCCGAACAAGGCATCATCAAGCTGCTGACGCTGCGCCATCGCACCAAGGATTTCTATGTCTTCAATACCGACAGCATCCGTCAGACCATCGAAAAAACTACTGCCACGCTGACCTTGCTGGTATCGATGATTGCCGTGATTTCGCTGATCGTCGGCGGTATCGGCGTCATGAATATCATGCTGGTATCGGTCACCGAACGCACCCGTGAAATCGGCGTACGCATGGCAGTTGGCGCACGCCAGAGCGATATCCTGCAACAGTTTCTGATCGAGGCGATTCTGGTCTGTCTGACCGGCGGCATGCTCGGGGTGTTGCTGGCGCTCGGCATCGGCGTGCTGTTTTCAAGTCTGGTCAGCAGCTTCAGCATGGTGTATTCGACGACCTCCATCGTGACCGCATTTGCCTGCTCGACGCTGATCGGCGTGATCTTCGGTTTTCTGCCGGCACGCAACGCAGCCCGGCTCGATCCGGTCGATGCCCTGGCCCGAGAATAATGAAAAAAATGACCTTACTTTCTACCCGCCCCGCACTGCTCGCCGCGCTGTCGGCCATGATCCTGTTATCCGGCTGCGGGGCATTGCTGCATACATCGTATGTGACGCCGGCCACGACCGTGCCAAGCCATTGGCAACAAGATACCCCGGCTGGCGACGGCTTGCCGGCGGATCAGTGGTGGCGCCGGTTTGGCGACAGCCAGCTCGATCATCTGATCGATGAAGCGTTACGACGCAACAATAATCTGGCCGCCGCCAGCATCAAGGTCCGGCGCGCCCAGCTCAGCGCCGGCTTGGCTGCGGATCAGCAATGGCCGGTGCTGAGCGCCAGTATCGGCACCAACAACAACCGCAATTTGCGCGGCAGTCCGAATGCCTACAACACCAGTTCGGCCAACATCTCGCTCAGTTACGAAGCCGACTTGTGGGGCCGCCTGGGCAGTCAGTACGATGCAAAAAAATGGGAAGCGCAAGCAACCATTGAAGACCGGGAAAGCACTGCCCTGACCCTGATCGGCACCACCGCCAATCTTTACTGGCAAAGCGCTTATCTGAATCAGCGGCTGGCGCTCAGCAGTCAAAGCATTGCGTATGCCGAGAAAACGCAAGAACTGGTAAGAGTGCAATATCAGGCCGGCGCCGTGTCGTCGCTGGAGATGCTGGAAGCGGAACAGAATCTGGCCGCGCAACAAGCCAGCCGCACCGATCTGCTGCGGCAACAGGTGGAAACTGCCAATGCACTGGCACTGTTATTCGATAATCCTCCCGGCCAAGGCTATGCGATACCGGCGACCTTGCCTGCCCGGCCGCTGCCGCCGTTACAGGCCGGCATGCCGACTCAATTGCTGAGCCGTCGTCCCGACCTGCGCGCCGCCGAATTGCGGCTGCGCGGATCGCTGGCGACCGTCGATGCCACGCGTGCCAGTTACTATCCGACCCTGACGCTGACGGCCGCCGCCGGCGGCAGCAGCAATGCCTTGCGGGATGTATTGCAAAACCCGATTGCGACGCTCGGTGCCGGTCTGGTGCTGCCGTTCCTGCAATGGAATCAGATGCAATTGAACATCAAGGTGTCACAGGCCGACTATGAACTGGCCGTGGTCAATTTCCGCAGCACGCTGTATTCCGCATTTGGTGATGTCGAAAACGCCTTGTCGGCACGCCGCCAGTATGCCGACCAGACCGTGTTGCTGGAACGCAATCTGCAAGCGGCGCAAGCGGCTGAGCGTTTGTATGAGTTGCGTTACCGCAGCGGCTCCGTAGCGTTGAAATCCTGGCTCGATGCGCAGGAAAAACGCCGCACCGCAGAAATCACGCTGGCGCAGAACCGCCTCGATGCCTTGAAAAATCAAGTCACCTTGTATCAGGCATTGGGTGGGGATATGCAGACTGCAACGACGAGTGTCGCCGCACCATGAGGCGCGACCTGCTGCGAGCTTGCCGCTCGCAGCAGGCGCCAAATGATTATTTCAGATAGTTCAGCAGCGACAGGCTGCTGGTGGACACGAAGGTCTTTTGTGCTGCCTGCAGGAAAGTCTGTTGCAGCGCCAGCTGGCTGATCATCGCGGTCAGGTCGCCAGGAGTACGCCCCAACAAATTGTTGGTGGTATCCGTGTACATCACATTCTTGGCAGCACCGGAATCGTTGAGGTTATCGATTTCGGTTTGACGTGCGCCCACCGATGCCTTGACCGCACCGATATTATTCATTTGCGTATCCAGACTGGTGCCGATCTGGCCGAGCGCCTTGACCAGTGCCGCCTGGCTGCCAGGAATCGGAGTCCGGGCGGCATTGGCGGCATCGGCGCCGAGCTTGGCTTGCGCGGCCTGCGTGAACAAGGTGCCGTAATTCGGATCGGTCGGCGATGCCGCATCCAGATTGGCTTGTGCGGTCTTGTAGGCAGCAATCGGCGTCTGGCCGCTGCCGGCCGGGTAGACAAACGACAACGCTGCCGCATTGTCGGCGTTATTGGCGGCTTCCGTGACCGGCACTGCCAGGGTATTGATCAGGTTCTGGATGGTCTTGAAGGTATCTTGTCCGTTACCCTGGAACACGGTCTGACCGGAAGCGCTGATTTCCATTTGCCGGGTCGAATCGACCTGCAACGTTTGCTGGCCCTGATCACCGTTGTAGACAATCGCGCCGGAAGGATCGGTAGTAAACGGCTGAGTAGTGCTCTTGAAACCCGAAAACAGGTAATTGCCCAGCGCATCGGTCGCATTGGCGTAACCCAGGATTTCCTTGAGATTGCCTTGCAGTTCGGTCGCCATGTTGGCGCGCTCGGCATTGCTGAATGAGGCATTGCCGGCTGAAATCACGTTCGATTTGATCTTGGTCAGCATGGCAGTCATGCTTTCCAGCGTGTTATTGACTTGCGACAGCGACGCATCCGCATTGTTGCGGTTGGTCTGATACTGCGCATTCATCACCTGCGATTGCGTCACGTCCAGCGCGCGTGCCGCCGCTACCGGGTCGTCGGACGGCGTCAGCACGCGTTGCTGAGCATCGATCTGCTGTTGCAATTTGATGAGTGACCCTTGCATGCTGGTCAAATCGTTATTGCTCAACTGATACAACATATTGGTGCTGATACGCATTTTATTCTTCCTTCAATTCTCTGGACTAGCGGAGCGCCAACAAGGTGTTGAGCATGTCGCTGGCGGCCTGAATCACTTTCGATGCAGCCTGGTACTGCAATTGATTCTTGATCATGTTGGCCAGTTCTTCATCCTGATTGACGCCGGATTCGGATTGCTGCTCCAGTGTGATCGCCTGCAAGCGTGCGTTTTCCGCCTTGTTGGTGACCGAGATTTCATTGGTCTTGTTACCGATCATGCTGACCAGTTGCGAATACGATCCCTGGAACGAGGTATTGCCAACCGTATTGGCGGTCTGCAAGGCATTCAGCGCCTGCGCATTGCGGTTGTCATTGACACCGTTGGTATTCGGACCGACAAAGAACTGGTCGCCGTTGGCCGGTTGGCCGGTCAGTGTGAACGTGACGCCCGACACCGTATAAGTGTCACCGGCAACGTAAGGAACCGGCGAACCCGATGCCGCCGTCGTGGTGCTGCCGTCAGCATGCTTGATGCTGACCGCTGCTGCCGGCGACATGGCAAACGAGCCGCTGGCGCTGTCGAAGGTGAAGCCGATCTTGCTGCCCGGTGCCATCGGCGTATAAGTGGAATCGATTGATCCCGGGCTGATGGTGGCAGTACCGTTGTTGGCAGGTACCGGCGCAAACTTGAAGGTGTCGCCGTTGGCTGGCGCACCGCCAAGGATGAAGCTGACACCGCCGCTGGAAATCGTGGCACCGGCCGAATATGGCACCGGCACACCGGCGGCATAAGTGGTCGTGACACCATCCGTTCCGGTGACATTGACGCTGGCGGGAGGCGTCAGTGCCAAGGTATTGGGCGTGCCGGTAGCATAGGTATACGTTTGATTCGGGCTGCCCGCAGCCAGAAAGGCGGCCTTGTCGAGGGTGGCGGCACTCACGACGCCGGTACCGGTACCGGTGGTCGATGCGCCCATCGTGGTCACGGCGTTGGTCGATGTCAGGATGGGCGAACCGGCCGCGATTTTCTGCGTATTGGTAATCGCCACACCAATCGAGGCAGCGCCGTTGACGGTTGGCTTGATCAGGAAACTGTCATTGGCGTTCATGGTCGGCGACGAATAGGTCACGCCATCAAGCACGACCGGGAACGTGCCGGCCGGCGTTGCCAGCGGATCAACCACGGTCTTGCTGTTATCCGACAGGCGCGTGAACGTATATTTGCTGCCGTCGTAATCAAGACGGTAATCGCTGGTCGTCAGCTTGCTGGCATCTGTGATGGTAGCCGTCACCGTTGCTGCTGCCGAATTGCTGGTGCTGCTATTGACGATCGGCGAACCGATCTTGAAAAAGTCGGTGCCGATATCGCCGTTCTGATCCTGCCCCAGCTTGTGCTGCGCATTGAAGCTGTTGGCCAGCGCAATCGCCACGCGTCCCAGCGTATTTTGCGCCACGTCCAGTGTTTCGCTGCGATAGCTCATGATGCCGCCGAGTGCACCGCCGGCAAAGCTGCCGTCGGGAATCAATACATTATTGCCATTGGCCTGATACGACACTTGCAGACGGGTCGGATCGTCGGCAGCCGGCGTTGTCACCAGTGTGGTGGCCTGATTGCCCAGTACCAGCGGCTGGCCGGTGCCGATAAACACGCTCAGCGAACCATTGTCCTGCGGCAAGGTGGTGACCTTGACGATCTTGTTCAGATTGGCGATGACCTGATCGCGCTGATCCAGCAAGTCGTTCGGCGCATTGCCGCCGCTGCCGCCCTGCACCTTGAGAATCGCATTGTTCAGTTCCACCAGTTGCGCGGCATAGGAATTGATGGCCGTCACATTCGAAGTGATCTGGCTGTTGACCGCGGTGCGGCTTTCCGCCATCTGGTCATTCAGGCTCTGAAAACGTGCCGACAGTGACTGCGCGGCCGACAATACGGCCTGCCGGGCGCCATCGTTGTTCGGGGTCGATGCCAGATTCTGGGTCGCCTTGAAAAAGCTTTGCAATGCCGGCGACAGGCCGGCCGAAGTATCGGCCACCAGATTGTCGAGCTGACTGATCTGGGCGTAATACGAATTGAGCGAACTGGCCGAAGTCTGCGACGCCAGCAATTGCGTATTCAGGAAATCGTTGTAGACGCGCTTGATTTCTGCGACCTGGGTACCTTGGCCGACGAAACCGTAACCGTAGTTGATGCCGCCGGCCGTGCTTTGCACGACTACCTGACGGTTATAGCCCGGCGTAGTTGCGTTCGAAATATTGTGGCTGGTAGTGGCTTGCGCTGCCTGAGCGGCTGCAAGTGCACTCTGCCCGATACTGAAGATATTGGTCGCCATACTATATTTTCTCTAACGGAATACCTGTGTCATCGGCACATCGCGGCAAAACTTTAGCACTGCATGCAGCGCCCGGCCCGGAGACCGGATTCAGGCCAGCGATTGCCGGATGATGCGGGAAAGTTTCTCGGCGTAATGCGGGTCGGTAGCGTAGCCGGCGCGCTGCAACCCATACGCAAAGCCATGTACGTCCTGGGCATTGGCCAGCACTTTTTCGTAGCGCGGATTGCTGCGCAGCAAGTTGCCATAGTCGCGGAAGGCGTCGGCATACGAATCGTAGGCACGGAATTTCTCGACCCGGCGTTGCGGCACGCCATTGATATATTCAATCGTGGTCGCCTCGACAACTTTGCCGGTCCAGTTGCCGGTGGCCTTGATGCCGAACAGATTGTGGCTGTTGGACCCATCCCGGGTGCGGATCTGTTTCTTGCCCCAGCCGGTTTCCAGTGCCGCCTGCGCCAGCATGAACTTGGCCGGAATCCCGGTCACCTTGCTGGCCTCATCGGCCTCGGCCTGCAGACGCTGCTGGAAGGCCTCGACATGGGCCGGCCGCGGCGCGCGCCGCTTGTCCCGCGACTGTGCGTCGTCAGTGGCACTGCCGATCCCCTGCTGTACCAGCCTCGCCTTGTCGGCATCGTTGAGCAAGCCGTTGGCCAGCGGAATCGGCAATGGCATGCCATCCTCATCCTGCACGCCGGGCGGTTTGGTCAGGCTGTTCGACAACTGCCGGATCAGCACATCAGCCAGACCGACGCCACGCTGCGCCAGATTCTGGCTCATCTGCTGGTCCAGCATGCTGGTAAACATCTTGGTTTGCTGATTGTCGAACGGACCATCCTGCGGCGTCGCATCGCGCATGCTTTTCATGACCATGTTCAGGAACATGGCTTCGAATTGCTTGGCTGCCCCCTTCAACGCTTCCGGCGAATTCTGCTTGGCCGAACTGCGCAAACCATTGATGCTGTTGGCATCAATGGCCAGACCATCGGCCGCATTGCTGACGCTGCTGTTGAGGGGGTTATTGATCATCTTAGATGACTTCCAGTTCTGCGCGTAATGAGCCGGCGGCTTTCATCGCCTGCAAGATGGCCAGCAAATCCTGCGGTGAAGCGCCAATTGCATTGAGCGCCTTGACCACGTCCGCCAGCGACGCTCCGCCCTTGAGCAACATCACCTTGCCGGGCTCCTTGTTGATCGATATCTGGGCATTCTGATTGGCGGCGGTTTGTCCGCCCGACAATGCGCCCGGCTGACTGATGCTGTTGTCGGCATTGATCACGACCGACAGATTGCCGTGCGACACCGCGCACGAGTCGAGGGTCACGGTCTGGTTCATGACCACCGAACCGGTACGCGCATTCAGAATCACCTTGGCCGGCAGTTTGGCCGGCACCACGTCAATGCTTTCCAGCGCACCGAGGAACGACACCCGGTCGCTACTGCCGATCGGTGCCCGCACCCGGATCACCCGGCCATCTTGCGCCATGGCGGTATCGGAGCCGAAGCGTTTGTTGACGGCTTCAACCACCCGGCTGGCGGTGGAAAAATCGGTATCGTTGAGTTCGAGGCTGATAATGTCACCCTGTCCCAGCACCGACGGCACGGCACGTTCCACCGTGGCGCCACCCGAAATGCGGCCGACACTCAAATGATTGATGGTGGCGCTGCTGCCGGCAGCCGAGGCGCCGGCACCGCCGACCACCACGTTGCCTTGGGCAATCGCATAAATCTGGCCATCGGCGCCTTTGAGCGGCGCCATCAGCAAGGTACCGCCGCGCAAGCTTTTGGCGTTACCGATGGAGGACACCGTGACATCCAGCGTCTGCCCCGGTTGCGCAAACGCCGGCAGCGAGGTGGTCACCATCACGGCCGCCACGTTTTTCAATTGCATGTTGCTGGTGGTGGTGCTGGGCAGATTGACGCCCAGTTGCTGCAACATGCTGACCACGCTCTGTACCGTAAACGGTGTTTGCGTGGTCTGGTCACCGCTGCCGTCGAGACCGACCGCCAGCCCGTAGCCGACCAGTTGGTTGGCGCGCACGCCCTGAATGCTGGCCAGGTCCCGGAGGCGCTCCGCATGACTGACATTGCTCCAGCACAAGGCCGACAATGCCAGCAAGACCGAAATCCGGCCCGTGGTGCGCAACAAGGAAAATTTACTTATATTCATGTGGTCATGCCCTGCTTAAAACGGTGACACGCTGAAGAAAAAGCGTCCCAGGGATGACATGAATTCTGCCATGTCGAGTCGGGTATTGGTGCGGTACTCCACCTTGGCATCAGCCACCAGTGTGGAAGACACGGTATTGCCGGTGACGATGTTGTCGGGGCTGACGGTGCCGGAAAAGCGCACGTATTCAACCCCCTTGTCCAATGCCACCTGCTTTTCGCCACTGACCACCATATTGCCGTTGGGCAGTACTTCAATCACGGTCACGCCGATGGTGCCGGTAAAGTTGTTGCTGGAAGTGATGGCACCCTTTTCATCGAACTTGCTGGTGCTGCCACCGCTGCCCGACAATTCATTGACCTTGAAGCCAAAGATGGTCGGCGCCACGGCGCTGGCGCTGCCGGTCTTGCTCGAGGAACTGCCCGCCGCCTTGCCGGCGCTGGTCTTTTCATTGATGATGATCGTCAGCGTATCGCCCACCAGACGCGCGCGACGATCTTCCAGCAACGGCCGGTAAGCCGCCGACTGGAAAATCGCACCACTGGTCGGCGGCGGATAGGACGCCGGCTGCGGCTTGGCCGTCAGCGGCGCGGTGACAATCGATTCCGGGACCGTACTGCACCCGGCGAGGAAAACTGCTGCGACGATGGCGGCAAGTTGCAACAGACTTTTCATTTTTGCCTCACCCAATTCAACAAAACGCATTACAACTGCGACAGCTTGGCCAGCATCTGATCCGATGTCGTAATTGCCTTGCTGTTGATTTCATACGCGCGCTGGGTCTGGATCATGTTGACCAGTTCTTCCACCACGTTCACGTTCGAGGTTTCGACATAGCCTTGCCACAAGGCGCCGGCGCCATTGGTCCCCGGCGTATTCGGATTCGGCGTGCCGGAGGCGGCAGTTTCCACGTACAGATTCTCGCCGCGGCTTTCGAGGCCGGCCGGATTGATGAACGTCGATACCTGCAAGGTACCGATCTGGGTATTGGCAGCCGTGCCCGGTTGCGTGATCGAGACCGTACCGTCACGTCCCACGGTCAGCTTGGTGGCATTGGCCGGCACGGTGATCGGCGGCTGCACCACATAACCGCTGGACGTCACCAGCTGGCCCTGGCTGTCCGTTTGAAACGCGCCGTCGCGCGTGTAGGCCGAGGTGCCGTCCGGCATCAATACCTGGAAAAAGCCGGCGCCCTGAATCGCCACATCCTTGTCATTGCTGGTCTGATTGACGTTACCCTGCGTGAAGATGCGCTCGGTTGCCACCGGACGCACACCGGTACCCAGTTGCAGACCGGATGGCAATTGCGTTTGCTGCGACGACTGCGCGCCAGGCTGACGCACGGTCTGGTACAGCAGATCCTCGAATACCGCGCGCGAGCGCTTGAAGCCGTTGGTGCTGACGTTGGCCAGGTTATTGGAAATCACATCCAGCTGCGTTTGTTGCGCGTCCAGACCGGTTTTGGAAATCCACAAGGAACGAATCATATTTTCTCCAGTAATCCTGTTGGCAGCCTGAATTCAGGCTGCGCATTCAATGCGATCAACCGACCGACAGCAACTGCGTTGCCTTGGTGGCATCGCTCTCGGCGGTTTGCACGACTTTCATATTCAGTTCGAACTGACGCGACAGATTGATCATGTTGACCATCGCTTCGACCACGTTGACATTGCTGCCTTCGAGCGCGCCGCCGATCAGCTTGACGTTGGCATCCGCCGGTGCCTGGGCACCGACGGTGACGCGGAACAGACCGTCATCACCGCGCTTGAGCGATTTTTCGTCGGGGTTGACCAGCTTGATGCGCCCCAGAATGTTGACCGCATTCGGCGTACCGTTGGTCGGAATCGCCGATACCGTGCCATCCGGCGCGACCGCTACCGTGACATCGGCCGGAATGCTGATCGGGCCGCCGTCACCGGCGACATTGAGCCCGCGCTGTGTTTGCAGGATGCCGTTTTCGCTGAGCCTGAAACTGCCGTTGCGGGTATACGCTTCGCCGCCATCGGCGGTTTGCACGGCAATCCAGCCCGGACCTTGCACCGCGACGTCGAGCGCACGGCCGGTGTCCTGCACCGGACCGGCGGCGAAATTGGTGCCGGCAGTGGAATCGACCACAAACGCACGGGTCGCCAATCCTTCGCCGACAACCGGCGCCGAACGGAACGTATTGAGCTGCTCCCGGAAGCCGGTCGTGGTGGCATTCGCCAGATTGTTGCTGGCGTTGGCCTGCTGCTCCATCGAGTGCTTGGCGCCCGACATTGCGGTGTAAATCACGCGATCCATCATTTCCCCTTTGCTGGCGTATGGCACAAGCGCCATACGCGTCCCCCGTCACACAATGACTATCGCAGGCTGACCAAGGTCTGCAGCACGCTGTCCTGCACCTTGATGGTTTGCGAGTTGGCCTGATAAATACGCTGCGCCACGATCATGTTGACCAGTTCGCTGGTCAGGTCGACGTTGGAATCTTCCACCGCGCGCGCCTGCAGCAAACCGAACTGACCGGTAGTCGGCACGCCGACCAGCGGCTGACCGGCATCCGGACCAGCCGTGTACAGGTTATTGCCGAGCGGTTGCAGACCATTGGGATTGGCGAAATTGACCAGCAACACCTGACCCAGTGTCTTGGTCTGGCCGTTGCTATAACTGCCGATGATCTTGCCGTCCTTGCCGATGGCAAAGCTCGACAGCACGCCGGGCGACATGCCGTCCTGCGATTGCGCCACCGGGGCGAACGCGGCGCCGGTTTGCGTGGTGCCGGTGTAGTCCATTGCAATCGGACCGGTAAAAGAGGCGCCCAGCTTGGGCGTCAGCGTCAGCGGCGGAATGACCGAAGTGGCCGGCACCAGCACGCCCGAACTGTTGAAATGCAGCGCGCCGATAGGGGCTTGCGTGGCTGGCGCCACAAACGCCGGATACGGCGCGCCATCAACGGTCGCATATACGTCCCATTGGGTGTCGGTTGCTGTCGACGTGACAGTGTTCTTGACATAGTAAGTCTGAACGTTATAGGTATTGCCCAGACTGTCATAGACCGTTACGCCGGTAGAGCCGCTGTAGCTGGCCGTATTGGTGGCACTGAACGGCGTGACAACCGGCACGGTCGGCGGACGCGAATCCAGATTCAGCTTGGTCTTGACACCGGTCGTCGACACCGCCGGAATGTTCGACGTATCGATTTGCAGCGGCACCGGATCGCCGCCGTTCACCGTACCGGGCCAGCCGGTCAGATAAGCACCGCGCTCGCTCGGATTGATGATGTAGCCGTTCTTGTCGAGCTGGAACTGGCCATTGCGACCATACAGCGGCGACGCATCGGTCAGGCTGCCCTGCATGCGGAAGAAGCCGTCACCATTGATCGCGATATCGAGCGGGTTATTGGTGGTGGTGACATTACCCTGGGTGAATGCCTGCTGCACATTGGCCACGGCGACGCCGATACCGACCGGCGAATTGCCGGAACGGTTCATCGAATTGGCGTACATGTCGGCGAACTGCGCCTGCGATTGCTTGAAACCTACCGTGCTGGCATTGGCGACGTTGTTGCCGATGGTGTCCAGACTCTTCGCCGCGCCATTCAGGCCGCTCAGTCCTTGTTGAAAACTCATGTGATTCTCCTTGTGCGGAATTGGGTCGGTGGCTTAGAGGATTTGGACAACGTCCGAAACTTTGATGGTGCCGATATTGGACACGTTGAGCCTGACGCCGTCGGCACCCGACGTGACGCTCAGCACGGTGCCGAATGCCAGCGGCGTGGCATCGACCTTGGTGCCGTCGGAAGTGGCGGCGGCAACGTCAAAGGTATAGCTGCCATTGGGCGCCTTGGTGCCGTCGTCCTGGGTACCGTCCCAGATGACTGGCAAGGTGCCGGCGCTTTGCTTGCCCAGATCGATCTGATGCACAGCCTTGCCGGTCGAGTCGCGCACGGTGATCTTGAGGCTGGCGCTGTCACTGGCCAGTTGCACGCCGAACACTGCATTCTGGGTAGTGGTTTCGGTGCCGTCAGCGGCCTTGGTGGTGTTCGATGTCAGTTGCACGCTGTTGCCAGGTGCCAGCACGCTGCGCTGGATCATGCTGGCGGCCTGCAACGGTTGCTGCACCGCCAGGCTCGACATCAGCGTACCGAGCGTCGAATTGAGTTGCGAGATGCCCTGCACCGTCGACAATTGCGCCAGTTGCGACGTCAGTTGCGAGTTATCCATCGGATTGGTCGGGTCCTGATTCTTCATCTGCACGGTCAGCAATTTCAGAAAGCGATTCTGAATCGCTTCAGCGCTGTTGTCGTTGAGACTGCCTGTCGAACTTGAGGTTGCCGGGTTCATTGTCGACAACAAGTCGTTGGATACGGTGGTCATGAGTAAGCTCTTTCTTCTTGGCCGGCGATATAAGGGGTATCAGGAAATATCAGGGGATAACAGGAAAATCCGGGTATTACTGACCAATGGTCAGCGTCTTCATCAACAGATTCTTGGCGGTATTCATGGTTTCGACGTTGGTCTGGTAAGAGCGCGACGCCGAAATCATGTTGACCATTTCTTCCACCGGATTGACGTTCGGCATGGCGACATAGCCATTGGCGTCCGCCATCGGGTGCTTGGGGTCATAGACCAGCTTGGGCGGAGCCTGATCTTCGACCACCTGATCCACCTTGACACCGCTCGATTCGACATCGCCGAACGGGATCGCCTTGAATACCACCTGCTTGGCCTTGTAGGGCTGACCGCTGGGGCTGGTGGCGCTGTCGGCGTTGGCGATATTGCTGGCGACGGTATTGAGACGCTGCGATTGCGCGCTCATGGCCGAACCGGCAACATTGAAAATATTGGACAAGGACATGACGATTACCCTGGTTGAATAGCGTTGAGCAAACCTTTGAGCTGGGCGCTCACGGCAGTGACACCGGCTTCATAGCGCACGGCGTTGTCGGTGAATTGATTGCGTTCGACATCCATGTCGACCGTATTGCCGTCGACACTGCCCTGCGTGACCGTGCGATACAGCAGCGGTGCGCCGCCGATACCGGCATCGCCGCTGCTCTTGCCGGCGATGTGCGCGCCGGAAGTACGGGCCAGCTCAACCGGCGGCAGGCCGCCCTGGCGGCCTTCGATCGCCCCTTGCAGCGCCTTGCCGAAATCGACGTCGCGCGCCTTGTAGTTCGGCGTGTCGGCGTTGGCGATGTTCGATGCCAGCACCTGCTGACGCTGGGCGCGCAAGTTCAGCGCGGTTTCGTTGAATCGCAGATAATCATCAAGTTTTCCAGCCATCTCATCCTCCTGACGTACCCAACCGCAGCACGAAGTGATAACAATTCGGGTAGCAATTCGAGCAACAGCTACACCGGTAATCGGATTTACATACCGTTGATCATACGACCCCGCCCCGATCTTGATTGAGTGAGAAGGCGATAAAACTATGCCTTGTTCCTCCTTTTGCCCGCGCGTATCGACAGTACTATTGCTGGCAAGATAACGCGCCTCCGGCTATAGCCAGCTCTACACGATTCCACGATGAAATCACTGCTTACCGCACTTGCCATGCTGTCGCTCCTGTTTGCACAGCCAACACTTGCCCAATCAACAACACCGCCACGCCAGGATCTCGGGGCTTTGCAGCAAGCCGCCCAGGATTTCATGCAAGTGCAAGCCACCGGCCTGCCCGGCACGGTCACCATCGCGGTAGACCCGGTTGATCCGCGTCTGATCCTGCCGGCCTGCGCCGCACCTCAGGCCTTCATGCCCAACGGCGGCCGCCTGTGGGGCAAAACCTCGATCGGCATCAAATGCACCGCCCCCTCGCCGTGGGTGATTTACGTCCGTGCTACCGTGCAGGTGATCGCCGAATACATCGTGACCTCGGCGCCGCTGGCGCAAGGCCAGACCATCGGCCCCAACGACATCAGCAAGGTCAGGGGCGACCTGTCGGCCTTGCCGAATGGCATCATTACCGAAGAATCGCAAGCCATCGGCCGCACCGTCGCCACTTCGCTGGCGCTGGGCACGCCGCTGCGGCAAGACACTCTGCGCAGCCAGCGCGTGGTGCAGCAAGGTCAGGCCGTGCGGGTCGTTTCGATTGGCCCCGGCTTCCAGATCAGTACCGAAGCGCGCGCCATGAGCAATGCCACCGAAGGACAACTGGCGCAGGCCAGAACGCCGGCCGGACAAGTCGTCAGCGGCATCGCCAAGGCCGGCGGCATCCTTGAAATCAATTATTGAATCGTCAAGTTGCGCCCGCGATTTTCACAGTTACGCCAGAGTAACTATAAATAGATTAAAGTTTGCGTCGCAATGACCGATAATCTTAGCGACAGGTGTGCTGAACCAGCCCCAACCAGACAAGGATGATGCCGTGAACGTTAATGACGCCCTCAAGAATGGCGCCGGATTGCCGGAACAACTGGCTTCGGCACAGAACAAACCCGGCGCAGCCAAAGCCAATACCCCAAGTGCCAGCACGCCGGCCTCGTCCAGCGTGCAGTTGTCCACCCAATATCAGGCGCTGGGCACCAAGGTCAGCGGCAACAGCAGTTTCGACGCCAAGAAAGTCGCCGACATCAAGGCCGCCATTGCCAACGGTGAATTTCAGGTTGATCCGGAAAAAGTTGCCTCCGGCCTGCTTGATACCGTCAAGGATCTGATCGGCTCGCGCAAAGGTTAATCCGCCATGACAACCGCTACTCCCGCCTTTACCCTGACCGAAGAACAACAGGCAACCCAGCGCCTGGTGCTCGTCTTGCAACAGGAGCAGGATGCATTGGCGGCCGGCCAGCCGGAAGAAATAGCGGAACTGATCACGGCAAAAGCCACCATCATTGCCACCATGGCAACATTGGCCGAGCAACGCCATCACACCCTCGCAGCACTGAATTTCGACGCCAGCGAAGGCGGCATGCAATCCTGGCTGGACCAGAATGGCAGCGATACGGACAAACAGATCTGGGACGACTTGTTTGCGTCGGCGCAAACCGCAAGAGAACTCAACCGCCTCAATGGCGTATTGATCGGCAAGCAAATGTCGATCAATCAGAATGCCCTGCAAATCCTGCAAGGCAAGAGTCAGACCGGCAACTTCTACGGTCCCGACGGCCAGTCCAGCATGTCCACCACCGGTCGCCGGCTTGGCGTGGTCTGAGCATCAACCCTGCCATATCCATCGCACTGCACCCGCCGCACCGAAGCACCGCCTGAAGCAAAACCTTCCGCCTCACACCGGCTGCCAGCAGCCACATTATCCGATTTGATGACGGCACCGCCATTGTGCGGGCACGCGTGCCGTCCGGAATTTTCTGCGTGGCGCAGACCCGGGCCTGCGGAACCGGCCCATGCGCCGCCTCAGGCGACGCCGGTCCAAGCCTTTTCTTTGAGATTGGAACGCATGCGGGCAATCGCCTGGCTATGCAACTGACATACGCGCGACTCGGACACGCCCATGACGGCGCCGATTTCCTTGAGGTTCATTTCCTGCTCGTAATACAAACCCATCAGAATCTTCTCGCGCTCGGGCAAAGCCCGGATCGACTCCACCACCGCTTCGCGGAAACCGCCATTGATCAGATTCTGCAACGGGTCTTCGCCTTGCTGCCCGGTTTGATAGCGATCCAGAAAATGCTCATGACCGCCATCGGCGTCATGAAAGTCTTCGTAATAGATCAATTGATGACCGCCGCAATCGCTCAGCAAGTCCTGATACTCGGTCAGACTCATCTTCAATTGCCCGGCCACCTCGGTTTCATGCGGCGGCCGGCCCAGTTGCTGCAACAGCACGTGAATCGCCTCTTCCACCTTGCGCGCGTTCTGGCGAATGCTGCGCGGCAGCCAGTCGCTGCTGCGCAATTCATCCAGCATGGCGCCGCGAATCCGTTGCACGGCATACGTTTCAAACTGCGCGCCATGCGTTTCTTCATAGCGATTGATGGCATCCAGCAAACCAATCATGCCGGCCTGAATCAGATCATCCACTTCGACACTGGGCGGCAACTTGGCTTTCATTTGATGCGCCAACTTCTTGACCAGCTGCGCGTGCAGAGTCAGCAAATCATTCTTGTCCGTCTTGCCGTTGACGTTATACATAAAACGTCACACTCCGAGACTGGCACCATCGGTTGCCATACCGTACGTGCTTTTGGTTAAATTCGGCAATTTGCTGGCCAGCCGCATGAATGCAATCGATGCCCCTGCCAGCGGAAATGCCTCCAGTACCGTACGTCCTTGTCCGGTCGCCCGCCGGATATGATCGTCGGCCGGCACCGAACCGATGAAATGCAATTGCGCCGCCAGATAGCGGCTGGCGGCCTGCGCCATGTTGGCATACACCATCTGTGCCTCGGCTTCGGAACCGCCGGTCACCAACAAGCCGAACGGGCGGCGACCAAGGCGGTCACTCAGATTCTTGAGCAACACGTAGGCAGCCTTGATCGATCCCGGATTGGTCGACACGTGAATCACGATCTCGCCGGTTTCCATGGCCGGCACCGCCAGCGAATCTTCCTCGCCCAGCTCGGCACTCACCAGCGTGATGTCGGAGTCGGTGGTCAGCGAATCAAAAATCTCTGCCAGCCGGGCTGCCTGCGGATGCGTAGCCGACGGCACCACCTTGCGCGACAGCCGCGCCAATGCAAAACCTTCCGGCACAATGCGCACGGCATCGCACAGATCGCGCTCGCGCCGCGCCACATCGAGCAAGGTTGCCACCGCCACACCGCCAAAGCGCGACAGCACGCCGGACGGTGCAACACAGGCATCCACCAGCAGCACATTGTTACTCTTGACTGCCAGCGAGGCCGCCAGATTGACCAGCATGGCGCCTTTTTCCGCATCCGGCAAGACCGAGAAAAAACTGAAAACCCTGGGAATCGGGCGCTCCAGCATGCGCCGCAATCCTTCTGCCTGATCTACTTCATGACTAGCCAAGGATCACCTCCCTCAAGCCCTTGTCATTCATGACAGTGGCGGTTGGGCCGACGACTACCGGCAATTCGGCGTCACGAAATTCAAACGGCGCGGTTTCGCGCTTGAGCTTGAACGCACGATCAGCCAGATACAGCTTGTTGGCCACGTGCAGATCTTCCGGCACGCGCTGGCCGTTGGCGACGTAATACAGATTGAGCTTTTGACGGATCACCACATCGAGCACATTGCCGATGGTGGCGGCCTCATCCAGCTTGGTCACGATGCAACCGGCCAGGCCGTCACCGGAATACGCGTGCACCACTTCATTGAGCGTACCGCCCGTGGCAGTGGCGTTGAGGCACAGCAAGCGCTTGATTTCGGTACCGGCGCCGGACAGCATGGCCGCCTGTTCCGCCACCATCTGATCGCGCTGGCCAACGCCGGCGGTATCGATCAGCACGGTATGCTTGCCCTTCAGTTCTTCCAGTGCGATGCGCAGATCGGACTCATCCTTGACCGAGTGCACCATGACACCGAGAATCTTGCCGTAGATGCGCAATTGTTCGTAGCCGCCGATACGATAGCCATCGGTGGTGATCAGCGCCAGCTTGCCGGGACCATGACGCATGACGCAACGCGCAGCCAGCTTGGCCGTGGTAGTGGTCTTGCCGACGCCGGTCGGGCCGACCAGGGCATACACGCCGCCCTTTTCCAGCAATTCATTTTCATTGGCCATGGTCATCAGGTTGCGCGCCAATACCGACTTCACCCAAAACAAACCATCCTCGGTCTTGGCATTGGCCGGCAGATTTTCGGTAATCAGACGCGACAGGCTGGCGCTGAAACCGGCGGCCAGCAATTCCTTCATCACCGCTGCCTTGACCGGCTCCCGCTTTTGCGTGCTGCCCCAGGAAATTTCTGCCAGCTGGGTTTCCAGCACCCCGCGCATGGAACGGATTTCCGTCATCACATCGCACAGAATTTCGTCGTAATCCTTGCCGTCGAATTCAGCCATGATGCTTTGCTGACGGCTGCTGCTGGCCGAGGTCGACGGTACCGCACCGGGCTGGGCGCCACTGCGGTTGCGCCAGACCCGCGCCTCCACCACATTGGCGGCAGGCTCTGCCGCTGCCGGCTCCGGCCGCACTTCCTGCTGCACCGGGGCCTGGAACAGGCGCGCGGCAGTATTCGGCACGGCCGCCGCGGTTGGCAATGGCCGTCGCGGCGCCGGTCGCGGCATCGCTTCGCGCGCCATCGCCGGCACCACCAGCGAGGTCATATCCTCGTTGGCCATCGCCAGAATTTCCACCCCATCCTCGGTATTGCGATTGGAGAGGATGACCGCATCCGGACCGAGTGACTCACGAACCTGACGCCACGCTTCACGCGATGAATTCGCAATAAATTTTTTAACGTTCATGCTTGCCCTCCAACTAGGCTGGTAACTTTAATCGTTTTCGAATCAGGAACTTCAGCGTGAGACAGCACGCGCAACTGAGGCAATGCCCGTCGCAAGAAGCGCGCCAGCAAAGCACGCAACGGTGCCGGCACCAACAATACCGGGGTCAGGCCCAATTGCTCCTGATGACGCGTGGCCTGCTCGGTTTGCATCACCAGCGTATCGGCCAGCCCCGGCTCGATACCGCCGCCATCCGGACCACTGGCTTGCAACGCTTGCATCAGCAAACGCTCCAGCTTGCCATCCAGCGTCATCACCGACAACTCACCTTCGGTCGGGAAAATCTGCTGCACGATGGCGCGGCCGAGCGCGATACGCACAATGGCCGTCAATTCATTCGGTTCCTGCGTGCGCGGCGCATGTTCGGCCAGCGTCTCGATAATGGTGCGCATATCGCGGATATGCACGCCTTCGCTCAACAGGTTTTGCAACACTTTTTGCAACGTACCCAGCGGCAGCAGCTTGGGCACCAGATCTTCGATCAGCTTCGGCGCGTCCTTGGCGATATGATCCAGCAATTGCTGCACTTCCTGCCGTCCCAGCAATTCGGCCGCGTGGTTGGTAATCAGATGGTTCAGATGGGTGGCCACGACGGTACCGGCATCCACCACGGTATAGCCCATGGTCTGCGCCTGCTCCCGCAAATTGCTGTCGATCCAGATGGCCGGCAAACCGAATGCCGGATCGGTCGTCATCAACCCCGGCAAAGGCCCGGTGACCATCCCCGGATTGATCGCCAGATACTGACCGAAATTGGCTTCGCCCTTGCCCACTTCGACCCCCTTGAGCGAGATGCGGTAAGCCGACGGTTTCAATTCGAGATTGTCGCGAATGTGCACCGGCGGCGACAGAAAGCCGACTTCTTGTGCGAATTTCTTGCGAATACCCTTGATCCGCCGCAGCAGTTCGCCGCCCTGCCCCTTGTCGACCAGCGGAATCAAGCGGTAACCGACTTCCAGGCCCAGCGTATCGACCGGCACGATGTCTTGCCAGGTCGCTTCTTCCGGCTCCGGCAGCGCGGCTGCCTGCGGCGGCGGCGCGGCGGCCTCTTGCACGGTCTTTTCAATGCGTTTGCTGATCACATAACCGCAACCGCCCAGCAAGGCGCCCAGCAGCAGGAAAGCAATGTGCGGCATGCCGGGAATCATCCCCATGCCGCCAATAATCATGCCGGTCAGGTACAACACCTGCGGCTTGGCAAACAATTGGCTGATCAGCTGACCGCCGACGTCCTGATCATTGGCCACGCGCGATACCACCACACCGGCCGCAGTCGAAATGATCAGCGACGGAATCTGCGCCACCAGGCCGTCACCAATGGCCAGCAAGGTGTAGTTCTTGAGCGCCATGTCGAACGCCAGATCATGCTGCACCATCCCCACCACCAGACCGCCGACGATATTGACGATGGTGACGATGATGCCGGCAATCGCATCACCGCGTACGTATTTGCTGGCACCATCCATGGCGCCGTAGAATTCGGCTTCCTGCCCGACTTCCTTGCGGCGCGCACGTGCTTCCGGCTCGCCAATCAGCCCGGCATTGAGATCGGCGTCAATCGCCATCTGCTTGCCCGGCATCGCATCCAGCGTAAAACGCGCGCCGACTTCAGCGATACGTCCGGCGCCCTTGGTCACCACCGTGAAGTTGATGATGGTCAAAATGACGAACACCACGATACCGACCGTATAGTTACCGCCGATCAGGAAGTGACCGAAAGCTTCGATCACCTTGCCGGCGGCGTCCGGACCGGTATGCCCTTCGGTCAGCACGATCCGGGTCGAGGCGACGTTGAGCGACAGCCGCAGCATGGTACTGACCAGCAGCACCGCAGGAAACGCCACGAAATCCAGCGGCTTGACGGTGTACAGCGCGGTCAGCAAGACGATGATCGACAAGGCAATGTTGAAACTGAACAGCACATCCAGCGCAAACGACGGCAGCGGCAAGATCATCATTGCCAGCATCATCACGATGATGATCGGCGCTGCCAGCGCCCTGGAATGCTGAATCGGGAACCACGCAGGCAATTTCATACTGTTCATGAGGCGGCCCGGGGTTGTTCAGCGGCGTTGTTCTTGTACAAGGGATCCAGCTCCTTCGGCACATTCAGGTTTTCAGGTGTACCCGGGCGCACGCCGCCCTGCTTGTTATAGGCACGCAACTGGAATACATAAGCCAGCACTTCGGCCACGGCGGTATACAGCGATTCAGGGATTTCTTCACCGATTTCGGTATGAAAATGCAAGGCCCGCGCCAGCGGCGGCGCTTCCAGCAATGCCACCTTGTTTTCGAGCGCGACTTCACGAATTCTGGCGGCCACCGCGCCGGTGCCCTTGGCCACCACTTGCGGCGCGCCCATGCGACCTTCGGTATATTTGAGCGCCACCGCATAGTGGGTCGGGTTGGTCACCACGACATCGGCGGTCGGTACGTTGGACATCATGCGCCGCCGCGCCATGGCCCGCTGCATCGCGCGAATCTTGCCCTTGATGTGGGGATCGCCTTCGGATTCCTTGTTTTCCTGCTTCACGTCCTGGCGCGTCATCTTCAGCTTGCGGGTATAACTCCAGATCTGATAGGGAACGTCAAGGATGGCAATGAAGATCAGCGCGCATGCCATCGTGATGAAACTCGACCACAGCAGTTGCGCGGCATGGCTGGTGCTGGTCTTGAGTGATTCGACGCCGAGTCCGAGCACCGCCTCGATATGGCTGCGCATGACCATCCAGGCAATGGTGCCGACCAGCAGCGTCTTGGCAATCGCCTTGCCAAGGTCAACCAGCGAGTTGAGGGAAAACATCCGTGCCACGCCACTGATCGGACTCAGGCGGCTGATCTTCGGCATCAGCCCTTTGGTATTGAACAGCCAGCCGCCCAGGATCAGCGGCGAAGCAACTGCCGCCAGCAGCATCAGAAACGCAATCGGAATCAGGGATTGGGCAATTTCGATAAAGTGGCCGCTGAGGCTGGCAAACAGCAAGGCCGGATCGTAAGCCTGCTCGCGCTCGAAGGTCAGCACCGACACCAGGATCCGGTTCAGGCTGGTGACCAGCGGTCCGGTGAACATCCAGATGGTGCTGCCGCCGACCAGCAACAGCACGCAGGTTGCCATCTCGCGCGAACGCGGCACGTCACCATCCTCACGGGCACGCTCAATGCGTTTGCTCGTGGGCTGCTCGGTACGTTCCAGATCGCTGTCTTCGGCCATCGCCGACCCCCAATTATTTCAATGCCCCGGAATGAATACGGATTTTGAGGGCATTAGACAGGATTATTCGCGAGTCGGGCTCGACATCATCGGGGGAATAAGGGCGAAAACGCCCCGTAATTCGGGGCAGGACACAGACCAGAAGTCTGCCTTGGAGGAGCCTCCCGTCAGAACAAGAGGACAACCTGAGGGCAATCCGAGGCGAGTCGCTGCGGATCGTCAGTGACAGTTAACTAAAAACCAAGACTTTCCAGCAAGTCGTCAACCTGACTCTGATTGGCAATCACATCCTTGCCGGCCGGGTTGATTTGCGGCCCATTAAGCAAGCCGCTGTCTTCGCGGCGCGCTTCCGGCGGCGTGTAATCCACCAGCAATTGCACCAATTGACTTTCGATATCGTGCGCCACCTTGGTCACGCGCTTGATCACCTGCCCGGTCAGATCCTGGAAATCCTGCGCCATCATGATATCCATGAGCTGCTGCTTGGTCTGATGCGCATCCTGCCGGGTCGCCGCCAGATACGCCTGGGTGCGGATCGCCATGGCACGATAGTCGGCCTCGGCGAACGGCTGTTCGCTCAAGGCAGTCCAGGCCGCCGCCAACGCAGCGGCCTGATCACTGATCCGGTCCTGAAGCGGGCCGGCGATTTCAGTCGCATTGAGCACGCGCTGCGCTGCCTGCTCGGTCATCTGCGCTACATATTCAAGCCGGTCGCGGGCGTCCGGCATGTCACTGGCCGCCTTTTCCAGCAAACGATCAAAGCCCAGACCGCGCAAATTGTCATGCAAGCTGCGCGTCATGTGCCCGATCCGGGTCAGGAACTGATCTTGCTGCTCCGCGCCCAAAGCCGGCGCCACTGCGCCGTCAGCATTTATATTTTCCTGATGCCCGGTCGCCACATCACCCTCCGGCATTCATCTTCTCGAAAATCTTGCTGAGTTTTTCGTCGAGTGTCGCCGCGGTAAATGGCTTGACGACATAACCGTTGGCACCGGCCTGCGCCGCCGCCACAATATTTTCCTTCTTGGCTTCGGCGGTCACCATCAACACCGGCAACTTGGACAAGGCCGGATCCTTGCGGATTTCCTGCAACATTGTCAAACCGTCCATGTTCGGCATATTCCAGTCCGACACTACGAAATCAAATTTATCGCTACGCAATTTTTGCAAGCCCTGCACACCGTCTTCAGCCTCGTCGACGTTGGTATATCCCAGCTCCTTGAGCAGATTGCGCACAATCCGGCGCATTGTCGAAAAATCATCAACAACTAAAAATTTGATATTTGCATCAGCCATGCCTGTAGCTCCATTGATTCAAAAACGATTGTTGTCTTTATCGGCACTCTCGCACTCAAACTTGAGCCCGATCCGGCTGATTCTTCTCTGATGCATGCAACACTGACATTGCGCTCCTGCCCCGGCAACGACGCAGAGCGGATTACACCCGCAATGCGCGACTGCCGTGTTCTGCCAGATAACTCAATACTCGCGCCGGCATGGCCTGCAATGCAAGCACTTCTTGCGCAGCGCCGACGGCAATCGCTTCGCGCGGCATGCCGAACACCACGCAAGACGCCTCGTCTTGTGCAAAATTGTAAGCCCCGGCTTTGCGCATCTCCAGCATGCCCAGCGCGCCATCCTTGCCCATGCCGGTCATGATGACGCCGACCGCATTCTTGCCGGCGCATACCGCCGCGGAGTTGAACAGGACATCGACCGATGGCCGGTGGCGGTTCACCGGCGGCCCCTGATCCAGCTGCGTCATGTAGTTAGCGCCGCTGCGCACCAGCTTGAGGTGCGAATGACCGGGCGCAATGTAGGCATGGCCCGGCAAGATCCGCTCATTGCCCGCTGCTTCACTGACCGAGATCTTGCACAGGTTATCGAGCCGCTGCGCAAAAGAACGCGTAAATCCTTCCGGCATATGCTGCGTGATCAGGATGCCGGGACAGTCCGACGGCATGCGGATCAGGAATTCCTTGATGGCTTCGGTGCCACCGGTAGAAGCACCGATGATGATCAGCTTTTCACTACTGGTCAGCGGATTGCGGATTTGCGGCAACGCTTCGCCGGCCACCTTGACTGCGTTGGGATTCGGAATCGCGCGCGGCCGGATGCTGGCCTTGGCGGCACCCCGGATTTTATCGGCGATCATTTCGGTATATTCCTGCATGCCGCTCTGGATCGAGATCTTGGGCTTGGTCACGAAATCGACGGCACCGAGTTCCAGTGCCCGCAACGTGATTTCAGAGCCGCGCTCGGTCAGCGACGACACCATCACCACCGGCATCGGCCGCAGCCGCATCAGCTTTTCCAGGAAATCCAGACCATCCATGCGCGGCATTTCAACATCCAGTGTCAGCACGTCGGGATTGGTCGCCTTGATCATGTCGCGCGCAATGATCGGATCAGGCGCGACACCCACTACCTCCATATCGGGCTGGCTGCCGATGATTTCCTTCATCACGCTGCGGATCAGCGCAGAGTCATCCACAACGAGTACTTTGATTTTCATACAAACACTTCCCTGACATTCCGGCCATCCCCTGATGGCGCCGGATAAATTGCACAAATGACATCAACCGCAGATCACCCGCAGCAAAACCGTCAGAACAGATCGACGGCGCCGCCCACCGGCTTGGTGGTGAGCTTGTTGGCGTAATCCTGCTCGCGGTTGACCAGCGTATTGTTGTGCAGTTGTTTCAGCTTCTTGACCAGCACCTTGCCGGTGCGCGGGAAGAAATATACCTTGCGCGGATAGATATCGTTCAGATCTTCCGCCACCACGCGGATATTTTCCGCTTTCAGATAACTGCGCACAAACTGCGCATTGCGTTCGCCGACATTGATCGCAATGAAGCCGCGCAGCACATTGCCGCCGCCGAATACCTTGGCTTCCAGGTTTTCCCGGCGGGCGCCGGCCTTGAGTACGTCATTGATCAGAATTTCCATCGCATACGTACCGTACCGCATGGAAGCCGAAATCGGGCTGTCGGCATCGTTGCCGCCATCCGGTAACATGAAGTGGTTCATGCCGCCGATGCCATTGACGCGGTCGCGAATACAGGCCGACACGCAAGAGCCGAGCACCGTGACAATCATCATGTCTTTGTGCGTGAAGTAATACTCGCCCGGCAAAATCTTGGCGGCGTCGCAGTCGAATGTGCGGTCGTAGTAGACGTTGGAGGCGAACTGATCGTGTCCTTGCTGGCTCATGGTTATTTCCCCGGCTTGCGCGGTGACGCGCCACTCAACTCGTAGACTGTCTTGCCTTTCAAGCGCAAGGCATCCGACACATACAGGAAGTTTTCGGAGTGGCCGGCAAACAGCAAGGCATGCGGCTTCATCAGCGGCACAAACCGCGACAGGATTTTGCTTTGCGTCGGCTTATCGAAATAAATCATGACATTGCGACAGAAAATCACGTCGAATGGACCACTCAGCGGCCAGCCATCGGCCAGCAGATTGAGCTGCTTGAAGGTCACCAGCTTGCGCAATTCAGGCCGCACGCGGACATAGCCCTCCTGATTGCCTTTGCCGCGCAAAAAGAATTTCTTGATGCGTTCGGGCGACAACTTGTCGATGCGCTCCAGCGGATAGACACCATTGGCGCCGGTTGCCAGCACGTTGGTATCAATATCGGTGGCGATGATCTGGACCGGCGGCGTCAGCGTGCCATAGGCTTCGCATACGGTCATGGCGATCGTGTACGGCTCCTCGCCGGTAGATGCCGCGGAACACCAGATGGTGGCGGGCTCTTTGAGCGTCTTGACGAAGTCGGCAAGAATCGGGAAATGATGCGATTCGCGAAAGAATGACGTCAGATTGGTGGTCAGCGCATTGGTAAAGGCTTCCCACTCATCGGCATCATGGCCGCGCTCAAGACCGTCCAGGTATTGTACGAAGGAGCCGATGCCGGTTGCGCGCAAACGGCGCGCCAGCCGGCTGTAGACCATTTCTTGCTTGCTTTCTGCTAGCGCAATTCCCGCCCGGCGATAGATCAGGTCGCGTACCCGGTCGAAGTCCCGGTTGGTAAAATCGAACTCTTTGACAGAATCAAGTTTATTCTGCGGTGCTGGCTTCAAGTTGATTTTCCTTTTCTCATGCTGCCCGATACAAACTCGGGCAGATACCCCCACCGCACATAATCTATCAACCAGCCTGACCCGGTCAAGATGTTCCAGTAGAAATATGAGCAACCTGTGTCCGCCCCGCCTCGCCGCGTTTGACGACCCGCAGCGCCGGCTTGCCTGCGGCCGGCGGCGTGGCCGGGAGCACCGGCGCCGGCGGCGCCTGCTCGGCCGAACTGGAACGGTAACCCACCCGGAAGCCGCCCCAGTGCTTGCCGCCGACATAAATCGGCACCGACAAGTCATGCATGACTTCACCGGTATCGCGCTTGTAGGTCTGCAACAAAAACGGCTTGGTATTGGCGCCGCAACGTTTGCCGGTGCGGTCATTGAAAATGCGCTTGGTGCGGTTATTGACCAGATCGACGTCGTAATTGCCGGTCAACGGCTTTGAAAATTTCTTGTTATGGGTCGGGAAATAACCGTTGTCATCCACGGCGCCGGCATACGCCAGTTGCGGCATGGCCTCCAGGATGGCTTCCTGTACCGCTGGTAAAACGCGATCGGTAAAGGCATCGAATTGCGTCGTATGCTTGGGCGGTGAGGTATTCGGCAGCGGTTGATAATGGCGATCAAACAACGCCTCGCGCGTGATGCGGCCGGCCGCAATCGCCTCATCAAACATGCGCCCGATCTGCTGCGCAGCAGCAGCCGCGATCATGCGGATCGGATCATGCTGCGTATCGGCACCGCTTTCGGCAATCGCGTCGTACACCACCTCGGCCCGCTCCGACAAGGCCATCGCTGATGCCGCCACACGCGGCAACTCGGTATCGGTCGCCAGCATGCCGTCCCGGATATTGAGAATCGCCGCCGCAATCTTGTGCGTGGTTTCCACATGCTCACGCGAAGCCAGTGCGATTTGCTGGATCTCTTCTTCGGAAGTGCCGGCAGCCCGTTCGATATTGCCCAAAAATCCGTGCACCCGCTCGACGTTGTGCGACGCCTCCATCACCTTGCCGCTCAATGCCTGCATGCCGCCGGCCGCACGCTCAGCCTCGATATTGATGGCGCGCACCATGGCGCCGATATCGTCGGTCGCTTCCTTGGTACGCTGCGCCAATTGCCGCACCTCACCGGCGACTACCGCGAAACCGCGGCCGTGCTCGCCGGCGCGGGCCGCCTCGATGGCGGCATTGAGCGCCAGCAAATTGGTACGTGCGGCAATTTCGCTGATGACTTCGGTGATGCCATGAATGCGCCGCGATTTCTCCTGCAACACCCGCATCATTTCCGACGCCGCCTGCGCATCGTCACGCGCCTTGCCGATCTGCTCCAGTCCCAGATTGACCTCGGCGCGACCCGCCACGCTCTCGGCGCGCACTTCAGCGGCCACGTGCGACGCGCGCTCGGCATTGACGGCGATCTGTTCCGTGGTACTGGCATTCTGCTCCGCACCGGCCACGATGCCATTGGCAGCCTGTACATCCTGGGCAATCTTGTTCTTGATCGAATCAACAAAAAAGGAAGTCTCGGCGGCACCGATCATGATGTGATCGATTTCACTGCCGACCTTGCTGGCGAAACGCGCGTTCTTGCTGCCACCACGCTGTCGCAGCAACTCCAGCAAGGCACTGCTGACCAGTGTTGCGATCAACAGCAACCACGGCAACGCCAAGGCATTTCCGCTCAACAGCCCGATCCCGTACGCCACTCCGACACCGACAGCCACGGCTGCCAACATCACGCCGATCTGCTTCGACCATCGGAAAAAACTTTTGCTTCTGAACATATCGCGGTCTCCACGCTAATGATCTGTCGCGCCTTGATTGTTATCGGGATTGGCGCGATCAGACAGAACTTAAAAAAATGACAAGTTTCCATACCGCAGACACTCTTCGGGTAAAGACGCATTTTTCTGTCTCCCCCTGCGGCAGAGGTGTAATTCTTATTTTAGGCAACCTGATATTACGCACGCTAGCTTACGCCCAGCTTATGCCGGCCGGCATCAAAAGCGGACCAGAGACAGCCGGATGCCCGAATTTCCCCGCATCAAGGCATCGTCGTACCGAACCGAAAATGCCAACATGCATTCTTCGGCGAGCAGAATGCGCAAAATGATTTTGCTCTGCTATAATCGCTGGCTCGTCGGGGCGTAGCGCAGCCTGGTAGCGTACTTGCATGGGGTGCAAGGGGTCGAGTGTTCGAATCACTCCGTCCCGACCAATAGAATCAACGGGTTACGATGTAACCTGTATAAATGAGCAGCACCGGATATCAGACACTGACTGATATTGGTGCTGTTTTTTTATGGCTGAAGTAAAACGGAGTCGTGATTGTTTCCGCTTTCTTTGACGCCGCGCGCGTCAAAAAGAGGCGGCCATTATTTTTTATTGCGCAAAGCGTCAAAATCTTCCGCCATCACCGGCAACGCAGCACTGCCATCCGAAGTCGCCGCACCCCAGCTGTAGCCCTGCTCCCACTTTGACAGATGCACCACGGAACCCACCGCAACATCAACAGTGGTCGTCACATCGGAAGTGGACCACGACCGCGTGCCGCCACCACGGTCATCGTGAAAGCCGACCTTCAGCACATGCGTTCCCGGCAGCAAGTGCAATTGATAACGGCCACCTGAATAAAAGCCGCCGGATTTCAGTTTCCGATAAGCGCCTTCAGGCTGGCCATCAATATTGCGCACCCGGATCAAGCCATCAGTGGTGACAATGCCGACTTCCTCGATGGGCTTGATATCACCGTCATAGCCAATGACCAAATACTTGGAATACAAACCTCCCAGGGTTGGGGGCGCATCGGTATAGGTGTAGCTTGCACAGCTGATGAGCAAAAAACATGAAATCACGATTGCAACCGATTTACAAGAGATTGCTTTTTTACATCCAAGAATGATTCTAGGGGGATTCATCTTCTAAATATAAAAATATCATTGGCCCAGTTTTTCCCAACGTGAATTACCTTCTAATTATCGACAACAAGATGCACGTTTCTGTGGCTAGGTCGCCTTTAATTAAAAAACAGTGTGCATTCCGCCGAAGCAATCGAATTACACAAACTCAACGTCAGAAACTGTATTTGTGCATAAAATCATAGGGGTCTGAGTATTCAAACAGGGGCGCGACAGGAATCCACTCAGTTGGAATATACGGTGTTTGAATATCAAGTTCAAAACCGTGGCGACGTGCAACTTTGGCGTAAAGCGTTGCAAAACAAGCGATGAATTTGCCAGAAAAAGCAAAATCAAAACTGCCATTGCGCTTTAGCGCCAGCTTCGGGTGAGTTAGTTCGGCCAATGCGTTTTCCATACCTGCCTTGTCTCCGTTGGCAAGCGCGAAATAAAAGCGCTGATCGACTTCATATTTCTTCATTTTCGCAGGAGGATCGTTCAAAAATATTTCTGCGCGTTGAGATAATTCATCCCAATTTCCTTTGAGTGCTACTGTCATCTGATAATAACGGTACTCATTTTGCGCAGGATTATCAATTCGCCTCTGCACAATAGGACTTGCAGACTGCCCCATCATCCACTGAACCACTGGCTCATAATCACTCAGCAACGCATAAAAATACTCACCTTCCCAGATTAAGCCTTCTTCCCCGGCATGTTTGCAGCGGATATATTTGAGCTTGCTGGCGATGTAGCAATTAAGTTTAAAGTCCTCCAGGTTGCGATCCGAAAACCAGGCGTATTCCGCTTTTTCCTGATGAAGCATCACTAGATTTCCCACACATCCTTCAAAACTTCCCTTTCCTTGCTGTATCAGCACAACGGGGTCCGGCAATGGCCCATCGCCGATAAGAAACTTTATAAATTCTTTTCGCTCTTCTAAAAATTTCGCTTGTTCTTGGGTGTAATTTGAAGTCACCGGATCTCTCACTTATTTGGCACCGTAATCGGCAAAACTGGTATCAATAGCCAAAATTGGATTCAAAAAATCCTTTAAGTCATGCACGTCGATAACCACTTCATTTTTTCTTTTTTTATGAAATTGAAAAACACAATTTTCACCAAATTCAGGATTATTGTTATACGAAAATACGGCAACAACATCTTCAGAAAATTGGCTTTTCCATTTTTTGACGAATTCATCAACAAAAAATAGTGCCACTGCAAAATAGTGAGCCTCGCAATAGTCTTCCAAATGCAATTTATTAACAGCAAACTCGTAACCACTTAAATCCGTATAGGCATATTTTATTAAATCAAAATCAGGTAAAGAATCCTCTTGAAATTCCGACTCGAAGAAAACCGCCTCTTCCGCCACGTGAAATCCCCGGCTCAATATTTCTTGCAGCTTCCCCGGCAATACGAATGTGCGATTTTTGAAATCCTTAAGCAATTCTTCCATTGCCGGGTTGGATCTAATTGTGGTCATTTACTTGCGTCCAAGAAAAAATAGGAAGCTGATTGATAATGAGTCGAAAATCAATAAAGCGATGAAACCATCAACCATGAAAACATGCGATTAGAAATATCAATATCATTCCATTCAGGTAAATACATCTGCCGATTTGATTGCTTCCGTCACCATAGCTAAAGGAACCAAGCCCTGGCATATCTTTGTCATGTTTGAAAGTCCATATCATCCAAAAAATCAATGCACTAAAAAACACCCACCCGATGACTATACTTAAAAACATGTTTTGCAAAAGAAGAACGAAACATCTGCTACATATCGCGCAAAAAACCACCAAGAACGCTAAATTACAAAAAATCTTCTTTTTCATTTCAACATAGATCAATTTAAGGCAATAAACTCTCTGCGGACAACAAGATCACCCTAGCTTCGCGCCTGGCAAGTAAATGGTGTCGCGTTGCATCCTGCTCGCTCCCAAAGTCTACTTTTGCGAACGATCTTCATCGCCTGAAAGATGATGCAACGACGCATTAATTTCGCCTCCCATGATGACATCGTCGATGTCTTCGTATCCCTCTGGCTTGTTATAGCCGTGTTCGATATTGAACTTCCTATCGGGGTACAACGTGAACGTTAAACCCCAGAGGCGTTGCCCACACTCTTTCGCAACACTTTCACGCAAAAATAATACTGCGTCTTGGATGTCAAATAATTCCAGGCCTATCGGAACATCCACTTCTGTTCCGTCTGTTTTTCCTTGTACCGTGATTACGGCGCTAATATTATTTTTCAGCACTGATGTTGAGAGACTCAAATAAGTCCAAGGCTCTTGCGCTGAGCCAGTAAGTGCCATAGCGGTCCGCTGATACGCATCTTCACTAGAATCCATTTGCCACATTTCTTTCTATGGAACAAACGAAAACGCTGAACAATTCCATCAATTTTCGTCTCTACGATAAAGGCACCTGGTTCACCCGATCTCCGCCTGCCCCCCCCTAGACTCGATGCAATCAGATGACCGCCATCGTCACCCAAGTGACCACTCTTCCCTGCACAACGCTGCTGCCAAGGATCACGATCCGCGCTATTTAAATTCAAAGTGCCGCCTACCTGAATCGACGAATCGTAACCGGAACTGCTTCCGAAAAATCCATTCATCTAGAAACTAGCTGAGGAATTCAGAGCCGTTATCGCCACAAGGATGTGATGCCCACGGCAATGGAGAAACCCGAGAAAAGAAAATCAAAGCACCAATCCAGATGGACTAATTTTTTTTACCCAAGAACCGTGCCAGCCAAGCGACGATACCGACGTCCTTTCGCACCAGTGAGCGGTGGTCATCCAACACTGTTTCCTCTGCCTCTCCATACGTTGACCAAGCCTGCAATACCTCAGGTAATCTCGCCATATCCGGCGCAGTGACTTGACCAGGCCGCAGAAGATCTCCCGGATATTGCGGATGCCCGAGGCATAGCTGATCATTCACGCCAAACGCCTTTACTACCGCCACAGCTTCAATACACCATTGGCCAAAGTAGGCACCACCAGCCATATTGGTCTGTCCATACCGATACCAATAGGGACGCTCGTATATCGCCGCCTCATTCGACAGCTTCTTGTTACCGGGATTACGGTTCAATCCCTCGTACCAATGCTCGACAAAATCTTTAAGTAGCATGGCATGCTCACCTTCTGAGGAATCTAGGACCAATTGCAGTCCCCGATACGGCTTTGGATGGCAAAGATGACTGCCTATCAGGCGCGTGGGCTGCCTTGTGGCCAGCACACGATCCAACAACTGATCTTTTCCCTCGTTACCTATTAATGCAATTAGCCGTAGCCATTGGTCTTCCGGAAGATTCAGCGAGAGTGCCAGCCCTGCCAGCCAAAAACAAAAGATGTAATGATCTAAATTTTTAGACCAATCGAATTTACGCCAGTATTCATCAGGAGACATGCGCTCTAAATGCAGTCGCTCAGCTTCTTCCCACGCAGACACCATCGGTAGAAAATCTCTCCCGACGTTAGCAAAGGCATCCCCTCGCGAGTAACGCATCAGCATCAAACTCAGATGGCTGGTCACCAAAGTGAAAGCATACTGCGGACGATATTGGGGATTAGCCGACGGGCCTTTAAGGGTCTCGACTTGATCAGCAATCTTCTCTTCTAAAAATCCGATCCACCTATCCCAATAGTTCTGATTACAAAAAGGTGCTCGTATCATTTCGCTTGCCCCAAGACTTGACTTACAACAGACGAATCTGCTTTAACAATTTTTTAGCACGGGGCAATGGTGAGAAAAAATCGAGGCGACGCATATTTTTTGACTCTTCCTCACCGGCATAAAGAGTCATTTTTCTTGCGCCCGCGGAAAGCGCTATGCAACGCACCGCTCCCTACCAAGAGTCCAAATGCCTACAAACGAAAAAACTGATTTTAGAGAATTGCGCTGGTACAACGAGAAAAGCCTTCCCGTAACGCGGCGCCCAGCTGACTATCAGTTATGTCGGCGGCTACCACAAGTATTTCAGGACCGTCATTGCTTATTCCTGAATATCCATCGATGTTCTTATGATGTGTCGGCTTGATTTCTATTTTTTCTCCTTGGCCCGTAATCCAGCAACAATCCATCCGCTTCATAAGCGACTTGCGCGTCTTATATCCGTACTGCTGCATTACAGAAACTTCACGTTCTTTTGCGATCTTTTGTATGAGCCCTGATTTAAAAATTTCTTGAAATTCCGCGACAGTCACTTGCTTGCTCTTTGATAAGGCGAATCGCAATGCTTCTCCTAGTTGAACATCTGTCGAAGTATGCGAGAGAATCTGCGGAGTAGCCTCGGGCTCTGCATAATTAAGCATACCTTGCGACATCGTAATAAATTCGTATAAATCGCCGTTGAAATAAACCGATGCTCTGGACGTATTCTTCATCATTTCACTTCCGTTAAGATAATCTTAATATGATTACTTTCAGCATATTCTATCGATTTAGCTATCGCTGCCAGTTGATCTGCCGACTAGAGCAATAGACAAACGCAGTATTGAATAGAAATCCTTTTTCTATCAGAATTCAATATCATCTTTATCTGTGGTTGAATCGGTAGCACCGTAAGGGCCGACTACATTCCCCATATATGATCGAAAGGCTCCAAAATTCTCATGAAGCGACAAACGAATACTTCCAATTTGGCCGAAGTGATTCTTGGCTACGATCAATTCAGCACTTCCCTTTCCTTGCTGTATCAGCACAACGGGGTCCGGCAATGGCCCATCGCCGATAAGAAACTTTATAAATTCTTTTCGCTCTTCTAAAAATTTCGCTTGTTCTTGGGTGTAATTTGAAGTCACCGGATCTCTCACTTATTTGGCACCGTAATCGGCCAATGTCCGGTTTTGGCGACTGCGGAAGTTTGCTTCCGACGGCGGGCTCAACCGGTGAGTGCAACATACTAAGGCTATGCGAATAGCAGGAGTGTTGCAATGGGATACCGCAAAAGGATCATCTGTTAGTTAGGAAGCTGGAATTTTTCACATCTTATAATCCTGCCCCAACCTCGGAGCGACAAAAATTAAACACACCAGAAAACCCTAAGCTCATCAAGGCTCCGAGCCAACTTGCCCCGTCCGTCTCTTTATACCAAAACCAAAAAAATAGACCCCCTGCTACCAAAATGGTGGACTTCAACCAATAATAAAACTTACTGCGAAATGAATTACCTACGTTCCGCCCAAACAGAAAATATGTTGGAAATAGTGAAATTAATAAGATCGCCAAAATACCAAATTCAAGACTCATTTTTCACCTTTCAGCAGATCCAAAGTATTTTTTACCCCCCACCACGAATTAGTTTTTGAATCAAACATAGGTCGATTGATCCACCTAAAATTGTGTCATTGCCGAAAGATGTGCCGACTTGCTTTCCGCCAAAAACACTTCCCGTTTTTGTCACCCAAAGCGTAGCATTTTGCATGAAAGAGCTTGTCTCGCCTGACCAAGTCGCTAAATTTTTCCCGTAAATTCCACCCACAACCCCACCGAAAGCAGCGCCTATTGCATCTGCTGCAGTAACGGTGTTACCAGTTGCATAGCTAGAACCTAAAGCAAGACCCAAATCTTTAATTGCAGCCTTGCATGCCGTTGGCCCTGCCAAAGCACACGAAGTAACTGCCAACACGCTTTTCCCAATCCGTTCAGAAACAATATTTTCATTTCGATATTCAGTTGGCGTCAAGCCGGTATTGCCTTGCCCCTGTGCTGCATCATAGGCAGCCTGGTTCGGTTGGACTATTTATTGGGGTAGGGTCAATTCCGGTTGAATCAAGCCCCGACATCACCTTAATCAGTCTCTTTTGATCAAGGTCTGCTCCAACAGCTCTGCCGTGCGCATTGCGCTGGCATTATTAGATTTCTTGAGTTTTCCCACCCGGCACTTAACCATGAAAACATGTGATAAAAAATGTCAAAAATATGATTGATTTGACTTAATTTATAGAAAAATTATAGATTAGGATTTTGGGAAATAGATAATTTCATATTCTTCCCCAAGGAAATTTTGCAACTTTATGGCAAGCTCATGACCAATTTCATTGAAAAATTTCAACTCTTCATCTGTCTTAAATCCTGAATCTGGAGGGTATGCATCATTGAACGTCTTTTGAAATTCACAATTCCATTTTTCGACCTCGTACAGTAACGCGTCTGTTAACGGTAAATCCTCAGGCTCAAGATGCCCCATATTTTCGATCGAAGGATCAAAAAATGGAGGCGCCAAATATTCAGCGACAAATCGAATTATTTTCATTTGATTTCCTTCCATGTACTAACAGGGTTTGCACGGACAATATATCCATTCTTGCTTACACCAATCGCAACATATTGCGTTGATCCATTATGAATAACTTCATAAACTGATGCACTTCCACTTGTCCCAACAATATTTCCTTGATTCAAAGCAGACATAACAACGGAAGGAATATCAACTTGTGAAATTCCTTTATTTGCAAAGTCTGTAGCATGTCGTTCAACAATATGCTGCAACCCTGCACTGGAATTCCCCTGCTCCAAAAACACAATCCGTCCATCTGGCAGCCTACTTGCAGCAACTACATTTTCAGGGGTGAGTTTGATACCGCTCTTTTCTAGTTCGGTCAACAGAATCGCCTTGGTAGTACTATTTTGAGAGACTGGCGTAATAGGTCTCGATATCCCCCCCAAGTAACGCTGCCGCTACTGATCTTATTTTGGCAACTATCATCACCACCTTATCTCTTTGACTCGTTGATCGAACCGACAAATGCAACCAGAACCGCTAGCAAACCTATTCCCATTGGGACTAAGAAAAATAGAGGATCAAAACCACTCATAAAAGTAATCCGAATGGCTTCCTTCAAACCTTTTAGGTGTACGCCGACAATAAAAAAACATATTTGAGTGCTCAGCATCGCGATCAAGAAAATTATCCAGTACTTAAACCGCCGCAACCATCTGGCAAAAGCAGGCCCAAAAAGACCTCCAAAAATCCCGTGCAAGACACCTTCAAAAATGCGATCATCCATCGTTGCTTTCTATTCTCGTTAACTACTGCCTGCGTTGCTCGCCCACCAGCCTGACCCATCGCTATACTGTTTATGCGGATGACCGCTCCCGGCAGAGTGGCCCAGTTTCCAAAGGCATTCGGTACGCCCGCCCAACTAAACATTGCCGTACTATACATACCAGTTAGAGCCCCCACCGATATTGCCGCACTAAGGCCAGGATAAGAGAAACGTTGCTCAAATCCCGCGCCGAAGGATTGACCGGTCCCAAATTTTGGGTCAATCCATGCACTAAACGCAGCTGAACCAGTATAAGAAGCCCCCGAAACCACGCCTCCTGTACCTAAAGCGGTTCCCATCCAGTACGACGCTGTTGCCGCTTTGTAAGCGGTCCACGCGTCGACCCCTCCTGCAATCACTACACCTGTAGTGGTCAAGTAATCCCGGACACTGCGTTAAGTTTTTGTTCGGCCACTGCCGGCGCGAGTCCGTCATTGAACTGATGTGGCCGTATCCAGTTATATCGTTGCATCAGATAATGGCTGATGTCTCGATGCGCTTGCTGTGCGGTCATGTAGCCCGTGTTCGGCACCCATTCGGATTTCAGGCTTCTGAACAACCTCTCCATCGGTGAATTATCCCAACAATTTCCCCGGCGACTCATGCTCTGTTCGATCCGGTAGCGCCACAGGCGCTGTCGGAACTTACGACTGGCGTACTGACCACCTTAATCCGAGTGAAACATGAGGCCTTGAGGACGGCCACGCTGCTCGTATGCCATCTCCAGTGCCTGCACGACCAGATCGGCATCTGGGCGTGTCGAGAATGCCCAGCCGACAACCCGACGGGTGTACAGATCCAATACTGCAGCCAGGTAATGCCAGCATCTCTGCGCCCAAACATAGGTAATGTCGCCGCACCAGACTTGGTTGGGCGCATCGACCACAAACTGTCGATTCAGATAGTTGGGGATGTCGATGCGCTCCACCGTCGCCTGCTTGTAGGCATGATGGCCAGGCTGCTTGCAGATGACACCCAACTCTTCCATCAAACGGCTGACTTTGAAGCGACCTATCGCGACGCCATCTTCTCGCATCATGCCCATGATGCTGGGGCTACCGGCTGAACTTCGACTCTCGATAAACAATTCGTGAACCCGGCTGCGCAGCGCCATGCGTTGGGTGTTCGGTTTCCGCGCGCGTTCACGATACGCATACAGGCAGGACCGCGACACATCGAATACCGAGCAAACCAGATCAAGCGGATCGTTGCGGCACATCTGATCAATTATCTGGTACGTTCGATCCCTTCCGACATCAAGAGCGCGGTAGCTTTTTTTAAAATGGCCTTCTCGCGCTCAAGGCGATCAACACGCGCCTCAAGCTCCTGAATGCGTTGCTGATCTGGCGTCATGGCCTTGCTCTGCGGCGTGATGCCTTGGCGTTCCAACTGAAGTTGGTTCACCCAACGACGTAAAACAGATTCGCCGACTCCGACCGAACGGCTCGCTTCGATGTGGCTATAGTTCTTATCCAAGACCAGACATGCTGCCTGTTGCTTGAACTCGGGCGAAAACGTTCGTCTTTGCTTGCTCATCAAACACCTCTCTATAGTGAGTATTTTCGCCTAAATTGGTGTCCGGGTTTATTAAACCACTACA
>NZ_LFLS01000070.1 GCF_001189915.1 Herbaspirillum autotrophicum
CCGCTCTCCACAATATTGAAAGATGCGATGTCATTTTCCGCAGCGCGCGACTTGCTGTGACTGACATCATCAGGCTGCAAGTATTGGTCGATTGAACGGTCACCGCAAACGATAAGAATGAATGACCTTGTGCGTAAACCTCACAAGGCAGACACCGGCGTTGACAGGTGCGGCGCTGCCGGCGACATGTTTTTTTGCCCGCAGCGCAGCAAAAAATTCATGAGGCATTTTTGCCGGAAACGGCGAAAGCTGCAATTTCAAAGGCTTTGCGGCGTGTGTCGCGGATCTTCGAAACAGAGTTGATTCCAAATCGGCACAACCTCATTACTATTATTCGTTTGCTAGCGGGGCGGCAAAAAATCAATAATTTTCCATCGACAACAAGAACTGCACGCATTTCATTCTTTCAAGGAGCCCCGCATGGCGCAGCGCTATCAGTTATTCATCAACAACGAGTGGGTTGATCCGCTCTCCGGTCAATGGTTTGATTCACTCGATCCGTTCAGCGGCGAACCGTGGGCAGAAGTGCCACGGGCCAACAAGGACGATGTCGAGCGTGCCGTGGAAGCGGCATCGGCTGCCATGGAAGGTCCGTGGGGCAAGATGTCCGCCACCGATCGCGGCATGCTGTTGCACAAGCTGGGCAGCCTGATCGAGAAGCATGCCGATACCCTGACGCTGGCCGAGAGCCGCGACAACGGCAAGCTCAAGAGCGAAGTCGCCGGTCAGGTGCGTTACATGGCCAAGTATTTTTATTACTACGGCGGTCTGGCCGACAAGATTCAAGGCGCGGTGATTCCGATGGATAAGCCGAAAGTCTTCAACTATACCCGTTACGAACCGATGGGCGTGGTCGCTACCATTACGCCGTGGAATTCTTCGCTGTTGCTGACCGCTTGGAAGGTAGCACCGGCCTTGTGCGCCGGCAATACCATCATTGCCAAGCCATCCGAACACACTTCGGTATCCCTGCTGGAACTGGCCAAGCTGTTTGTCGAAGCCGGTTTCCCGCCGGGCGTATTCAACGTCATCACCGGTTTCGGCGGTGAGGTCGGCGAGCCGCTGGTGACGCACCCGAAGGTGCCGCGCATTGCCTTTACCGGCGGCGACGAAGGCGGACGCAAGGTGAACGTGCTCGGCGCGCAGCATTTCAAGCGCGTATCGCTGGAACTCGGCGGCAAGTCACCGCACATCATTTTTGATGACGCTGATCTGACGCGTGCCGCCAATGGGGTGATAACCGGTATTTTCTCGGCCGGCGGCCAGACTTGCATGGCCGGTTCGCGCCTGCTGTTGCAGGAAAGCATTCATGATGAGTTCGTCGAACGGCTGGTGGCCATCGCCAGCAAGGCCAAGCTCGGCGATCCGACCTTGCCTGACGTGCAGGTAGGTCCGGTGGCGACGCGTCCGCAATTCGACAAGGTCATGGAATATATTGCGATTGCCAAGAATGAAGGTGCACGTTGCGTGTTCGGCGGCAATGCCCGCACCGGCGAAGGCTTCGGCGCTGGTCAGTTCGTCGAGCCGACGATCTTCGTTGATGTCGACAACAGCATGCGCATTGCGCAGGAAGAAGTATTCGGTCCGGTGTTGTCGGTGATCAAGTTCAAGGATGAGGAAGATGCGATCCGCATCGCCAACGATATTCGCTTCGGCCTCGCCTCGGGAGTGTGGACTACCAGTCTGCACCGGGCCATGTTGATGACCTCCAGAATCAAGGCCGGCACGGTATGGGTCAACAATTATCGTTCCACCAGCTTCACCACGCCGTTCGGCGGTTACAAGGACAGCGGCACCGGACGGGAAGGCGGGATCGAAGCGGTCAAGGAATACCTCGAGACCAAGAGCGTCTGGATCTCGACCGACCTCGACATGCCTGATCCGTTCATCCGCAAGTATTGATCGGTATACCATGTGCGGCATAAGCCGCGCCGGGACCAATCGCAGCAACCGCAGTAATCGCAGCAATCAGGACGCGGCCGTCATGCGCAGGCATGGCGCGCCGGTGCCGCAACAGAACAGGTGGGCAACATGAATACACATGCAGCAGGATGGGATTTACTGGTGATCGGCAGCGGCATCTCGGGCTTGTCGGCGGCGGTTGCGGCCGCTACGGCCGGGGCGCGGGTGCTGGTGCTGGAACGTTCGGTGCCGGAAGAATTCGGCGGCAATACGCGCTGGACCGAATCGTATTTCCGCATGAAAAGCGATACCGAAGTCAGCGATGATTTTGAAGAGCTGCTGATCAGCAATGCCGGCTACAACCTGGATCCGAATATCGTGCAGGAAGTGGCGGGGGAATATGCCAACTGGCCATCCTACGTCAAGGCGCATGGCATGCCGGATCCGGAACTGATTTCAACCTTGTCGGCACTGGCCGGGCCGACCGTGCAGTGGCTGAAAAGCTTCGGCGTGCGCTTCGATACTTTGCCGACTTACTTTGTGACCGCCGCCGCGCCGCGTCTGATGCCGGTGGGCGGCGGGCTGGCCATGATCGAGGCGTTGCTGGCGCAGGCGCAAAAGATTGGCGTTGAATTCCGCTACCGGACGACGGCGACCAAAATGGAACGCGGCATGGCAGGCGGTGCGTTCAGCGTGACCGTGACCGATGCCGGCGGCGAACAACAGCAACTGGCGGCGACCAATGTCATGATCGCGTCGGGTGGATTTGAAGGCAACCCGGAAATGCTGACGCAATATCTGGGCAGCAGCGCCAAATTTGTACGACCGGTGGCGCGCGGCGGCTATTACAACCGCGGCGAAGGCATCCGCATGGCGCTGGCCGCCGGTGCCGCACCGGCCGGCGATTTCAGCTCGTATCACGCCGAACCGCTGGACCCGCGTTCGGCCGCCACCGAAGCACTGGTCATGAACTTTACCTATGGCGTGCTGATCAACAAGCGCGGCAAGCGCTTTCTCGATGAAGCGCCGGGGCCGGTCGATTTGCACTACGACCATATCTCACGCGACATCGGCGAGCAGCCGGACGGCATCGCCTACGTGGTGTTCGATCAACGCATCAACGATGTACCGAACTGGAAAAAGAGCATCCGCACCGATCAGCCGGCGATCCAGGCAGACACGCTGGAACAGTTGGCCGCTGCGTGCGGCTTGCCGGTGACGGCCTTCATGCGCACCATCGCGGAATACAACAACGCCTGCACCGATGGTGAATTCAAACCGCTGGAAGCCGATGGTCTGGCGACCCGGGGCCTCGATATCAACAAGTCGAACTGGTCGCGGCCGATCAGCGCCGGACCGTTTTATGCCTATCCGATCATTCCCGGCATCTGCTTCACCTACGGCGGTGTCAAGACCAACAAGCAGGCCCAGGTGATCGACCATGACGGTCGTCCGATTGCCGGTCTGTATGCCGCCGGTGAAGCCGCAGGACTGTATTACCAGGTGTATACCGGCGCCACCTCGGTCATGCGCGGCGCCGTGTTCGGCAAGATCGCCGGCGAACATGCCGCAGCCGCAAGCGGCCGCAGCGACTAGCACTTTCCGGCGGTCGCGGCCGGCATCCTGCCGCGACCGCCGGGTTTTCAGGCACGTAAAACAAGAAAGCGATGATCTGCGCTGTCGTCGCGGGCGATGGCTCGTCCGCAGATGCGGTATGCGGCGCGATTGCAGTCCGATATCTCATTTTTTCATTCAGGAGACACATATGAAAATCAAACAGGTTCTCAAGCATAACGGCAGTTCCCTGGCGCTCAAGGCCATCAGCGCAGTGGTTTGTTCCGGCTTGTTGCATGGCACTGCCATGGCACAGCCGCAAGGCATTTCCGATAACGTGGTGCGGATCGGCGTGCTGACCGACATGAGCGGCACGTTTTCCGACTTCGCCGGCAAAGGCGCGGTGGAAGCGGTGAAGATGGCGGTCGAGGATTTCGGCGGCAAGGTCAATGGCAAGCCGATCGAAGTGATTTTTGCCGATCACCTGAACAAGGCCGACATTGCCTCTTCCACGGCACGCGAGTGGATCGACCAGCGCAAGGTTGACATGATCACCGATATTTCCGGTTCGGCCACGGCACTGGCTACCATCAAGGTGGCGGCCGAGAAAAAGCGGATCGCCATCGTCAACGGCGCCGGCACCACGCGCGTGACCAATGAAGACTGTACGCCATTCAGTGTGCATTACAACCACGATACCGCCTCCATGGCCAATGTGGCGGGCAAGTACATTGTCAGGCAGGGCGGCACTACCTGGTATTTCCTGACGGCCGATTATTCCTTCGGTTACTCCTTGCAGGCCGATACCACAGCGGTGGTGGATGCCAACGGTGGCAAGGTGGTGGGCGCCGTCAAGCATCCGTTCAATACCTCGGATTTCTCGTCCTATCTGTTGCAGGCGCAAACCAGCGGTGCCAAGATCATCGGTCTGGCCAATGCCGGCGCCGACACCATCAATTCGATCAAGACCGCCTCCGAATTCGGCATGCTCAATTCCGGCAAGCAGAAATTCGCCGGCCTGCTGATGTTCATCAATGATGTCCATGCACTGGGTCTGAAGGCGGCGCAGGGGCTGTACATCACGGAAGCGTTCTATTGGGACCTCAACGACGAGACCCGCAAGTGGTCTGAACGCTTCTACAAACGCGTGGGCAAAATGCCATCGTCGATTCAGGCTGCCGACTATTCGTCGACCATGCAATACCTGAATGCCATCAAGGCCACCGGCACCGATGATGCGGAAACGGTCATCAAAAAGATGAAAGAAACCCCGATCAATGACTTCTATACCAAGAACGGCAAGATTCGCGCCGACGGCCGCATGGTGCATGACATGTATTTGATGCAGGTCAAGACGCCGGCGGAATCGAAGAAGCCATGGGACTACTATCACGTGCGCGCGACCGTGCCGGGTGACGAGGCTTATCCATCGATGGCCAGCGGCACTTGCGCCTTCGCCAGGAAACAATGAGCGCGATAGCCGTCGATGCGTAGAAAGATTCCCAGCATTACCGCATTGATGGCCTTCGAGGCGGCCGCGCGTTATGAAAATTTCTCACGCGCGGCAGAGGTATTGTCGCTGACCGAAGGCGCGATCAGTCGCCAGATCGCCGGGCTGGAAGATTTTCTGGCGCTGCGTCTGTTTCATCGGATTAAAAAGCGGGTGCAGCTGACCGATATCGGCAAAGCCTATTACGTCCATGTGCGCGAGGACCTGAACCGGCTTGAACGCAACACGCTCAGTGCCATGGCGTATCAGGACGGGCAGCAGATTCTGGAGCTGGCAGTGATTCCGACCTTCGCCACCAAATGGCTGATTCCGCGGCTGTCGGCATTCAGTCGTTTGCATCCGGCAATCGTGGTCAACCTCAGCGAACGGGCGCTGCCATTTCTGTTTGGCGATTCGGTATTCGACGCTGCCGTACATTATGAGCACCCGGCCTGGGCCGGCAACGCGCAGGAATTATTGTTCGATGAAGAACTGGTGCCGGTATGCAGTCCGCAATTGCTGGCCGGAAAAGCACAACTCAGCGTGGATGAACTGGCGACCTATCCCTTGCTGCACAAGAACACGCGGGAAGATGCCTGGCGTCACTGGTTCGATCAGCAAGGGTATCAGGGCCTCAACCCGGTGGGCGGGCCGCGCCATGATCTGTTTTCCATGATCATTCAGGCAGCCTGTTATGGTCGTGGCATCGCGCTGGTGCCGCGCTTGTATATCGAGGATGAACTCAAGAGCGGCGCCTTGCTGATACCGACCGATTTGCCGATCCGTGGTTTGAAGAAATATTG
>NZ_LFLS01000071.1 GCF_001189915.1 Herbaspirillum autotrophicum
AAGTCGGACCGCGGCGGCAGAAAAGGTTCTTTAAAAATTAACAGTCGATAAGCGTGGGCGTTTAATGGAAAGCGACAGACTTCGGTCTGGAAACTTTAAATATTAAATGCTCACAAAGAAAGAAAAATAGGTAAGAAATTATCTGTCAGTATTTTGAGTGAGTGACCGGTTCGAAAGAACCAGCCAGCAATGGCAAAACAGAGATTGAACTGAAGAGTTTGATCCTGGCTCAGATTGAACGCTGGCGGCATGCCTTACACATGCAAGTCGAACGGCAGCACGGGAGCTTGCTCCTGGTGGCGAGTGGCGAACGGGTGAGTAATATATCGGAACGTGCCCTAGAGTGGGGGATAACTAGTCGAAAGATTAGCTAATACCGCATACGATCTACGGATGAAAGTGGGGGATCGCAAGACCTCATGCTCGTGGAGCGGCCGATATCTGATTAGCTAGTTGGTGAGGTAAAGGCTCACCAAGGCATCGATCAGTAGCTGGTCTGAGAGGACGACCAGCCACACTGGGACTGAGACACGGCCCAGACTCCTACGGGAGGCAGCAGTGGGGAATTTTGGACAATGGGGGCAACCCTGATCCAGCAATGCCGCGTGAGTGAAGAAGGCCTTCGGGTTGTAAAGCTCTTTTGTCAGGGAAGAAACGGTGAGGGCTAATATCCTTTGCTAATGACGGTACCTGAAGAATAAGCACCGGCTAACTACGTGCCAGCAGCCGCGGTAATACGTAGGGTGCAAGCGTTAATCGGAATTACTGGGCGTAAAGCGTGCGCAGGCGGTTATACAAGACAGATGTGAAATCCCCGGGCTCAACCTGGGAATTGCATTTGTGACTGTATGGCTAGAGTGTGTCAGAGGGGGGTAGAATTCCACGTGTAGCAGTGAAATGCGTAGATATGTGGAGGAATACCGATGGCGAAGGCAGCCCCCTGGGATAACACTGACGCTCATGCACGAAAGCGTGGGGAGCAAACAGGATTAGATACCCTGGTAGTCCACGCCCTAAACGATGTCTACTAGTTGTCGGGTCTTAATTGACTTGGTAACGCAGCTAACGCGTGAAGTAGACCGCCTGGGGAGTACGGTCGCAAGATTAAAACTCAAAGGAATTGACGGGGACCCGCACAAGCGGTGGATGATGTGGATTAATTCGATGCAACGCGAAAAACCTTACCTACCCTTGACATGTACGGAATCCTGAAGAGATTTGGGAGTGCTCGAAAGAGAACCGTAACACAGGTGCTGCATGGCTGTCGTCAGCTCGTGTCGTGAGATGTTGGGTTAAGTCCCGCAACGAGCGCAACCCTTGTCATTAGTTGCTACGAAAGGGCACTCTAATGAGACTGCCGGTGACAAACCGGAGGAAGGTGGGGATGACGTCAAGTCCTCATGGCCCTTATGGGTAGGGCTTCACACGTCATACAATGGTACATACAGAGGGCCGCCAACCCGCGAGGGGGAGCTAATCCCAGAAAGTGTATCGTAGTCCGGATTGTAGTCTGCAACTCGACTACATGAAGTTGGAATCGCTAGTAATCGCGGATCAGCATGTCGCGGTGAATACGTTCCCGGGTCTTGTACACACCGCCCGTCACACCATGGGAGCGGGTTCTGCCAGAAGTAGTTAGCCTAACCGTAAGGAGGGCGATTACCACGGCAGGGTTCGTGACTGGGGTGAAGTCGTAACAAGGTAGCCGTATCGGAAGGTGCGGCTGGATCACCTCCTTTCTAGAGTGCGCAAGAAGTTAAGCGTCCACACTTATCGGCTGTTAATAAGAAGAACAGTTATTCGGTTGCGGCGGCAGGCCATGCTTGTCGGTGACTGCTGATTACTGATCCAAGCGGGTCTGTAGCTCAGCTGGTTAGAGCACCGTGTTGATAACGCGGGGGTCGTTGGTTCGAGCCCAACCAGACCCACCAAAGAGTTTCGGGGGTTTAGCTCAGCTGGGAGAGCACCTGCTTTGCAAGCAGGGGGTCGTCGGTTCGATCCCGTCAACCTCCACCAGAAACATCAAACCTAAGTCGCACTATGCGTGTGGATTTAGGTTTGGTCTTTTACGATCAATAGCTGTTTTGTTCTTTAACAATCTGGAAGAAGTAAAGAATTCGTCAACGACGATTACCAGGGTTTCGACTCTTGTATGAATTGTTGATGGGTGTGATTGTATCAATCAAAGTATTACGAAGTGATCTTAGCAATTAGAAGACTTACTTTGGCAATACGGCAAACGCTAAACTCAAAATTTTCTATAACGCGTTTCTGGAAACAGAGGCTAACGTTATAGGAACAAGTGACTAAGTGCACATGGTGGATGCCTTGGCGATTACAGGCGATGAAGGACGTAGTAGCTTGCGATAAGCTGCGGGGAGCTAGCAAACAAGCTTTGATCCGCAGATTTCCGAATGGGGAAACCCACCCTTTTAGGGTATCACTGACTGAATACATAGGTCTGTGAGGCGAACGCGGCGAACTGAAACATCTAAGTAGCTGCAGGAAAAGAAATCAACCGAGATTCCCAAAGTAGTGGCGAGCGAAATGGGACCAGCCTGCAAGATTTAGCATTTTTGATAGTGGAACGGAATGGAAAGTCCGGCCATAGAGGGTGATAGCCCCTTACACGAAATCATTAGTGTGGAACTAGGCTTGCGACAAGTAGGGCGGGACACGTGAAATCCTGTCTGAACATGGGGGGACCATCCTCCAAGGCTAAATACTCGTAATCGACCGATAGTGAACCAGTACCGTGAGGGAAAGGCGAAAAGAACCCCGGAAGGGGAGTGAAATAGATCCTGAAACCGTGTGCATACAAACAGTAGGAGCCTCGCAAGGGGTGACTGCGTACCTTTTGTATAATGGGTCAGCGACTTACATTCAGTGGCAAGCTTAACCGAATAGGGAAGGCGTAGAGAAATCGAGTCCGAATAGGGCGTTCAGTCGCTGGGTGTAGACCCGAAACCAAGTGATCTACTCATGGCCAGGTTGAAGGTGCGGTAACACGCACTGGAGGACCGAACCCACTAATGTTGAAAAATTAGGGGATGAGCTGTGGGTAGGGGTGAAAGGCTAAACAAACTTGGAAATAGCTGGTTCTCTCCGAAAACTATTTAGGTAGTGCCTCAAGTATCACCATCGGGGGTAGAGCACTGTTATGGCTAGGGGGTCATCGCGACTTACCAACCCATTGCAAACTCCGAATACCGATGAGTGCGAGCTTGGGAGACAGACGTCGGGTGCTAACGTCCGGCGTCAAGAGGGAAACAACCCAGACCGCCAGCTAAGGTCCCAAAGATTGGCTAAGTGGAAAACGAAGTGGGAAGGCTAAAACAGTCAGGAGGTTGGCTTAGAAGCAGCCATCCTTTAAAGAAAGCGTAATAGCTCACTGATCGAGTCGTCCTGCGCGGAAGATGTAACGGGGCTAAGCCAGTCACCGAAGCTGCGGATATCAATTTATTGATATGGTAGGAGAGCGTTCTGTAAGCCTGCGAAGGTGTCTTGTAAAGGATGCTGGAGGTATCAGAAGTGCGAATGCTGACATGAGTAGCGATAATGGGGGTGAAAAGCCTCCACGCCGTAAGCCCAAGGTTTCCTGTTCAACGTTCATCGGAGCAGGGTGAGTCGGCCCCTAAGGCGAGGCAGAGATGCGTAGCTGATGGGAAGCAGGTTAATATTCCTGCACCGTCGTTAGATGCGATGGGGGGACGGATCGCGGAAGGTTGTCCGGGTGTTGGAAGTCCCGGTTTCTGTATCAGAGAAGGCTGTTAGGCAAATCCGGCAGCGTAATTCAAGGGTATGGGACGAGTGAACTTGTTCACGAAGCAATCGGAAGTGGTTCCAAGAAAAGCCTCTAAGCTTCAGTCTAACGAGACCGTACCGCAAACCGACACAGGTGGGCGAGATGAGTATTCTAAGGCGCTTGAGAGAACTCGGGAGAAGGAACTCGGCAAATTTGTACCGTAACTTCGGGATAAGGTACGCCCTAGTAGTTTGACAGGCCTGCGCTTGAAGGACGAAAGGGTTGCAATAAAAAGGTGGCTGCGACTGTTTAATAAAAACACAGCACTCTGCAAACACGAAAGTGGACGTATAGGGTGTGACGCCTGCCCGGTGCTGGAAGATTAAATGATGGGGTGCAAGCTCTTGATTGAAGTCCCAGTAAACGGCGGCCGTAACTATAACGGTCCTAAGGTAGCGAAATTCCTTGTCGGGTAAGTTCCGACCTGCACGAATGGCGTAACGATGGCCACACTGTCTCCTCCCGAGACTCAGCGAAGTTGAAATGTTTGTGATGATGCAATCTACCCGCGGCTAGACGGAAAGACCCCATGAACCTTTACTGTAGCTTTGCATTGGACTTTGAACCAATCTGTGTAGGATAGGTGGGAGGCTTTGAAGCGGGGACGCTAGTTCTCGTGGAGCCATCCTTGAAATACCACCCTGGTTTGTTTGAGGTTCTAACCTTGGTCCGTTATCCGGATCGGGGACAGTGCATGGTAGGCAGTTTGACTGGGGCGGTCTCCTCCCAAAGTGTAACGGAGGAGTTCGAAGGTACGCTAGGTACGGTCGGACATCGTGCTAATAGTGCAATGGCATAAGCGTGCTTAACTGCGAGACTGACAAGTCGAGCAGGTACGAAAGTAGGACATAGTGATCCGGTGGTTCTGTATGGAAGGGCCATCGCTCAACGGATAAAAGGTACTCTGGGGATAACAGGCTGATTCCTCCCAAGAGTTCATATCGACGGGGGAGTTTGGCACCTCGATGTCGGCTCATCACATCCTGGGGCTGTAGCCGGTCCCAAGGGTATGGCTGTTCGCCATTTAAAGTGGTACGTGAGCTGGGTTTAAAACGTCGTGAGACAGTTTGGTCCCTATCTGCCGTGGGCGTTGGAAGTTTGAAGGGGGCTGCTCCTAGTACGAGAGGACCGGAGTGGACGAACCTCTGGTGTATCGGTTGTCACGCCAGTGGCATTGCCGAGTAGCTAAGTTCGGAAGAGATAACCGCTGAAAGCATCTAAGCGGGAAACTCGCCTTAAGATGAGACTTCCCGGGAACTAGATTCCCCTAAAGGGTCGTTCGAGACCAGGACGTTGATAGGTCAGGTGTGGAAGTGCAGTAATGCATTAAGCTAACTGATACTAATTGCCCGTGCGGCTTGTTCCTATAACATTAGCTTGTTATAGCTTTAGAGATTTATGTGTTTGCCTTGAGCATCACACCCAATATAATTTACTTCTTCCCAGATTGCGTTGTTTGACAATCCCAGTTTCAACGGGACTCAAATGACACTACAAGTTATGCCTGATGACTATAGCAAGTTGGTACCACCCCTTCCCATCCCG
>NZ_LFLS01000072.1 GCF_001189915.1 Herbaspirillum autotrophicum
TGCCCTTCGGGTTCCCGTTGGTGCCGTGCGTCAATCGGGAAGCTCGCTGCGCTCAGACAAGTTTCGCTTCTTTATCCGATTGTCACCCGTCCCCAACGGCAGCGTCTCCATGCGGAAGCGTATCACCGGCTCGCCTTCGGCATTGCTCGTTCAGTCCATTACGGCCAACCATCGCCTGTACGATGTCGCCCCCGCTTGGGTCACAGAAGAAAAAAAAGCAATCCAACCCACAACCAACCATCAAACACACTTCAACGACAATCCCCCATCCACCACCAAATCCACGCCGGTGATATACCGCGCTTCATCCGACGCCAGAAACAATGCCGCATGCGCCACATCCCAGGCGTCGCCCATGAACCCCATCGGACATTGCTCATCACGCTTGCGCCGCATTTCATCGATATCGCCGCCATAAGAAGCCTTCAGCGGTTCGCGAATCATCGGCGTATCCATCATGCCGGGCAAAATGCAATTGGCGCGAATGCCCAGCGGTGCATATTGACTCGCGACATTCTTGGTGAATGCCAGCATCGCCGCCTTGGTGGCGGTATAGGCCACATACGGAAAGCCGATCCAGCGCAAGGCCGCGACCGAGGAAATGTTGACGATGGCGCCTTTCTTCTGGCGCTCCATCACCGGCAACACATACTTGCAGGTCAAAAACAGGCTGGTCTGATTCACTGCCACGACCCGGTTCCAGCTCTCTTCGCTGGTTTCCACCGGACCACCGACTTCGGCGATGCCGACGTTGTTGTGCAGCACATCGATCCGGCCGAAATGATCGAGTGCGGCTTGCACCATGGCCTGCACATCGGTGCTGTTGGCGACGTCGGCGGCGAACACTTCGCAAATGCCACCTTCGCCGCGAATCAGCTCGCGGGTTTCTTCAGCCGCCTTGAGGCTGCGATCCACCGCCAGCACTTTGGCGCCTTCGCGCGCATACAGCGTGGCGGCAGCTTTGCCGTTACCCCACCCTGCGCCGACCGAACCGGCACCGGTGACGATGACTACCTTGTCTTGCATGACCCGCTTGTTATCGTTTCTGCGACCGCGATCTTCACTCATGTTCTGGTCCTCAAATATTCAAAATGCCGGCAGCCACGAAGCCGCCATCGACCGGCACCACGTGACCGGTCACATACGACGAATCCTCACCCGCCAGAAACGCCACTGCGGCGGCGATTTCCGCCGTGCTGCCGTAGCGTTGCATCGGAATCGCATCATTGAAGCTCTTGCGGGTTTCCGCCGAGTGCACTTCTTGCGTCAATGGTGTATCGACCGGACCCGGCGCCACGCTGTTGACGGTGATGCCATGTTCCGCCAGTTCGATTGCCATCTGCCGCGTCAGGCCGATGACGGCGGCCTTGGAAGTACCGTAAGCGGTGCGACCGGCACCGGCGCGGATACCGGAAATCGAAGAAATATTGACGATGCGGCCCCACTTGTGACGCGCCATCAGGCGCGCTGCGTGCTGACCGCACAGCATCACGCCGGTGACATTGATGTTCATGGTCAACAACCAGTTTTCAATCGGAAACTCCAGGAACGGGAAGGTCTTGGCGATACCGGCATTGGCGACCAGCACGTCGCAGCGGCCGTAGTCCTTATCGACACTGGCGAACGCGGCGGCAATCGATTCGGCCTTGCTGACATCCATGTGCAGCGCGGCTGCCGAACCACCGCTGGCGGTAATCGCGGCGGCCGTCTTTTCCGCCGTTGCCAGGTTGATATCCGCCACCAGCACGGTATAACCGTCGCGGGCCAGACGTTCCGAAATGGCGGCACCGATACCCATGGCTCCGCCTGTCACCAGCGCCACTCTGCGGGCGCCGCTATCGTTCTTGATCATGTTGTCTCCGAGATGAAGGCGGCCTGCAGGAAGGAAGGAGGCAGGCCGCCGGGATGATGCGTTTTACATTTCTGTTTCTTAATGTTGCAGGAAGCCAATCGAAATCCACGGCACCGCTGCAACTACCAGCAAGGCCACCACCAACGCTGCCAGATAACCCCAGACGCGGTTGAATACCTTGTCCGGCGACACCTTGCCAATCGCGCAGGCGGCATAAAAACCGACGCCGAACGGTGGTGCAAACAAGCCGATACCCATCGCCAGAATCACGACCATGGCGTAATGCACGTCATGGATGCCGAGCGAACGTGCTACCGGGAACAGCAAGGGACCGAACAGCACGATGGCCGGAATGCCTTCCAGGATACTGCCCAGCACGATGAAGATAACGATGGTGATCAGCAGGAAGCCCATGCCGCCGCCCGGTACGCCTTGCATCAGCGATACCAGCTTGGCCGAGAAGCCCGACTGCGTCAGTGCCCATGCCATCGAGGTCGCCATACCGATGATCAGCAGGATCGCCCCCGACAAGGTGGCAGCATCCACCAGCATCGGATAGATACGCTTGAAGTCGATATGCCGCATGAACAAGTGCATGATCAGCCCCACCACTACCGTGTAGGCGACACCAATCGTCGCTACCTCAGTCGCCGTCGCCACACCTTCGATCACTGCCACGCGAATCAGCATTGGCAAGGCCAGCGCCGGGATCGCAACGATCATGGTCTTGATGATCATGCCGATGGTAGCGCGCTTGACATCCGGCATCGGTTCACGACGGGCACGGAACCAGCAGACGATACCGATGGCAATCGTCGCCACCACCGCCGGCATCAGACCGCCGATGAACAAGGCCGTGATCGACACGCTGCACACGGCACCAATGGTGATCAGTACCAGACTTGGCGGAATCGTTTCGGTCATGGCGCCCGACGAGGACAGCAAGGCCACCAGCTCTTCCGGCTTGGCGCCACGCTTCTTCATTTCCGGAAACAGGGCCGGCGCAATCGCTGCCATATCGGCAGCTTTCGAACCCGAGATCCCCGATACCAGGAACATCGCGCCAAGCAGCACATATTGCAGACCGCCACGGACGTGACCCAGCAAGGACGCCATGAAGTCGATCAGCGTGCGGGCCAGACCGCTGATTTCCAGCAGTGAACCAAGCAACACGAACAACGGCACCGACAACAGGATCAGGCTGGACATGCCTTCATCCATGCGGCTGACCACGATCATCAGCGGCGCGCCGGTCGCCAGCGTCAGATAAGCCATGGTGGCGGTACCAAACGCGAACGCAATCGGAATGCCACCGGCCACGCAGACGCCGATCAGCAACACGAAAAACACGATCAGGTTGTAATTGCCCATGGCCAGCAGCGCCGGTTTCCCGAGCCATAATCCGAGTGCAATCAAGCCCACTACTGCCACTGCCGACAACACATGCTTGATGGTCGAACGACTGGCCATGCGGGCAATCGCTGCCAGCAACATCAGAATGGCGCCGACCGGCAAGGCACCGGCCCGCAGACCATCCGGAATTTCCAGCGCCGGCGTGGTAATCGCCATTTGCTCACTGGCATGATCGACCGCCGGGTGAATGATCATCAGCACGAAAATGCAGACGATCAGTGCTGCCACCGTTTCAAACCAGATGCGCCATTTTTCGGACATCTTGTTGACGATCGCCGTGAGCCGCATGTGCTCGCCACGATCCAGCGCCAGCACGGCACCCAGCATCGACAGCCAGATGAACAACGTCGAAGCCAGTTCATCCGACCAGATCAACGGATCATGCAACGCGTAGCGGTAGATCACGCCGGCCAGCAGCACCCCGGTTTCGATCACCACCAGCAGCGCCGCCACCGCGGCGACCACGTGCATCGCGCCACGGTTGACGCCTGCCAGCAAACGCGCCAGCGGGTTGGTCGGCGCCGTTGCGGTGTATGTCATCGCCGTTTCCATTTATGCCAGCTTCCCGGTGTATTTCTCCAACAGGGCCCAAGGCTCTTCACCGAACTTCTTGTGCCATTCGGCGTAGAAACCGGCGCTGCGCAGCTTGGTACGGAAGGCTTCGTTGTCAGTGTCATTGAATTGCAAACCCTTGCTCTTCATTTCGGTCGCCAGCGAATCATTGAGTGCCTTGACGTCGACGCGCTGCTTCATGCCGGCTTCGTTGACGTTGCGTGTAACGATTTCCTGCAAGTCTTTTGGCAAACGCTCGAACGACTTCTTGTTCGCCAGGAACCAGAAACCATCCCACATGTGATTGGTCATGGAACAGAACTTTTGCACTTCGTACAGCTTGGCAGTCGAGATGATTGCCATCGGATTTTCCTGGCCTTCGACGATCCGTGTCTGCAGTGCCGAATACACTTCAGCGAAGTTGATGCTGGCCGGGGCCGAGTCAAACGCGCGGAACATCGAAGTCCACAACGGGCTTGGCGGTACGCGCAGCTTCATGCCCTTCAGATCTTCCGGCTTGTTGATCGCACGGGTGCTGTTGGTGATCTGGCGATAGCCGTTGTCCCAGATCTTTTCGAAGGCGAACAAGGTCGACTTGGCTTCGATCTGCTTGCGCACGTGCGCACCCAGTTCGCCGTCCATCGCGGCCCACACCTGGTTGTAATCCTTGAATGCAAAACCGACGCCGCTGATTTGCGCAGCCGGCACCAGCGTGCCAAGGATCAACGGGGACAGCGTGAAGAAGTCGACCGCACCCGAGCGCACCTGGCCCAGCGTGTCGGTATCGTTGCCGAGCTGATTGTTCGGATACACCTGGAAGTCGATGCGGCCCTTGGACTCGGTCGCGATCTTGGCGGCCATTTCTTTGGCGCGCACGTTCATCGGGTGGGTAGCCGGCAGATTGTTGGCGTACTTCAGCGTGAATTCGGCGGCGGCATGTGCCGGCATCGCGATCATGCCGGTAGCAGCAGCAGCGGATGCCACCGATACGGTTTTCAAAAAATGACGGCGAGTGATGTTACCAGTTGGCTTACCCATCTGTTTGTCTCCAAGTTTGTTATAAAAATATACTTAACACTGCTCGTGCCTTACCGGGTACAGAGCAATTTGAATGCCAAGTCGCGTGAACCGGGCCGAAGCGGCCCTGCCACCCGCTGTTCCCTCCCTGTAGTGGGCACTGCAGCCACATTCTCGGCGATAAGGATGCAGTTCGACAAGGGATGGCAGGTGTTT
>NZ_LFLS01000073.1 GCF_001189915.1 Herbaspirillum autotrophicum
GGCAAGGGCGGCAATGTGTCGCTCGAAGCCAACCTCAGCAATCTCGGCAGCACCTTGGTACTCGGTGGCGAGCTCAAGGGCCATGGCGTCAATGGCGGCGGCACGCTGAACCTGGCGGCGAGCCAAGTGGTGATCGGCAACGCTGCCAATCCGACGCCGGAAACACTGGTGCTCGACGCCGGTTTCTTCAACAAGGGTTTCAGTCAGTATCAGGTGAGCGGCAGCCAGGGCGTGACAGTCAGCGATGGTACCCAGGTCGATGTCAGCATGCCGGTCTACCGTTTCGGCGGTGATGCGGCAAGTACGATTACTGGCAGCAATGCCAAAGACGCGCTGGAATTGTGGACGCCACCGGTGTATCTGGAAGATGCCCGCAACGGTGTGCTGACCCAGCGCAAGGGTGCCAGTCTCAGCTTGCAGGCCGGGAACCTCTTTTCCAGTGCCGCCGATATGGCGACGGTGCAAGCCGTGGTGGGCAAGGGCGCGGTGATCAATGTCGATCCGGGCCAGAACATCAGCATCAGCAGCATCGGCCAGTTGACCATCGATGGCCGCCTCAACGCCTGGGGTGGCAAGATTACGCTGGGCGCGGTTACTGTGCTGCCGGCGGTGGCCGAAGAGGTGGATGCGGCCGGTCATGGCCGTTCGATCTGGATCGGCGAACAGGCGGTGCTGGATGTGGCGGCACGTGCAGTGACGGCGGTGGCGCTCAATGGCATGCGTTACGGGCAAGTACACAATGGCGGCAGCATTGTCATCGGTGGCGAGATCAATCATGTGATCGGCAACGCGACGGCACCGAATCTGTTTGTGGTGGTACGCGAAGGGGCGCTGCTGGACGCTTCGGGCGCGCAAGCCACGCGCGATATTGCCGGCCTCGGGGCGGTGCCGGTGGCGAGTGCGGGCGGCAGCATTGCACTGGCCTCGGGTAATGGTCTCTATCTGGAAGGCAGCATGCAGGCCAAGGCCGGGGGCGCTGGTGCTGCCGGCGGCACGCTCAGCGTGGCGCTGGAGGCGCCGTTATACAAAAAAGCCCTGACTCCCGCCGGCAAGGTGCTCAATGCGCGTGAACTGGTGCTGCAACAGAACACCGCTGCCAGCGAGCTGGCGGGGTTGACTGATCCGGCGCAGGCCGCTACGGCATTGACCTATGGTCACGGCCGGCTGTCAGTGGAGCAGATCCGGGCCGGCGGTTTCGACAGTCTGTCGTTGTTGAGCCAGGGCGTGATCAGCTTTGCCGGTGACATCAACCTCAAGCTGGATCAGAACCTGCAACTGTACGGCAGCATGGTGTTGGCGGCCGGTGCGCCGGCCAGCAGCAACATCAATCTGGCCGCCAACTATCTGCGGCTGGCCAGTATCAAACCGGCCGGGCGCGATTTTTATGCCAGCCCGAACGGCGTTGATACCAGCACCCGCGCCGTCGCTGCCGAAATCAAGGGCAGCGCCAATCTGATTGATATCCGCGGCAGCGTCGTGCTCAATACCGAACGCGCCGAACTGGTCAGCGCCGGCGATTTGCGTTTCCTCGGCCTCAGTGACGGCTGGGATGGCGGCGTCCCGACCACGGCGCTCACGAGTGCCGGCAACATCATCTTGCGCGCCGCGCAGCTGTACCCGGAAACCGGTGTCGGCGCTACCGTGCAGGCAGGTTATACCAAGGATTACTACGGCGTCGCGTATGATCCGACGCGCAGCCTGACCATCAGCCGCACCACCGATTATCTGCCGGCCATGCCGTATTCGGCGTTCGGCTACCTGCAATTGTCGGCCGCGCACATCGAACAAGGCGGCATTGTGCGGGCGCCGCTCGGCTTTATCGGTCTGGGCGCGTCCGGCAGCGGTACCGACCAATCATTGCGCGTCAATCTGCTCGACCGCAGCGTGACCTCGGTCAGCGGCGCCGGCCTGATCATGCCGTATGGCGGCACGGTGGACGGCCAAAGCTGGACGTATGACGGCAAGACGGTCAGTTTCATCGGCGTCGGCGGTTCCAAGAGTCGCGGCACGTTGTCTACCGGGGTCACCTTCGGCGGCCTGTCGGTGGCGGTCAACCAAGGCGCAGTACTCGATCTGTCGGGCGGCGGCGAATTGTTGGGAGCCGGTTTTGTGACCGGGCGCGGCGGCTCCACCGATGCCCGTTTCAATCCGCTGCTGCAATACGGCGCCAACAGTGGTTTCACCTTGCCCGGTCTGAGCACCAATCCGGTGTACGCGATTGTACCGGGCATGCAGAGCAACTTTGCACCGGGCGGCGGCGCGCAGGGCGCGGTCGATCCGGCCATTGGCCGCCAGATCACTATCGGCAGCGGTGTGCCAGGTTTACCGGCCGGCACTTACACGCTGATGCCGTCGACCTATGCCCTGATGCCGGGCGCATTCCGGGTCGAAATCAATGGCCTTGCCGGGCAAGGCGCGTTGACTGCGGCGCAAGCGATGCGCAATGGTTCATGGGCTGCGGCCGGGACCTTGTCGATTGCCGGCACCGATGTGCGCGACAGCCTGGCCAGCCAGGTGATCGTGACGCCGGCCAATGTATTGCGCAGCTATTCGCAATACAACGAAACCGGATTTACCGCGTTTGCGCTGGCCGATGCGGCGCGGCGCGGTATCCCGCGGCCCATGTTGCCGGTCGATGCACGTACCCTGAGCATCAATCTGAAGCCGGGCGCCGGCATCGATGCTTTCCGCTTCGAAGGGGAGGGCCGCTTCAACGCCGCGCCGGGCGGCTATGGCGGGATTGTCTCGGTGACCGTCGGCAACGGCGATCCTTATATTGAAATCGTGGCCCATGGCAAATCGGCCACGCCCGGGTTTACCGGCATTTCGCTGGATGCCGACAGTCTCAACAATATCGGCGCCACGCGCATGGTGATTGGCGGCATGACCGAGGTGACCTACGGCCAGAGTGGCAATAACGTCACGATGGAGCATGCGGCACGCGAAGTATATTTGCGCTCCGGCGCCCGCTTGTCGGCACCGGAAGTATTCCTGATTGCGAACGAAGAAAACGATAGTCGCAGCCCGAACGGCAATATCACGATCGAGCAGGGCGCCGGCATCGACACGCTGGGACGCGGCAAGGTGGCGTATGACTCCAGCAACGGCTTCATTTACCAGTCCACCAAATACATGGTGGCGGCTTCCAATGGCTTGCTCAATGTGGCGCCCAACGACGGCAGTGCGCGTGGCGGCATTTATATCGGCGGTTGCACGCTGGCGCCGTGCGTCGGTACCACCACGCTGCATTCGGAAGGCACCTTGCTGGCCTCGACCACCGGCAGTTTCGTGCTCGACGATGCGGTGCGCTACGGCACGCGCAACCTGACGCTGGCGGTGGGTTCGATCAATGTCGGCAGTGCCCAGGCGCTGGCTGATGCCGATGCGGCCGGCATTCGCTCGGCGGGGCTGGCGCTGAATCAGGAGGTGCTGAATCGCTTGTTGCGCGGCGATACCAGTACCGGTGCACCAGCGATCCAGACACTGGTCTTGAGTGCGGCCAACAGCGTCAATTTCTATGGCGATGTCACGCTCGACACCTACGATACGGTGACCGGCAAATCGACGCTGGACCGATTGGTGCTGACCACGCCGGCGATTTATGGTTATGGCGGCGCCGGCACGGTGGCCACGATCCATACCGCCAATCTGGTCTGGGGCGGCGCCGAAACTGCGCCGGGCAGCATCGTCGCCAATGGCGCCGGCACCGGCAGCGGTACCTTGAACCTCAATACCGAGCGGCTGGAATTCGGCTTCGGTCCGTTCACGCAACCTCAACATATCAAATCCTATGACCGGCTGGCGGTGGGCTTTGCCAATGTCAATCTGAACGCCAGCGAGCGCATGACTGCCAATCACAAGGGCAGTCTGTCGGTGTATCAGTCGCAAGGCGCATATCAATCCGGCAGCGGCTTTCAATACAGCGGCGGCAACCTGAACATCAGCACGCCATTGCTGACCGGTGCTGCCGGTTCGGTCAACAACATCACTGCGGGTGGCA
>NZ_LFLS01000074.1 GCF_001189915.1 Herbaspirillum autotrophicum
CGCCTACGATGTGCTGGATGCGGCCGGCACCCTGGTCGGCACCAGCAATGGTTACTTCCGACCCAACAACAATAGCAACGACAATACCGGCAACGTCGACATCCAATGGATCATTGCCCTGGATGACGCCAGTCAGATTCGCAGCGAACGGCAAATCATTCGCACGCAGGAGCATGACGCCTTCGGCAATGTGGTAGCCGAAACGGATGGCAACGGCAACACCACCCGCTTCGAATACAACGCTCTGGGCAAGCTGGTCCTCAAGCGCGACGCGGCTACCGATATCACGTTGGCAAACGGCTATATCCAGACCGGAGCGCAGGCACAGACCCGTTACTATTACGATCTCAATGGCGCCCAGGTCGGCATGCAGGATGCCAATGGCAACCTCACTACGCAAGTCTGGAATGGCGCCGGTATCGGCAAGGAATGGCATGCCGATGGCGGCGTCAAGACCAATGAATACGATGGCTTCGGCAATCTGACGGCGACCATCAATGAAGACAACTGGCGCACCGAATACGTCTACGACAAGAACAACCGCCTGATCCGCATGGACAGCACCGTCAGTGCCGGTGTCAAGAGTTCTGATTCCTACGAATACGATATCAATGGTCAGCGCATTGCGCACACCAATGGATTGGGCTACCGCGACACCACGCGTTACGACAGTCTGGGACGGGTGACCGCCACGGTCACGGCCGAAGGTCGTGTCACCAGCTACAGCTATACCTGGGACAACACCATCGGCAGCATCGGTACACTGCAAAGCGGCGGCTGGCGCCGGACCATGACCGACGCCAACGGCAACACCATGGTGGATGATCTGGATGTGTTCAACCGCGTGCTCAAGCACACCGATCTGGGTGGTCATGTCTTTACGTATACCTATAACTGGGCGGGGCTGATCAGCAAACAAACCGGCACCAGCGGTCAGAACATCGACTACAGCTACTACGGCAATGGCTACCTCAAGAATGTGGTGGATCACGGTGTTGGCACTACCTCCACCTATGAATACGACAACAACGGCAACCGCACATTTGAAGGCTATCTGGCCAACAACGGTGCCTTGGCGTTCCAGCAACAGACGATTCGCTACGATGCCCTGAACCGGGTGATCAATATCAGTGACCCGCGCTACAACATCAGCTATGAATATGATGCCGTGGGCAACCGCCGGCGTGTCTACAGCGTGTACTCGGATGGTGTCGGCGGCAAACTGGCTGAACAGGATTACTGGTACAGCTACGACAGCATGAACCGGTTCACCATCAGCATGGGACAACTGAGCGGAGCGCGGGCGACAGCGGCCAATGCCACCAATGTACAAGTGGTGCGCGGCGCCACCGGGGATGGTGTGCAACTGACCTATACCCAAGCTGGGTTGCGGCATGTGGCCAGTTATGCGCAAAGTGCCAACCATGCGGCCTACGACGAAACCTACTATTACGATGGCCGCGGCTTGCTGACCAAGACCCAGTTGAGTGATGGCAGCTGGACACTGCGCACCAACGATCTGGCCGGCCGGGTCACCGACTATCAATCGACCGAAGCCAATGGCACAGTCTTGCAGCACAGCGTACGAACCTGGGATAAAGACAACCGCATGCTGCAAGAGCATGACCAGTTGTTGAACAAGGGCAGTCGTTATGAACTGATGGCAGACGGCACCGTGTCGGCGATTCAGACCTATGGTGAAGAAACCACGTTGCGCACTACCTATCAGTATCAACTGTGGGATAGCGCCAAGCAAAGCAGTGTGACGATACAAGCCAAGAATGCCACGGTAGACAGCTGGCATCAGGTCTGGCAACCGGGCTTCAGTCAGTTCGGTTACGACGTCAATGGCCACAGCAGCTACGCACGTGACGAGAGCGGTAACCGCAGCTTCCGTTACTGGACCGATGCCGACGGACAAGTGCTCAAGCGTGACGAATTGATCGGCGGCAGTTTCGATCCGGCCACCGGTGTGGTCAATGGTGCCAGCAAGAACCGCTCACACAACTACTATTACTTTGATGGGCATCGGGTCGGTGATGTCGGCAACGACAGCGTGGAACGCATCGACTACGCGCAGGAACTGGCGAATGTACGTCAAGGTGGCAGCGAACGCAGCTATCAGAAGTTCACGCCGAGCAATGCGGCCGACTTTGATCAAAGCTATCAACCGATCAACGGTGAGTATCCGGGTGGTGCTCCGAGTATGTACACGGTACGCACCGGTGACACCCTGGCAGGTGTGGCACGGGCACTGTGGGGTGATGCAGGCTTGTGGTATTTGCTGGCGGATGCCAACGGCTTGCTCGGTGTGCAGCCGGGTGATGCACTGACGGCCAACAGCACCTTGGTGGTGCCGAACAAGGTCGCCAATATCCACAATACCAGCGCCACCTTCAAACCGTACAACCCGGGCAAGGCACTGGGGGACACCAGTCCGACCTTGCCGAAGGCACCGACGCCACCACCGCCGCCGCCTTCGGATAGCGGGGGAGGATGTGGAGGGATTGGCATTTTGATTGCCGTCATCGTGATTGTGGTCGCGGTGGTTTCGCAGCAATACTATTTGGCAAACTATGGGACTGCTGCCGGAGGCACGGCAGCAGCAGGTGGCGCGACGGCTGGAGGTGCCGCTGCTGGTGGTGCAGCAGCAGGCGGTGCAGCGGCCGGTGGGACGTTGGCTGCAGGTGCCGCTGGAGCTTATACCGCCGGCTCGTATGTCATTGCTGGTGCCATAGGCGGAGCTTTGGGCTCACTGGCAGGGCAGGTAGCCGGGAATATAGTTGGTGTCCAAAGTGGATTTGATTGGAAGGCTGTCGGCATGGGTGCAGTCCGCGGTGGTATAACGGGCGGTCTGGGTCAGGGGGCTGGATTGACGGTACAAAACGCTGTGATGGCGGATGCGCTATCACAAGGCATTTTTATGGCGGCAGGATGGCAGGATACATTCAATTGGCGCGGGGTAGCAGCTAGTGCGGCTGGTGCTGCGGTCGGAGGGTATGCGAACAGTCAGAACTGGGGAAGTGGTGCCACGCTGATCGCCAGCGGGATGGCGTCGACGTTGGTCAGGGGAGGGAGTTTGAAGGAAGGGTTTTTGCAGCAGGCGGCTCAGATGGGCGCCGGTATCGCGCTCAGTATGATGGAGCAGCAATTGCAACAGACCCAATCAGATAACGACGGATTGGACTTCCAGCGGGATATGGCGAACCGACGGATGAGTAATCCGTTGTTGCAAGTGAGGACCGAGACGGGGAACAATCCCAACGTCCCATTAATTAACGACGTGTTTGCGAATGCTGGAAACTGGAATCGGGATCGTAGCAGCGATATCCTGCTGGCTGCAGGTAACGGTTATGAAGGGCTGAATTCAACTGGAACGCATGAGGATGTATCTAACGGTCCTTTGCGTGTATATGAATATGGCGACAAGCTCGTCGGTACACGTGGGTCGGGTCTTGAAATCGATCCCGCTGCACGAGAAGTTACGCGTGCCGCAGGTATAGATGGTTTGCATATGGTGGATGTTGTTGTTTCCTCCAAAACGGATAATCGTGACCTTGCACCAACCATTGCCAATGCTGCTGCAATGGGATTGTTGGGGGCTTCCGATCCTCAGTGGTTGACGGATTTCCGACGCGGTTATGCAGACCCGAACGATTACTACGGTCTTGGCGTCATGGGATCGGACACGACAGCCGCACAAATGGCAGGGCAGTTCGTTGGAGGGACCCTCAACGCCTTTACGCAGATGGGGCGAGGTTTTATTGGGGCGAGCAGCAGTGATGCGATGCGTGCTGATT
>NZ_LFLS01000075.1 GCF_001189915.1 Herbaspirillum autotrophicum
GGTGATCAATGTTGATCCCGGCCAGAACATCAGCATCAGCAGTATCGGCCAGTTGACGGTGGATGGCCGCCTCAACGCCTGGGGTGGTGCGATCAAACTGGGTGCCGTCAGCATGAATGCGAGCGTGACGGAAGCGGTGGAAGCCGCCGGTCATGGCCGCTCGATCTGGATCGGCGAACAGGCGGTGCTCGACGTGGCGGCGCGCGCGGTGACGGCGGTAGCGTTCAATGGCACGCGTTACGGTCAAGTACGCAATGGCGGCAGCATCGTCATTGGCGGTGACATCAACCACGCCCTCGGCAACGCCAGTGCACCGAATCTGTTTGTGGTGGTGCGCGAAGGGGCGCTGCTGGATGCCTCGGGCGCGCAAGCCACGCGCGATATCGCCGGCCTCGGGGCGGTGCCGGTGGCGAGTGCGGGCGGCAGCATTGCACTGACCTCGGGCAATGGTCTCTATCTGGAAGGCAGCATGCAGGCCAAGGCCGGCGGCGCTGGTGCCGCCGGCGGCGCGCTGAGCGTGGCATTGGAAGCGCCGTTGTACAGGAAGGCACTCAATCCTGGTGCGGTGCTCACACCACGTGACCTGATACTCGCACAGAATGCCGGCGCCAGCGACCTGGCAGGATTGACTGACCCGGTGCAGGCTGCTGCGGCATTGACCTATGGCCATGGCCGGCTGTCGGTGGAACAAGTGCGGGCCGGCGGTTTCGACAGCCTGGCGTTGCTGAGCCAGGGCGCGATCAGCTTTGCCGGCGACATCGATCTCAAGTTGGATCAGAATCTGCAACTGTATGCGACCAGCTATGCGCTGGCGGCCGGCGCACCGGCCAGCAGCAACATCAATCTGAGCGCCAATTATCTGCGTCTGGCGGCGACCAAGCTGCCGGTGCGTGATTTTTATACGATCCCGGACAAGGTCGATGTGAGTACCCGCGCCGTCGCTGCCGAAATCAACGGCCACGCCAATCTGATCGATATCCGGGGGGAAGTCGGATTCAATGCGCAGCGGGTCGGCATGGTCAGCACCGGCGACTTGCGTTTCCTCGGCATCAGCGATGGCTGGGATGGCAATACCCCGACCACGGCGCTCAACAGCAGCGGGGACATGCTGTTGCGCGCGGCTCAACTGTATCCTGACAGCGGGGTCGGGGCCACGGTGCAGGCTGGCTATACCAAGGGCTACTACGGCGTTGCTTATGATCCGACACGCAGCCTGACGATTGGCCGCACCACCGATTATCTGCCGGCCATGCCGTATTCGGCGTTCGGCTCCCTGCAATTGTCGGCCGCGCACATCGAACAGGGCGGCATTGTGCGGGCGCCGCTTGGCTTCATCGGTCTCGGTGCTTCAGGTTACGACGATAAAAAAACGCTGAGCGTGAATTTGCTTGACCGCAGCGTGACTTCGGTCAGCGGCGCTGGTCTGGTCATGCCGTATGGCGGTACCGTTGATGGCCAAACCTGGACTTACGATGGCAAGACCGTGGTGTTCGGCGGCGTCGGCGGCGTCAACAGCGGCGGCAGGCTGACTACCGGGGTTACCTTTGGCGGCCTGTCGGTGGCAGTCAAGCCGGGCGCAGTACTCGATCTGTCGGGCGGCGGCGAATTGCTCGGCGCCGGCTTTGTGACCGGGCGCGGCGGTTCCACCGATGCCCGTTTCAATCCATTGCTGCAATACGGCGCCAACAGCGGTTTCACCTTGCCGGGTCTGGCAACCAATCCGGTGTACGCGATTGTGCCGGGCATGCAGAGCAACTTTGCGCCAATGGGCGGTGAGCATGGCGCGGTCGATCCGGCCATCGGCCGTCAGATCACGATTGGCAACGGCGTGCCCGGTTTGCCGGCCGGTACTTACACGCTGATGCCGTCGACCTATGCCCTGATGCCGGGCGCATTCCGGGTCGAAATCAATGGCCTTGCCGGGCAAGGCGCGTTGACTGCGGCGCAAGCGATGCGCAATGGTTCATGGGCTGCGGCCGGGACCTTGTCGATTGCCGGCACCGATGTGCGCGACAGCCTGGCCAGCCAGCTGATCGTGACGCCGGCCAATGTATTGCGCAGCTATTCGCAATACAACGAAACCGGCTTCACCGCGTTTGCCTTGGCCGACGCCGCGCGGCTCGGTGTGCCGCGGCCGATGTTGCCGGTCGATGCCCGTACCTTGCACCTGAATCTGCAACCCGGGGCCGGCATCGATGCCTTCCGCTTCGAAGGGGAGGGCCGCTTCAATGCCGCCGCCGGCGGTTATGGCGGGACGCTCGCCGTGACAGTGGCCAATGGCAGCGGCAAGGCCTATATCGAAATCGTTGGCAGCGGCCAGGCGGCAACCGCCGGCTTTGCCGGTATTTCGCTCGACGCCGACACTCTCAACAACATTGGCGCGTCGCGCATGGTGATCGGCGGCATGGCGTCGGTGTTGTATGGGCAGGGCGGCAATATCGTGAGCTTTGCGACACCCGCGGAGCAAGTGCATTTGCGTTCCGGCGCGCAGTTGTCGGCACCGGAAGTGTTCCTGATTGCCGGCGAAGGTTTTGACCCGTCTTCACCCAAGGGCTCGATCAATATCGAACAGGGCGCGGGTATCAGCACGCTGGGGCGCGGTGCGGCAGCCTACGATTCCAGCAACGGCTTCATTTACCAGTCTGCCTTGTACATGGTGGCAGCGTCCAACGGCTTGCTTAATGTGACGCCAAGCAGTACCACTGCGCGCGGCGGCATTTATATCGGCGGCTGCACGGTGGCCCCGTGCGTGGGGACCACCACACTGTATTCGGAAGGCACCTTGCTGGCGTCGACCACCGGCAGTTTCGTGCTCGATGACGCAGTACGTTATGGCACGCGCAACCTGACGCTGGCGGTGGGCGCAATCAATATCGGCAGCCCGCAGGCGCTGGCCGACGCCGAAGCGGCCGGCATTCGTTCGGCCGGACTGGCGCTGAATCAGGATGTACTGAACCGGCTGCTGCGCGGCGACACCAGTACCGGTGCGCCGGCAATCCAGACGCTGGTGCTGAGCGCGGCCAACAGCGTCAACTTCTATGGCGATGTCACGCTCGACACGTATGATGCAGTGACCGGCAAATCGACGCTGGACCGGCTGGTGCTGACCACGCCGGCGATCTATGGTTACGGCGGCGCTGGCAGCGTGGCGACGATTCATACCGCCAATCTGGTGTGGGGCGGTACTGAACGGGTACCGGGCAGCATCATCGCCAATGGTGCCGGCACCGGCAGCGGCACGCTCAACCTCAATACCGAGCGCCTGGAATTCGGTTTCGGGCCATTCACGCAACCGGCCAATATCAAGTCCTACGACCGCCTCGCGGTGGGCTTTGCCAACGTCAACCTGAGTGCCAGTGAACGCATTACCGCCAACAACAAGGGCAGCCTGTCGGTGTATCAGTCGCAGGGCGCTTATCAGGCTGGCAGCGGTTATGACTACAGCGGCGGCAACCTGAACATCAGCACGCCATTGCTGACCGGCGCGGCCGGCTCGGTCAACAACATCACGGCCGGCGGCAATATCAATCTGGTTTCCGGCGTCACCGCA
>NZ_LFLS01000076.1 GCF_001189915.1 Herbaspirillum autotrophicum
ATTCGAGATCGAGTAGTTCATGTTGGCGATGCCGCCTTCATAGATCAGATCCACGATCAGTTTCAGTTCGTGCAAGCATTCGAAGTACGCCATTTCCGGTGCATAGCCAGCTTCCACCAGCGTTTCGAAACCAGCCTTGATCAGTTCCACGGTACCGCCGCACAGCACGGCTTGTTCGCCGAACAAGTCAGTTTCTGTTTCTTCGCGGAAGTTGGTTTCGATGATGCCGGCACGGCCACCGCCGTTGGCAGTTGCATACGACAGCGCGACGTCACGGGCAGTACCGGACTTGTCTTGATACACGGCGATCAGATGCGGCACGCCGCCACCCTGGGTGTATGTCGAGCGCACGGTGTGGCCTGGCGCCTTCGGGGCAATCATGATCACGTCCAGATCGGCGCGTGGCACGACTTGACCGTAGTGAATGTTGAAGCCGTGGGCAAACGCGACTGTCGCGCCTTGCTTGGCATGTGGCGCCACGTTTTCAGCATAGACCTGACCGATGTTTTCATCTGGCAGCAAGATCATGATGACGTCGGCATTCTTGACCGCGTCGTTGACTTCAGCCACGTTCAGACCGGCGTTCCTGGCCTTGTCCCACGATGCGCCATCCTTGCGCAGACCAACTGTTACCTTGCAGCCGGAATCCTTCAGATTCTGGGCGTGGGCGTGGCCTTGCGAACCGTAACCGATGATGGTCACGTTCTTGTTCTTGATCAGGGACAGGTCTGCGTCTTTGTCGTAGAAAACTTTCATGTTCTTCCTAAATGTATATGAGTAGTGCAGTTTTTATAGATGTATGGGCAGGTTCAGGCGGCATAAGCCGGCATCGCCTGATCGCGCACATGGGGAATATCCAGTTGGCGCAATTTACGATACAGCGAAGCGCGGCACATCCCCAGTTGCCGTGATGCGGCGGAGATATTCCAGCGACTGCCGACCAGCGCATCGATGACGCGTGAGCGTTCATCGCCGAGCGGGCCCGTCGCCGGGCGGGACATGATACCGGCGCCATCTGCTTGTGACAGGATGGGACGGACGTTGGCGCCATGGCTGATGATGTGGTTCAGGTTCAGCGCCTCAAATTGCATTAGTTCTTCCGGCAAATCGCTGACTTCAATGCGATTGCCATTCATGACGGCACAGCAATAACGGATCACAGCATGCATTTGCCGCAGATTGCCCGGCCATTGATAAGCCAGCATGCGCTGCAAGGCAGCCGGTGCAATGCTGTGTTCGGATGCCACTGCCGGTGCCAGTTCATCGGCAATCATGCGCATGATCAGTTGCCGGCGGTCGGCCCGGTCGCGCAATGATGGCAAACGCAATACGCCACCGGCAATGCGGTAATACAAATCTTCGCGGAAGCGGCCTTGCGCGACCAGCGTTTTCAAATCCTGATGGGTGGCGCAAATCAGATGCACATCCACCCGCACCGGATGCGCGGCCCCGAGCGGGATCACTTCACGCTCGGACAACACGCGCAGCAAGCGCGTTTGCAGTGAAAACGGCATATCGCCGATTTCATCGAGAAACAGGGTACCGCTGTCAGCCTGCTGGACCTTGCCCTTCATGCCGCCGGGCAAGGCGCCGGAAAATGCGCCCTTGCAATAACCGAACAATTCACTCTCGGCCAGACTCTCCGGAATCGAAGCGCAATTGACCGCCACCCAGGCCGCCGACCGGCGCGCGCTGTAGGCATGCAATGCGCGTGACAGGTACTCTTTGCCGGTGCCGGTCTCACCCAGAATCAGAATCGGAATACCTTTATCGATCAGACGCTTGCCGCGCGTGATCAGGTCTTGCATCTGGGGATCACCGCTGCCCAGCTCGTCCAGCGAACGGTAAGCGGAAGTGTTGGCACTGACTGGCATAGCTGCGCCTGCCATTGAATGGGCTGGTACCGGCATCATTGTCTCCTGTCATGTTCTGCTTTTTGTGGCGCTCCGGCTTGTGACCTGGCGCTTCTTGTACGTTACCGTCAGCAGCGGCGATAAGGCGCCGGCGCATCCGCGGGAACGTCGAGACAGTCGCAAGTAAGCTATCTCTGCGTCGAAGAATAGCGAGCTTATCTCATAACTTCCAATACAATATACACACACAATTAATACCTTAAAGGTATCAGATGATCGAACTGCGCCACCTCACCTACTTCCGTACCGTCGCCGAGACGCTCCATTTCGGTCGCGCCGCCGAGTTGCTGCACATCTCGCAACCGCCGCTGACGCGGCAAATTGCAGCGCTGGAACGCGAGCTCGGGGTATTGCTGTTTGATCGCAGCAAACGCAACGTGCAACTGACCGTCGCCGGCCAGTATTTTTACCGCGACACGACCGAGATTTTCAATGCGCTGGAACGCGCCAAACGCAACGTGATCTCAAGCGGGGCCGGCAAAAGCGGGGCGTTGCTGGTGGGCTTCATGATGTCGACCGCGTATAACGTTCTGCCGTCGGTCACGCGTCATTATTCGGCCGCCTATCCGGAGGTCGACATGCGTCTGACCGAGCATGTACCGAATCTGCTGGCGATTGATATCAAGGATGGCAAACTGGATGTCGGCCTGATGTATCGGCCCGAGGATTGCAGCGGCCTGGACAGCCGCACCATTTTTTCGGAACCGCTGGTGGCGGTGTTGCCAAAGAACCATCGGCTGGCGACACGTGAAAATATTTCATCGAAGGATCTGGCTGACGAGTTCTTCATCAGCATCCCGCGCACGATTGCGCCGGTGGTGTACGACCAGATCGTCAATTGTTGCCTGCGCGGCGGCTTCCGGCCCCGCATCAAGCTCGAAGCCAACCTGCAGCAGACCATTGTCAATCTGGTGGGCGAAGGCCTGGGCGTGGCGATGGTACCGAATTCGATGCAGGCCATGCACTTGACCACGACGGTGTTCAAGCCGCTGACCGATGCGCCGGTGGTCGAAGTGGCGGTGATCTGGAACAAGGAAAATCGCAATCCCTGTATTCAGACGTTTGCCGATACGGCGGAAGAGGTGTGGAAAGGAATGCAG
>NZ_LFLS01000077.1 GCF_001189915.1 Herbaspirillum autotrophicum
CTGCTCCATGAGAATTTTTTGACCATTCAGCGCATAGCGATTGACCTGATCCTGCAAGCCCGTCACAGCGTCCCAGGCCGCATAACCGGTCTGCGCTGCCGTCGCAGCATCCCATTCCAAGGCTTCACGAATGCCGCCGCTGGCAGCATCAAATTTCAGCAACAGTGTCTTGTTACCGCTGACCGCATCCCAACGATTGACCTCCACCTGCTTGCCGCTGGTGCCATCCCAATGGGTAGCGCTGGTAATGGCGCCGCTTGGGCCATCAAACGTATCGAGTTCCAGCAGCCGGCCGCTGACTGGATCAAACACTTCATTCAACACCGCATGACCGCTAACCGGGTCATACTGCATGACCTTGATCAGCTTGCCCGCCGCATTCCATTCCGTCAGCCGTACTTCCGCGCCAGACAGCCGATCCATTTCATGCAACTCCAGCGACAGTCCGGTCGACGCACTGAATTTTTGATAGACGGTCTTGGCACCAGTCACCGCATCCCACTGATTGACTTCTATCGGACGGCTATTGGTCGCATTCCAGGTCATATAACCCGTCTGCACCCGTGATACCGGATCCCAGGTATTGTGCTGGACCAGCAAACCACTCGTCGCATCATAGATATCCAGCAGTGTTTTTACACCTGTCTGCGCGTTCCATTGATGCACTTCAATCTTGCGCCCGGAAGCATTGAATTTGCTGAATTCGATTTCAGCGCCGTTGCGCGCGTCCCACACGTGCATTTCCGTCGGCTTGCCGCTGGTCTTGTTAAACTTTTGCAGCAACAGATTGCCGCCGGTGACCGCATCCCACTGATGGTACTCAGTCATCTTGCCCGTCGCCGGATCCCAGGTTTCCATCTCGACGATAGCACCGGTCACCGGATCAAAGCGGTCCACTTCAATCTTGGTGCTGGTGCCAGCCTTGTTTTTAACAACCTCAACCAAGCTCGCCCGCGCCGTACTGGTCACTACCTTGAACGTCATGTTGACGCTGGCAGTACGACCCGAGACATCGGTCGCAGTAATTTTAAGACTGACATTGCCAATGTCGCTGTTCAACGGCGCACCGCTGAAGCTGCCGTCGGCAGGATTGAAGTTCAGCCATTGCGGTAACGCTGTACCATCTGCTTTCACTGCGTTATAGCGCAGCGTGGTACCGGCCACCGGTGCATTAAGCAAGCCTGTCGGTAACGTCAGGCGAAACGCTTGTCCGGCCGGTGTACTCATTACGGCATTGGTGATGCCAACAGTCGGCGCCAGGTAGCCTGCGTTGACCTGCAAAGCAAAGCTGGTACTCGCGGACAGTCCGCTCTGTTCGGTTGCTGTCAGACGAATCTGCAAACTACCAATATCCGTATTGCCTGCCACGCCGCTCAATGTGCCGGTAACCGCATTGATCTTCAACCACGCCGGTAACGCGCTGCCATCCATCAGTGTGGCCGAATATTTCAAGGTATCGCCAACAACAGGCTCCTTGAACAAGTCCACTGGCAACGCCAATTGAAATGCCTGCCCTGCCTGCGCCACCTGATTGGCCAGCGGCTGCGTGAGCACCGGACGCAATGCCGTCGGATTCATCGGCAAGTTGATCACACTGCTGGCAGCAACACCATTGGCACCGGTCACCGTTACTTTCAATGCCAGCGCCCCTGTCACCAGCTCTGTCGGTACACCGCTGAGTTCGCCCGTGGATGCATTCATTTGCAGCCATGCCGGCAACGCGCTGCCATCGGCCAATGTCGCGCTATACACCAGCGCCTGACCTGCAAGCGCTGCGGTCAACAACTGGCTGGTCAACGCCAGCTTGAATTCGCCATAGGCGTGGTTCAGCACGGGAAGTGCAGGCGCAACATCAATCGCCTTATCGTCGCCACTGATCACCTGCACCAGATCTCCGTTGGCGTTATAGACGAAGCGCGTACTTTCTATCTTGCCGTCCGTTGTC
>NZ_LFLS01000078.1 GCF_001189915.1 Herbaspirillum autotrophicum
GGCGGCGGATGGCAAGGTACAAAGTACGCGCTTCGTCTATAACGCCAATGGTGATTTGATTCAGACGGTGAGCGGCGATGAAGCTGCCATCGATATCCCGGTGACCTTGCCGGTACTCAATCACGCGTACGGTGAATTCAAGCTGGCGTTAGCCAACCAATTGATGCTGGATGCGGTGGCGGGCCAGCGCCTGACGTATACGGCGACCTTGGCTGACGGCAGTGCCTTGCCGGCATGGCTGCACATCAATGCCGCGACAGGCGAACTCAGTGGCATACCCACCGATCCAATTGTTGGAGTGTTGGCATTGAAAGTGTCGGCGACAGGCACCAGTGATGTGGCGGCCAGTGCCGTGATCAATTTACCGCTGGATATGCACTCCTTGCCACCCGTGCTGACCCAGCAATTGGCGAATCGGGCGGCGTTGGCCGGTCAGGCGTTCCAATTGAATTTGCCGGCCGACTTGTTCAAGGCCGGGGTTGCCGGTCATACCCTGCGTTATACAGCGAGCTTGGCCGACGGTAGTGCCTTGCCATCCTGGTTGCACCTCAATGCGGCCACCGGTGAACTCAGCGGCGTTGCCGGTAATGGCGATGTCGGCACACTGTCGATCAAGCTGAGTGCTGCTGAATCGGGTGGTTTGGCTACCAGCGTAATGTTTACTTTGCAAGTGAATGCGGGTTACCAGACGCCGGTGGCCGGTAATGCGAATGCCAGTGTGAGCGCGCCTGCGGGTCAGGCGTTCAAGCTGGCAATTCCGGCTGGTTTGTTCAATTCTCCGGTAGCTGGCAATGTGTTGCGCTATCAGGTCGTACAGGCTGATGGCAGTGCATTGCCGGGCTGGTTGAGCTTTAATGCGCTGGACAATACCTTCAGTGGTGTGCCACCGGCTGGGGCGATTGGCAGTCTGAGTTTGCGTATCACTGCGGTAGAGATGTCAGGGCTGCATGCCAGTACCACACTGAGTTTGCAGGTAACGGCAAACGCTACCCGCGCGGGCTGGGTGGAAGTGATCAAAACGGTGTCCGGTCCTGGTACTGCTAAAACAGAGGTGGATCGCTTCGACCCGGTGACGGGCGGCATTGTGGAAATGGAAGTGTGGGATCCGGCGACCGGCAAGATGAAGGAATTGCATCAATGGGATGCGGTCACGGGTGGCAAACTGTTGTTGCAAAAGTTTGATGTCAGCAATGGTCGCCTGATTGAACAGCATATAACAGACGGCCATAGCGGTCAGGAAATCGAGTACAGCAAATTCGACGTTGCCACCGGCCACAAGATCGAGGTGCACCGCTGGGATGCATTGAACGGAGTCAAGCTGTCGCTGGATCTGTTCGATGCCAATAGCGGTATGTTGGTAGAGCAAAACACGTGGGACCGGATAGGGCAAGGACATACCAGCAGCATACATTGGAATGGTACTACCGGATTGCTGGAAGAGGTCAATCGCTGGGATGGGGTGACCGGCGGCAAGACGGCGTATCAGAGCTTCGATGCTGCCACCGGCGTCGCATTGCAACTGTTTGAAACCGATCCGGCTACGGGAGCGGCGACCCGCATGACCAAGTGGGATGCGCAGAGCGGCAAGGTGGTGGAGTACCTGCAATACCATCAGAGCGGCGATATCGAGCTGTACCAGCACTATGATGCGGTGACAGGACGATTACTGGAAATGGGGACGCGTGATGGCTTGCGTGGCGTCACGTTGACCTCGACGCAATGGGACCCGGTCACCGGCAAGCAGGTCGAGATGAGCACCTGGGATCCGGTGACGGGTGGCAAGACGCAGTTGTTGAAGTTCGATGCAACGACCGGGGGCATTCGTGAGTTGATCCGTTGGGATATTGGTGGTGCGCAGCTGGAATACAGCAGTTGGGATAACGTCACG
>NZ_LFLS01000079.1 GCF_001189915.1 Herbaspirillum autotrophicum
GCGGCAATTGCGCTTTTTGTGATGCTGCTGGCATTTCCATTTTGTGGCTGTTGCAGATTGCCAGCGGCATTTTTGGCGACATTGACGAGGGCGTTTTGCGCCAGACTTTGGCCGCTGTCGACACTGGCCGAGATACTGCTGCTATCGCTGTTGTAGGACGCCTTGTTGTCGATGTCACTGGTGGTGAGGGTGCCGGTGAGCAGCTGGTTTTTGTCTTTCGGTGCACTGCTGTCGATGATGCCGCCGGCGAGGTGCAGAGCAAAGTCTCACCTGTTGATTTTTCCCAAATCCATTTACGGAAAATCAAAATACTTAAAAGGTGTTGCAGAGATATTTATTTTCATTTCAACCAATATTGACTTTAAAAGGCTTAGATCTTCTTGACTAAGGTCAACTTCGTACTCAATCAAATGATCACATAGTATCTCGATTGCAAGAGGCTCCTCATTATGATCGGCGTAATTCAATGCGCCTTGTAAAAGATCATCATCAAGTTTTCCTGAAATTCGATCTGCAAATTCTTTGATTTTTTCAGCAAACATATTGTCTTTCCTATTTCACAGCCTTTAAAGATGATGGAACCGGATTCGGATCAGGAAATGCAGTGACAACTTTACCTGTAGCAGGTTGATACACCACACGAATCTGCACCCCATCACGTACTTCATATGCAACCCATTTAGCAGGATCGCCGTTTTTAGTATAGAGACCACCTGTTCCTGTTTGTGCGTACCACTTTGTATTTGGAGACGTCGCTATATCTCCTACATCATGCATTACTTTATTCGCACTCCAACTCTCAGGAAAAACAGTCTTTCCAGACTGTCCAGGCCATAAGTGCCCACCACTACCCGGACCATCGCCATACAGTATGTGCTTACGTGCCTCTGGAGACAAAATATCTACATATGTACCGCCTCTATTTGCCCAGTTCTTTCCCGCTTGCGCCTTCTCACCAAGCTTCTGCCCAAGCTTCCCTGCACCCGACATCGTCCCCGCCATTGTAACCGCCAGCATACTGGCCGCCTGTGGAGACAACCCAAACCGCTGCTCCAGTTCTTTAGCGGCACTTTCCAGCGTGGCGTTTTGCCAGTTGATGGCGGCGTAGAATGCCTTCGACGCAAGGGAACTTATTGAGAGTAAGCGACATATAAAAATAATCCCGCGACAACAATGAAATATGCCATCCGACCAAGTTGATTGGTTCCTTCGTTAAAAGCAAACGGTGCCGGCAAATTCCAGTTCTTAAATACAGCATTAATAATCCATACCAGCCAGAGCGATATGCATACCAAAAACAATAATTGATCATATTCACGATGTGTAAAAAAAAATATTCCTTTGACTATGCCCACAATGCCAATTAGAACCAACAATATTCTCATGACACGCAAATGATTCATTTTTTGTCCTCGCTCGTATCTTTAAGTTGTTGCTGAGTCCTATCTAAAAATGCTTGCCATCCACCACCCAAAGCGACCAACGAAATAACTCGACTAGCTGCTGCTTCTCCAAGCCCATATACTCGCTGCAAGTACTGCTGAGCAATTTGTTGTAGAGCTACATTTGCTAGACCACTTCCTGATTCTCCATCTACATTACCTGAGCCGACGGTAGCGCTTGCACCAACGATAGCTGCCGCAGTACCCATCATGCCGATGGGACTGACAAGTGCCACTCCCGTCGCAGCTGTTCCAATATCGTCAAAGATCCTTTTGTCCATCGCCTTGATATAAGCCTGCGTTCCCGGATCAGA
>NZ_LFLS01000008.1 GCF_001189915.1 Herbaspirillum autotrophicum
AACAAGCGGTATTGCCGGATGGAACCGAGCGCGAAAATTTACCGCTGATAAAGAAAAAGCTGCCGACGCTTTCTCAAGCACCGGCCTGTGATGACGTCCGCAGCAGTGAAAGCGCTGTTGTCGAGGTTTCCTCCGCGAGCAGCGCCACAGATAAATAGAGGGGATTTGAACGCTGAATCCAGCGTGGCATGCTGGATGATTTCTTCCGGTGAGCGGGCGTTACTGCTCAGCTACTGCTCCCCGACGGCGGCTGCTCGAAACGCCGACCGCCAGCCGATATAAAACGCAGTGCCTTGAGCGGTGGCACGCAACATCAGCGCAGCAGTCCCGCTGTTGCCAACCTGGCTTGCAACCCGACGGTGTGTTTTCGAAACACCACGGATCAGGTTGCGGTGTATCCTTTCTCGTTTCGGATGGCATGTAAATACTGCAAATGCAGTACGCGTGCGGCGACGTGCCGGCACCGCAGCCATCCAGCCTCACGAAGAAATTTACACAGCGAAGAACAAATGAACCACGAAAAACCCGGCAGCCGGTCATCCCGGATACTGCCGCCCCGGCCGTCATCGGCGGCCATGTCGCCGGCAGACGTGCTGGCCAGAAAGCAGGCGCGGGAACACAAGGATGCGCTGGTGCGCGGCGTTACCTCAATTCAGGAGATGCGGGCGGCGATCAGACAGGCCAGTCGCGAGTTGCCTGCGATTTCTGCGGTGCCACGCCTGCGCTTGCCCGATGCGGCGACATTTCGCATGCGGGCGGCAGCAGGCTTGCCGTTCGTCATCAGCGGGCTGGTCGGCAAATGGCCGTTGTCGGCCCTGACGCCGCAAACGCTGCGCGACCGCTTTGGCGCGTTGCCCGTGCGCGCGCGCGTGGGTGACTATATCAATACCGCTTTCGCACCCGACCGGGCGATGCAAGACATGTCGCTGCTGGCCTACCTTGATCTGGTCGCCAATGACACGCAGGACCTGCCGCCGTATCTGGGCAATCTCGAATTGCGTGAATTGAATGCCTTGTGCCACTGGCCCGCCTGGTTCAAGAAAATGGGGCCGCCGCGTTTTTGGCTCGGTCCGTCAGGGACGGTGACGCCGCTGCACTGCGACTATGACGACAATATTTTTGCCCAGGTCTGGGGTCGCAAGCGGATTTTCCTGTCCCCGCCCCACCACGATGAATTCCTTTATCCGCGTGAAGCGAATGCCATTCTCTTCGGTTCGCCGTTCGACCCCGAAGCACCGGATTTCGACAATTTCCCGCTGGCCCGCCAGGCCACCATGATCGAGTGCATCATGCAGCCCGGTGAACTGCTGTATGTGCCGGCCGGGTGGTACCACCAGGTGCGCGCGCTGACTTTTTCGTTGTCGGCCAACCGCTGGGCGCGAGCACTGCCGCTGGTGCTGAACGGCGCCACTGCGCTGACGGCCGGTCCGGCCGATCAAGGCCGGATGACCGAAGCCGGTCAAGGTTGATGCCGCAACACATGCATAAACAATCACCATCGCCAATTTCATTTCATGAGGAACATGTAATGCCGGACACCCTGCCTGCTGCCGTTATCCAGCAACAACTCGATGCTTACAACGCAAAAGATCTCGACGCCTGGCTCGGCACCTATGCACCGGACGCTGAGCAATATACTTTGCACGGGGCACTGCTGGCGCGCGGCCATGCTGACATGCGCGCGCGCATGACAAGCCGCTTTGCAGAGCCGGATCTGCACGCCCGCCTCCTGTCTCGCAGCGTCATGGGCAACATTGTGGTCGACGTCGAAATCGTTACCCGCAATTTCCCCGAAGGTCGTGGCACAGTAGAAATGCTGTGCGTGTACGAGGTGGCCAACGGCGTCATCCAAAAAGCGTCGTTCGCCCTGGGAAAGAGCCAGCTCGATGCCCGTCAGGCAGCGCCATGAACGTATCGGCGGACGGCTGCTGACGCTGCCCCATCCTGGCAACCTTATACAGAACGGTATTGCATCCGTTCCAGATCGGCAATCAGGCCCGGCCCGCCCGGATGCCAGCCCAGCCAGTCCTGCGTGTTGGCACCGGACGCCGGCAAGTCCCGCCGGACAAAATCGCTGAGCCAGCCGAAATGCGCTGGCGCTTCGTCTTCAGAAAGACTGACCAGCGGCACTTGCAAACCGCGTCCGATGACTTCGGCAATATCCCGCAGCGCAATCCCCTCTTCCGCGACGGCATGGTAGCGACGGCCGGCTTGCTGTTTCTCCACCGCCAGCCGGTAGAGCCGGGCGACGTCGCTGATGTGCACCGCCGGCCAGCGGTTGCGGCCGTCGCCGACAAATGCCGCCACGCCTTTTTCGCGTGCCAGTGCAATCAGCGGACTGATGAGACCTTGCTTCACGGAATCGTGCACCTGCGGCAAACGCACTACCGAGACATTCACGCCGCAGCCGGCAAGCGCCACGCCGGCCAGCTCCGATGCCTTGCGCGGATTCGGATGAGCGGGATTGAAGTTGTCTTCAGTCGCCGGCTGACCTGACGTGATGGCGCCCATACCGGTAGTCGAGGTAACGATCAGGGGACGATTGCTGCCCATCAGTGCGGAACCCATCGCTTCGATGACTTGCCGGTCGGTTTCGCAATTGGCAGCGAACTGCGAGAAGTCGTGATTGAAGGCGGTATGAATGACGCCATCCGCTGCCGCAGCGCCACGCCGCAGACTGTCCAGGTCGTCCAGATCACCGCGAACCACTGCTGCGCCGGCCGCGATCAGCGCCTGCGCACCGGCTTCCGAACGGGTCAATCCGCGTACCTGATGGCCGGCCTGAATGAGTTCGGTGACGATGGCGGAACCAATGAAACCGGTCGCGCCGGTAAGAAAAATACGCATGTTGCATTCACCTTTGCTTGAGTTGAGGACGAACGCCGCCGTCCGGCAACACTGAATATAGGCGCTTGTCGCGATACCATCCATGCGATAAAGTCCGCATTATTAGCGCAATCGTCCGGAGATATATGGATCCGCTGTCAGAAGTGCTGGCCCTGTTCAAACCACGCAGTTATGTCGCCGGCGGTGTCGCCATTGACGGCGGCATGGCGATCCGGTGGCCGCAACATGCCGGCATCAAGTGTTACGCCGTGGTGTCCGGCCAATGCTGGTTATCGGTGGCAGGCGTTGCCGAAACGGTGCTGCTCACGGCTGGCGATTGTTATCTGTTGCCGCCCGGCGCACCGTTCCGGCTGGCGACCGATTTGTCGGCAACGCCGGTCGATTTCCAGACGCTGCGCGCAAAGTGGAAAGCCGCATCAGGCAGCGAGAGCGTCAGCGAACATGACGGCGGTTGCTATCTGGTTGGCGGCCACTTCGTGCTGACCGGCAGTCATGCCGACTTCCTGTTGAGCGCGCTGGCCCCCATCGTGCATATCCGCAAAGAATCGGACAAGGCGGCCATGCGCTGGTCGCTGGAACGCATGCAAGAAGAAGTGCGCCATCCGCAACCGGGCGCATCACTGATTACGCAACAACTCGCTTACATGATGCTGGTGCAGGCATTGCGGCTGCATCTGGCGGATGGCGCACAGGAAGGTGTCGGCTGGCTGTTCGCACTGGCAGATAAACAGATGGGTGCCGCCATCCGCGGCATGCATGATGATCCCGGACGCAAGTGGACCTTGCAGACTCTGGCACAACATGTCGGCATGTCGAGATCGGTCTTCGCGCTGCGCTTCAAACAGACGGTCGGAACCACACCGATGGAATACCTGACACGCTGGCGCATGCTGCTGGCCGGCGAGCGGCTGAAGAATTCATGCGAATCCACGTCGGCCATCGCGCTGTCACTCGGCTATGAATCCGAAAGTGCCTTTGGCAAAGCCTTCAAAAAAGTGATGCGGTGTACGCCAAGGGAGCATGGGCGCAATGCCGGAACTCAATCCGTTGCATTCGCCGCCACCGATGCCAGTGGCAATGATCATGCAATGGGGGCGGCAGTTTCCCTGTCATGAGAAGCGCTGCCGGTTCATCCTCGGGAGTGGCATCGACGCTCGGTTGATGTTCTTTGATCCTTGCTGAATTCTGGTACTGCATTGCCACCGCAGAGGTCGACGCCAGCGTGTTCAGACGTAAGGCGTACTGGCCATTGCCGTTTGCAGGCCGGCGCTGCCTTTATCGACAATCGCAAGAAAGACCGCTTTCGCCTGCGCCGTATCCTGTCCCTGGCGAAACGTCCGGTGGCCTTCGATCAAGGCCACGGTCCACGTCGCCAGCAACAGGCTGGCCGCCAGATGCGCGGCGGCATCCGTGGCTTCGCGCCCGGCACCGTCGGCCAGCGCCACCGCGACGACTTGCGCAATCTCGTCACGAATCGCGCGGGCCCGGGCCTTGAGCGTTTCGCTGCGCTCGATGGTCTCGATGAAGCCCTGGCTGTCGGCGGAAAACCGGACATAAGGGCTGCCTTCCGCCACCAGGCGATGGGCCAGCAGGCGCAACGTTTCGATTGGCGCGACGCCCGGCTCCGATTGCTGCAATGCTGCGCGCAACATGTCGCGCCCCTCTTCGTCGCGGTCGAAGAACATGTCCTCCTTGCGCGGAAAGTGATTGAACACCGTCATGCGCCCGACATCGGCAGCACTCGCGATCTCGTCCACCGTTACCCGGTCAAAACCGCGCTCCAGAAAAAGGCGCGTGGCGGCGGTCGAAATGCATTGCCGGATGGCAATGCGTTTGCGGGATCGGAGGTCGGATGGGGTTGTCATGTGGCGATGATGCCACGTTTCATGTACTGAGTACACTATTTCACATGAAAGATGAAATAACCGATTGATGGCGTATCGGACTTGCGATTACATTTCATGTACTGAGTACATATTGGAATCAAGTACATGAAACAACACACTGAGATTATCGTCACCAACACCGGACCGGTCCGACTACCGGCCACGATCACGCTGACTTCAGACCGCGTTCGTTCCGGCAACAACACGGAGCACCGCGCACCATGATCATTTCACCCCCCTCCAGATCCGCCACCAACCGTCCGCTGATCGTCATCTTCGCCACCATTGCACTGGATGCGGTTGGCATCGGCCTGATCTTTCCGATTCTGCCGGCACTGCTGCGAGATATCACCCACACGGACAACGTCGCTGCCGCCATCGGCATCATGATGGCGCTCTACGCCTGCATGCAATTCATCTTCGCGCCGCTGCTCGGTTCGCTCAGCGACCGGCTGGGCCGGCGCCCGGTGCTGCTGATCTCGCTCGCCGGCAGCGCCATCAACTACGTCTTCCTGGCCTGTGCGCCCAATCTCTGGATGTTGCTGCTGGGCCGTGCCATTGCCGGCCTGACGAGCGCCAACACCTCGGTGGCGACCGCCTATATCACCGATATTTCCAGCGCAGACAAACGCGCGCGTCGCTTCGGCCTCGCCAACGCCATGTTCGGTATCGGCTTCATCGTCGGTCCCGTGCTCGGCGGCGCTCTTGGTGACTATTGGCTGCGGCTGCCCTTCATTGCGGCGGCGCTGCTGAATGGCGGCAATCTGCTGCTGGCGTTGCTGATGCTGCCGGAATCCCGCACCCCGACCCGGGCGCAAACCGACTTCGCGGCGCTCAACCCGTTGCGGCACTTGCGTTGGGTCGGCTCGGTGAAAAGCCTGCTGCCGATCACCATCATCTTCTTCAGCTTCAGCGCCGCCGGCGAAGTCTATGGCACCTGCTGGGCGCTGTGGGGCGCCGATACCTTCCAATGGAACGGCCTCTCCATCGGCCTGTCGCTCGGCGCCTTTGGTGTCTGCCAGACGCTGGCGCAAGCCTTCCTTCCCGGTCCCGCCGTGAAACTGCTCGGCGAACGCGCGACCATTCTGGCCGGGGTCGCCAGCGCCAGCATTGCCTTGATCGTGATGGCCTTCGCCACCCGGAGCTGGATGATTTTTGCCATCATGCCGGTGTTCGCGCTCGGCGGCATCGGCGCACCGGCCCTGCAATCGCTGGCGACGCGCCTGGTTGACGAGAATCAGCAGGGGCAGTTTCAAGGCGTACTGGCATCCGCCGTGAGCCTGGCGTCGATCATCTGCCCGCTGGCATTCTCCGGCGTTTATTTCGTGGTCAGGGAACAATGGCCGGGCGCGATCTGGCTGTCGGCGCTGGTCGTGTACGCCGCCATCGTGCCGTTGGTGTTCGGCTTGCGTTTCAAGAATGCCACGGTGGCAGCGACAAGCCAGCGCCCCGTTTTGCCGCCATGACCTTCGTTGGCAAACGTCACCACTGTTGTATTTTTAGCGCCTTTTCTGAAGCGCTCACAGCAGACGCTGCGGAGCTGTTTCTGTTGCTTCGCGGGCATGATAGAGTTACTGCCGCTGGCAAACGGCCGCGCTTTCTTGCCGCCAGACCTGCCCCGGGAGATCCACGCCGGCAGACCGGCAGCACTTCCTTGATTCGATGAGGCAACACGGTATGAAAAGAATAACAAGCACGCTGTCGGCGTTGGTATTTCTGGCCGCATTCGCTGGTTGCGCCTATCAGGAACCAGCCAAAGATGAACCGCAGGCGACGCTGCACATCATCACCAATCTGCCGCATTTGTCGACCGCCGGATGGATGCTTTATGGCGATGCCGAATGCCAGACCGATCAGGCGATGCTGGGCGCATTCAGCAAACTGTATGCCGGCGACAAGCGGATACAACTGCGCGCCAATGAAAAGCGCTATCTGCGCGTGAATGCATCTTCCAACGCCGGCGTCGGAAGTCCGGAGGAATGCCTGAAAAATACCCGCGAAACAAGGTGCACCAAAACCGATATGTGTACGGCTGAGTTTGAGGTCGTCCCGGTCGCCGGCAAAGTCTACCGCGCCGAACTGATCGGCACCGGCCATCAGTGCGAAGTGCGCATTACGGATGAAAACACAGGCGAAGTACAGCAGGATATTCGCCGGATTCCGCTTCAGAGCGGATGCATGTCGGCAAAGTGGAAACCTAAAAATCAGTAACACGCGGACTTGCCGGAGCGGCTCCACGCCCGGCGTCAGCAATCCGTTTTGAAAAAAAGGCCTGCAACATCATCTGTTGCAGGCCTTTGCATTTCCAATGCGCCTGGATCAGACGCCCGGATCCTTGAAGTGTTCAACCTTGTCAAACTCGATGTTGTACATGCCGCCGTTGACCATTTCGGCTTTGCGGATGTAGACGTTTTGCACCATGTCGCGGGTTTCCGCATCGATCGATACCGGTCCGCGCACGCTGGTCCAGGCCATGCCTTTCATCGCTGCCAGCAACTTGTCGCCATCGCTGTCGCCGCCGGTTTTCTTGAGCGCCTGATACAACAGATGCATGCCGTCATAGCCGCCGACCGAGTGGAAGTTGGGGCGCATGCCCTTGTTCATCTTGCTGAAGTTGGTGACATATTCCTTGTTTTCCGGCGACGGGTGTGCGGCGGAATAATGATGGCTGCTGACCACGCCGGTAGCAGCGGCGCCGATGCTGGCCATCAAATCGTCATCCAGCACGTCGCCGGTACAGATCAGGCGAATGCCGGCCGCCGCCAGACCGCGCTCGGTAAACTGTTTGAGCACTGCCGCACCTTCACCGGACGGCACGAAGACAAACAAGGCTTCCGGCTTGGCATCCTTGACGCGTTGCAGGAACGGCGCGTAGTCAGGATTGCGCAATGGCGCGCGCAAGGTTTCGACAACCTTGCCACCAGCTTCGGTGAAGCGCTTGACGAATACCTTTTCAGCATCGATGCCGGGACCGTAATCGCTGACGAAGGTCACCACATTCCTGATCTTGTTCCTGGCCGCCCATTCCGCCAGCGGGGCCGTGATTTGCGGCACGGTAAAGCCGCTGCGCACGATGTACGGCGAACGTTGCGGAATGATGGAAGTGGCGGCTGCCATCACGATCATCGGTACCTTGCCTTGCGTGGCAACCGGTGCGGCGGCAAATGCCAGCGGCGTCAAACCGAAGCCGGCCAATACCTGCACCTTGTCGCGCGACACCAGCTCCTGCGCCAGACGCTTGGTGACATCCGGCGACAAGCCGCCATCGTCCTTGAGAATGATTTCAACCTGGCGACCCGCGACGGTTTCGCCGAATTTTTGCTGATACAGTTTGACGGCGGCGTCAATCTGCTTGCCGGTGGACGCGAACGGTCCGGACATCGGCACAATCAACCCGACTTTCAAGGGCTCCGCGGCAAATGCAACCGTCGGCAACAAACCTGCTGTCAGCGTTGCGGCTCCCCCCAGCAATACCTTGCGGCGCATGTCATTTACTTGATTTGGCATAGTCGTCTCTCTTCTCGTTATAGGATGGCTTTCAGAACGCATTTCATCAATACCGCACGGTGTTGTTCATGAAATGCATTCCAGCCAGTTGCAAAAATTCTTTCTCAAACGTCCAATACCAGCAGCGCGCTCTTGGCGCGCGAGCAGCATGGCGTGAACTGATCGTTGGCCGCGCGTTCGTCATCGGTCAGGTACAGATCGCGATGATCCGGCACGCCATCGATGACCCGCGTCAGACACGTGCCGCACACCCCCTGCTCGCATGAGACGGGAATATCGATGCCGTGTTGCGCCAATACCTGCACCACGTTTTCGCCGGCCGGAATGTTGATGACCTGGCCGCTGCTGGCGATCTTGACCTCGAACGGCTGATCGCCGGCGGCATCGACGGCCGCTGCACCGAAGTATTCCAGATGCACCTGCGACGACGGCCAGCCCAGACTCTTGGCGGTATTCACCACGTAATCGATGAAGCCGCCGGGACCGCAGACATACACATGGGTATCGGCATCCGGGGTGGCAAGCAGCGCTGGCAGATCGAGTTTCTGTTCAGCAGCACCGCTGTCGAAATGGAAGTGCACCTGCCCGGCGTATGCCGCATCGGCAATGCGCTGGCGGAACGCCGTGCGCTCTGGTGCGCGTGCGCAATAATGCATCTCGAATGCCGCCCCCGCCTGCGCCAGACTTTCTGCCATACAGAGGATCGGCGTGACGCCGATGCCACCGGCCAACAGCAGGCTGCGGCCAGCCGCCGTCAACGGGAAATGATTTTTCGGCGCACTGATTTCCAGTACGCTGCCGACCTCAATCCGATCATGCATGGCGGCCGAACCGCCGCGCGATGCCGGATCGCGCAACACGCCGATCACGTAGCGATGCGTTTCCTGCGGCGGATTGCACAGCGAATATTGACGGATCACACCGGCGTCGACATGCACGTCAATATGCGACCCCGCCGTGAACGAGGGCAGCGGCTGGCCGTCGACACGGACCAGTTCAAAACTGGCAATGTCTTCGGCTTCGCTGATCTTGCTGACTACTTTTACCTGATGCTGGCTCATGATGGGCAATGAAGAAAATCAAAAAATAAATGCTGGCAGGTCTCAGGCATTGACGGCTGCGGCAGGCGTGGCGGCAGTAACACCCTCCGCCTCCTTCGCCAGCCACTTGTCGAGAATCCGGCGCGACTGCACGCCACCGGCATCGATATTGAGCATCAGCAGCTTGCGCTCCGGATACTTGAGCAGATTGGCTTGTTGCAGCTCCAGCATTTCGCGGTCTTCGCCAAAGATTTTTCCTTGTCCTTCGCGGATGGCGTCGGTCAATTCCGTATCTTGCGGCTTGAAGTTGCGCGCCATGCCCCAGAAATACCAGTGCGAGGTTTCGGTTTCCGGCGTGATGAAGTCGACCACGATGCTCGATGCCTTGTGTTGCGGTGCGGCGTGATAACCGCCCTTGCCGGCATGCGCCACACCGACTTCGATCATGACATGGCTGGGCGGCGTAAAGCGGCAAATCTGCCAGCGGTCGACCGGCACATCATCGGCCAGATTATTCCCGCGCAAGGCACCGCGCCAGAAGGGCGGTGCCATGATGTTTTCCATGAAGCGGCTGGTGACCACCGTCTCGCCTTCCGTCTTGGTATTGACCGGCGCTTCATCGATTTCCTTTTGACCGATGCTGGAGGCATGCACATAGGTTTCATGTGTCAGGTCCATCAGATTGTCGATCATCAGACGGTATTCGCAATTGATGTGATACAGGCCGCCACCGTAAGCCCACTCCGGATTATCGGCCCATTCCAGATGATGGATCAGGGCCGGATCAGCCAGCGCCGGATCTCCGGTCCAGACCCAGATGAAGCCATAACGCTCTTCCACCGGATAGCTGCGAATGCACGGAAAACCGCGCACGCGTTGCCCCGGCATGCTGATCACTTTGCCGTCGCAACCCATTTCCAGGCCGTGATAACCACACACCAGTTCGCCATCGCGCACGAAACCCAGCGACAGCGGTGCGCCACGATGCGGACAAAAATCTTCCACTGCGGCCACCTTGTCGCCGGCGCCGCGATAGAACACGATCTTTTCTCCGCAGATTTTGCGACCCAGCGGTTTGGCAGCGATTTCGTCCGGGGTACAAGCGACGTACCAAGTATTTTTTGGAAACATGCGAATCTCCTCCTGGTTCAGGAATAGGGGTAATGTCAGTGCTGCATATCGGTACTGCAAATGTCCTGGCAAGCGCGACCGCCTTCTGCATGTGGTCTCAGACGAAGCCGGCGCGGACCTGCTCACGCTTGCCGGCATTCAGTTGGTGCTTGTCTCCTGCTTTAATTCTTGGTTCTGTTCGTTCTTTACTGCCGCATTCTGTTGCGCACCGAACTGCTTTTTTATTTAATATTCAGTGCACTGAATGTTTTCGAAAGTATACTCATTTGGAACTCGAAGTAAACTGACATTTACAGCTTTTCATCGTGCACCGCACAATTGACCGATAATCGAACGCGCGCAACGAAACTGAAGAACAAGACAACATGCGTAACACTTATCTCACCGAGACACCTATGCCCCGCGCCACTCCAAAAAAATTAAAAGAAAGCCAACTTGTTGATTTGTATGAACATCCAGGTCACTTGTTGCGTCGTGCACAACAGATTTCGGTGTCGATCTTTCTGGATGAGCTGGGCGGCGATGTGACGCCGGTGCAATATGCGATTTTGCGCACCCTGTCGAACCATCCGGGCATCGATCAGGTATCGCTGGCGGGACTGGTGGCAATCGACACCTCCACCGGCGCCACGGTCTGCGCCCGCCTCGAAGAAAAAGGCTTGCTGTTGCGCACCGTGATTCCGCACAACCGGCGCCAGCGCGCACTGACCATCACCGCCGCCGGCGAACAGATGCTGACCGATTTGATGCCAGGCGCACAACGTTTGCGCAAGCGCCTGTTGCAACCGCTGACGGCCGATGAACAGCAGCAATTCATGCAGCTGCTCAACAAGCTGGTGTACGTCAACAACGAACACAGCCGCGCGCCGCTGGCCAGCCCCAGGGACGACACCTGAACCGGAGGCAATGATGCGGATCAGGTGTTGCTGCTGAACATCTGCGCCAGCACCGAGCGCAACCACACGACGGCACCGTCTTTGTGATACTTGCGATGCCAGTGCTGACGCAAGTCGAAGTGCGGAATCTCCAGCGGCGGCTCCACCAGTCTGATATTGGCAAACTGCGCGAACGATTCGCCCACTGCGCGCGGCACCGTCACCAGCAAGTCGCTCGATGCGATAAGAAAGGGAATCGACATGAAGTGCGGCGTCGACAATACGATGCGGCGCTGGATTTTTTTCTTGATCAGGAATTGCTCGAACAATTCCTGACTGCGCCCTTCTGCCTTGATCACCGCATGGCCGAGACTGAGGAATTGCGCCATGCTTATCTTGCGCGACTTGATCGCATGGTTGGCGCTCAGCAAACAAATGAAGGTATGCGAGAACAAGCGCTGCTGGAAAAAATTGCGATTCTTCAAATCCGGAAAGTAACCCACCGCCAGATCGACATCACCGTTCTCCAGCGCCAGCGCCAGTTCCGGCGGCGGCAAGCTGACCGAGCAGATCGAAGCGCCCGGCGCGTCATGCCGCAAGCGGTCCAGCAACTTGGGTAAAAACGTCATCTCTCCGATATCCGACAAGGCCAGCGTGAACTTGCGGCTGGTCGTGGCCGGCGTGAACTCGGTGCTGGTCAACACGTCGGTGTGCAGGCGCTGCAAAATGTCCCGGGTCGGACTGATCAGCGTCAGCGCGCGCGGCGTCGGTTCCATGCCGTGTGCGGTGCGGACAAACAAGGGATCGCCGAGCGCATGCCGCAGTTTGTTGAGCGCCACGCTCACCGCCGGCTGACTCATGCCGAGCTTGCGGGCAGCAGCACTGACACTGCGTTCTTCGTAGATCGCCAGCGCCACCGGCAACAGGTTCAAATCAAATCCGCTCATCCGTTTCTCCTTCGCTCAGCCATGTTCGCCGCGCTTATCTCTATTCGATATTCGAATAAATATTATGCCGAAGATTCTATTTTCAAATAATTTGACTTCGGTATGATCGCTCACAACCGACCTGCAATAAAGAAAAAATTCAGCAGGCGGACAAAAAAAATCAAACTACAGGAGACTCAGGATGCATCGCATAAAAGTTGCGCTATCGGCCACGCTGGCCGGACTGGCCGGATTGAGCGGGCTGGCACTTGCCACTGCGGCACTGGCGCAGGCACCCGTCGTGCGCATCGGCGTGATCACGTCGCTGACCGGCGTTGCCGCGCAGAGCGGTGAACAAATGAAAGCCGGTATCGACACTTATCTGCGCTTGCACGGCGACACCGTCGCCGGCAAGAAATTGCAGATCATCTATAAAGATGACACCGGCCCGCAAGCCGATGTCGCCAAGCGCCTGGCAACCGAGCTGATCGGTCGCGAGCAGGCCGACATCATCACCGGTTTCGTCTTCACGCCGAATGCGATGGCGGTGGCCAGCGTAGTCGACCGCGCAAAAAAACCGATGGTGGTCATGAATGCGGCCTCATCGGCGGTCACCACCAAGTCGCCGTATATCACGCGCACCTCTTACACCATTGCGCAATCGGTCAAACCGCTGGCGCAATGGGCCTACAAAACCGGCTCGCGCCGGGTATTCTCGATTGTCTCGGATTACGCACCGGGTCTGGATGCCGATACCTGGTTCAGCAAAACCTTTACCGCGCTCGGTGGCACCGTCACCAGTTCGGTCCGGGTGCCGCTGACCACCGTCGATTACAGCGCCTACCTGCAACGCATCAAGGATGAGAAACCGGATGCGATTCACGTGTTCCTGCCCAATGGCCAGCCGATGGTGTCGTTCATCAAGGCCTATAAGGAAAAGGGGCTGGACAAGGCCGGCATCCGTTTTCTCGGCGGTGAAGGCTGGGCCGATGAAGATGTGCTGAGCATGGGCGGCGATGCCATGGTCGGCATCTACACCGCCGGCTTCTACTCGTTCTCGCGCCCGGGTCCGGAAAATGCAAAATTTCTGGAAGCGTTTTCGCAGACGGTCAATGGTCGCTTCAAGCCCAATTTTCTGTCGGTCTCGGCTTACGACGGCATGACGCTGATCGCCAAGACACTGACCAAGACCGGCGGCAACACCGATGCCACTGCATTCATGAATGCGGTCAAGGGCTATACCTCAAGCAGTCCGCGTGGCACCGTCACCATCGATGACAAGACCAACGATATCGTACAAACCATTTATATCCGCCGTATCGACAAGCAAGCGCCGGGCAAGTACGTGGCCACCGAAATCGATCGCTACGATGCGGTCAAAGATCCGGCCAAATAAATCTGCACATCTTCAGGAGTTCATCATGTTTCCGTTAAATCAATGGTATGTCGCAGGCTTTGCCTGGGAATTGCAGGACAAGCCGCTGGCACGTACCTTCCTCAATCACAAGGTGGTCCTGTTCCGCACCGGCAACGGCGAAGTGGCGGCACTGGAAGATCGCTGCTGCCACCGCAGCGTGCCGTTGTCTTGCGGCGCACTGGATGAGGGCGGGATTCGCTGCGGCTATCACGGCTTGTTGTACGGGGCCGATGGTCAGTGCATCGAAATCCCGGGACAAGTCAAGATTCCGGGCAAGGCCAGAGTGCGGGCCTACCGGGTCGCGGTGCGCAATCAGGTGATCTGGATCTGGATGGGCGAACAGGCCGACAGCGCACCCGATGGTCCGCCACCGGAAATTGCCGCGCATGACAATCCACGCTACAAGTTCAAGGGCGGCGCCTTTCACTACGATGCCCCCTATCAGTTGATTCATGACAACCTGCTCGACCTGAGCCATGTCGGTTATGTCCATGCGAAAACCATCGGCGGCAATCCCAAGGTGCACATGGAAGCGCCGACCAATGTCAGCAGCGACAACCATGATGTGCGCGTAGTGCGCTGGATGAAATCATCGCAACCGCCGGCAACGTACAGTGCGGCGTGGCCCTTCAAGGGCTTGATCGACCGCTGGCAAGAAATCGATTTTCACGTCAATCATCTCAACATCTTCACCGGCGCGGTCGATGCCAATACCGATGCACTCGACGATCCCCGGCGCGGCGGCTTTCATATGCGCGGCTTTCATGGCATCACACCGGAAACCGACACCACGTCGCATTACTTCTGGACCATGGCCAGTTCTTCGCATCCGGACATGCCCGACAATCTGGAACTGGTCTATCAGCAAACCGCGATGACATTTGAAGAGGACCGCGTCATCATCGAAGCGCAATACCGCAACATGTGTCAGTTTGACGGCGCACCGCAAATCGACATTCACGTCGATGCCGGCGCCAATCGCGCGCGCCGCATCATCAATATACTGAGCCAGCCGGCCGGACACCCGGCCTGAGCGACAGCATCATGAATGTGGTCATTTCTTCGATTGTTCCGGGCGGCGCCGGCATCCGCGTATTCGAGCTGCGCGCATGCGACGCCGGCCCCCTGCCGGCCTACGCTGCCGGCGCGCACATCGACGTCAGCCTGCCCAACGGGCTGACCCGGCAATATTCGCTGTGTTGCCGGGAACCGTCTGGCAACACTTACCGCATCGCGGTCAAGCGCGAGCCGCAATCTCGCGGCGGCTCCGACTGGCTGCATGCACAGGCGCAGGCCGGCAGCGTGTTGCAGATCAGCCATCCGCGCAATGCCTTCGCGCTGACAGCAAACGCCGGCATGCATCTGTTGCTGGCCGGTGGCATCGGCATCACGCCGATTCTGTCGATGGCATATGAACTGCTGCGTCGCGGCCAGCCGTTCCGGTTGCTGTACTTCGTGCGCGATGACAGCAGCATTGCCTTTGCCGAAGAACTGACGGCATCACCACTGGCGCCGCAGGTCCGGATATTCAGCGGACTGTCGCCGCAACAAAGTGCGGCAGCGATTGCCAGTACGCTGGATGCGGATGCGCAGCTTGCAGCCGACGTTCAGGTTTACACCTGCGGCCCGGGGGCATTCATGAACAGTGTGGTGGAACTGGCACAAGCCCGGTTCGGCGTCGCATCGGTGCACAAGGAATCGTTCAGCCTGACGCCACCGGGGCCATCAACTGCGGCATTCGTGTTGCGTCTGATCAGATCGGAGCGGGACATCGCTGTGGCCGCCGATCAGACCGCGCTGGCCTGCCTGCAGGCAGCCGGCATCGAGATTGACTGCTCATGCGAAGTGGGGGTGTGCGGTACTTGCCGTACCGTCGTCACTGACGGTATTGCGCAACATCATGATGCTTACCTGAGTCCGGCAGAAAAGCTGGCCAACAATTGCTTCATGCCCTGCGTGTCACGCGCCGCAACGGCGGTCTTGAGCATCGATTTGTAGACATCCCGAAAAACTGCTGTCAAACAAAAATAGGACTGAAAATTTTCAGTCCTATTTTTTTTCAATTCAATATCGAATCATTTTCCCATTGCATCTATAGCCGGGCATCGTAAAGAACCTCAATCTGGCCCTGCCAACACCCCGTTGGCAGGCGGCACGGATGATTCCATACCTGTTCTGTATCGGTGCCGTCACTATTTTCACTGAAAACTCCCTCGTTCATCACCAAGGAGAATCACATGCAACAACTCAGGACATTATCCGGAATCACCCTTGCTCTGGCTTTGCTGGGCACTGCACATCCTGCCAGGGCCGACGGCCAGAGCTGGTATCGCTGCTGGACCACCGTGCAACTGGGCATCGACACCTCGCCTGCCGCCTCCATGCAGCAAGCCATTGCGCTTTACGCCGAATGGGCCGGCGTGCGGCAACATACTGTCACCTGTGTCAAAACCAATCGTGACTGATTGATTGTTTTCACCGGCGCAGCAAAGGAAATGCAGATCGGATATCGCTATCCGGTCTGCAGACGTGAAATGACATTTCGCCGTCAGGCCACCGCGACCAGCCGGTCGAGCTTGTCGCCATCGGCCAGCAAGCTGGCACTGTCGGAATCATGCACGATACGGCCGCGATCCAGCACAATCGCGCGTTGCGTCAGCGACAGCGCCAGACGCGCATGCTGTTCGACCACAATCACCGACATGCCCTTGTCGGTCACCAGCGCCCGGATCACCCGCAGCAATTCCTGCACGATGATCGGCGCCAGCCCTTCCATCGGTTCATCCAGCAACAGGATGCGCGGATTCACCATCAGCGCGCGGGCAATCGCCAGCATCTGCTGTTCACCGCCCGACAACTGATTTCCCATATTGTTGCGGCGTTCCTGCAAACGCGGGAATACTTCATAGATCTTTTGTAGATTCCATTCGCCGGGGCGCGCCACTACGGTCAAGTGTTCTTCCACCGTCAGCGACGGGAACATGAAGCGCTCTTGCGGAATCCAGCCGAGCCCGGCATGCGCCCGCTTGTAGGTGGGTACCCGTGCAATGTCACTGCCGCACCAGCTGATCGTGCCCCGATGCAGACGGGTCAGTCCCATCAGCGTCACCAGCAAGCTGGTCTTGCCGACGCCATTGCGTCCCAGCAGGGCCAGGCTGTCGCCTTCTTGCATGGCAAACGAGACATCTTCCAGCACAATCGATTCGCCATAACCGGCAGTCACTTTATCCAGCGTCAGCAATTCAGGCATGTTCAGCCTCCCCCAGATACACTTCCTTGACGCGCGGATCGGCAGCGATTTCTGCCGGTGTGCCCTCGGTCAATACCTTGCCGCCAACCAGCACCGTAATGCGTTCGGCGAAACGAAATACCAGGCCCATGTCATGCTCGATAAAAACGATGGTCACGTCACGCGGCAATTGCGCGATGACTTCAAACAATTCCTTGCTTTCGGCAGAAGGAATACCGGCCGCCGGCTCATCGAGCAACAAGACTTTCGGCCTGGTCGCCAGCGCCAGCGCAATTTCCACCAGCCGCTGCTTGCCGTAAGCCAGACTGCGGGTAATGCTGTTGGCTTCTGCTTCCAGTTTGAGCGAACCCAACAAGGCCATCGCTTCGTCGATCACTTCCTGCTGACTGGCGACGGTCTTGCGCCAGACATATTGCATGCCGCGCCGCTCCGATATCGCCAGCACCACGGATTCCAGCACCGTCAGGCCGGCGAACAGCGTATTGATCTGGAAGGTGCGGGTCATGCCGCGCTTGACGCGCTGATGTTGCGCCAGTGCGGTGATGTCTTCATCGCCGAAAAATACCTTGCCACTGGTGGGCGCAAAAGTACCGGTCAGCAAATTGATGAAGGTGGTCTTGCCGGCACCGTTCGGTCCGATCAGCGCATGTCGTGCGCCGGGTGCGAAGCTCAGCGACACATCGCTGTTGGCCTTGAATGCGCCCCATTGCTTGGACAGACCTTCGGTGCGCAGAGTGGTATTGTTGCTCATCACTTGCTCCCTTCTGCGGAATTGCCGGTGCGCTTGCCAAACTTTTGCATCAGCGACGACAGCCCGCCGAGAATGCCGCCGCGGCCAAACATCACGATCACCACCAGCAACAAGCCGATCCAGAATTGCCAGTATGCCGGATTGAGACCGGAGATATAGTCTTGCGCCAGCATGAATACCAGCGCGCCGATCAGGCCGCCGTACAGGCGTCCGGTACCGCCCAGCACCAGGATGATCATCAGTTCTGCCGAACGCGGAAAGCCGAGCACATCGAGACCGACGAATTGCGTGGTCTGCGCCAGCAAGGCGCCGGCGACGCCGGCTACCGCGGCGCTGATGGTAAAGATCACGGTCAGGCGCTGATTGACATTGGCGCCGATGGCCGGCATGCGCAGACCGCCTTCGCGAATGCCGGTCAGGCCCAGGCCGAACGGCGAATTGACCAGCCGGCGCAACACCACGAAGATCGCAAACAACACTACCAGACTGTAGATATAGGCAGTCTTGCCGTTGAGGTCGAATTCGAACTGACCGAAAATATTGTTCATCACCATGCCCGACAAGCCATCCACACCGCCGGTAATGAACGCTGCCTTGTTGGCGGCTTCGAACAGCATCAGGCCGATCCCGAGCGTCACCATCAGACGCTTCAGATCATTGCCGCGCACCACCAGAAAACTGGTGATGAAACCGAACACGGCAGCCACCGCCGCAGCGGCCAGCAGACCGCTGATCGGCTCGCCCCAGCCATGCGCTGCCAGCAAACCGGCGGTGTAGGCGCCGAGGCCGAAAAAGGCGGCATGACCGAGCGAGACGATACCGGCATAGCCGAGAATCAGGTCAAGGGAAATGGCAAACAAGCCGATGATCATGATCTGGCTGATCAGCACCAGATAACCGGGGAACAGGAAATACGCCGCTACCGGCATCAGCCAGAACAGAATTTCCAGCGGCTTCCAGCGGTCATTCGGCAAACGCAAGCGTGACGTCATGGCGGCAGTCTTTATCGTAGTGGAACGTTGATCGGTGGCAGCAGCGGCAGCCGTATGCGTGGTGACACTCATGACCGCCTCCGCAACAAACCTGCCGGAAACAGAATCAGCAACAACACCATCAGGCCATAGATCACGAAAGCGCCGATCTCCGGTACGTAATATTTACCCGCCACGTCAAACACACCCAGAATCAGTGCCGCCACCAGCGGCCCCTTGATGGTGCCGGCACCGCCGACGGCCACGACCAGCAGGAAGTACACCATGTATTTGATCGGGAACGTCGGATCCAGACCCAGCACGTCAATGCCCAAACCGCCGCCGAGTCCGGCCAGACCGGAACCGAGCGCAAAGGTCAGGCTGAAGACGCGGCTGACATTGATGCCCAGTCCGGCCGCCGCCACCTGGTTATCCACCGAGGCACGGATTTGCGCGCCGAAACGCGTGCGCTCGATCAGCAAGCCCAGCGCCACCGTGATCAATACCACCACGCCGATCAGGAACACCCGGTAGGCGCCGACATCCAGTCCCAGCAACGACACCTGGCCGCGCAGCCAGTCCGGCAAATTGACCGGCTGCTGGGTTGGTCCCCAGACCCAGGTCGCGGCGGCCACGGCCATGAAGGTCAGACCGATCGAAAACAACACCTGATCCAGGTGCGAAGCCTTGTACAAGCGACGGTACAACAACCGCTCCAATACCAGACCGACCACTGCCGACGCCAGAAACGCCAGCGGCAGCGATGCCAGAAACGGCAGGCCGAAGCGGCTGAGCACGGTCACGCAGACATAACCGCCCAGCATGGCAAACGCGCCGTGCGCCAGATTGATGAAGTTCATCATGCCCATGGTCACCGACAAACCGACGCTGATCAGAAACAGCAGGCTGCCATACGCGATACCGTCAAACAGGACGCCGACCAGGTTGCCTAACATGACCGCTCCCCGTGGCGCTTGCCATGAAGATGTAATGTGCACGAACGTGTTTTCATGATGCTGTCTCTCTCCTCTTGAATGCTTGATGCGGCGTTTCACTTTTTTGCTGCCGGCACGCCGACCCCGGATACGCTGCCCGGGGCTGGAATGCTCTTGTTCTTTTATACTGACCTGCTGCGCGCTGGCCTCAGCTCACACCCGTTCGATCACGATGGCAATCCCCTGACCGACACCGATACACATGGTGCACAGTGCATAGCGGCCGCCGGTGCGATGCAATTGGTACATGGCGGTCGTCACCAGACGCGCGCCACTCATGCCGAGCGGATGGCCCAAGGCAATCGCGCCGCCGTTCGGATTGACGCGCGGATCATCGTCGCGCAAACCGAGCGTGCGCATTACCGCCAACCCTTGCGCCGCAAATGCTTCATTCAATTCGATCACGTCCATCTGATCCAGACGCAAACCAAGTTGCTGCAACAGCTTTTGTGTGGCCGGCGCCGGGCCGATGCCCATCACGCGCGGTGCCACGCCCGCAGTCGCCATGCCGACGATGCGCGCTTTCGGCGTCAGACCATAACGCGCAGCAGTCACTGCATTGGCCAGCAACAAGGCGCAAGCGCCGTCATTGACGCCTGACGCATTGCCGGCCGTGACGCTGCCATCCGGCCGCACCACGCCTTTCAGTTTGGCCAGGGCTTCCATGCTGGTCAGGCGCAAATGTTCATCATCGGTCACGCTGATGGCATCGCCCTTTTTCTGCGCTATCACGACCGGCGTGATTTCCTGCGCCAGAATGCCATCCTTTTGCGCCTGCGCCGCCTTGATCTGGCTGGCCAGCGCAAACTGGTCCTGGTCGGCGCGAGCGATATGATACGCGTCAGCAACGTTTTCCGCTGTTTCCGGCATTGCATCGACGCCATACAGACGCTTCATTTCGGGATTGACGAAACGCCAGCCGATAGTGGTGTCGTAAATATTGGCTTTGCGGGAAAAGGCACTGTCGGCCTTGCCCATCACAAATGGTGCGCGTGTCATCGACTCGACGCCGCCGGCAATCATCAGGCCGGTATCGCCGGCACGGATCGCGCGCGCCGCGCTGCCGACCGCGTCCATGCCTGAACCACACAGCCGGTTGACGGTCGAGCCCGGCACTTCTTGCGGCAAGCCGGCCAGCAAGGCCGACATGCGGGCGACGTTGCGATTGTCTTCGCCGGCCTGATTGGCGCAACCGAAAATCACGTCGTCAATGGCGCTCCAGTCGACTTGCGGATTGCGCGTCATCAATGCCCGTAGCGGCACCGCGCCGAGGTCGTCGGCGCGTACATCTTTGAGCGCGCCGCCGTAGCGACCGATCGGGGTGCGGATGGCATCGCAGATAAAAGCTTCAGTCATGACAATCAGTCTTTCAAAAATTAAGCCGGCAACAATGGGGCGTCGGTCAATTCTTGCAATTCGTCGAAGGACAGGCCGTCGACGATTTCGCGCACGACCAATCCTTGCGGCGTCACATCGAGTACCGCCAGATCGGTATAGATGCGGTTGACGCAGGCAATGCCGGTCAAGGGATAAGTGCATTGCTGCACGATCTTGCTTTCGCCGCTCTTGGTCTGATGTTCCATCATGACAAATACCTGCTTGGCGCCAATCGCCAGATCCATGGCGCCGCCCACGGCAGGAATCGCATCCGGCGCGCCGGTGTGCCAGTTGGCCAGATCGCCGCTGGCGGAAACCTGAAACGCGCCGAGCACGCAAATATCAAGATGGCCACCGCGCATCATGGCAAATGAATCACCGTGGTGAAAATACGCGCCGCCGGTCAGCAGCGTCACCGGTTGCTTGCCGGCATTGATCAGGTCTTCATCTTCCTCACCGGGCGCCGGCGCCGGCCCCATGCCGAGCAAGCCGTTTTCGCTGTGCAGGAATATTTCGCGTTCTTGCGGCAGGTAGTTGGCAACCTTGGTCGGCAAGCCGATACCCAGATTGACGTATGCACCTTCAGGAATGTCGAGTGCCACGCGCGCGGCGATCTGATCTCGTGTAAAGCGATTCATGACTATGCCTCCCGCACAATGCGTTGTACAAAAATGCCGGGCGTCACGATCACTTCCGGATCAAGCTGTCCCAACTCGACGACTTCGCTGACCTGAGCAATCGTGCACTTGGCGGCCATTGCCATGACCGGGCCGAAATTGCGCGCGGTCTTGCGGTAGACCAGATTACCCCAGCGGTCCCCGCGATGCGCCTTGATCAGCGCAAAGTCGGCATGGATCGGCGCTTCCAGCACATAGTGGCGACCATTGATCAGACGCGTTTCTTTGCCTTCGGCCAGCAAGGTGCCGTAACCGGTGGGCGAAAAGAAACCGCCGATACCGGCACCGGCAGCGCGGATGCGCTCGGCCAGATTACCCTGCGGCGTCAGTTCCAGTTCGATTTCGCCGGCATGAAACAAGGCATCGAATACATGCGAGTCAGTCTGGCGCGGGAATGAGCAAATGATTTTGCGTACCCGCCGGGCCTTGAGCAATGCCGCCAGCCCGGTGTCGCCGTTGCCGGCATTGTTGTTGACGATGGTCAGATCGCGCGCGCCCTGGGCAATCAATGCATCGATCAGCGCCGATGGCATGCCGGCATTGCCAAAACCACCGATCATCACGGTCGCGCCATCGTGCACCCCGGCGACCGCCTGTTCCAATGAATCAAAAATTTTGTCGATCACGTTTCGTCTCTTTCGTGAATCCGTCTGTTGAGAACCTGGGGCGATTTATCTGCCACACGGAAAGTGGCTCACTTGCCCGGCTCCATTGATTGCCATCGATCCGCGCCAGCGCTTGCTGGCATTGACTGTGCGGATGCTTTGGCAATTTTCTTAATTGTGCGATAAACGAACTAATGTTTGTTTTTCGCACACATTAGTGTACCGAGAGCCAACTCGCACCGTCAAGAAAAACGTCGCAATGCTGTTCGTTAGCCGCACAACATATTAGAATCAGCGTGAATATTTCCTACGCCTTCGCCTTTTTCGATATCACTATGACAAAAACACCCGTTAAAAGCAGCACGCGCAAGAGTCCGGTAAAGAAGCCCGCCGCAAAAACCGCCGTGGCACCAGAAGCGCGGGCAACACCGGAAGAAAAAGAACTCACCATCGCCGAAGAAATCGACGCCCTGACCGATCCCAGCTTCATGACTTCACTGGCGCGCGGACTGGCTGTGGTGCGCGCCTTCAGCGATCAGCGCCGGACACTGACCATCGCCCAGATCAGCCAGAAAACCGGTATTCCGCGTGCGGCCGTGCGGCGTTGTCTGCATACCCTGAAGCAATTGGGTTACGCCGATTCGGAAATGAACAATTTTTCGCTGCGGCCAAAAATCCTGACGCTCGGTTATTCGTACTTGTCGTCGACGCCGCTGACCGTATCGGCGCAGCCGTGCCTGAACAACATCACCCGCACCCTCAATGAATCCTGCTCGCTGGCCGTACTCGACGACAACGAAGTCTTGTATGTCTCGCGCTCGGCTACTTCGCGCGTGATGTCCGTGGCACTCAATACCGGCAGCCGTCTGCCAGCGTATTGCACATCGCTGGGTCGGGTGATGCTGGCGCATATGCCGGAGCCGGAACTGAAGGCGTACTTTGAAAAGGTAAAACTGCGCGCGTTCACCGATCGCACCGTGATTTCGCAAAAGCGCCTGCGCGAGATTCTGGCCGGTGTGCGTGAACAAGGTTACGCCCTGATCGATGAAGAACTGGAAATCGGTTTGCGTTCGATTGCCGTACCGGTACGCGGCGCCTCCGGCAATGTGCTGGCTGCACTGAACGTCGGCGCGCAAGCTACGCGCGTCAGCAAGCGGCAAATGGAAGAAGAGTTTTTGCCGGTACTGTTGCGCGGTTCGCAAGAACTGTCGGTATTGCTGCCATAAAAAATCTGCCCGCCGTTTCGATGGAAACGGCGGGCAGAAGGCCACGGCCTGCGCGCGAGCGCCGCCACAGATGTACGGTCGTCATGCAAAGTGACGACCGATTCTCCTCAAGAATCAGAAGGTGTGCTTGATACCTGCCATGACGCCAGCCTGATTCAGGCCGGCACCGACCGTACCACCTGCATCCAGCGCCACTTGTGCCTTGCCGGAATTTTTCATGTAACCGACCGAGGTATACACCGCAGTACGCTTGGACAGGTTGTATGTCAGACGTGCTACCGTCATGGTCGAATCGTTATCCGAGCCCTTGACGTTCAGACGTGCTACCTGACCATCCAGTACCAGCGCGGCCGAAATCGGATAGCTCGCACCGAGGAAATACAGGTCGGAGTCGGTGTTGACGGCACCGGCAGCACGCGTCTTGCGGTCGACTACACCAGCGCCGATCTTGGTATCACCGAGCATGAAGTAACCGGACAAGGTGATGCGCTGATCGGTATTGTCGCTGCTGGTCATGCCGTTGGCAGCGCCGGCATTGCCGTACAGGATGTCGTAGGAAGTGGAAACGCCATATCCCTTGCTGTCGTATGCCAGCATGCCGGTGACCTGGCGGCACGCCTTGGAATTGCCGGCCACTTCACCCGCGCAACCGGTTGCAGCCGGACCGCCGCTGGCCGAGTTGTCGCGGCCGAAGCTGTAAGTAGCACCGACGGTGAAACCGTTGAACGTACCAAGGTAACCGATGGAATTATCGCTGCGTGCATTCGGCAGATAAGTATCGATGCTGCCGATGGCAAAGATGTTGGGACCGAGCACGTCAGACTTGAGCATGGCCAGGTAAGTCATGTTGACCTGGCGACCCAGCATGATCTGCCCCCAGTTGTTTTTCAGGCCGACAAACGACTGCCGTCCGAACAGGCGGTTACCTTGTCCCATGGCGCCGGTATCAGGCGAGAAACCGGCTTCCAGCACGAACAATGCCTGCAAGCCGCCACCCAGATCTTCCGTACCCTTGAAGCCGATACGGGACGGGAACGAACCGGTCAGGCCCGGCATCTTGAAAACCGAATTGCCGGCCGGATTGGCATTGGTGGTGTACACCACGCCGGTATCGACGATACCGTAGATCGTGACCTGGCTTTGCGCCATGGCCGACATGCCACACAAACTACCGATCAGTGCGATGGCGCTGCACGCTGCTTTTTTCATCATTGCTATCTCCTCTTGTTTTGTGAAAAAACTTTTTTACCGGTTTGCTTACCGGCTCTGGTGTTGACATCTGCGGTGCCTGAATCCGTGCCGAGCTTGTCATCCCGACCTCGCTGCTTTGCAGTCAGTCGTCTCATGTCGCATGCACTCACGCCTGGTAACGAAATTGCGAGCGCACAACTCCCCGCCTTGCCTGGATGAGGCAACGCTGATTTTTGACATGCAGAACTGACTACGATGTGTCGCTACAGATGTGCCGTTCCGCGCGCGTCAACACCGACAGACTTCATCGGCGATGACCGTTGCGACCCGGACATCTGAACCACACTGGAAATTCGCCTCTTTAATTTACATTTTTGTTTTGTTCGATTACCGCACATTAAGTTGTCTATCGAACGTTTGTTGAGATACTATTGTTCTCGCCGATGCTTGTCAAGAATGCGAGTCACGACAAATTCCTGGCTACGTCGTCTGCAAGCAACAGATACAATTCAGCAGAAAAATAAATTCGCCGACAGCTTCGGCCTCATTTTCATTGACGAAATACGCACCAGAGGGAGACACCATGAGATTCAAAAAGACTGCATTGATGGCCATGTTCGCAGGCGTAAATTTTTTTTCCGCGCCGCTCGTACACGCTGAAGAAACCATCAAGATCGGATTGATTGCCGCGTTCTCCGGCCCGTTCGCCGACTACGGCAAACAGATGGAAGGCGGCATCAAGGCTTACATGGCGCAGCACGGCGACAGCGTCGCCGGCAAGAAGATTCAACTGATCGTCAAGGACACCACTGGCCCGTCACCGGAAATCGCCAAGCGTCTGGCGCAAGAGTTGGTGGTGCGCGACAAGGTCGATTTCCTGGCCGGCTTCGGACTGACGCCGGAAGCATTGGCAGTGGCGCCGATTGCGGAACAAGCCAAGAAGCCGATGATCATCATGAATGCGGCGACGTCGGTGATCACCACCAAATCGAATTACATCGCGCGCTTCTCCATGACGCTGCCGCAGGTGTCGGGACCAATGGCGACCTGGGCGTTGAAAAATGGCATCAAGAAAGTGGTGACACTGGTGGCCGATTACGGTCCGGGCATCGATGCCGAAACAGCATTCAAGACCAACCTGATCGGCGGCGGCGGCCAGGTGATCGAATCGATCCGGGTGCCACTGCGCAATCCGGAGTTCGCACCGTACATCCAGCGCATCAAGGATGCCAAACCGGAAGCAGTATTCATTTTCGTACCGGCCGGCGAACAAGGCATCGCCTTCATGAAGGGTTATCGTGAACGCGGCCTGGCGGAAGCCGGCATCAAGGTAATTGCCACCGGCGACCTGACGGATGATCACGTGCTGCCAGCCATGGGCGACGCCACACTTGGCGTCATCACTACCTTCCATTATTCGGCTGCTCACAACTCGCCGGAAAACAAAGCGTTCCTGAAGAGCTTCGCCGCTGCCAATCCCGGCGCCGGCCGTCCCAATTTCATGGCGGTGGCAGCTTACGATGGCATGGCGGCGATCTATGATGTCAGCCGCAAGCTCAACGGCAAGATCGATGGCGACAAGGCAATGGCGATTCTCAAGGGCATGAAGATGACCAGCCCGCGCGGCCCGATCACGATCGATCCGCAAACACGCGACATCGTGCAAACCGTGTACGTGCGCAAAGTGGAAAAGGTCGGCAATGAGGTCTACAACATCGAGTTCGATAAATTCACCGATGTCAAAGACACCGGTAAATAAACGCTGATACTGACGATCAGCTTGATCGCCAAAAAGCCCTGATGATGCGTTTGCACATCAGGGCTTTTTTCTGCGCCGGCAATTTTTCTGCATAGTGCCGGCGCGCCAATCTGCCTGTTCGCTTCACGACAGACGCATCGCGATGCGCCACGTGCGCCCCGCATTGCAACATCGTTTTCAAGTCTGCTCAGTCATTTTTTGCGCCAGCACCATCGGTTCGATAACCGCACTCTTTTACGTATATGAACACATGCAATGTCGTTTTTCAGCTTGCATTTGCGGCTCACAAACTTATACTGAATAACAGTTATAAGTTATAAGCAATCACGTCCGCATCGGATGCCTTTACCAATATCGAACCGACCATGACCACCCACACCGAAACCACGCCACTCCTGACCATCGAATTCAACGGCGCCATTGCCGTGGTCGGCATCAACCGCGCCGCCAAGCGCAATGCATTGAATGATCCGCTGGTGCATGCGTTGCGCCATTGCTTCGAAACCTTGCCGGCAGAAATCAAGGCCGTGGTATTGCACGGCAATGGCGGCCACTTCTGCGCCGGTCTCGACCTCAGCGAAATGCGCGAGCGTGATACCAGCGAAGGCATGTATCACTCGCGCATGTGGCATCACGCATTCGAACGCGTGCAGTTCGGCCGGGTGCCGGTGGTGGCGTTGCTGCATGGTGCGGTCATCGGCGGCGGGCTGGAACTGGCGTCAGCCGCACATATCCGGGTTGCGGAGAGCTCGGCGTTCTATGGTTTGCCGGAAGGACAGCGCGGACTGTTTGTCGGCGGCGGCGGTTCGGTGCGCATCTCGCGCCTGATCGGGGTGGCGGCAATGACCGACATGATGTTGACCGGCCGCGTGCTGTCGGCGCAAGAAGGACATGCCGCCGGCATCACCCAGTATCTGGTGGAAGATGGCGCCGGCATGGCGAAGGCGATGGAGTTGGCGCAACGTATCGCCAACAATGCGCCGATGACCAACTACGGCGTGATGCATGTATTACCGCGCATTGCCGATCAGTCGATTCAGGACGGCATGGTAACCGAATCGCTGATGGCCGCGGTAGCTGGCAGCGATCCCGATACCAAAGGTCGGCTGGCAGAATTTCTGGATCAGAAAAAACACAAGGTGCAACGCAACGTTTGAATGCATTGCTGATATTCCGGCAATACCGCGCAGCATCCGGCAACACCCACATAAATAAAAAACACGAGACAGGCATGAACACAATTCCACGCTATCGCAGCGTCAGGTTCGGCATCAGTGGTGTCGAAGTCAGCAGCACTGCCAGCGGCACTTCCATTGTCAAGACCATACAGCCGCTGGAAAGCTATCCGCTGCGGCTGACCGACCGGCTCACGCATTGGGCGGCGCAGACACCGGACCGCAGCTTCATCGCCAAACGCGATGCGCACGGTGTCTGGCGTCACATCAGCTATGCCGAAGCCTTGAATATCGCGCGCCACATTGGTCAAGGCTTGCTGGATCGCGGCCTGTCAGCCGAACGGCCCTTGCTGATCCTGTCGGAAAACGATCTGGAACACGCGATGCTGGCGCTGGCCTGTCAATATGTCGGCGTGCCTTATGCGCCGGTATCGTCGGCCTACTCGCTGTTGTCCAAGGATTATGCCAAGCTGCAACACGCCATCATACTGCTGACGCCGGGCCTGATCTTTGCCGCCGATGGCGAAAAATTTGCCGCCGCCGTCAATGCCACTGCCGGCAGCGACATCGAATTTCTGGTCACCGACAACCCGCCGTCGGGCCGTGCCGCGACACGATATGCCGATCTCGCGGCAACGCCCGTCACCGCGCAGGTCGATCAGGCGCATGCGGCGACCAATCCTGAAACCATCGTCAAATTCCTGTTCACCTCCGGCTCCACCAAAATGCCGAAGGCGGTGATCAATACTCAACGCATGATTTGCAGCAATCTGCAAATGATCAGGCAAACCTTTCCGTTCCTCGCGGAAGAGCCGCCGGTCCTGATCGACTGGCTGCCCTGGAATCACACATTCGGCAGCAATCACAATGTCGGCATCGTGCTGTTCAACGGTGGCACCATGTATATCGATGAGGGCAAGCCGACACCGCAGGGCATGGCCGTCACGCTCGCCAATCTGCGCGAAATCGCACCGACCATTTACTTCAACGTACCGATTGGCTGGGAAGGTATCGCCCATGCATTGGAGCAAGATGAAGCCTTGCGCAAGAAGTTCTACAGCCGCCTGAAAATGCAGTTCTATGCCGGTGCCGCGCTGGCGCAACCGGTGTGGGACAAACTGCACGCAACCGCAGAAGCCGAGTGCGGCGAACGCATCGTCATGTCATGCGGACTGGGCATGACCGAAACCGCACCATCAGCCTTGTTCGTGGTGCAGGAACAAGTGCATGCCGGGCAGATCGGCATCCCCACGCCGGGCATGGAAATCAAGCTGGTGCCGAATGGCGACAAACAGGAAATCCGTTACCGCGGCCCCAACGTCACCCCCGGTTACTGGCGCGCACCGGAACAAACCAGTGAGGCATTCGACGACGAAGGTTTCTTTTGTTCCGGCGATGCCGTCAAGTGGCTCAATCCCGACAATCACCATCTCGGCTTCATGTTCGATGGCCGGGTTGCAGAAGACTTCAAACTGTACACCGGCACCTGGGTCAGCGTCGGTCCCTTGCGGGCACGCATCGCCCATGAAGGCGCACCGTATTTGCAAGACGCCGTGGTGACCGGCCAGGATCGCCAGGAAGTCGGCATTCTGATCGTGCCGAATCTGGTGCAATGCCGCCAGTTGGCCAATCTGCCGGCGAGTGCCACATCGCAAGAAATCACTGCGGCGCCGGCAGTACGCGACTTCTTTGCCGGCATGCTGCAGCGACTGGCGGCGCAAGCCACCGGCAGCGCCAGCCGCATTACGCGGGCGCTGATCTTGCCGACCCCGCCCTCGTTCGACCAGGGAGAAATTACCGATAAGGGTTCGATCAATCAGCGCGCAGTACTGACCCGGCGCGCGACGCTGGTCACCGCCTTGTACGACGACCACCATCCCGACATCATCAAACCGGCAGGAGCGTAAGCAATATCATGGCAAACAAAGGATTCTATTCTGACTTCAGCGATGTCTGGATGATCGATGGCGTACGCACGCCGATGGTCGATTATTGCAGCGCCTTCAGTCTGTTGTCGCCGACCGACATGGGTATCAAGGTAGCGCGTGAAATTCTGCAGCGGACCAACGTGGCGGCCACCGACATCGGCTCCGTGATCGCCGGCAACATGGCGCCCGGCGATTGCTTTCAATACATGCTGCCGCGTCACATCGGCCTCTACGCCGGTATCCCGCAAGAAGTGCCGGCACTCATGGTGCAACGCATCTGCGGCACCGGCTTCGAACTGTTCCGGCAAGCCGGCGACCAGATCGAACGGGGCTATACCGATACTGCACTGGTGGTCGGCAGTGAATCGATGACGCGCAATCCGATTGTGTCGTTTGCCCATCGCAACGGATTCAAGCTCGGTGCCCCGGTCGATTTCAAGGACTATATGTGGGAAGCGCTGATCGATCCGGCACCGGGCATCACCATGCCGCAAACCGCCGAAAATCTGGCGCGAAAATACGGCATCAGCCGGCGCGAAGTAGATGAATATGCCGCGCTGTCATTCGAGCGCGCGGTACAGGCGCAGCAACAAGGTTTCCATGCCGGTGAAATCGTGCCGGTCACCAATGAGAGCTTCACCCTCGATGGCTACAGCACGCGGCATATCAAGTTGCAAGGCAAAGTCACCGACATTGCACAAGATACCCATCCGCGCCCATCACCGGTAGAAGTGCTCGGCAAGTTGCGCGCGCTCTATCCTGATGGCGTGCAAACCGGCGGCAACAGCTCGGCGCTGGTGGATGCCGCGGCGGCAGCGATTGTCACTTCCGGCGCCTACGCGCGCCGGCAAGGACATCAGCCATTGGCGCGCATCGTGGCTGCCGCCGTGGTCGGCGTCCCGCCGGAGATCATGGGTATCGGTCCGGCGCCGGCCATCCGTTTGCTGTTGCAACGCTTGGGCTTGTCGCTGGATGACATCGGCTGCTTTGAAATCAATGAAGCGCAAGGTGCGCAAACCATTGCCGTCGAACGTGAACTCGGTCTTGATCGCAGCAAACTCAATGTCAACGGCGGCGCCATTGCACTGGGGCATCCGCTGGCGGCGACCGGGGTACGACTGACGATTACGCTGGCGCGTGAAATGCGCCGTCGCCAGGTGCGTTACGGCATCGCCTCGGCCTGCATCGGCGGTGGCCAGGGCATTGCCCTGCTGCTCGAAAATCCGCTGCCGCCGGCCTGAGCCGGCACTGTTTGCCACACCCTCACATCATCTGAACCGAAGAGACAAGCTCATGCAATTACAAGAACAAGCAGCACTGGTGACCGGCGGCGCTTCCGGCCTCGGCGCCGAAGTGGTGCGCCAGTTGGCGCGGGCCGGCGCCCGCGTCACGATTCTCGATATCAACCTGGAGCTCGCACAAACTCTGGCCAACGAAGTTGGCGCCCATGCCGTGGCCTGCGACATCACCAGCAGCGACAGCGTGCAGCAGGCATTGCGATCGGCCAGCGAGGCGCATGGCCCGGCCCGCATTCTGATCAACTGTGCCGGCATCGGCGGCGCCAGGCGGCTGGTCGGCAAGGATGGGCAAGCGATGCCGCTGGACGATTTCAGCCGCGTCATCAATGTCAATCTGATCGGTACCTTCAACATGATCCGCCTGACTGCGACCGGCATGATCGCGCAAGAAGCCATGGCCGACGGCGAACGCGGCGTGATCATCAATACCGCCTCGGTGGCCGCTTATGACGGTCAGATCGGACAAGCCGCCTATGCCGCCTCGAAAGGTGGATTGACTTCACTGACCTTGCCGCTGGCGCGCGACCTGGCCCAGTTTGGCGTGCGCGTGATGACCATCGCACCCGGCTTGTTCCTGACGCCGCTGCTGTATCAGTTGCCGGAAGAAGTACAACAATCGCTGGCAGCATCGATTCCGTTTCCGAAGCGTCTCGGCAAGGCCGAAGAATTCGCGCAACTGGCACTGCACATCGTCGGCAACCTGTCGCTCAACGGCGAAGTGATTCGTCTTGACGGTGCGCTGCGTTTGCCGCCGCGCTGAAACAACACACCAAGCCTTCTCACCCATTTCTTACTGATCAGATTTATGGCCCGCGAACAAATCCACCGCATCAATGTTGAATTCGGCGACTGCGATCCTGCCGGCATCGTGTTCTTCCCGAATTTTTTCCGCTGGTACGACGCTTCATCGCGTCACTTCTTCCACGATTGCGGTGTACCGGCCTGGCGCGACACCGAAAAATCACACGGCATCATCGGCACCCCGGTGGTCGATATCAGTTCCCGTTTCATTCGTCCGGCAACCTACGGCGACGTGGTGGATGTACATACCTCGGTGATTGAATGGAACGAAAAAAGTTTCGTCATGCTGCATCAACTCAAGCGCAACGGTGAACTGTTGGCCGAGGGACGTGATACCCGCGTGTTCGCGATTCGTCATCCCGATGATCCGAATCGCATCAAGGCGATTCCGATTCCGGACGACATCAAACAACTGTGCAGCTGACCTCGCAGGTTGGCAGCACACAGACAAGCACGGACAAGTAATCCCCGCATTTTTACAAAGCTGTTCATAACAAGGAGATGGAGATGAAAAAAATATTCAAGGCCAGTTTGCTGGCATCCGCACTGGCGCTGGCGAGCAACGTCGCCCATGCCGATATCAATATCGGCGTGATTCTGTCGCTGACCGGTCCCGGCTCCGGTCTGGGCATTCCCGCCAAGAATGGCTTTGCCTTGTGGCCCGAGAGCATCGGCGGCGAGAAGATCAAACTGACCATTCTTGACGATGCCACCGACCCCACCATGGCCAGCAAGAATGCACGCCGTCTGGTCACGGAAGACAAGGTCGACCTGCTGATCGGTTCGGCCTCGGTGCCGGCCACGCTGACCATCGTCGATGTCGCCGCCGAAAGCCAGACCGTGCAACTGGCGGTGGCACCGGTGGAACTGCCGGAAGGCAAAGACACCTGGACCTTCCGTCTGCCGCAATCGACCGCGGTGATGGCCGGCGGTGTGGTCGACCACATGAAAAAAAATGGCGTCAAAACCTTTGCATTTCTTGGCTACTCCGATTCTTACGGCGAAAACTGGCTAAAAGAAACCGCACGTCTGGCCAAGCAGGCCGGCATCACCATGACCGTGGCGGAACGTTTTGGTCGCGCCGACACCAGCGTCACGGCGCAAGCCTTGCGCGTGGTCAGTTCCAATCCGGATGCGATTCTGGTGGTGGCTTCTGGCAGTGGCGCCGCAATGCCGCACAAGACCCTGATCGAGCGTGGCTACAAGGGCAAGATTTATCAAACCCACAGCGCCGCGTCACGCGATCTGATCCGTCTCGGCGGCAAGGATGTCGAGGGTTCCTTCGTTGTTTCCGGACCGGCAGTAGTGCCGGAAGCACTGGCCGACAGCAATCCGTCGAAAAAACTGGCGGCCGATTTTGTGCAACGCTATGAAAAACAATATGGCGCCGGCACCCGCAATCTGTTTGCAGCACATATCTACGATGCCCAACTGATCCTGCAACGCGTGATCCCGGAAGCTCTCAAGAAAGCCAAGCCCGGCACGCCGGCATTCCGCGCGGCACTCAAGGATGCACTGGAAAATTCCGGCAGCATTCCGATCTCGCAAGGAGTGATGCACTACACCGCCAAGGATCACTTCGGTCTGGGCGATGATGCCCGCATCATGCTGACCATCCAGAACGGCAACTGGAAAGCCGCTGCGCCGTAATCCGTATCGCGCTCACGCGCGGTATTCGTGTCGCACCGTCCCGGCCCTGCCGGGGCGGGTTGTCTCGTCCCACTTTCACGACTGACGCCATCATGGATTCCTCTATTGCCGCCATCTTGCTGCTCGATGGCGCCACCAACGGCATCATCTACGGACTCATCGCCATTGCGCTGGTTCTGGTATTTGCCGTCACCCGCATTCTCTTCATTCCCCAAGGCGAATTCGTCGCCTGGGGCGCATTGACGCTGGCCATGCTGCAACAGGGCCAGATTCCCGGACCGGTGTGGCTGCTGGCGTTGCTGGCGCTGTGCGCCACCGGTATGGAAGTGACGGCACTGGTGCGCAGCGGCCAGACTGCCGGCATCACCCGCGCCGTCATCAAAAATCTGCTGCTGCCGCTGCTGATCGTGGCCTTGCTGTGCTGGGCCGCGCCCAAACAATTTCCGTTGCCGGTACAAGTCGGGCTGACCTTGTTGCTGATCACGGCACTGGGGCCACTGATGTATCAGGTGATCTATGAATCACTGGCCGATTCCAGCGTCTTGTTGTTGCTGATCGTCTCGGTCGGCGTGCATCTGGCAATGACCGGACTGGGCCTGATCTTCTTTGGCGCCGAAGGTTTCCGTACTCCGGCATTCTGGGACAGTCGCTGGAATCTGGCCTCGGTCACGCTGAGCGGACAGACGCTGGTCGTGATCCTGACTGCCCTGATTCTGTTGATCGCGCTGTGGCTGATTTCTGAACGCACGCTGTATGGCAAGGCCTTGCGCGCCACCGCCGTCAACCGTCTCGGCGCCCGATTGATGGGGATTTCGACCACGCTGGCCGGCAAGCTGAGTTTTTCGGTGGCGGCCTTGATTGGTGGTTTGTCCGGCGTCCTCATCGGTCCGATCAGCACCATCTTTTACGACTCCGGATTTCTGATCGGCCTCAAAGGTTTCGTCGCCGCTACCATCGGCGGCCTCGCCAGCTTCCCGCTGGCCGCTGCCGGCGCACTGTTCGTCGGTTTGCTGGAATCATTCAGTTCGTTCTGGGCCAGTGACTACAAGGAAGTGATCGTGTTCCTGTCCTTGCTGCCGGTATTGCTGTGGCGGTCGTTTTCCGCTGTCCATGACGAAGACGAGGAATAAGCATCATGCGTTCAAAGAAAATTATCTTGCTCAGTGTGTTCCTGTTACTGGCGCTGCTGTTTCCCCTGGTGCCGACACCGCCGTTCTGGATCATCCAGGCCAACTACATCGGTCTGTATGCCCTGGTTGCCATCGGTCTGGTGCTGCTGACCGGAATCGGCGGCATGACCTCGTTCGGTCAGGCCGCATTCGTCGGCCTCGGCGCTTACACCACCGCTTACCTGTCCACTGCGCACGCCATGTCGCCATGGCTGACGCTGCCGGCCGGCTTGCTGCTGACCGGCATCAGCGCATTCATACTGGGACGCATCACGCTACGCATGTCCGGCCATTATTTGCCGCTGGCCACGATTGCCTGGGGCATCAGTCTGTACTTCCTGTTCGGTAAAGTGGCATTGCTCGGCAAGTACGATGGCTTGTCCGGCATTCCGGCCTTGCAATTGTTCGGCCTCGATCTGGGACAGGAACGCCGTATCTATTACCTGATCTGGGCGATTCTGCTGGGCGCCATCTGGCTCACGCTGAACCTGCTCGATTCGCGCGCCGGACGCGCCATCCGCGCACTCAAGGGCGGCCGCGTGATGGCGGAAGCGATGGGGGTCAATACCGGCCGCTACAAAATCCTGATCTTTGTCGTGGCGGCCTTGCTGGCATCGGTCTCCGGCTGGCTGTTCGCGCACATGCAACGCGCCGTGAATCCCTCGCCGTTCAGTATTGCCATGGGGATCGAATACCTGTTCATGGCAGTGATCGGCGGCATCGCCCATGTCTGGGGCGCATTGCTCGGCGCCACGGTACTGCGCTTGCTGGCCGATCAGTTGCAAGTCATCTTGCCGGCCCTGCTCGGCGATGGCGGCAACTACGAAAGCATCGTGTTTGGCGTGATCCTGATCCTATTGCTGAAATATGCACGCGGCGGATTGTGGCCTTGGCTGTGCGCCATCGGCAACCGGCTGTGGCCATCGGCGCCGCCGCTCGCCATCACGCCGGCGCCCTCCGCTCTGTCGCGGCGCGATATGCCGCCCAAGGGTAGTCCGCTGTTGCAAGTCGACGCGGTATCGATGAAGTTCGGTGGGCTGATTGCCGTCAATGCCATCAGCTTCGGCGTCAAGGCAGGCGAAATTGTCGGCCTGATCGGTCCCAATGGCGCCGGCAAATCGACCACCTTCAATCTGGTCTCCGGCTTGCTGACACCGACCAGCGGTGAAGTCACCTTCAACGCCGCCAGTGCCGTCGGTCTGCATTCGCGCGCCATCGCCCGGCGCGGCATGGCGCGCACCTTCCAGCACGTCAAACTGTTGCCGGCCATGAGCGTGCTGGAAAACGTGGCGCTCGGCGCCCATCAGCGCAGCCGCCAGGGATTTCTGACCAACGTGCTGGCCGCCATGCTACGCCTCGACCGCCGTGAAGAACAGCAACTGCTGAATGAAGCGGCATACGCGTTGCAACAGGTTGGCCTGCACCACCTGATGCACGAACAGGCCGGCAACCTGGCGCTCGGCCAGCAACGTCTGCTGGAAATCGCCCGTGCGCTGTGCGCCGATCCATTGCTGCTGTTGCTCGATGAACCGGCGGCCGGCTTGCGCCATCTGGAAAAGCAGGCGCTGAGCCAGGTCTTGCGCCAGCTGCGCGACAGCGGCATGAGTATCTTGCTGGTGGAACATGACATGGAATTTGTGATGCAACTGACCGATCACATCGTCGTCATGGAATTCGGCACCAAGATCGCGGAAGGCACGCCGCTGGAAATACAACAACATCCGGCTGTGATTGAAGCCTATCTGGGAGGAATCGAATGAGCGAAATACTGTTGGAGGTATCGCAGTTGTGCGCCCGTTACGGCAAAGTCGAAGCGTTGCACAACATTCAATTGCAACTGCAACGCGGCAACATCGCCACCGTCATCGGTCCCAATGGCGCCGGCAAGTCAACCCTGCTCAACGCCATCATGGGCGCATTGCCGTCACGCGGACAGATTCTCTATCAAGGCCGGGCGATCGAACGCACTTCGCTGGAGCAACGGGTACTGAGCGGTATCGCACTGGTGCCGGAACGGCGCGAATTGTTTTCCAGCATGTCGGTGGAAGACAACTTGCTGCTCGGCGGTTTTCGGCGCGTGCGTCTCGGTCATCCGCAACCGCTCGATCAACTGGCGACGGTTTTCGAATTATTCCCGCGCCTCAAGGAACGACGCACCCAACTGGCCGGCACCTTGTCCGGCGGCGAGCGGCAAATGCTGGCCATCGGCCGCGCACTGATGGCCAAACCGACGTTGCTGATGCTGGATGAACCCAGCCTCGGACTGGCGCCGCGCATCGTCAAGGAAATCCTGCACATCGTAGCTGAACTGCGCAACAACGGCATGTCGGTTTTGCTGATCGAACAAAATGCACGCGCCGCATTGCAGGTGGCCGACTATGGTTACGTACTGGAACTCGGCCAGATCTCGATGCAAGGTGCCGCCGTCGCGCTGGCCAACAATGAACAAGTGATACAGGCCTATCTCGGTTTCGCCAAAGCCGCCGGCTGCCCCCATAAAAACACCAACCAAAACATTACCGGAGACCCACATGAAAAAACTGACCACCAGGTTATCTGCCCTGCTGTTGATCCTGCTGCTGGGCAGCAGTCAGATCGCGGTTGCCGGCGATGCCGCCGGTGCCGCATTTGAACCGCCCAAACCCAATCTGACCCTGATGACGCGGTTTTCGGTGGATTTGACGGCACCGATCTGGGAGCTTGGCAAAACCAATGATCTCGGCAAGCGCCGCATCATTCCGATCACCGGCGGCAACTTCAAAGGCCCGCTGCTCAACGGCGACATCCTGAACAATGGCGCGGACTGGCAAGTCGTCAGTGCCGATGGTCTGGCCTGGATCGATACCCGTTATCTGCTGAAGATGGATGACGGCGAACTGGTCTATCTGCAAACCAAGGGTGTGCGCTACGGCCCGCCCGACGTCATGGCGGAAGTCGCCAAAGGCAAGCCGGTCGATCCCAACAAGTACTACTTCCGCTTGTACATGACCTTCGAAACGTCGTCGCCGAAATACGCCTGGCTCAATCGCGCCATGGGTGTCGGCTATGCCATGCGACTCGGCAATGCGGTGGTGTACGACGCTTATCTGCTGAACTGACATCCCTTCCCTGTATTGCGCGAGATTGCCTCATGATCCATTACGTTCCGCCGCTGCGCGACATGCAGTTTGTCCTCGACGATATGCTGGACGCACCCGGCGTGCTCGCCGACTTTCCGACGCATGCCGAAACCGATGCCAGCCTGATGCAACAGGTGTTGACCGAAGGCGGCCGCTTTGCGACCGAGATTCTGTTTCCGCTGAATGCCAGCGGCGATCATGAAGGCTGTCACTTTGATGGCGGCGCCGTGACTACGCCGGCCGGTTTCGTCGCTGCCTGGAAACAGTTTTGCGATGGCGGCTGGCCGGCGCTGGCATGCGCGCCCGAGCACGGCGGCCAAGGGTTGCCGCAGGTACTCAATTGCGCCTTGTTTGAAATGCTGAGCGCCGCCAATCACGGCTGGACCATGTACCCGGGCTTGTTGCACGGTGCCTGTGCCTGCCTCAGCCGCCATGCCAGTGAAGAATTGCAGCAACGCTATCTGCCGCCGCTGGTCAGTGGTGAGTGGCTGGCCACCATGTGCCTGACAGAAGCGCACGCCGGCAGCGATCTCGGTTTGTTGCGCACCCGCGCATTGCCGCAAGACGATGGCAGTTACGCCATCAGCGGCAGCAAGATTTTCATCTCCGGCGGCGAGCAAGATCTGACCGACAATATCGTGCATCTGGTACTTGCGCGGCTGCCGGATGCGCCTGTCGGCAGCAAGGGCTTGTCGCTGTTTTTGGTACCCAAGTATTTGCCGGACGGCGCACGCAATGCGGCGTACTGCACCGGCATTGAAGAAAAAATGGGGATCCACGGCAGCGCCACCTGCAGCATGCAGTTCGATGGCGCCACCGGCTGGCTGGTGGGAACGCCACAGCGCGGACTCAATGCCATGTTCGTGATGATGAATTCGGCTCGTCTGCATGTCGCCGCACAAGGCCTCGGCCTGGCCGACGCCGCGTATCAGCAAGCCCTGCACTATGCGCGCGAACGTTTGCAGTCGCGCGCTCCTGGTCAAGCCGCGCCACGCAGCAATGCCGCGGACGCCATCGTCATGCAGCCGGCCGTGCAGCGCTTGTTGATGAACCAGCGCAGTTATATCGAAGGTGGTCGCATGCTGACCTGTTGGAGCGGTCTGATGCTCGACAGCGCGGAAAGCCATCCCGATCCGGCAGTACGCGCGCTGATGCATGAACGGCTCGGCTTCATCACGCCGGTGCTCAAGGCGATGCTGACCACCCAGGGTTTTCAGGGCGCCAGCGATGCCTTGCAGGTATTCGGCGGCCATGGCTATGTCACCGAAACCGGTATCGATCAATACCTGCGCGATGCCCGCATCACCATGATCTATGAAGGCAGCAATGAAATCCAATGTGTCGATTTCCTGTTGCGCAAGATATTGGCCGATAACGGCACAGCGCTGGAAGATTTTTTAGCGCAGGTGGAACACACGGCGCACGCCGAAGCGGGCAGCGACCTCGGCATCCACGCCAGCCGGCTGCTGGAACTGACCCGCAACCTGCGCACCAGCGCCGCCGATATCCGCGCCCAGGCAATCAATTCGCCGCGCCTGCCTTATCTGCTGGCACCGGAAATGTTGCGCCTGACCGGCCATGCCGCACTGGCCTGGATGTGGCTGCGCGCCTCGCGTTCTGCGGCCGGCAAGCTGTCTGCCGAGCCGCGCTTTTACCAGAACAAGCGCGATACTGCATGTTATTATTTCACCTATATTTTTTCCGAAGTACATTGTCTGAACGCCACGATTGACGCCTGTCTGCACCATGCAAGGAGCAGTTCGCAAGATACCCGGTCAGCATTTCCATCAGACTTGACAGAACAAGATGCCACCCAAGAAGCAGGCTGAGCTCAAGCTCAGCGAAGCGGACGACGACAGCGCGGCAATGCCGCTGGACCAAAGCGTATTGCTGAGTCTGGTCGGCTACAACTGCCGTCGCGCCTACATCAACATCATGCCGCTGTTTCAGAAGCGCATGGCCAGGTTCGAATTGCGGCCGGTGGACTTCACCGTATTGAGTTTGCTGAGGGCCAATCCCAATATCAACCAGAAACGACTTTCGGTGGCGATCAATGTCTCGCCGCCGAATCTGGCGACCTTGCTGGACAAGCTGGAAAGTCGCGGTTTGCTGGTGCGGCAACGCAATCCTCTGGATCGCCGCTCACAAACGCTGGTCTTGACTGCCGACGGCGCACGCATGTGCGTCAAGGCCGAAAAGACCGCCAGCGAACTGGAAGACAAAGCCACCGCTGCGCTCAACCCCGACGAACGGGCGCAACTGATATTGCTGTTGCAGAAAATTTTCCTGACGGAAAATGATGAGACCGACGGCTGACATCCCGGGGGCGCAGCAACCGTGATATCTGCCGGCATGTCGCATTGTTTCCACTTCGGGGGCGAACAAATGGTGGCAAACCGGCAACCTCTTATTTCCATATTCTGATCCGTTCGGCCGCCTTTATCCCATAGCAGATCGGTGCCAAACGGCAGCAGCAAACATGTTCACTGATGAGCATGAACACTGCCGGCTCTGGCTTTCCGGGGCGGCGCCAAAAAATAAGCAGAAAAAGTTCAAGAAAACATCAGTATAATTTAATGAGAATTGTTTTCATTAAGATTTATACCTCACTCCCCTTGCTGCTTACTTTGTCGGATGTCGGTTATCGTGGTCTTGCCCTACTACAATGAACTGCTTGGTTTTTTCTCGCGCTCGCTGCGCGACCGCGACGCCGCCGCCGACATTGTCCATGAGTGCTATGCGCGGGTGCTGGCGATGGAAGCCAAGACCGCCATCCATGAACCGCGTGCCCTGCTTTACCGGGTCAGCAAAAATATCGTCACCGATAACGCGCGCCGCAAGATCGCCGAAACCCAGATGCTGGAAACGCTGGCGCTGATCGTGGCCGATGAATCTCCTTCTGTCGAACGTCAGGTCAGTTCGCGCCAACAACTCGACCGTTTGCTGAACCGCCTGGCCGTGATGCCGCGCAAGCGGCGCGACGCCTTCGTGCTGGTGCGCCTGTATGGTTTGACCCATGCCGAGGCGGCGCAGCAGATGCATTGCGCCGTCACCGCCATCGAAAAACACATCGTGCGCGGCGTAATCGACTGCATGGATCTGGCGCGCCTGCATGCCGATGCCTCTTCCTGACCCATCCGCCCATTCCTGCCGCCGCCATGTCGCCACGCCAGTCTTTCGAACACGCCTTGCTGCTGATTGCCCGCTTGCATGGCGGCAGTCCCGCCGCCGCACAATCGGCACGTGAGGAACTGGCCATTTGGCGCGAGCAAAGCGCGGACCACGAAGCCACTTATCAGTTGGCCATGGACGCCTGGGCCGGTTCCGACTTGCACGGTCTCAAGGATCGCGTACCGCGGCCGCAACCCAACGGCGCACCCGGCAAGCGGCGGGCAATACTGGCAGCATTGGGAATTGCCGGCATCACCACGCTGACCGGCGGTGCCGGACGCTGGTGGTGGTTGCAGCCGACCGAACAGGCAACGCTCAACACCGAGCGCGCGCAGACGCTGGCACGCCGCATGGACGACGGCACGCAACTGGATCTGGGCGCGCGCACCTCGGCCCGCGTGGCTTATTTCCGCAATCGCCGCGAGGTCTATTTGCACAGCGGCGAAATCCGCCTGCAAGTCGCCACCGATGCCAGCCGCCCGTTTCTGGTCAAAACCGCTTGGGGGCAAGTGCAAGTGCGCGGCACCGTGTTCACGGTCGCGGTGCGCGACAACGGCATGTCGGTAGCCGTGGCCGAAGGCCATGTCGCCGTCTGGGCCGGTCGCAGTGACGAGCGCCGGCAGGAATTCGACCAGCGACCGCCGGATATGGAATTGCGCGCCGGCGATGCGGTCATGGCCGACGCCAACGGCATCGGTACCAAACGCCCCATTCCGGTCGCCAGCATCGCTTCCTGGAAAGACGGCTGGCTGGTATTCGACGGCACAAGCCTGCACGAAGCCGTCAGCCGCTGGAACGACTACCTGTACCAGCCACTCGTGCTGGCCGACGATACCCGCCTGCACAACTTGCAACTTACCGGCAGTTTCCCGCTGCGCGATCCGAATGCGTTCCTGAGCGTGTTGCCCCGCATTTTGCCGGTACGGATCAGCCGCAATGACGACGGCACGGCGCTGATTCTGGCGCGCTGAAGTCGTGGCAATAATCCATTGAAAAATAATTGTCCGGTATTTGCGCGGCACTTCGTCTTCACTGTGACAACTTCACAAAAGGGACACAGAAATGCGCAAGACGGATCATTCCAGGAGGACACTTTCCATCGGCCTCAATCGTTCTGACAAGCGTCCGCCACCATTGACCGTACATTTGTCCGGCATGGTGCTGGCCTGCGCTGCGGCATGCACCGTCATGGGCGGCCTGCAACAGGCCCATGCACAAAGTTTGAACGCATCGCCGGCGCTGGCGCTCGAGAGACAATTCTCGGTACCAGCGCAACCGCTGGGACAAAGCATCAACGCGCTGGCGCGCCAGGCCGGGGTTGCCATATCGGTCGACGCCGCGCTGGTGGCAGACAAAACGGCACCGGCCGTGCAAGGTTCCATGACGCTGGGCCAGGCACTCGACAAAGCGCTGGCCGGCAGCGGACTGGCAGCCACCGCGAGCGGCTCGGCCATCGCTATCGGCATGCCCGGGAAAACCGGCGCCGGCCTGCTGCCGACCCTGACCATCAACGCCGCACGCGACACTGCCGACGGCCCGGTCAACGGCTATGTTGCCCGACGCAGCGCGACGGCCACCAAGACCGACACTCCGCTCACGGAAATCCCGCAATCGATTTCGATTATCGGTCGCGCCGAAATGGAAGCCCGCGGTACTCAGGACATGATGGACATCGTGGCGCAAACACCCGGCGTCACGGTCAATACATACGGCGCCGACAATCGCGGCTGGGAATACATTTCACTGCGCGGCTTCAATGCCTACTCCGGCAATTTTCGTGACGGCTTGCCGCAAACTCCTTTCATTCCGGTCTACTCCATGACGGAAACCTATGGACTGGAGCGGGTGGAAGTGTTGCGCGGCCCGGCCTCGGTGATGTTCGGCCAGGGCGACGTTGGCGGCGTCGTCAATCGCATCAGCAAGATGCCGGTCGCAGAACGCATTCGCGAAATCGAGGTCCAGTACGGCAGCTTCGACCGCAAACAACTGGCGTTTGATGTCGGCGACGCGTTCGACAGCAGCGGCGAGCTCAGCTACCGGCTGGTCGGCGTCGCTCTCGACAGCAACGACCAGGACCGCTATCCCGACGGCGCCCGCATCAACCGCACGCGCTATTCGCTGTCGCCATCGTTGCGCTGGCAACCGAGCGCGGCGACATCATTGACGGTGCTCACCGAATTCCTCAAGAACGATTCCGGCGAAGATCCTTACTATGCTATTGCCGGCGATGGCACCCTGACCAACATCAAGATGGGCGACCACTCCTTCAGCAAATTCCGCCATGAGCAGGCATCCGTTGGCTATCAGCTGGAACACGCCTTCAACGACAGCTGGAAACTCCGCCAAAACTTCCGCTACAGCGATGTCAAACTCAAGCGCAACGTCGTGTGGGTCGATGAGTTGCAAGCCGACGGCCATACCTATTCGCGTATCGCCCGGACATGGAATGACCGTTTGCGCCAAACCTCACTGGACACCCAGTTGCATGGAAAATTACCGGGCACCATCGCCTCGCAGACACTGCTGTTCGGTATCGACTGGAACTACAACCAGGGCAACGCCTATCGTTTCAAAGGACCGGCACCCGATCTCGATTTGCTCAACCCGATTTACGGGCTCGGCATTCCCACGCCGCAGACGCCGATCGCCAATTATGCCCAAACCACCAGCCAGATCGGCCTCTATGCGCAAGACCAGATCAAACTGTTCGAACGCTTGATCGTGACGCTCGGCGGTCGTCAGGACTATGTGAGAACCGCCACTGACGATGCGCTGAACAGCACCCGCAAGGTACAGAACGACAGCGTCTTCAGCGGCCGCATCGGACTCAGCTACTTGCTCGGCAACGGCTGGGCGCCCTATGCCAGTTATGGCGAATCGTTCTTGCCGTCAATCGGTGTCGACAGCAACAACAATCCCTTCAAACCCAGCCGTGGCAAACAGACCGAACTGGGCATCAAGTTCCAGCCGGAAAATTCGCGCAGCCTGTTCACCGCCGCCGTGTTCGACCTGACCAAAACCAACGTCATCACCTACGACAACATCACCGGCGATGCACGGCAAATCGGCAAACAGCGGACGCGCGGCATCGAACTGGAAGCCAAAGCCGAAATCGTTCGCAATCTGAATGTCATTGCGTCTTTTACCAAAATGAACATGAAAGTACTGGAAAGCGCCGACAGTACCGAAGCCGGCAAGGTGCCGGCAACCGTACCCAATCGCACTGCCTCGCTGTGGCTCGACTATGAAATCAGTGGCGGCCTCGGGATCGGCGGCGGCGTCAACTATGTCGGCGAGCGTCAGAATGACGAGGCCAATACTTCTGTCGAAGGCGGCTTCTCGCTGTTCAGCGCCATGATGCGCTACGAGCATGGACCATGGATGCTCAGGCTGAATGCGTCCAACTTGTTGAACAAGGGCTACAACACAATCTGCTACCACGGCGAATGCTACCGGGGTACCGAACGTGCCGTCACGGCCACCGTCAAATACCGGTTCTGACCAACCCGGCTGGCCGCTTGGCACGCCGCAAAAGAAAAAACCGTTGGGCCGGGAATGTCGTCCGGCGCAACGGTTTGATCAGGCAGCTTCGTGGCTGTTGCTGAAGCGAGGCCGGCGCGCTATCGCCAACCGCCCCGCTCAACATCGTTACCTCAGTGCATCGATACCATATCGGCATAGCTCTGCGGATGAGCACGCTCCTCCTGCTGGGCGACTTTCAATTCATCGATGACCTGGGCACGGGTCTTGGTCGACTTGAAATTTTGTTCTACCGGATATTCATCGTTCGACTGCAATAAACCCTGTGCACGTGCCTGTTGCAATTCAGCAATGACTTCCGCGCGCGTTTTGGTCGAAACGAGCTTGGTTTCTGGCGGATAAGGTGCTTCAGCCATGGCGGCACCGACAGCACTAAACAGGACCACGCCTGCAACGATATTCTTGATGTTCATGATTGCTCTCCAAAATGTGAATAAAGAGCCGGGCTTCGCTACGGAGTCCTGTTCGATTGCTTTTCATTCACCTTGAGCACATCTTAATTGTTTCAATTTGAAAGAAAAATGGCCTCCCGCGCAACATATCATTTCGAAAACAGCAACGATTAGCCTCTTGAAAAACAAGATGCCCGTACGCCTGCGGATAAGCGGCAGGCGCCTCGCCGTCGTCCCGTTCGCAGCACGCACGGCGCACTTGAGCGCCATACGTACCGCCGGGCGGCGTTTCAGGCCACGGCGTAAGCCACAATTTCTATCGCCATGCCCGGCACCACCAATGCGTTCACACCCACGGTAGAGCGGTTCGGATACGGCGCGTCAAAATATTCGCGATAGATCTGATCGACCGCCCGCATATCGCCGACATCGGTGAGATAGATCAATACCTGCGCCACATCCGCCATGCCGAGGCCGGCGGTGTGCAAGGTCTGTTTGAGGTTGTCGAATGTCAGTCTGGTCTGCGCCACAATCGACCCGGTATCGACCCTGCCGTCAGGCTGCACCGGGCCGTGTGTGGTGTAGAGCGTGTGACCGGCGCGAATCGCCCATGAAAAGGGTTGCCCCAGATCCGGCAAGCCGGTGTCGATATGCTGCTTCATGCTGCGGTCTCCTGCACAATGGCGCTGAGACGCCGGTACCAGGGATGATCGCCATCCTTGAGCGCCAGATGGGTCTGAAAATGGTCCAGTCCCGGTTCGACGTTGAAGGATTGCCGGCAATCCTGAAATGCCACCAGCGCGGCCAGCCGGCGATTCGAACTGAGAACGCGGGCGCTGTCGCGTTCGCCGTAGCTGAGCAGGATCGGAATCTGGTTGCCGTTGGTCCAGCACACCGGGCTCATGACCGCATCTTGCTCCGGCATCGACAACACCATCGTATAGACCCGCTCTTCCAGCGAGCCGGGCACGGGCGACGGATGATGCAAATCCATGATGCCGCTGACCGGCAGGCAGGCCCGGATGGCCGCCGGACTGACACCCGCGGCCGCAACCTCGGCGCCACGCAGCGCCGTCAGTGTCGCCAGATGGGCGCCGGCGGAATGGCCGGACAAATACAGATGCTGCGCCGAACCGCCATATTGGCCGATGTCTGCCGTCAGCGTCTGCAACAACAACAGGCAATCGTGGAACGACGCTGGCATGCGGCTGTGCGGCGCCAGCCGGTAACCCGGCGTGACCAGCACCATGCCCAGACGCACCACGTGCCCCGCCATGAAGGACGCATATTCCTTGTAGCCGTTGGTCCAGCCGCCGCCATGCCAGAACACCAGCACCGGGCGTTGTTCCATCCCCGGCTGATAATAGACATCGTAGCGTTGCGCCGGATCGTCGCCATAGGGCAGGTCGCGGCGACAGACGATATCGTCCGCGTGGGTATACGCCCAGGACAGTACCGTCTGTTCATACTGTATGGCCGCCTCAGATGGCAGCGGCAATTGCGTGGGTAAATTGCTGCTATTGAATGTAAGCAAGGTCGTCTTTCCTCAGAGATGATGAATTCACCACTACGTGAATTCTTGAATGTTTGAACTCAGGCAGCGAATTCAACGTAGTCCCCTGACCTTGCTTGATTCACCACCTGAAGCGTTCTTAACTGCGGCTCAAAACTTGTGCCGCATGCCGAATGACACGGAAGTCTGTTCACGTGAAGCGGACGGCGACATGTAATAGATCTGCGCGAATTTGGCATCCCCGGCGGCACGCTGATAAATCCCGACCAGGAACAGATCGGTGCGCTTGGTGAGGAAATAATCCAGTCCCAGACTGATCTGATGCCACTTCGGTTTGGCGTCGGCCAGCGTCGCCTTGCCATCGGTAAAGATGTAGGACGCACCGAGCATCAGTTGCGGCGTCAGATAGCGGGTGCCGGTGAATTGATAATTGGTGAGCGTCAGACTCGAGGCATCGAGATAATTGAATTTGACATTGGTGAGCAACAGCGACAGTTGATTGTCGCCAAACTTGTAAGAGCCGCCGGCACCAAACATCTGTTGTTTGTCGACTGCGGCGCCGGCAGCGCTGGTGATGAATGGCGAAGTGAAACCATAATCGAAATTGCCGACCGCGCCGTTGAGGTTGCTGGAGGAACCCGGCGCCCGCAACTGATGATAAGCGGCGCCCAGTTTGTACGGGCCGTTGCCGTACGAGGTGCCAATGCTGAAACTGCTGTTGTTGTTGACGCTGCCGGCAGCTTCGGAAAATCCATAGTCGCTGATGATCTGCACACCGTCGAAAACGGGAGACTTGTATTGCACCGAATTGCTGACGCGGAAGGTCGCGAACACATTATCGGCATCCCCTATCGGCGGCGCATAAGTGGCGAACTGTACCGCCGACTCGAAGGGCGCCAGTGTTTGCGCCATGCTGTCGATCTGACGCCCGAAACTGAGCGAACCCAGCGCGGCATCGGACAAGCCCACGAACGACTGCCGGCCAAACAGACGACCGCCTTGCCCGGCGGCACCGGTGGTGATGCTGAAGCCGTTTTCCAGCGTGAAAAATGCCTTGCGGCCGCCGCCCAGATCTTCCTGTCCGATAAAGCCGATGCGCGGTGGTTGCTGCGGTCCGTTCAACAAGCCGTAATTGCTCAGGCCCTTTTGATTGTCGGTATAAAACATACCGGTGGAAATGATGCCGTACATGGTGACTGACGACTGCGCAAATGCCGGTGCAGCAATCGCGGCGGCGATCAGGATAAACAATGCAGAGAATTTTTTCATGATTGCTCTCTTCGAAATGCGTTAAATATTCGTTAAGCGACAAGACGCGGGACGTGTCTGGAGAACGAGGCGGCGTGCGCCCCGGATGACCATCAGTCGGCGTTGAGTTTTAGCGTTGAGTTTTAGCGTCGGGCGTTGAACGGCAAGGTTGCCGCCAGCAAGGTCGCCACCAGCAAGCTGGCCGCCATGCCATACAGCGAGTACGAAAAGTCGGGAGACAGGCCGCGAATGAAACCGATTACATAGGGCCCCAGAAATCCCGACAAGCCGCTGATCGTATTGATCAGCGCCAGGCCGCCGGCCGCAGCCTGTCCGGTCAGAAACGCGGAAGGAACCGACCAGAACACGCCGAGCGCGCCGGAAATTCCAGCCATCGAAAAACAGACGGCGATGAACGCAATCAGCGGTGATGTCGCCATCGCACTGACCAGCAAGCCCAGCGCCCCGATCAGCAAAGCGAAGGTCAGATGCCAGCGCCGTTCGCCGCTGCGGTCCGAGTGTTTGCCGTTGAGAATCATCGACAGCGCACCGACGATGAACGGCACCGCACTGATCATGCTGACGGTCAGGATGGAATAGCCCGAAATCTGTTTGACGATTTGCGGCAGCCAGATGGTCAATCCGAAAAAGCCGAGACCGACGAAAAAGTACAGCACGCCGAGCATCCAGACAATCGGCGCGCGGAATGCCGCCCGCACATCCGAGATACCGGCATGGCCCGCAGCCACCTTGTCGTTGGCCAGCTTATTGGTCAGCCAGGTACGTTCTTGCAGCGACAACCAGCTTGCTTGCCCGGGCTTGTCCGTCAGATAGAAGAACGTGAAGATGCCCAGCAATACCGCGATGCCGCCTTCGATGATGAACACCCATTGCCAGCCGCTCACGCCCAGTGCGCTGTCCATTTGCAGGATCAGTCCCGACAGTGGCGCGCCGATGATCACCGCGACCGTATTGGCCGACATGATCTGGGCGATCACCTTGGCCCGGTGTTCCGACGGCACCCACAACGTCAGGTAATACAACATGCCCGGCAGATAACCGGCCTCGGCCACGCCCAGCAGGAAGCGCAAGGCATACAGCGAATGCTCGCCGACAATCCAGGCCTGCGCCATCGACACCAGTCCCCAGGAAACGATGATGCGCGTCAGCCAGCGACGCGCGCCGAACTTGTACAGCATCAGATTGCTGGGGATTTCAAACAGGATATAACCAAGAAAAAAGATCCCCGCGCCAAAGCCGAACACGGCAGGCGTGAAATGCAATTCCTCGTTCATTTGCAGCGCGGCGAAACTGATATTGACCCGGTCCAGAAAATTGACCAGCCAGAGTAAAAACAGCAACGGGACGATGCGCAGGGTGACTTTGCGCACAATCTCCTTTTCGGTTGAAGACATTATTTTCCCTCGTATTTCAGATACGTTTGCACGAATAACCAATGTTCGGTAGTCAGCCGGTGATATCCGCCGCCGCTCAAGATGGAACGACGCCAACCACACCTGCTGCTACTGGAATTCCGACATCACCGATAAAAATTCGCGAAGGAAATACTGCGCGTAGATGCGCACCGCACTCTCCCATCACCACTATCCCGACGTCTGCCTGACAGACGGCTGGCAGGCCCGGAAATACATAAGGGACCATGCTGATTTCCGCGCCCCGCCCCCATATTGATTCCGAACCATATCCGATTGCCGTGCAGCGATTCTATGCATTGAAATTTCGAAAGTAAACAATAATTTATAAATTAATTATTAATTTAGATTTTGTTTGTTTTTGGTGCATATTTTTAAATGTTATAAAATGCACTCTTTCGGACACCTGAAATACACATGAACACCACTGCCCACAAGGCACCCCTCTCTGAACGCATGGACGCTGCCGACAAAACCTTATCGCAGCGCGTCTATCGACTGATCCGCGCCGATGTGCTGAACGGCAGTATCGCGCCGGGTCAAAAGCTGATCTTGCGCGACTTGCAGAAACGGTATGAGCAAGGCATGAGCCCGATCCGCGAAGCGCTGATCTTGCTGGCCTCGGAAGGTTTGGTCGAAGGTGAAGGCCAGAAGGGATTCCGGGTCGCATCCATCTCCGTGGCGGAGCTGATCGATATCGCCAATACCCGGCAGCGGATTGAAGCACTGATGCTGGAAGCATCCATCAATGCCGGCGATGCCGACTGGGAAGGCCGTGTCGTGGCAGCCCATCACGCGCTGTCAAAGACGCCGCTGCCGACCGACATGAAAGAACAGGACGCGATCCAGTTGTGGGAACACCGGCACCGCGCATTTCATCAGGCGTTGCTGTCGGCGTGCGATTCGCCGTGGCTGCACAAATTCTATGCGCAACTCAGCACCCATACCGAACGCTACCGGCTGGTGCGCTTGTTTCATTCGCCATCGGATGTGCAACTGGCAGTCGATGTTGACCTGCAACACCGCGCCATCATGGAAGCCTGCCTGAAGCGCGATGTCGCGACCGCTACGCGCTTGTTGAGTGAACACATCGCCAATACCGCCAGGCTGGTCCAGCGTCTGTGGGAATCAAGAATGGCCGAGAACAGCGGCACCGGTCAGGAATAACCCGGCACCGGCAGCCAATTGCATCAGAGATTCTGTGGCTTCGGCACCAGCAATACCAGTATCGAACCCAATACCAGCACGCCCGCCAGCGCATACATGCTGTACACCGTGCTGCCGGTGACGGCGCTGATCCAGCCCACCAGCATGGTACTCAGGAATCCGGCCACGTTGCCCATGGAGTTGATGACCGCGATGCCGGCCACCGCAGCGGTGCCGCCCAGCAGCGCCGTGGGCAAACCCCAGAATACCGGCAAGGCGCTGATCATGAAGGCGGTGCCCACGGTCAGACCGATCATGGCCAGTATCGTGTTGCCACCGAAGTATGTACCGAAGAACACGCCGCAAGCACCGATGAAGGAAGCGATCGCCAGATGCCAGCGATATTCGCGGGAGCGGTCGGCGCTGCGGCTGAACAGGTTCATCACCACTACTGCGGCACCAAACGGAATCGCCGTCAGCAATCCGATCATCAGCGGTTGCGAAACACCGGTGGCCTTGATGATGGTCGGCATCCAGAAGCCCACCACATATTGCCCCATGACGATGCAGAAATATACCGCGCCCAGATGCCATACCGCCTTGCTGATGAAGCCATCGCGCAAGGTGTGGGTGGTTTTCTTGCTCGCTTCGTTATCAATCGCCGCCTGCATCTGGCGCTTTTCAGCATCCGTGAGCCAATCGGCATCGGCGATGCGGTCACGCAAATAAAACAGTACGAAGACGCCGGCGATCACGGCCGGAATCGCTTCGATCACGAACAGCCATTGCCAGCCGGTGAGACCGGCGAAACCATTCATGCTTTGCATGATGCCGCCCGACAATGGCGCACCGATCAGGCTCGATACCGGATTGGCGGTGATGAACAAGGCCATCATGCGCACCCGTCGTTCGACCGGAAACCAGTACGTCAGATACAGAATGATGCCGGGAAAGAAGCCGGCTTCCGCTACCCCGAGAAAGAAGCGCAGGATGTAGAACGAAGTGGGCGAAGAAACAAACATCATCAGCGCCGACAAGATGCCCCAGGTGATCATGATGCGCGCAATCCAGCGACGTGCGCCGAAGCGATGCAAGGCGAGGTTGCTCGGGATTTCAAAGATCAGATAACCGACAAAGAAAATCCCGGCGCCGAGACCATAGACGGCATCGTTAAATTTCAAATCCGTCAGCATCTGCAGCTTGGCGAAACCGACGTTGACGCGGTCCAGATAAGCAATCACGTAACACAGGAACAGCAAAGGCATGATTTTCCATGCGGTCCTGCGATAGGCTTCATTGAGCGATGACGCGGGCACGGCGCTGGCGGCCTGGCCGGCAGGTATGCTGCTTGCGATGGGCATGAGGAAATGTCTCCGGATTATTTTTTTCGCGTCCGCCATCCTGACCGCTGCAAACAATTCACAGCGAGCCGGACTGCATGATCAGCGCTGCTTCGGAGTATGCCAAAGCATGCTCACGGCGACTATTCGTGATTCGTGAAGAGCTTGTTATGTTTTGGTGAAGTCGTTACGGCAGGAAGAACGCGAGGCGGAGGCATGCATAAAAAGGGCTGCATCGCGGCAGCCCTTCTCCTTCACATCCGATGCCGCTGCGTCATGTCATGGCAAGCGCGCTGGCGTGTCGGCGACCGGCGCCGGCGGGGACGTCGCATCGGGTGCGGTGACTGTTACCGTCACCGGGACAGCAGGTGGATTGGCGAGTGCCGCAGCCTTGGCTTTGGCCCGTGCCGCCATGATGCGAACCGCCACGATCTTGGCCGCCGCCATTACCGGTACCGACAGGAAAATACCCACCACGCCGCCCAACTGATCGCCGGCCAGCAAACCGATGATCACCAGCAGCGGGCTGACTTCGACGCCCTCGCTCATCAGCATCGGATTGATCACGTAATCCTGGAACAGACGATAGGCCAGGAAAAATCCGGCCAGCCACAGCATGTGTTCATGCCCGCTCAGCAGGGCAATCGCCAGCGTGATGACAATCGCCCCCAGTGGTCCGGCGAATGGAATGAATTCCAGCAGCGCGGAAATCCCCGCCAGCAGCAGCGCATACGGCACGTCCAGCAATGAAAAGGCAATGCTGTAGGCTACCAGCGTGGCCAGTGACAACAGCAACAAGGCCCGGACATATTTGGAGAGCAGGACATCGAGATCATCGATGATGCCGCGCCACAAGGTTTTGTTGGTGCTGGCCATGCCGGACAAAAACTCGCGCCGCATTTCGGGCGCCTGCTTGATCAGCAAAAAGCTCAGTACCGGGATCAATACGACATAAATCAGATTGCCGGCGGCGTGCATCAGGCCTTCACCAAACTGCTTCGCCAACGGCACCGCCTGATCGGTGCCGGCCGCAATCTGGGTTCGTACAAACGACATGATGCGTTCGCGCATCGGTTCGATAAATCCGGGCAACGGAATCTTGTTGGACACATCTTCGGCATTGAGCTGGGTCGGCAATTTCTGACTCAGCGCCACCGCCTCCGATTCGATTTGCGAACCGAACAAGGCAACCGCAGTGCCGGCCAGACCGAGCACGACCAGAAATACCAGACTGATCGACACCGTCCGCGGCACCCGCTTGGGCAACCAGCGCTGCGTCAATTCCACCAGCGGAAACAGCACGTAGCTGAAGAACACCGCGAAGATCACCACGATGATGGTAGTCGCCGACAGATATACCGCGTAAAAAAGCAGCATCATCAATGCTGCTGTCCATACCACTTTTGCCGTCCGTGAATCAAAACCCAGCATGCGAGATCCATTCTTGTTAATGTTGTCGGTTCGAGATGCAGAACCCCGGTGCCATCTGCAATCACCGCTGACTGCCAGCTCGATTGTATGCCGTACGACCGGTGCGCACCCGGGAAAGTTTCTTGATCTGCACAATGACAACATCCCGGATACCTTGAATTTCCGGATGGCATCACGGCCTTGGCCGAGACCAACACACCCTTGTCGGATCCGGCTGTCAGTGCTTGCCTGCATGTCGGCAGGCAGGCGGGATTTACGCTGTCAGCTATTTAAGATAGCGGCGACGCAGTATCATGAACTACGGCGTCAAACCTGTTGCGCCGTGCGTCGTCTGATGCGGGCAGGCGGTATCGCTTGACCGGCGGCATCGCAAGCACGCGCAATGCCGCACGGCAACAGCCATTGTCGCAGCCTGATTTCAATATGCATCACTGCCTTACCTTGCACCAAAGGACCATCATGGAAACAGAACTGAAGCTGTTGCTGGCCGCCGCCGATGTCGCGGCCTTGCGCCGGCATCCGCTGCTGGCGAAACTGGCGGTGAGGCGCGAGCCGGCGCAATCGCTGGTCAGCACCTACTACGACACCCCGGACCTGTATCTGAAGCAGCATGGTTACGTCTTGCGGGTGCGGCAGAAAGGCCAACAGCGAATCCAGACTCTCAAGCACGATGGCATCGCAAGCGCCGGCCTGTACCAGCGCGCTGAATGGGAATGCCCGGTCAGTACGGCCGAGCCGGACTTGTCCCTGTTGCGTGCAATGCCCGCAATGCGCAAAAAAGTGGTGCGGATGTTAAGTGCTGCCGGACTCGCCGAGAACCTGACGCCGATCTTCAGTACCAAAATCCGACGCACCATCTGGCAACTCGACACCGCCCGCGGCGACCAGATCGAATTCGCGCTGGATCAGGGCCAGGTGGAATGCGGCACAGACAAACACGAGATCAGTGAAATCGAACTCGAACTCAAATCCGGGCAGCCAGGCGCATTATTCGAACTGGCGCTGAACCTGCACGACACGATAGCGCTGCGCGTCAGCACGACCAGCAAATCGGACCGTGGTTTCGATCTGCTGGCACCGCGCGCACTGACCCCGGTCAAAACCACGGCGATAGTGCTGCCCGCCAATTGCACCGCAGAAGATGGCATGCGGATTATCATCGGCAATTGTCTGGCCCAGATCCAGGATAACGAGGCCGGCGTTCTGCAAGGCCGTGACCCGGAGTACATTCACCAAATGCGTATCGGACTGCGCCGCTTGCGGCTGGCGCTGGAGTTGCTGCACGATATTGCGCCATGCAATCCAGAGATTGCGGAGAGTCTTGAATGGCTTGCGGCGCGGTTGGGGATGGCAAGAAACTGGGACGTGCTGGCCTTCGACATACTGCCTGGCATGGCACAAGAGATGCCGGCAGAAACGGAACTGCAAACATTGCAGTCAGCAGCAATCACCGTGGCCGACCGCCAGCGCCACAGCGCCGCAATCACCATCAGTTCAGCGCGCTATTCACAACTGCTGCTCCGGCTTGGCGGCTGGTTGCAAGGGCTGGATGTGGCGCAGTCATCGCCGACGGAGCAGCAGAAAATACCTTCTGTCCCGATGAAGAAATTTTCCTCGCAGATACTGGTCCACTACCGCAAAAAACTGAAACAGCGCGGCAAGAATCTCGCAATGCAAGATATTTCGGCGCATCATCACCTGCGCATTGCGGCCAAGAAGCTGCGCTATGCCAGCGAATTTTTCCAGTCGCGGCAGTCAGCCCCGACGACAAGTGCTTCAGCGGAAGCATTGAACCAGTTGCTGCACATCCTGGGACGGATCAATGACGTCGCGTGCGCCGGTGAACTGCTGCGCCATCTGGCCGAAGTCGCCCCGGAAACCGCACCCAGCGCCGGCTTTGCCCGCGGCTATCTCATCGGCGGAGCGGAAAAGGATGCCCGCGAGGCACGACGTATCTGGCAACAGCTTGTCAGACAGTCATGATCACGCGCCGTACAAGATCGGACAATGGATGCAGTAAATCTTGAATTTTTACCGGCATGACCTACAGTGGATGTCCAAGCCCTGCTTTCACCATTAAAGGAAACTGCCATGGATAAGAAAGAAGTATTGTTGCGCAGCCTGGTCGAACTGAAGGCCGCGCATGAAAAAGCCAACACTGCACTCGCCGAAATCATGACCGCCGCTGCCAACGCCGCAAAGGGCAAGGATGACCGCCCCGCCATTGCTGATCTGCGGCAATACAAACAAGCCATCACCGCCGCCAAGCTGCACGCCTCCCAGGCCGAAATGCTGCTGGTGGACTACATCATTCCGGCCCTCCCCGCTGACGACCAGCGCAAACCCGCTTACATGCAATAAGCCGGCCCGTTCGCGCAAGACCATAAAGAAGAGCCCGCACGCAGCGGGCCCGGTGGTTGGCGCCATGTGCTCAGAACATTCGTCCACGCTGCTGATTGCAATCGGTTCAACGTCGCCGACAGCTTTGCGGCCACTGTCGACATGCCGTGTCATCGAAGCCTGCCGGCGCAACCGTGAAGGCCACATCGGAATGGCGTCGCTCCTGCTGCGCAGCGGCACGCGCAGACAATGATCAGGATTTCTGCACGCGCGCCCTCAGTTTTTCGCTCCATCCGAGTACAAACACAAAAAACACCGGCACAAAAAATATCGCCAACAAGGTGGCACTCACCATTCCACCGAATACGCCAGTGCCAATCGCATGTTGCGTCTCCGAGCTGGCACCCGCGGCGATCATCAACGGCACGACCCCAAGCGCGAAGGCGAATGACGTCATCAGAATCGGACGCAAGCGCAACGTCGATGCCTGGATTGCAGCCTGCACCAGACTCATTCCCCCATCCCGCAGTTGCTTGGCAAATTCGACGATCAGGATGGCGTTCTTTGCCGACAAACCGATTACCGTGATCAGTCCGACTTTGAAAAAGACATCATTGGGCATGCCCCGAATCAGTACTGCTGCAACCGCACCAATCAGTCCAAGCGGAACAACAAGCATAACCGACAAGGGAATCGACCAGCTCTCGTACAAGGCGGCCAGCACCAGGAACACCACCAGCATGGATAACGCCATCAATATCGGCGCTTGCGCTGCCGACATCCGCTCCTGCAGCGATTGCCCCGTCCAGACAACGGAGAATCCCGGCGGCAACTGCTGCGCCAATTTTTCCATCTCCGCCATTGCTTCACCACTGGAAACACCCGGGGCCGCATTGCCGGCAATTCGTATCGCCGGGAATCCCTGGTAGCGAACCATTTGTATCGGCGTGTTTTCCCACACCGGCTTGACCAGCTCAGCCAAAGGCACCATGCCGCCATTGTCATTGCGGACATATAGCTTCAGGATGTCATCGATCTGCATGCGTGACCTTGCATCAGCCTGAACAATGACCTGTTGCATGCGCCCTTCATTGGGAAAGTCGTTTACATACAAAGACCCTATTGCCCCCGAGAGCGTGTCGCCAATGCTACTGAAGGAAACGCCGAGCGCTGCCGCCTTGTGGCGGTCAATGCCGAGACGCACGCTGGCGCCGGATGGCAAGCCTTCCGGGTAGACGCCTTTGAGCAATTTGCTGCGCGCCGCAAGTTCCAGCAGCTTGGCTTCTGCCGCCTTCAGTGCCGCGTAGCCTTGATTGGCGCGGTCCTGCAACCGCAAGGTAAAGCCGGAAGAGTTGCCCAGCTCATCGATGGCAGGCGGCATCAGACTCATGATCAGACCCTCCGAACTATTTTCCATGGCTGCTTGTGCGTGCATAACCTCCTCCATTGCATTGGAACCTTTCCTCTGGTTCCAATCCTTGAGTTCGGTAAAAGCCATCGCCGCATTCGGCCCGGAACCAGAGAAGCCGAAACCGAGTACCGACATGTTGGATTTGATGTCGGTACGCGTCTCCAGATAGCGCTCAAACTGTTTGACTATTTTTGAAGTCCGCTCGGCTGTCGCATCCGACGGCAGTTGGAATGAGGTCATAAAATACCCTTGATCTTCCTCCGGCAGGAAAGCGGACGGCAAGGAGCGCAAAGAGAAAAAGAGGATCCCCGAGATCGCGAGAAAGATCAACATCATGCGGCCGCTGCGCGCCACCAATCCGATGAGACGGGATTCGTATCGCTGTGTCAGGCTTGCGAAGCGCCGATTGAACCAGCCAAAAAATCCACGTTTCTGATGATGGTCGCGCTTGATCGGCTTCAGTAACGTGGCACATAAAGCCGGCGTCAAGCTCAGCGCCAGGAAGGCCGAGAACAAGATGGAAACAGCCATCGACAAGGCGAACTGCCTGTAGATTACGCCCACCGATCCGCCGGCCAGCGCCATGGGAATGAATACCGCCGTCAGCACCAGAGTGATACCGATGATGGCACCCGTGATCTCCTTCATGGCCTTGATGGTTGCCTCGCGCGGCTCCAGTCCCTCACTTGCCATGATGCGCTCAACGTTCTCCACGACGACGATGGCGTCGTCAACAATGATGCCGATAGCCAATACCATGCCAAACATGGTCAGCACATTCACCGAGAAGCCAACCACAAACATGACCGCCAGCGTTCCCATCAGCGCAATCGGTGCCACGATGGCGGGAATGAGCGTATAGCGCATGTTCTGAAGAAACAGGTACATCACGATGAACACCAGTACCATGGCCTCGATCAGTGTCTGCACCACCTTCTGGATGGATATTTTGACGAACGGCGCCGTGTTGTATGGCAAGGAGTAGCTCACGCCGGAAGGCAACACGGGGCGTAATTCAGCCATGCGCGCCTGAATGGCCTCTGCCGTACGCACTGCGTTTGCGCCTGGCGCCAGCTGTACGGCTGCGACTGCAGCGGGCTTGCCGTCCTCACGATTGGAGAATCCATAAGACTGCGCGCCCAGTTCGATGCGGGCGACGTCACTCAGCAGCACCTTCGCACCATTCCCTCTGGCCTTGAGTACGATCGCGGAAAACTGCTCCGGCGACGTCAGTTGCCCTTGCACGGTCAGCGGCACCGATATTTGCTGACCGGAAAGCGCCGGCATATCTCCCAACCGGCCCGGAGAAATCTGCACATTTTGCCGGGTGATTGCCGCGCTGATATCGCTCATCGAAAGGTTATAGGCGTTCAGCTTGAACGGATCAACCCAGATGCGCATCGCCTGTTCTGAACCGAATAATTGCACTCGCCCGACGCCGTCGATACGGCGCAGTTCCTCGACTATATTGCGCGCCATATAGTTACTCAGCGTGACTTCGTCATAGAGACCGTCACCGGAGGTCAGGCTGACCATCAATAAAAACCCCGAAGCGGCTGATTCCACCGTCACGCCGTTTTGTCTGACCGCCTGTGGCAAGCGCGCTTCAATCGCCTTGAGACGGTTTTGCACATCCACCTGGGCCAATTCCGGGTCGGTTCCAGGTTTGAATGTAACGCTGATCTGCGCAGAGCCCGAAGTGTCGGCCGATGACTCGAAATAGAGCAAGTTCCTGACGCCGGACAGCTCACGTTCGATGAGACCGATAACGCCGTCGTTCATTGCCTGTGGTGTGGCTCCGGGATAGCTGGCACTAATCGATATTGCAGGCGGCGCCACAGACGGGTAGCGCGCAATCGGCAACTGCGGAATTGCAATCATGCCAAAAAGTATGATGAATAATGCAACCACCCAGGCAAAGATCGGGCGTTCGATAAAAAACTGAGGCATGCGTGACTCCGGAAATCAGCTTTGATCATACTCAACGGCGATATCACTTTGATTCTCGCGGTGGCCGACAGTACAATTGCAAAGAAACGCGGAGTCTGAGCGAAAACGATGAGGATTGGGTTGCGCAATTGTGGAGTTTTGATGGAGCGAGACAGAATGTCCGGGAATTTGGCCTCATCGGGTAAGGCCACAGACGCGGACAATTCCAATAGCCTGAATGTGCTGATACTCGTTGCCGAGGACGAACCGGAAATCGCCGACATTCTGATCGCGTACCTGGACCGGAACGGCATGCGCAGCGTACATGCGCCGAACGGCGCCAAAGCGCTGGAAATGCATCTGACACTCAAGCCCGACCTGATCCTGCTGGACATACAAATGCCACTGCTGGACGGCTGGCAGGTACTGTCCGAGATCCGTCACCGCGGCAACACGCCGGTCATCATGTTGACCGCCATGGACCAAGACATCGACAAACTCACCGGGTTGCGCATCGGCGCCGACGATTACGTGGTTAAACCCTTCAATCCGGCCGAGGTGGTGGCACGCGTGCAGGCAGTGCTGCGACGTGCGCAAATGCGGGGCGAGCAAGAGCAACGCCGCATCTTGCGCGTGGCGCCATTTATCATCGACCTCGATTCTCACGAAGCGGTGGTCGAGATCAATGACATGCAGCATACACTTGCTCTGACGCTGACCGAATTCAGGCTGCTGGCCCAATTGGCACGTTCCCCCCGACGTGTATTCAGCCGCACCGAGTTACTGGCCACATGCTTGCCGGAAGGCGACACACTGGAAAGAACAGTCGACAGCCACGTCAGCAAGTTGCGCAAGAAGCTGGAGGATCTCGGTATTGTGGGGGTACCTGTCAGCACACGCGGAGTCGGCTATCGATTTCATGATCACATTTAAAAGAACACAACCAGACCGGCCTGTGGGAGACCGGGATGCACATCGCCTGAAAGGACTGAGTCGCCAAATCGTGACCTCGGTCGCCGTCATGGTGCTCGCCATCATGATGATGGTGTTGCTGGGCTCGTATGCTTTCTATGCTTCACTATGGATGTTCTTTCCGGCCAGCCTCTCCCCCCCGGACAGCTGGTTTCCATCCCCCGCAGAATGGATGTGGATTGTCGTGACAACGCTGATCGGACTCGGCATCGCCGTGTGGGTCGCCGCCCGGCTTTCCAGACGCATTCTTGCACCGTTGAACTCAGTGGCTACAAGTTTGCGTCAGGTGGCCCAAGGCAATCTGGCCGCACGCGCAGACACGAACGACTATTCTCTCGGTGAGGCGACGCAGTTGGTCAGCGACTTCAACGCCATGGCGGAAAGGCTGGAACGCATCGAACAGGAACGCATATTCTGGAACGCCGCTATCGCACATGAGCTGCGCACACCGGTAACGATTCTCCGCGGCCGCCTGCAAGGCCTGGCCGAAGGAATATTTCAACCAGATCCTGCATTGTTCGCCAGCTTGCTGCATCAGGTTGAAGGACTGGCGCGCCTGATTGAAGATCTGCGGGTAGTTGGCCTGGCCGAAAGCGGACACCTGCAAATGCACCTGAGAGAGATCGATCTTCAGGGCGAAATAATGACGGTCGTAAAAGCCTGCGAATCAGCACTGATGGAAAAAGGTTTCTGCCTTTCGCTTGACTTGCAGATCCGATTGGTAGTCTGCGACCCGATCCGTATACGCCAGGCACTTCTTGCGTTGCTGGAAAACGTGCTTCAGCATGCCCGGCCAGGCGCAATCATGATCAAAACCCGTTCCGACGACAGTGCACACTACCTCAGCGTTGAAGATAGCGGTCCCGGTATCGGGATGGCCGATCCTCACCTGATTTTTGAGGCATTTCAAAGAGGCCCGTTAGCGGACGGCCCCGATCAAAAAGGCAATGGATTGGGCCTGGCGGTCGTAAAAGCAATTTGCAACGCCCATCAGGGAATCGCCACTTATACGCAGTCGCACATGGGTGGCTCTTGTTTTACGCTGTGCTGGCCTGCTTAGACGCTCCCGGTGCAGTCGCGGACATATACGCCTTTACCCGCATCCGTCAATGTACCCGGCCGGCCTCAGGAAACAATTGTTTCGCGGCTTTGATGACGTCGATAACCGGGCATCGCATGATGCGCTGTGATCGGCTTCTCAACATCTGCCCCAATCCTGACAAAAGGCTGTTGGCATTCAGCTCATCAGTAAAATCAAGCAGTCGACATCATTCAGACTGACTTGTCCGTGTGCCTGCTGGAATTCCCGGCCCCGGCTAATGCGGCCAGCGCGGCGTTCCCAGACGCGCCTCTGCACTTTCTTGCGCGCTCGCCATTGCAGCCGCCGCCGAGCGCGTTTCCACACCCAGCTTTTCAAAGATATGTTCAAGATGCTTGCTCACGGTGCGCGGGCTCATGGTCAGAATTTCGCCGATGTCGCGATTGGTTTTTCCCTTGGCCAGCCAGGACAGCACTTCCGTTTCGCGCGGCGTCAGCGCGGCGCTGGCAAGACGGCCGGGCGGCAAGACCGGATTGCCGCTCACGCCGATCTCGATCAGCAACATGATTTCATCCCTCCCCGCCGGCCCCATATTGCGGACCAGCAAACCGGGACCGGCAGCGTCGCTGACCACCGCCACCAACTCCATGCCGCTGTTGCTCTGCCACCATGATTGCGGCACCGTCAATGCATCCGGATCGATATCGAACTGAGTCAGCAAGCGTCTGGCGCACGGTGAACACCAGGAGATGCGTCCCTGATCATTGAGCATGATCACTCCCAGTCCTGAGACATCAATGGCGTCGAGTGCAAACCGCGCCATGCGCGCGTTGCCCACATGCGTATGCAAGCGCGCCAGCACCTCCGGCGCGCGCACCGGTTTGACGACATAGTCGACACCGCCGCAGGCAAAACCTTCCAGCACATGCGAAGTATCGGACAGACCGGTCATGAAGATGACCGGGATATGCTTGGTCGCGAGATCGGCTTTGATGCGGCGACAGGTATCAAAGCCGGAGATGCCCGGCATCATTGCATCCATCAGGATCACATCCGGCGTCACCAGACTCAGACGGCGCAAGGCGGTATCGCCGTCGCACGCCACCAGCACGGTATAACCGGCGCTCTCCAGGGTTTCGCACAGTACGCCGAGGCTGCCGGGAGCATCGTCGACCAGCAATACCACCGGGCGCTCATCCGGATTGTCAATCAAGTGATGCGGCACGTTCATTCTCCATTAAGGCGTTCTCTAATATGCCCAACTCGAAACGCTCAAGCAGCGATCTTACTACGATGCAGGAGGCCGCGGCCGATGCATCTGTGGCCGACAACTGATCCAGTGCCCGGCGCAAACCGGCGACATGTCCTATGCGCGTCAGTTGCAACAGTTGCGCAATTGCCGGTTGCCGGAACGCAAGCTGCGCCGGCAAGACTCCGGTGACAGGGACTGGCGGCGGCGCGCCGGCATATATCCATTCCAGACGCAACTGTCGTTGCAAGACCAACATCAATTCCGATTCCAGCACCGGCTTGCCGATGAAATCCTGACATCCCGCCTGGCGCATTCTTTCCGGATCGTTTTCAAACAAGTCGGCCGATACGAAGATGATGGGAATACCGCTGCCGCTGACGGCACGGACACGCCGCGCCGTTTCCCATCCATCCATGCCATCCATGCCGATATCAAGCAAAATGGCATCAGGCGTGAAGTCTTGCAGTAAATCGATACACTCATGACCGCTCGCGGCTTCCCGCACATGGAAACCGAGCGGCAGCAGCATGCCGCTCAGCATGTGTCGTTGCACCGGCTGGTCATCGACAACCAGCAAGGTGCGCGCCGTACCGGCATGACCGATCACGTCGCGCTGCGGCAAGGTGGCGACAGCATTGATTTCCATCAACGGCAAAGAGACCGTGAAGGTGCTGCCCTGCCCAGGTATGCTGAGCAAGTCCAGACTGCCATTCATCATCAGGATCAGTCTTTCGGTAATCGCCAGACCCAGCCCGGCGCCGGGCTCACCGCGCAGGCGTCCGGCGGCGCCGCGTTCAAACGGTTGAAAAATGCGCTGCCGGTCCTGTGTTGCAATGCCGATGCCGGTATCAATCACATCGAAGCGCAGCGACGCGCCGCTGCGTTCGACATGCAAGGTGACCGCTCCGGCATCAGTGAAACGTACCGCATTCGTGAGCAGGTTGATCAATATCTGGCGCAGGCGTTTGCCGTCGGCCAGTATGTAATGCGGCAGATGCCCGCCATGCGTATAGTGCAGACGCAATTCCTTGGCCTCGGCCTGCAACTTGACCATGCTGAGCAAATCATCGATGAAGGCGGAAAACAAGATCGGCACCGGCTCCAGCCGCATGCGGTCAGCTTCGATCCGCGCCAGATCGAGCAGCTCATCGACCAGCCCCAGCAAATGCTCGCCGCTGCGCTGTATGGTTTGGATCGCGGTACGCGGCGCTGCATCAAGCTGCTCGTTCTTCAGCAGGATTTGCGAATAGCCGAGGATGCTGTTGAGCGGCGAACGCAGTTCATGCGAGATACCGGCGACATAACGGGTCTTGGCCTGATTAGCGGATTCCGCCGCCTCCTTGGCGCTTTGCAATGCCGCATCGGTGCGTTGATGCGCGTCGATCTCTTGCGTCAGCAATTCGTTTTGCCGGTTCAAATCGTCTTGCGCCAGATGCCGCCCTTCGCTGCCCAGCACCACCCACCAGCTGGAGACCGCGACGATGATCAGCAGCACGGCAGAAATCTTGATGAAGATGCCATCGATCAGCAAACGGTCGCCCGCCGAAGTCAGCAAGGAAATTTCTTGCGCATACACCAGACCGAGCGCGGCGGCACCGACTGCACATAAAGACAGCACCACCACCATGTAATTACCGACGCGCCGGTTGACCAGATGCGACAAGGCATTCGGCAACAACGCCGACAGCAGTTGTTGCGCCTGTTCCGCCGTGCGCGACTCTTTCTTGCACAAGTCATGGCAGCGCGATTCCAGCGTACAGCACAGCGAGCAGATGGGCGCGCCATATGCCGGGCAATGCGCCATGTCTTCCGATTCGAAATGGTTATCGCAGACACCGCATTGCACTGCCTGCCCCGGCGCGCCGGCCATCGTCGGTTTGCGTGCCAGGTAATAACGCCCTCTGGTCAACCATGCCAGCAGCGGCGAGACGATAAAGGCCATGCCCAACGTGATGAATGGCGAAAAGGCCGCCACCTGATGTCCCCACACGCCGGCGAAAGCGGCGATGCCGATACTGGCAGACACCAGCATGGTGCCGAGACCGACCGGATTGACGTCGTATAAATGCGCGCGCTTGAACTCGATTCCTTTGGGACTCCATCCGAGCGGCTTGTTGATCACCAGATCAGCGACCAATGCACCTACCCACGCCACCGCCACATTGCTGTACAAACCAAGTACGGTTTCCAGTGCCGCGAATACCCCTAGGCTCATCAGCAGCAACGCCAGCAGGCAATTGAACACCAGCCACACTACCCGCCCCGGGTGACTGTGCGTCAGGCGTGCAAAAAAATTCGACCATGCCAGTGATCCGGCATAGGCATTGGTCAAATTGATTTTGACTTGCGACACGATGACAAACAGCAGCGTGATCGCGAGTATCCAGGCCGGATCATCAAACAGATAAGAGAACCCAAGCAAATACATGCGCGTCGGCTCCATCGCATGCGCCGCCGGCACCCCGCTCTGGAAAACCAGAAAGGCGAGGAAAGCGCCGCCCAGCATCTTCAATCCACCCGGCACGATCCAGCCGGCACCGGCAACGATGATTGCCGTCCACCAGCGCCGTTGATTTTCTGCCGTACGTTCCGGCAGGAAGCGCAAGAAATCGACCTGCTCGCCGATCTGCGCCACCAGTGAAAAAGCCACGGTAGCCGCGACGCCGAACATGACCGGGTCGAAGCTGTTGCTATTGGAAATCGCGCCGACGAATTGCGCGAACTCGGTATACGCCTCCGGTTTCTTCCAATAGATGGCGAGATAGGGCGCCACCAGCAGTATCAGCCACAGCGGCTGCGTCCACATCTGCAAACGCGAAATCAGGGTGATGCCGCGTGCCACCAGCGGCACAATAAACAGGGCGCAAATTCCATACCAGATCCAGAGCGGCCACGGAATCCACATCTGCATGGCGACCGACAGGATGGCCGCTTCCAGGGCAAAAAAGATGATCGTGAAGCTGGCGTAGATCAAGGAGCTGATGGTCGATCCCATATAACCGAAGCCGGCGCCGCGCGTGAGCAAATCCATATCGATGCCATAACGGGCAGCGTAGTAACTGATCGGCAAACCGGTCAGGAACGTGATCAGCATGACCGCCAGAATGGCGCAGACCGCATTGGCGAAACCGTAGTTCAGCGCAATCGCGCCACCGATTGCTTCCAGCGCCAGAAACGAGGCGGCGCCAAACGCCGCATTGCCCAACTGCCACTCCGACCACTTGCGGAAATGACGCGGCGTGTAGCGCAACGCATAATCCTCTATCGACTCATTGGCGACCCAGCGGTTGTACTCACGGCGGATGCGGAAAATTTTCTGTTGAGCCATCGGATCAATGAAAGTTGGAATGAATGAACATGTTGCGCCGCAATGCAAACTGGCATTCAAGTGGCCTCGGATTCACATGCGCTGCCGGGAATGTCTGCATGCGTCCGCAACATACGGCGGCGGAGAAAAGCCATTCTTCCCGCGACGAAAAAGCCGGCAGGCATTCTTTGTCATGCCGCGCTAGCGTACCTCGGAAAAACCCTGACCGCTTGATAATTTCGCGGGCCGCTTGCACCTTGCCCCGCCCGCCTGACTTTCGTCCGGGCATCGTTTGTCTGCCGGTGATTGCCGAATGATTTTTCGCGCCACAATCCGCCATTTTTCAAGATCGGCAAGTACCGGATTTGACTGTATTTCCGGGGTTCAGCAATGACAAGCCGCGTGGACAATTTTGCATGTACGCCGTTTGACGTATTGGGAGATACGCATTGTCCAGACATTATTTACCGCGGGATGCTCGGGTCACAGTTTCCAGGTGTGGATGCGCTGAATGGTCAGCATGGGAAAAATCCGGGTTCCGTCCATATGAACATAACTTTTATAGGCAGACACCATGGCTGAGACTCTGATTAAAGTAGATCTGGATCAATCCCCCTACGAAAATGAAAATGTGCACAACCGCTGGCACTCCGATATCCCGATGGCAACCTGGGTCAACCCGGGCGACGACTTCATCCTCGAGACCTATGACTGGACCGGCGGCTTCATCAAGAACAATGACAGTGCCGACGATGTGCGCGACATCGATCTCTCCATCGTCCACTTCCTGACCGGACCGGTTGGCGTCCATACCGCTGAGCCCGGCGATTTGCTGGTGGTGGAATTGCTGGACATCGGCGCCAAGCAAGAATCGATGTGGGGCTTCAACGGCTTCTTCTCCAAAAAGAATGGCGGCGGCTTCCTGACTGACCAGTTTCCGGAAGCACAGAAATCGATCTGGGACTTCAAGGGCATGTTCACTTCATCGCGCCACGTGCCCGGCGTGAACTATGCCGGCCTGATCCATCCCGGCCTGATCGGTTGCCTGCCCGATCCCAAATTGCTGGCCGAGTGGAACCGGCGTGAAATCGGTTTGATCGAAACCGACCCGCAGCGCGTACCGCCGCTGGCAAATGCACCGTTCGCACCGACTGCGCACATGGGAAAAATGAAAGGCGCAGCGCGCGACAAAGCTGCCGCCGACGGCGCGCGCACCGTGCCGCCGCGCGAGCACGGCGGCAATTGCGACATCAAGGATTTGTCGCGCGGCTCGAAGATTTTCTTTCCGGTGTATGTCAAAGGCGCCGGTCTGTCGGTCGGCGATTTGCACTTCAGCCAAGGCGACGGTGAAATCACATTCTGCGGCGCCATCGAAATGGCTGGCTGGGTACACATGAAGGTCACCGTGCTCAAAGGCGGCATGGCCACCTATGGCATCAAGAACCCTATCTTCAAGCCCAGCCCGATCACCCCGCATTACAACGACTATCTGATCTTCGAAGGCATCTCGGTCGATGAGCATGGCAAGCAGCATTACCTCGACGTCAACGTGGCTTATCGCCAGGCCTGTCTGAATGCGATCGAATACATGACCAAGTTCGGCTACAGCCGGGCGCAGGCGTATTCCATCCTCGGCACGGCGCCAGTGCAAGGACACATCAGCGGCGTGGTGGACATTCCCAACTCCTGTGCCACCTTGTGGCTGCCGACGCAGATCTTCGACTTCGATATCAACCCGAGCGCTGCCGGCCCCGTGGTGCAGAAATTCAAAGGCATGGGCATGCCGCTGTCACACGACCTCAAGAAATAGGAACACGTCATGCCAACCTACGACTATCTCTGCAAGGATTGTGGTTGCTTCGAGGCGGTGCGCAGCATGGCCGCCCGCAACGATCCCATTACTTGCCCGCATTGCGCGGCAGCGGCCGAGCGCACCTGGCTTTCTGCGCCAAGTCTGGCGCTGATGCCGGAAGCGCGCCGGCATGCGATGAGCACCAATGAAAAATCCTCGCATGAACCGGTGAGCTCCAAGAACTACGCCGCCAAAGCGCACCCCTCCGGATGCAGTTGCTGCTCGTCCGGCAAGAAAAGCAAATCCACCATCGTTGCCCCCAACGGCGCCAAATCCTTCGTTGGCAAGCGACCCTGGATGATCAGCCACTGAGGTGATATCTGGCATGAATGGAACGCCGGCGAAGTCGCAATGACCTCGCCGGCTTCATGCAATGCAAGTTCCTGTGTCGTCGTGAACATCGAATAACAAGAGTTGCCGCTGCATTCAACAAGGAGATGTCATGCTGTTAAGTCTTTCACTACTCTATGTGGGCGCCGTGCTGTGCCTTAATGGCCTGTGGTTGCTCGGTCGCATCGGCGACAAGGAAATCTGGGTCATCAATGTCTTTTCCGGCGGCGTGACCTTGTTGATTTCCCTGCAAATGGCGTTCGGCCCCAATGCCGACGCCGCCTCGGTCAAAGGCGCCGCCCTCACCCTGCTGTTTTCTTTCACCTACTTCTGGATCGCCTTCAACCGCTTCAACGGCGCCGACGGCCGCGGCCTCGGCTGGTTCAGCCTGTTCGTCGCCATCACCGCCATCCCGGTCGCCATCGACACCCTGCAAACCGCCACCACCACCTGGGGCGTCTGGTTCGGCCTGAACTGGGCCGCCTGGGCAATACTGTGGTTCATGTTTTTTCTGCTGCTTTCGGTGCAAAAGCAAATCGCGAAAATAACCGGCGTCGCCGCCTTGCTGTGCGGGATTTTCACTGGGTGGGTGCCGGGGCTGCTGTTGCTGAATGGCGCGCTCAAATAAGATCAGGCTGCCTGAATGAGGTGGCAAGAATCGGGCAGATGCAGGTGAGTAAGTCACCTGGTTCGGATTTTTCATGTCAGAAATAGCAAAGGGCTTACGTTTTATCGTAAGCCCTTTGCTATTTCTGATGCCCCCCCCCGTAAGTCGAACACGGCATCAAAGGATGATGCGTCAAAAAAGCATGTGTGCGGCGAGCCGAAAAATCAGGCCCGGCAAGGATCATCGATTGCGCATACAGTGCGCGAGTTCGCCAATGTGCACCGGTGTAGGCAAATATTCCGCAGCAAGAAATCCTGATAAAGTGGTGTTCGCGACCGCCGCCGATGTCCGCAATCGACCGCGGCCGATACTTCGCCACTGCATGCGCCCTTACTAACTGCTCACCATGCCATTGGCGATCGAATCGACCACTTTTGTCGGCAATCCCAGGACTGGCAGCAAGGGTTTCAGCGCGTTGTCGGCGTTGGAACAGGACAATAATAATCAAAACAAGGGAGATAGCTTGAAACACCGATACGCTGGATTACTGGCAATGCTGCTTTGCATGGCATTGACATCGCTGCATGCCGAGGAAATATCGCCACTGCCTGCGACTATCGAAAATTCAATCGGAATGCAAATGGTCCTGATCCCTGCGGGAGAATTTCTGATGGGTACCGATGAATCTCTCGCATCGCTGAAAGGAGCCTATCCGGATTATGAAGAACGTCGTCTGCTGGACCTTGACGATGAGCGGCCTCGACACAAGGTACTGATCACCCATCCGTTTTATGCAGGGAAGTATCTGGTCACGGTTGGACAGTTTGCCAAATTTGTAGCGGCGTCGGGCTATACCCCGGAATCCATTCGAGATCAGACCGGAGGCTATGGTTACAACCCGGACTATGATCCTCAAGAAACTGAACGCAAAGACGCCTTCGAAGGCCGCCACCTGCGATACAGCTGGAAAAATCCCGGCTTTCCGCAGGCCGACAATCATCCGGTACTCAACGTCACCTGGAATGATGCACAAGCCCTGGCAGCATGGCTGAGCAAGAAAGAACAGGTGCACTACCGGCTACCGACCGAAGCAGAGTGGGAATACGCGTGTCGCGCAGGTAGCACGACTCGCTACCCCAATGGCGATGATCCGGATGGCTTGAGCCGCATCGCCAATACCTTCGATGTCAGCGCCGCACCGTACTGGCCAGGCTTGGCCAGTCATGCGCTCAAGAATCATGATGACTTTGCCTTTACCTCTCCCGTGGGGAGTTTTCCACCGAATGGATTTGGGCTGCACGACATGGTCGGCAATGCCTGGGAATGGACAGCCGACTGGTATGGCGCAGACACCTACGCACATGCGCCGCTTGCAGACCCCCAGGGCCCGGCAGACGGTGAAGTTAAAGTGCGACGTGGCGGCTCGTGGCATACCTGGTCATTGTATGCACGTTGCGCCTTCCGCAACTGGAATGCCACCAGCACTCGCTATACCCTGGTAGGAATGCGCCTGGTGAGAGACGTAGAGCACGCACATTGAGGCCCCATCTGTTCGCATTGGGATTTGAAGGTTCTTATGACCGTGTTGCCACGTTCGCTCGGTAATGGAAGATGGATCAGTTAGATCTGGTCAATTCCGCGAGCAAAGGCAAAAAAATCGCTTGCAGGCTTTTTATCGCGCTATTACACGGGTAACCAATTGATTGCGGTAATGCGTCTATTGCGTATTCTCGGACACAAGATTTGGCCTCGATGGGCAAAAAATTCCCCGGCAAAAGAAAAAGCGACTTAGCGGCTGTTGCTGATGCCGCCGCAAGGAGGGCGGATACGATAATTTTTTTCATTTCTGTTCAATTTCCTTATTGGGCTTGTTGACGAGCGCCTGCCTCCACAGCCAATGAAAATGACTTTGAAAAAAGGGCGGGCTTTGAATTATAGTAACAAATAGTTACTTTGGATAACTTTATAGTTCTATAAAGTTACTGTGAGAACCGGTAGCGTCTGCAATATGGATGCTACAAATGAGAAATTACGGATGCAATTTAGTGAGCGCTTGACGCGGGAGTTCAAGCGCATTGGTCTTCCTGTATCGAGCCCAACGCATATCGCTGGTGAGTTCAATAAGCGCTATCCGGATAAGAAGGTGGTTCAGCAGACAATCAGGAAGTGGTTGGGTGGCGATGCAATACCGACCCAGGATAAGTTGCTGGCCTTAGCAGATTGGTTTGATGTATCCCCGCAGTGGTTGCGATTCGGGACAGGTGGGAAGAGGGTTGGGCAGGACAGAAAGGCTGAAGGTCGTGACGCCCTTGATGCCCCCGGGGAGCGCCCGGAGCTTGCGCTGATATTTGAAATGTTGACTCAGCTTTCGCCAAGCAATTTGAAATTGGCCGATAACCTTATTCGTAGTCTGCTCAATCATCAACAAGAATAGTACTCACATCGTTTTAATAATATATACGTGAGTTTCGCTTTCGATCGACTAGGAGTAGTGGTTCATAAGTCCCCTTATGAGGATGCCTTTTTTATTTTTTGAGGCACTTTTTTTGTGGTCGTTTAACTATCGCACCACTTAAAACGCGAGGTTTTCCTAAAGTCTTTTGAACGTCGGCGATCCGCCGCCAGGAGCAGACATTCAAGGAGACGAATCTTTCGATCCCATATGTAATAGGAATGTAGCCCGATCTGACTGTATTCAAGGGCAGCTGTTAATTTACACTAGCCCTATTATTGAATGTATTTAATTATAAATTACCCCAATTGTAATAATGTATTGAAACAGGAATAACACAATGACAAGTACTCAACAACGTGCCGCATTACAGCGCCAGATCTGGCAGATCGCCAACGATGTCCGAGGTGCCGTTGACGGCTGGGATTTCAAGCAGTATGTCTTGGGCACCCTGTTCTATCGCTTTATCAGTGAGAACTTTTCCAGCTATATCGAGGCCGATGACGACAGCGTCAACTATGCAGAGCTGCCTGATAGCGTGATCACCCCAGACATCAAGGACGATGCCGTTAAAACCAAGGGCTACTTCATCTACCCCAGCCAGCTGTTCGCCACTGTAGCCGCCAGCGCCAACACCAACGAGAGCCTGAACACCGATCTGGCCGCCATCTTTTCCGCCATTGAAAGCTCTGCCAACGGCTACCCTTCCGAGCGCGACATCAAAGGCCTGTTTGCCGATTTCGACACTACCAGCAACCGCCTCGGCAACACCGTGGTCGACAAGAACACCCGTTTGGCCGCCGTGCTCAAAGGCGTGGCCGGGCTGGACTTTGGTGATTTTGACGGCAGCCATATCGACCTGTTTGGCGATGCCTACGAATTCCTCATCTCCAACTACGCCGCCAATGCCGGTAAATCCGGTGGTGAGTTTTTCACCCCGCAGCATGTCTCCAAGCTGATTGCCCAGCTTGCCATGCACAGGCAAACCAGCGTCAACAAAATTTACGACCCGGCCTGTGGCTCTGGCTCGTTGCTGCTGCAAGCAAAAAAACATTTTGACGCGCACACCATTGAAGACGGTTTTTGGGGGCAGGAGCTCAACCACACCACCTACAACTTGGCGCGGATGAATATGTTTTTGCACAACATCAACTACGACAAGTTCAACATCCAGCTGGGCGATACGCTGCGAAATCCGCATTTTGGTGATGACAAACCCTTTGACGCCATCGTCTCCAACCCGCCTTACTCGGTGAAATGGATAGGCTCAGACGACCCCACCCTGATCAACGATGATCGCTTTGCGCCTGCAGGCGTGTTAGCGCCCAAATCCAAAGCCGACTTTGCCTTTGTGCTGCATGCGCTCAGTTACCTCTCTAGCAAAGGCCGCGCGGCGATTGTTTGCTTCCCTGGTATTTTTTACCGTGGAGGTGCCGAGCAGAAAATCCGCCAATATCTGGTGGATAACAATTACGTCGAAACCGTGATTTCGCTGGCGCCAAATCTGTTTTTCGGAACCACCATTGCGGTGAACATTTTGGTGCTCTCCAAACACAAAACAGACACCCACACTCAGTTTATTGATGCCAGCGGTCTGTTCAAAAAAGAAACCAATAACAACGTGCTACTGGATGCGCACATCGAACACATCATGCAAGTTTTCGATAGCAAAGCGGATGTGGAACACTTTGCCAAATCGGTGAACTTTGATGCCGTCGCCACTAACGACTACAACCTGTCGGTCAGCAGCTATATCGAAGCCAAAGACAACCGCGAAGTGGTGGATATTGGCGAGCTCAATGCCGAACTAAAAATCACTGTCGCCAAGATCGACCAACTGCGTGGGGATATTGACGCCATTGTGGCCGAGATTGAAGGCGAGGAGCTTGAGGCATGAGCAGCATGAACTTTATGGAAAAGCTGCTGGATGGCGTTGCGGTGGAGTGGAAGGCGTTGGGAGACGTGGGTGAATTAGTTCGTGGAAATGGTCTGCCGAAAACCGACTTTACAGAATCTGGCATTCCCGCTATTCACTACGGGCAAATTTATACTTATTACGGATTATCAACTACATCGACAAAATCTTTTGTTTCTCCTGAGACTGCTGAGAAATTAAAAAAGGTCAACAAGGGTGATGTTGTAATTACAAATACAAGTGAAAACCTAGAAGACGTTGGCAAAGCAGTGGTTTACTTAGGTGAACGCCAAGCCGTGACAGGTGGTCATGCAACTATATTCAAGCCAAGCGAAATTATTCTAGGTAAATATTTTGCTTACTTCACTCAAACAGATATATTTTCAGGCGAAAAGCGAAAATATTCAAAAGGGACAAAAGTAATTGATGTCTCCGCCAGTGATTTGGCGAAGATTTCAATTCCCATCCCATGCCCAGAAAACCCAGAGAAATCGCTTGAAATCCAAGCCGAAGTCGTCCGGATTTTGGACGCCTTCGCCGAGCTTACCGCAGAGCTTACCGCAGAGCTTACCGCCCGCAAAAAACAATACAACTACTATCGCGACCAGCTGTTGAGTTTTGAAGATGGGGAGGTGGAGTGGAAGACGCTGGGAGCGATTGGTGAAGTTCGTATGTGTAAACGAATTTTAAAATCTCAAACATCATCTGAGGGAGAAATTCCATTTTATAAAATTGGCACCTTTGGAAAAAAGCCTGACGCTTACATTCCTGGAAGTTTATTTGAGGAATACAAAGCCAAATATAGCTATCCAAAAATTGGCGAGATTTTGATTTCTGCGAGCGGCACCATTGGTCGAGCAGTTGTATTCGACGGAGAAGATGCCTATTTTCAAGATAGCAATATTGTTTGGATTGAAAATGATGAAAGCGTTGTCTTGAACAAATTCTTGTTCTACTTTTACAAAATCGCTAATTGGGGCATTTCTGAAGGCGGAACAATTCAACGGCTCTACAACGATAACTTACGGAAACTACTAATCCCCATTCCGTATCCGAACGATTCAGAAAAATCGCTCGCCGAACAAGCTCGCATTGTCGCCATCCTCAACAAATTCGACGCCCTCACCAACTCCATCAGTGAAGGCTTACCACGCGAAATTGCATTGCGCCAAAAGCAATATGAGCATTACCGCGATTTGCTGCTGAGCTTCCCGAAGCCAGAAGAAGTGGCGGCATAACATGAGCAAGACGCTAACGGAAATCGCCCAGCAGCTAAAAGACGCCAAGAAAAAGGTACAGCTGATCTATGCTTTTAATGGCACGGGAAAAACGCGCCTATCGCGGGAATTCAAACAACTGATTGCGCCCAAAGCCGATGGCGATGAAGAAGCCGATCAACCTGAATTGTCGCGCAACAAAATCCTGTATTACAACGCGCTCACCGAAGACTTGTTTTACTGGGATAACGACCTGGAGTTGGACGCCGAGCATAAGCTGAAAATTCAGCCCAATACTTTCACGGATTGGGTGCTAAAGGATCAAGGTCAGGACATGAACGTCATCACGACCTTTCAGCGTTATACCAACGACAAGCTGACGCCGCGTTTTAATGCCGAACGGACGGAAAAGAATAAAAACGGCAAAGACGTCACTATAAGAGCTTTCTCTGAAGTTACTTTCTCCATGGAGCGCGGCGATGCTACGCATTCTGGAAATTTGAAAATATCAAAAGGCGAGGAAAGCAACTTCATGTGGAGCATTTTCTTCTGCCTGCTTGAGCAAGTAATTGGTGTGCTCAATGTTGCGGAGCCGGCTGACAGAGAAACAGACCAATTCGATAAGCTGGAGTACGTCTTTATTGATGACCCGGTCAGCTCTCTGGACGAAAATCACCTCATTCAGCTAGCTGTAGCGCTCGCGCAATTGATTAAGTCAAGCACCTCGGATATTAAGTTCATAGTGTCGACTCATAGCCAGTCTTTTTACAACGTGCTCTACAATGAACTTGGTGTCAAGAGCGGATTAATTTTGAGTCGTTTCGATGATGGCACCTTTGCGTTGGAGGAAAAGTTTGGTGATTCAAACAAGAATTTTTCTTATCACCTTCACATCAAGAATCTGATCGAGCAAGCAGTGGCTGAAAATAGTGTTCAGCGATACCACTTTGCACTACTGCGCAATCTGTACGAGAAGACCGCTAGCTTTCTAGGATTTCGAAGTTGGACAGATTTATTGCCGGGTGAAAAGAAAGCGTATGCAAACCGCATCATGCACTTTTATACGCACAACACCTTGTCCGTCGAGCAGATAGCCGAGCCGACACCACCGGAAAAGGAAATGGTTGCCAGGTTGATTGAAAACCTTAACACCTTTGGTTACTGGCATCAGGAACAACAAAATGGTTGATTACACAAAACCCATAGTTGAATCCAATAGCTTTATCGTTCTGGATAAATATGCCAAGGAATGGCAGGGTAACGAAAGCTACCAGAGCGAAGGCGATCTGGAGCGGGAGTTCATTCAGGATTTGCAGAATCAGGGCTACGAGTATGCTCCCGGTTTAAACACGCCTGAGAAGCTGCTGGCCAATGTCCGTGAACAATTGCAGGCCTTAAACAACATGCAGTTTCTTGAGGGCGAGTGGCAGCGCTTTGTTGAAACCTATCTGGACAGGCCCAGCGACAGCATCGTTGATAAAACCCGCAAAATTCACGATGACTATATCCATGATTTTGTATTCGACGATGGCCATATTCAGAACATCTACCTGCTGGATAAAAATAATATTGCCCGCAACAAGGTGCAGGTGATCAAGCAGTTTGAGCAAACGGGCAGCCATGCCAATCGCTACGATGTAACGATCTTGGTCAATGGTCTGCCGCTGGTGCAGGTGGAGCTAAAGAAACGCGGCGTGGCGATTCGCGAAGCCTTTAATCAGGTGCACCGCTACAGCAAAGAAAGTTTTAACAGCGAGCAGTCCTTGTTCAAGTATTTGCAGCTGTTTGTCATTTCCAACGGCACCGATAGTCGTTATTTTGCCAACACCACCCAGCGCAACAAGAACAGCTTCGACTTCACCATGAACTGGGCGAAGGCCGATAACAGTCTGATCAAAGACCTGAAAGACTTTACCGCCACCTTTTTCCAGAAAAACACACTGCTCAATGTGTTGCTGCATTATTCGGTGTTTGATGTCAGCAATGCGCTGCTGGTGATGCGCCCCTACCAGATTGCTGCCACCGAGCGCATCTTGTGGAAAATCAACAGCGCCTATCAGGCTAAGAGCTGGAGCCATCTTGAGGGCGGTGGCTTTATTTGGCACACCACAGGTTCGGGCAAGACACTGACCAGTTTTAAAGCGGCGCGTTTGGCCACCGAGCTGGATTTCGTCGACAAGGTTTTCTTCGTGGTGGATCGTAAAGATCTGGATTACCAGACCATGAAGGAATATCAGCGTTTTTCGCCGGATAGTGTGAACGGTTCTGACAGCACTGCCGGCCTCAAGCGTAATCTGGACAAAGACGACAACAAGATTATCGTTACCACTATCCAGAAGCTCAACAACCTGATGAAGGGCGAAGGCGACCTACCCATTTACAACAAGCAGGTGGTGTTTATTTTTGATGAATGCCACCGCAGCCAGTTTGGTGAAGCACAGAAAAACCTGAAGAAGAAATTCAAAAAGTTTTATCAGTTTGGCTTTACCGGCACGCCGATCTTTCCGCAAAACGCCCTCGGCGCAGAAACGACCGCCAGCGTGTTTGGTCGTGAACTGCATTCGTACGTGATCACCGACGCGATTCGTGATGAGAAGGTGCTCAAGTTCAAGGTGGACTACAACGATGTTCGCCCGCACTTCAAAGCCATTGAAAGCGAACAGGACGAGAAAAAACTCAGCGCGGCGGAAAACAAGCAAGCCTTGTTGCACCCCGACCGTATTCGGGAAATTTCACAGTACATCTTGAATAACTTCCGGCAAAAAACCCATCGCTTGCAAGCGGGTGCCAAGGGTTTTAATGCCATGTTTGCCGTGAGCAGCGTGGATGCAGCCAAGCTGTATTACGAGTCGTTCAAGGATTTGCAAAAAGACAGTGATAGGCCCCTGAAAGTCGCCACCATTTTCTCGTTTGCGGCCAATGAAGAACAGGATGCCGTAGGCGATATTCTGGATGAAAGCTTTGATGTTTCAGCTATGAATAGCAGCGCCAAAGAGTTTTTAAGCGCGGCCATAGCTGACTATAACGCGCTGTTCAAAACCAACTTCAGCGTAGATAGCAATGGTTTTCAAAACTATTACCGCGATCTTGCCAAACAAGTTAAGACTAAGGAAATCGACCTGCTGATTGTGGTGGGCATGTTCCTGACCGGCTTTGATGCCCCCACGCTGAATACCTTGTTTGTTGATAAAACCTTGCGCTACCACGGTTTGATGCAGGCCTATTCGCGAACCAACCGTATTTACGATGCCACTAAAACCTTCGGCAATATCGTTACCTTCCGTGATTTGGAGCAGGCGACGATTGACGCCATCACCTTGTTTGGCGACAAAAATACCAAGAACGTGGTGCTGGAGAAGAGCTACAAGGAATACATGGAAGGCTTTACCGACTTGGTGACCGGTGAAGCGCGGCGTGGTTTTGTGGAAGTTGTGAAGGAGTTGGAACAGCGCTTTCCCGACCCTTCAGCCATTGAAAAAGAGTCCGACAAAAAGGCCTTCGCGAAGCTGTTTGGCGAGTATTTGCGCGTTGAGAGCGTGCTGCAAAACTATGATGAATTCGCCAGCCTGAAGGCCTTACAAAGCGTAGATATGAACGACCCAGCGATGGTTGAGGAATTCAAGGCCAAGCATTATTTAAGCGACGAAGATCTGGCTGCGCTGCAAACGATCAAGATACCGGCTGAACGGAAAATTCAGGACTATCGCTCAACCTACAACGATGTTCGCGATTGGCTGCGTCGGGAAAAATCTTCCACTGAAAGAGACAAGTCCACCATCGATTGGGACGACGTGGTCTTTGAGGTAGACCTGCTGAAGTCACAAGAGATCAATCTGGACTACATTCTGGAATTGATTTTTGAGAATAGTAAAAAGGTCAAGGACAAAGCCTCACTGGTTGAAGACGTGCGCCGGGTGATTCGCGCGAGCTTGGGCAACCGCGCCAAAGAGAGCTTATTGGTCGATTTTATTAACCAAACCGACCTGGATAAGATTGGCGATAAGGCCAGTGTGATTGACGCCTTCTTCACCTTTGCCCAAGCGGAACAACAGCGTGAGGCACAAGAGCTGATTAACGCCGAGAATCTGAATGCAGAGGCGGCCCGGCGCTATATCACTACCTCGCTAAAACGTGAGTTCGCCAGTGACAATGGCACTGAGCTCAATGCTGTCTTGCCCAAAATGAGCCCACTTAATCCGCAATACCTGAGCAAAAAGCAAAGCGTATTCCAGAAAATCGCTGCTTTCGTGGAGAAGTTCAAAGGTGTGGGTGGGAAGGTCTAAACGTCCTCACCTATCTGGGCGCGCTGATCGCACGCACCGTAGAAGATGCACTTATTACTGAGCCAGATTTAATGCTCAAACCCGGCTAGCCAGTACAGCAGATGGTGCTGGGTCAACCCCCAATGAAAATCGATAATCTAACAATTAAAAGTGAATTAAACATGAACACCGACTTCTCAAAGCTTGTTAAAGACGCACTAGATAGTGCAAAGAGAAACATTGGTCACGCTAATGTGCTAATTGCAGGTAAAACTGGGGTTGGAAAAAGTACTTTGGTCAATGTCGTCTTTCAAGGAGAAATGGCGACCACTGGTATTGGGAAACCTATTACTCCGAACACTCGTGAATATTCAAAGGAAGAATTCCACTAACGATCATTGATACTAAAGGTATCGAGGCGGCTGACTACGAAGGAACAAAGAGCCTACTAGAGAAAGCTCTGCGAGAACGAAATGAATCAGATGACGCTAAAAGACATGTCCATGTAGCTTGGCTTTGCCTTTCTGAAGATTCACGTCGTGTTGAGCAAGCCGAAGTAGATTTGCTTGAGCTCCTAAACCGATACCGAATCCCAACTGTAGTCGTTATCACAAAAGCGCGGTCTGATAACGGTTTTAAAGACGAAGTTGGACGACTGCTACCTGGCGCGCGTCAATTCGTGCGAGTACGCGCGTTGCAAGAAAAATTTGATGAAGGCCATGTCCTTGAGCCGATGGGCCTGTCTCAATTAGTTGAGATTACCACTCAACTTTTTCCTGATGGCCACAAAAATGCGTTTGTGGCCGCTCAAAAGGTTGATATCCAGCGCAAAGTTGATCGTAGTCATGTTGCGGTAGGAACGGCTGCTTTGTCTGCTGCAGGGATAGGTGCCATCCCAATACCATTTTCAGATGCGGTGGGAATTGTGCCAGTTCAGGTGGCCATGATTCTGACAATTTCTGGAATTTTTGGCCTAAAGCTTTCTGAGGACTTTGTTACAACGATTGTGGGTTCAGCAGTTACGGCCATCGGTGCAACTGTCGCTGGTAGGGCGGCGGTGGGCGCTCTGTTGAAGTTGATTCCAGGTGTCGGCTCACTAGTTGGTGGGGCGATTTCAGGCGCAACGGCGGCTGCGCTCACTACGTCATTTGGCGAAGCTTATATTTATGCTCTCCGTAGTCTCTTGTCGCGTAGAAGTTTGGCGGAAATTACACCAACCGAAATTGCAGCTGAATTCGTAGATGCGCTTAAAAATAGGAAATGAATTTAATGTTTGGTTTGATACCCACCTATCAGCAATGCGTTCAGTCGACGCTATGGAGCAACTGATTAGACACCAGCAGGATGCGCAAGAGCGGGCTGCAAACATGGACTGGTAAGCTCGATCATTGGTAGGCACTAACATCAACGGGTGCGCGACGGTCTGCGGCTGCACTCCGCCGCCCTGAATTTTTCACTTGAGGTCTTACATGAACGAACTGATTGCAAAACTGAAAACTCCAGAGGAGTGTGCTGTCTTTGAAAAAAACGTATTAGAGCGGGGGCGACCAGATTTGGCTTTGGCGGCTCGCAAGCGTGCCGTTGAACTCCGTGCAATCCAGCATGGCGCAGTTACCGATATTGAGCGCGAATGTCTTGAAGCGGTCTTTGCCTATGAGCAGGTCCTCAGCGCAAAAAACGGTAAAAAAACTCGAGCGTCACGCACTTGGCCTATGATTGAGCGGCACGGAATAATTGGTCCGGCAGAGCGTGCCGTTGACCGAAGTGACGACACGGCGGGCTATACCGCCTTGGTAGAAATGGGTCTTCAGGATTATGCGTTCGAAGCTGTCATACTTCGACATCCACAATCTTTTTCCACAGAGGCTGTTACACGTTCACAGGAACGGATCGCAGCACTCAAGAAGGACTAAACGCTAGAACCGTATTCAGCTGAATATTCGCAGTCATTCGACCACTAATTCGCATGGCAACGTTGCCACTTGTTCGCATCAAAGTTGCCACTCCTGTGGTACTGTTTCGAAAAATTGCGACTTGGGCTGGCTGCTATCGGCTACGAAGAGACATTAACCAAACGCTGCTCTGCAGCGATGGCACGCGGTCGTTCGTGCCAAGTTTGGATCCATCGGTCTACTCCAGTATGCCGGCCGAATGTCCGGTTCAGTTCGCATTGACATGCGAAAAATCGTGGCATTTACATCAAATTCACGCTTTGAAGGAACGCTAATCCATGCGGCTAACTGTCGTTGCACCACAAGCAGCCATTGTCGCCGCCATTAACATGTTCGATAGTGGATATCATAATGACTATCTCTCCGTAAGCAGATTAGCAATGCCGTACCTAGCAGCGCCGACTAAAGAAAACGCAGCGCCACTGGCAGCTGCGCTGACAACCGTCCTCATTAGTTGGGGTGCGGGCAAAAGAAAAGCACCAAATGTCCAGACATTGCCGACGTTGGAAGCGACCTTGTTGAACCCTGAGTTTCATACGTCGCTTATTGGATTCACGGACGGAGCACTTGCAACTCTAACAGTAGTCGACGGTTCTCTCCGTAGAATCGGAAACTTGGCCGACGAGACATATCTTCTGGAATTTGATAAACGCCTGCTTTCGGTACTATCCAACATATCAACCTTGCTTCTTATTGGAAATACGAACGTTACGTATCCAATGAAAGTGCTCCTTTTGCTAACCGGGTTCATGCCGGCATTGGATAGCCAAGTACGCCAAGGATTGTCGAGCGCCGGCTTCGTTGGAACAAAGGCCACTCAGTTCTTGATGCCTACGGATATGGACAGCCTCCAGGCGCGGAAGCTAACGCGATTGCCCTTCTATCTCGGTGAATGCTTCGCTACAAACGAATCCTTGCTAACAGGTGCGGCCTCTGAGAGCAATTATCCCTGGTTGGTCGATGAGCCAGGACGCCTGCTAGACATTCTTTTGTTCATGCAAGGTTCTGCAGCTAGTCCGCTGTTCGCGTTCGCGCCAAGAGTTTCGAACTGGCATGCGTTACCCTAGGTGTGGAGTCCTTGGCGACAAGAGAAAAGAGGGCAACGGGGTGTATTCCCTGATGCTTAACAGCGTCCACATGGCACTCTAAAAGAGTAGTGCTACTTTGGTCGACAGCAAGCCGTGCTGCAGGGCGCAGCAAACCATCAAATCAGGATCAGGCACAAGCAGTGCGAACACAACATTGCGGAGCTTCGCCAGATTTGCGATGACCTGACGGGTGCGATAGACCATGCCAACGATATTTGGGTAGGTGTTGAATGGGTGTATGAAGACTTGGACCAGAAATGGACCAGACAGAAAAAAGGCTTACGCTAGAAGTTCGCGTAAGCCTTTGATTTTACTGGTGGCCCCCCCGTGAGTCGAACACGGCACCAACGGATTATGAGTCCGCTGCTCTAACCAAGCATGAGCTAGGGGGCCTCGTGGCGTCGGAAGCGGATAGCTTCCGGCACGACGTTAATTGCCCTCTAAGAAGCTCTTGAGCTTGTCCGAGCGTGATGGATGACGCAGCTTGCGCAGCGCTTTTGCTTCTATCTGACGAATACGCTCACGGGTGACGTCGAATTGCTTGCCGACTTCTTCCAGCGTGTGATCGGTCGACATTTCGATACCGAAACGCATGCGCAGCACTTTGGCTTCGCGTGGTGTCAGGGAATCCAGAATGTCTTTCACCACACCGCGCATCGAAGCATGCAACGCGGCATCGGCTGGTGCCAATGTGTTGTTGTCTTCGATGAAGTCGCCGAGATGAGAATCGTCGTCGTCGCCGATCGGTGTTTCCATCGAAATCGGTTCTTTCGCGATCTTCATGATCTTGCGAATCTTGTCTTCCGGCATTTCCATCTTGATCGCCAGTGTTGCCGGATCCGGCTCGGCGCCGGTTTCCTGCAGAATCTGACGCGAGATGCGGTTCATCTTGTTGATCGTTTCGATCATGTGCACCGGAATACGGATGGTGCGGGCCTGATCGGCGATCGAACGGGTGATGGCCTGACGGATCCACCATGTTGCGTAGGTCGAGAATTTGTAGCCGCGACGGTATTCGAACTTGTCCACTGCCTTCATCAGACCGATGTTGCCTTCCTGGATCAGATCCAGGAATTGCAGACCGCGGTTGGTGTACTTCTTGGCAATCGAGATCACCAGACGCAGGTTGGCCTCGGTCATTTCACGCTTGGCCATGCGCGCCTTCTTCTCGCCGGCGCCCATCTTCTTGTTGATGCCACGCAGATCGGGCAGCGGCAATACTACGCGTGCTTGCAGATCGATCAGCTTTTGCTGCAATTCCTTGATGGCTGGCACGTTACGCGCCAACACCACGCTGTAGTCGTGATTGCCGCTGACTTCGCCGTCGACCCAGTCAAGATTGACTTCATTGCCCGGGAATACCTTGATGAAGTGGCTGCGCGGCATGTTGCATTTGTTGACCGCGACGTCCAGGATCTGACGCTCGATCTGACGCACCTGATCAACCTGGCCACGCAGGGTGTCACACAGTTTTTCAACGACCTTGGCGGTGAAGCGGATGCCGAGCAGCTCGTTGGAAATGATTTCCTGTGCCTTGACGTACGGCTTGGAGTTGTAGCCTTCTTTTTCGAACGCCTTGCGCATGTTGTCGAACTGGCTCGAGATCGTCGCGAACTTGCCCAGCGCATCGCGCTTGAGCTGTTCCAGCTGTTCCGCCGAGAAGCCTGCGGCGCCACCGGTACCGGAGCTGTCGCCTTCTTCTTCGTCTTCTTCTTCCTCGTCCTCTTCTTCATCCTCTTCTTCATCGGATGCAGCAGCGGCAGCGACCACCACAGGCTCGTCGCCCTGGTTCATGTCGACCAGACCGTCGACGATTTCGTCGACCTTGATTTCGTCGTTGGAGATCTTGTCGGCAGCGACCAGAATTTCAGCAATCGTGGTCGGGCAAGCCGAGATCGCCTGGATCATGTCCTTGAGGCCATCTTCGATACGCTTGGCGATTTCGATTTCGCCTTCGCGTGTCAGCAGTTCCACCGAACCCATTTCACGCATGTACATGCGGACCGGATCGGTAGTACGGCCGAAGTCGGAGTCCACTGTCGACAGCGCGGCTTCAGCCGCAGCTTCGGCGTCGTCATCACTGGCGACGTTGGCGACGTTGTCCGACAGCAGCAGCGTTTCGGCATCGGGAGCATGTTCGTAGACCGCGATACCCATGTCGTTGAACGTGCCGATGATGCCTTCGATGGCTTCCGGATCGACAATGTTTTCGGGCAGGTGATCGTTGATTTCCGAGAAGGTCAGGAAACCGCGTTCTTTACCGAGCTTGATCAGCGTCTTCAGTTTTTGACGACGGCGTTCGAGTTCTTCTTCGGTGGCTTCCGTATCGGACGAAAACGCATCCTTGAGCAGCGCCTTTTCCTTGGCCTTGCGATCTTTTGCCTTGGCTTTGTCGACCGCTTTCAGTTCAGCCCGCTCGACCGCGTTGAGCGCGGCGATTTCGTCGTTCTCAGGCTGGAACTCTTTTGGTTTGCGGCCGCGACGGCCGGGCACCTTGACGGATGGCAAGATGTAGCCGGACGTGTCGATGGCAGCCAGAGTGGCGGCATCGGTAGTCTGGCTCACGCCTGGCGCAATCATGACGCTGACGTCTTTAACCTCGACCTTGACTGGCTTGGCTGCTGGCTTGACGATTTTCGATTCGGGTTTCTTGTTTGTCACAGAAGCTTTCAATTGCACAGAAGCCGGCTTTACGCTGGCTTCGGATAAGTTCTTCTTCGTTGGCGTTACAGTCGCTTTCGACGCTGCAGCGCGAACCGCCTTGGGAGCAGGTTTGGCACTTGATTTTTTCGCCGTGGCTGCAATTGCAACCTTCGTCGGCGACTTTACCGCCTTTACTGCTGTTGTTGCCGCTTTGCCGGTGGGCTTGGCGGCGCTTGCCTTAGAGACAGATCTGGTCCCGGCTGCCGTTTTGGCGGCCGTTTTCGTTGCGGAAGGTATCGAGGTTTTTGCGGGTTTCTTCATTGCATCTGCCATAGAATCAACTGCCAAGTGAGTTACACTCATTGCGCCAATCAGGTCATGCTAATGCTGCAACCTCACCGATTCGATAGACTCGAATCGCTTGCGCAACGTTCCTTTATCTTCGTCCCCTAAACTATTTGCTAAACTATTTGGTACTGATGTGCTGCCTGACGTACTACCATTTACCGGGCAAAGCCCGCCGGGAAAAACTGTTACAGCCCGGAATTAAAGCCGTAGAGTATAACATATATAGGCACTTTCCCCCCAGATCAAGCCTTGCATGCAACTTGCATGACGCCTGCTAACCGGCAGCGGCATCGGATTGGCGCTTGAGCCGCTCCTTTTGCTGAGTCAGCTCGCGATAGCGACTGCGCGAGTCTTCGTCGCGCAGACCGGCGTTGGCCAGACGCTGCATTTCTTCGTCTACCATGCGAATCCGGGTCTGCCTGACCGCACCGGCCATTTCCTGTCTGACAACATCCAGATCGGATTCGGTCTCGGCGGCAATTTCGGCAATCAGCGTATCAAAATCGGAGCCGCCCTCGCGCAAATGCTCAACCAGCGTAGCAAAACTGGCTTGTTCACCCATGCCGCGACTCAATTCCACCAGTTGCCGCAGCATTTCCGCCTGATCCGGCGCGAAACCGGCAATCGCATTCAAGGCTTCATCATCGAGTTCGGCAGCCAGCACCGGATGCGCCACCAGCAAGCGCACGATCTGTCGCTCCAGCCCGACCGGCGCCATCCGCTTGGAGCGCGGCGGCGGCGGGCGACGCGCTGGCGCTACCGGATTGGACAACTCAAACAGGCTTTCAATTTCATTCGGCATCGACTGCGTGATCTGCGCCAGACTGCGCACAATCTGCAAGCGCAGCGACGACGCCGGCAACGCCTGCAACATCGGCTTGGCTTCAAACTGCACCCGCGCGCGCCCTTCCGGGGTACGCAAATCGTTGTCGCCCGTCACTTCCTTGAGCAAAAACTGCGACAAGGGCATGGCGTCTTTTATTTGTTGCTCAAAAGCCTCAGCGCCCATTTCGCGCACATAGCTGTCCGGATCATGCTCGGTTGGCAAGAACAGGAACTTGATGACCTTGTTATCCGAGGCATGGATCAGGCATGCATCGAGCGCGCGCCGGGCGGCACGGCGTCCGGCTGAGTCGCCGTCGAAACTGAAGATCACGCAATCGGTCTGGCGCAACAGTTTCTGCACATGGATCGGGGTGCAGGCGGTACCCAGGGTTGCCACTGCCTGCGGGAAACCCAGCTGCGACAAGGCAACCACATCCATATACCCTTCGGTAACCAGCGCGTAACCTGCTTCGCGAATCGCCTGCCGCGCCTCGAACAACCCGTACAACTCACTGCCCTTTTGAAACAAGGGCGTTTCCGGCGAATTCAGATACTTGGGCTCACCACCATCCATCACGCGTCCGCCAAAGCCGATGACCTGGCCTTTGGTGTTGCGGATGGGAAACATGATGCGATCACGAAAGCGATCATAACGTTTGCGGTGCGCACCGTCATCATCACTTTTATCGATCACCAGCCCGGCCTCGACCAGAGCCGAGACTTCGTAATCGGGAAATACCTTGCGCAGGCTATCCCACTCATCCGGGGAGTAACCCAGACCGAATTTGGCAGCAACTTCACCGGTCAGTCCGCGCCCCTTCAGATAAGCGACGGCAGGTGGCGCACTGCGTAATTGCTGACGGAAGAAATCGGAAGCGCGCGTCATGGCATCGGACAGCGCCATGCTTTTCGCCTGATGCTCGGCCCGCTGCGCCGGCGGAATCTTGTCGTCATTGTCGGGCACGGTCATGCCGACCCCCTGCGCCAGATCCTTGACCGCCTCGACAAAGCCAAGGCCGGAATACTCGATCAGGAAACTGATGGCGGTGCCATGCGCACCACAACCGAAGCAATGATAGAACTGCTTGGTCGGACTGACGGTAAAACTGGGCGACTTTTCATTATGGAACGGACACAGTCCCATGAAATTGGCGCCGCCCTTCTTGAGCTGCACGTAACGACCCACCACGTCGACAATGTCGACCCGGTTCAACAAGTCTTGAATAAACGACTGTGGAATCACGCGGCGGTCACCACATATCCGAGCACCATCACGATCATGCCGGTGTCAGCGCCACTTTCACCAGTGCCGACACGACCGTCATGTCAGCGCGGCCAGCCAGCTTTGGCTTGAGCACGCCCATCACCTTGCCCATATCCTGCGGACCTGCAGCACCAACGGCAGCAATCGCGGCTTGCACTTCAGCCTTGACTTCATCTTCCGTCAAACCGGCCGGCATATAGGCCGACAAAATGACCAGTTCCGCTTTTTCGATATCGGCCAGATCCTGACGACCACCGGCTTCGAACTGGCTGATCGAATCCTTGCGCTGCTTGATCATCTTTTCGATGATGCCCAGCACCAGCGTGTCAGTCAGCTCAATGCGCTCATCCACTTCCTTTTGCTTCATGGCCGCCGTGATCAAGCGGATGGTTCCCAGCTTGCCGGCATCCTTGGCACGCATGGCGGCTTTCATGTCTTCGGTGATTTGATCTTTGAGGCTCATAGGATTCTCCATGGATTGAACGCGGATATTCGGCGCTAAATGCGAAAACCCGCTGCGGACCTACACCGGAGCGGGTTAACATGTGGTCGCACGAGGTGCGACGATAATTCTTAGTACAGCTTCTTCGGCAGCTGTTGGCTGCGAATACGCTTGTAGTGACGCTTTACAGCGGCTGCCAGCTTGCGCTTGCGTTCCGCAGTCGGCTTTTCGTAAAACTCGCGCGCGCGCAACTCGGTCAACAGGCCGGTTTTTTCAATGGTGCGCTTGAAGCGGCGCATGGCGACTTCGAACGGCTCGTTTTCTTTAAGACGAATAGTGGTCATGTAGTCAAACCAGAGGTTAGGTTGGATATGGAAAGAACGCGATTTTAGCAGAACGAATCAGCGAATGGAAGCTGAACCGTCTCTTTTTTTCCAATCGCGTCAGAAAAAACATTTATAAATCAATGATGAAGCGCAAGATCAGCGGCAGCGGCGGGCAAACCGGCCCTGCCGCGTCCGGCACAATTGCCGTTTACTCTATGGCATTACCGGCAGCCACACCGGAAGCCCAGGCCCATTGGAAGTTATAGCCACCGAGCCAGCCGGTCACATCCACCGCTTCGCCGATGAAATGCAGGCCCGGCACCTTATTGACCATCATGCTCTGCTGCGACAGCTCACGTGTATCAATCCCGCCCAGCGTCACCTCGGCCTTGCGGTACCCTTCCGAACCGCTGGGCTTGACCACCCAGTGATTGAGCGCTTCGCCCAGCTTGCGCAATTGCTTGTCTTGCATATCGGCAATTCTGGCAGTGGCATCGAAACCGTTGGCAATCAGCAAACCATCTGCCAGGCGCGCCGGCAACCACTGTCCCAGCAGATTGCCGAGATTTTTCTTCAGCGTGCCTTTGCCTTCGATCAGGGTTGCCGCCACATCGATATGTGGCAGCAAGTTCAACGTGATTGGTGTGCCCGGCTGCCAATAGCTGGAAATCTGCAGGATCGCCGGTCCCGACAAACCACGATGGGTAAACAACAAGTCTTCCAGAAACCAGCCGCGCGCTTTCTTCTCGCCGGTTTCGACTTCCACTTCCAGCGCAATTCCGGCCAGATCGGAAAACGGTTGCCAGGCAGCACTATCGAACGTCAGCGGCACCAGACCCGGCCGCGGCGCCACCATTTGCACACCGAACTGGTCAGCGATGCGATAGGCGAAATCAGTGGCGCCAATCTTGGGAATCGACAAACCGCCGGTAGCAATCACCAGATGACGCGCGATGATTTCACCGTCGTCGGTAGCGATGCGGAACAATTCACCGCTCTTGCCCAGCTCGCTCACCGAGCAAGGCATGCGCCAGGCGACATTGCCGGTTTCGCATTCGGCCTTGAGCATGCGAATGATGTCTTCCGACGATTCATCGCAAAACAATTGCCCTTTGTGCTTCTCGTGATAGCCGATGCGATGACGCTTTACCAGCGCCACGAAATCCTGCGGGGTATAGCGCGACAGTGCGCTTTTGCAAAAATGCGGATTCTGCGACAGAAAATTCTGCGGCGTCGCATTGATATTGGTGAAGTTGCAACGACCGCCGCCGGAAATGCGGATTTTCTCCGCCAGCTTCGGGGCGTTGTCGATCAACACCACTTTCTTGCCGCGCTGGCCGGCCACTGCTGCACACATCATGCCGGCAGCACCGGCGCCGATCACGGCGACATCAAATTGATTACTCATTTATATAGGTATTGACGCCGGCAATACTTGCCGGTCAGACAAGACATTGCACAACGCTATTGAAAATACGGTGGGGGATCTTGTCCCATCCACAGTTCGGATGACAGCCGCATCATATCGTTGAGTGAGCCGCGCTGCGCGAAAACCTTGCGCAACCAGCCGGCATCGCTGAGCCGCTCATTGGCAACATGGCGCAAACGGGTCAGGGTCAACTGCTCGGCTTCGTTTTGCACGTAGGGCTGCAACAATTGCAACTGTTGCAACAAATGCTCGTAAATCGGCAGCTTGGTCGAAGCCGACGGCGTTTCCGCGTGCAGCGCAAGCATACCATTCAAACCGAAACGGCTGGCTTCAAAGCGATTGTATTGATACAGCAGATAGAAATCATCGCGGATCACGAACGGCCGCTCGGTCAGGATCCAGCGTGCCAGCAATTGCGCGTAGGCGCCCAGATGCGCGGCATGCTCAATCGTCAGCGGCGTATCGCAGACCCGGATTTCGACCGTACCGTATTCCGGCTTGGGACGAATATCCCAGTAAAAATCCTTCATGCTGCCGACGATGCCCATTTGCAGCAATTCATCGTAATAGGTTTCAAACTCGCTCCAGCGCGTATGCACCGGCGCCGTACCCGACAACGGGAAAGCCCGCACCACGTTGCTGCGTGAGGAATCGAATTTGGTATCCGCGCCCTGATAGAACGGCGAGGCTGCCGACAAGGCGATGAAGTGCGGCACGAAACGGGAAAAGGCATGCGTCAGATACAAGGCATCATCACCGTTGGGCACGCCGATATGAATATGCTGACCGAACACGGTAAAGGTCTTGGCCAGATAACCGTATTTTTCATGCAAATGATGGAAGCGCTCGCTCGGCGTGATGCGTTGTTCGTTCCAGTGCTGGAACGGATGGGCGCCACCGCCGGAGACATCGATGTTCAGATATTGCGCGCCGCGGTTGAGCGCGGCCCGCAACCCCTTGAGTTCTTCGATCAGATGATCGACCCGGGTGTGGATATCCGAATTGAGCTCGATCATGCCTTGCGTCATTTCCAGCTTGATCTGCTTTTGCAATTCGCGCGGCGCAATCCAGGTCAGCAGATCGACTGCATCGCTGGCGAGATTGTAGTTGCGGCGATTGACCAGTTGCAGCTCAAGCTCGATGCCCATCGTAAACGGCGTCGAGGACGTGAACGGCAAAATGCCGGCGCTCGTTGGTGTCGCTTCATCCTGGATGATGGTATTCATTCGCGTCCACTTTCACCTGATTTGATCAATGCAAATTGCGTCGCCACCGGCCCGAACAACTCCAGCACGATCATGCAACCCGCCAGTAATGGCACCACGTCTGCCGTGGTATGCGGATACAGCGTCGATATGGTTTGCATCAGCCCCAGCCCGGCCTCGGTCATCGGCAAGGTGCCGAGCGTGATCAGCGTTGCCTGCTTCCAGCTCATGCGCGCAAAACGGGCATAGGCAAACACACCGCAACCCATCGCCACGAAGCGCGCCGCAATCAGAATCAGCACTGACGATCCGACCATGGTCAGATCGCTCAGCTTCATCGACGCCCCCACCGTGACAAACAGCATCACCACAAACAATTCGTTGGCGACACCGAATTCCAGTTCCATCAGATCGTACTGACGATCCAGATTTTTCGACAGGATGGCGAAGATCAGCATGGTCAGCATGACCGGCAACTGCAGCGCGTGGGCGGCACCAATCGCCATTGCAATGACGCCGATCACCAGCACGAACTGCCGGCTGCCCTGACGTCCGAGCAAACGCGCCAGCGGCATCATCAGCCAGTAAGTCAGATAGGCCAGCAGGAAGGAACCGCCGAGCGAATACAGGGTGTATTGCACCAGCGTCAGGATCGGCGTACCGGCTTCCTTGGCGATCACCGGCAACAAGGCATAGGCGACCAGAATCGCGGCGAAATTATTGAGCGCGGTCATCGCAGCCAGACGGCGTGTCACCTGGCCTTCTGCCTTCAGATCGCGCAATACCACCAGCACCACTGCCGGCGCGGTGGCAATTGCCAGCACGCCGCCGAGCAAGGCCACCACTTGCGATGCACCAAACCACGACAAGGCGGCACTGACCATCGCGAAACACAAAATGGCAGAGGTCAGCACCGTCGCCATCAGCCATTTTTCACGCCGCAGCCAGCCGATATCGACATAACGCCCGAGCTGATACACCACCAGCGCAACCGCAATGTCGGCAAAAATATTGGTGATCTTGAGAACGTCGCCGGACAGCCAGTTCAGACCACCGGCACCGAGGACGAAACCGATCAGCAGATAACCGGTAATGCGCGGCACCCAGGGAGATTTCGACACGACGTGGCCGGCAATCAGCCCGAACAACAACAAGCCGCCGAATAACAATAATGCGTTCCACTGGATCGGGTGCGCAAGAGCGAACGATGGAACAGTCCAATCCATAGTGTCTCCTTCAATGAATGACCGGGTTTCAAATTAACTGAACGCGGTCCCGTGGTCCGGGAATCCAGGCGTTCATCGATGCGTCAGGTTTGCAGCAACCAGCGACGCCAGCAAGCAGATGTGCGAATGAGAATGTTGCAGCTTCGCCGCGAATGATACCTTTTTATATTAAACGAAATAATTGCATAGTCGCGAATAGACCTTGAATAGTAATTCTTTTAATTTCCCTGCATTTTTTGCGGGCCTGTGTGCTCGCCTTGTTTTGCGTTTTTCCTGACTGTTTTTCTACCCTGTTTTTTTACCGGATTTTTCCGCTGCATTTTCTGCTGTATTAGCTCCTGCCCACCACGCCTCAGCTTGTCACTCAAACATGATGCCGGTGTTGTCGGCATGATCGCCTCTCTGGATTTACCTCATTGTTCCCAAAGTTGCCCGTCAGCAGTTATCAGCGCAGATCGTATTTGCTTGTCAGAAAACACTGACAAGAGTGCCGCCCGGTATCCTGCCAACTGCGCCTGATAAGCACTGCGCTCGCTATCGAGAAGATTGCGCTTGTAATCCAGCACCCAGACTTCGTCATCGAACACCACTACCCGGTCGCAACGCAATATGCCGGCATTGCCGACAATCTCCATTTCATTGCGCGCATAGCGATGCAATGACGGATTAAAGAATCGTTCCAGCTGCGGTTGCGAAAAAATCGCTTCCGCTTGCGCGTGAATCACTTCTGCCAGTGCCGGCGCACAATCAAGCCAGCGCGCGATCACGCTGACGGCCGGCAACGACAATGGCCAGTCGCGCACCTGCGTCATGCGTTCCAGCAAGGCATGCAATGCCACGCCCTCATCAATCGCCTCGCTCTCGAATGCCACCGGCGTCAGCGGTGCCGGACAAACTGTCGGCTCGAACAAGGGCAAACTGAATTCTGGCGCGACCGCCAGGGCCGCCTGCTGATCCGGTGCGACGCCGGCGATTTCCTGCACGTGCGCGGCGCTGCTGAACAAGCGGTCATACCAACTGCCCTCCTGCACGCCGCCGACCAGACTGCCGCGCGCGCCGGCCACGCCACTGACAATCAACAATTGCTTGGCGCGGGTCAAGGCGACATACAGCAAATTCCAGTCTTCCTGTTGCTTGAACCCTTCTTCGGCCTGGAACCATCCATCGCGCGCCATGCCGCGTTCGCTTTTGCGACCGAATGCAGAAAAATGCACCGGCGCATCCTGATCTTGCGGCCAGTCGCACAAGATGCCGACGTTGTCGTTGGCCGGGTCGCTGTGGTTGGCATCAAGAATTGCCACTACCGGCGCTTCCAGTCCCTTGGCGCTATGCACGGTCAAGATCCGCACCGCATCGGCGGCGGCATCCACGCTGGCTTCATCGGGTGCATCGCTGTCCGCGCTGCGCTGCAAGGTGCGCAAGGCGTCAATGAATTTCGGCAAGCTCGGATAGCGACCGGCATCGAGATTGAGCGCCAGTTCGACAAAGGCTTCGATATTGCCCAAGGTCTGCCCCCGCGCTGCCGGCGCTACCGCTTCGGCATAGCGCGCCACCAATTGGCCCTGATGCAAAATCATGTCCAGCAAGTCATGCACCGGATGTTGCGGTGCCGCCAGCAACCATTGCGACAGCAACTGCGCAGCGCGGACCAGCGCCGCCGAGGCATGGCCTTCGGCCACCAGCGCCAGCAAGCGTGACCACCAGTCATGCTCCTGACGTTTTGCCAATGCAATCAGATCATCATCGCTGGCGCCGATCACCGGGCTTTTCAATACATGCGCCAGTGCGCGTGTATCGTTGGGCGTGATCAGGAACGTCAGCAAGGCGATCAGATCGGCGATTTCCAGCGAATCGAGCAAACCGCCGCGCTTGTCCGACACGAAGGGAATACCGGCTTCCCGCAACGCACTTTCATAGGCACTCAAATGCTTGCGCTTCTTCACCAGCAACATGATGTCGCGCCATTGCAGCGCGCGCTCACCTTGCGCCGTATTCACCTGCACTTGTTGGCGCGCCAGCAGCAAGGCTTGCGCCAGCGCCGCACCTTCATCACGGCGACGTGCATCATCTTCTTCCTCGCGTGCCGTCAGCAAGGGATTGCGCAAGGTATCGGCGGCCGGATTTTCTGCCGCGTCGTTTTCCGCTTCCGGCACCGGCGCCTGCACCAGTGGCAAACGCCATACTGCGCCACCTTGCTGGCCTAATGTGGTTTGCGGTGAAAACAACGGGTTGCCGTTGAATCCAAGGTTCAGCAATTCGACAATCGCGGTGGCGTTGCGCCGCGTCTGGTTGGCGCGCAATACCACCGCGCCCTGCTGTTCCAGCATGCTGCGGGCGGCGGCAAACACGCGCGGCTCGGCACGCCGGAAACGATAGATCGATTGCTTGGGATCGCCGACGATGAACACGCTTGGCTGCGCAGTGTCGTCGCCATAGGCGCGCAACCAGGCGCGCACGATACTCCATTGCAAGGGATTGGTGTCCTGGAATTCATCCAGCAAAATATGTTTATAGCGCGTATCCAGGCGACTTTGCAGATACGCGGCACTGCTGTCATCGGTCAGCAATCGGTAGGCTTGCCACTCCAGATCGGCAAAATCAAAAACGCGCTGCTCGGCCTTGACGTCCTGATACGTATCCAGATAGGCGGCCCCGACCAGAAACAAGGCTTGATTCAATTCCAGCACGATGCGTTCGGCACTGCGCTGCTGCAACATTTTCAGTTGCATGCCAAGCTCTTCGAATTCATCATCGAAGGCGCGCAGGGCATCATCTTCGCTGCTATCGAAACAGCGTATCAGCGCTGCCTTCAAATCCTTGGTCTTGCGATTACCGCGCGGCTTGTCGTTGTCGTCATAAAACTGCAAGCCGAGCGCCTTGAAATTTTCTATTGACGGGCCATCGCTCAAGGCAGTTTCAATCGCCGTTGCGCGTTTCTGATTTTCTGCCGAACCCTGACCGAGCAAGCCGGCCAAGGCGAGTATGCGCGCAGTCAACGCTGGTTGCTGCCATAAACTCAGACGCGCATCTTGCACGGCATCGGCGCCGCACAACTCAGTCAGCCATTGCAAAGGTTGTTCCACCGAGGAACGCGGCGGTGCGGTGGCGGCCCACCATTCAGCGCGCTTGTCGATGAAGGAATCCAGCAATTTCCTGGCATTGCTGTCGCCGGCCAGTTCATACAAGCGCAGCAACGCCGCCTTGATTTCCTGTTGCGCCGGTTTGTGCAAACTTTCCATGAAGCGCCGATAGGCTTCGTTCAGCAATTCGCCATTGGCTTCGCTCAAGGCATAGCCATGCGGCACCCCCGAAGCCAGTGGCGCAATTTTCAACAAGCGCGCGAACCAGCTGTGAAAGGTATCGATGGACAAACTTTGCTGGCCCGACAGAATCCGCTCATACAAGCCGCGCGCCACCGGCACCACATGCCCCAGTTGCGCTTCTTCGATTCCGCGTTCAAGCAACAGCGTGCGTACCTGACCGTCGGACGCCAGCGTCAGTTCGTGCAGCAGCTCCATCAGACGTTCGCGCATTTCCTGCGCCGCCTTGCGGGTAAAGGTGATCGCCAGCAACTCGGACGGCTCGGCGCCGGCCAGCAGCAAGCGCAACATGCGCGCCACCAGCAGCCAGGTTTTGCCGCTGCCGGCGCAGGCTTCCACCACCACCGAATGACGCGGATCGCAAGCGGCCGCGGTAAAGTCAGCCGCCTCGACCGCGCGACCGTTGACTTCGTAGGCGCTGATGCGGACCGGAGTCGCCACTGCGTCGGCTGTTACGTGCATTTCTTGATCCATACTCACTGCCACACTCCCTTGCGGCACAATCCGCGCACGTCGCAATACTGGCAAACAGCCGCGATGCCATTGGCCGGCAATGGCGTCCCTTGCGTCACCGCCTGCATGCCGGTGCTGATCTGCTGCTGCAACAATTGCTGCTTGTGCGCATAGTGCGGCGCGGCGACATCGCCGATTTTATCTTTGTAGGTTTCCAGCGCCACATAATGTCCGGCCTCGAATTCGCCGCCGGACAGCAGGCCATAAAATGCCAGCTGATGATCTTCGGCATCGCGCAACTTGAGCGACAGGGAAGGCAGGTTGCGGGTTTTGTAATCGAGCACGGCGCGCGCGCCATTGGCATCCTCATCGACCCGGTCCAGGCGGCCATACAATTGAATGCCGCCGCCGTCCCATTCCAGCCGCTGTTCCATCGGCAATTCGCCGAGCACGAAATGCCAGCCCTGCGCTGCACGTTCATCGGCCCATGCCACATACGACGGGATGACTTTTTTCCAGCGTGCGGCATAACCGAGCGCCGCCGGATGCTGCGCCAGCGCCCGCCGGAACACCTCATCCGAAATACTGATGAGCAATGCCAGATGCTGATCCTGCGGCGTCTTCTGGTCGCGCAAGGTTTCGTGATAGGTCGTCAGGATCTGATGCAGCCAGCCGCCGTAATCGCGCTTTTCCGGCATATCGGACAATTCATCCATGACCGCCACGCGCAACATGCGCAAGGCAAAAAACTGATACGGGCAAGCGACAAAACTGTTGTAGGAACTGGCCGACAATTTTTCCGGCAGCATGTCCGGTGCCACCGGTGCCGGCATGCCAACCGGCCGGGCCAGCAAGCCGCGCGAAGGCAGTGGCAAACGATGCTGCGACAGCGCCGGCAAATTGCCACGCGCCAGTCGCAATTGCAAACGCTCGATCCACGGACTGACCGGGTTCGGCTCGCCGTCCTTATGACTTTGCCAGCACAACACGACTTCATCATGGGCACACAGCAATTCCGTCAAGTCGCGCAATTGCTGGCGCTGACGGCTGGCACGGGTAGCCAGACCCAGTTCGGCGCGCACGGCATTGGAAAAGAACAGCATCTCTTGTGGCTGCGACGGCAAATGCTCGGCATCCGCGCCCAGCACCAGTACCGCATCGAAGACCCGCAGACGGGCACCATTGAGCGGCAACATCACCACCCGGCGATCGGTAATGGCGGGCATGAAGGTGGTGGCATCCAACTCCAGATTGAGCAAGGCACGCCATTCGGGAAAGGTAAATATTTCCGTGACGCCATCGCTTTCACGCTCCAGCCGATCCAGCATGTGCACGACTTGCTGCCCGGCGATATCGGTGACCAGCGCAGCCCGCATATCCAGCGTATCGAGCAACGTGCGGATCACGCCGCTCCACTGCCCCAGCGTCATGCGCTCGCCAAATGCGGCCGCCTGTTTGGCGATTGTGGCCAGACATTGCGCCGCTGCCGACGCCTCGTCGAACACCGACAGAATGGCACGCCATTCGCCATCAATATTTCTTCGCCGCAATTGCCATTCGATCTGCATCACCAGCTCCGCCTTGTTGGCCATGCCGGCAAACACAAACGGCGATTTCAGCAAATCCAGCAAGGCGGCAGTTTCACCGCGTGCTGCCACGACATCACACCATGCCGCCAGCGCCGCCGCCGCGCGCGTGGTCGACAATTTCCAGCCGGTTTCATCCGCCACCGCGACTTCGGCCCGCTCCAGCAAGGCCCGCAAGCGCCGCGCCACGACCCGGTCCTGCGCCACCACGGCGATATTGGTTTTGCCTTGCGCCAGCCAGGCCAGCACGGTTTGCGCACTTTGCAGTGCGGCATCTTCCAGACTGGCAGCCGGACACAAGCTGACCGTCGGCGAAGCCGGTGCCGGGCCGAACAAGTCATCGGCAAATGCCGGTGCCGGACTTTGTTCTTCAGACAACTCTTGCCATGCTTCGCGATAGATTGCAGGAATCGCGGCAGTACGCCAATCGAGCACCACGGTCTGCACCTCTTGCCGTTGCGCCCAGACTTCCAGAAATGCTTGCTCCAATGGCTCCGGCGATACCGGACTGATCCAGATCAGCGGCGCCTCGGCACGTTGCGCCAGTTGCAACATCTGGCCATAGCGCTGGGCCATCTTGTCACCGTCTTCAGGACGACTGCCGTCGCCGAGCTGGGTTTTCCAGATTGACCACACCAGTTGCGCTTCATCCGACAGCAACGCGCGCGCGGCCGGCGACAGTTGCTCCAATGCCGCTTGCCAGCGCGCATCGGCATCGCCGGGCACCGCCTGCATTACCGGCAGCAAGGCTTGCGTCAACTCATCCGACAAGGACAACAAGGTTTGCGCCAACGGCAACAGATCGGTATTGCGACGCGCAGCAAACATTTTTTTGAGCCAGCCGTGCTGACGCAACGCTGCATATAACTGCATCAGACGTTCACTGTCGGCACTCACCGGCGGCAACATGGCCAGCAGGCCGGACATGGTATTGAGGCGCGGCGCGATGAACGGACGCCGCAATTGCTGCTCAAGTGCCGAGCGCAAATGTTGCGCGTGAGAAAAGGCCGGCACGATCACCTGACAACCGGAAAAGTCATCGACGCCGCTGCGGCTGACGGCCCCCAAACCATGCTCCGCCGCCAGCAACGCTTGCGCCGCTTGCGGCCAGAAATCGGCAGAGGGGGAAATCAGCAACGGAGAATGCAGCATGCAGGTCGGTCCATCAAACAAGGGAACAGGATGTCGCCGGTTCGGAAAATCCGGGCGACGCTTGCGGCATTGTATTCGACCCGGGCCGGCGACGGCGTGATGGCAGCCCGCAGCACCGGGGCGTGAATTGACAACACCCGCAGGATCAGCAGGCACACATTCTCCAAAAATCGGTTATGATTGCCCTCGTACCCCGCCGATTACCAGTTGCCGCGTTTCAACACCACTTGAATCAGGGCATAACGACTCCATCTGTAAACAGCAATCCGGAAGCGTTGATGGCTTACGCCATGCACAAATGGTAAGTTTCCACGGCGCTATTTGACTACTTATATATATCCCTCATAACGAGGATTAAACATGAGCGAACACATCAAACATATCTCCGACGCCTCTTTTGAAGCTGACGTTCTGAAATCCGACAAGCCGGTACTGGTTGACTTCTGGGCCGAGTGGTGCGGTCCGTGCAAGGCCATTGCCCCGATCCTGGAAGAAGTTGCCAAGGAATACGACGGCAAGCTGCAAATCGCAAAACTGGATGTGGATGCCAATCAGGCCATTCCTGCCAAGTTCGGCATTCGCGGCATTCCGACACTGATCCTGTTCAAGAATGGCGTCGCTGCAGCGCAAAAAGTTGGCGCTTTGGCAAAAGGTCAATTGACATCGTTCATCGACAGCAACATCTAAAAAGATTCTGAGCGGCGATACGCCCGTATCGCCGCTTGTGTTTATACTGGGTTGATCAACCTGTACGTTAATTAACACCCACGCAATCCCCTCCCCCACCTTTTACATTCCCGTCCCGGGACACGCATATGCACTTATCAGAATTAAAGGCGTTACACGTCTCCGCATTGCTCGAAATGGCAATCAGCTTGGACATCGATAACGCAGCGCGTCTGCGCAAACAGGAGTTGATGTTTGCCATTCTCAAAAAGCGCGCAAAATCAGGAGAACAGATTTTTGGCGATGGCGCCCTCGAAGTATTGCCAGACGGCTTTGGCTTCCTGCGCTCGCCCGATGCCAGCTACATGGCGTCCACTGACGATATTTACATTTCCCCTTCGCAAATCCGCCGCTTCAATCTGCATACCGGTGATTCGATCGAAGGTGAAGTCCGCACGCCGAAAGACGGCGAGCGTTATTTTGCACTGGTCAAGGTCGACAAGGTCAACGGCGAAGCCCCTGAGGCATCGAAACACCGCATCCTGTTCGAAAACCTGACCCCGCTGCACCCGAACAAGATCATGCAACTCGAGCGCGACATGCGCGGCGAGGAAAACATCACCGGTCGCATCATCGATCTGATCGCACCTATCGGCCGCGGTCAGCGCGGTTTGCTGGTAGCGTCGCCGAAGTCCGGTAAATCGGTCATGTTGCAACACATTGCGCACGCCATCACCACCAATCATCCGGATACCGTGATGATCGTGCTGCTGATCGACGAACGTCCGGAAGAAGTGACCGAAATGCAGCGCTCGGTGCGCGGCGAAGTGGTTGCTTCCACCTTTGACGAACCGGCCACGCGTCACGTCCAGGTCGCCGAAATGGTGCTGGAAAAGGCCAAGCGTCTGGTTGAAATGAAAAAGGACGTGGTGATTCTGCTCGACTCGATCACCCGTCTGGCCCGCGCCTACAATACCGTGATCCCGGCCTCCGGCAAGGTACTGACCGGTGGTGTCGACGCCAATGCACTGCAACGGCCGAAGCGCTTCTTCGGCGCCGCGCGCAATATCGAAGAAGGCGGCTCGCTGACCATCATCGCGACAGCCCTGATCGAAACCGGCAGCCGCATGGATGACGTGATCTACGAAGAATTCAAGGGCACCGGCAACATGGAAGTGCATCTGGAACGTCGTCTGGCTGAAAAACGTGTCTATCCGGCAATCAACCTCAACAAGTCCGGCACCCGCCGCGAAGAGTTGCTGATCAAGCCGGACCAGCTGCAAAAGATCTGGGTCTTGCGCAAGCTGCTGTACGGCATGGACGAAATCGAAGCGATGGAGTTCATCCTCGACAAGATGAAGTCGACCAAGAACAATCTGGAGTTCTTCGACATGATGCGCCGCGGCAACTGATCCCGCACGCGCGCATGGCGGTAGCGATACCGACAGGAAAATCCGGCTGCGGCCGGATTTTTTTCGCCGCCGGGTTCTCGCAGATGCAACAAAACTGCGGGCAAATGCGTCGGAATCGTGTCCGGCGGCGGTTTTATTGTATAATTTCGGACTTTTCACCGTTGGCAAGTGATCGGCAATCGGGTCAAGAAGCAAGACGACCGACGAAGTGACGATTGGCTACCCAAACTTACAGAGGCACACATGAAAGCTGGCATCCATCCTGATTACCGTGAAGTTTTGTTCCACGACGTTTCGAACGACTTCAAATTCCTGACACGTTCGACCATTCAAACGCGTGAAACCGTTGAATTCGAAGGCAAGCAATACCCACTGGTGAAGATTGAAGTTTCTTCCGAATCGCACCCGTTCTACACCGGCAAGCACAAGATTGTCGATACCGCAGGTCGCGTCGAGAAATTCCGTCAAAAATTCGGCGCCGTTGGCTCGAAGACACAAATCGCAGCAGGTTAATTATTGCGCGTCGCTTAAAAGGCAGCTCCGGCTGCCTTTTTTGCTTTTCACCGCCAGTTCCTGCGGCCTGTCGCGACCGCACATTACCGCGTCGCCGGCAGGGTAATACATTCCGGATACAACAATTAACAGCGTTTTGCTGCACAATAACGCCAGCAAGAAATCCTTGGCAACATTTGCACTCCAACAGTGCACCTGCGTGCCGGACTTGCCCGTCCGCAAAACCCGAACAAGAGCAATAACACCTTGATGAAGCCTGTCCGCCTGCCTGCCGCTGCAACCAATGCCCTGCCACGCTGGGGCCTGCTGGCGCTCGGTTTGCTCTATATTCTGCCGGGCCTGATCGGGCGCGATCCGTGGAAAAATGATGACGCCATCAGTTTCGGCATCATGTGGACCATGGCGCACGGCAACTTGCAGGATTGGCTGGCGCCGAACATTGCCGGGCTCGCCATGCCGGCCGAAAGCCCGCTGGCCTACTGGCTCGGCGCGATCTGCATCAAATTGTTTGGCTGGCTGCTCAGCGATCCGCTGGCGGCCCGGATTTCAACCATCATCTGCTTTCTGGTCGGCTCGCTGTCGATCTGGTATGCCACCTATCTGCTCGGCCGGCGCAGTGAAGCGCAACCGCTCAAGCTCGCCTTCGGCGGCCAGCCCGAGCCCAAAGACTTCGGGCGCACGCTGGCTGACGGCGCATTCCTGATCTATCTCGGCTTCCTCGGCCTGCTGCTGCACAGCCACGAAACCAGCGCCAAGACGCTGCAAATCGCACTGGTTGCGTATGCGCTTTACAGTGCCGTGCGCGTGTTCGATACCGGTCGCCGTTATCACGCGATGACGCTCGGCCTGACCCTTGGCCTGCTGGTCTTGACGCACGGCTGGCTGTTGCCGGTGGGTCTGATGCTGGCGTTGCTGATACTCGCCGTCATCCGCGACCGCCAGTTGCTGACCTCGCTGCTGTTCATTACCCTGCCTGCCGGGCTGTTGTTGTGCGCAGTGTGGGTCTTGTCGATCCGCGCCTTGTTGCCCGAAGCAGCAGATCAGTTCGATACCTGGATGAGCTGGAATATCTATCAGCTCAACTGGCCGACCTGGACCGCATTCAAATTCTTCATCAAATACGGCGTCTGGTTTGCCTGGCCGGCATGGCCATTTGCCGGCTGGGCAGTCTATGCCTGGCGCCGGCAAGCGCGTTCGCTGCATATTGCACTGCCGCTGGCGTTCCTGATTCCGCTGACAATTCTGGTCTTGCTCAACGTCCACAGCGAAGAAGGCATTCTGTTGCCGCTGTTGCCGTCGCTGGCGATTCTGGCAGCATTCGGCCTGCCGACCATGAAACGCAGCGCCATCAATGCGGTGGACTGGTTCTCGGTGATGACCCTGACCACCTGCGCCGCTTTTATCTGGATCGGCTGGATCGCCAAGGAAACCGGCTGGCCGGCACAGATCGCGAAAAATGCGTTCAAGCTGGCGCCCGGTTACAAACCCGGCTTCAACATGATCGCGCTGGCGATTGCCGTGATGGCCTCGATTTTCTGGATCATGCTGGTGCACTGGCGCATTTCGCGCCGGCCATCGGTCCTGTGGCGCGCCGTGGTGTTGTCTTCCGGTGGCGTGATCTTGTGCTGGGTCTTGCTGATGACACTGTGGCTGCCGTGGATCAATTACGGCAAGAGCTATGCCGGCGTGGCCCATCAGATCGCCGAGAAATTGCCGCCGGTCAAGCAATGCGTCGATACCAATGTCGGTCCGGCCCAGCGCGCATCGTTCGCCTATTTCGGCAATGTGCGCTTTGAAGACCGACCCAATCTGCGCTGCGACTTCCTGCTGTTGCAAGATAGTATCGACAACCAGAATGCCTCGCAGATGCTGCGGCAATATGAAGGCAACTGGCAATTGTTGTGGGAAGGCCGCCGTCCGTCCGATCGCGATGAACGGTTCCGCCTGTATCGCCGCATCGGCAATTAACCGGTCATTGCCGGCAGCCGCACTGCGGTTGCCGCCATCACTACCCTGCTGCGCCGGATCCTGGCACTGGATGCCGGCGCCGGCGTTCGCATTCATTATCCATTGTCAGAACAGGCTTCACGCTGCATGTCCGGTATTCGTTCACACACTTCTCGCATTGCGTCACTGGCCTGGCCGATTCTGATCGGCCAGTTGGCGCTGATCGCCAACGGCGTCATCGATACCGCCATGGTGTCGCGCTTTTCGGCCATGGATCTGGCGGCACTGGCACTCGGGGTATCGATTTACGTCAGTGTATTCATTGGCCTGTCCGGGGTACTGCAAGCCTTGCTGCCGACCATCGGTCAGTTATTCGGTGCCAAAAAGCTGAGCGCCATCGGCCATGAAGTGAAGCAGGGATTGTGGCTGGCATTTTTCCTCAGTTGTGTCGGCTGCGTGGTGCTGATATTCGCGCCGGCACTGCTGACCTTCGCCCAGGCCTCGCCAGAGTTGGCCGAGAAAGCCACCTTGTATCTGCGAATTGAAGCGCTGGCGCTGCCGGCCACGCTCGGCTTTCGCGTCTATGCCGCACTCAATACCGCCATCGGCCGGCCCAAGATGGTAATGGCCATCCAGCTGATCGGACTGGCATTGAAGATCCCGCTCAACGCCCTGTTCATCTTCGGCGCCTTTGGCATCCCGGCATTCGGCGGCCCCGGCTGCGCCATCGCCACCAGCCTGATTGCCTGGCTGATGTTGCTGTGCAGTTGGGGACTGGTGCGCGCCGCGCCTTTGTATCGCCAATTGCATGTCTTCGGCGGCGGCTTCGTCAAACCCTTGTGGGCGACTCAGCGCCGCTTGCTGATCCTCGGCATTCCGATGGGCTTGAGTTATTTCATTGAAGTCACGGCCTTCACCCTGATGGCGATCTTTATTGCCCGCCTCGGCGCCACCGCAGTGGCCGGACATCAGATTACCGCCAACGTCGGCAGCGTGCTCTACATGTTGCCGCTGTCGCTGGCCAATGCCACCGGCACACTGGTAGCGCAAGCCATCGGCGCCCGTCAGTGGGATCAGGCCAAACATATTGCATGGGCCGGGATTCGCCTGTCGGCCTTGTTGTCAGTCTTGATCGGCATCGTGGTCTGGTTCGCGCGCGCGGACATCATTCGCGCCTACACGCCGGACCCGGTCATCATTGCCGCCGCACTGCCCCTGTTTTTATATATTGCGTTTTATCAGTTGTTCGACTCGCTGCAAGTCACTACCGCATTCGTGCTGCGCGCCTACAAAATCGCCGTGATACCGACCGTGATTTATGCAGTGGCGCTGTGGGGTCTGGGATTGGGTGGCGGTTATCTGCTCGGGCTCGATCCCTTCGGCATGGCGCCGTCCGTGTTGCATGGCGCCGCCGGTTTCTGGCTCGGCAATGCCGCCAGTCTGGGGCTGGTGGCGATCTGTCTGATCTGGTATTTGCGCATGGTTCAGCGCCGCGCGGGCAGCAGCCCCGGCTGAAGAATTCCCGTTGCGTTGCGACGGTATTTCCGCCAATGCTCAGGCGATGGCTTGCAGCGGCATGAACAGTTGCTGCATGTCGGTCGCCGGTGCCGGACGGCCCAGCAAAAAGCCCTGCACCTGATCGCAGCCGAGTCGTTGCAACGCGGCCAGTTGCGCTTCGGTTTCCACGCCTTCGGCCACCACTTCCATCTTCAGTGCATGCGCCAGCGCGATGATCGCTGACACGATCGCCAGCCCGGCGTCCCCTTCCTGATCCAGCCGTGAAGTGAAAATGCGGTCGATCTTGATTTGCCGGCAATGAAATTGCTGCAAGTAGGCCAGGCTGGAATAACCGGCGCCAAAATCGTCGATGGAGATGGCGTAGCCGAGTGCCTGCAACTCGGTAATGATTTGTGCATTCTTGTCGACGTTCTTCATCGCCGCGGTTTCGGTGATTTCAAACATCAGCCGCTGAGGCGCAATCCCGGCCTGCCCCACCACGCTGGTAATGCTGTCGACCAGATCGGCGCGCATCTGCAATGGCGACAGATTCAGCGCCACCTTGACCGGCGGCATACCGAGCGCATCCCAGCGCAAAATCTGTGCGCACACTTCGCGCAACACCCAGTCACCAATCGGAATGATCAGACCGCAGCGCTCGGCAATCGGAATGAATTCCGTCGGACTCATGTGACCGAGTTCCGGATGATGCCAGCGCAACAGCGCCTCGACGCCGGTCAGTACTTTTTGATTGCCTTCAAATTTGGGCTGAAAGTGCAGCGACAGTTGCTGCGCCTCGATTGCCTGCTGCAAGGCATGACGAATGCTCAGATGACGCATGGCGCTGGCATGCATGGCCGGTTCGAAAAAGCGGTAGGTATTGCGGCCGCTCTGCTTGGCTTCATACATTGCGGCATCGGCGTTCTTCATCAGGCTGTCCACGGTCTCGCCGCTGTTCGGAAATACCGCAATGCCGATGCTGGAAGTGACGCGCAAGGTGGCGTCATCGAGCTTGAAGTCCTGCCGCAAGACACCCAGAATATTCTCGGCCAGATTTTCCACCACGTCGGGCGACGACAGGTTGCTCATGACCACCACGAATTCATCGCCGCCAATCCGCGCAATCATGTCTTCACCGCGAATGCAATCGCGAATGCGCTGGCCGACGGCGATCAGCAAACTGTCGCCCACCGAATGCCCGAGTGAATCATTGATGCCCTTGAAACCGTCGAGATCCATGAACAACACGGCAAACGACAGGCCGCTGCGCCTGGAGACGTGGATTGCATGCTGAATCCGATCCGCCAGCAAGGCCCGGTTAGGCAAACCGGTCAGCACATCGTGGGTCGCGAAGTGCAGTAATTTGTCATTGGTGCGACCGACGATTTTCTTGAGCACCTTGGTTTTTTGCGCACCGCTGAAAATGAGCGCCGCAATCAGCACGAACAGACTGCCCAGCGTCACTGCGGTCAGCAAATTGTCGCTGTCCATGCCGCCCATCGCCACCGAACTGCTGTCTGCGGCAAAAGTGGCCGCCGCGGTGCCGATCAGGTGCAGGCCGAAAATCGAGCAGGCAATCAGCAATGCCGCCGACACGCGCCGCCACAGATTGTCGGCCTTGCGCGAATTCAACATGAAGATGAGGCGCATGCTCAGCATCGCCGACACCACCGAAAACGCCAGCGAGAATGCCAGCATCCAGCGGGTATAGTGAATCTGCGGCCGCATCTCCATCGATGCCATGCCCATGTAATGTACCAATGCGAAGCCGATGCCGGTGACGATGCCGCCGCTGAGCAGACGCGGCCAGCGCAGACGCCGCTGGGTCGACATGTGCAACAGCAGGAACGACACCCCGACGGACAGCAGCAGCGAGGCCATCGTGATGACAGCGTCGTACGCCACATCAATCGGCAATTGAAATGCCAGCATGCCGGTCAGATGGGTGGCCCAGACGCCGACGCCGAACACCATGGCGCCACCGCTCAACCACAGCCGACGGTAACGTCGGGTCTCCTGTGCAGCGATGCGTTCGGCGATTTCCAGCACCGTGTAGGCAGCGAGCGTCGCCACGAACAGGGAGAAACAAATCAGCAATGGGTTATAGGAACCAGCCATAGTCTCAAAATCAGGGGACATCTTCCGTTTCAAACTGCGCGGGACGAAATGAATCTAATCATTCAAAACAATAAGCCGTTTGATACGCCGGTAACGCATCAGATTTTGCAAATAAGGGAACGAGGTGCGCGGAGAGCGGTCATCATACTCATGTGGACCAAGCTGCTGTTTGTTCGTTATTGGTTTACCACAACTCTCTGCCGGGCCCTATTCTAGCGCTTTTATCGCCGCATGGTCAGCAAACATGCGCAATTGCGGCGACGCCCGGAAAGTGGTTTTTTGACAATCCCCCCGCTCTCGCCGTCACGCTGCGGCAAGGCCGCACGGATTTTTTGACAACATCTGCCCGACTGCATCGTCGCGGCAAATCCAGACGATGCCAGTTTTGCATCATCGAACTACGGAAATGTCACCGATGCCAACTGCAGAAAATTCACGCCGTGCAATGATGGCAACCATAAGTCACGCGATACGCGTAACCAAGAGGGAGATTCTGCGTAACCAAACATATAGCGCAACAAAGTAACTTGTGCATATGGAAAATGCCAACCAAAGATTTGCCGAACGTTTGCGCGCTGCAATGCAAAAATCCGGCTACCAACCCAAACCGGCGGTTCTGGAGCGCGAGTTCAATTTGCGTTACTGGGGCAAGCCCATGACCTTGCATGGCGTAAGGCGCTGGCTGCTGGGACAGACCTTCCCCAAACAGGACAAACTGGAAACGCTGGCCGAGTGGCTGATGGTGACCCCGCAACACCTGCGCTTCGGCGACGATATCGGCAAGCGCATCGAACGCCGCAGCCGGCGCTGGGACGATGCGGTGTTTTACCGGGAACGGGAAACCTTTGAGGCCTTCATCAACCTGCCGGCCCAGCAGCGCAAGATCGTCAAGGAAGTCATTCTGGCATTCGTCCAAAGTACCCAGACGCAATCCGCCGACAACCAACCCCTTTTCAACCTCCGCGCTGGCGAATAGCTGCCGCCACCGCCAGGCAATGCGCGACCTGCTCCGCAATTGCCGCCGGCACCGGTTTGTCGCCGCGCATGACGGCTTCGGTCCAGCGCGCCGTCGCGGCAGCATCTCGCTCTGACGGCAAATCGGGCAATTCCTCGGCCACACTCTGTTTGGCCACCAGCATCTGGCATTGGCCTGCATGGAACCAGTCAATCTGCTGTGCCCGGCGGGCATTGGCAACGGTTTCACCTTCGGTGCCGCGCATCAGGAACGCATCGCCGCGCGCATGCGGCGCGGCGTCGCTGAAATAGCGCGTCAGCATCTCGAAGTATTCAGGATGGGTATAGGAAGTCAGGCGCAGCGCCGGGCCGGTAAACGGCTGCATGATCTTGACCAGCGTATGGGTTGAGTTTCTGACCCCGAGTATGCGTCGCATCGCCAGCAGACGTTCCATCTTCGGCGCCAGCACCTGAATCGGCATGAACACCGGCTGGCGTCGTGCCATGGCTTGTTCGGCCTGCGCCACATCGGCGGCGGCGGGCAATCCCAGCTCGGCAAAAATCTCGGCACTGGTAATGCGTTGCGGATCATGGGTCACGCCATGCATCAGCACCGGCACACCTTCCCTGGCCAGCAGCAACGCCAGCAATGGCGTCAGATTGGCCATGTGACGCGAGCCGTTGTAACTGGGAATCACCACCGGCGCAAAGGCTGCGGCCGGCGCCTGCAATTTTTGCAATGAATCTTCTGCGGCATCGAGAAAGCCGGCGATTTCTTCCACCGACTCACCTTTGACGCGCATCGCCAGTAAAATCGCGCCGAGCTCCAGATCGGACACCCGACCATCCAGCATGGCCTGATACAACAAGCGCGCGTCTTCGCGCACCAGACTGCGCGCGCCATCCTTGCCGCGCCCGATTTCTTTGATAAAGCGAGCCGTTGCCAACATTTCAGTCATTTCTGCCACCACGTTTTTCAATTGCGCAAAGGTTACACCAAAGCCGGCCAGCTTGTCCTCTGCGGCGAGCCCCGTGAGAACGGCGGCTTTCCTTTACAATAGGGGCTTTCCGGCGCATTTGCGTGCGCCCTCAACTGTCTGGCTCCCTCAATGATTGTTCTTGGTGTTGAATCTTCCTGCGATGAAACCGGTTTTGCGCTGTACGACACGCAAAAAGGTTTGCTCGCCCACGCGCTGTACTCGCAAATCGCCATGCATCAGGAATACGGTGGCGTGGTGCCGGAACTGGCTTCGCGCGATCATGTCCGGCGCGCCATGCCGTTATTGCGTCAGGTATTGAGCGACAGCGGCATCACGCCGCAGGCCATCGACGCCATTGCCTATACCCAAGGCCCGGGACTGGCCGGCGCCTTGCTGGTGGGTGCCTCGATCGCCAGCGGACTGGGACTGGCGCTGGATAAGCCGATGCTCGGCGTGCATCATCTGGAAGGCCATTTGCTGTCGCCGCTGCTGTCATCCAATCCGCCCGAATTTCCGTTTGTCGCGCTACTGGTGTCCGGTGGTCATACGCAATTGATGCAGGTCGAAGGTGTCGGCCGCTATACCTTGCTCGGTGAAACGCTGGATGACGCCGCCGGCGAAGCATTCGATAAATCGGCCAAATTGCTGGGTCTCGGTTATCCGGGCGGTCCGGCGATTTCGCGCATGGCTGAATTCGGCGATCCGGGCGCCTATCAGCTGCCGCGCCCGATGCTGCATTCCAAGAATTTCGACTTCAGTTTTTCCGGGCTCAAGACTGCCGTGCTGACGGTCGTCAAGAATCACCCTGGCAATGTCTGCGAACAGGACAAGGCCAATATTGCACGCGCCTTCGTTGATGCGATGGTGGAAGTGTTGGTCGCCAAGTGCATGAGTGCCCTCAAACATACCGGCATGAAGCGGCTGGTGATCGCCGGCGGCGTCGGCGCCAACAAACAGTTGCGCGAAGGTCTCAATGCCGCAGCGGCCAAGCGCCGCTATCAGGTGTTTTATCCGGAACTGGAATTTTGCACCGACAACGGCGCCATGATTGCGTTTGCCGGCGCGATGCGCTTGCAACAGCATCCGCAAGCCGCCAAACGCGATTACGCGTTCAGCGTGCGGCCGCGCTGGCCGCTTGATGAGATAGCGATTCCGGCGTAGAAAATTATTTGTATTACTTGTTCTTCTTGCCGCCGATGCGGCTTTCCTTGCCGGTCAGCAGATTGGCAATATTCTTGCGATGGCGGAAGATCAGCAGCGCACTCATCGCCAGCACGGCCAGCAAGATACCGTCGGCACTGCCGAACAACAGGCCGTAATAAAACGGGGCAAAGATACTGGCAATCAATGCCGCCAGCGATGAATAGCGAAAGGCATACGCCACTGCCAGCCAGGTGATCAGGGTCGCAACGCCGAGCCACAGATTGAGCGCCAGCAAAATGCCGAGTGCCGTGGCCACGCCCTTGCCGCCGACGAAACGGAAAAATACCGGCCACAAATGGCCCAGAAAGACTGCCAGCACCACCAGTGCGGTACCGCTGTCGCCGACACCGAACTGCGGTCCGAACCGGATCGTCAGCCAGACCGCCAGCCAGCCCTTGAAGCCGTCGCCAAGCAAGGTCAGCGCCGCTGCCGCCTTGTTGCCGCTGCGCAGCACATTGGTGGCGCCCGGATTTTTCGAGCCGTAGGTGCGCGGATCGGCCAGGCCAAAGCCTTTGCTGACCACCACGGCAAACGACACCGAACCGATCAGGTACGCCGCAATCACGAACAATACTGTATTCATCTCATCCTCTTTATTGATTTATGCAACTGCGGCCACGCCGGCCGCAACCGGAATATCCATTCATTCTTCCAACGCGCAATGCACTGCCGTGGCCGGCAATACCGTCGTAATGACGGCCGGGGCGATCCCCACCAGATAACCGCGCCGGCCGCCGTTGATATAAATTTTGTCGAGCCCGAGGATACTTTCCTCGACATATACCGGCATCACCTTTTTGGTGCCGAACGGCGACGTGCCGCCGATCAGGAACCCAGAATGACGATTCGCCACTTCCGGCTTGCAAGGCTCGATGCTTTTGCGCGCCGTCTGCCGCGCCAGATTCTTGGTGGACACCTTGCGGTCGCCATGCATCAGCACCAGCAACGGCTTGGCCGCTTCATCCTGCATCACCAGCGTCTTGATCACATTGTGCTCAGGCACCCCCAGTTCGCGCGCCGATACTGCCGTGCCGCCGTGTTCTTCATATGGGTAGGGATGTTCGCTGAAAACGACACCGTGCCGCCGCAAGAATTGCGTCGCCGGGGTCTCGGAAATATGTTTGCTCATGTGGCGCACATTATGCCGCAAGAAATCCGGTTTGCCGATATGCGCCGCACATTTCGCCGGCGTCGCCGGCACGGCGCGGCAGATCAGCCACGCGGATGATGTTCGGCATGCAATTTTTTGAGCCGCTCGCGCGCCACATGGGTGTAAATCTGGGTAGTGGAAATATCGGCATGGCCGAGCAGCAATTGCACCACCCGCAAATCGGCACCGTGATTGAGCAGATGCGTGGCAAACGCATGGCGCAAGGTATGCGGCGACAGCGGCGCCCGGATATCGGCCCGCAGCGCATGTTTCTTGATCAGGGTCCAGAACATCTGGCGCGTCATGGCGCCGCCGCGCGCCGTCACGAACAAGGCATCATCTACCTGCCCGGCCAGAATCTGCTGCCGCGCCTCGCGCAGATAGCGCTCGATCCAGCTGCGCGCCTCTTCGCCAAACGGCACCAGCCGCGTTTTGTTGCCTTTACCGGTAATCCGCAGCACGCCTTCATTCATGCCGACTTCAACCGATTTCAGCAATACCAGTTCCGACACCCGCAAGCCGCTGGCATACATCAGTTCCAGCATGGTGCGGTCACGCAAACCCAGCGGTGTGCCGCAATCAGGCGCCGCCAGCAGGGCCTCGACCTGCGCTTCCGACAATACTTTGGGGAAGCGCTGCGGTTGTTTGGCCGAGCGCATTTTGAGACAGGGATCAACACTGATCTTGTTTTGTCGCAACGCCAGCAGGAAAAACCGTTTCAACACCGCCAGCCGGCGATTGGATGAACTGGCCTTGGTATCGGCATGGCGCGCCGAAAAATACGCCAGCACATCGGTGGCGTCGGTGTCCAGCAAGTCCTTGCTGCGCTGGGTCTGCAACCAGTGGGCAAACAAGGTCATGTCGCGCCGGTAAGCTTCCAGCGAATTTTTGGCCAGCCCGTCTTCCAGCCACAGGGTGTCACAAAATTCGTCGATGGCACTCTGACTGGCACCGCTGGCCTGAATCGCCGGGGCCCGGGCGCTGCTGACCGGTTGCCGGGTTTTCACTGTTTTTGCTGCCACCGGTGCCTTGGCTGGCTTGGCTGGCTTTGCCGGTCTGGCATCCGCTGCGGGCTTCGCGGTCGCCATCAGTAACCCGTCACGCCTTCATGTGCCAGCAACCAGCGTTTGACGCCGAGATGAAAACCATCCTCATCATCGTGATGCGAAAAGCCGCCCAGTCCGCCGGCTGCCGTCACCCGGTGGCATGGAATGACCAGGGGATACCAGTTGGCGCCGCAAGCCTGACCGACCGCACGCGGTGCCGACTGTACAAATTTGGCGATTTGCCCGTAAGTGCGCACCTGTCCGCGCGGAATGGCGGCAATCGCGGTCCACACTTTTTGCTGAAATGCACTGCCGGCCGGCGCCAGTGGCAAATTGAAACGAAAGTCCGGTTGTTTGAGATAACGCGCGATCTGGCGCGCAGCCTTTTCCGCCAGCGCGTTTTCTGCCGGTTTTTCGTCAACATGTCGCGGCAGATAAACCAGTTCTTGCACCACGCCGGCCTCGGTGCGGATCCCCACACCGCCAAACGGCGTATGCACGACGGCAGAAAAAATATCGCTGGCTTGTGTATGCTTCATGTCACCATCTGTTTCAAACGGACCAATGCGCTATTTAAGCATATCGGCGCGCACTGCATTGCAAATGCACAAGACAGCGCGCCGCGCATTTTCATTTTTACTTTCAAGGAGTCTTCATGCACGCTGCTCATCCTGATCACCTGGTCGTCACGGCTTTCACGCTGGCCGACGGCGTCGCCTGGGTCGAGCGCACGCTCGGCGTATCGCTGCAGAACGGCGGCGAACATGTGCGCATGGGTACCCACAATGCGCTGCTGCGGCTCGGACCGGATTTCTATCTGGAAGTGATCGCGGTCAATCCGGCCGCACCCAAACCGGATCGTCCGCGCTGGTTCGGCATGGACGCGCTGCATGCCGGCTCGCCGCCGCGTCTGGCCGGCTGGGTGGTGCGCACCAACAACATTGCCGCCGCCGTGGCGGCGTCCCCGGTTGATGTCGGTCCGGTGGAAAGCATGAGTCGCGGCACGCTGAACTGGTTGATCACGATTCCGGCCGATGGCCGCTTCCCGCTCGACGGTGTGATGCCGACGCTGATCGAATGGCATACCCCCAGCCATCCGGCCGCCAATTTGCAAGAAAGCGCCTGCACCCTGCACCGCCTGCAAGGGTTTCATGCCCAGGCGGTGGATATCATGCGGAGTCTGGCATTGATCGGTTTGCAAGACGATATTCTGATCTCCGCACCGGCAGCGGGGCAAGCGCCGTATTTGCGAGCCGAGATTCACACCCCGGACGGACTGCGCGTGCTGGGTTGACGGCAGTGCGGGGCGCGGCGCAGCAACAGTCCACAAAGCGCGCGCCCAAACAAAAAGGCGCATCTTGCGATGCGCCTCAAATATTTCTTGCATGCTCCGGCTGTTTAAACAGCTTCAATTGAGCAAGCGTCTCCTCAGTATCCCCGGTATCAATACCGTTTGTTATGCATCACCCGCTATAAATTCTGATAGATCGACGCTGCCCCGAATTGTCTGCGGCCAGTCGAGCAAAGGACGCACTTTAACAGCAGTTTCGTCGCATTAAAAGCATTTTTTTCTGACATCCAAAACATTCTTTTCAGCAATATTTCCTGCTGATAAAAATTCTGCTCTGCCCTCGCTTTCACACGGGGGCAGAGCACATGGATCAGTTGTAAATCAGGTTAGGCAACCACAGCGAAATTTGCGGTACATAGGTCACCAGCGCCAGGAAGGCCAGCATCGTCAGCAGCCATGGCATCACTGCCACCGTCAGCTCGGTAATGCCCATCTTGGTAATGCCGGATGCCACATACAGATTCAAACCGACTGGCGGATGGCACATGCCGACTTCCATATTGACCACGATCAGGATACCGAAGTGGACCGGATCGATGCCCAGCTTCATGGCCACCGGGAACAGAATCGGTGCCATGATCAGCACGATCGAGGATGGCTCCATGACGTTACCGGCCAGCAACAGCAAGACGTTGACCACCAGCAGGAAGGTAATCGGACCGAGACCGCTGTCGGTGATCATGGCCGCCATTGCCTGCGGAATGTTTTCACTGGTCACCAGGAACGAGAACAAGACCGCGTTGGTGATGATGTACAACAGCATCGCCGACATCGAAGCCGAATCCAGCAAGACCTTCGGCACTTGCTTGAGGCTCATGTCCTTGTACACGAACACCGCGATGATGAAGGCATATACCGCCGCCATTGCCGCTGCTTCGGTCGGGGTGAAGACACCGGTATAAATACCGCCCATCACGATCACGATCAGGAACAAGCCCCAGCCGCTCTTGCGGAATGCTGCGAAACGCACAGCCCAGGTCGCTTTTGGCAGACGCGGATAGTTATGCTTGCGGGCCAGATACCAGGTCGTCAGACCGAGCAGGAAAGCCAGCATCAGACCCGGCACCACGCCAGCCATGAACAGCTTGCCGACGGAGGTATTGGTCGACACCGAATACATCACCATCACGATGGAAGGCGGAATCAGAATCCCCAGTGCGCCCGAAGTAGTGATCACACCGGCACCGAACTTGTTCGGGAAGCCTTGACGCACCATCGCTGGCAAGATAATCGAGCCAATCGCCACCACGGTCGCAGGCGACGAACCCGACACCGCCGCAAACAAGGCGCAAGCCATTACGCCGGCCAGTGCCAGACCGCCGTGCCAGTGACCGACCATGGAGGTCGCGAAATTGATCATGCGCCGCGCCACGCCACCGTGGGTCAGGAAGTTACCCGCCAGAATGAAGAACGGGATCGCCATGATTTCGAACTTCTCGATCCCGGTAAACAACTTCAACGCCACCGATTGGATCGGCACGTCGGTCATTGCGAACAGGAATGTCAGCACCGTCAGACCGAGCGAGATCGAAATCGGCATGCCGGTCAGCATCAAGCCGAACAGCAAGACAAAAATAATGGCCGCGTTCATGCTTTTTCTCCTTTGACTTCTTCGTCGATGCCTTCGACGTAAGCATGGTCATGTTTAGGCAACTCACCGGTCTTGATGAAATTCCAGGCGACTTGCAGGAAACGGAAACACATCAGATAAGAACCGAGCGGCACGGCCATGTAGACCATCCACATCGGGATTTCCAGCACTTCGGACGTGCTCGAGTGCTGACTGATTTCCCACACGAACTCGGCACCGAGGGTACCGACGATGCCGGTAAACAATGCGCCGGCGAGCAAACCCAGCACCACGAACTTGTTGCGCCATGGCGTGTTCATGCGATTGATCAACACATCGACGCCGACGTGGATACCGGTACGCACACCATAAGCAGCACCGAACTTGGCCATCCAGACGAACATGAAAATACACAGTTCCTGGGCCCAGCTGGTGTTGATCTGAATCAGCTCATCCTGCAGCCAGGGAATCGGCAAACCGGATGCGTAGCGGTGGACCACCGCGACGAAGATGATGACGGTTGCGGCCGCCATCAGGAATGCAATCAGCCATTCTTCCAAATGGTCGAGAAATTTCAGCATAAAGTCTCCTGCCTCAAAAAGGGCCGGTCATGAAGCCGGCCCTCGTCGTTTCCATTTGCCGCCGACGGCAAGCAACACCGTCGACCTGCAAGCTTTTTGTTAAATTACTTTTGACCCAATGCTGCCGCTTCCTTGTTGACCGAAGCGATCAATTCCTTGCCGATGCGATCTTCCATCTGCTTTTGCACTGGCACCAAGGCCTTGCGCCATTCCGCCTTTTCCTTGTCGTTCAGACGGTAGATGGTGGTCTTGCCAGTCTTTTGAACGGCAGCCAATGCAGCATCGTTTTCTTGTTGTGCAATCGCGTTGGCGTACTTGGTCGAATCCTTCATCGCGCCTTCCAGTGCGCTGCGGATATCGGCCGGCAAACCATCCCAGAACTTCTTGTTGACGATCACGGCGTAGCCCAGATAGCCGTGATCCGAAACGGTCACGTGCTTCTGCACTTCATGCATCTTCTGGGTGTACAGGTTCGATGGCGGATTCTCGGTGCCGTCAACCACGCCGGTCTGCAGCGCCTGATAGACTTCGGAGAACGCCAACACTTGCGGGTTGGCGCCCAGTGCGCGCATTTGTGCATCGAGCACCTTGGACGACTGGATACGCATCTTCAGACCACGGAAATCGGCCGGCACGTGCAGCGGCTTGTTGGCCGACATGACCTTGAAGCCGTTATCCCAGTAAGCCAGACCGGTGATGCCCTTAGGCTCCAGCTTCTTGAACAGATCCTTGCCGATCGGACCTTCGGTCACGCGATACAGCACTTCCTTGCTCGGGAAAATGTAAGGCAAGTCGAATACTTCGAATTCTTTCACGCCCAGCGGACCAAACTTGGCCAGCGATGGCGCCAGCATTTGCACCGCGCCCAGTTGCAGCGCTTCCAGCTCTTCCTTGTCTTTGTACAAGGTGCTGTTCGGATAGAGTTCTACCTTGACACGGCCCTTGGTGGCCTTTTCCGCCAGTTCCTTGAAACGCTCTGCGGCCTTGCCCTTGGGCGTGTCATTGGCCACCACGTGGCTGAACTTGATGACGATAGGCGCTTGTGCGAAGGCGTTGCCGGAAATGATTGCGGCAGCCGAAAGCGCAAAAATCAATGATTTCAGTTTCATCGTTGTCCCCATATTGGTTTATAGAATTAATTTGGATAGTCAGGTATTAGTCAGTAAACTGACCCGTGGCGCATTGTGATCAAGCAACCCCCTTCCCACAACTGTGGAAAACCACAATCGGCCACAATAATTTCTTGCTGCGACGCAGCAAACCAAGCGCCTGCGAAAGCAGACCCGAATGTGAAATACACCCGCCAGCCCACGCCATGCGCGATAAACTAACGCCTGACGCAGCCACCGACCCGCTACCGGCGCCATGAATACGCCCTTACTCTCCCCTCCTGCCGCCGACATTTCCCATCGCCGCCACCTGTTGCGCTGGCTGATTCCGATTTTGCTGGTGCTGTTGTTTTTGCTGACGCTGATCTGGCTGCCGCAGCAGGCCCAGCGCATGGAGTCGAGTGAACGGCAGGAGCAACTGATCGCCGATTCGCTGTGGGTGGAACAGGCGATCCGCTTCCAACTGAGCCGCGACGACGAAAGCATGCGCCTGATCGGCAGCGAAATCGTCAACGGCCATCTCAACAAGGAGCAGTTCCGCGGCCGCCTCAATGCACTGCTGCGCAACAATCGCGAGCTGTATCGCGTGACCTGGTTCGATGTCCACGGCAAACCGGTAGCCTCCACCGATGACTACCCGATCTCGCGCGACCAGTTGTCAGCACCGTCGCAAGAAACCGAAGAGCACTCGCGCAACATCCGCCGCCCTTTATATAGTGCGCCGGCGATTCCGCCCGGCATCGCCGAGCCGACCCTGATGGACTATCACATCCCCTTGTTTCGGGATCAGCATTACGTCGGCAGCCTGGTCGCCAGTTATTCGATGTCGCGCGTACTCAATGAAATGGTGCCATGGTGGTTTGCTCAGGATAATGAAATCACGCTGACCGATATCGACGACAAAGTGGTGGCGCGACGCACTGCCGGCGGTCCCGGCCTGAGCGTCTACACCCACCGGCGCGAACTGGAACTGCCGGGCGTCACCTTGCGCCTGCAAACCAACAGCACCAAGAGCGCGCCCAAACTGCTGCCGAATTTGCTGGTCGGTTCGGTGATCGTGCTGTCGCTCGGCTTGCTGTGGAGCTTGTGGGCGCTGTGGCGCGACATCAGCCGCCGCCTCACCGCCGAAGGCGCATTGCAGCACGAGGTCTCGTTCCGCACGGCGATGGAAAACTCGCTGGTCACCGGCATGCGCGCGCGCGATCTGGAAGGCCGCATCACCTATGTCAATCCGGCATTTTGCAAAATGGTCGGTTACAACGCCGCGGAACTGGTCGGCAAGATTCCGCCGATGCCGTACTGGGCGCCGGAAGCCATGGATGAATATCAGGAACGCTTCACCAAAGTATTGGCGGGCCGCGTCACACCGCAGTTCGAAACGATTTTTCAGCGTCGCGACGGCGAACGCTTTCCGGTATTGATTTTCGAATCGCCGCTGGTAGATGACAATGGCCGGCACACCGGCTGGATGGGTTCGATTCTGGATGTCTCCGACCGGCGCCGGGTGGAAGACCTGAATCGCAAACAGGAAGAACGCCTGCAAGCCGGCGCCCGGCTGGCCAGCATGGGTGAAATCGCGTCGACGCTGGCGCATGAATTGAATCAACCGCTGGCCGCCATCTCCAGCTACACCACCGGCGCGCTCAACATGATGCAAAGCGGCCGTGCCGATCCGGCAGCATTGCAACCGGCGCTGGAGAAAATCAAAGCGCAGGCGCAACGCGCCGGCCATGTGATTCGCAGCGTCCATCAATTCGTCAAGAAGCGGACGCCGGAACGCCACCCGGTCCTGATCAAGACCATCGTCGACAACATCTCGCCCCTGATCGAATTGCAGGCGCAACCGTTCTTCGTGGTGATCCAGACCGTGATTCCGGCCAGCCTGCCCGCCGTACTGGGCGATGCCGTGCTGCTGGAACAGGTACTGCTCAACCTGACCCGCAATGCGATTCAGGCGATGGCCTCGAATGTGCCGGAGCGCCGCATTCTGCGTATTACCGCCGCGCTCGACAGCGATACCGCATCCCATCAGTCAGTCGTGGTTTCGGTGATTGATCAGGGCCATGGCATTCCGCCCGATGTGGCTGCCGGCCTGTTCTCGCCGTTTTTCTCGACCAAGGCTGACGGCATGGGCATGGGACTCAATATCTGCCGCACCACGATTGAGTTTCACGGCGGCACGCTGACCTATGCCGACAATCCGACAGGGGGTACAATCTTCCGTTTCTCCCTGCCGGCACACAGTTCCGCCACCACGACCTGAGATGCTACACATAGTTGACGACGAAGAAATCATCCGTGACTCGCTTACCTGGCTTGCGCAATCGCGCGCCATTGCCGCAGTCGCGTATGCCAGCGGTGACGAATTCCTGCAAGCCATGGCGCGCGGCGGCGAATTTGACGCCGCTGGTGAATGCATCCTGCTCGATGTGCGCATGCCGGCCATGAGCGGCGTTGCCTTGTTCGATCTGCTGGCGGCACGCGGCATCACGCGCCGGCGTCCGGTGATTTTTTTGACCGGTCACGGCGACGTACCGATGGCAGTCGACATGCTCAAGAACGGCGCTTTCGATTTTTTTGAAAAACCATTCAACGACAATCAATTGATGGACCGGGTATTGGAGGCGCTGCAGGCCTCGCGCGAAACCGGCGAGCAAGATGCCATCCGCGAACGCCTGGAAGCGCTGTCCAGTCGTGAACGTGAAGTGCTGGATCTGATCCTGGCCGGCAAAATGAATAAAGTCATCGCCGATGAACTCGGCATCAGCATGCGCACGGTAGAAGTCCACCGGGCACATATTTTTGACAAGATGAATGTCAAGACCGCAGTTGAACTGGCGCGTCTGTTGAAATAAGCATCCCATGCATATCGGCACCCTGCTCCTACCCGACTTTTCCCTGATCCTGCTGGGCGTGATCATTTATCGCATTACCGACTGGGGCGATGCGTTCTGGGCCGGCATGGAAAAGATGGTGTATTACCTGTTGTTCCCGGCCTTGCTGTTTTACTCCACCGCGCGTCTGCAACTGCATCTGGAAACCACCGGCCAACTGTTGCAAGTCGGCGTGCTGGCGTTGCTGGCCGGGATTGCCCTGACCTGGATCGGCAAACCCTTCATCAAGGTCGGGCCGATGATTTATGAATCCGGCATGCAAACCGCGTTTCGCTTCAATTCCTATATCGCGCTGGCGATTGCGTCGCGGCTGGCCGGTGAAGAAGGCGTCGGCCTGATGGCGCTGCTGCTTGGTTTCGGGGTACCGATCTGCAATATGGCGGCAGTCCATGCGCTGGCGCACAAGAGCGGCAACGTACTCACCGAGTTGCGCAAGAATCCTTTGCTGATCGCGACCGGCACCGGCCTGCTCTACAGTCTGTCCGGCTTGCCGGTACCGGAAGTGGCCGGCGCAGTATTGTCGCGTCTGGGCAGTGCGTCGATTGCGCTGGGCCTGCTGATGGTGGGCGCCGGGCTGCGCCTGTCCGGTTTGCGCGAGGGCAAGCTGATGGCGCTGTACTTTACCGCGATCAAGCTGATGGCGATTCCGGCCGTGGCTTATGTACTCGGCCGCTGGATCGGCTTGCCGCCGCTGCAATTGCAGATCGTGGTGCTGTTTTGTTCGCTGCCGACCGCCTCAAGCTGTTATATCCTCGCCGCCCGCATGGGTGGCAATGGTCCGATTACCGCCTTCCTGATATCGCTGGGGACGCTGGTATCGGCCGTGACCATTCCATTCTGGCTGAGCCTGGTCACCTGACATCGGCCAGGTGACCGCTGGTCCGGCAACCGGGAATTTCCGCGCCGGACGCCACTCCAACCCGTTCCCTGCCATCACCTGAGGAAGCCCATGACATCGCTGCACATTCCGGTCATCGACATGACCGGCTTCATTCACGGCGACGCCGCCGCCCGCCGGCAAGTGGCGCGCCGCTTCGGCGAAGCCTTCGAACGCACCGGCTTTTGCACCATCGTCAATCATGGCGTCGATGATGCTCTCGTGACGTCGGTGTATGACAGTGCCAAAGCCTTCTTTCAGTTTGCGCGCGACCAGAAAATGGCCTGGGCCTCGCCTGATCTGAAACAACGCCGGGGCTATTTGCCGATGGGGGTCGAAAGCGTGGCCGCCACATTGCATGGTGAAACCCCGCCCGATTTGTGTGAAGCGCTGGTGTTCGTGGCGCTGCAAAGCGAACGCAACGGCACCGGCTCCCGAAATTTCTGGCCGACGCAACCGGCCAGCCTGACCACCGACATCAACCGATATTTTGACGCCATGCTGGCGCTGACCCGCCGGCTGATGAGAATGTCGGCGCTGGCGCTTGATCTGGACGAGGATCATTTCGACAGCGGCTTTGAAGAACCGGCGCTGACGCTGCGCTTCGTCAACTATCCCGATCAGGAACAAGCGCCGCAGGCAGGGCAATTGCGCTATGGCGCCCATCATGATTACGGCGGCCTGACCATCTTGCGCCAGGACACCGCGCCCGGCGGTTTGCAAATCTGTGATCAGGACGGTCAATGGCATGATGCGCCGACCACCGGCAAAAGCTTTGTCATCAATGTCGGCGACCTCATGGCGCGCTGGACCAATGACCGCTGGAAATCCACGCTGCACCGGGTCATCAACCCGTCACGGGCGCTGACCGGCAGTACGCAACGGCTGTCGATGGTGGCATTCACCGGCCCGCGTGACGACACCACGGTGGATTGCCTGCCCAGTTGCTGGAGCGACAGCCAGCCTAAAAAATACACGCCGGTCAGCGCCGGCGATTATGTCAGGCAGAAATTGCTGGCGTCGATGAATCTGACGCCAGCCGGCAAATAAACCGCTACCGGTTATTTTCCCGGCACCAGCATGATGCGTTCGACCGTGGCCTGCTCCACGGCGGCACGGGAATACAGCAGCGGGAAATATTCGCCATTGAGCCACTTGTCGGCCAGATCGCGATAGTGCTGGCTGTCCGGATCTCCCGATTGCCCCGGTGAATTGACCACCTTCGAGTTATCCCAATTGCCGACATCCACCACGACCCGGAATGACGGGCCGTTGGTCTGACGGAAATCGCTGGCGCGATAGGTCGATTGATTCGGCGAATACGCGCCGCCGTGCTTGGGCAGCGGCCCGACATTCAGTTTGGCGCGGGTCGCGTCATCCACCACGGCTGCCAGCGGATGCTCCATCAGGTTGTGGTGCAGCTTGCCCCACTGCCATTGTGCCGGATCATCACCTTGCAGCTTTTTCATTTCGGCATAGGCGGCAGCGAGACTGTCGAGCATTACCTTGTTGCGCCTGGCCACGGCGTCATCACCAAAGCGGCTCGCCGGCTGTTCCAGCGTGTCGAGCACCACTGCCACATCGGGCGCCCCCATGGCGTCGGCGGCGGCCTTGGTCAATACCGCCTGCTTGAAGGCCTGGCCCAGATGGCGGCTGAGCCAGACTTCATACAAGGCGGCTTGCGGCGAATCGGCGCGCTCAACAAAATCCCAGCCATCAAACAAGCGTAATGCCGCCTGGGTCTGCGCGTCATCGGAAGACAATGGTTTGAGCAAGGTTACCAGGCGCCGTGCCGGAATCGCCAGATCGTCGTTTTGCAAATGCATGGAATCTTCCAGCGAGACCTTGTCCAGACCCGACAAAACTTCACTGATGCGCAAGAAGCGCGACGGATTGGTCCATTCAAAACCCAGCTTGCGCTCGCGATACGGATAGTTGTCCGGCAGATTCATTTGATTGGCCGAGGCAAACCAGCCTTGCTTCGGGTTATAGGTAAACGGCAACTGATCGCCGCGCCAGAATCCGGCCCATTCATACCGGCCATCACCCGGCACCGGCAGCAGGCCATCCCAGTTCGGTCGCTTCGGCGCCAGTCCGCCCGGCACCCAGCCGATATTGCCTTTGACGTCGGCATACACCTGATTTTCGGTCGGCGCGCCCCAGTTCAGCATGGCGCGGCGGAACGACGAAAAGTTTTTGGCGCGCATGTAGTCGATGCTGCCGAAGTACGGCGACATGCCCGGCTCCATCCAGCCCGAACGCACGGCAAAGGCGCGCTTGCCATCACTGTAGATGAGCGGGCCGTGGCGCGTGAAGCGCAGTTCGGCATCCACCGTTGCGCCGCTCTTGACCGCAATCGGTTCGCGCAAGGTCTTGAAGGTTTCCCAACGGCCTTTGTATTTGTACTGATTCGGGTTTTCCGGATTCAATTCATAGACATACAAATCTTCCTGATCGATATTGAAAATCGTCAGACCGAAGGCAATCGTGCCATTGTGGCCGATGGAAATGCCCGGCAAGGCCGGTTCGCCGGCACCGATCACGTTCAGGCCGGGGGCATTGATATGCGCGATGTAACGCAGCGACGGAGCCGAATAAGCGCGATGCGGATCATTGGCCATGATGGCGCGGCCGGTGGCTGATTTCGAGGGTGCGATCACCCAGTTGTTGCTGCCTTCGGTGGTTTCTTCCGGGTTATCAGCGGCGGCAATCCGGATCGTTTCGGTGACATCGCCGCTGCCATCGGCGTTCGCGGTCAGGCTTTCCTTGGTGATCCTGACGCCTTGCGTGGCCAGCGTGAACACCTTCAGCAAATCGGCCGGCAGGCAGGGATCCAGCCCTTGCGGCATCTGCGCTTCCCATGCCGGTGTCAGACCGAAACGCACTTCATCCGACTTCAGATCGGCCTGGCATGCCACCTTGGCGCGCGCCACTTCGCTGGTCAGGTTGCGTGTCAGGCCATGGCTGCGAATCCGCACCACGTCTTCGGCCTGCCATTTGGCCGGTGCATAGCCGAGCTGGCGAAACTCGAATGGCAAGCGGGCCGGATCGGCATTGACGTAATCGATATAAGCGTTGATGCCGGCAACAAACGAAGTCGCTACCCGTTTGGCATTCTTGCCGTAGGCATGCCATTCGCGCTGCATGTTGCCGCGGTACAGAAACAGGCGCGTGGCCTTGTCTTGTTCGAGGTAAGCCGGACCGAACACCGCCGACAATTCGCCGAGACCGCGACGCCGCCACAAATCGATCTGGAACAAACGGTCACGCGCCGCATTGAAACCCTGCACAAAAAAGACATCATCCTGACTGGCGGCATACATATGCGGTACACCCCAGGTATCGATCAGGATTTCAGCCGGTTTGTGCAAACCCGCCACCTGCAGCAGCAGCGACTTGTCCGCCGCCACCGTATCGGCAGCCAGCGCCGGCGCGCTGAGCAAAGGTACCAGGGCCATGCCGGACAACAGCAAGGCTGCGGGCAAGCGTTTCAACATCATCATCTTTTGTCTCCTGTCGGGTATCAATCCCGTGGTATTTGCGGCCTTCATGCCGTCTTGCGCGGCTCGGCCAAATTCAATTCTGCTGCATATGCTGTTGCAGTGCCCACTCCACATGTTCACGTACGATAGGCGAAGGATGGCCGGCGCGCAATCGCAAAGCTTCGACAATTTCCGCTTGTCCCTTATGGGTCGATGCCGCATTGCCGAGACCGACCGCCATGTTGCGCAGCCAGCGTTCATGGCCGATGCGGCGAATCGCGCTGCCTTCGGTATTGCGGCTGAAGTCGTCTTCACTCCATCCCAGCAATTGCACCAGCGACGCCTGATCCAGTCCGTGGCGCACATCAAAATCCGGCAAGCCGGTGTTTTGCGCGAATTTATTCCATGGGCAATATAGCTGACAATCGTCGCAGCCGTACACGCGATTACCGATCAGGCTGCGCAATTCCAGCGGAATGCTGCCTTTGAGTTCGATGGTCAGATAGGAGATGCAGCGCCGCGCATCCAGTTCATAGGGCGCGACAATCGCCTGGGTCGGGCAGATATCGATGCAGGCGCTGCATTGACCGCAATGCGATCCGACCGCCTCATCGACCGGCAGCGGCAGGTCGGTAAACAATTCGCCGAGGAAAAACATGGAACCGGCTTCGCGGTTGAGCAGCAAAGTGTGCTTGCCGCGCCAGCCGAGGCCGGCCTTCTCGGCCAGCGCCACTTCCATGACCGGGGCGGAATCGGTAAACACCCGGTAGCCGAACGGGCCGGTTTCGGTTTCAATGCGGCTGGCCAACTGTTGCAGGCGGGCACGCAAGACCTTGTGATAGTCGCGGCCGCGGGCATAAATCGAAATCACCGCAGCCGAGGCATCATCGGCGCGCACCTGTTCGCGGCCGCGCCAATCGCCATCACCGTTACGCGGCAGATAAGGCATGCGCGCGGTAATCACGCGCACCGTGCCCGGCACCAATTCGGCAGGACGGGCGCGCTTCATGCCGTGGCTTGCCATATAATCCATCTCACCGTGATAGCCCTTGTCGAGCCAGGCTTGAAATCCGGCCTCGCGGTGCGACAGGTCGACGTCGGTGATGCGAATATCGGCGAAGCCGAGTTCGCGTCCCCAGGCCTTGATGGTGACGGCAAGTGCAACCAGATCAGTCATTAATCAAACTCGAACAAACACAAATCAACATTATCATGCAGCCCTACCATACCCATTTGCAGGACGAGGCCGGCACCAACGCACTGGGCGCGGCGCTGGCGCGGGTGCTGACGCCCGGCCTGACGCTCCATCTGCATGGCGATCTGGGTGCCGGTAAAACTGCGCTTACGCGCGCCTTGCTGCACGCGGTCGGCTATGCCGGGCGGGTAAAAAGCCCGACTTACACGCTGGCCGAGCCTTACGCGATACAGCTGGCAGATCGCATGGTAACTCTTATCCACTTCGATCTGTACCGGATGGCGGGCCCGGAAGAGTTTCTGGATGCCGGTTTTCGTGAACATTTCAATGAAAACAGTATCTGCATCATCGAGTGGCCGGAAAAGGGAGCACCATTGTTGCCCCCTCCCGACATACTCATTTCGCTAACGGTTGCAGGGCACGGTCGTGATGTAGAATTACGAGCGTTGTCTGACAAGGGTCATCAATGCCTCGCTCGACTGAAATTCGCTCCAAATCTCTAAGCTCCAAAACCCGCCGCACCATCCTCAAGGCTGGCGGTACGCTCCTCGTTTCGGTTCTGACGCCTTTGCCTGCCTTTGCTTCGCAAATCCTGGCGGTACGTGTCTGGCCGTCTGATGACTATACCCGCGTCACGCTCGAAAACGACAGTGATCTCAAGGTCACCCATTTCGTGGTCAAGGACCCGGAACGGCTGGTGGTCGACATCGAAGGCATTGATCTCAACACCACGCTCAAGGATCTGGTGGCCAAGATTCAACCGAACGATCCCTACATCAAGCAAGTCCGGGTCGGGCAAAACCGTCCGAGCGTGGTGCGGCTGGTGTTCGATCTCAAGGATGAAATCAAGCCGCAGGTGTTTACGCTGGCGCCGGTGGGCGAGTACAAATACCGTTTTGTGATTGACCTGTATCCGGCCAATCCGCCGGATCCGATTGCCGCCCTGATCCAGAAAGGCGACTGGCCGCGCGATCAGCAAAGCGAAGTCAAACCGCCGCTGGCTGAAGCCAAGCCGGTGCCGGCACCGGCACAGCAGCCGGAACCGCCGGTGGCCAAGGCCAATCCGAATGAACCCAAGCTGCAATTGACGCGCATGATCACGATTGCGCTCGATCCCGGCCATGGCGGCGAAGATCCGGGCGCCATCGGCAGCCGCGGCAATCGCGAAAAGGATGTGGTGCTGTCGATTGCCAAGCGGCTCAAAAAGAAGATTGAAGAACAGCCGAACATGCGCGTGATGCTGACGCGTGACGCCGACTTTTTCGTGCCGCTCGGCATGCGCGTGCAAAAGGCGCGCAAGGTGCAGGCAGATCTGTTCATCTCGATTCATGCCGACGCTTTCGTGCAACCGACCGCGCGCGGCTCATCGGTATTCGCCTTGTCGGAAAAAGGCGCCAGCTCCACCGCAGCGCGCTGGCTGGCCAACAAGGAAAACTCGGCCGATCTGATCGGCGGCGTCAACATCAAGACCCATGACCGGCAACTGGCCAGCGTCTTGCTCGATTTGTCGACCACCGCCCAGATCAACGACAGCCTGCGCATCGGCAAGGCCGTGCTCAATGAAATCGGCGGCATCAACAAGTTGCACAAGGGTGCAGTTGAACAAGCCGGCTTTGCCGTGCTGAAAGCGCCGGACATTCCCAGCATCCTGATCGAAACCGCGTTCATCTCGAATCCGGAAGAAGAAGCCAAGCTGACCGACAACGCTTATCAGGATGACATGGCCGATGCCATCATGACCGGCATCAAGAAGTATTTCTCCAAAAATCCGCCGCTCGCCAAGAACCGCATGACCTGAAGCATGCCCTGAGTCGCCCCGCGCGACTCCGGAACTCCCCGGCATTATCAACAAGGAAACATTTCGGCGTCAGCGCAACGGCGATGCCGGTTTGTCTCCGTTGCCCTGCCCCTGCAACGCCGAAAGTTCTTCCGCCACCGCGCAAATGGTGCACTATCGATACTGCTGCACGCCGCTGCATAGTCCGTTTCGTCCGCCCGGAGAAATGCGCTTCATCAAAAATACTCTCCGCAAAATACACACCGGCCAGACGCAAATTGTTCGCTTCCATTTAACCGCAAGGGGGAATCAAGTGAAAATTTCCAATATCAGCATCAGTTTGCGTCTCTGGCTCGGCTTCGGTTTGCTGATGCTGTTGCTGGTCTCCATGGCAACACTTGGCATCAACCGGCTGGCCAGCCTCGAGCACCAGATGGAAGATGTCATCAAGGACAAATATCCCAAAACCGTGGTGGCCGGCGACCTCATCGATCAGCTCAATCTGGTGGCGCGCTCGGTACGCAATATCCTGTTGCTGAAAGACCCGCGACAAATCAAGAGTGAAGCCGATCGCATCACCGGTGCCGAACTAGCCACTCGGGAAGGTTTGCAGACCCTCGACAAGACACTGACGGATGACACCAGCCGCAGCATGCTGGCAGCGGTGCTGACGGCGCAAAAAAACTATCTGGTAAAACGCGATCAGGTGCTCGCGATGATGGCCGAGGGCGCCAAGGAGCAAGCCATCGATGCCCTGATCAGCGATGTGCGTCCGGTCCAGAGCGTGTATATGGCGAGCGTTGAAAAGCTGATCAAACACCAGCATCAGTTGATGGAACAGGCCGGCGCCAGCGTCACTGCCAGTTATCTCGAAGCGCGCAACCTGATGTTGTTTCTGAGCGTCAGCGGCCTGCTGCTGGCCGGTCTGATTGCGTATTTCGTCACCCGCAGCATTACCACCCCGCTCAATCGCGCGGTCAAGGTAGCGAAAACCGTGGCGGCCGGCGATCTGACGTCGCAGATTCACAGCACCGGCACCGACGAAACCGGACAGTTGATGCAAGCGCTCAAAGAAATGAATGACAACCTGCGCAGCATCGTCGGCCGCGTGCGACTGGGTACCGATACCATCGCCACCGCCACCGGCGAGATTGCCAGCGGCAACATGGATTTGTCGTCGCGCACCGAACAACAGGCAGGGTCGCTCGAAGAAACCGCCTCCGCCATGGAGGAGTTGACCGCCACCGTCAAACAAAATGCCGACAATGCGCGCCAGGCCAACCAGTTGGCCAGCACCGCTTCCAAGGTGGCATTGCAAGGCGGCGACGTGGTGGGCCAGGTAGTCGACACCATGAGCGCCATCAATGCCTCGTCGAAAAAAATCGTGGATATCATCAGCGTGATCGATGGCATTGCCTTCCAGACCAATATTCTGGCACTCAATGCCGCAGTCGAGGCGGCCCGCGCCGGCGAGCAAGGCCGCGGCTTTGCCGTGGTGGCAGCAGAAGTTCGCAGCCTGGCGCAACGCAGTTCCTCCGCAGCCAAGGAAATCAAGGCGCTGATCAACGACTCCGTGACCACGGTCGGCAATGGCAGCAAACTGGTGGAACAGGCTGGCGCGACCATGCATGAAGTGGTCAGCAGCGTGCGCCGGGTGACCGATATCGTGGCGGAAATCAGTTCTGCCAGTCAGGAACAAAGTACCGGAATCGAGGAAATCAACCGTGCCGTGACTCTGATGGATGAGGTGACCCAGCAAAATGCCGCGCTGGTGGAACAGGCGGCAGCAGCAGCCCAGTCATTGCAGAATCAGGCGGCCAATCTGACCGAGGTAGTGAGCGTTTTCAGGCTGGATGAAAATCAGGTGATGGCGCGACGTATCGTTGATATCACGCCGGCCGCGCGCAATATAGCCAACAGCGTCCCGCTGGTGCATCGCTGACCGCACGGCGGCGCAGCGCCGGCGTGACCGGCAACCGCGCCGCTTGCCGCCATCAGGCGTCGGGTGCCTTGTTGCGGCGACCGCTGGTCATTTTGCGATAGAACTGCCAGCCGGCCCCCAGCACTATCGGCAGGATGGCGGCGGCGATGCCGATCAGCACAAAGGTATTGAGGTGATCGCGTACCAGCGGCATATTGCCGAACAGATAACCGGTCGCCAGCAAACTGACCACCCACAGAATCGCGCCGATGATATTGAAGAACTGGAATTTGACGAAGGTCATCTCGGAGACGCCCGCGATAAACGGCGCAAAGGTCCGCACGATGGGCGTGAAACGCGCCAGGATGATGGTTTTGCCGCCGTGCTTTTCGTAAAAACTGTGGGTTTTGCGCAAGGCTTCCGGATTAAGCCATTTATAGTTATGCGTAAATACCCGGTGCCCCACTGCACTGCCGATCCAGTAATTCAGGGTATTGCCGGTAATCGCGGCAACAATCAGCAAGCCTGACAGCACCCAGATATTCATCGCGCCCGTGGCGCAAAACGTGCCGGCGATGAACAATAGTGAATCCCCCGGCAGGAACGGCAGCACTACCAGCCCGGTTTCGCAAAAGATAATCAAAAAAAGCACCATATAGATCATGGTGCCGTATTGCTCAATCAAGATGCCAAGGGATTTGTCGACGTGCAATATCACGTCCAGTAACTGCATGTAATCCATACACTCATTTCATCGATAGCCGGAAGCGCAGGAGCGCTGAGGTCGCGCCGCTTGGGTCGCGCCGAAATCATACACTACTCGGATGCTGCCTCCCTCACCTGCGGGGTCAAGTTAAGAATTGTCAGGAAATTTATTTGCAGCAACACTCAAGAACGACATTCCTGCCTCCGTTAACAAGCAAGTTGCAATCCATATTTGCAGGCGATTGCAACAGCCTCAGATAACGATTGCATCAAATGAAAAACCTTATAGAATTGAAAACTGTTTCCCACAGGCACTTTTATCGTCCCGGCACAGATGACGACATCCGCGCAACGAATATCCAACGGCTTGCGAAAGCGCGCTAGGATAGGAGCGGGGGCTCATTTCACAAGCATCCGCGCAGGCGCTGTTTGTGCAATGTGCTCTGACAGGTATGGGGATGAACACGCGCTATTGCAAGCCGGCGCAAGACAAGAAAGATAGCCCATGACAAACGGCAAAGGTTCTCATGAAGAGCTGGCACACTGCCGCGCTTCCCTGGCTGAAAAAGACGCGCTGCTGACGGCGTTTTCGCGCTCCATGGCAATCATCGAAATAACGCCGGAAGGCATCATTCTCGAAGCCAACGACAACTTCCTGACCCTGATGGCGTACCAGCGGCACGATATCGTCGGCCGTCATCACCAGGTGTTATGCAATCCCGAATACGTGGCATCCCCCGACTACGCCGAATTCTGGCGCCGGCTGCGGCAGGGCGACACCGTTGCCGGCACCCTGCAGCGCCAGCGCAGCGACGGCTCCACACTGTGGCTCAACGCCACTTGCAATCCGGTCTTTGACAGCAACGGGCAATTGCAGAAGATCGTCTCGCTGGCATCCGACATCACTGCCCATATCGACGACTCACAGGAAAAGCACAGCATTCTGCTGGCCCTCAATCGCTCCCTCGGCGTGATCGAATTCTCTGCCGACGGTGTCGTCGTCAGCGCCAACGGCAACTATCTCAAGACCATGGGCTATCTGCCGGAAGAACTGATCGGCCAGCATCATCGTCTGGTGTGCGAACCGGATTACATCGACAGCCGCGAATATCAGGACTTCTGGCGCGACGTCCGGCAAGGCCGCTTCTTTTCCGGCCGCTTCAAGCGCATCGCGCGCGATGGCCGTCCGATCTGGTGGGAAGCTACCTACACCCCGGTATTCGATGCCGAAGGCCGCGCCATCAAGGTCATCAGCATCGGCACCGATGTTTCCTACCGGGTCACGCGCGAACAACGTGACCGCGACTACCAGCATCTGCTGTCACTCGGCATCAATGAAACCGACAATGCCGTGCTCATTACCAATGCCGACCACCGCATCGTGTTTCACAACACCGGCTTTTCCCGCATGCTCGGCTTTACCGCTGACGAAGTGATCGGCAAAAAGCCGCGTGACCTGTTCCAGGGACAGCCGCCAATCCTCAAGATGATCGAAGATTGCTACCACGCGATTGCCCTCGGCCGCAGCTATCACGGCGAAGAGCTGGTGCATGACAAGCACGGCCATCCGATGTGGATTTCGATCATGGTCAACCCCATCCTCGATGCCGCCGGGCAGTTGATCAACGCCGTCAGCGTGTTCACCGACATCACCAACACCAAGATGCATGAAGTACTGCAATACAAGGTACTCAACGCCATGGTGCATGAAGCATCGCTGGCCGAAGTAATGGAACTGATCTGCACCGAAGTCGAACACATCGCGCCGGAAGTGGTGGCGTCGATCCTGCGCATCGACAATGAAGGCTGCCTGCGGCCGCTGGCCGCGCCGCGTTTGCCGGAAGCCTATGCGCGCACACTGGACGGCGTCGCCATCGGCGATTGTGTCGGCTCGTGCGGCACCTCGGCCTTTCGCGGCGAGGCAGTCGAGGTCACCGATATTGCCAACGACCCATTATGGGAAGGCTATCGCGATCTGGTGTTGCCGCTGGGCTTGCAGGCATGCTGGTCAAGTCCGGTCAAATCGCCGGATGGCCGCGTCATCGGCACCTTCGCTTTCTATTACAGGGAAAAGCGCGGCCCCAATGCCTTCCATCACAGCCTGGTCGATGTCGGCGTACACCTCTGCGCACTGGCGCTGGAACGTGAAGAATCGCGCTCGCGCATTCATCAACTGGCGTTTTATGATGCCCTGACCGGCTTGCCCAATCGCAGCCTGTTGCTGGTCAAGGCCAATCAGGCCATCGCTGCTGCGGCCCGCAGCAGAACCCCGCTGGCGGTGCTGTTTGTCGATCTCGACCGCTTCAAGCAAATCAATGACTCACTCGGACATCAGGCTGGCGATGAATTGCTGCGCATCATCGCTACCCGCTTGCAGGCAGAAGCCCGCAAGTCCGATATCGTCGGCCGTCTGTCCGGCGACGAATTCGTGATCGTGCTGTCGCAATGTGACTTGCATTGGGTCACCGAAGTGGTCAAGCGGCTGCAGGATCAGCTGGCGCAGCCTTGTCATATCGCCGGCGTGGCACTGACGCCCTCGGCCAGCATCGGCATCGCGCTGTTTCCGGACAATGGCGACAGTATCGAAATCCTGCTGCATCGGGCCGACATGGCGATGTATCAGGCCAAGGAAAAAAATCGCGGCCGCTTCAGCTTCTTCAGCGATGAAATGAATATCCAGGCACAAGAACGCCTGGCGCTGGAAGGCGCGTTGCGCGATGCCTTGCGCGGCGGCGACTTTGAATTGCACTATCAGCCGCAAATCCATATTCGCGACGGCTGCATCCATGGCGTCGAAGCACTGGCGCGCTGGAGCCATCCGCAACTGGGACAGGTATCGCCGGCCCGCTTCATCCCGATTGCCGAAGAATGCGGCCTGATCGGCGAACTCGGCAAATGGGCACTGGAAGAAGCCTGCTATCAGTTGAGCGAATGGCGCGCGCACAACATTGATATTCCCTGTATTTCGGTCAATCTGTCGTCCACCAACTTCCATGATCTGGGCTTGCCGCAATTCATTTCCTCGCTGCTGGAGCGCTACCATTTGTCGCCACAGGATCTGACCCTGGAAATCACCGAAACCGTGATGATGGATACCAACCCCAGCACCACCCGTACCATCCACGAAGTGCGGGCACAAGGCATCCGGCTGGCCATGGATGACTTCGGCACCGGCTATTCCAGTCTCGGTTATCTGCGCAATCTGCCGGTCAGCGAACTGAAACTCGACAAGAGTTTCGTGCGCGACATGGCCAGCGACGATACGGTACGGGCGCTGGCGCATGCCGTGATCCGCATCGGCGAAAGCCTGAGCCTGACGGTCGTGGCCGAAGGGGTGGAAGAGCGTTTGCAGTATCGGCTGCTCGAAGGCCAGGGTTGCGATGTGGCGCAAGGCTACTATTTTTCACGACCGCTGCCAGCCAATGCGCTGGAAGACTGGGTCAAGAATTTCCACATCGACAATTACCGTTGATCAATCCGGCGCGGCCAGTCAAGCCGCAGCGGGGACTGGCCCCGGCATGGCGTTATAATCGCAGCATGAATGCACCACTGCGCCCCCTCCGCCCGATCCAGGCCCTGCCCGATCAATTGATTTCCCAGATCGCCGCCGGCGAAGTGATCGAACGCCCGTCCGCCGTCGTCAAGGAATTATTGGAAAACGCACTGGATGCCGGTGCCACCCAGATTACCGTGCGCCTCGAACAAGGCGGCATCAAACGCATTGCGATTACCGACAACGGCCGCGGCATTGCGCCGGAACAAATGCCGCTGGCGCTGGCCCGGCATGCGACCTCCAAGATTGCCTCGCTGACCGACCTCGAAAATGTCTCGACGCTGGGGTTTCGCGGTGAAGCGCTGGCCTCGATTGCGTCGGTGGCGCAACTGACGCTGACCACGCGCACCGCCGATGGCGCCCATGCCTGGGAAATCAGCGGGTCACAAGACGGCAATGTGGTGCCGGCCTCCGGAGCGCCGGGCACCACGATTGACGTGCAGGACTTGTATTTCAATACGCCGGCGCGCCGCAAATTTCTCAAGACCGATCAAACCGAATACGGCCATTGCGCTGAAGTGGTGCGCCGTATTGCGCTGGCCCGGCCGGACGTGACCTTTTCGCTGACCCACAACGGCAAGACCGTGGATCACTGGCAAATCGGCGAATTCGCCAAACGCAGCGCGCATGTGCTCGGTGAAGAATTCGCCAACGCCCGCCTGCCGCTCGATGAAGCCGCCGGACCGCTGCGCCTGCACGGTTTTGTCGGTTTGCCGACCGCCTCCAAGGCGCGCGCCGATGCGCAGTATTTTTATGTCAACGGCCGCTTCGTGCGCGACAAGTTGCTCACGCACGCGGTACGCGCCGCTTATCAGGATGTATTGCACGGCGACCGCTATCCGTCGTATGCCTTGTCACTCGATCTCGATCCGGCGCTGGTCGACGTCAATGTGCATCCCTCCAAAATCGAAGTGCGTTTCCGCGACAGCCGCAGCGTGCATCAATTCGTCTTCCACGCCGTCAGCCGCGCGCTGGCGCAGACCTCGGCCACTTCGTTCGGCGCCACGCCGGCACCGCTGCCGGCCGGCAATGGTCCGTTGCCATGGATGCGCGAACAGCAGCAAGCCAGTTTCGGCAGCCAGTTGTCGCCCGGCACGCAACCGTACCCGATGCCAAGGCCGTATCCCAACAATGATGGCGGCGTTACCCAAAACACGGCCAGCTACGGCGCCCTGTTCAATGATGGAGAACGCGCCGCACAACCCGCCGGCAGCATGCCCTCGGGCAGCAACCTGCCGCCCGCCTTTGCCAACGGCGGTTCGGCACAGCCCTTGCCAGTTGACGAATTCCCGCTCGGCTTTGCACTGGCGCAATTGCATGGCATTTATGTGCTGGCGCAAAACAGCAAGGGCCTGATCGTGGTCGACATGCATGCAGCGCATGAACGCATCTTGTACGAACAGCTCAAGACCGCGCTCGACGGCAATGAAATGTATGTGCAGCCATTGCTGATCCCGGTCACGTTCTACGCCGATGCGGTGGAAGTCGGTACCGTCGAAGAACATCAGGACACGCTCAGTTCGCTTGGCTTCGATATCGCCGTCATGTCGCCCACCACGCTGGCGGTGCGTGCGGTGCCGGCGCTGCTCAAGAACGCCGACGCCCAGACGCTGGCGCGCGATGTGTTGCGCGACGTGCGTGAATTCGGCGGCTCGCGGGTCTTGCTGGAACGCCGCAATGAATTGCTCGGCACGCTGGCCTGCCATACCGCCGTGCGCGCCAACCGCAGCCTGAGCATTCCGGAAATGAATGCGCTGTTGCGCCAGATGGAAGGCACCGACCGCGCCGATCAATGCAACCACGGCCGCCCGACCTGGAGCCAACTGGCCTTGTCCGATCTGGACAAACTGTTCCTGCGCGGTCAATAACCATGAACACAGCAACATCCGCAGCACCGCTGGTCGTGGCCCTGATGGGTCCGACCGCCTCCGGCAAGACTGCCGCCGCACTGGAAATCGCCAGCCGCATTCCCAGCGAAATCATTTCGGTCGACTCGGCACTGGTCTATCGCGGCATGGATATCGGCACCGCCAAACCGAGCCCGGCTGAACTGGCCAGCGTACCGCATCATCTGATCGATATCCTTGATCCGACCGAGTCCTATTCGGCCATGCAATTCCGCCAGGATGCACTGCGGCTGGCACAAGAGATTCGCGCCCGTGGCAAGCTGCCATTGCTGGTCGGCGGCACCATGCTGTATTTCAAAGTCTTGCAAGATGGACTCGATGCGCTGCCGCCGGCCGACCCGGCGCTGCGCGCCACGCTCGACGAAGAAGCCGCGCGCATCGGCGTACCGGGCCAGCATGCCCGGCTGGCAACGCTCGATCCGGTCACCGCCGCCCGCCTCAAACCCAACGACAGCCAGCGCATCCAGCGCGCACTCGAAATCATCGCCCTCACCGGCCAGCCAATGTCCTCGCTGCTGACCCAAAAGAGCGGTGCCGAGCTGCCATTCACACTGCTGCCGCTGGCGCTGGAACCATCCGAACGCAGCGTCTTGCACGAACGCATTGCGCGCCGCTTCGACCTCATGCTGGACGGCGACCGCCTGCTCAACGAAGTCCGCACCCTGCGCGCGCGCGGCGACCTGCACCTCGGCCTGCCCTCGATGCGCTGCGTCGGCTACCGCCAGGTCTGGGAATATCTCGACGGCCTGTACGATTTCGACGAACTGCGCGAACGCGGCATCATTGCCACCCGGCAATTGGCAAAACGACAAATCACCTGGCTGCGCTCCATGCCGCAACGCCACGTAATCGACTGCAACGCCCCGGACGCCGTGCAACAGGTGCTGCAACACGTCAACACGGCGCTGGAACAGCAAAACGCCAGCGCATAATTTTTCTTGACAGCCTGCCAGCCGGACAGCATAATTGCGGGCTTGCTTTTGGTGATATAGCTCAGTTGGTTAGAGCACAGCACTCATAATGCTGGGGTCGGTGGTTCAAATCCACCTATCACCACCAAATACACATCAAAGAGCTTCTTTGATGTAGAAAAACCCGCTGCGGCCTTTGGCCTGGCGGGTTTTTTGTTGGCTGGCGATACTCCTGCACTGCAATTATCGAACCTTAACAAATAAATAGATCAATGGTCGCTCAGGCTTCCCGTTAATACGTTCAATGGTCGCTGTAATTTCATATCCGTTATTCAACCAGCCTCGAAACGTCGAAGCCAATCCCCGGGGAACATACCCGATACGATTGCCACGGTACAAAATTGCGATTGCGTCTGCATCAAAGGTGTTTTCTGGCTCTGGAACCAAGCGCACTTCTGCATCAATTTCGAGATCTGATGCTTGCGCCGAGTCTTGGTATCTAAAACCGGCTATCTCAATGACAAGCTCAAAAGGCGGACGAGCCTGATCCAGATCGGCGCAAAATTCAAACCCATCGCTTGGCAATTTTCCTCCCGTATAAGCAAGCAACGCCAAGTCTGAAAATCGGGCATTATTGGGCAACCTGTATCTGTCCAGATATTCTGAAAAATCATCCCGTGAGCGTGGTGGCAATCGCCGAACGAATGCGTCCAACACCCCCTGTTGATGTTCCAAGGCTGATAGCTTGAAAGACGGGTAGCCTTTAAATCCTTCTTGTTGTGCGGTTTCGAAATCGGGCGTTCCATTTCTGTACCGCAATATTGCCTGCATGCCATTTTCAGCGCGGCTTATTTCACCCACTATCAGGCGCATACTGGTTGGCGTTGCATTTGACCGCCAAAGCAACCACAGCCGTTCCGGCTCGACGATGTGTTCAATTGTATTCATTTAATGACATTTCAATCTTTTGTTTGCGCAATGCGAGCAACCGTAAATAAAACTGCGCCCGATCCGCACTCAGAGGAATAGGGATATTCAACTGTTGCAGCTTGGCCAGATTATCCGCTATCTCCTCTATGGAGAAGTCAGCAATCATGGCTTTTAGCGTAGGAACAACGGCAGGAAACCGAAAAAAACGCCATAGCGACCGAGGGTCCGAATGCAATTTATTGTGTATTAAAAACTTCACGCTCTATGCACATACGCGATGACATGTATAGAAAAATGGATTTTCTATACACGTCCAATCTGGAGAGTTTTCGATGTCGGCACAAGTAGCTGAATAGGCGCAAAGTCAGAGCGACTCTGATGCAGAAAAAGCCACTGCGCTTTCACCGTAGCGGTTTTTCTTGTTGAATGCCGTTCAATAGAAAAATCAATTTCCCCCGAGGCACCCACACGCTATCGAGACCGTTATTGAGGTTGCGTCACATCAACTTGCAATGCACCAAGGACCGGACTGGTGCCGGCCGCGATGGTTTTTATTCTACGTACACCAAAAATTCCTGGCCTCAGCCCTGTCGGCTGGCGCATCATGTAAAAACGAAAAGGAGCAATCATGTTTTCAGGTGTCCGTCGCTGGTGGAATGCTTATCTGTTTAAACGAGACGAAAGCATTGCACAACGCGCGCAGATCGAAGCCGGGTACGCTGTACTTACCTGGAGATTCGATACCAGAGATTTAATCCAAGCCGCAGTTTTACAATATCCGTGATCAAGCCGGCATGAGCTCGTGGTGATGCAGAGCGAAGCGGATGGATCGGCAATCGACATCCGCGCTCAAAAAAATCGCATACGTTCCCTGGCGTCCGGAGACAGGGAGTCCAGCGCAGAAATTTTCGCTACGCTGACATATCGCCTCCAGATCAATGGCACCGTTTCAGCAGGTTTACATTTACAAAAAAGCGCCCATGCCACGCTGATCCAGCCGATGTTTATCTTGGCAGTATTGCCGCTGTCTCAGTTCGCTGGCAATGCCGGACGGCATCGGATAAAAGAACAACTGAGCATTTTTAACAAGCTGTGCCAGATATCGATGACAGAAGCACCGCCATCCATGCGCGACAGAAAATTTCTGAATTGGCTACACCGCAAAGACGCACAATATAAGACGATGGTCCCGGCCGATGCCGGCTATATAAGCGCCAGCTAGGCGCCGATTGACCTGACTGCGCCAGGGTTCGCACCAATGCAGATTGAATCCGGAAAATGGGACGGCAAGCACAATTCCAGAGCTTGCCGTCCCGCGCATTTCCCGGCCTTGCTGAGTAGTAACCGGGAAGCGTTTTACCTCACCCCTTCTCGCCATCAATCTCCCGCCCGGTCTTGTCCTTGATCCAGAACAAGGCCACGGTCGACAGCGACACCAGCACGATCAGATACCAGGCCGGGGCCAGTTTGCTGCCGGTGGCGTGAATCAGCCAGGTGGCGAAGAACTGGGCGAAGCCGCCGAACAGGGCGACGCCGACGCTGTAGACCACTGACATGCCGGTGACACGCACTTCTTTCGGAAACATTTCCGGAATCATGGTGATTGCCGGTGCGGCCTGGATGCTGGTGAGGATGCTCAGTACGCCGACGATCAGCAGCAGACGCTCCGCGCTCGGTTCTGCGGTGAGCCACAAGAAGCTCGGATACACCAGCAGCACGAAGGCGATGCGTGAATACAGGATCAGCGGCTTGCGGCCCACTTTGTCGGCCCAGTGTCCGACGAACGGCGCCACCACGAACATCAGAAAACCCGACAGGATCGCCGACATCAGTGCCAGCGGCATCGGCAAGCCGAGTTCGCGAATCGCATAGGTCGGCATGTAAAACGTGATGATGTAGGCGCAGACGGTGCCGCCGATGATCATCAGTGTGCCGAGCAAGGTATCTTTGCCGTAAATAGTCAGCACGATGCGGATCGAACTGCGACCCTCTTTGCTGTTGGCCGGTGCTGCATGCGTTTCATGCAACTGGCTGCGAATGTACAAACCGACCGGTGCGATCAGCATGCCAACCATGAAGGGAATGCGCCAGCCCCAGCTTTCCATCGCTGCCGGTGTCAGGTTATAGGACAGCAAACCGACCAGTACCGCGCCGAGCGTGATGCCAAGGCCCTGACTGGCGAATTGCCAGCTGCCGAAATAACCGCGATTTTTGGGCGTGGCGTATTCGATCAGCAAGGTGGTCGATGCGGCCACTTCGCCACCGGCAGAAAAGCCTTGAATCAGGCGCGCCGTCAAAATGATCAATGGTGCGGCGATGCCGATTTGCGCATAGGTTGGCGCAAACCCGATCATGGCACAGCCGAGCGCCATCAGATAAATGGTCAGCGTCATCGCCGCCTTGCGGCCACGGCGGTCAGCATAGGCGCCGATAATAACGCCGCCCAGCGGCCGCATGACGAAGCCGACGCCGAAAGTAGCGACCGACAACAGCAACTGGCCGTACGGTGACATGGTCGGAAAGTACAATTTGCCGATGATGATGGCGACAAAGCTGTACACCGTGAAATCAAAAAATTCCAGCGCATTGCCAATCGTGGTCGCCACCAGCATTTTCTTTTTGCCGATGGGTACACCTTGGGCGCCGGCGCTTGCCGTGACTGTATTCATGCTGTCTCCCTGCTTCCTGTAAATCGATGCTTGCTGCATCGTTGGTATAAGTTATGCATTGGGTGCCGGGACTTCCGCTGAACAAGCCACAATCATTTCGATCTCGACTGCAATCCCGAATGGCAATTCATTCGACGATACCGCACTGCGCGCATGTCTGCCGCGCTCGCCGAACACCGCCATGATCAAATCTGAAGCGCCGTCCACCACTACATGCTGACGCTGAAAACCGGGCGCGCTGTTGACCCACGCCATCAGTTTGACCACCCGTGTCACACGATCCAGCGAACCCAGTTCCTGGCGCAGATTCGCCAGCAGATTGAGGGCCGTCAGGCGCGATGCCTGATAACCGTCTTCCTCACTCAGATCACTGCCGATCTTGCCGGCAAAACGGATCTGGCCGTCGCTGAGCGGTCCTTGTCCCGCCATAAATACCAGCCCGGCAGCCTGCACCGCCGTCACATAGTTGGCAGCCGGTTTGGTCGGTTCCGGCAATACCAGATTCAACTCCAGCAAGCGCGCTTCGGCGCTGTCATTTTGAAGCAACATGGGATCCTCTTCAGAAACGGTGACGCATACCAACGCGGAATAACATCTGACTGCTGCCGCCACTGACCGGCAAGGCGGCAATCGCCGCCGACGTGGCGCGCCCGGAAGCGCGTTCGTAGCTCGACATCAAATAGACATCGGTGCGTTTGGACAGCATGTAATCGAGACCCGAACTCAATTGCCCGAAGCGCAGGCCTTCGGCCAGTGTGTGCGTATAACCGAGACCGAGTGCAGTGGTGGCATTGAAACGGTAACGGCCGCCAGCTTCGTACACCATGGCTTGTTTGGTCGCACCGCCGTTGATGGCGCTAAAACGGGACTGCGTGACCATGCCGAAGGCCAGCAATTTGCCAAAGTCGTAACTGCCGCCGACGCCATAGTTGCGGCTGGCATTGCCGCCCCAGACTTCCGTGCCGAGCGGCTTGCCGATCAATTGTGAAACGTCGAGCGTGCCGCCTTTGACTTCGGTATAGAAAGTGGCAATCGATACCGGTCCGGCCAGATAATGCGCCATCAGGCTGATGGTGCGGTCATTGCCGGCAGCATCGCCGGCACGTTCGCTGAAGGCGTACATGGCGCCAAAAGTGAAGTCGCCGATATTCGGCGACAGATAGCGCACCGCATTATTGACCGGCACCCCGGACAAACGATCAAGATCCAGCAAGTGCACCGAATACAGGCCGCCGAAACCGGCATAGCCGACGTTGTACAGCGCCGCTTTCTCGCCCATGAAATCGACCAGTCGTCCCATCGCAATGGTACCGGCCGGACCGCTCAGACCGACATAGGATTGCCGCCCGAAGATCTGGCCGTTGGGGCGGGCAGTCCCGTTATCCACGGCAAAGCCGTTTTCAAGAACGAAGATCGCCTTGTTGCCGCCACCCAGTTCTTCGCTGCCTTTGAAGCCGAGCCGGTTGCCCTGCGACAGCCCGCCATCCATGCGGAAGTTGTTCTTGCCGCCTTCGTTGGTGACATACGTCACGCCGGCATCAATCGATCCGTAAATCGTGACATTGGTTTGTGCTGCCACACTGCCACATACCGTCAGTGCGGCAATGCATGCCGCCAGTCTGGTTACTGCCCTTGTCCGTTGCAATTTCTTGTTCATTATATTTTCCTGTTGTCTCGTCCCCGCCAAACCTCGGCGCCATTATGTATTTAGCGTCCTGCCTCCTCAACCACTACTTCACTGCCCTCCTCATTCGCCGCCACATGCCTGTCGCACGAAACGCACAATACGGGCATTGGCGGTCTGCGCCATGGCGGTATTGAACATCATGAAACCGTGGAAGCCGCCGGGGAACACTTCCAGCCCGGCCTGGTTACCCGCCGCGATCCACCGCATGTACATGAACAGGCTGTCGTCCAGACATGGATCATTGCTGCCGGCGGTGAACAATGCCGGCGGCAAATTGCGCAGGTCGTAAAACAGCGGTGATACTTCCGGATCGTTGCGCAACTCGCCCGGCACAAAGCGATTCATCAGCGCGTGGTAGCTGCGGCGATTGACCAGCAAGCCTTCATCGCTGGCCTTGACGCTTGGCGTCATGCGCAAATCGTAAGCGCCCTGATTCAGATTGATGCCGGCCAGACCGGTATAGTCATGCCGATCACGCAAGCGCAAGGTCGCCATCACCGACATGTAAGCGCCGGCCGATTCACCGCCGAGCACCAGCTTTTCGGTCCCGAATTCCTGGGCCGCATTGCGCACCAGCCACCAGGCTGCCGCTTCTGCATCGGCCGGTGCCGCCGGAAACGGATGTTCCGGCGCCAGCCGGTATTCGACACTCAACACCACGACATTGGCGTTGAGCACGATATTGCTGAGCATGCCGTCCTGGCCGTGGGCCGATCCCATGCACATGCCGCCGCCGTGGTGATGCAGATAAACGCCGGCCGGCGCGGTTCCCGATGTGGCCGTCAACTTGCGAATCAGCAACTTGCCGCCGGGACCATCGATATGAAAATTTTCTGCCGTCACGCCGTCGGCAATCGCCGACGGCTGCAAGATGCCGTTGCCGGGCGTACGGCCGCGTTCGACTTCCAGCGCCATTTCCCAGCGCGCCGGATTGTCCCGCGATTGTTGTTCAAGCTGGCGATTGAGTTCCTGCATTTCAGGATCGATCCGTTTCGGGTCAAACCACTCCGGATTGATTTGCTGGCTGAATTCCATGACTTTCTTCTCTCCCTGATGAATATGTCAGCGAAGAGTAAAGGACGGTCCCGGCGGCGTCTTGTCCTTGCCTGCACCGTCGCTATAATGAAAGCGCATATCGACAAGAACGCCAAGCCGCGTCACAATCGCCGCAGTTGGCTATCTCAGCTGAATATCAGGTTGGTCATATTCATCATCGGGGGACAAGGAAGATCATGGGTCGCATCGCTACTGTTCACACACATCGACAACCTGCGCTGCTCAGCGAGCGCACCCGCAATGGCGGCAACTGGGCGCGCACCCTCAACGATATCGTGATGCCCGGCTATCAGGTGCATCCGCGCGACACTTCCTTTTTTGCCCGGATTCAGGGCCGGCGTCTGCCCGCCGGCGGCTTGCTGGCCTCGGTCGAAGCGTCGGGTCATGAAATGTTGCGCGAACGGCGTGAATGGAGTGATGCTTCGCTGGATGACATGGTGTTATTGATTCCGCGCTCGGGCACGGTGTCGGTCACCCAGAATGGCGAATGCCTGCGCTTTTCACCGGGCGAAGTGGCGGTGGGCCGCTCGACCTGGTCGATGGATACCTCGACTGCGGTGGAATCCCACGCCCGCTTCTTTTTCCTGCGGGTACCGTTTTCCAAACTGGTATCGTCGCGCGATCAGCAACATGAAATGCAACAAACCAAGATCCGCTGCAGCGATCCGATGCTGGCGGTGTTGTTGCCGATGATCGAAGCCGTCAGCAAACAATTGCATACGTTCTCGATGGCGGAACTGGCGGCGGTGGATCGCGCCATGACGGCGCTGGTGATGCAGATCTATGCCGGGCTGGCACCGGCGGCCCGGCCGGCCGCAGCAGCCGATCAGCGCTATCGCGATCTGCTGCAACATATCGAATGCTGCCTCGATGATCCGTCGTTGTCAGTGGCGACCTGTGCGCAACAATTCAAGGTCTCGGCGCGCTATATCCATAAACTGTTTTCCGAGCGCGAAGCCCATTTTTCCGAGCATCTGATGCAGCGCCGGCTGGAGCGCATCCGCATCGATCTGACCGATACCCAGCGCAGCAAAGAAAACATTTCGACCATCTGTTTCCGCTGGGGCTTCAACGATGCCGCCCACTTCAGCCGTGTATTCAAAGAGCGTTTCGGCCTGACGCCGCGCGAGTTCCGGCAACTGGCGCTGCCGTCACCCGAAGCGCTATCCTGATCCGGTCTGCGAGCCTGCTCTATTGCTGCGTCACACCAGCGGCAAGGCCGTTTCATATTTGACTTCACGCAAGGCGACGCTGGTATTGACCTGCGACACGCCGGGAATCTTCACCAGAACATTGTGCAAGAAGTTATGGTACGCATTCATGTCGTGCACCACGATCTTGACCACATAATCGGAAGTGCCGGTAACTTCATAACACTCCACCACCTCCGGCCGCAGCCGCATCACTTCTTCGAAATTCTCCACCACCCCTTCGGCATGGCGCGTCAGCGAAATGTTGGCCAGACAACATACTGACAAGCCCACCTTGCGCCGGTCGACAATCGCCGAGTAGCGCACGATGTAACCCTTCTCTTCCAGTTCCTTCTGCCGCCGCCAGCACGGGGTAGCCGACATGCCAACTTTCTCGGCCAGTTCATTGGTCGAGATGTGACTGTTCTTCTGCAATTCCTGCAAGATTTTGATCGACGCAGCGTCAAGAGTAGGATTTTCCATATACCGATGAAAAGAAAAATGTTTTATCTGAATTGCTTATTTTGCACCGGCAATGAGAAATAATTCTCTCGCCTCCGCGCCCTACCATGACCGTCAAATACAAAAGGCTGACCAAGCGCCAGCACACGACAAGACGGAGCAGACATGGGATTGATGAACGAGCAATTGCTGGCAACGCCAGCGCCGAAAGAGAATAAGGAAAATAATTCTTGCATGCCGCTGGTGCACGCAGAGTATCAGTTGCAAGACAATTTGCGGCAAAAATCAGGACGCGTATTTTTGACCGGCACACAGGCATTGGTGCGCTTGCTGGTGACACAAAAGCAGCGCGATGCCGATGCCGGCCTGAATACCGCCGGCTTCATCAGCGGCTATCGCGGCTCGCCGCTGGGTGCCGTCGACCAGGAAGTCTGGCGCGCCAACGCGTTGCTGCAAGCGCACAATGTCGAATTCTTGCCGGCCATCAATGAAGACCTCGGCGCCACTGCCGTGCTCGGCACGCAGCAGGTAGAAACCAATCCGGCCCGCACGGTCGATGGCGTGTTTGCCATGTGGTACGGCAAGGGTCCCGGCGTCGACCGCTCCGGTGACGCCATCAAGCATGGAAATGCTTACGGCAGCTCACCGCATGGCGGCGTACTGGTGGTGCTCGGCGATGATCACGGCTGCGTTTCTTCGTCGTTGCCGCATCAGAGCGAGCAAGCCTTGATGGCCTGGAGCATGCCGGTTCTCAACCCGGCCAATATCGAAGAGTATCTGGAGTTCGGCCCCTACGGCTGGGCCTTGTCGCGCTTTTCCGGCAACTGGGTCGGCTTCAAGGCGATTTCGGAAACCGTGGAAGGCGGCGCGGTAGTGGAAATTCCCGCTGCAGCGTCCTTTGTCACGCCCGACGATTATGTCTATCCGGAACAAGGTCTGCACTATCGCTGGCCTGATCTGCCGAGTCTGGACATCGAACAACGCGTCGCGGCAAAGCTGCAGGCGGTGCAAGCATTTGCACGCAGCAATTCGATTGACCGTCTGATCGTCGCCGCGCCCCACGGCAAGTTCGGCATCATCAGCGCCGGCAAGGCATATCTCGATCTGCTCGAAGCCTTGCAGCGCATGGGTCTGGATCAGGCCGCATTGGAACGTCACGGTATCCGGCTCTACAAACCCGGTCTCACCTACCCGCTGGAACAGACGCGCCTGCTATCGTTTGTGCGTGGCCTCGATGAAGTAGTGGTGGTGGAAGAAAAAGGCGCGGTGATCGAAGATCAATTGAAAAGCCTGCTGTATAACTTCGCCACCGATTGCCGCCCGCGCATCCTCGGCAAGACCGATCTCAATCAACAACCACTGCTGTCGGCGCTCGGTGAATTGCGGCCTTCGCGCATTGCGCCGGCACTGATCCGCTGGCTCGCGCCCAAACTGCCGGCACTTGATCTGGCAGCACACCTGCCGAAATTCTGCGCCGCCGACCTGTTGTCAAATGGTGCCGATGCGGTCAAGCGCACGCCTTACTTTTGTTCCGGTTGTCCGCACAATACATCGACCCGTGTGCCGGCCGGCAGTCGCGCGCTGGCAGGCATCGGCTGTCACTTCATGGCAACCTGGATGCAACGCGATACCGAACATCTGACCCAGATGGGTGGCGAAGGCGTGACCTGGGTTGCGGCGTCACGCTTTGTCAGCGAAAAGCATGTATTCCAGAATCTCGGCGACGGTACCTATTACCACTCGGGTTATCTGGCGATCCGGCAAGCAATTGCCGCGCGTACCAATATCACTTACAAGATTCTCTACAACGATGCGGTCGCCATGACCGGCGGGCAACCGGTGGATGGCAAAACCAGCGTGCCGCAAATCGTGCAGCAAGTAGTCAGCGAAGGCGCAGTCAAAGTGATCGTGGTCACCGATGAGCCGGAAAAATACGCCAGCGTAAAACTGGTGGATGGCGTCAGCGTGCATCATCGCAGCGAGCTCGATTACTGGCAGCGTCAGTTGCGCGACATCAGCGGCGTCACGGTGCTGGTGTATGACCAGACATGCGCTGCGGAAAAACGTCGCCGGCGCAAGAAAAACAAACCGGACCAGACGGTGTTTCCCGATCCGCCGCGCCGCATGCTGATCAACCCTGCCGTCTGCGAAGGCTGCGGCGATTGCGGGGTGCAGTCGAATTGTCTGTCGATCCTGCCGCTGGAAACCGCACTCGGTCGCAAACGCCAGATCGAGCAATCGTCATGCAACAAGGATTATTCCTGCATCGAAGGTTTTTGCCCGAGCTTCGTTTCGGTCGTGGGCGGCACATTGAAAAAGCCTGCCGCCGCCAGCATCAGTCAGGAAGATCTGGAGCGCCGCCTGCAGCAATATCCGCTGCCAGCAGTGTGCAGCTTTGACAAACCGTTTGAAATTCTGGTGGCCGGCGTCGGCGGCACCGGCATCGTTACGGTAGGTGCGCTGATCACGATGGCCGCGCATCTGGAAGGCAAAGGCGCATCAACACTCGATTTCATGGGCTTTGCACAAAAAGGCGGCGCCGTCATGTCGCATGTGCGGGTGGCTGCTTCACCGCTGGCGTTGAATCAGGTCCGCATCGATTTGCAACAAGCCGATGCCGTGTTCGCCTGCGATCTGGTGGTGGCGGCCATGCCGGATGCGCTGGCCGTGATGCGGCGCGATCATACGCAAGTGGTGGCCAATGAAAATGAAATTCCGACCGCAGAGTTCACGCACAACCCGGATGCCGATCTGCGCCAGCCGGCATTGCTGGAAAAGATTCGTACCGCATCAGGCGACAGCAGCACGCATCTCCTCAATGCGCAGGCGACCGCAGCGCAAGTGCTGGGTGATCCGATCAGCGCCAATATCCTGCTGCTCGGCTATGCCTGGCAAAAGGGTCTGGTGCCGGTCGGCCTGACGGCCATGCTGCGGGCGATTGAACTCAATCAGGTGGCCATCGCCATGAACAAGAAAGCCTTCCTTCTGGGACGTTTGCTGGCCGCCGATGCCAACGCTGTCAGGCAATTGACGGAACCGCTTCAACAGCCGATTCAATTCGCGCTACCGCAATCGCTGGAAAGCATGATCGATTTCCGCCGCAACTGGCTGCACAAATATCAGAATCAGGCGTATGCCGAGCGCTACCTGCAAGCGGTGCGACTGGTTGAGCAAAAGGAAATGGAAGTCGATGGCAGCGATTCGAAAAAGCCGCTGACCAAAGCGGTGGCGCGTTATCTGTTCAAGCTGATGGCATACAAGGACGAATACGAAGTGGCGCGCCTGCATGCCGACCCGCAATTCAAACAGCAAATCGCAGCGCAATTCGAAGGCGACTACCGGTTGCAGTTTCATCTGGCGCCGCCGATTCTGCCCAAGCGTCGCAAGGGCTCCGACTTGCCGGCCAAGCGCACGTTCGGCAGCTGGATGCTGCCGGCTTTCGGGGTACTGGCGCGTTTCAGATTTCTGCGCGAAACCCCGCTGGATATCTTCGGCTACACCGAAGAACGCCGGCGTGAACGGCGCTTGCGCGATGATTATCTGGCGTTGGTCGATGAGATCGTGGCGGATCTCAGTCGCGAAAATAAAACCATGCTGCTGAAGCTGGCGCAACTACCGGAACAGATTCGCGGCTATGGGCACGTCAAACTGGCGGCGATGGACCAGGCTGAACGCAGCGCCAGGGAATTGCGCAATCCGGCCACCAGTTACACCACGGTGAGTTTTCATCGCGCCGCGTGAGCCGCCTCTGACCGGCGCCCTGAACCGCGCCGGCCCTCACTCTTCATCAAGTGCCGCGAAACGCTCTGCCAGAAAATCAATCAGCGCGCGTACCGATGGCAACAGGCAGCGCCGCGACGGGAATACCAGATGGATCAGTTCCTGTTGCGGCCGCCAGTCCGCGACCACCGGCATCAATTGACCTTGCGCAATGTGTTCCCGCACCAGCATGGTCGGCAATTGCACGATGCCGACTCCGGCCACGGCAGCGCTGCGCAAGGCCAGCATGTCGTCACTGACAAAGCGCGGCTGGTGATGCAGTTCAACCTGCGCGCCATTCGCGTGCAGCAAATTCCAGACGTGCTGTTGCGGCGTCAGTCCCAATGCCAGGCTCGGCCAGGTGGCCAGATCAGCCGGCACTGCGGGAATCGTACTGTCGCCAAACAATGAGGGACTGGCCAGCAGGCATTGACTGCGTTCTGCCAGTACCCGCAGCGCCAGGTCACTATCTTCCAGCGGTGGTCGCCGCACCCGCACCGCGATATCAATCGCTTCGCCGACCAGATCGACGCGGCGATTGGTTGCTTCCAGATACACCGTCACGCGCGGATGCTGCACCATGAAGTCGGCCACCATCACGCCGATATGCGCATGCAGCAATGCTACCGGGCAAGCAATGCGTACCACCCCGCGCGGTTCGGCGCGCGTGACATCGATTGCCTCTTGCGCCGCTTCCGCCTCGATCAGCATCGCTTTACAATGGTCGTAATAGGTCTGCCCGACATCGGTGACCGAAAAGCGGCGCGTAGTTCGTTGCAGCAAGCGCACGCCGAGACGTTCTTCCAGCAAGGCGATGCGCCGGCTCAGTTTCGATTTCGGTATGCCGAGCGCGCGTCCGGCCGGGGCGAAGCCGCCGTGATCCACCACCTGCACGTAATAGTAAAGATCGTTCAAGTCTTGCATTGCCATCACGTTTCCCCAACTCAACATTCGACTTTATCGTTCCATTTTCAGAACGCTGATGGTCGATTTTACTATCTACCGCCTCCATCGTTCATTGACTATCCTTCATGCATCAACAATTTGTTGCATTAACCAGGAGGTGATCATGAAAAAAGTTCTCGGCGTGTATAGCGCTCCCCGTCCGCATTGGGTCGGCGACGGCTTTCCGGTGCGCTCCCTGTTTTCGTATCAAACCCATGGCAAGCAATTGAGCCCGTTTTTGCTGCTGGACTACGCCGGACCGGCCGACTTTGCGCCAAGCCGGCAAGCACGCGGCGTCGGTCAGCATCCGCACCGTGGTTTCGAAACCGTGACCATCGTCTACAAGGGCGAAGTCGCGCATCAGGATTCCACCGGCCAGGGCGGCGTGATCGGCCCCGGCGATGTGCAATGGATGACTGCCGGCGCCGGCATCTTGCATGAAGAGTTTCACTCGGAAGCCTTCGCCGGATCCGGCGGGCAACTGGAAATGGTGCAGTTGTGGGTGAACTTGCCTGCGGCAAAAAAAATGACGGCCCCTGGCTATCAGGCGATTCGCGACCGTGACATTCCGGCAGTGGCATTGCCGGATGGTGCTGGCACGGTGCGGGTGATTGCCGGCAATTTCGATGGCCACAACGGACCGGCACATACCCATACGCCGATGCATGTGTGGGACCTGAAGTTGAATCCGGGCGGCATCAGCCAACTGGAAGTGCCGGCAGGATGGCATTCGGCACTGATCGTGTTGCGCGGTACGGTACAGGTCAACGGTGGCGTGGTCGCACGTGATGCGCAAATGGTGTTGCTCGATGCCGATGGCAGCGGTGTCTCGATCGAGGCCAACAACGATGCAGTGGTACTGCTGATCAGCGGCGAGCCGATCGATGAACCGATTGTCGGTCACGGCCCGTTCGTGATGAACACGCAAGAGCAAATCGTGGAAGCCATCAACGACTTCAACGCCGGACGCTTCGCACCGGCGCTGCAAGAAACACGGTAAGACGTAGTGATGCCGGCCAGCCGGCCGGCATCACATTTTTTCAGACTCCCCTCGCAGTTCCAATCCCCCCCACCAGGAGCAATACCATGAGCACACCCGCCAACTTCAACGACCAGACGCCGATGATCGATCCGGATGACGCCGTCATGCTGCTGATCGACCATCAAAGCGGCTTGTTTCAGCTGGTCCGCGATATCGAACAGCCGACCTTGCGTGCGCATGTGACGGCACTGGCCAAGGTGGCCCGCCTGGCCCGGATCCCGACCTTCACCACGGCGTCGGTGCCGGATGGTCCGAACGGGCCGCTGATTCCGGAAATTCATGAACATCATCCGGAGGCGGTTTACATTCCCCGTACCGGACAGATCAACGCTTGGGACAACCCGGCCTGGGTCGAGGCGATTGAAAAAACCGGACGCAAAACGCTGCTGATCGCAGGCACCCTTACCAGCGTGTGCATGGCATTCCCGACCTTGAGCGCACTGGCTGCCGGCTACAAGGTGTTTGCCATTATCGATGCTTCTGGCAACTGGTCGACGATGGCGACTGACATCACGATCGCGCGCGTGACCCAGGCCGGCGCCGTGCCCATCGATACGTATGCAGTGCTGGCAGAAATCATGCACACCTGGAATCGTCCCGATGCGATGGACTTTGCTGCCGTGATGGTGGATCACATCGTGCCGCCGTACCGGGCTCTGATGGAAAGCTATGGCAAGGCGCAGAGCGTGCAGCAACACGGCCACGAAACCCGGCTTGCACTGTTGAATCCAGCCGGCTGACCGTCACTTTTCCGCGCTATGGTTTTCGCCCCATGGCGCGGAGGAATGCCTGCTGTGATGTCCACAATTGCGAATAGCCCAGATTGCGGTAGTTCAGTTGATGTCTGGCCGCCACCTGCGCCACGATGGATGCCAGCGAGCGATAGTGACGATGGCTCCAGGTCGGAAACAGATGATGCGTCAAATGGTAGTTGAGACCGCCCATCAGATGATCGAGCCAGCGCGGCGCCGGCGTCCAGTCGCAGGCAGTGCGAAAGGTATGTTCATGCCAGGTATGCGGCATGACACCGGCTGCCGGTGGCTGGAAAAAATCGACTTCGGCCCAGTGCGTGCCGAGAATCATCGCTACCAGGAAACAAGAAGCCAGCATTTGTCCCAGCACATAGCACAGCACCACCTGCCCCCAGCCGATACCGCTGTCGCGCAAGAACCAGACCGGCAGCAGCACGGCGACTGTCAGATGCAATATTTTCAAACTCAAAAACAATGGCCAGCCCGGCCAGCCGTCGCGTTTGCCGGTGGCCGCAACCTTGGTCGCGCCGCAACGATCAGCCCAGTCTGAATACCAGCACAGGTAAGGCAAGGAAATTGCCGCCACCAGCGGCCAGTACATATGCTGCAAACGGAAATGCGGCAACCAGCGCTGATACGGTGTTTGCCGCAATACCGGATTCGGTTCGGTATCGAGATCGTAGCCTTCGATGTTGGCGTAGGTATGGTGAAAATGCACATGCCGGATGGTCCAGAATGCCGGATCGATACCGACCGGAATACTGACCAGACGCATCAGCAGACGATTGAGCCACGGCTGGCGAACGTAGGCGTAATGGGCGGCGTCATGCAACACATTCATGGCCAGCAACATCGCCAGAAACAGAAAGGCGAAATACGCCGGCGCAAAGCGCCACAGCTGACCGGCACTGACGGCCAGCCAATACGCAGCGGCGGCCAGCAGGGCCAGCAAGATGCCTTTCAGATAATGTCCGGCGTTACCGAAACGATGTTCCGAATGGCTGGTCAGATACTGCTCGGCAGCTTGTCGCAATTCGCTGCGGAACGCGGAATCGGCCGCCGGCCGGAAGCGCACCGGCGGCAATGCCGGCCGGGGATTTTTTTGCGTGACACTCATCGATCCAGCCCCGCCTGACCGGCATCCATACCAGCCCGCCGCGCACTGAGGTGCAAGCGGCGCAGGCCATCGAGCCCATGCAGCAACAGCAGGATGAACAACAACACCGGCACCGGTTCGCGCACTTCATACTGGCCCACAAACAACAGCGGCATCAGCAGCGCCAATGCTACCCACAGCGCCCCGCCCCAGCGGCGCTGATCCGACAAACCGCCGAGCGCCACCGTCGCCAGAAAGATGCCGCAAAACATCAGCACTTGCTGCATGGCATCGATGCGTCCTTCCTGATTGACGTAGTAAATCACGAGGCCGAACAAGATCATGCCACCGCTACCGATGAACAGATCCGGCACCTGCCAGCGGCGACCACCTTGCATATCCGGCAGACGCCAGCCGAAGTAACGGAAAAATGGCGCGTTGCTGGCCCAGAACGGATTGTTGCTCGGCGTATTGCCTTTGCCGCTGACGCCGTAACGCATCACGATATCGTCGCGTTCGGCCTGAAAGGTGCCGAACAGTTTGTCCCACAACAGCAAGGTGCCGCCGAAATTGCGATTCAGATACACCGGATCGGTGCCGTGATGGACGCGGTGATGCGCCGGCGTGATCATGAATTTTTCCAGCCAGCCGGACTTGCCGATAATGCCGTTGTGATTGTAGAACTGCACCGAGTAATGAATTGACGATACCGTGACGAAAATTTCCAGCGGCACGCCGAGCACCGCCAGAACCGCGATGAACGGAAAATTCGACAACGACGAGTACCAGGAATTGCGGCTGCCGAGCGACAGACTGAAATGTTCGCCCTGATGATGCACCACATGCACCGCCCACAGCACGCCGATTTTGTGATGCAGCCGGTGCATCCAGTAAAAACAGAAATCCCAGGCGATGAACGCGAAAATCCATTGCCATACCGGCGGCCATTGATCGACCACATGCAGATTCACATGCTGCAACAATACGCCGAACAGGAAAATTTCCACGCCACGGAAAATCCACATCAGGATATGACCGGAATCGAGATTGAAAATGACCTCTTTCCATGGAACCGGCTTGCCGCGCGCCAGCTTGAGATAGAGCAACTCCGCCAGCACCGAGGCGATGATCACGAGGAAAGAAATGGCAAACACGCTCATGATGTCACCGCCCGATTTTCATGTGACGCCGGCCGCCGTTGCAGACACAGCCAGCCGCTGCACCAGCCAACCAGCAAGCCGGCCGCCAGGTCGATACTGACATGACGTCGCAACTGAATGATGGAAAAACAGATGCATATGCCGCACCCGACTGCCAGCAGCGAGCGCCACGGGCGACGCCGGTCCAGCAAGGCCCACACGCTCAGCAGCGTCAGCGCGGCATGCAGTGATGGCAGGCAGTTCTGACTGGAGTCGCCGGCCAGCAACAACCGGAATACCCACACACTGATGCCATCGCCGCTGACTTCCGGATACACCAGCGTGGTCGGCCACAGCATGAAAACCAGACCGCACAAAACCGCGCAGACTTGCATGCTGCGCATCAGCCAGCGCATGCGAGGGACGTCGGTGGTGAAGTATGCGACCGGGATGATCACGAAGAATGACAGGTACAGCCAGATGCCATCCGGATTGAAACTGATCAGACGATCAAGGGCGGTTTCCGGCAGTACCGTTCCCGGTCCCTGCAGCCAGCCGCTCAGCGTGTACACCACGCCGACACTGCCCCAGCCAGACGCCATATGCCAAAAGCGCGACCACCTACTTATTTGCTGCGCGCTCATCTCAGACGTGTTCCTCGGTATATTTTTTCATTGGTATTTATTCGTCTCTGATTCATCTCTGTCTTTCAACATCATCATGCCGGCTTGCGCAGGGATTCAAAACCCTGCGGCTCCCATTCGCGCAACGCCAGCAACAAACCGGTGCCGTGCCTTTGTTCGAATGGCACTTCCAGACTTTCCTTGTGCAGCTCGGCAAACTCCTGCCGCAAGCGACGCAATTTGGTTTGCAGTTGCAGGGTCGCGGTGCGCGTCAGCATGCCGTGCGCAAAGTCCAGCGTTTCAAACTGTCCGGAAAACGGACTGTTGACAAAATCACCGAGCGCCAGTTCCCGAAAGAACAGCCGGATCGGGCCGTCCGGCAGCCAGTCGAAATTGCGCGTAACATTCAGCCGCACGCGATTGCCCGGCAACACATCGATCAGGCTGATCTTGTCCAGCCGCAGCAGTTTTTGCACACATTCCGCTTCGCTGAGCTGATAGTTTTGCAAAATCTTTTCCAGCGGCCAGTGGTTCAACACGCACACGGCAACCAGCAACAAGGCCGTATCAGAAACCAGTTCCTGTTCCTGCTGCACACTCAGGTGACTGAGCGGCGCTTGTTCTGATGCAACCTCCTGCACCAGCTCGGCCAGTGACATATCGAGCAATTTGGTCAGTTGCGCCAGTCGCTCCAGTGTCAGGCTGCCAGTGGAAAACAGGCGCTTGACGCTGGGTTCCGACAAGTCCAGTGCTTCACCCACCTGACGATAGGTCAGGCCGCGCAATTTCAGTTGACGCTTTACTGTAGCAAGCAATCGATGGATTTCCGTCATGAATGGCAAAGGTATCGTTATTTGATGCTTCGCAGGTTAGACCATGTAGCAGTTGCTGAAAAGAGTTGTTTTTTTAATGCGCTTGTTTAAGATGGCTTCACCGCTGCGCAACAGTGCAGTGGCGCTGATGGCAACCAATTGCCCGGCAGCAAACACGATCATGGCAAAAGATCTTGAAAGAATACCAAGAGGCAATCATTGAATCCCCGTAATATCAGAATCATCGGCAGTGGCATGGCGTTACCGCAACAACAACTGAGCAGCGATCAGCTCGACCATAAACTGGGCCTGCGCGCAGGCAGCACGTTGAAGCAGACCGGCGTGCGGCGACGTTTTCTGTCGACCACCGAAACCGCCGCGCAACTGGCAGCACAGGCATGTCGTGCCGCCTTGCAGGATGCCGGTTTGCAATGGTCGGACATCGATTGTCTGGTCGCCACTTCCGCCACCATGGATCAGGCCCTGCCCTACAACGCAGCGCTGATTCACGCCGAACTCGGTTTGACGGCACAACGCACCAGCACCTTTGATATTGGCGCCAGCTGCATGTCATTTCTGACCGGCCTCGATACCATGAGTTATCTGGTGGAGGCCGGACGCTACCAATATGTGATGCTGGTCTCAGCCGATATCGCTACCTTCGGCCTCGACTGGAGCCGGCTCAAGGAATGCGGCATCTTCGGTGACGGCGCTGCTGCCGTCGTGATCCGCAAATCGCGCGCCGGCGAATCGTCTTCGATTCTCAGCTCGCGTACCGAAACGCTGTCGGCCGGTGTCGGTCACTGCAAAATCCCGGCTGGCGGTTCGCGTTTCCATCCGCGTCGCTTGAGCAGTCCGATTGATCCGCTGTCGGTCTTTCATATGGAAGGCAAATCGGTATTCAAGCTGGTCGCAGGGGAATTGCCGACGTTTGCCGCCGACTTGCTGGCCACCGCCAAAATGCGCATGCAGGAAATCGCACTGGTAGTGCCGCATCAGGCCAGCCAGCTGGCGCTTGATCATTTATCCAAACGCCTGGCATTGTCGGCCAGCCAGTTGGTCGATATCTTCACCGATTTCGGCAATCAGGTCGGCGCTTCGTTGCCCACCGCTTTGCATATGGCGATATCCGGTGGCCGGGCCAAACGTGGCGATCCGCTGTTGCTGATCGGTACCGGCGCCGGTCTGACCATGGGCGGCATGGTGCTGACTTACTGACCCGTGAAATCCCCCCTCTCCATGCCAATATTCGTCAGCGGCGGCACCGGCTTTCTGGGACGCCATCTGGTCTGGCGCCTGGTCGCCGATGGCCATCAGGTGGTGTTCAGCGGTCGCGATCAACGCGTTGCCACCGACGTCATCAATGCCGCTCGTGCACCGCAACAAGTCCGCTTCGCGCGCATCGACCACGGCAGCGATAGCGCCGCCCGCGCAGTGCTGGACGCCAGCGCCGGCGCCCAAGCCATCGTCCATTGCGCGGCACTGGCATCGCCATGGGGTGCGCGTGCGGCATTCCGCCGCGCCAATGTCGACGCCACCGCCGAAGTGCTGGCCGCCTGCCGCACGCATGGCATTGCGCGGCTGGTGCATATTTCCAGCCCGAGTATTTACTTTCGCTTTGCCGATTGTTTGCAGATCGCGGAACACGATGCGCTACCGCCCCCGGTCAATGAATATGCCCGCACCAAGTATCAGGCGGAACAATTGATACAGGCGGCGCACTTGCCAGCGGCAGCGATCTTGCGTCCGCGCGCCATCTTCGGTCCCTGGGATAACGCCCTGCTGCCGCGCCTGCTGCGGCTGATGCAGTATGGCCGCGTGCCCTTGCTGCGCGGTGGCCGCGCCCTGCTCGACATGACGTATGTCGATAATGTGGTGGATGCCATTGTATCGGCGCTGACATTGCCGGCATCAGAAACAACACCTGTGTTCAATATCACCAATGGCGAACCGATTGCCGCCGCCGAGTTGTTCTCGCGGATTGCAACGCAATTCAATCTGCCCGTCACTACCGCCCACCGGCCTTACGTCGTCGCCGATCTGGCCGCCCGCGCGCTGGAACTGGCGGCACAACTGCGCCCCGGATGGGAACCGCCATTCACGCGCTACTCGCTGGGTGCGATTGCTTTTTCGCAAACGCTGGACTTGCAACGCGCCCGCGCCGTACTCGGCTATCAGCCGCGCGTCTCGCTGGCCGATGGCATGGCGCGCACTGCGCAATGGTGGCGCCTGCAGAAAGCATCACAATGACCGCACCGAGACTCGATTTCCGCTTGCTGAAGGTGGGTCATTGCACCCATCCGGAATGTGTTGCCATGCGCGGCGGACGCTGGGCCAGCATGATGTTTCCGGCGTTGTGCGGTTTGCTGCAACATCCGACGCGGGGCTGGATCTTGTTCGATACCGGTTACAGTAATCACTTCATCGAAGCAACGCGGCAATTTCCCGAGCGCATGTATCGCTGGATCACGCCCTTGTCGCTGCCGCCGGAAGAAACCCTGCTGGCGCAATTGCAAGCCAGCGGCATCACTGCCGGCGATATCCGCCATGTGGTGATCTCGCACATGCACGGCGATCACATCGCCGGTCTGCGCGATTTCCCCAACGCCAGCTTCATCACCATGCGCGCCGAACACGAAACGATGCAACGCAAGTCGCGTATCGGCGGTTTGCTGCATGCGTTCTTGCCGGCCTTGATGCCGGATGATTTTGCACAACGGGTGATGTATGTCGAAGACACTGCGGGGCATGCGCTGCCAGCCGAGTGCCGACCATTCGAGCGCGGTTACGATATCTTCGGCGATGGCAGCATGCTGGCGATTCCGTTGCCCGGACACAGCCGCGGTCAATTGGGTATCGTGTTTCGTCAGCGTGATGACCGTCAGGTGTTCATGGTGGGCGATGCCTGCTGGAGCAATATCAGTCTGCAACAAGACCGGCCCCCAACCTGGCTGGCGCGCCGCATCTTTGACAGCGCCGGCGATTACGCGCGCACCTTCCATCAGTTGCAGCAAATAGCGGCGCATGCGCACAGCCCGCAACTGATTCCCTCCCATTGTGTGCAAACCTGGAATAGTTATCGCGATGAAACTGCCTGAACTTGGCCGCCTGGCGTTTCACTTTGCCCGCACCCGCTGGCGTCTGAAATTCAGAAACCGGTCCGCGCTGGAAGCCTGGCAAGCGCGTCAGATCAAACGTTTTCTCGCGACACAATTGCCGCGTACGGCGTTTTACAGCCGCTTCACCGGCAGCACGCTGGCGCAATTGCCGGTCATCGACAAGAGCGTGATGCTGGCCAATTTCGCCCACATGAATGATGCCGGCATTACGCTCGACGAAGCGACTTCGGTGGCATTGGCAAGCGAAGCCTCGCGCGATTTTGCCCCCTCCTTGCGCGGCGTTACCGTCGGTTTGTCGAGCGGCACGCAAGGTCCGCGCGGCATCTTCATGGCGTCCGATCAGGAGCGCAGCAAATGGGCCGGCATCATGCTGGCGCGGGTGTTACCGCCGGAACTGCTGCGACATCTGCTGACCGGCGGCCCCGGCGGCGCGCCGATCCGGGTGGCATTTTTTCTGCGCGCCAACAGCAATCTCTATACGACGCTCAACAGCAAGCGTGTCGATTTCCGTTTTTATGATTTACTGCATGGCCTCGACGTCTACCTGGAACAGGTGCAACAGCATGCGCCGGATATTCTGGTAGCACCGGCACGCATTCTCGGCCGCCTCGCCGAACTGCAACTGGCCGGCAAGATCAGGTTGCAACCGCGGCGCGTGATCGCCGTGGCCGAAGTATTGGAACCGGATGACCGGCAGCGCATAGCGCAAGCCTTTGGCGGACTGGTACATCAGCTATACCAATGCACCGAAGGATTTCTCGGCTATACCTGCGAGCATGGCGTGATGCATCTCAATGAAGAGTTTGTACACATCGAGCCGGAATGGCTGGATCAGGAGCGCAAGCGTTTCGTGCCGATCGTGACCGACTTCACGCGCACCACGCAGCAGGTGATTCGCTATCGGCTCAACGATATCTTGCGGGTGCGCGACGCGCCCTGTACCTGTGGTCGCGTGACCATGGCGCTGGAAGCGATCGAAGGCCGCTGCGACGATATTCTGTGGTTGCCGCGCAGCGACAACGGCGACATCGGCGCGCTCTACCCGGACATGTTGCGTCACGCCGTCACCACCGCGCCGCATGCCTTGCCCGACTACCGGATTGAACAACACGGCCTGACCTTGCATATCGCGGTCAGCGGTGACGCGGCTTCAGCGCAGCAGGTCTTGATCCATGCCATCACGGCAGTGGCGTTGCGACATGGCTTGCAAGTGCCGGCATGTGCGGCGATGCCATTCGTGGATACCGACCTGCATGTCAAACGCCGCCGCATCATTTGCCGCCAGCGTCCGTCCCGTCAATCCTGAGTGGCGTTGCCGCGCGCAATATTCTTGATATCGGTGGAGCTTGGCTGCAACGCCGCCTGAATCACTGCCAGTGCGCGTTGCGGCGCGGCACTGCCGCACATGAAAATGTCGGCGGCGACGAATCCGGCTTCCGGCCAGGTGTGAATCGACATATGCGATTCCGCCAGCAGCAGCACGCCGGTGACGCCCTTGCCGCGACCGAAACTGTGGAAATGACCGTGAACAACGGTGGCGCCGGCGGCCTGTGCGCTTTGTCGCAATAATGCTTCAATCGCCGCCACCTGCGTCAGGATCTCGCCGGTGACGCCATACAGATCTGCCAGCAAATGTTGCCCGGCCGGTTTATGCAGCGTTGCACTCACTTGTGGCCTCCGCCCGAACTGCTCCACGAACCGCCGCTGCTGCCGGTGCTGGAACTCCAGCTGCTGCCGCTGCTGCTGCCACCGGTAGTGCCGGCCATCATGGCCATGCGGCCCCAGTTGGAACACGTGGAAAGTGCCGTGACCAGCAAGGCGTAAATGATGAATTTACCGTTCATTTCTTGTCGCCGCCAAACGTGTCGATAAATTTCGCCGGCAGATAGACCGCTGCCAGTCCCAATGCCGTGAACAGCCACGATGTCTTGAATGAAAACAGCATCGGAATCGCATTCAGGATCAGGATGATCCAGATGAACACCTTGGCAGTCGCCCCCAGCTTTCTTTTTTCGAGCGGTTTGCCGTTGCCCGGCTTGATGCTGGCGCCGAACCAGGCCTTGATCTGATCGTCAGGCACCGGAGAAGAAAATGACCAGGTGATTTCTTCGGCAGTCATCTCTGCGGCCAGACGGTCTTGCCTGTTTTCAAACTCGACCACCTTGACCTTGTCGCCGGTCACCACTTTCCAGTTGAATGCGCCGGCCGCAAACACGACCTCGGCATCATATTCATACAGTTTGCGGAAAGCCCGGTTGCCAATCGCGGCGGTATCGCCGAGATCCCATACCGGCCAGTCTTCGCGCGCCTGTGAGCGTGACCAGCCATCTTCGGTTTCAACCAGCCACAAGAAACCGGCGCGTTCGCTGTGCAACAGATACTCGGTCCATTTGCTGCCTTCATCATCACGGCGCAACATGAGACCGATGATTTCGTACTGCTTGCCGGCAATCGCGCCACGGGCACCAAGTTCCAGCGTCGTCGATACGGCCTTGACGCGCTCGCCGGCGGCCAGCACTTGCGCCACCACACCGCTGGTATCCACCTCGGCATGACAGGACGGGCATAGCAGATGGGTGGTCAAACCCGGTACATAGCTGACACTGGTGCCGCACGACGGGCAATTGAGCGGCGCCACCTTGCCATCGAATTTGCCGGCGCTGGCCTGAATCACATCATCCTCACGCAGCAACTGGCAATTCAGCTGATCGAGCGCTACCGCCACACCGGCATAGATTTTCGGTGGTCCGGCATCGGAATAATCGAGCGTGACAAACTTGCTGCCGCGCCGGAAATCGGCAACCCGTGCTTGCCAGCCCTGATGCACGCTGAATGGCAACTCGCCCTGACCGCCGATGCAGTCGGCGGTGCGAATATCGCTGGCAACATATTGCTCAGCGGCGATGACATAGGCGTGCGCAGGCGTCAGCGCCGTGAATTCCGGCAAGCCCGTGCTGTCTGCCGGCGGCGTTTGCGCAGTAGTCAGCGTGTACAGGCCGGAGGCATCCGACAGCCATGATTCGCGGCCATCTTCGGTGTACAGATACCATTCGTTCCAGATACCGGCCGGATAACGCAACTGGATCCGGCCGATCACGGTAAATGCGCGGCCATCCTGGACACCGCTGGTGCCGATCTGGATCGGTGAATAATCCTGCAGCACATCCGACATCCTGCCGATGTCCTTGACGCTGTCAGCATCTTTCAGAATGGTGGTTTTACAGAATTCGCATACCGCCATGACCGAGGCGTGCGAGCGGAACGCAACCTGCGCGCCGCAGCTGGGACAAGAAACGTTCTGCATGAATTAAAAGGCGAAAGGAATCAAGAGCTGGTTCTACCCGATCAGTTTCTTGAGCAATTCGCTCTTGGCGCTGTCGTAGTCGGCAGCGGAGATCAAGCCCTTATCAAGCAACTGCTTGAGCTGCTCCAGACGGTCGGCAATCGGCACTTCCGCTGCCGGCGCGGTTGCCGGCGCCTGAGGTGCTGCTGGCGTGGCAACGCCTTCCGGTGCAATCGCCTCCTTCATGCCTTGCGCCAGCACCTGCCCCATCGCCAGACCGGATGACAAACCGGCGCCGATGCCCGCCAGACCACCTTCATTCTGCGCCGCCAGCGGCACCGAGGTAGCCACTTGAAAACGCGTGAAGCCGGCCATCTTGTCGGCACCGAGTCCGCCCTTCATACCGGCTGCGATACGCTCGTCGAGGGCTGCCTGCAGTTCGTCCGGCAGGCTGACGCTGGCGACATTGAATTCATCGAGACCGATACCGTACTTGCCGAACGCTTCCGCCAGATCGCCTTTGACCTGTTGCGCCATCAAGGCCTGATTGGCAGCCATATCGAGAAACGGCACATTGGCGCCGCCGAGCGAACTGGCCATGGTCGCCAGCAACAGGCCGCGCAACTGTTCTTCGACGTCATCGCGTGTATATACCTCACGGGTGCCGCTGATTTTGGTGAAGAACAATTTCGGATCGGTCACGAAATAGGAATACATGCCGAAGGCACGCACCCGGATCATGTCGAAATCCTTGTCGCGGATCGTGATCGGTTGCGGCGTGCCCCACTTGCGCCCGGTCTGCACCCGGGTGCTGAAAAAATAGACATCCGACTTGAAAGGCGAGTCGAACAGCTTGTCCCAGTTCTTGAGATTGGTCAGCACCGGCAAGGTGTTGGTGGTCAGCGTGTAGTTGCCCGGTCCGAAAACGTCGGCAATCTGTCCTTCATTGACGAACACCGCCAGTTGCGACTCGCGCACGGTCAGCGCGGCGCCGCTCTGAATTTCAAAGTCCTGCATCGGAAAACGCCAGGCCAGTACGCCTTCGGTGTCTTCATTCCATTGCAGTACGTCAATGAACTGTTTCTTGATAAATGAACCGAGACTCATGATGTTTTCCCGTGGAGTGAAGGAATCAGGAAATGCAGGCCGCGTTGATCGCGCCGAGGCAAAGCGAAACTGCACCGATCAGGCCGCCGAAGGCAGTATTGCCGGACTCGATGTGCTCCTTCGAGATATGCAACAGTTTGGTGGTCACCGCGTAGGCCAGCACCTGCACTACCAGCGCTCCGGCCGCCCAGGCCAGAAATTCCTGATAACTGGCGGTATGCAGGATGGCCGAAGCCACCGTCAGCGAGAACCCGATCATGGCGCCGCCGAGCGACAGGGCGGCAGCATTGTTGCCCTGCCGGATCAGCAAAATTTCATCGAATGGCGTGACCCAGGTGTAGATGCGGAAAAATACCAGCAATAAAACCGCTGCCAGTAATAAATGAATAATGTAATTGGCAATTGGTGGCAAGGCGATCTCACACTGAGAGGGTAATTTTCGGTACTATACTAATCGAAAAAAAACCTATGACCAATCGAATTCTCGTTCTCTCCATTTTTGTCGTTGCCTCGTGCGGATTGGCCTATGAGCTGATTGTCGGCGCGCTTTCCAGCTATCTGCTGGGCGACTCGATCCTGCAGTTTTCCACCATCATCGGCTGTTATCTGTTTGCCATGGGCGTCGGTGCCCATCTCTCCAAATATGTCAAAGATGAAGACGTGCTGTCGCGCTTTGTCGATATCGAGCTGGCAGTTGGTTTGATCGGTGGTGTTTCGGCGGCCTTGTTGTTCATTTCCTTTTCCTGGTCGGCAGCGCCCTTTCGCACCTTGCTGTACTTGATGGTGTTCATGATCGGCGCCATGGTCGGCATGGAAGTGCCACTCGTGATGCGGGCACTCAATGCACGTCAGACTGCTTTCAAGGAATTGGTCAGCACCGTGCTGACCTTCGATTATCTCGGCGCGCTGGCAGTCTCGCTGCTATTCCCGCTGGTGCTGGCACCGCATCTGGGGCTGACCCGCACCGGCTTTCTGTTCGGTATGTGCAATGTCGGGGTTGCCTTGTGGACCATTTACACCTTCCGCGCCGAACTCAAGAATGTTGCCATGCGCATGTTGCGCGCCTGCTTTGTGCTGTGTCTGCTGATCGTCGGCTTTGCCATGTCGGACCGGCTGGTGGCGTGGGGCGAACACGGCATGTTCGGCGATGAAGTGGTGTATTCGACCTCGACCCCGTATCAACGGCTGGTGATCACGCGCTGGAAAGATGACTTGCGCCTGTACATCAATGGCAATCTGCAATTTTCCTCGCGCGACGAATATCGCTATCACGAAGCGCTGGTGCATCCGGCGCTGGAAGCCTTGCCGTGGGCCCGCTCGGTACTGGTGCTGGGCGGCGGCGATGGTCTCGCGTTGCGCGAAATTCTGCGTTATCCGAATATCAGACAGGTGACGCTGGTCGATCTCGATCCGGCCATGACCAAGGCCTTCGCCCAACGCCCGGAACTGGTCAAGCTCAATCACGGTGCGCTCAATGATCCGCGCGTCAAGGTGATCAATACCGACGCTGCCATCTGGCTGCAAAAAAATGCAGACATGTTTGATGCCGCGATCATCGACTTCCCCGACCCGTCCAGCTTTGCGCTCGGCAAACTGTTTTCGGTCCCGTTCTACGGCATTCTGCAAAAACATGTCGCCGCCAACGGCCTGATCGTGGTGCAGGCCACCTCGCCCTACTTCGCACCACATGCCTATTGGTCGATTGACGCCACACTGCGCGAGGTCGGTTTGCGCACCTATCCGTATCACTTGTATGTGCCATCGTTCGGCGAGTGGGGATTCATTCTGGCCTCGCCTCAGCAAGACTATCGCCCGCCGACGCAATTCCGGCTGCCGATGCGGTATCTGAACGCCGAGACCACGCGCGAGATGTTCACCTTCCCGCCTGACATGCCGCGCCTCGATGTGGAACCGAACCGCCTCAACAATCAATCGCTGGTGCATTACTTTGAACATGACTGGCGTCAGGTGATTCGCTGATGCAACGCCGTTCTTTTCTGCTGGCGGCCGCTGGCGGCACTGCCGTCACACTGGGCGCCGCAGCCGGCTTGTGGCGCTGGCAGGAAATTCCCGCCAGCGTACGTTATCCGGGCCGCACTGAAGGCCACTTTCTGCGCGACCGCAAGGCGCTGCCGGCGCCGGCCCGGACACTCCGGACGGATGTCCTGATCCTCGGCTCCGGCATTGCCGGCTTGACCGCCGCCTGGAAACTCAATCGCAGCGGCCGGCGCGACTTCCTGCTGATCGACGGTCCCGAGCCGGACGGCAATGCTGCCGGCGGCCAGTTCGGCGATCTGGCCTATCCGACCGGTGCGCATTATCTGCCGCTGCCATCCACCGAGTCATTTCATGTGCGCGAAATCCTGCATGATCTCGGCATTCTGCTGCGCAATCCGGAAAGCGCCCGTCCGTATTATGACGAACGCTATCTGCTGCATGCGCCGGAAGAGCGTCTCCTGATCGATGGTGTGTGGCAAGAAGGTCTGGTGCCGAATACCGACGCCAATGCCGAAGAGCTGGCGGAACAAACCCGTTTCGGGCAGCAGATAGCGCATTTGCGCAACTTGCGCGACAGCACCGGCCAGCGCATTTTCACGCTGCCGTCAGTCAATTCCAGCCAGGATCCGGAGTGGCAGACGCTGGATCAGATCAGCATGAAAAACTGGTTGCAGCAAAACGACTATCGTTCGCCGCGCCTGCATTGGTATGTGAATTACGGTTGCCGTGACGACTATGGCAGCAACTACGATCAGATTTCGGCGTGGGCCGGCCTGCATTATTTTTGCAGCCGCAACGGACAGGCCGAAAACGCCGACGACGGCGCCTGGCTGACCTGGCCGGGCGGCTTGCAAGCGGTCGCCAGCGGTCTGCGCGGCACGCTCGGCAAGAACACCCGAAGCGGCACCTGCATCTCGCTGCGGCAAACTGCCGGCGGGGTTGAGGCACTCTGCATGCAACTGCGCGATGGGGTGCCGCAGACGTACACCGTGCAGGCACGCAAGGCGATCTGCGCCATGCCCTTGATGGTGGCCGCGCGCGTGGTGGAAAACATGGCCGCTTTCGGTTTCGATCCGCAGCAGCATATGCCGGCGTATGCGCCATGGCTGGTGGCCAATTTCCTGCTGCGGCAATTCCCCGCAGAATTACCGGAAGCGCCGTTGTCGTGGGATAACGTGGTGTATCAGGAGCCGGGCCTCGGTTATGTGGTGTCCACGCATCAGGACATCCGGGTGCAACCGCCGCCAAAAACCGTCTTCAGCGCGTATGTGGCGCTCAGCGACCGTAGCCCGGAAGCGGCCCGGCAATGGCTCGGTCAAGCCACGGCCGACGAGTTGCTGACACTCGCCAGCACCGATCTGAAATCAGCCTATGGCTGGAAACTGGCATTGTGCGCCGAACGCGTCGACATCACCGTGCGCGGCCATGCGATGGCGATTCCGCGCCCCGGGTTTCGCAGCAATGCCGGCGTGCGGCGTTTGCGTGAAGCCGATGGCGCGATTCTGTTCGCGCATGCCGACCTGTCCGGCTTTTCGGTATTCGAAGAAGCTTCGTGGTGGGGTTATCAGGCGGCGCTGCGGGCAATCGCCTGAACTTCGTAAAACATGTCTTTGCGACAATAATTTCGCGCATGATTGCGGCAACTGCGCCGATTTCGTGTTCCGACCGGCGGCGGTCTCAAATGCTATAATCGCGAACCTCGTGAAATGCAGGCCCATCGCGGCTTACCCCTCGCGACAACGCCAGACCGGTTGTCTGCACTCACGTTCCGGAATCGACTGCCCGTCTGCCAGACGGCAGTCCCCGGTCAACGACAGAATTTCAGCCCGGCCGCCGCCGGACAGGCGCAGATGCGCCGCACCACCAAGCTTGAATGACATTATGCAGAAAAAAGTATTCATTAAAACCTTCGGTTGCCAGATGAACGAGTACGACTCGGACAAGATGGCAGACGTATTGAACGCCTCGGACGGACTGATCAAAACTGATCGCCCGGAAGATGCGGACGTGATTTTGCTCAATACCTGTTCGGTGCGCGAGAAGGCGCAGGAAAAAGTGTTTTCCGATCTGGGGCGTCTGCGCGAACTGAAAAAGAATAATCCTGATTTGCTGATCGGCGTCGGCGGTTGTGTGGCATCGCAAGAAGGCGAAGCCATCGTCAAGCGCGCGCCCTATGTCGACATGGTGTTCGGTCCGCAAACCCTGCATCGTCTGCCGCAACTGATCAACGACCGGCGCAGCAGCGGCCGGCCGCAAGTCGACATCAGCTTTCCGGAAATCGAAAAGTTCGATCACATGCCGCCCGCCAAGGTTGAAGGCGCGGCCGCGTTCGTGTCGATCATGGAAGGTTGCAGCAAGTATTGCAGCTATTGCGTGGTGCCTTACACGCGCGGCGAAGAAGTGTCGCGCCGCTTCGAGGATGTGTTGACCGAAGTGGCCGGACTGGCGGCACAGGGCGTCAAGGAAATCACCTTGCTGGGACAGAACGTCAATGCCTTCCGCGGCGTCATGGAAGATGGCGAAATCGCCGACTTCGCGCTGCTGATCGAATACATTGCCGACATCCCGGGCATCCAGCGCATCCGCTTCGTCACCAGCCATCCAAAAGAATTCACGCAACGCCTGATCGACACCTATGCCAAGGTGCCAAAGCTGGTGGATCATCTGTACCTGCCGGCCCAGCATGGCTCGGACCGCATTCTGGCAGCCATGAAGCGCGGCTATACCGCACTGGAATACAAATCGGTGCTGCGCCGTCTGCGCGAAGTGCGGCCCAACATCGCGATTTCGAGCGACTTCATTGTCGGCTTCCCGGGCGAAACCGAAGAAGACTTCAATGCGCTGATGAAACTGATCACCGACATCGGTTACGACACCAGCTTCAGCTTTGTCTTCAGCCCGCGTCCGGGTACGCCGGCCGCCAATCTGGCCGATGACACGCCGTATGAAGTCAAGCTCAAGCGCCTGCAACACTTGCAAGCCGTAGTGCAGGAAAACGCCAATCGCATCAGCCAGAGCATGATCGGCACGGTGCAGAAAATTCTGGTCGAAGGCCCATCCAAAAAAGATCCGAATGAAATGCAAGGCCGTACCGAAAACAACCGCGTGGTCAATTTTGATGGCGGTCCGAATGGCGCGCGTCTGATCGGCGAACTGATCGACGTCAGCATCATGCATGCCTACCCGTTCTCGCTGCGCGGCGAGATCGTGGTCAAGCAATAACCGACTCGCCCAAGCAGCCTCGCTCTTTCACCGCAGCCCAACCGATACGAAGCCAGATTGAAAAAAACACCTAGCCAGCCTCATTACTTTATTCCGCAGCCGCTCGACAACAAGCGCCTGGCGCATTTGTGCGGCCCTCTCGATGAGAATCTGCGGCAAATTTCACTGGCGCTGGATGTCACGATCTTCCGCCGTGGCGAGAAATTCATTGTCAGCGGCAGCAATGCCGAACGTGCCACCGGCATTCTGGAACACTTTTACGAGCGCGCCGATAAAGCCGTATCGGTAGAAGACATCCAGTTGGCGCTGGTAGAGCAGCGCGCCACTTCCGCAGCGGCAGACGGCATTACGCCGGCGGCAGCGGCCGAGGTCGAAATCGAAAGCCCGGTGCTGAAGACGCGCAAGCACGATCTGCGCGGCCGCACGCCGCACCAAAGCCAGTATCTGCATGCGATTCTGGAACATGACATCACCTTCGGCGTGGGCCCGGCCGGCACCGGCAAGACCTACCTGGCCGTGGCTTGCGCCGTCGATGCGCTGGAGCGCGATGCGGTACAGAAGATCGTGCTCACGCGTCCGGCCGTCGAAGCCGGCGAACGCCTCGGCTTTCTGCCCGGTGATCTGGCACAAAAAGTTGATCCTTATTTGCGGCCGCTGTACGACGCCCTGTATGACTTGCTCGGCTTTGACCGCACCCAGAAGCTGTTCGAAAAACAGGCGATTGAAATTGCACCGCTGGCTTACATGCGCGGCCGCACGTTGAATCACGCCTTCATCATTCTGGATGAAGCGCAAAACACGACGCCGGAACAAATGAAGATGTTCCTGACCCGGATCGGCTTCGGCAGCAAAGCCGTGGTCACCGGCGACGTTACCCAGATCGATTTGCATCACGGCCAGAAGAGCGGCCTGATCGATGCCCTGAATGTATTACATGACGTGCGCGGCATTGCGTTCTCGCGCTTCACCAGCAGCGACGTGGTGCGCCATCCGATGGTGGCGCGCATCGTGGATGCCTATGAAGCCGCCAGCGGCGCCACCACTGCCCATATCACCTCAGGCCAGGCGGTAAGCCGTCTGACCCAGGCCGCCAAACCCCGCCATGCAAAAAAATAAACTGACCCTTTCCGTCCAATACGCCGATCCGCGCCTCAAAGACAGCGTGCCGCGCCCGCTGATCCGGCGCTGGGTGCAGGCGGCCTTGCTGGCGCCGGCCGAACTGACGATCCGTTTTGTCGATGCCACAGAAGGCCAGACGCTTAACCGCGACTATCGCGGCAAGGATTACGCCACCAATGTGCTGACCTTCGCCTATACCGAAGATGAAGATGCCGAAGTAACCCAGGCCGACATCATTTTGTGCAGCGATGTATTGGAGCAGGAAGCGGCGCAACAACACAAGCCGCTGGTGGATCATGCTGCCCATTTGATCGTGCATGGCGTATTGCATGCGCAGGGCTATGACCACGAAGAAGAGGAAGAAGCGCAGGAAATGGAAACCCTGGAAACGGAAATCCTGCACACACTGGGATTTGCCGATCCCTACGCTGAACGCGCCTGATTCATCACCGGCGCTGCCCGGCGCCGGTTGCAACAACTACTCCACGCCCCCGTCCCGATAGCGTCGCGCTGCCAATCGCAAGAACTCAAGCTGGCGCCGAAACCGGCTGCAGCGGTCGCAAATGCTCAGATGCCAGCGCAAGGTCACGCGCCGGATCAATGACAGCTTGCTGTCCTGCGCCTCGCACAAGACGCGATGTGCTTCTTTGCAATTCATCGGTATTCTCCCTGGCACGATTGTAGCGCCTCCCCCATTAGTCGACGACCTTTGCCGTTTCTTACATTTATCTGACGCAGATTATTGTCAGGTGACCGGAAGCGCCGATACAACGCGCAAAAAATATTTTCACTTCCATGTAAGAAGCCTCGCCGAGCCCCCGACCAAGCGTCATGAAACAGCAATCCGTGTGCGCCACCTGTCGCGCCACGGCACTCTTGCCGAAGGGGAATATCTTGACCACCTCGATTCAACTCGCGCCATCATCGGCCACCATCCATCCGCTATGGCTGCGCATCAGCCACTGGATCAACGTGGTCGCCGTGACGCTGATGCTGCTCAGCGGCTGGCGCATTTATAACGCATCGCCGATTTTCGGCTTCAGCTTTCCGTCGCAATGGACGCTAGGCGGCTGGCTCGGTGGTGCCTTGCAATGGCATTTTGCCGCGATGTGGTTGCTGGCGCTCAATGGCCTGTTCTATCTGGGCATGAATATCGTCACCGGTCGTCTGCTGCAAAAATTTTTCCCGCTGCGACCAAGCGCCGTCATCGCCGATTTGTTGCAGGCATTGAAAGGCAAATTGCAGCATGCCTCGCTGGCGCATTACAACGCGGTGCAAAAGCTGGCTTATTTGTCGGTGATCGCCGACCTGATCCTGATCGTATTGTCCGGCCTGGTGATCTGGAAATCAGTGCAATTCCCATGGTTGCGCGAACTGATGGGCGGTTATGACAATGCCCGCATCGTGCATTTCTTTGCGATGTGCTTCCTGCTGCTGTTCATTGCGGTCCACGTGGCCATGGTGGCACTGGTGCCGCGTACACTGCTGGCCATGTTGCGCGGACGTTAAGGAGAGTCATCATGCCATTGCCGAAAATGCCTGCTGCGCTGGACAGCACCCTGATTCTCAAGGATGCCCGCAACGCGTTGCCGCAACCGTCACGGCGCCTGTTCGCCAAACGCGTACTGACGCTCGGCGGCCTGTCGCTGCTGACCGGCTGCGACATTACCGACGACGAGTCGGTCAATCAGGTCTTGCAACGCATGTCGCGCGTCAATGACAACGTGCAAGGCTGGCTGTTCGATCCCAACAAACTGGCGCCGACTTACCCGGCCTCGATGATCACGCGGCCTTTTCCATTCAATGCCTTTTATGGCATCGAAGACGTCGTGGCAGTCGATGAAAGCAGTTACCGGCTTGAAATAAGCGGCCGCGTCAGCGACAAGCATGCATGGCGACTGGAGCAACTGCGCCGGCTGCCGCAAGTGGAACAAATCACCCGCCATATCTGCGTCGAAGGCTGGAGCGCCATCGGCCGCTGGGGCGGCGTGCCGTTCGCCGGCTTTTTGCGTCACATCGGTGCCGACCTGCGCGCCAAATATGTGGCGTTCCGTTGCAGCGACGATTACTACACCAGCATCGACATGGCCACCGCCTTGCATCCGCAAACCCAGCTCACGCTGACGTACGACGGTCAGGTGTTGCCGCCGAAATACGGTTTCCCGATGAAATTGCGGATGCCGACCAAGCTCGGCTACAAGAATCCGAAGCACATCGCTTCTATCGAAGTAACCAATACTTACCCCGGAGGTTACTGGGAAGATCAGGGGTACAACTGGTTCGGCGGCTCATGATGATTGCAGTCAGGCAATTTTTCATACCGTCGCGCTATCCGGCATTTTTGCCATTTCAACAACTGGAGAATCACATGAAAAAATCACTGTCTGCCCTGCTGGCCTGTCTGATGTTGTCTGCGGTAGCGGGCGCTTACGCCGCCGACAACATGAGTAAAGATGCCATGAGCAGCACCATGGGCAAGGATTCCATGTCCAAGGATGCGATGGGCAAAGATGGAAAGGACGGCATGAGCAAGGATGCCATGGGTAAAAAACACGATGCCATGAAGAAAAAGGACAGCATGTCCAAAGACGGCATGATGAAGGATGAAATGAAAAAAGATGACATGAAGAAATAAATTCCTCCTGCCGGAGCGGGCGTCAGCGATGGCGATCCGACTCCGGCAAGTACGCGGCGTTTGTGGCAAATCGGCATAAAATCCAGATTTACTGGAATTGTCATCTATTTGTTGTATCCTATTGGCCATCGAAACAACGTCGGACCCACGGCTCGCGCCATATGCCAGATCTTCCTAGTAGCGTCAAATCCCTTGACGCTAAACCCCACCGTTCGCTATTTGAACGTCTCACCGCCCTGATTTCCCCCGAACCTGAAAATCGCGCAGAACTGCTCGAAGTGCTGCAGGATGCGCACGAGCGCAATCTGATCGACGCCGACGCGCTGTCGATGATCGAAGGTGTGTTCCAGGTGTCCGACCTGGCCGTACGCGACATCATGGTGCCGCGCTCGCAAATGGACACGATTGACATCAGCAAGCCAATCGAAACCTGGATGCCGGATGTGCTGTCGACTTCGCACTCCCGTTTCCCGGCGGTGGAAGGCGAACGCGACAAGGTGATCGGCATCTTGCTGGCCAAGGATTTGCTGCGCTATTACGCTGAAGAATCATTCGACGTGCGCGACATGCTGCGCCCGGCCGTGTTCATCCCGGAATCCAAACGTCTCAATGTATTGCTGCGCGACTTCCGCGCCAACCGCAATCACATGGCCATCGTGGTCGACGAATACGGCGGCGTGGCCGGCCTGATCACGATTGAAGACGTACTGGAACAAATCGTCGGCGATATCGAAGACGAATACGATTTCGACGAAGAAGAAGACAATATTCTGGCCATCAAGGATGGTCCCCATGGTCCGCGCTGGCGCATCAAGGGACTGACTGAAATTGACCAGTTCAACGAAGAACTCGGAACCGACATTTCGGATCAGGATGCCGACACCATCGGCGGCCTGGTCGCCAGTCATCTGGGACGCGTGCCACGCAAGGGCGACGCCTTCGACTTCAATGGCCTGCATATCGAGATTCTGCGTGCCGACGCCCGTCAGGCGCATGTACTGCTGGTAGAAAAACTGCCGGAAGTGCCAGCGTCCGAGGACGACCACTAAGCACTGCGTGACAGCGTCGACCACCGCCTCCGGTATGGCCGCCGATTCCCGCTGGATGTTGCTGGCGGCGGTATTGGTCGGCGCCTGCAATGTCGCCGCCTTCGCCCCGTTCGATCTGTGGCCGTTGCAAATACTGACGCTGGCCTGGCTGTTTCGCCAAAGCATGCGCACCGCCACCCTGCGCCGGGCAATGCTGGTCGGCTGGCTGTACGGCTTCGGCTGGGCGGCTGCCGGCATTCACTGGTTGTACATCAGCATGCACACCTATGGCGGCATGCCGGCCTGGATGGCAGCACTGGCAGTAGCCTTGCTGGCGGCTTATCTGGGACTGTATGCGGCACTGACCACCGGCCTGGCCGCCTGGTTGCGCCGCCGCTGGGCTGCTTCCGATACCACTTTGCTGCTGTTGATTCTGCCGTCTTTGTGGGCGCTTTCGGAATGGATTCGCGGCTGGCTGTTTACCGGATTTCCGTGGCTCACTTCAGGCTATGCACACAGCATCGGTGCACTTGCAGGATTTGCACCGGTGACTGGTGTCTACGGGCTGGGCTGGATCGCCGCCCTGATCGCTGGCGCGCTGGTCTTGCTGCTGCGTCCGGCCAGCAGTAAAAAACTCGCAGCGCTGGTGGTGGTTGGCTTGCTGGCCGGTGGTTGGGCGCTCAAGAGCGTGCAATGGACCAGCCCCAACGGCAAACCCATTTCGGTACGCCTGTTGCAAGGCAATATTGCGCAGGAAATGAAATTTTCCAACGAAGCGCTGCTGTCTTCGCTGATGATGTACAACGACATGATCAGCGCCACCCCGGCCGATCTGATCGCCACCCCGGAAACCGCAGTACCGTTGCTGCCGCAGCAATTGCCACCCGATTATCTGGAACGGCTGGCGCGTTTTTCCGCTACCTCGGGCAGCCATCTGATACTGGGCATTCCGCTGTCGGATGGCCCCGGCCAATACACCAACAGCGCGGTTGGTTTTTCCAAAGAACTCAACGGCAAGGCATATCGTTACGACAAGCACCATCTGGTGCCGTTTGGTGAATTCGTGCCACCCGGTTTTCGCTGGTTCGTCGATATGATGCATATCCCGCTCGGCGACATGACGCGTGGCGCGCCATTGCAGGCCGCATTCGCAGTCAAGGATCAATGGGTATTGCCGAATATCTGCTACGAAGACTTGTTCGGTGAAGAAATCGCGGCCCAGTTGGCCGGTGCCCATTTTGCCGGCTTGCCGCCAGCCAGCATGCTGCTGAACCTGTCCAATATCGCTTGGTTCGGCAATTCCATCGCCTTGCCACAACATTTGCAGATTTCCCAGATGCGGGCACTGGAAACCGGCCGCCCGATGTTGCGCTCCACCAATACCGGCGCCACCGCCGTGATCACTCCCGATGGCGTCGTCAGCGAGCGCCTGCTGCCGTTCACCCGCAATACACTGGCCGCCACCGTGCAGGGTTATCAAGGCTTGACGCCGTATATCCTGCTCGGCAATAAACTGATGCTGGCCCTGACGCTGATAATGCTGGCTTTTGCCTGGCGCAGACAGCGCCAATCGCGCTCGTCGGCGCATTGAGCAGCATAAGGGCGGCAAAAACCGGCTAAAATCCCATGTTTTAGCAATTCCTTACCAGCCTCGCCCGGTAACCATAAAAAATGCTGACATTTCAACAGATCATTCTCAAGCTGCAAGACTATTGGGATGCGCAAGCCTGCGCATTGCTCCAGCCCTACGACATGGAAGTCGGCGCCGGTACGTCGCATACCGCCACTTTTCTGCGCGCCATCGGCCCCGAGCCTTGGCGCGCTGCGTATGTGCAGCCATCGCGTCGTCCCAAGGATGGCCGTTACGGAGAAAATCCCAACCGCATGCAGCACTACTACCAGTTTCAGGTCGTCCTCAAGCCGGCACCGGAAAACATTCTGGATCTGTACCTGGGTTCGCTCGAAGCACTGGGACTGGATCTGAAGCAGAATGACGTGCGTTTCGTCGAAGACGACTGGGAAAATCCGACACTGGGTGCCTGGGGTCTGGGTTGGGAAGTCTGGCTCAACGGTATGGAAGTGACCCAGTTCACTTACTTCCAGCAAGTCGGCGGTCTCGATTGCAAACCGGTGCTCGGCGAAATCACTTATGGTATCGAGCGCCTCGCCATGTATTTGCAGGGCGTGGAAAATGTCTACGATCTGGTCTGGACCGAGTGGACTGAAAACGGCGTCAAGAAGAGTCTGAGCTATGGCGACGTATTCCACCAGAATGAGGTCGAACAATCGACCTTCAACTTCGAATATTCGAATACCGAGTTCCTGTTCTCGCTGTTCAGCAACTATGAGTCCGAAGCCAAGCGCCTGCTGGAAGTGCCGCTGGCGCTGCCGGCCTATGAAATGATTCTGAAGGCGGCGCATACCTTCAATCTGCTGGATGCACGCGGCGCCATCTCGGTGACCGAACGCGCAGCGTATATCGGCCGCATCCGCAATCTGTCGCGCGCCGTGGCGCAAGCCTATTACGAATCGCGCGAACGACTCGGCTTCCCGATGCTCGGCAGCGCATTGAAAGCGGCCTGAGCAGGCGTGCCGCTCTATTGAATGGTTCACGCAACGGCGCGCCGCGCCTTGCGTCAGACAAGCAAGATAAATGAATATGACTCAAACACTCTTAGTAGAACTGCTGACCGAAGAATTGCCGCCGAAGGTATTGGCCAAGCTGGGCGATGCATTTGCCGCCGGCATTTTCAACGGTCTGAAAGCGCGCGACTTCCTCGAAGCGGATGCGGTTGCCACCGCCTACGCCACACCGCGCCGGCTGGCCGTTGCCATCAGCAAGGTACGCGCTACTTCGCTCGACAAATCGATCCGCGAAAAAGTATTGCCGGTCAGTGTCGCCCTCGATGCCGAAAGTCGTCCGAGCGCACCGCTGGTCAAGAAACTGGCCGCACTGGCTGCGCAAACCGGCGTTACCGTGATCACGCCGGATCAACTGGAACGGGCGCAGGATGGCAAGGCCGAGAGCTTTTTCTATTCCTACACCGCCAAGGGCAGTGCGCTGGAAAAAGGTTTGCAAACGGCACTCGAAGAGAGCATCGCCAAGCTGCCGATTCCAAAACTGATGAGTTACCAGCGTCAGCATGGTCGCGCTGCCGGTGAAACGGTGCACTTCGTACGACCGGCACACAAACTGATCGCGCTGTACGGCAACAATGTGGTCCCGCTCAATATCCTCGGACTGGACGCCGGCAACGTCACGCTCGGCCACCGCTTCCTGTCTTCCGGCTCGATCAGCGTGGCAGCGGCTGAAGCCTACGTCGATACGCTGGCCAATCAGGGCAAGGTGATCGCCAGCTTCACTGGCCGCAAGGAAAAAATCCGTGCCGATCTGCTGGCCAGGGCCGGCGCCAATCTGGTGTTGATGCCGGAAGCGTTGCTCGACGAAGTCACGGCGCTGGTCGAATGGCCAGTAGTCTACGAATGCAAGTTTGAAGACGAATTCCTGAGCGTGCCCCAGGAATGCCTGATTCTGACCATGCAAACCAATCAGAAATATTTTGCGCTGACCGATGCCAACGGCAAACTGCGTTCGCGCTTCCTGATCGTTTCCAATCTGGAAACCGCCACGCCGCAACATATCATTCAGGGCAACGAACGCGTGGTGCGGCCGCGCTTGTCGGACGCCAAGTTCTTCTTCGAGCAAGACAAGAAAAAGACCCTCGCCGAACGCGTCCCGCTGCTGGCCAATGTGGTGTACCACAACAAGCTCGGCAACCAGTTGCAACGTACCGAACGGGTCAAGACGCTGGCGGCGGCAATTGCCGGCATGCTCGGCGGCGATGTGGTGTTGGCCGAACGCGGCGCCTTGCTGGCCAAGACCGACTTGCTGACCGACATGGTAGGCGAATTCCCTGAGTTGCAAGGCATCATGGGCACCTACTATGCGCGCCATGACGGCGAAGCCGACGAAGTGGCGCTGGCCGCCTCCGAACATTATCAGCCGCGCTTTGCCGGCGATGCCTTGCCGGCATCTGCCACCGGCACCGCGGTCGCTCTGGCCGACAAACTCGAAACACTGGTGGGCATCTGGGGCATCGGTTTGCAACCGACCGGCGACAAGGATCCGTTTGCATTGCGTCGTCACGCGCTGGGTATCTTGCGCATGCTGATCGAAAAGCGCCTGCCGCTGTCGATCTCGGCCTTGCTCAAGGCGACGGCCGATCTGTTTGCCGGCAATCCCGAGTTCAAGGATCCGTCCCGGGATGTCACGGCCTTCCTGCACGACCGTCTGCGCGGTCAGTTGCGGGAACGCGGCTACGCCCAGAATGAAATCGAAGCGGTCGTGGCACAGCAACCAGACACGCTGGACAACATTACCGAACGACTCGATGCGGTACAGGCGTTTGCTGCGTTGCCGGAAGCCGAAGCACTGGCGGCCGCCAACAAGCGCATCACCAATATCCTGAAGAAAATCGAAGGCGGTGTGAGTGGCACGGTACAGAACGGTTTGTTGCGCGAAGCTGCGGAACAAGGTTTGTACTCGGCCATGCTGTTGCTGAAGCCGCAAGTCGATGCCGCCTATGCCGCCGGCGATTTCAGCAGCGCACTCAAGGCACTGGCGCAGTTGCGTCAGAATGTCGATGCCTTCTTCACCGACGTGATGGTCAATGCCGAAGATGAACAACTGCGCAACAACCGCCAGGCCTTGCTGGCCGAGTTGCATCAGATGCTCAATCGGGTGGCCGACATTTCCAAGCTGGCGGCGTAGTTTTCAATGAGAACTGCTACAGGTGACGCAATGAAACTGATTATTCTGGACCGTGACGGCGTGATTAATCATGATTCGGATGCTTATATAAAATCGCCCGACGAGTGGATCCCGATCAAAGGTTCACTCGAAGCGATCGCCCGCCTCAATCAGGCTGGCTATCGGGTGGTGGTGGCCACCAATCAGTCCGGTGTCGCCCGTGGTCTGTTCGATATGAAGACGCTCAATGCGATTCACCAGAAAATGCATAGTGCGGCACAACAAGTCGGCGCCGATATTGACGCCATCTTCTTTTGTCCGCACTCGGCTGACGATAGCTGCGATTGCCGCAAACCAAAGCCGGGCATGTTCAACGATATTGCCAAACGTTTCGGCATCAGCCTGCGCGGTGGCGTGGTAACCGTCGGCGACTCGCTGCGTGACTTGCAGGCCGGCTTTGTCGCTGGCTGCGCGCCGTATCTGGTGCTGACCGGCAAAGGCGAAAAAACCCAGGAAAAAGGTGGCTTGCCGCCGGGTACGCTGGTATTCCCGGATCTTGCCAGTGCCGTTGATTTTCTGCTCAAATCCCCGCTTGAAATGTCGGTATGAATGCCGCTGTGCCATTGGCTTTATTCTGAGCCCGTCGCACCACACCGTGTCAAGCGACCGTAACCCATCCTGATATTGGGAGATTGATTTTGCGTATTACCTTATTTTTGCGGTCCCTGGTGTTTACCCTGTTGATGACGGTAGCCACCGTAGTGTGGTCGATAGCCTGTGTATTTTTCGCGCCGTTTCCCTACGCCACCCGTTACTACCTGACATCGCGCTGGAATGTATTCGTGATCTGGACCGCCAAAGTCATCTGCGGCGTCCGCTATGAAGTGCGCGGCATGGAGAATCTGCCCGATGCGCCGGCAATCTTGCTGTCCAAGCATCAGTCGGCATGGGAAACCATTTTTTACCTGACCATCATGCCGCGCCCGCTGGTGTTCGTGTTCAAGAAAGAACTGACCTGGATCCCGTTTTTCGGCTGGGGTATCGCGCTGCTGCGCATGATTCCGATTGACCGCGACCGAGGCCGCGATGCCTTTGCCCAGGTCGTGGTGCAAGGCCGCAAACGTCTGGCCGATGGCCAATGGGTCATCATGTTCCCGGAAGGCACGCGTATCGCCGTGGGTCAAAAGGGCAAGTACAAACTGGGCGGTTCGCGCCTGGCAGTCGAAACCGACACCGTGGTGGTGCCGATTGCGGTCAATGCCGGCGAATGCTGGCCGAAAAAATCATTCATCAAGACTCCGGGTATTATTACGGTATCCATCGGCCAGCCTATCGTCCCAACCGGCCTGACGCCAGCCGAACTGAACCAGAAAGTGGAAAATTGGATAGAATCCGAAATGCGCGTCATTTCGCCCGCCATTTATTCCGCTTCGTCCCGGCAACCTGACTGAAACCACATTGAGACTGCTCCGCCACACTCAGCCCGATCCCAACCAGCTTGCACTGCAGCTGGATTTTTTTGCGCCGGCCGGTCTGGCACCGACCACCGAACCCAAGCTCCGGGCGAGTCCGGATCCGGTCACGGCGGCCCCTTCCCGTCCGCCTGACGGCAAACGCCGCATTCAGTTGGGCGAGCATGCGCTGGACTACGCATTGCTGCGCTCCAAGCGGCGCTCGATCGGATTCCTGATCAGTGATGATGGTTTGCGCATTACTGCGCCCAAGTGGGTGACCATTGGTGAAATCGAAAATGCGATCCGCGAAAAGCAGCGCTGGATTTTCACCAAACTCAATGAGCGCCATGAACGTTCGGCACGTCGTCTGCAACCGCAGATGCAATGGTGCGACGGCGCGACCCTGCCCTACCTCGGCCACAACGTGACGCTGCGCATCCGCGCCGGTCAAAGCGCCGGCATTGCCTATGACGAAGCAACGCTGGAATTGATCATCAGCCTGCCCGCCGACGCCGGCGAACAGCAGTTGAAAGACCGCGTGCAAGGCTGGCTGCAAGCGCGCGCCAAGGAAATTTTTGCGGCCCGCCTGCCGATCTATGCCGCCAAACTGGGCGTGACTTACCAGTCGTTTGCACTGTCATCGGCCACCACCCAATGGGGTTCCTGTACCGCCGATGGCCGCATTCGCCTGAACTGGCGCCTCATGCATTTTTCGCTGCCGCTGATCGACTATGTAATCGCGCACGAACTGTCGCACTTGCGCGAAATGAACCACAGCCCGCGCTTTTGGGCCACCGTGCAATCGATTTTCCCTGAATTCGAAATGGCCAAGAAAGCACTGCGCGACAGCGCTCCGGAAACCCTGCCGATTTTCTGAGTGGTTTCCCGAGCCCGGGCCGGACCACCGCAAACACACTGCAGTACACCAGATAACACCCTCTCAACCAGGCAACAGCTTGAATCACCCTACCCACTTCTGAGGAATCCCCATGCGAATTCTGCACACCATGCTGCGCGTCGGCGACATGCAAAAATCAATCGACTTTTATACCACCCAACTGGGAATGACCCTGCTGCGCACGGTCGACCGGCCGGAACAGCAATACACGCTGGCCTATCTCGGCTATGGAAAAAATCCCGAGCATGCTGAACTGGAATTGACTTACAACTACGGCGTGGAAAAGTATGAGATGGGCAATGCCTACGGTCATCTTGCCGTCGAAGTGGCCAATGCTTACGACACCTGCGCCGCCGTCAAAGCCAAAGGTGGCACCGTGACCCGCGAAGCGGGTCCGGTAAAAGGCGGCAACACCGTGATCGCCTTCGTGCAGGATCCGGATGGTTACAAAATCGAACTGATCGAACACGGCGTCGAGTAATTACTCAGCCGACGTCTTGTCTGACGCCGGCTTTTACACCACGCGGTCCGGCGGGGCTGATGCCATGACATCCGGCATCAGCCCCGCTTGCGTTCAGAACTGTTCCCAGTCGTCATCCTTGCCGGCACTCGCCACAGTTGCGGCCGGTGCGGCAATGCTCCTTGCCTCGCGCGACTTGAGCGCCGGCCGTTTCGGTGTGATATCGACACTGGAACGCACAGCGGCCTGCGGTACATGCGCCACCTGATTTTGGTCGATCTTGAATACACTGACGATCTGCAACAAACCGGCGGCCTGATCCTGCAACGATTGCGCAGCGGCGGCAGCTTCCTCTACCAGCGCTGCATTCTGTTGCGTGACCGTATCCATTTGCGTCACCGCCTGATTGACTTGCTCAATGCCTTCGCTTTGTTCGCGGCTGGCCTCCGTGATTTCACCGACGATATCGGTGACGCGCTTGACGCTGTTGACCACTTCCTGCATGGTTGAACCAGCCTGCGACACCAGACGGCTGCCGGAATCCACTTTCTCGACCGAATCATCGATCAGCGTTTTGATTTCCTTGGCGGCTGCCGCACTGCGTTGGGCCAGGCTGCGCACTTCCGATGCCACCACCGCAAAGCCACGTCCCTGTTCGCCGGCGCGTGCTGCCTCGACCGCCGCATTCAAGGCCAGAATATTGGTCTGGAATGCGATGCCATCGATCACGCTGATGATATCGACAATTTTCTTCGAGGAAGCATTGATGGCATCCATGGTATCGACCACTTTGCCCACCACGTTGCCGCCCTGCACTGCCACCGCCGAAGCCGACTCTGCCAGTTGATTGGCTTGCCGCGCATTGTCGGCATTCTGGCGTACAGTCGATGTCAGTTCTTCCATCGACGATGCAGTTTCTTCCAGCGAACTGGCTTGCTGTTCGGTACGCGAAGACAAATCCAGATTGCCGGTCGCGATCTGACTTGATGCCGTGGCGATGGTATCAGTGCCACGTCGTACCTGACCGACGATGTTGAGCAGATTGTCATTCATGGCTTTGAGCGCACGCATCAGTTGCCCGGTTTCATCTTTGCCGCCGGATTCGATTTGCGATGTCAGATCGCCGGACGCCACTGTCTCCGCCAGCCGCACCGCGTGGTTGATCGGCGTGGTGATGCTGCGCGTCACCAGCAACGCAATGACACCTGCCAGAACGATGGCAATCGCACTCAGCGCCACCATCAGATTGCGCGCCAACAGATATTCACGCGTCACTTCCTCGCCGGCATCGTGCATCAGCTGATTCTGATGCTGGATCAGATCATCGACCACCTTCATATAGGTTTGCTGTATCGGCCGTACCGTTTGCAACAGGAAAATGGTGGCACCGGTTTTGTCGTTGTCTTGCACCAGCCGGATGACTTCCGTGAGCGAGTCGTTGTAACGGGTACGCGAATCCATGATGTTTTTCATCAGCGCACGTCCGATGTCGCCATCAATCACACTGTCCAGCTTGGTCAGTACATCGCCATTTGACTTGCTAGTCTGCGCAATGAGGTCGATTTCTTTCTGGATTTGCTCCGGCGCACTCATCAAGAGTGTGTTGCGGGAGGAGCGGGCAATCAGATTCAGGTTGTCGATGATTTTATTGGCCAGCACCGTTTTCGGATATTTGTCATTGACGACATCCTGCATCTGTTTGTTCAGGTCTGCCAAGCGGGCAGTCCCCAGCGTGGCGATTGCCACCAACAACAACAACAAAAAGCCGAACCCGATTCCCAATCGGACGCCAATTTTCAAATTTGTAATGCGCATTCTGTTCCCCTTGTTAACAACGGCACTTGTGGTGCCAATGCATATCGACACCGATATGCAGCGTTTCAATCATGCGTTTTGTCCTGCTACGCGGTAACGTAAATTTCCATAGAACGGCGTCGATTCCGTTCAGCGGATATGGCAACTTCATTTATTGAAAAAGTAAAAGAAACCCGGGTGCATGCATCAAGGACGCACTTCCTGCATACGGCATTTCTCATGTTTTGGAGAATTGTCGAGACCACCGTCTGAGGCTGTGCCATCAAACTATAGCCCGCTTCTTGTATACAAGCAGCAGTCTTGACAGGGGGACTTGCGCGCTGCGCATAACGGCAACGTTGCCAAATCAATACGATGGTCTAGTATGGTTAGTGGAGCCATATCAAGTTGCGACCTCCCCCGGCGTATATGCCCCGTTTCGTCAGGATTCTTGCCGGACGGGAAATATTGCTTGTGAACCTCGCTTTTATATCAATATTTTGCGTATTACGCAATATTAGACCGATAAATTTGTCTTAAAAACTTTGCTCGTTACGCAATATTGGCGGGAGAATTGACAAATGAATATCGGTCACGTCCTACGCAGGATACGAAAAGAAAAAAATGCGAGCCTGGAAGAAATTGCGTTGTCCGCAGGGACCGACGCGGCCAATTTATCCCGCGTGGAACGCGATAAACAACGATTGACACCAGATATGCTGGAAAAGGTAGCAAAGGCACTCGATGTGCCGGTTTCTTCGCTTTATTTGATTGCCGAGCAGAACACCCGGGAACAGGATAACAGGCAAGAGCCGATCGACAGAAGCACCGCAGCCCGACTCGAAAACTGCATAGGAAAATTCATGTTGCTGTCCGGAAATGATCAGCAACTGGTTATCGATTTTATGGATTTGCTGCGGCAGTCATCGCGTCAGTAACACGATGCACTGCCGGCACCCGGTTATGCCGCAGAAAGACTGGACAGGCGGTTCGCCAGCGCGACGAACTGCGGCATCGGCACGGCTTCCGGCCGTGCCTGCGGATCGATGCCGGCAGCAATCAGATCGGCCTCGGTCAGCATGCCGGCGACACAATTGCGGATCACTTTGCGCCGCTGCGAAAAGGCCTTGGTGACGACTTGCTCCAGGGTTTTCTGATCGCACGCCAAAGGCTGTGCAAGCGGGATCATGCGGACAATCGCAGAATCCACACGCGGTGGCGGGTCGAATGCGGTCGGCGGCACCACGAACAACAACTCCATGTCGTAACGCCATTGCAGCATCACCGACAGTCGTCCGAACGCCTTGCTGCCCGGTGCGGCCACCATGCGTTCGACTACTTCCTTTTGCAGCATGAAATGCTGATCCTGCACCTGCGGTGCAATTTGCGCCAGATGAAACAGCAGCGGGCTGGAAATGTTATAGGGCAAATTGCCGACCACCCGCAATTTGCGATCTGCGGGTACGGGGATCGAAGCAAAGTCGAATTTCAATGCGTCAGCCGAATGGACATGCAGACGTGCCGGGTCGAAACGCTTTTTCAGGCGCTCCACCAGATCACGGTCAAGCTCCACCACATGCAATTGCTGCACGGATTCGAGCAGCAGACTGGTCATGGCCGCCAGACCCGGGCCGATTTCGACCATGACATCATCGGGACGCGGATCGATCCCGCGCATGATGTCGAATAATACGGTTTGATCGGTCAGGAAATTCTGGCCGAAACGCTTGCGGGGAATGTGTTTCATGAATGAATTAGTGTGGCGCTGGCCGCCATGTGTGAAGCTGTTCTGATGGCTGCGATCATGCTGCCGTGATCGGCATGCCCCAGTCCTTGTGCTGCCAGATCGAGTGCCGTGCCATGATCAACCGAGGTGCGAATGATCGGCAATCCGAGCGTGATATTGACGCCCTCGCCGAAGCTGGCGAATTTCAGCACTGGCAAACCCTGGTCGTGATACATCGCCAGCACACAGTCGGCATCGATCAGATACTTGTGTTGAAACAGCGTGTCGGCAGGATAAGGGCCGCGGGCATCAATGCCCTGTGCTCTGACGGCATCCAGCGCCGGCGTGATGACGTCAATCTCTTCGCGTCCCAGATAGCCACCTTCACCGGCATGCGGATTGAGACCGGCCACCAGAATGCGGGGCTGAGCGATACCGAATTTGGTGCGCAAATCGGCATGAATGATGTGCAGGGTGCGTACCAGGCTATCAAAGGTAATCGCCGCCGGCACGTCACGCAGTGCCAGATGGGTAGTGGCGAGCGCCACCCGCAGATGCGGCGCATCGCCGCCGGCCAGCATCATCACCACATGCGGTGTCGCAGTGCGCTCGGCCAGATATTCGGTATGACCGGTGAATGGCACGCCGGCATCGTTGATGGTGCTCTTTTGCAGCGGAGCGGTAACGATGGCATCAAATTTTCGCTGCAGCGCGCCGTCGATGGCGATGTCGAGCATCTGCAACACTGCGCGGCCATTGCGAGGATCCAGCACCCCGGGCACAACGGGTTCGTTGACCGGGCAATCGATGACCGTCAACCGATCTTGCGGAAAGTGGGGCAAGCCGCCGTTGCGCCAGGCCTGCACTGACAAGGCTGACAAGCGTATGGCCGGGTCCAGCGCGTCTGCGGTCTGTGCCAGGAAGGCAGCATCACCGATCAGCACCGCGCGCACTTCGGAACGCAGTTCCCATGCCGCCCGAATCGAAATTTCCGCCCCTATCCCTGCCGGCTCACCGCAAGTGATTGCCAGTGTCGGACGTGCTGCGCTTGCGGCGAGGATGCGAGAGGCGGTGGATGCTGGCATTAATTATCGTCGTTACGGAATTCGACATAAGCACGGTCACGCAACTGACGCAACCAGTCTTCTGCCGCTTCATCAATCTTGCGCTCGCGGATGGCCTGACGTGCAGCCTGACGAGTGCGCTCTTTCGACGCATCATCGGTCTTGCGTTCCAGCACTTCAATCAGATGGAAACCGAACGGGGTTTCAATCGGCTGGCTGACTTCGCCCGGCTTCAATTCATTCATGGCGCGCTCGAATTCCGGCACGGTATCGCCCGGATAGAGCCAACCCAGATCGCCGCCCTTGGAAGCCGACAAGTCATTCGAATACAATTTCGCCAATTCGTCGAACGTGGCGGCCTTGTTATCCAGACGCTCTTTCAGTTCCACCAGTTTGCGGCGGGCTTCAGCCGCAGACACGACCTGATTGACCTTGATCAGGATGTGGCGGGCATGCGTCTGTTCAATTGCCGGTGCATTGGATTTGACCGCGCTGGTGGCGCGCCGGTCATTGAGCTTGAGGATATGGAAACCATTGCCGCTTTTCAGCAAACCGGAAACATCGCCCGGCTTCATGCTGGCCAGCGCATCCAGGAACAATTGCGGCAACCGGTCCTGGCCGCGCCAGCCCAGGTCACCACCGCTCAATGCATCGCTGCTGTCGGAATAGCTTGCGGCCAGTTTGGCAAAGTCACCGCCCGACTTCAATTGGCGCAGCACGTCTTCAGCGCGCTGACGGCGTGCAGCGATTTGTTCTGAAGAAGCGTTCTCTGGGACGCGTACCAGAATCTGCGCCAGATTGTAGTCTTCATGCTGGGCCGAGGCATTGCTTTCCGCGGCCAGATAGTTATCCACTTCGGATTCCGAAATCTGCACCTTGTTGTCGACTTCCCGTTCGCGCAAGCGCTGCATGATGATTTCGCGCCGGATATCTTCGCGGAACGCCGAATAAGCGATGCCTTCACGCTCCAGCTGAACCCGGAAATCGGCCATCGACAATTTGTTTTGTTCCGCGATCCGTTGCAATGCGCGATCCAGCATGGTGTCATCCACCACGATGCCGTTTTCCTTGGCCATCTGCAATTGCGCGCGCTCAACGATCATGCGCTCCAGCAACTGGCGCTCCAGTTGTCCGCGCGGCGGCAAGGCAACACCTTGTGCCGTCAGACGCTTTTGCAGCAAGCGCATGCGGTCCGCCAGTTCCTGCCGGGTAATCACTTCGTTATTGACCACCACGATGATGGAGTCAACCGGCTTCGGTCCCAGACTCCTGGACTGAGGCGCGGCAGTTGCAGCAGCCGGCGCCGCAATGACGGGCGGCACGTTAGCCGCCGGCGCAGCCGTGGCGGCAAACTGCGCGTGCGCGGCGGCCACCATACCCAACGACAGACACAGGCCAGCGATGACGGATGAGACGTTTGACGATAAACGATTGCGCATGAGATGGAGAACGTTCATAAGAATTCGGTTAATAACGGGTTATGTTATCAGGCTGATTGACGATTTGATAACCTGGGATGCTGCTGCTCAGTGCATCCAGCGGATTCGAGCCCAGTTTTGAAAAACCATTCAATTCAAGCTGGATAAAGAACGAAGTCGATGCCTTGGTCGACGCCGTCGGGATACGCTGTGCCACCAATCGGAAGACCCAGCAATCGGCCTTGTATTCCATGCCGAGCAAACCTTCGGCCACGGTCTTGTCGGGAATCGAATAGTTGATACGGCCGACAGCATACCAGCGTTGCGACACCGGCCACTGTCCGGACAGATCGACCTGCTTCAAATTGCCAATGGTGCCATCTGCATTGACTACCGCACGATCAAGACGATATGCCAGATTCAATACTTTTTTCGGCGCCGGCTGCCAGCGCACGCCGACATTGCCGCGCACCAGCTGCTTCAGCGTTTCGCTGTACTGCACGGTGCTGTCCAACGCCAGCTTTTGCGTGATCTGTCCGCCGGCCGACAGTAACAGATCCGATTTGCTGCCCAGCGTCGTCGTGGTGGTGTTATCCAGAATGACTTTCGGATCGGCAAAATAAAAGCGCTGGCCGATGGCGAAACGCAAGCGCTCCAGTCCATCTTCTTCAATGAAGCGCGACACGACTGCGGCAGTAATCTGATTGGCATCGCTGATACGGTCATGACCAACAAAGCGATTTTCGCTGAAAATCTGCGCAAAATTGAAATCGGCCAGGCCTGAATCGAAGTTCGGGTACTGGCTTTGATCGCGGTAGGGCGTCTTGACGTAAAACAGACGCGGTTCCAGCGTTTGCGTCATGGGCCGGCCAAACCAGCTTGAATCCCGCTCGAATGTCATGCCGGCATCCAGCGAATAGGTGGGTACTACGCGTGTGAGACTGGTAGGAGCGCCGACCGCAACATTATTGAGCCGGTAGGAGGTCGCGTCCAGCGTGGCCTTGGGCGTGATGAAATAGCCCGGACGCACGATCGGATAAGAAACCGACGGCGTTACATACATGCGATCACCGCCCACCATCGGCGTGCCATTGCCGGCGGCCAGCGTCACCGAATTGGAAAAGCGGGCGAATTCGGAAGCCAGGTTCAGATCGAAGCCACCCACATCCTGACGTCCTGCCTGCAGCAGCAGTTGCGGCAAACGATCATAAGGTTTCTGGATCGGATTATTCACGTCCTGCAGCAATTGATACTTGGAAACGCGGCCGACAGCGCTCCAGTACTCACCGCTGTACGTCAGACTCACATCGCGCGTCAGCAGGCGTTGCGTGCTGGTCGTGATCGAATGCGAAAAATCGCTCGGATAATCGTTGTCTGACGCCTTGTTCACATTCCAGGCGAAGGTCAGATTCGGCATCAGTCGCTGGGTGTGAATCGATGACAACGAGTAGCGCCCGGTACCGGTCACCTTGTCCTCGATGCCTTCAATCGTGGTTTCGCCCGAGTAGGTTTCACCCAGATACCGGCCATTCACGCCCAATTGCAAACCGCGACGGGCAATATATTTCGGGAACAACGTCAAATCGCGATTCGGTGCGATATTGAAATAATACGGCACGGTCAGCTCGGCGCCACCGGTGCTGGTCATGCCGAAAGTCGGCGGCAGCACACCGGACTGGCGCTCGCCCGACAACGGGAATGACATCAGCGGCGCGCCGAAAATCGGCACGCCCTTGAAATAGACAATACCGTTATTCATGGTGCCGACATCGCGACCGCTGTCGAGATCCAGCGTTTCGGCGCGGATATACCAATCAGGGTCGGGTGCTTCACAGGTGCTGTAGGTACCCTGCGTCACCACGGCCTGATCATCCGACAGGAAATCGATGCGCTCGGCCTTGCCGCGTCCGCCGTTCTGACCGAACAGATAGGTCGGATTGGTGACATGGCCCTTGCCGGAATCCATGTTCATGGTGGCTTCGTCGCCGGTGTAGCGATCCTGCAGGCGCTTCATCCAGACGTGGCCGGTCGCATCCACTTCATCCTGAATGATGCGATAAACCGCCTTGTCAGCCTTGATGGTGGTCTCACCGCGCACTACTTCGACGTCGCGATCGAGGTTGATCTGGCGGTCAGGTCGCCCGCTCATTTGCTCGGCGCTGACGGTGACCGGCGCATCCTTGTCATCGGCGCCCGGCTTTTTCTCGGCTGCCGTGGTCTGCGCCTGAACCTGCAATGGCATCACGGCGGTGGCCGAAGCCGCCACCACGATGGACGAAAAGAAACGCGACAACCGCCAGTTGGCAGAACGACCAAATGGGGACTTAAGGAAGCGGATCATGAATAAATGCGTTCAAACACCATGGCAGGCGATTTTTTTGAATTTAATCCCTTATTATATGGGAACTCAACACCATCAAACGAATTCCCGTTCATGTCTTTTACATCCCCCTCTGATCTGCGCCTGCCCCAGCTGCAAGAATGGCTGCGCTCGCTTTCCTCCACCCCGGTCATTGCCGACAGCTTGCGCGTTGCTTCGGCCGACGCCAGTTTTCGTCGTTATTTCCGTGTAGACACGCCCTCCGGCCAAACGTTGATCGTGATGGACGCCCCGCCGCCGCAAGAAGATGTGCGGCCTTTCATCCATGTCGCAGACGTATTCGGCAAGACCGGCGTGACCGTGCCGCAGATTCTCGAACAAGATATCGAGCGCGGCTTCCTGTTGCTGTCCGATCTCGGCAATACCACTTATCTGAACCAGCTCAACAACGATACCGCCAACAAGCTGTATCTCGACGCCATTGATGCGCTGGTGCTGCTGCAAACCCAAAGCAAGCCGGATGCGCTGCCGGAATATGACCGCGCCCTGCTGTTGCGTGAATTGCAACTTTTTCCGGAATGGTATATCGGCAAACATTTGAAGGCGACGCTCACCGACGAGCAGAGCGCCAGCCTGAACAAGGTGTTCGATATGCTGCTGGCCAACAACCTGGCGCAACCGCAAGTGTATGTGCACCGTGATTACCACTCACGCAACCTGATGGTGCTGCCGAATGGCAATCCCGGCATGCTCGACTTTCAGGATGCAGTCTATGGACCGATCACCTACGATCTGGTTTCGCTGCTGCGCGACGCGTACATTCAATGGGATGAAGAAATGGTGCTGGACTGGGCCATCCGCTACTGGGAACGCGCCAAACGGGCCGGCCTGCCGGTGGCACCGGACATCGATTCGTTCTACCGCGATTTCGAATTCATGGGCTTGCAGCGCCATCTCAAGATACTCGGCATTTTTGCCCGCCTGTATCACCGCGACGGCAAGGATGCCTATCTCAAAGACATGCCGCTGGTCATGGAATACACGCTCAAGACCGCGCGTCGCTACTCCGGCCTGATTCCGCTGGTCAGATTGCTGGAAAAGCTGGAAGACAAGGCACCGCAAGTCGGCTACACCTTCTGACGGAGCGCATGCCATGAAAGCCATGATTTTTGCCGCCGGTCGCGGCGAGCGCATGCGACCGCTGACCGATACCTGCCCCAAACCCTTGCTCAAGGTGCGCGGCCGGCCGCTGATCGTGTGGCAGATTCTGAGTCTGGTACGCGCCGGCATCACCGACATCGTGATCAATCACGCCCATCTCGGCCAGATGCTGGAGCAAACGCTGGGCGATGGCGCGCAATTCGGTGCCACGCTCTGGTATTCCCCGGAAGCCAGCGCCCTGGAAACCGCCGGCGGCATCGCGCAGGCCCGTCATCTGCTCGGAGAAGAACCATTCGTGGCGATCTCGGGTGACATCTATTGTCCGCATTTCGACTTCGAACAAGTCAAGTCAGTGCTGGAAGACAACGACCTGTGGGGAAATCCGATACCATTGGACAAACGCGATGTGGCCTGGCTGTATCTGGTGAAAAACCCGCCGCATCATCCGCAAGGCGATTTTGCATTGAACAGTTTTTCGATTGCCAACGAAGGTTCGCCGCTGTACACCTTCGGCAATATCGGCGTATACCGGCCGCAGATGTTTGACGGCATCACGCCGGGCGAACACGCCAAACTCGGACCGCTGCTGCGAGAATATGCCGCGCGCGGTCAGGTCGGCGGCGAAATATGGCGCGGCGACTGGGTCAACGTTGGCACCGTCGAGCAACTGCAACAACTGAATGCACCTTTGGCTGGTTAACCTGCGAAGCTGAACATGAAACCTTATGCTACCCGACGCGCCGCACTGATCGCGCAGATGCAAGCCCGCGGAGGCGGCGTCGCCGTCATCCCCACTGCCCATGAAGTGATGCGCAATCGCGATGCCGACTATCCGTACCGGCATGACAGCTATTTTTATTATCTGTCCGGCTTTACCGAACCGGATGCCGTGATCGTACTGGTCGCCGGTGATCAACCGCGCACCATCCTGTTTTGTCGCGACAAGGATCTGGAACGCGAAATCTGGGATGGTTACCGCTTCGGCCCGGATGCCGCACGCGAGACATTCGGTTTTGACGCAGCGTTTCCGATTGAAGCGCTGGATCAGGAAATGCCACGTCTGCTGGCCGATACGCCCTCTGTTTTTTACGCGCTGGGACACGACCAGAAACGCGATACCCAAGTACAAAACTGGCTGCAAAGCGTACGCGCCTTGGGCCGCACGGGCGTGACGGCGCCGTCGTCCATTGTCGATGTCAATGTCTTGCTGGATGAAATGCGCCTGTTCAAGGATGCCGATGAAATCGCCATCATGAAACGCGCCGGCGTGATTTCTTCGGCCGCCCACTGTCGCGCCATGCGGCTGTCGCGTCCCGGTTTGCGCGAGTACCACCTGGAAGCGGAATTGCTGCACGAATTCCGCAACAACGGTTCGCAATATCCGGCCTACGGTTCCATTGTCGCCACCGGCGCCAATGCCTGCGTTCTGCATTATCGCGCCAGTGACGCCGAACTCAGGGACGGCGACCTGGTCTTGATCGATGCCGGCTGCGAACTCGACAGTTATGCCTCGGATATCACCCGCACGTTTCCAGTGAACGGCAAATTTTCCGGACCGCAAAAAGAACTGTACGAAATCGTACTGGCCTCGCAAGTTGCCGCAATTGCGGAAACCCGTCCCGGCAAACGCTTCATGGATGGCCACGATGCGGCAGTCAAGGTGCTGGCGCAAGGCATGCTCGACACTGGCCTGCTCGACAAAAACAAGGTTGGCGCACTCGATGACGTCATCAGCAACGGCGATTTCCGTCAGTTTTACATGCATCGCACCGGCCACTGGCTGGGCATGGATGTGCATGATGTCGGCGAATATCGCGAGGCGGCAAGCGCAGGCAGCGAACGTCCATGGCGCACATTGCAACCGGGCATGGTGCTGACCGTGGAACCAGGAATTTACGTGCGGCCAGCCGAAGGTGTTCCGGAAAAATACTGGAACATCGGCATCCGGATTGAAGACGATGCCCATGTCACGGCGACCGGCTGTGAAATTCTGACCACCGATGTGCCCAACACCGTGGCCGGTATCGAAGCCTTGATGCGGCACGCCTGAAACGATGAGCAACACCGATTTCGACGTCATCATTTGCGGCGCAGGTCCGGTCGGACTCAGCGTCGCGGCACTGTTGCACAAGCGCGGCATGGCCGCGGCACGCATCGCGCTGATTGACGCCAAGACCGTCGCGCAGGCCGCACAGGACCCGCGCTCGATTGCCTTATCAAGCGGCAGCCGGCAAACACTGGAAGATATCGGTGCCTGGCCGGCCATGAGTGCTGCGGCCAGCGCCATCCATCACATTCACGTGTCGCGCCGCGGACATTTCGGACGAACGCTGATACAGCGCGAGGATTACGATTTGCCGGCGCTGGGCTACGTCTGTCGCTATGGCTCACTGGCGACGGCACTGTCAGCCGTGATCGACGCCACCCCGATTGTGACCATCAGGCCAGCCCAGGTCGACGTCATCGAGCAATCGGAGCAAGCCGCCATGGTGCGCCTCGCCGATGGCCGCATGCTGAGCGCCGGCATCATTGTGCAAGCCGAAGGCGGTGTGTTCTCGGAGCAAACTGCCAAGAGCGTACAACGCGACTACGATCAGGTTGCCATCGTGGCCCATGTCAAAGCCAGCGCTGCCATTGCTCATCGTGCTTTCGAGCGCTTCACCAGTGAAGGACCGCTGGCTTTATTGCCATACGATGACGGTTACTCGCTGGTCTGGTGCGTGCGTCCGGCCACGGCGCAGCAGTTGCTGGCGCTTGACGACACCGGTTTTCTGCAAGCGCTGCAGACCGCATTCGGTACGCGTCTGGGGCGATTCACCACATTGACACCGCGCAACAGTTATCCGCTCGGCCTCAATGCCGAACCGGCATCATCGCCACGCATCGTGGCAATCGGCAATGCGGCGCAAACGCTGCACCCGGTTGCCGGTCAAGGACTCAACCTGGGCTTGCGCGACGCCACCGTACTGGCGTCGTTGCTGACGCAAGCCAGTCATAGCGACACCCTGGCGACCTTTGCCCGCGCCCGCCGTGCCGACCGCAGCGCCACCATCCGGCTCACGGACGTCATGGCGCGGGTGTTCGCCAGCGCCCCCGATGGCGCGCCATCACAAGCGCTGCTCGGTCTGTCGCTGGGGCTGGTCGACGTGCTGACACCGGCGCGGCGCGTGCTGGCGGAACAGATGATGTTCGGACGCCGCTGAATGCTGCCGGACTCTGCTTTTGCGACAAAATCTCTCTATTTCGTGCGGCATGAGACAATTCGGCATTGCCGCCAGATGTTGACGACGCTTCTCAATTAAAAATACGATGAAACAAGATCCCCGCTTCAAGAATTTATACATCCTCGATCATCCGCTGATCCAGCACAAGCTCTCGCACATGCGCGACAAGAGTACGTCAACCCGCACCTTCCGCGACTTGTTGCGCGAAATCACCTTGTTGATGGGTTACGAAATCACGCGCGATCTGCCACTGACCACTGAGCAAATCGAAACACCGCTCGGTCTCTACGACGCACCGGTAATTGCCGGGAAAAAGCTGGCGGTGGTGCCGGTATTGCGTGCCGGCGTTGGCATGAGCGATGGTTTGCTGGAATTGATTCCATCGGCGCGCGTCGGTCACATCGGTGTGTACCGCAACGAAAAGCATGAGCCGGTCGAATATCTGGTGCGCCTGCCCGATCTGCAAGACCGCACCATGATTCTGTGCGATCCGATGGTGGCCACCGGCAACTCCGCTGTTTATGCGGTAAATGCATTGAAACAGCGTGGCGTGCCAAGCGAACATATCGTTTTCGTCGCACTGGTCGCCGCGCCGGAAGGCGTACAAGTGTTTCAGGATGCCCATCCTGACGTCAAACTGTATGTCGCCTCGCTCGACTCCCATCTCGACGACCACGCGTATATCGTGCCAGGTCTCGGCGATGCCGGCGACCGCATCTTCGGTACCAAATAAACAATCGCCGCTGCATGAAAAAAGCCGCCTGACCGGTCTGATCAGGCGGCTTTTGCATTTCCGGCAAAGGAGATGCA
>NZ_LFLS01000080.1 GCF_001189915.1 Herbaspirillum autotrophicum
GGCCAGGCCATAGACCACGGCCGTCACGAGGCCGACCAGCAATCCCACTGCCGGAAAATAACGCGTCGCATGTTGCAGCCAGCCGGCATCGAAGCCGACCCAGCGCGGTATCGGCAAGCGCGTAAAGAATTGCAACGCGGTAAAAAACAGGCGCAACTGATGCAATGCATTGCGGCCCGCTGCGCGGCACAAAGCGCGCAGTCCGAAAGCCGGTGGCGGCATGGCCGGGTGCGTCATCTCAGGTTTGCTTGACGCTGACTTGCGCCGATGAAAATGTCGCCATCTGTTGCAGGAAATTGACCGCCGCCTGCAACAATGGCAATGCCAGCGCGCTGCCGGTGCCTTCGCCCAGACGCAAGTCCAGTTGCATCAGCGGTCGCGCCGCAAGATGTTGCAGCATGCGCCGGTGCCCGTGTTCATCCGAGCAATGCGAAAAAATGCAGTAATCGAGAATCGCCGGCTGCAACTGCGCCGCCACCAGCAACGCTGAACTCACGATGAAACCGTCAATCAGCAACACCATGCGACGCTCGGCCGCCTTGAGCATGGCGCCGGCGATCATGGCGATTTCAAAACCGCCGAAGGTTTGCAGGATGTCGAGCGGGGTCGCTACTTCGGCGTGATGCGCCACGGCACGTTCGATTACGCGTTGTTTATGCAGGACGCCTTCGGGAGCCAGGCCGGTGCCGGCACCGACACACTCGGCCAGCGGAATGCCGGTGATCTTGTGCATGATGGCCGCCGCCGAGGTCGTATTGCCGATTCCCATCTCGCCGAATCCGATGACATCGGCATCCAGTTCCGCCACCAGCGCCATACCGGCAGCCAGTGCCTGCTGGCACTGCGCGGCGCTCATTGCGGCTTGTCCGGCAAAATTACGGGTGCCGGCGGCGACTTTGCGGTCGAGCAAGCCGGCGCGCGCGCCAAAGTCGTGATTCACGCCGGCATCGACGATGTGCAGCGCGCAATTGTTTTGTCGCGCAAATACATTGATGGCGGCGCCTTGTTGCAGGAAATTTTCGACCATTTGCCAGGTCACGCTTTGCGGATAGGCAGAGACATTTTCCGCCACCACCCCGTGATCGCCGGCAACCACCACAATCACCGGCTGCTTTATCTGTGGCTGCACAGTGCGCTGGATCAGGCCGATTTGCATGGCCACAAATTCCAGCACCCCGAGACTGCCCGGCGGCTTGGTTTTGTCATCAATCAGGCGTTGCAAGGTGACGGCCAGTGCGTCGTCGCGAGTGAAAGATATCTGAGGAAGGAACATGGAACAGTCGCGCCAGGTGATCATGCAATGTGCAAGGTGCTCAGTATATAAGATATGTGGAGCACCCTGCCCTGTCACCTGGCCGGCAAGCTGAAATCAGTGCTGTCAGCTATGCAGGGTCGGCTTTGGCGGCAGCGGTGTCGTTGATGCCGCTTTTGGGGTCGCTGATCCACAACTGATGGTGGGCGCAATCTTCGTAAGAAGTGATGCATTGGACGCTGGCGCCTTCCGGCACGTCGATCGCCACTTTGCCGACCATCGCAATACCGGCTTCAGTCCACTCCAGCTGGCCGCCGGTGACTGCGCCACGACGTACCACCTTGCCCTTGAGCATGATGCGGTAACCCAGTTTGAGACTGCTCTTGTCCAGCGCCTTGGCAGTCCACAAGCCGAGGATGGCATTGCCGCCCACTACCGTGGAGCCGGCAAATACCTGCACCGGCGCCTGGGCCAGCACTTCCAGCCGGCATTGCGGTC
>NZ_LFLS01000081.1 GCF_001189915.1 Herbaspirillum autotrophicum
ATTCTGATGCTCAAATCCAAGGGCTACACCATCGTGATGGTGGAACAGAACTTCCGCTTCGCCGCGCCGCTGGCCGATCACTTCTATGTGATGGAACACGGCAGCATCGTCGAATCGTTTGCTTCTGCCGAATTGGAATCGAAGACGCAGACGCTCAACGAATTGCTCGGCGTTTGATCTGACACCGTTTTAATCTTAGTTCGCAGTAGAGAAAGCACGCACGCCTACGTACGTGCAAAGGTAGTCACGCAGCTTCATAAAACAGGAGATGAAAATGAAATTAAAGGCAATGTCACTGGCCGTTTCAACGGCTGCCGCAGTTTTCGCATTTGCTGCACCGGCTTCGGCTCAGATCTCCGGAGACGTGATCAAGATCGGTTTCATTACCGATATCTCGGGCGTTTATTCCGATATCGACGGCCAGGGTGGTGCAGAAGCGATCAAGTTTGCTATCGCTGATATGGGCGGCGCCATCAACGGCAAAAAAATCGAATTGCTGGTTGCGGATCACCAAAACAAAGCCGACGTTGCTGCCAGCAAGGCGCGCGAATGGTTTGACCAACAGGGCGTCGACGTCCTGATCGGCGGTACCAATTCCGGTACGGCACTGGCAATGGCAAAAATTGCTGCTGAAAAGAAAAAGGTGTTCTTCCAGATCGGTGCCGGTTCTGCGCGTCTGACCAATGAAGAATGCTCCCCTTACACAGTTCACTATGCTTACGACACCGTGGCATTGGCCAAGGGCACCGGTTCCGCCGTGGTCAAGCAAGGTGGCAAGAGCTGGTTCTTCCTGACTGCCGATTATGCATTCGGTCACTCGCTGGAAAATGACACTGCCAATGTGGTCAAGGCAGCCGGCGGTACTGTCGTAGGTTCGGTCAAGCATCCGCTGGGCGCATCCGACTTCTCGTCGTTCCTGTTGCAGGCACAAGCATCGAAGGCACAGATCATTGGTCTGGCCAACGCCGGCGGCGACTTCATCAACTCAGTCAAGGCAGCCAACGAATTCGGTATCACCAAGACTGCCAAGCTGGCCGGTTTGCTGGTATTCATCAACGATATTCACTCGCTGACACCGAAGCTGACCCAAGGTTTGTATCTGACCGACAGCTGGTACTGGGATTCGAATGACGAAACACGCAAGTTCGCCAAGCGTTATTTCGAAAAGCAAAAGAAGATGCCTTCAAGCCTGCAAGCCGCCGACTACTCGTCGACCTTGCAATACCTGACGGCAGTCAAGGCAGTCGGTTCCGATGATACTGAAAAGGTTCTGGCGCAACTGCGCAAGACCAAGTTCAACGACATGTATCAGAAAAACGGTTACCTGCGCGCCGATGGCCGCGTAGTGCATGACATGTACTTGTACCAAGTCAAGACACCGGCTGAATCCAAGTACCCATGGGATTACTACAAGCTGGTACAGACTATCCCTGGTGAACAGGCCTGGACGACCAAGGCCGAATCCAAGTGCGCGTTGTGGAAATAATTTCAGCATAGTTTCACAGGCAGCAAAGCGTGGATCGAGAGTCTGTCACTTCTGATTTTTCGGG
>NZ_LFLS01000082.1 GCF_001189915.1 Herbaspirillum autotrophicum
CTTGATGGGCATTTTTTATGGGACATCGGCGCGGGGTAAGTCGGGGGCAGGTCAGTCTGTTCCCAGAATCGATTGAGGATTTGATCGCAGATGATCATCCTGTACGAGTGATCGATTTGTACATAGAGCAGTTGGACCTTGCTGAGTTGGGCTTTGGCAAAGTGCATGTCGCACGCAAAGGCCGTCCTCCGTATCACCCCGGGGATCTGCTCAAACTGTATTTGTATGGCTATCTGAATCGCGTGCGCTCAAGTCGGCGACTGGAGGCGGAATGTCAGCGCAATATCGAAGTGATGTGGTTGTTGGGGCGGCTAGCGCCAGATCACAAGACCATTGCCAATTTCCGCAAAGACGAAGGACGGGGCATCCAGAACGTATGTCGTGAATTCGTTCAGTTCTGTCGGCATGCGGGGTTGATAGCCGGTGAGCTGGTGGCTATTGATGGCTCCAAATTTCAAGCTGTCGCGAGTCGTCACCGTGCCGTAGGCGATGAAGCTCTGGCACGTCGTCAGGCGCAACTGCAAGAACGCATTGCGCGCTATCTGAAGGAGCTTGACGAGGCCGACAAGCATGAAGGTGAAGTCATTGACCGCAGCGCGGTGCAAGCTGCACTGGGTCGTTTGCGGCAAGAGCAAGAGGCGGCGGCTCAACAACGCGCCACGCTCAAGACGACTCATCGCAAAGCCCAGATTGAGGGCGAAACCGATGCACGACTTCTCAAAGACAATCAAGGCCGTTCCATTGCCGGCTACAACGTGCAAAGCGCGGTAGATGCGCAACACAAGTTGATTGTGCATCACGATGTTGTCTGCGAAGCCAACGACCTGCAGCAACTGCTGCCGATGGCGCTGGCCGTCAAGCAAGTGTTGGAGCAAAACAGACTCACGGTGGTAGCCGATGCGGGATATTCCAGCGGGGCGCATTTGAGTGGCTGCGAAGCCAATGGCATCACACCTTACGTTGCCTTGAATCGTTCCAGCAATACGCAGGCAGGCGGAACTTTGTTCGACAGGACGCACTTTCATTACGACACGCAAAGTGACACCTATCGCTGTCCTGCCAATATGTTGTTGATACGCAAGCAAGCCCATCATGGCGACAGAGTCACCATTTATGCTGGCGTTTCTTGCCACGGCTGTGCGCTCAAACCGCAATGCACGACCGCTGCCCGGCGCTATGTCAGTCGACATTTCGATGAAGCCAGTTTCAGCCGCTGCGAACAACGCCTTGTACAGGAGCGCCACATCATGCGTTTGCGTGGCGCTATCGTTGAACATCCGTTTGGAAATCTGAAGCGCTGGATATTGGGTAATGCACGTTACCTCGTCAGAGGACTATTCAAAGTGAAAACGGAAATGGCACTAGCCGTATGGGCTTATAACTGGCGGCGTTGCCTGAGTTTGATTAGTGTTGAGGCGATGAAGATGCTGCTGAGGGCCTGAAACGGGCA
>NZ_LFLS01000083.1 GCF_001189915.1 Herbaspirillum autotrophicum
TCACTCTGTCCGCGAGAGAAAGCCACTATGGATCCTTGCAAGCCATCCAACGTTCCGCACAATTGTTTCGCTGGTTTAGATTTTTTTTCATACTATTTTTTCAAATTCAACATTCTCTCAGGCATCACCAAGGTGAAATACCATGCACAATGAAATAAGCCGATCCGGCAATGTAATTTCGCTCGACGCCGCGCGCCAGCGGCGTCGGCATATCGCGTTGGCACAAAGTGATGTGGATTTTAGGGCCGTGGCAGCGTCTTTTGCTCTCAGCGATATCAACATCGCCAACACCGACGCAGAACGCGTTGGGCGCGTTCTGGCGGGACTCATTTCCTATGACCAGGCTGTCGAGGAAATACGGCGACAGCATGCGCCTGACGATAGCTGAAACATGAAGATTTTTATCGTCCCGATCCAGAACAATAAAATCCTGTGATACAAACGCATACACCACGATCCCTTGCTACGCCTGCATTCGCTATCTCAACACACATTTTTACAAGCAAGCAGAGATGTTGCCGTAATACAGGTAAAAGCCGCTACCTGATTGCGATAGCGGCCGATTTTAGGGCTCAATGTATTCGTGCGTAATGTGTGCTCATTAAATCGGGGTGGCGGGGCCTCCCGCGATTTGACGTTTTATGCAATTTTTACGTAAGTACCGCTCTGCCAAGAATGCTCCGTTGTCATAAAAATGCCCGGTACATGACACACACACAGCTGGTTAGGGGGAGGTCTTTGTATTCCGTTCTCACTTCACATTCTCAAGGATTTGGCACCCCCATCCATTTACAGAAAGTGGCGTATACGAAGTCATATGCATCCTCTTCTCTTGAGAACGAAGCCAGTTCCTTCGGTTTGTCACGCTCAACGTAAAAAACCTTCCATTGCCCATCCTCCGGCACCACGCAAACGCATTCACTGTGCCGAATACTCCCCAGAGAGAAGCTGTCTGGGTGAACACCTATCGCAGCAAGGCTTGATTCCAATTGATCTCGTTTCATTTTATTTCCCCGCTGGCTTCAAATAACCATTTTCCAAATACCATTGAACTGAATTCGGCAACTGATACTGCGTTCCCATGCCTCGCTGTCCGAACCATGGCAAAATTTTCGCTTGTGTTATGCCCGGTATCTCTTGCACCACCTCATATTGGAAATATGGCTTTGATGTTTGATATGTCGATGGCAAAGCGCGATCTGCGAATGGCGTACCTGTAGGTGCCACGAAATTACCGCCTGGGAATCCGTATCGATCAATAGATGTCCCAACAGGCAGCGTTATGCCGTTGACTGGCGCATATCCACCACTATTCGGCGGCCAAATTCCAAGAGATTCCTGAATCTTGCC
>NZ_LFLS01000084.1 GCF_001189915.1 Herbaspirillum autotrophicum
AACCGGTAATGGTCGGGGTGGTGTAAGTACCCCCAGGAATCGCGCCGGCTGTAATACTCGCGGTACCGTTATTGACCTTGCTGCCATCGCTGTCATACGCGTCGAACTGGACTTCGTACTGATAAGCCTTGGTGCGGTCCGGCACCAGACCATCGGCTTGCGTATCCCAACTCCAGTCGGCGACTGAACCGGCAGGTCGTGTCAGGGTCTTGGTCAGCCAGGTCGATGCGCCCGCCAAACGATAGCGTATCGTCAGTTGCGTCGCATCCTTGGACAGATTGCGGAACACCAGTGTCGAATCAGCGACGCTGACGGCTTTCAGGCTCGCTGTAACGGTAGGCGAATCCGATAAAATGCTAATCTTTGCAATCAAAGTGTCCCGGTTGCCATTGGCATCAATGGCAATGATTTGTGCATCACCACCAACGACAGGAATATCGAACAGACCCGGAATGCCATTACGGGCATTAATAGTGACCGGTGTGCCCGAAGGTAAAGCCGTATAAATCAGCGAAGTCGCCAGCTTGCCGTTGCTGGTCAGTTGCAGACCTGTCAGATGCATTACAACGCCCGACTGGCCAAGTTCCATCACAGGGTTATTGGTCACACCGCTGGTGCGCGTCACCGATCCACCTGCTGCCGTGTGATTGACCGTCAGTTTATCGTTACGCAGTACTTTGCCATCCTTGTCGGTGGACACCAGCATCATGTCGTAGGTGCCGTTCAGGCCGGCCATATTGGCAACATACGTGCCACTCTGACCTGGCATCACACTCGTCGGTAACTTGCTGTACGGACCAGTGCTCCCCTGCGGACGGTAGTACAAATCGACTGACGCTGCGTTCAGTAATGTCTGGTTGCTCAAACGCAGCTGGTTGCTGCCGGGTATATTTGACACTGCCCCGGTGTTATATACATTCCCTGCAAGAAAAGCCTTTGCTGCATCCGCCTCAGTCGCTGTGCTATAAGGTTCAATGTAATAGGTAGAAGAAACCGCCATCCCAGCAGTAGGGTTCAACATCGGGTAAACACCCTTATTGATAGATCCCAACGAAATTAAACTACCGTTTTCGGGCTGAACAAACACTTCGATTGCCCAACCAAAAAAGAACTCAGGAAACCGGTGCAACCCAGCGTAATTAAAATCAACGCTGTAGTTACCGCCAGAGGTAAAAATCTGCTGATTTCCTCCAAATACATTTACCTGTTGCAACCATCCCCAATTTTCGCGAAAGTATTTCACATCAAAATTGACGATTATTTTGTGCGGTCCATAAACAGCGGAAAGATCTGGCAGTGTGAAATTAAGACCCTGCATCCTCGCTTCGAAGTACTCAAAATAAGCATCA
>NZ_LFLS01000085.1 GCF_001189915.1 Herbaspirillum autotrophicum
AGCCGGTAATGGTCGGGGTAGTGTAAGTGCCGCCAGGAATCGCGCCGGCCGTAATACTGGCCGTACCGTTGTTGACCTTGCTGCCGTCGCTGTCATACGCATCGAATTGCACCTCGTACTGATAGGCCTTGGTGCGATCCGGCACCAGACCATCGGCTTGCGTATCCCAATTCCAGTCGGCGACTGAACCGGCAGGTCGTGTCAAGGTCTTGGTCAGCCAGGTCGACGCGCCTGCCAGACGATAGCGAATCGTCAGTTGCGTCGCGTCCTTGGACAGATTGCGGAACACCAGTGTCGAATCAGCGACGCTGACCGCCTTTAAGCTTGCCGTGGCAGTGGCAGTATTGATTTGGGCAATCAAGGTGTCGCGATTGCCATTGGCATCAATGGCTATGATTTGCGCATCACCTGTACTGACTGGAATATCGAACAGCCCCGGGATGCCATTACGGGCATTGATGGTGACCGGTGTTCCTGATGGCAAGGCCGTATAAATCAACGAGGTCGCCAGCTTGCCATTACTGGTCAGTTGCAGACCAGCCAAATGCATCACACCACCTTCAATGATCGGGCTATTGGTGACGCCGCTGGTACGCGTCACCGATCCACCTGCTGCCGTGTGATTGACCGTCAGTTTATCGTTACGCAGTACTTTGCCATCCTTGTCGGTGGACACCAACATCATGTCGTAGGTGCCGTTCAGGCCGGCCATGTTGGCCACATACGTGCCACTTTGCCCAGGCATCACACTGGTTGGCAACTTGCTGTAGGCACCGGTGCTCCCCTGCGGACGGTAGTACAAATCGACCTGCGCTGCATTCAATAACGTCTGGTTGCTCAAACGCAGCTGGTTGCTGCCAGCTAAATTTGAAACAGTGACATTATGATATGGGGAACCGAGAAAGTAATCTCGCGTGATTCTTTCATCTTCACTGCAGGGGATTTTGCCACGTAATTCCCACGATGGATTTGATATTGGATAGACACCTTTATTAATGGAGCCGACCGAAATGAGGCTACCGTTCCCTGGCTGTACAAACACCTCCATCGCCCAACCAAAATAGAACTCTGGATAACTATAAAATCCCGCTGAATCAAAATCGATGCTATACGATCCACCGGACATAAACACCATCTGTTGATTTCCACCATTCACGCTCTCTTGCTTCACCAGCGCCCCATTCGCCAGGAAATACTTCACATCAAAGTTTACAATGATCTTGCACGGCCCATAAGCTGCGGTGAAATCGGGCAACGTTAAATTGAGGCCATATGGCTCGGCGTATGCTGAATGCCATG
>NZ_LFLS01000086.1 GCF_001189915.1 Herbaspirillum autotrophicum
TCTGCAAATCGAACGTGGTCACATCCATGCGCTGATCGGACCGAACGGCGCGGGTAAAACCACCTGTTTCAATTTGCTGACCAAATTCCTGGTCCCGACCTCGGGCCAGATCCTGTTCAACGGTAAAGACATCACGGCAGAAGCGCCGGCGCAGATTGCGCGTCAGGGCATCATTCGCTCGTTCCAGATTTCGGCCGTGTTTCCGCATCTGTCGGTGATGGAAAACGTGCGCATCGGTTTGCAGCGCACGCTCGGTACCAGCTTCCATTTCTGGAAAAGCGGCGCCAGTCTGAATCAACTCAATGAGCGCGCCATGGCCTTGCTCGAGGAAGTCGATCTGACCAGCTTTGCCGACACCATCACCGTCGATTTGCCGTATGGCCGCAAGCGTGCGCTGGAAATTGCCACCACACTGGCGATGGAACCGGAACTGATGTTGCTCGATGAGCCGACGCAGGGCATGGGCCACGAAGACGTGGACCGCGTCACCGCGCTGATCAAGAAAGTATCGGCCGGCCGCACCATCCTGATGGTCGAACACAACATGAACGTGATTGCCGGCATTTGTGATCGCATCAGCGTATTGCAACGCGGTGCGGTACTGGCCGAAGGCACTTACGAACAGGTATCGAAGAATCCGCAAGTCATGGAAGCCTACATGGGCACCACGGCCGGCGCGCTGGAAGGAGCACACTGATGAATACGGCAACCATGACCACACGTAATGCCGCGTCCGCAGGCAATGCCACTCCGGCACTGGAAATTTCGAATCTGCAAGCCTGGTACGGCGAATCGCACATTCTGCATGACGTCAACCTGAGCGTGAATCAGGGGCAAGTGGTAACGCTGCTGGGCCGCAACGGCGCCGGCCGCACCACCACGCTGCGTTCCATCATGGGTCTGGTCGGCGCACGCAAGGGCGCGATCAGGATCAACGGTGTCGACACCATTGCGATGCCGACGTACAAGATTGCCCATCAGGGCGTCGGTTACTGTCCCGAAGAACGCGGCATTTTTTCGTCGCTGTCGGCAGAAGAAAACCTGATGCTGCCACCATTCGTGTCGAAGACCGAGAAGGGCATGTCAGTAGAAGAAATCTACGACATGTTCCCGAATCTGAAAGAACGTCGCCACAGCCAGGGCACGCGAT
>NZ_LFLS01000087.1 GCF_001189915.1 Herbaspirillum autotrophicum
GATTGGCCACGTTGACCATGGCAAGACCACATTGACAGCGGCGATTGCAACCGTGTTGTCGAAGAAATTTGGCGGCGAAGCAAAGGCCTACGATCAAATTGACGCGGCACCAGAAGAAAAAGCGCGCGGCATCACGATCAACACAGCGCACGTTGAATACGAAACAGCCAACCGTCACTATGCACACGTTGACTGCCCAGGCCACGCGGATTATGTGAAGAACATGATTACCGGTGCAGCGCAGATGGACGGCGCGATCCTGGTGTGCTCGGCAGCAGACGGCCCGATGCCACAAACCCGCGAACACATCCTGTTGTCGCGTCAGGTTGGCGTTCCTTACATCATCGTGTTCCTGAACAAGGCTGACATGGTTGATGATGAAGAGCTGCTGGAACTGGTTGAAATGGAAGTTCGTGAATTGCTGGTCAAGTACGAATTCCCGGGCGACGACCTGCCAATCATCAAGGGTTCGGCCAAGCTGGCGCTCGAAGGCGATACAGGTCCATTGGGCGAACAAGCGATCATGGCACTGGCCGAAGCGCTGGACACCTACATCCCGACACCAGAGCGCGCCATTGACGGCACATTCCTGATGCCAGTGGAAGACGTGTTCTCGATCTCGGGTCGCGGTACTGTTGTGACCGGTCGTGTTGAGCGTGGTGTTGTCAAGGTCGGCGAAGAAATCGAAATCGTCGGTATCCGTGACACCCAAAAGACAACATGTACTGGCGTTGAAATGTTCCGTAAGCTGCTGGACCAGGGTCAAGCCGGCGACAACGTTGGCGTGCTGCTGCGCGGCACCAAGCGTGAAGACGTGGAGCGTGGCCAGGTTCTGGCCAAGCCAGGTTCGATCAAGCCACACAAGCATTTCACAGGCGAGATCTATGTTCTGTCGAAAGACGAAGGCGGCCGTCATACTCCGTTCTTCAACAACTACCGTCCACAGTTCTACTTCCGTACAACGGACGTGACTGGTTCGATCGAGTTGCCGAAGGACAAG
>NZ_LFLS01000088.1 GCF_001189915.1 Herbaspirillum autotrophicum
GGCCTTGGCCGCGGTCAATGTGTTCGGTGGTTTCATGGTGACCCAGCGCATGCTGGAAATGTTCAAGAAAAAAGAGCCGAAGGCAAAAGCGACGGCAACAGATAAGGCGGGGGCATCAGCATGAGCATGAATCTGGTTACCTTGTTGTATCTGATCGCGTCGGTCTGTTTCATTCAGGCGTTGAAGGGCTTGTCGCATCCGTCGACAGCACGGCGCGGCAACAGCTTCGGCATCATCGGCATGGCCATCGCGGTGGCCACTACCATTGCGCTGATCATCAAGCTCAAGGGGGAATTGCCGGCGACCGGGATCGGCTTCTGGCTGGTTGCCGGCGGCGTGGTGGTCGGTGGCGGTATCGGCGCCTTCCTCGCCAGGCGCGTGGAAATGACCAAGATGCCGGAACTGGTGGCGGCGATGCACTCGCTGATCGGTCTGGCCGCCGTATGTATCGCGGTGGCGGCGGTGTCGGAACCATGGGCCTTCAATATTGCGGCGCACGGTGAAGCGATTCCGGTCGGTAATCGCATCGAACTGTTCATCGGCACCTTCGTCGGCGCCATTACCTTCTCCGGGTCGGTGATCGCCTTCGGCAAGCTGTCGGGCAAATACAAGTTCCGTCTGTTCCAGGGCGCGCCGGTCAGCTTCAAGGGCCAGCACTTCATCAATCTGGTCCTGGCGATTGCCATGATCGGTTTCGGCGTGATCTTCGTGATGACGCAGCACTGGTTGCCGTTCATCATCATGACCGCGATTGCCTTCGTGCTCGGCGTGCTGATCATCATCCCGATCGGCGGCGCCGATATGCCGGTGGTGGTGTCGATGCTGAACAGCTATTCGGGCTGGGCGGCGG
>NZ_LFLS01000089.1 GCF_001189915.1 Herbaspirillum autotrophicum
AACCAGGGCAATATCAGTACCGCGGGCAATGCAACCCTGACTGCCGGCGGTAACCTGAACAGCACTGGCAATCTGACTGTGGGCGGTGTTACCAACGGCACTGCTACTACTGGCAACATCGCACTGACCGGTAACAATGCGCTGAGCGGTCCGGTCAATCTGAATGCGTCGAATGGCACGGTGACCTTGAACACGACCGGCAATACCACGCTCGGTAACGTGACGGCACAAGGCAATGTGACGACCAATGTGTCCAACGGCAGTCTGACGGTTACCGGCAATACGACAGGTGCCAACACCAACCTCAGTGCCAGCGGCAACCTGACCGTGGGTAACCAGGGCAATATCAGTACCGCAGGCAATGCAACCCTGACGGCCGGCGACAACCTGACGAGCACTGGCAATCTGACTGTGGGCGGCGTCACCAACGGCACGGCCACCACCGGCAACATCGCGCTGACCGGTAACAATGCACTGGCTGGTCCTGTCAATCTGAACGCGCCGAACGGCACCGTGACCCTGAACACAACCGGCAATACCACGCTGGGTAATGTCACCGCACAAGGCAATGTGACGACTAATGTGTCCAACGGCAGCCTGACAGTCGCTGGCAATACCACAGGTGCCAACACCAACCTGAGTGCCAGCGGCAATCTGACCGTGGGCAACCAGGGCAATATCAGTACCGCGGGCAATGCAACCCTGACTGCCGGCGGTAACCTGAGC
>NZ_LFLS01000009.1 GCF_001189915.1 Herbaspirillum autotrophicum
GGTTCAGGCTGATTACAACGTAATCTGCGTTCCCAACACCTTCAGGAATTGCGCCAGCCATTGCGGATGCGCGGGCCACGCCGGTGCGGTGACGAAATTGCCGTCGGTGATGGCGCTGTCGACGGCGATGTCGGCATATTCACCGCCGGCCAGTTTGACTTCCGGGGCGCACGCCGGGTAGGCGGAAATCTTCTTGCCGCTGATGACGCCGGCGGCTGCCAGCAATTGGGCGCCGTGGCAGACGGCGGCAATCGGCTTTTTGGCCGTGGCGAAGTGCCGTACTGCCGCCAGTACCCTTTCATTGAGGCGCAGATATTCCGGGGCGCGGCCGCCGGCGATCACGAGAGCGTCATAGCTGGCCGGGTCGATGTCGTCGAAGGACGCATTCAGCGCGAACTGGTGGCCCGGTTTTTCGGTATAGGTCTGATCGCCTTCGAAATCATGGATCGCGGTCTTGATCTTGTCGCCGGCTTTCTTGCCGGGGCACACCGCATGCACGGTATGGCCTACCATCAGCAAGGCCTGGAACGGCACCATCGTTTCGTAATCCTCGGCAAAATCGCCGGTCAACAATAAAATCTTTTTCGCTGCCATTCCTGTCTCCTTGAAGATAAGCCCGAAGGCTGGGGTGAATAGATGTTGCGTGGGACGATTGAAGCGGAATCAAAATATCATTTGGTCCAGACCATCTGGCGCGACTTGCCAAGCAGGAAATCGCGATTCGGTTCGATGCATTCGCGCAGATAACTCCATAGCGCGGAGACCCGCGCCACATGGCGCTGTTCGCTGGCCGCCACGAGCCAGAATGAGCGCATGATGTCGACCTGCTGATCAAGTACCGGTACCAGATCATCGCATTGCTGCGCCAAAAAGCAAGGCAAGATTGCCAGCGCCTGACCGCTGCGCGCGGCAGTGTATTGCGCCACCACGCTGGTGCTGCGAAACGCGCGGAAGGCTTCCGGCGCAATCGTATCCTTGTAGCGCAGCTCTTCACTGAATACCAGATCGTCAATGTAACCGATGAACGGGTGTTGCTCCAGATCGGCGACGCTGCGCACCGGTGCATGCGTTTCCAGATAACTTCGGGTGGCGTACAGCTTCAACGCATAATCCGCCAGTTTCGTGACAACATAATTACCGCTGAGCGGGCGCTCGATGGTGACGCTGATATCGGCTTCCCGCTTCGACAGGTTCACGAAGCGCGGCATCGGCAGCATGTCGACCGAAATATGCGGATTGCGCGCGCAAAAGTGCGCAATATGCGGCGCCAGCACGAAGGTACCGAAGCCTTCGGTGGCGCCGAGCCGGACCTGGCCCGAGAGCAGGCGGTTGTGGTCGCCCAGTTCTTCGGTGGCGGCGTAGACCGTACTTTCGATGCGTTCGGCATATTCCACCAGCCGGTAACCATCGGCGGTCAGGGTATAGCCATGATTGTTGCGGTCGAACAATTGACTGCCGACCTGTTCTTCAAAGCGTTTGATGCGGCGCGACACGGTTGAATGGTCGATACCGAGTTTCTTGGCGGCATCGACCAGACCCTGACTGCGCGTCAGTTCCAGAAACACCCGTAAATTGTCCCAATCCAGCATGGTTTCCTTGTTTTGCACTAATGCAAAGGCATTTTGAATTATTGGCTATTGTAACGATATTAACGCACATGCAAAATGGGTTCCGGAAACTGATGGCAAATAAGGTGCATTCCGATGTGCCAATGCTACCGTCAGGATTTCAATAAAACTAAAACCGAGGAGACAAAATGCGTAAGAACACCTTCGCCCGCGCGGCGATGACCTGTGCCTTTTCCCTGTTGAGCGTGGCTGCTGCCCAGGCGCAGAACAACGATACCGTCAAGATCGGGGTCCTGACCGACATGTCCGGCCCGTATTCGGCGATGGGCGGCCCGGGTTCGGTAGTGGCGGCCAAGATGGCGGTGGAAGATTGCCTCAAGGCCGAATGCAAGGGCATGAAGATTGAAGTGCTGTCTGCCGATAATCAAAACAAGCCGGATGTCGGCGTGACCAAGGCGCGCGAATGGCTGGACCGCGACAAGGTCGAGGCGATTGCCGATCTGACCAATTCCTCGGTGGCGCTGGCGGTACAAAAACTGATCAAGGACAAGGGCGGCATCGCCATGTACAGCGGTCCGGCAACCGGCGTGCTGACAACTACCGAATGTGCGGCCAACGGCTTTCACTGGATGTTCGATACCTATTCGCAAGCGGCCGGTGCGGCAGCGGCATTGACCAGGCTGGGTAACAAATCGTGGTACTTCGTGACGGTCGATTACGCTTTCGGTCACTCGCTGGAAAAAGATGCCAGCGATGTCGTCAAGAGTCTCGGCGGCACGGTGGTCGGTTCGGTACGGCATCCGCTGAATGCCTCGGACTTCTCGTCTTTCCTGTTGCAGGCGCAGGCTTCCAAGGCGCAAGTGATCGGTCTGGCAGATGGCGGCACTGACGTCGTCAATGCCATCAAGCAAGCGCGTTCATTCAGCGTCGGCGATAAGAATCAGCGTCTGGTGGCATTGCTGGTGTTCTTGTCGGATGTCCATGCACTGGGTCTGGAAGCCGCACAAGGTCTGGTGTATACCGATGGCTTCTACTGGGATTACGACAATGACACGCGCGCATTTTCGAAGCGTTTCGAAGCGCTGTACAAGAACAACAAGCCGACCATGGTGCAAGCCGGTGTCTATTCCAGCGTGTACCACTTCCTGAAAGCACGCGCTGCCGCCAAGACGTCGGATTCCAAAGTGGTGGCGCAAAAGATGCGTGAGATTCCAATCAGCGATGTCGTCATGCGCAATGCTTCGATCCGTCCAGACGGTCGCGTGATTCACGACATGTATCTGTATCAGGTCAAGACCCCGGCCGAATCCAAGGGCGCCTGGGATTATCTGAAATTGTTGTCGACCATTCCTGCGCAACAGGCATTCCGTCCGATGGATGCCAGCTGCCCGCTGGTCAAGTAAGTATCGTCGGCGACCGTTGCAGTAATGCGGTCGCCGGATTTCATTCTCTTCATTAATGGAAGTGCATCATGAGCCAAGCCAATATCCCCAACATTCCTCTTTTCATCAACGGCAAGCATGTGCAGTCGACGTCGACTGAATGGCGTGATGTGCTCAATCCGGCAACGCAGGAGGTAGTCGCGCGCGTACCATTTGCCACCGCCGATGAAGTCAATGCCGCCGTGGCCAACGCCAAGGAGACGTTCCGTACCTGGCGCAACACCTCGCTGGCGCAGCGCATGCGCATCATGCTCAAGTTCCAGCAACTGCTGCGTGAAAACATTGCGCCGCTGGCCGAACTGATTACACGTGAACACGGCAAGACCTTGCCGGATGCCGAAGGTGAAGTCATGCGCGGTCTGGAAGTGGTGGAGCATGCCTGTTCGATCACGTCGCTGCAATTGGGCGAGCTGGCAGAAAATGCCGCCACCGGCGTCGATGTCTACACCATCAATCAACCGCTCGGCGTGGGCGCCGGCATTACCGCGTTCAACTTCCCGGTGATGCTGCCATGCTTCATGTTCCCGATCTCGGTGGCCTGCGGCAATACCTTCATCCTCAAGCCATCCGAGCAAGATCCGTCGTCGTCGCTGTTCCTGGTGGAATTGGCCAACAAGGCCGGTCTGCCACCTGGCGTGCTCAACGTGGTGCATGGCGGTCCTGACGTCGCCAACATGATTTGCGATCATCCGGATATCAAGGCGGTATCGTTCATTGGCTCCACCAATGTCGGTACCCATATCTATCGCCGCGCCACCGAATCCGGCAAGCGTGCGCAATCGATGATGGGCGCCAAGAATCATTGCATCGTGCTGCCTGACGCCAACAAGGATCAAGCCATCAACAACTTGCTGGGCGCCGCATTCGGTGCTGCCGGTCAGCGTTGCATGGCCAATTCGGTGGTGGTGCTGGTCGGCGCTACCAAAGAATGGATTCCGGAAATCGTGGCGCGCTCCAAGACCCTGAAAATCGGTCCGGGCAGCGACCGTGAAGCGGATCTGGGACCAATGGTGTCGAAGGCCGCGAAGGCCCGCACCGAGCGCTTGATCGGCACTGGCGTGGAGCAGGGCGCCAAGCTGTTGCTCGACGGTCGCAACTGCAAGGTGGACGGTTATCCGGAAGGCAATTTTGTGGGGCCATGCATTTTCACCGGCGTCAAAACCGAAATGGATATCTACCAGCAGGAAATCTTCGGCCCGGCAATGTGTATCGTGGAAGTGGAAACACTGGATGAAGCGATTGCCTTCATCAATGCCAATCCGAACGGCAACGGCACATCGATCTTCACCTCATCAGGTTGGTCGGCGCGCAAGTTCCAGAATGAAATCGATGTTGGTCAGGTTGGCATCAACGTGCCGATTCCAGTGCCGGTCGCGTATTTCAGCTTCACCGGTTCGCGTGCTTCCAAGCTCGGCGATCTGGGCCCGAACGGCAAGCAGGCAGTGCAATTCTGGACTCAGACCAAGACCGTGACAGCGCGCTGGTTTGCACCGGATGATCAGGCTGGCAAGATCAACACCACCATTTCGCTGAAATAAAAGGGGTACGCATATGAGCGCCGCTATCGTTTTTATCGGGTTGGGCAATATGGGTTTGCCGATGGCGCAGAATCTGGCGAAAGCCGGATTTTCCGTCAGCGGTCATGATCTGGTCAAAGCCAGTGTCGACAAGCTGGTGGCGGCGGGCGGCAAGACCGAAGCCGATGCCATGGCGGCGGTGGCCAAGGCCGATGTCGTCATTACCATGCTGCCGGCCAGCAAGCACGTAGAGTCGATCTATCTGGGTGACAAGGGGATTCTGGCGCATGCCAAACCGGGCACCTTGCTGATCGACTGTTCGACGATTGCCCCGGAAAGCGCGCGCAAGGTTGCCGGCGCGGCCAGCGAAAAAGGCTTTGCCATGCTCGACGCGCCGGTCTCGGGCGGCACTGGCGGCGCCACTGCCGGTACGCTGACCTTCATGGTCGGCGGTGCGGCCGCGACCTTTGCGGCGGCCAAACCCTATCTGGAAAAGATGGGCAAGGCAATTTATCACGCCGGCGACAGCGGCAGCGGTCAGACCGTCAAGGTGTGCAACAACATGCTGCTGGGGATTCTGATGATCGGCACCTCGGAAGCGATTCGCCTCGGTATCGCCAATGGCATGGATCCCAAAGTATTGTCGGAAATCATGTCCAAGAGTTCCGGCCGCAACTGGGCGCTGGAAGTGTACAACCCGTGTCCGGGCGTGATGGAAGCGGCACCGGCGTCGAAAGATTATGCCGGTGGGTTCGGTGTTGATCTGATGCTCAAGGATCTGGGACTGGCAGTGGAAAATGCACTGGCAACCAGCAGCCCGGTACCGTTGGGTGCACTGGCGCGCAATCTGTACGACATCCACAGCAAGGGCGGTTCCGGCGGTCTCGATTTTTCCAGTATCTTCAATATGCTGGCGAAGGCTAAATAACCGGAGCGGGTTTCCGGGTCTGACTGCGGTCGGGACGGAAACCCGTTTTACTGTTTTTGTGCTGTCTTTTTTACCGGTTTTCTGTAGTCTCTCAGTAGCAGTTCTTCAAGCGCGGCATGCCGCGCTTTTTTTATGCACGGCAGTTTCAGCGCACGTCTTTGCGCACGATCAGGCGATGAATTTTCTTGCCCGAAGAAACACTGACCACCGCTTCATCCAGTAGTGGCGTGGCTTCGGCCAATGCCTGCCTGACCAGCGCGGCATCGAAGGCGGCATACAGGCGATCATTCTTGTCGCGCAGATTGGCATCTTCGGTGATGCGCCAGCTCAGATAAAGTATGCCGCCCGGTTTGACGATGGCCAGCAAGCGGCGTGCGGCGGCGGCAATGTGCGCCGGCGGCAGATGCATGATCACGGTTTCGCACACCACATTGTCAACGCTGGCATCGGCAATGCCATCGAGATCGGGCAGGGCGGCATAGCGAAATTCGCTGTGCGGATGGTGCAATCTGGCCTGTGTCAGCAAGCCTTGCGAGGCATCGTAACCGCAAACCTGAAAGCCATTGGCATCGAGCCACGCGACTTCGCGTCCGCTGCCGCAACCGATGTCGGCGCAAGTGCCGGGAATCAGAAAACGGCTGAGCAACGCATGCAGGTCGGTCGGCGCGGGCTGGGATTCCCAGTCTTGCGCAAAGCTGGCGGCAGCAGCGTCGTAGGCGCTCAGCGTGGCTTGGTCCATGGCAGCATCTCCGGCGACATTCAAGCGATCCATTCTGCACGCAAAACGGCGCCATTGCTGGCGCCGTTTATTTTGCTGCGGCCTGGCCCGTTTCGGTACTTATTTTTTGGCTTCGTCTTCGATATGTGCGCGCACGATGCCGGCGAAATCCTTATCGGCGGTAAAGCCAAGCGCCCTGGCGCGCGCGGCGTTGAAATTGCCGGGCCAGGAATTGACGATGCGCTTGATGGCTTCGTCTTCTTTCCATTCGATACGCTTGACGACCTCAGCGCCGGCCACCTGTTCCAGCGCATCGACCATGTCACGAACAGTGACTGACAAACCATCGATGCTGAGAAAACGCGCCAGTCCCAGATCGGCGCCATTGATTTCATGGCCGTGAATCAGATTTTCAATCGCCTTGCGCGGTGACATCAGCCACATGCGGGTTTCCGGGCTGACCGGGCAAATCGCGTGCTGGCCATTGAGCGGTTCGCGGATGATGCCGCTGGCGAAACTTGATGCTGCCTTGTTGGGCGCGCCGGGCCGCACCGAAATGGTCGGCATGCGCATCGCGCGGCCATCGATGAAGCCCTTGCGGCTGTAGTCATTGATCAGCAACTCACCCATTACTTTTTGTGCGCCGTAAGAGCTTTGTGGCATCAGCAAGGCATTGTCCGGTACCTGCGCTGGCAAGTCGCCGCCAAATACTGCCACCGAGCTGGTGAACACCACACGCGGCTTGGTGCCGAGGGCGCGGGCGCGCTCAAGAATCAAGCGCGTGGCGTCGAAATTGATTTTCATGCCGAGGTCGAAATCGGCTTCGGCGTGGCCGCTGACAATCGCGGCCAGATGGAAGATCGATTGCGTGTCAGGTCCGATCGCGCGTGCAATCACGGCGGCATCGGCGATATCGCCGGTGATCGATTCGATGCGCGGGTCATTGAAGCCCTGGGCCGGCGCCACGTCGAGCAGGGTAATGCGGGTGATGGCTTGCGCCTTGCCGTCTGCTCCGGTCAACTGACCCCGTTGCAGCAATTGACGCGCCAGACGACTGCCAAGAAAGCCGGCGCCGCCGGTGATGACGATGTGCATATGTTCTCCTCTGATATGCATGTTGGATGAATAGCGGTATCTGAACCTGAAATGCGCAAACTGCAAACGGCAAAGTTGTCATACAACTTTGATCGCAGTGTATGAATAAAGCAGTATCATGTCAATCGTCATGAAAAATCCTCATCCTTCTTTCTCGTCCTCTCTCATGCCCGAAACATCGGCTGCCGATGGCGGTACGCTGGCCGACCGCGTCACCGGTTTTTTGGCGGAAAAGATCCGCAGCGGAGAATTCGCTCCGGATACCCGTTTGCCATCGGAAATGGAACTGACCGAACATTTTCAGGTGAGTCGCACGGTGGTGCGGGAAGCGATTTCCCGGCTCAAGTCGGAGGGGCTGGTGGGGTCGCGCCGTGGCAGCGGTACAGTGGTGTTGCAACCGAATCATGCAACACCGTTCCGGCTCGATATCGATGTGCGCGATTCGATTCAGGCGGTGTTGCGCGTGATCGAATTACGGCGCGGGGTGGAAGGCGAGATGGCGGCGCTGGCGGCACAGCGTCGTACTGCGGCGCAAAATCGCAGCATTCAGCAAGCACTGAAAAATATCGACAAAGCGGTACGCGCCGGACGGGATGGCGTGGCGGAAGATTTCGCTTTTCATGCGGCGATATCGGCCGCATCGCACAATCCCTTGTACACCTCGTTGCTGCAATTCCTCGGCCAGTTTTTGCAGGCCGCGATCCGCGTGGCGCGCATCAATGAAGCGCGGCGCGAAGATTTCAGTCAGCAGGTGCGCAATGAACACGCCGTCATCGCACAGGCGATTGCCGCCGGCGATGCCGATGCCGCGCGCAAGGCAGCGTTGCAGCATATGGAGCATTCGGCGTTGCGGATTCAGGCCGCAGATGAGGCGTTCTGGGCCAGCGAGGGCGGCAAGGCGGCGCGCCATCTGGCGCAGGTGAAAACCTGACGGCCGGCAATGGGTGCCATATGGCAGGCGAAAAAAAACGCTGCGCACTGGTGAGTGGCAGCGTTTTTCAAGGTCTTGCAGAAATCAGTTACGGACAACTTTTTTGTATTCGTTGGTCCGGGTGTCGATTTCGATATTGTCATCCTGGCTGACGAACAGCGGCACCATGACAACGTGTTGATTTGCTTCAATCGCGTTTTCGATCTTGGCTTCTTTCAGGACGTTGCCGGAAGTGTTGCCCTTGACCGCTGGTTCCGAGTAAATCACCTGGCGCACGATAGTGGTTGGCAGTTCAACCGAAATCGCCTTGCCGTCATAGAACACGGCTTCGCATTCCATGCCATCTTTGAGGTAGTGCAGGGCGTCGCCCAGATTCTCGCCTTCGATTTCATACTGTTCGTAGTCGGAATCCATGAACACGAACAACGGATCGGCAAAGTACGAATAGGTCACGGCTTTTTTGTCGAGCACGACGACGTCGAACTTGTCATCGCCACGGAACACGTTTTCCTGCGGGCTGTTGGTCAGAAGATTCTTCATCTTCCACTTGTAGGTGAAGCCCGTGCGGCTCGAACCATTGACGTCGGAGCGCAAAACGATCATTGGTTTGCTGTCAACCATGATGATGTTGCCAACACGAATTTCTTTTGCAAATTTCATAGCGAATATACGTAAAAAGTAGGTTGCATAAAAATCGTCTGTAGCCTACTGGCAAAAAAACACCGCAAGCCCACGTATGATTGAATTTTAAAATGCGTTAAAAAATAGCCGTACATTCTAACCCATTTTTGAATCGGCCCCTATTTAACTGTGTCGACAAACTTCAGTAAATTGCTGCTCAAGTCGCCATTTGCCAACATTTGACGTTGCCAGTCCACGGCTTTTTCAGCGATCTCCGGCATGTCCGCCGCAAACGCCGGCCAGATTGTGCTCCAGTCAACCGTGGTGGCGTCATTCCAGCCCAGCGACAAGGCCTGGAGATGCGCGGTGGCACCGGCATAGACGTGCAGGAATGCCTTCAACTTGACGTGGTGCAAATTTTCATCTTGCGGATAAATGTGCCAGATGAATGGTCGCGCAGCCCATTGGGCGCGCACGAAGGAGTCTTCGCCGCGCACGAAGTTGAGATCGCAGGCCCACAGCAGGCGGTCGTAATCCGGTTGCGGCACAAATGGCAGTACGCGTACCGTAAGTGCGCCACGCGTGGCGCTGGCGCCGACTGTTGGTGGCCGGCCCAGAAATGCTTCGACTGCGGCACTGGCAACACCCTCCGGCACCAGACAGGTCACTGCTTGCGGATTGCGCTGCCAGGCGGCGAACAATTCCGCTACCGGTGCTTGCGGATAACAAAACAGGGATACTTTCAATGACGCCATTTCGGCGGCGCTGACGCCGAAATGCCCCAGGAAACTGGCCATGGCGGCCGGATCATTCTGGAATTCGCTGCGTTGCCGTTCCAGTCCGGACTCGGCCAGCAAGCCGCCGGTGCGGCTGGTGAAGCCAGGGAAGAAAAAATACTTGGTGAGCGACATGCTGGGATGCGGCGACGACAAGGTATGGCAACCTTCGACCCAGGTTTCGGCGGTCAGCCCCTCCAGATTCAGCCATACCGGACGCGGCGTGCACTCTGCCATGGCGCGGATATAGCCGGGTGGAATGTCGCAGGCGAAGAATTCGATCACGATATCGGCAACATCGGCAGCGCCAAACACGCCATCCTGATCGCGCCAGTGGCGCACCGTGACACCGTTGATTTGTTGCATATCAAGATTGGTGCCGACCTCCGGACAGATGCGCCGAAAGCTGACCAGATCGTCCACCCACAAGGTGACTGCGACCGCATGTTCGCGCTGCAACTGGCGCGCCAGTCGCCAGCAAATGCCGATGTCGCCATAGTTATCGACGACTTTGCAAAACAGGGCCAGCGTACGCGCTGGTGCAGCGGCGGGAGTGGTGGGGAATGGCATGTGCAGGTAATTCGGGTTCGGTTCAGGTGGCCAGCATTGTTGCTGTGAGAGGCATCGGACGCCAGTCCGGATGATACAGGAGGTCGCGGGCGCAGGATAACGGTGTCCGGGCGGCAAGTTATTGTGTGATTTCGGATAAATGAAATTAAATTGTTTGCAATTTAATTTTGTGCTGTGTATTATCGCTGCATGGAACACACCACCACCCCGACATTACCGGCCGCCGCCATTGATCAAGCCCTGTTGCTTGAAAATCAATTGTGCTTCGCCATGTATTCGGCGTCGCTGGCGATGACCAAGGCGTACAAGAAAGTACTCAAGAATCTCGATATCACTTATCCGCAGTATCTGGTGATGCTGGTATTGTGGGAACGCGATGAAGTCATGGTATCGGATCTGGGCGGCAAGTTGTTTCTGGACTCCGGCACGCTGACGCCGTTGCTCAAGCGCATGGAAACCATGGGCTTGTTGCACCGGACCCGCAATGCAGAGGATGAACGGCGGGTAATGGTCAAGCTCAGCCCGGAAGGACGGGCCTTGCGTGAGAAGGCCAAGGCCTTGCCGGAAAAATTGGCGTGCATGTTGCCGCCGCTGGAGCAGGTCGACAGTTTGCGTGAGCAATTGAAGCTGGTGCGCAAGAATTTGCAGGAGCAGTCGGAGGAGTAAGGCTGACGTCTGAGTCAAGGGATGTCGCCGGCTTTACTTTATTAAGTTGTTGGCAATTTAATTGCTTGAAATATTTTTGTGTTTTTTTGATAAAAATTTGATGTTTTTCACCCCCTCGAAAGGAATTGAAATGAAAGTCGCACAAGTACTGTACAAAGCCCAGGCCACTGCAACCGGCGGCCGTGAAGGCAGCGCCAAATCATCGGATGGCATCCTCGACGTCAAGCTGACCACGCCGAAAGAACTGGGCGGCGCCGGCGGCGCTGGTACCAATCCTGAACAATTGTTTGCGGCCGGCTATTCGGCATGTTTCATCGGCGCGCTCAAGTTTGTCGGCGGTCAGGAAAAAATCGCGGTGCCGGCGGATACCAGCATCACCGGCACCGTTGGCATCGGCCAGATCACCGGCGGTTTCGGCATTGAAGTGGCGCTCGATATTTCCTTGCCGGGTCTGGATCGCGCAGTGGCGCAATCGCTGATCGAAAAGGCGCACCAAGTGTGCCCGTATTCGAATGCAACACGCGGCAATATCAATGTGACGCTGACACTGGTGTAAGTCGCGGCTCAGCAAGCCGCATGGCAAAAAGCCCCGCCGGATATTTCCGGCGGGGCTTTTTTTCGTTCCTGTGCGTTGGCGTCAGTGACTGCGCAGGCGATTGAGCATCGTCGGCACGATGCATTTGTGAATCGGCCTGACGACGAACATGTAAGCGCGTCCCAGCAATTTATTGGTGCGGACTACGGTGGTGACGGTCAGTCGCTGCGGCACGCTGCCACCGGCTTCGGTGCGTTGCACCCAGATGCGAAAGTCGAGGTGATGATCATCAAAGCCGAGCAATACCTGATTCTCGCTGTTTGACATGACCGGAAAGCCGGAAATGGCGTCGCGGGCAAGCGGCTGGATATGCATGCCGACTTGCTTCAGCCCGAGCTTGCCGACAATCGCGTTGCGCACGCGCATCAGGGTTTGAATCCATCCCGGCGTGCGGCCAAACATCTGCTGCGCCAGCGCATGCGCGGAACAGGTCTGGCTGCCCGGCGGCAGCGCGATTTCAAACGCATCGGCAAAATCGGCGCCGGCCAGCGACTGTTTCAAATCAGCGGCAGGTGCGACGGCGACCGCCTTCGCGCTGGTATTGGTGGTGGTCATTTTTTTCTGTTTCCTTTGGTGCCGGCGCTGGCCGCAGCGAAGCGTTCTTTGGTTTCATCTTCGTTGCGACGACCGAAGGCGTAGTTGGCTTCCAGCCACATGACATTGATGATGCCGAACGCCAGTGCCAGACCGACGCCGAGAATCCATGCGAAGTACCACATATGAAGCCCTCCTGATTAATAAGCGGTGTGTTCGTTGTCGCTGATGTGTTTGAGCGTGACCTTGCCGCGAATGACGCGATAGACCCATGCCGTATAGAGCATGATCAGCGGCAGGAAAAACAGTACCAGCCAGAACATGATGCCCAGCGTTTTATGGCTGGAGACCGAATCCCAGATGGTCAGGCTGCTGCGCGGATCGAGTGAGGATGGCATGATGAACGGGAACATCGACATGGCGGCAGTCAGGATGATCCCAGTCACGGCCAGGCCACTGCCGATGAATGCCAGGCGCGGTTTGCGGGCGGCACTGAAGATCGCTGCCAGCAAGGCGCCGCCAATACCGATGGCAGGCAAGGCCCAGGTCGCCGGCCAGCGCGCATAGTTGTCCATCCAGGCGCCGGCGGCGATTACTACGGTTTTAGCAATCGGCATGAAGGCGGCGTTGGCATCCGGCATCGAAGTGATGCGATAGCCGTTGATGCCGGTGGCAATCCAGACGCCGCCGATCACGAACAACACAATCGTTCCCAGCGCAGCGAAGATGGCGACTTTGCGCGAACGTGCGGCAACGGCGGCATCGGTTTTCACTTGCAGGAAAGTGGCGCCATGCATCAGCAACATCAGTACGCTCAGCACTCCGGCCAGCAAGCCGAACGGATTGAGCAGACCAAAGAAGCCGCCGATATATTCGACCCGCATGGTGTCGTCGTAATGGAATGGCACGCCGAGCAACAGATTGCCGAACGCCACGCCGCAGATCAGTGGCGGCACGAAACCGCCGACGAACAAGCCCCAGTCCCAGGCATTGCGCCAGCGCGGATCAGCCAGTTTGCTGCGATAGTCGAACCCGACCGGACGGAAGAACAGCGAAAACAGCAGCAGCATCAAGGCCACGTAAAAGCCCGAGAACGCGGCGCCATACACCAGCGGCCAGGCCGCAAAGGTGGCGCCGCCGGCGGTGATGAACCAGGTCTGGTTGCCTTCCCATGTCGGGCCGATGGAGTTGATCAGCACCCGGCGTTCGCCGTCGGATTTGCCGACGAACGGCAACATCATGCCGACCCCGAAGTCAAAGCCGTCAGTCAGTGCGAAGCCGATGATCAGCACGCCGACGAATGCCCACCAGATGATTTTTAGCGTTTCATAGTCGAAGATCATGATGCATTCCTCACGGTGCGGAAGAGCGGGGCGATGGCTTGCCCGGTGTTTTCGGCGGCGGCAATGGTGCCGGCGTATTGACTTGTTGTTCCCAGTGGTACTTGCCGGTATGCAGGCTGCTTGGCCCGCGCCGCGCGTACTTCACCATCAGGATCATTTCCACCACCAGCAGGAAGGTATAGAACAGGATGAACCCGGTCAGGCTGAAATACAGGCTGGACGGTTGCAGCGTCGAGGCCGACAAGTGGGTCGGCAAGATGCCGGAAATGGTCCATGGCTGACGGCCATATTCGGCCACGATCCAGCCCAGCTCGGCGGCAATCCATGGCAGCGGAATGCTGAATACCGCCAGTCGCAGCAACCAGCGTTGCGGCGCCAGTTGCTTGCGGATCAGGAAGTAGAACGAGGCCGAGAAAATGAACAGGAACAGGATACCCAATGCCACCATGCCACGGAACGACCAGAACAGCGGCGCGACCTTGGGAATTGTATCGTTGACGGCCAGCGTGATTTGTTCCGGGGTGGCATCGATCACATTCTGGGTGTACTTCTTGAGCAGCAAGCCGTAACCGAGATCATGTTTGTATTTGTCGAATTCGGCGCGCGCGGCAGGCGACTTGTCGCCCGACTTGAGCCGCGTCAATGCGGCGTAAGCCAGCATGCCGTTGCGAATGCGCGCTTCATGTTCCTTCTTCAAATCCTTGATGCCGATCACCGGGGTGTCGGTCGAGCGCGTCGCGATCAGCCCCAGCACATACGGGATCTTGACCGCGTAATCGGTGCGTTCTTCCTTGTCGTTCGGCAGGCCGAACAGCGTCAGGCCGGCCGGTGCCGGATGGGTATCCCATTCGGCTTCGATGGCGGCCAGCTTGACCTTGGTAACTTCACCGGCGGTATATCCCGATTCGTCACCGAGCACGATCACCGACAAGGTCGAGGCCAGACCGAAACCGGCGGCCACCGCAAACGAGCGTAAGGCAAACGGCGTATCGCGCGCCTTCAGCAGGTAATACGCCGAGACGCCGAGGACGAACATCGATGCCGTGACATAACCGGCGGCGACCGTGTGTACGAACTTGACCTGCGCCACCGGATTGAAAATCACGTCGGTCATGCTGACCAGTTCCATGCGCATGGTTTCGAAGTTGAATTCAGCGCCGACCGGATTATTCATCCAGCCATTGGCGATCAGAATCCACAACGCCGACAAGCTGGAGCCGAGCGCGACCAGAAAGGTCACCATCAAATGCTGTACGCGTGACAACCGGTCCCAGCCGAAGAAGAACAGGCCGACGAAGGTCGATTCCAGGAAAAATGCAGCCATGCCTTCGATCGCCAGCGGCGTGCCGAAGATGTCGCCGACATAGTGCGAGTAGTAAGACCAGTTGGTGCCGAACTGGAATTCCAGCGTGATGCCGGTAGCGACGCCCATGGCGAAATTGATGCCGAACAGTTTGCCCCAGAAGCGGGTCATGTCCTTGTAGATCGGGCTGCCGGTCATGACGTAGACCGATTCCATGATGACCAGAATCCAGGACAAACCAAGCGTCAAGGGCACGAACAGAAAGTGATACATCGCCGTCACGGCAAATTGCAGCCGTGACAAATTGACGACTTCATCGATTGGAATCATGCGTTGCCTCTGAAGGAGAAGTGAAAGCGGTTGGAGATGGGGCAGCGATTGCAGGCGACAGCATGTGTTGCACTACCTGATCGGTAGGTACACGCATTTTTTTTGCCTGCGGTTCGGAAAAGAAGGTTTTTGCCAGCACCGTCAGCAGCGCGATCTTGATCGCCAGGATCAGTGCAATTTCGATGCCCAGAGGCAGTTTGGTCAGGCGGGGAAAGCGACGAAGTTCAGATAGCCACGAGCGCAGGCGCATTGTTACTCCTTGTGCGGCTGCCCGGAAAGATCCGCGCTGGCCGTGTCCTTGCTGACTTGGTTCTTGTCGCCAGTAAAACGGAATTTGTCACGCACGTCCAGAAGTTTTTTGACTTTGGATCCCATTTTCATCAGTGACGCCAGCGTTTCCGGCGACAGTCGTTGTACATCGTCGAACCAGGAACTGGACAACTCGATCAGGTCATACATCTCGCGCATGCGTTGCTGTGCCAGCCGGTCTTCGGGCGTAGCCGGATTTTCCAGCAGGGCATCGCGCAACATCGACAGCGTCGGTTCTATTTCGCGCCGGCGGCGTTCTTCCAGCAAGGCTTTGAAAATGTCCCAGATATCCTTCGGCGGTTCAAAGTATTCGCGCCGGTCACCGGGTTTGTGGAGCAGCTTGACCAGTCGCCAGGATTGCAATTCTTTCAAGCCCATGCTGACATTGGAGCGCGAAAAGGCCAGAAATTCGGCGATCTCGTCGGCATTGAGCGCAGTTCCTTGCACATACAGCAAGGCATAAATCTGGCCGACCGTGCGGTTGATACCCCAGCGGCTGCCCATTTCACCGAAGTGCATGATGAAGCGTTGCTTCAGCGGGCTTAGCGATGCATTTTCCATGAGTGTTTTGAATTTTCAGTAATTACTGAAATATACGTTATTTCAGTAATGTTCTCAACGGAAGATTGCCGGGGACGCAGAATCCTGCAAAAAGTATGGGATGGGCAACGGACAACGATGCTCAAGCGCAACAGGGCTGGACGCAGTTGCAGCAGGAACGGCGTCGGTTCCGATAAACCTCGCTAAAATGACGGCGGTACTGTTGGATAAGATAAATTGGCCGTATTAGGGCTATCTTGCGTTGTTTTTCGCGACAGATAAGCAATATTTGCCGTATCGGATGGCGATCCCACGGATTATGGGCGCGCAGTTGTCAGCGATGAAGCAGAATAAGAACAGGAATGGCAACGTGCATATACATAGACGGAGTGGGGGCAGTGCCGGCTGGCGCAACTGGCTTGCCCGCGCATTGCTGTTGACGCTGATGCTGATCGGCAGTGTTGCACTGGCACAACTGAAACCGGTGTTGTTGCAACAGGGGCGCATCGATTTGTCGGACCATGCCACCAGTCTGGTTGATCGCAGCGGCAAGCTGACCATTGCCGAGGTCATGCAAGCGGCAACTGCCGGGCGCTTTCGGTCGCAGCCGGATGTCTTGCATCAATATAACGATGGTACGGTGATCTGGCTGCGCATGACCGTGCAGCAAGCCGCGCCGCAAGCGCGCGAATGGTGGCTGGAAGTGCAGACGCCGGCCGCGGTTGAGCAACAAGCGTTTTATCAGCCGGGAACGTTGACCGTGTATCTGCCGCAAGCCGATGGCACCGTGCGTTCATCGGCGCAAGCCGGGCCCGGACTGTTTCCGCTGACCGCCACCGAATATCGCAATCCGCTGTTCAGTGTGGCGCTGGCGGATGCGCAGCCCTACACCTTTTATCTGCAGTTCAAAACCGGTTACGGGCCGGTAAAGGAAGTCGTCTTGTGGCAACCGGGCGCGTATGCAAAAGCGGTCGCGTTCGAAGAACTGATTTGGGGTGTCTATATCGGCATCTGTCTGATGCTGGTGCTCACCAGTATCTGGTTCGAACGCGCCATTCGCGACGGCGTCTATCTGGCGTTTTCTGCATATGTCGGCAGTGTGATGCTGATGACCTTGCCGGATACCGGCTTGCTGCGCCAGTATTTTGGTGCGGCGTATACGGTCGAACTGAATTACCTGCGTTTCTTCGGGCTGGCGCTGGGAGCGGTGGCGTGCATTGAATTCTTTTTCCGTTTCATCAACATGCGCGAAATCAATCCGCGACTGACGCGCTGCTATCTGTGGTCGCTGCGCGGCTTTGCGTTGCTGGCAGCGATCATTGCGATGGCCGGCTACTTTCCTGAAGCCGGCCAACTGCTGTCGTTCGGCATGACGTTCGTGATCGGGCCATCGGCGATTCTGATCTTGTTCAAGCACGTACTGCGTGGCAGCAATGACATACGCATGCCGTTTTTCGTGACGGCATTGCTGTTTACCCTCTCCATCATGGTGCAGTTCTTTGCGGTCAACGGCTATATTGGCGACGGCAATCTGGTCGATTATTCGTCGGTCTGCTTTTCCGTGATTTTCTTTCTGACGATTTATTACGCTGTCAGCAAGCGTTATCAGCGCATGCGCGAGGCGACTGAAGCGGCGCAGGGCAAGATGCTGGAAATGGTGCGCAGTTCCGAGCGCGATCTGGAGCGCCAGGTGGCCGCGCGCACACAGGATTTGCTGCAAGCGATGGATGAAGTGGAGCGGGCCTTGTCGCTGGAGCGCGCAGCCTACGAAGAGCAGCGGCAATTCATTGCCATGGTGTCGCATGAATTGCGCACGCCACTGGCAGTGATCGATGCCGCCGCGCAAAACATGGCGCGCGAAGAAATGCATGCCTCGTCGAAGACGCCGGTGCGCCTTGAAAAAATCAAGCGCGCTACCGAGCGTCTGACGTCGCTGTTCGGCCACTACCTGAGCAATCACCGGCTGGATACATTTTCACAAGGCGTGCAAACCGCCGACGTGGCATTGCGACCATTGCTCGAAGACGCGGTGCAAATGTCGAAGCCGCTGGCAGAGAGTCATCAGTTCCTGATCGAGACGGCGACCATGCCGGAATGGATTCGCGCCGATCCGGACTTGTTGCGTCTGATCCTGGGCACGCTGGTCGACAATGCCGTGAAATATACCCCGGGCGGAACCCGAATCACATTGGCTGCGCGTGCTGCCGCGCATGGCTGGCATATCGACATTGCCGATACCGGCGCCGGTATTGCGGACGACGAAAAAACGCAGATCTTTGAACGTTACTATCGCGGCCGGGCGGCCGGCAGCAGTGTCGGCACCGGTCTCGGCTTGTCGTTGGCGCGGCACTTGCTGGAACGTCAGGGCGGGACGCTGACGTTGCTGGAAACGGCCGGGCCGGGTGCCACCTTCAGAATTTTTTTACCGCAAACCGTCGCCTGAATGGCGGCGCGAAATGTCATTGCCGATGCGTGAACACATACAGATCAGAGAAACCGTCGCCGCAGAAATGCCGCGTGATTTATTGTTGCAGGCCGATCCGTCAACGGCCAGGGTCAATGCCTGTTTGCACAATGCCAGATGTTTTGTCGGCGAGATCGATGCCGACATCGTCGGCGTATATCTGTTGCAGGCAACAGCGCCGGAGGTCTGGGAGTTGATGAATATCTCGGTGCATGCGGCGTTCCAGATGCAAGGTGTCGGCAGCGCCATGTTGCGGCACGCGATTGCCACCGCCGGTGCGGCCGGTGCGATTCGTCTGGAAGTCGGCACCGGCAGTTTTGGCTATCAGTTGGGTTTTTATCAGCGTCACGGATTTCGGGTGACGGCAATCGCGCAGGATTTTTTCCTGACACATTATGACGAACCCATTCATGAAGATGGCATTCAGCTCAAAGACATGCTCCGGTTGACGCTGGAATTGCGCTGAGGTTGAATTCTGCCGCGCGTTTTTTCAAGTTGGCGGCAGTTCGCCGAGGCGCACGCCATTCTTTTTCTTGCGATAGGCATCCCGGTTGTGGGCGCTGGCTCTGGCAAGGATGCCGCGCAACCATTCATGCGCGCTGGAGCGATGGGTGCGTTCGTGCCATAACTGGTAGAAGCGCATTTCAGGGAAGGCAATCGGTGCTTCGACGGTTTTCAGCGGCAGGAAATTTTCGTAGTAATTGGCAAAGTGACGGCTGGTGGTGAAAACCAGATCTGAATTCACGAGCAGATAGGGTGCCATGCTGAAGAATGGCAAGGTGATGATCGCATTGCGCGTCAGCCGGCGGCTGGCGAGGTAGCTGTCAATCACGCCACGGTGTGCATTGGAGTAGGGCTGCGGCACGATATGCGCGGCGTTCAGATAATCGGTCTGGCTCATGTTGTCGGACAGCGGATTGTTTTTCCCGACCAGGCACACCACATCATCTTCCAGCAAGATCGACAGATGCAACTGCGGCGGCGGGTTGTGCCAGTTGCTGATGACCAGATCAAGTTCGCCGTCGGCCAATGCCGTTTCGTAATCGAGTTCGCGTCCCAGTGGAATCAGTGACAGCCGTGTCAGCGGTGCTTCGCGCCGCATGTGTTCGACCACTTCACCGACAAAGGTGGCAATCAGGAAGTCAGCGACGCCGATACGGAACTCACGTTGTGAGGTGGCGGGCACGTAATCGCTGGGCTCTTCCATCATGCGCGCGGTTTCTGCCAGGATCACCCGTGCCGATATCACCAGTTCCAGCGCCCGCGCGGTCGGGATCATTTGTCCCTTTTCGCGTGCCAGCAGCGGATCGCCAAACATTTCCCGCAAGCGTTTCAGGACCGCGCTGATCGCCGGTTGCGACTGGTTCAGCTTCATGGCCGCACGCGACACGCTGCGCTCCACGATCAGGGTCTCCAGAACGCGTAACAGGAAGGTGTCCAGAGGATCGGTGGATCGAGACATGGGTGCCGGAATCAATAAAAGAAATGGTTGCCGCCAGCCGTTTGCCTGCATGTTGTCATGGTGCACCGGAGCGATGAGGAACCGTATAGGATTTTTGTTATTTTGTATATAGCACATCAAACATTGTGCGCGGCTCAAGGCCTCTCTAGTATCGCTGTTGGCAGATCAGGCTTGTCGCGGACGTCGCACCGACGCGGATGATTCGCGCTGCATGATATTTTGACAAGGCACAAGAGGAGGCTTGCGGATGGATCTGAATGCAGTAAATGCCATGACGGCAGAAAACTTTGTTGCTACCTTCGGTGGCGTGTTCGAACATTCTCCCTGGGTGGCGCAGGAAACCTGCAAGGTGCGCCCGTTTGCCTCGGTGGAGCAAATGCACGGCGCCATGTTCAATGCAGTGCGCACCGCACCGCACGCGAAAATTCATACTTTGCTCGCGATGCACCCGGATCTGGCTGGCAAGGAAGCCCGGGAGGGCAGCATGACCAGCAGTTCGGTGGCCGAGCAAGCCAGTGCCAGACTCGATGCCTTGTCAGCGCCGGAGATGCGCAAGATGAGCGAGCTCAACGCAGCTTATCGCACGCGGCACAATTTCCCGTTCATCATCGCGGTCAGGAATTATTCCAAGGAAGAAATATTTGCCGAATTCGAGCGGCGTTTGCAGCACGATTCGATGACCGAATTCAGCAATGCGCTGGAACAGATTTCCGACATTGTCGGCATGCGCCTGGAACGCATTTTCGCGAATGGAAAAACGTCTGCGCCGGTACTGGCAAGCGTGTAATTGCAGCAGGCAGCAGGCAAGGCAATACATCAAATCATAAGTGCAAAAAATTTGCACAACAGGAGACACATCATGACAAGCGCGCAAACCGATCGGGCCGGCACTCTCAATGAAAAGAGTGAACAGGACCGGCTGTACCGGAAAATCACCTGGCGTCTGATTCCGTTCCTCGCCACGTTGTGGGTGCTGGCGTGGATCGACCGGGTCAATATCGGTTTCGCCAAACTGGCGATGCTCAACGACTTGCAGTTTTCCGACACGGTGTACGGTCTCGGTGCCGGCATATTCTTTCTGGGCTATTTCTTGTTTGAAGTGCCGAGCAACATGTTGCTGGTCAAGATCGGCGCCAGAAAAACCATTGCCCGCATCACCATCGGCTGGGGCATCGTCAGCATTCTGATGTTGTTCACCAAGACGCCGACCCAGTTCTATTGCCTGCGTTTCATGCTGGGCGTATTCGAGGCCGGCTTTTATCCCGGCATCATTCTGTATCTGACTTACTGGTTTCCCAGCCAGCGTCGTTCGCGCGCCTTCGGTCTGTTCATGTCGGCGTCGGCGGTGGCCGGCATCATCGGCGGTCCGATTGCCGGTGTCATCATGTCGACCATGAACGGTTTCCATAACCTGCATGGCTGGCAATGGCTGTTCTTGCTGGAAGGTATTCCTTCGGTGGTGGCCGGTATCGTCACCTTGTTTTATCTGACCGATAAGCCGGCCCAGGCGCACTGGCTGACAGCGCAAGAACAGGCGCAGGTGCAACGCGATCTGGATCAGGATGCAGCGGTCGCCGGTCCGCGTGATCACAGCTTTCTGGCCAGCCTGCGCAATCCCAAGCTGTGGGTGCTGGTAGCGATTTATTTTTGCATCATCGCCGCCAATTCCACGCTGACATTCTGGTCGCCCAGTATCGTCAAGGATATGGGTGTCAGCAATCCCTTGCATATCGGTTTGCTGATCGGACTGATGTATATCTTTGGCGCCGTCGGCATGATCGGCAACGGTTTTCTGGCGGATAAAAGCGGCAAGAACAATTTGCACTGTGCCGCCGGCGCATTGATTGGCGCGACGGCCATGGTCGTGACGGCGCTGGTGACACATAATCCGGTACTGGCCTTTGTGGCGCTGACGCTGGCGGTGTTCGGCACCATGAGTGCGATTCCGGTGTTCTGGCAATTGCCCAACATGTATGTCTCCGGGGCTGCCGCAGCGGGCGGCGTGGCGATGATCAATTCGATTGCCAACCTGGCCGGCTTTGGTGCGCCGTATGCAATGGGTGTACTCAAGGATTCCGGCGCCGGTATTTCCGCCGGCTTGCTGGGGGTTGCTGCGGTCGAAGCATTGGGCGCGTTGCTGATCCTGGTGATGATCCGCAACAAGCGTGAGCCGCAGGCAGTTGCTGCGGTGGCGCACTGATGGATTTGCCTGCCGTGGTTCAACAGCCGCCCATGATGAAACAGTTGCACGATGCTGCGCCGGGCGACGATGCCGGCCTTCTCGGCCAGCGCATCATGGCACATGCCCGGGTATTGTCTGCGCATACCGAAACGGCGGGCATGATGACCCGCACTTACCTCACCGCCGCGCATCACGGCGCTGCCGCACAACTCAGTGCCTGGATGCAGGAAGCCGGCATGCAGGTGAGACGCGATGCTGCCGGCAACGTGATCGGGCGCTACGAAGGCAACGTCGCCGGCGCCCCGGCCTTGATCACCGGTTCGCATTTCGATACCGTCAGAAATGGCGGCATCTACGACGGTAACCTTGGCGTGCTGTTGCCGATTGCCAGCATCGCGCAATGGCATGCGCAAGGCAAGCGCTTCGATCACGCGATTGAAGTCATCGGTTTTGCCGAAGAAGAGGGTGTGCGCTTCAAGGCCACCCTGCTTGGCAGTCGCGCGGTAGCGGGTACCTTTGATCAACGCGTGCTGGAGAATCAGGATGCGGCCGGCATCAGCATGCGAGCCGCCATTGACGGCGCGGGTCTCGGTTTCAGCAGCACCGATATTCCGGCTGCGGCATACCGGCCGGAACAGGTCCTGGGTTTTGTTGAGGTCCATATCGAACAGGGACCGGTGCTGCTCGACGCCGGTCTGGCACTTGGTGTCGTCACCGCAATTTCCGGTGCCAGCCGGTTTTTGATCGAGATCAGCGGGGTAGCCGGTCATGCCGGCACGGTGCCGATGGCGTTGCGTCAGGATGCGGCCATGGCAGCCGCCGAAATCGGTTTGTATATCGAGCGCCGCTGCAGCGGCAGCGCCGGGCTGGTGGGAACCGTGGGGCAGTTTGATATTCCCGATGGCGCGGCCAATGTGGTGCCGGGACGCGCCAGATTTTCCATCGATATCCGTGCCAGTGACGATGCGGTGCGGGCGGCCGCGGTCGATGATGTGTTGCAGGCGATCACTGGCATTGCCGCCCGTCGCCGGGTGCAGGCCGCGATCCGCAAGACGCATGAAGCGCCCGGCGTGCCCTGCGCCGCATGGCTGCAACAGCGTTGGGAGCAAGCCGTCCGGCGGTGCGGCTTTCCGCTGTATCATTTGCCTTCAGGCGCCGGACATGACGCCATGGCGATGGCCGCCATTACCGATGTTGCCATGTTGTTCGTGCGCTGCGGTAACGGTGGCATTTCACACAATCCGCTGGAAACCATGAGCGCGCAGGATGCTGCCGCCGCAGCCCAGGTGTTTTCAGCATTGGTGGAGCACTTTGAAGTCAGTGCCTGAGCACTTCATTTCTGTATTTACGAGACCTTATTGTTAACATGACTGATGCCAATCTGAAGAACCGTTTGAGTACCTGGATCGACGCCCATTTCGAAGAAGAAGTGACATTCTTGCAAGAGGTGGTCCGCATTCCCACCGATACGCCGCCCGGCAATAACGCGCCGCATGCCGAAGCGGTAGCCGGCATGATCGATGCCTTGGGCTGGGCAGTGGAAAAATATCCGGTGCCGGAACAAGTGGTCAAGGATTACGGCATGCAAAGCATCACCAATCTGATCGTGCGCCGCCGCTATGCCGATCAAGGCCCGGTGCTGGCCTTGAATGCCCATGGCGACGTAGTGCCGCCGGGCGACGGCTGGAGCAAGCCGCCGTATGGCGGCGTGATCGAAAACGGCCGCATGTATGGCCGCGCCACGGCGGTGTCGAAGTCTGACTTCGCCACGTATCTGTTTGCGGTGCGCGCACTGGAAGCGCTTGGCGTTCCGCTCAGGGGCGCAGTCGAACTGCATTTCACTTACGATGAAGAATTCGGCGGTTTGCTGGGGCCGGGCTGGTTGCTGGAACACAAACTGACACAGCCGGATTATCTGATCGGCGCCGGCTTCAGTTATAACGTCGTGACTGCCCATAATGCCTGCCTGCAATTCGAGGTCTCGGTGTTGGGCAAGGCCACCCATGGTTCGGCGCCGGATACCGGGCACGATGCGATGCATGCCGCCAGCGAAGTATTGCGGGCGATCTACGCCAAGGTGCCGGCGTTGAAGAACATCCGCTCCAAGGTCGCCGGCATTACGCATCCGACCATGATCGTGGGCCGCATTGACGGCGGCACCAATACCAATGTGGTGGCCGGCAAGGTAACGCTGAAAATCGACCGCCGCATGATTCCCGAAGAAGATCCGACCCAGGTGGAGCAAGAGGTGCGCACACTGATTGAACAGTCGGTCGCCGGTCTGCCCGGAATCAAGGTCGAGATCAAGCGGCTGTTGCTGGCGCGTGCGCTGCGGCCGCTGCCGGGGCACGAGCGGCTGGCCGGCAGTCTGCGCGAGAATGCCCGCGCCGTATCGGGCGAGGATATTACCGACAATGGTTCGCCGTTGTATACCGACGCCCGCTTGTACGGCGAGCACGGCATTCCATGCGCACTGTATGGCGCCGGGCCGCGTACCGTACTGGAATCGAATGCCAAGCAAGCCGACGAACATCTGGTGCTGGAAGATTTGCGACTGGCAACCAAGGTGGTTGCCATGACCTTGCTGGATTTTCTCGGCTGATTTCGCAATTGCTCACGCAATCGATTACGCAACCGATTACGCAACCGATTATGCAACCGGTCACCTGACCGGTTGCGTGTGTCGCGAGGGCATCTGATGGCTGGCAGTGCAATGCTGCCAGACCATCAGCAGTTCAGAGGGTGCGTACCACTTCCACCAGTTGATCCAGCGCCTTGCCCCATCCTTCACGAAATCCCATGGCTTCATGTTTTGCCTTGTCCGCGGGATTGCTGTGGATGGCAAAGGCGCTGTATTTAGTGCCATTGCCATGCGGCTCCAGAACGATCATGGCGGTGATGGCCAGCACACCGGGACCTGCTGCCACCGGCCGGTAACCCGGCCCCAGCACGGTAGTCCAAACCAGCCGCTGATTTTCCACCACTTCCAGATAGCAGCCCAGATTGGGAAATTCCATGCCTTCCGGTGACCGCATCATCGTTTGAAATTTGCCGCCCGGACGCAAATCGATGTCACAGGCGACCGTGGTCCACGGCGCCGGCGTGAACCAGCGCAAGATCAGTTCCGGCGTGGTCCAGGCTTTCCAGATCAAGGCCGGAGGGACGTCGACGATACGTTCGAACGTGAGGTCGAGGGCGGGATCGAAATGCTGCGCGAATGCATTGGTCATTGTTGGTCTCCTGTTTATTTTGCAGCGGGAAGTTGGTTCCCGCCATCGGCTCAGTCAGCTTCAGGCGCGTTGCGGAATGTTGAGGCCCTTCACCACGGCCGGTCGCGCGACGAACGCTGCCAGCACGCGCACCACCTCCGGAAAGTCGGCAATGCCGACCAGATCACCGGCTTCATAAAAACCGATCAGATTGCGGATCCACGGGAAGGTGGCAATGTCGGCGATGGTGTAGTTGTCGCCCATGATCCACTGGCGTCCGCTCAGGCGTTGGTTGAGTACCGACAGCAGGCGCCTGGATTCCGCCACATAGCGGTCACGCGGACGTTTGTCTTCGTAATCCTTGCCGGCGAATTTGTTGAAAAAGCCGAGTTGCCCGAACATGGGGCCGATGCCGCCCATCTGGAACATCAGCCACTGTATGGTTTCGTAGCGGCCGGCCGTATCTTTGGGGATGCACTGGCCCGACTTGTCGGCCAGATAAAGCAGGATCGCGCCGGACTCGAACAGCGCCAGCGGCTTGCCGTCCGGACCATCCGGATCCAGGATGGCGGGAATCTTGTTGTTCGGATTGAGCGACAGAAATTCCGGCGACGTCTGATCATTGGTTTCGAAACTCACCAGATGCGGCTCATATGCCAGGCCGGTTTCTTCCAGCATGATCGAGACCTTGACGCCATTCGGTGTCGGCAAGGAATAGAGCTGGATGCGCTCGGGGTGTTGCGCCGGCCATTTTTTGGTAATCGGGAAATTGGAGATATCGCTCATGGCATGTCCTTTGTGGAAAAATGGGCAGAGAGGGTTGTCGGAGACCGGCAGTACGGAATGATTGTTGGTGACGGCGGCGATCAGCAATGCATCAGTATATTGACCAGTTTGCCAAACGGGTCGCGCACATAAAAGCGCCGTACGCCCCAGGGTTCGTCGACCGGGCCATACTCGATTGCAAAGCCGGCCCCGGTCATGCGTTCCAGCGCAACCGCAAGATCATCGACTTCAATCGACAGATCCGGCGTGGCGGTTCCTGATCCGCCTTGCGTGGCAAAGCTGATCTGGATTGCCATTTGCTGTTGTGAGCCATAGGTTGCAATCCAGCCTTGATCCATCAATACATCGAGTCCCAGCACATCGTGATAAAAGCGCCCCGCCGCAGCCGTCGCTGGCGTATTGATATTGGCAACAATCCGTTTGACTTGCATGCGAGAAACTCCCAGAAGCAATGGCTGCGATGAGCGGCAACTTTACCATGGGCGGACGGCGCAGGTTGGCGGCCACAGGATTGGATTGCCGGGATGAAATGTGGTCCGCAAGAAATGATCGCGATGCGTTTGCAACAAATGCTGAAGCGCCGCATTTGAGGTTGCGCGCGAGCTGGCGTCATAGGGAAATCAGGCGCATCACACGCAGCAATCGCGCTGCGGCGAGTCCCGCGCAGCCTTGCCGGCAAAATATATTGTTGAGGGTTGAGCACCCAAACGGTGAAAACTGTTATCGAAATATTACTAATTATTATTAAAAAAACAACAATTGTGCATTCGAATATCTTTTACAATCAGTTTCGATAGTTTTTTGATAACGAATGCTCCTGAGTATTGCTGCTCGGCATATGATGGGGGCAAACGATACTTTCATTCCGGCTGGTCCGATTGTCCGTATTAAAGTAGGGGGGGAGAATGAGCAACGCTATACATTGCGCTGATCGTTTCATATCAGCTACCCGTTTTACCGCTGACGCGGCTGCGAAAGGCCTGTTTTGATACCGGCGTTGCGTCGTTATTGCGGCCTGGCATTGACACTGTTGCTGTCCTGCGCAGGCGTCACTGCCCAGACTGCACCGGTGTCGGCACTGTCGTCGGCCGCATTCTATTACGGCGAACAGCCGCCGCTTTCCGATTTGCAGGCATTCGATATTGCCGTGGTCGAACCGGATCACGTGCGCCATCCTGCACAGCGCAGTCGTTCCGGTGACAGTGGCAGGCACGAGTTGTTCGCCTATGTCTCCCTCGGTGAAGTGCATTCCACGCGTGACTATTACAAGCAACTCCCGGCCGGCAGTCTGCGCACCGAGAACGCGGCCTGGAACAGCAGCGTGATCGATCAGACGGCACCCGGCTGGAGCGAATTCTTTTTGTCGAAAATCATCGCGCCGCTGTGGGAAAAAGGCTGGCGCGGTTTCTTCCTCGATACGCTGGACTCTTATCAGTTGTTTGCCAAGACCGATGCTGAACGCAAGATTCAGGTCGATGCCATGGTCGCCACATTGCGCGAATTCAAGCGCCGTTATCCGGATGCCAAACTGATTCTGAATCGCGGCTTTGAAATGCTGCCGGAGATTGCCCCGCTGACCTATGCTGTGGCGGCGGAATCGCTGTATAGCCGCTACGATGCCGGCCGTCGTCAATACGGTGCGGTGCCGGAAAATGATCGCTCGTGGTTGCTGGCGCATATGGAACTGGTGCGCGATCAGTATCACTTGCCGGTGATCTCCATCGATTATGTTGATCCGGCCAAACCGAACGCGCGCGAACTGGCACGCGCCACCGCGAAGAAAATTGCCGCGCACGGTTTCATTCCGTGGGTTGCCGATGGCGGTCTCGCTTCGATGGGTGTCAGCAATATCGAAACCATTCCACGGACCGTGCTGGTACTACTGGATGTGCCTGCCGGCGAGGATTTGCACACCACGGAAGCGCAACGCTTTCTCGGTATCCATCTGAACTATCTTGGTCTGCGCTATGAGTTTGTCGACCTGGCGTCGGAATCGCTGCCGCAAAAAATTCTGGCCGGCCGCTATGCCGGCGTGGTGAGCTGGTTTGCTGGCGGCGCCTATCACCCGGAATTGTTGCCATGGCTCAAAAAGCGCAAGGATGAAGGCGTGCCGGTAGCGATTCTGAGCAAGCTGGGCTTTCAATTGTCACCGGCGGCGGCAACGCAATTGGGGTTGACCGCATTTACCACTGGCAAGCCGGACAAGTTGACGGTGGTATCCAGTGATCCGGAAATGATCGGCTTCGAAACACCGCCGCGTCCGGACCGGACTGAAATCGACTTTTTGCGACTGGCCAATGCCAGCGATAAATCCTTGTTGCGGTTGCAGGATGGGCGCGGCAATATTTACGACGCTGCGGCAATCACGCCGTGGGGCGGATTTGCATTGTCGCCGTTTGTGGTGGCCAGCATTCCGGGTACCGAACAATCGTTTTGGGTGTTGCAGCCGCAGAAATTCTTGCGGGCGGCATTGCGCCTGCCGGAGATGCCGGTGCCCGATGTCACGACCGAAGGCGGGCGCCGCATTCTGATGAGTCACGTCGATGGCGACGGCTTTGCGTCACGGGCAGAAGTACCTGGCACACCGTTATCGGTGCAGGTATTGCAAAAGGAGATCTGGGAAAAATATCAGATTCCGGTGACGATTTCGGTGATCGAAGGCGAAATCAGCCCGAAGGGCGTGTATCCGCAACTGTCGGCGCAAACCGAGGCACTGGCCAGAAAACTGTTTCAACTGCCGTATGTGGAACCGGCCAGCCATACTTATTCGCATCCGTTTTCGTGGCGCGATGCGATGGATCCGGAACGGGCGGCGGTGGCTCATGTGCCCGGCGAAGAAGAAGCACACCGTCTGGATGTACCCGGTTACGTGTTTGATTTGCAGCGTGAAATCAAGGGCTCGATGGATTACGTCAATACCTTGCTGGGCGGCGGCAAAAAGGCCGAAGTGCTGCTCTGGACCGGGAATTGCGAACCGTTGCCGGCGGCCATTGCGCAAACCTATCTCGATGGCTACCTGAACATGAATGGCGGCGATACGCTGATCACCGAAAGCAACAAGACCTGGACCGAGATTGCCTCGCAAGGAATTCGCAAAAAGGGCTGGTACCAGGTGTTTGCGCCTAACCAGAATGAGAATGTCTATACCAATAACTGGACCGGCCCGTTTTATGGTTTCGAGCGCGTGATCGAAACCTTCAAGCTGACCGAAGAGCCGGTGCGCTTCAAGCCGGTCGATATCTATTTCCATTTTTATGCCGGCACCAAGCCAGCCACGCTGGGCGCGCTGCAAAAGATTCATAGCTGGGCCGTTGCGCAACCGTTCACCCGTTTGTATTCCTCGCAGTACATCCGCAAGGTGCTGGATTTTGAAAACACCAGCTACGCCCGCAGCATTGATGGCGGTGATCTGGTGATCCGTACCGGCAAGCACTTGCGTACCTTGCGCTTGCCACCCGGCGCGGCGACGCCATCGCTCAGCGTCAGCAGCGGCGTAGCCGGCGTGGCGCCGGGACCAGCCGGTGCCTATCTGATCACCAGTGCCGGCGAAGTGCGGGTGTCGTCGCAGCCACAGGTCAAACCGATTTTGGCTTTATACGAAGCAAGCGGTGCCGTCAGCAATTTCAGCCGTACCGAAACCGCCGGCGGCAGCAATCTCAGCTTTACGCTGAGTGCCAATGGCGCCGCCAGCTTCAGCGTCAGCAACAGCAACAAATGCAGTGCGACGGCAGACGGCAAGGCGCTGACGCGTTCAGCCGGTAACAAGAACAGCATCGCATCATCCAAATACGCAGCACAATCGGCAGCACACTTGGCCATTACACAATATGAAATCAGGACCTCGCCAAACAACTTCGCAACCACCGAATACAACGTACGCGTTCAATGCGCCGCATGAACGTCTGAAATTGTTTTCGCCGTGGACGATCGCCGGTTTCGGACTGGCGGTCGGCCTCGGACTGGTGCTCGTTTATCCGCACACGCCGCTGGAGCAACGCTTCTCGACGACGGCCAATGGCGCGCGTCCGGACCGGTTGACGGTGGAGTACCTGAAAGTGTTTCTGAAGGCGCAACCCAAGGCCGACAGTTTGCGCGCAGAGCTGGTCAAGCAACTGGTGTTGCTGGGCTTGTACGACGAAGCGCGCACGCAGTTGGCGTTGTTGCGCAAAGCGCCGGACCAGCGTTATCAACTGACCGCCGACTGGTATGAGTATCAGATACTGGAAAACGAAACCTATGCGGAACCGGAAAATTCACCGGAACGCAAGACACGGATGGCGCAGTTGCAGGCATTCCAGCGTGAATTGCTGAAGCAGCCGCTTGATGCCAGTCAGTTGCAAACGGTGGCGCAACGGGCGCTGGCGCAGGGCGATATCGCTACCGGCACGGCGGCGTTGCAATTGCTGGCCAAGAATCCGAGTGCGCTGAGCGTCGATCAGAATGTGGCATCGGCGTTGCAGAGTCTCGGGTTGGGCGACTACCGCAGCAGCGCGGCGTTCTATTTCCGCGCCATGGATGACAGCTCCAATATCGACCGCCAGCGAGAATACTATCTGAGCGCCTTGCGCACCTTGCAGTCCGGTCGTCTGTATGACGAAGCGATCGCCGCCGCCGATGCCCATATCGGGCCACTCAGCCGCGACAAGCCAACCTTGCTGTTCCTGGCGCGGCTGGCGCAATCGTCCAACAAGCTGGACGCTGCCGAACGTTACATCAAGCAATTGCTGAAGCTGTCGATGCTCAAGCCGCGCGGTGATGCGCGCCCGGCGCGGCAACAGGTCAGGTATCAAAGCATGCAGGAATACGCCGCCAATCTGCGCGAGACCATGCTGCATCCGCAATATCAGATCGGTGCCGTGCATATCATTCGTGCTGCCGATACCAGCGGACCATTACAAGCCAGTCTGCCGTTCGACGATGAAAGCTACACGCTGAGTTACAACATTTTCCTGGCCAACCGCAATCTGACCGATGCCCGCTTGCTGGCGCAATCGGCAGTACGGCAGCAGCCCGGTTCGGCGGCCTGGAACAAGCGGCTGGCGGAAGTCAGCGAGTGGAGCGGCGCGCCGGATCAGGCGCTGACAGCGTGGCAGAACTATGCCCGGGTCAGCGGCGATGAAGCCGGTTGGGATGCGGTGCTGCGCCTGAGTCAGGGGACCTATTCGCAAGGGCCGCAGCAGGCGGCGCTGGAACACAAGCTGCGCACCGATCCGAACAATCCCAAGTGGCTGGATCTGTTGCTGAGCCAAAGCGAAACCGTCGGCGATCCGCGCCGTGCGGCAGCGTTGCTGGAAGGGCGGTTGGGCAGCAGCAATCGGGCACCGCAGTTTGCCGCCCAGCGCGAACGTGAATTTCAACTGCTGGCTGCCGTCTACGAACGCAGCGGCGATGATGCGCAAGCGCTGGCAACCTTGCGGCGGGCGCAGGCCGAGTTCGGTCCCAAGGCCAGCTATGCCTTGCTGATCGCCAATCAGTTGTATCGTCGGGGTCGGATCGAAGAAGCGATGGCGGCGTTGCAGGAAGCAGCGCCGGTGACGCCGGCCGACAACGGCGAATTCTGGCGCACGCATGCAGAAGTGGCGCGGTTCCTGCAGCAAGATGAAGTGGCGCGCGACAGCTATCGCCGCTTGCTGACATCGAACCAGCAAACCGATGCCGACATCACCAACATGATTGCCTTGATCGAAGACGAGCAACCATTGGCGGCGGCCAACCTGGCCGAGTTCGGCTATCTCAAGAGCGGCAAGCCGGAATTCGCGACCCAGGCACTGGGCAACCGCATGCGTGCACTCGACTATCGCGGCGCGCAAGCATTCCTGGATCAGTTGCCAGCGTCCGCGCTGGTCAAGCTGGAACGCAATGGCAACTTCCTTGCCGCGCGCGCCGAAGTGCGGCAAGCCAATCGCAATATCAAGGGCGCTGCCAGCGACTTGCGGGCGGCACTGGTGATCAGTCCCGGTGACAGCAATTTGCGCGCCGGTCTGATCTGGACCATGATCGCCCAACGCGACACTCACGGTCTCAAACGGGTGTTGCGTTTGTGGTCGGCCGATGCCGAAAGCAATGCGCTGATGTGGGGACCGTTCGCAGCGGCCAACATGTCGATCAACCGGCAACGCACGGCATTGCATTGGTTTCGCAAATCGGGTTTCCTGAAAAATGATTACTTGTGGTTGCTGAATTACGCCGAGTGCCTGGAAGCCAACAGCCAGCCTGATCTGGCCTGGCGCATCCGACGCAAGGCATGGCTCGATTTGCGCAAACCGGAAGTGTTGAGCAATGCCAATCCGGGGCAGTTGCGTGACATCCGTGACCGTCTGGCGTCACTGGCGCCGATGTTCATGCAATCCGATGCCAGCAACCGGGTCATGCAATCGCTGTTGCGTGCGGATGTCGCCAAACTGGCCGCGACGCCGGAAGCGGTGCCGGTACCGGCCGATGGACCGGCGCTGTTGCGATTGCTGGAAAGCGAACGTGTGCAAGCCAAAGGCACGGCCGCCACCGAAGCCAGCCTGAAGGGCATGTTTGCCGCACCCGGTACCCGGCGCGACGATGCACGGCTCTCGGCCAGCGTGCGGGAAGTGGCACTGGCCTATGCCTTGAGTCAGGAATCCTATGACCTGGCGCATGCGTGGCTGGCGACCCGTTTTGCCAACAACATGGACAAGCCGTTGTGGGGTGAATTCTCGCTGACGCTGGCCGACAATGACCGCGATCATCTGAATCAATTGCTCGATAACGTGGCCGACTGGTTGCCGATGTATGAACGCATCGATGCCGCCAAACTGGCCGGACGCGATCCGCTGGCGCAAACACTGGCCTTCGATCAACTGGCGATTCTGCCGCATGACGAAGAGTTGCATCAGCGCCTGACCAGTCTGGTAACCGAAGATCCGGCTTCGTTCTCGGCCTCGGTCACACGCTTGCGCGATGCGCCGTGGCAAGGCACGCGCTCGGAAGTGCAGAGCGGCTGGTCGATCACGGGCGGCACGCGCTTGTATGTCAAGTTGAGCCAGATCAATCAAAGCAGCAGCGACGACACCCAAATGGTCAATGTGCCGGCGCTGGACCGGCTGGTGGAAGTCACCGTTCGTCGTCGTCTCGATAAAGGTTTTGTGGCGTTCAGCGTGTCGCATCGTCAGGCCGCTGCCGATACCAACGGCGCACGGGTCGACTTCAGCACCGCGTTGACCGGACGCCTGACCATGACCGGTGAGATCGGCATCCATCAGATGGCAACCGAGTCGGTGCTGATGCGCGTCGGTGGCATGCGCAGTGGTGCCGATCTGAATCTGAATTATGCGGTGACCCACAATGAGTATCTGAGCGGCGGCATCGGCTGGCAGCAGTACGCGACGCAAGCCGGCACCAGGCTTGGCAGCGGCACCAACTTCAATCTGGAAGCCGGTACCCATTTCCGCATCGAGTATCCGAATCTGACCTTGCGCACTTACGTATCGGGCAGCAATTTCAAGGACAAGGGCTCTTACGATGCGCAGATCGCGCGACTGGTGCCGCCGGGGACCGACCCCGCCACGTATCGTTACATGCCGGTCAACACCCGCGTCTACGGTATCAGCCTGGGTGCCGGCACGGTCATCGACAACACGTATACGCGCGGCTGGCGGCCGTTCGGCGAATTCGGCATGACGTATACACCGGACTTGGGCTGGGGCCGCAATTTCCGCACCGGCGTGCAAGGAAGCGTGATCGGGCAGGATGTATTAAGCGTGCAGTTGCAAAGCATCAGCGCGACCGCGAATTCACCACAGAGGTCTTTTGAGCTAGGAGTAAATTACAAATGGTTATATTAACTGGTGGACATACTATGAAAACACACATCCTCAATTTTTCCCGCATTCTGCTGGCAGGCGTCCTGTTGGCAGTGTTGGCGGCGTGTTCGACGGTGGACGTCGGCCCGGCACCAACGTTGGAAGCCAAAGCATCATGGGCCTTGCTGCCATTTGCCAACAATACGGAAACACCGCAAGCCGGTTTGCGGGCCGAAGCCATTTCGGAAAGTCTGTTGCGCGCCAATGGCGTGAACAATCTGCGTCGCTATCCAAGCAATCTGAATACCGAAACCTTGTTTGAACCGATGGATCGCAAGCAACTCGATGCCGCGCTGGAATGGGCCCGCGCCGAGAACCTGAAATATGCATTGACCGGTACCGTCGATGAATGGCGTTACAAGGTCGGTATCGATGGCGAACCGGCAGTCGGCCTGACCTTGCAATTGATTGAAGTATCCAGCGGCAACGTGGTGTGGGCAGCCAGTGGCGGTAAAACCGGCTGGAGCCGCGAAGCTTTGTCTGCAGTGGCGCAGAAATTGTCGCGCACCTTGCTTAATCCTCTGATCGCCAGTGCGCGCTGACAGGTTGCCGTGAATACTCAGTCCAACTCCGCGCAAAATGCGGCCCGCAGCGGCCCGGGAAAGCGGCCGACAGGCGGTATCGTACGTCCCGGTTCCAACTGGTGGCGACGTATTTTCCCGCGCACGCAGGCGGCCAGTCTGAGTCCCTGGGCAGCAGTACTGCGCATACTGGAAGCAGCGTTGTTTGTCGCCCTGGCGTTGCTGTTCAGTTTCTGGGCCACACCCGCCGATCCGTTCGGCGTGGCTGGCGAATTTCCGTGGATTTGGATCGTGCCGGCAGTATTGGCAATGCGTTACGGCACCGGTATCGGCGTCATTTCAGTGCTGCTGTTGCTGCTCAGCTGGTTTGGCTGGAGTTACCTGTTCCCCGGCGGCAGCGGCAAAGTATTTCCGCAAGTGTATTTCCTGGGCGGTCTGGTATTGACCTTGTTGTGTGGCCAGTTCTGCGAAGTCTGGAACGCCCGCAGTCGTCGTTTGAGCGCCATCAATTCGTATCTGGACGAACGACTCACGATGCTGACCAAGAAGCATTTTCTGTTGCGGTTGTCGCATGAACGGCTGGAGCAGGATTTGCTGTCCAAGCCGCTGACCTTGCGCGAATCGCTTGAGCGCATGCGTGCCTTGACCATCAATCAGGCCGTCAGTGCCGGCAATCCTTTGCCTGCCGCCAATGCGTTCATGCAGATTCTGGTGCAAAGCTGCCAATTGGAAGTGGCGGCGTTGTACGCTTGCGATGCACATGGCAAGGTGTTGCATCAGGCCGTGGCAACGCTGGGTCAGCCGGCACCGCTGGACAGTGGCGATTCGTTGCTGCTGTATTGTTTGCAGCAGCAAAAGCTGGCGCATGTGCAAACCATCGCCATGCCGCATCAGCAAAGCAGTCGTTATCTGATCTGCGCGCCGCTCAAGAATTTCGATGGCTCGGTGTTCGGTGTGCTGGTGGTGGAAAAGCTGCCATTCGTGGCACTCAATGAAGACACGCTGCAATTGTTGTCGGTGCTGGTGGATTACTACGCCGACGGGGTACAGATGAGCGGCGCGGCACATGAAATCGTGGAGCATGTGCCTGGTTGTCCATCCGATCTGGCGATTGATATCGTGCGCTTGCATCGCCTCAAGGCCAATACCGATATCGATTCGGCACTGGTGGCGCTGGTTCTCGATGATGATGAAATTTCGCGCGACATGTTCGAGCAGATCAAACGTCTCAAGCGCGCCGCCGACGTGGTGTGGGAAATCTCCGCCGGCGCGCCGGCGAACCCGGCACTCACTCGCAATATATTGATCACGTTATTGCCGCTGGCCGGGTCGGCGGCGGTGGAGGGTTATCTGATGCGTATCGAAGAAGTCATGCAGGCGCAGTTTGGCGGAAAGTATCTGACCAGCTATGCGCAGGTGCATACCGAGCACATGGGCCACGACAGCCCGGTGCACATGCTGGAAAAACTGGTGCAACGCTGTGTTGTATAAGCTGACCTTTACCGGCATCGGCTTCGAGCTGGTTTCGATCTGGCTGCTGTTTTCGCACGATGCATCGATGGCGCTGATGTTGTCGTATCTGGGCCTGCACGCCTTGTCGAGCATTCTGTTTTCACTGGCGCTCAGTTTTGTCGTGCCGAAACAGTACCGGCAACCGCGGCTGTGGTTGCTCGGCTATCTGTTCGCCTTCAATTTCTTCATGCCCATCGTCGGCTTGCCGTGTGCGGTACTGGCGATCATTATCGGCGCCTGGTTGCCAAAGATCGACAAGAAAAGCGAATTCGAGACCACCGTGCCACCGCAGTTCGCGGCGGTACACGGCCCCGAAGGCGCCGGCTTTCAGGGCAGCCGGATTCGGGCGCAACTGAGCAATCCGTCAATGCCGCTCGACGAACGACTGAACGCGCTGGCCGCGATCCAGAACACGCCGACCCGCAGCAGCAGCGGCTCCTTGCGCCAACTGCTGGCTGATCCGGCCGATGACGTGCGCATGCTGGCGTATGGCATTCTGGATGGCAAAGAAAAGAAAATCACGCATCGCATTATCGAAACTCGTCAGCAAATCGAGAGTGTCGATACCGACTGGCAACGCGCCGCATTGCACAAGCGGGTGGCCGAGTTGTATCAGGAATTGATTTATCAAAATCTGGTGCAGGGCGATTTGCTGACCTATTCGTGCGACCAGATGCGCGAACATGCGCAGCAGGCGCTGGACTTCAATCCGGATGATCAGGGCTTGTGGTTCATGCTGGGCCGGCTGGAACTGTTGTCCGGCAATGCCGCCAGCGCAGAACTGGCGTTTGACAATGCGCAACGCTATGGATTTTCGCGCGAGCGCTTGTTGCCCTATCTGGCCGAACTCAGTTTTTTGAAAAAGAATTTTGACCGCGTACGCAGCCTGTTCGTTGAGATTGCCTTCAATCCCAGCGTGTCGATTGCCTCGCAACTACACCGGTACTGGACGGCGCAAGCCGCGACCGGAGATCAGGAAAAGTCATGAGTCATACCGCCGCCGTGCCGGATATCCGCCGCAGCGCAACCGACTGCGATGTGATGTTGTTGCTGGAAGGAACCTTCCCCTTCGTCAGCGGCGGTGTGTCGAGTTGGGTCAATCAGATCATTCGCGGCTTTCCGGAAATCCGCTTCGGCATCTGCTTCATCGGCAGCCGCAAGGAAGACTACGGGGTCGCCAAATATGCGTTGCCTGACAACGTCGTGCATTTGGAAATTCATTACATGCACGAGCGCTATGAGGCGCCGGAAGTCAGGGAAAGTCGCGGCAACGGCAAAGCGTTCTTGCAAATGGATTTGCTGCATGAGCAGTTGCGTGTCGGCCGCACCGGTCGCGACAAGCCGGACGTGACAGCGTTGCTGGCGCCGCTGGTGCCATTGCTGGAAGAGGGCAAGGCGCTCGATGAATCGGCCTTTCTGTACAGCGAAGAAGCCTGGAAATACACCACGGAAAAGTATCGCGAATTTTGTACCGATCCATCGTTCGTCGATTACTTCTGGACCGTGCGCACCATGCACAAGCCGATCTGGAATCTGGCCAAGGTTGCACGCAACATGATTCCGGCGCGCTGCTATCACACCATTTCCACCGGTTATGCCGGCTTTCTCGGCAGCTTGCTGAAATTGCAGAATGGCAAACCGTTGCTGTTGTCCGAGCATGGCATCTACACCAAGGAACGCAAGATCGATCTGTTCCAGAGTGAATGGATTCATGACAATCGTGACGTGTTTGAAAAGGATGCCTCGCAGATTCCGTATTTCCGTGATTTGTGGATGCGCTTTTTCGAAGCGCTGGGGCGCATGTGTTATCAGAGCGCCGATCAGATCGTGGCATTGTATGAAATCAACCGTTTGCGCCAGGTCGCTGACGGCGCGCCGGCTGCTGTTACCCGCAATATCCCGAATGGCATCGATTTGCCGCGTCTGTCCGCATTGCGCGCCTTGCGCAGCAAGGAAATTCCGCCGGTGCTGTGTCTGCTGGGACGGGTGGTACCTATCAAGGACGTCAAGAATTTCATTCGTGCCATGCGTACCGTGGTCACTTTGTATCCCGATGCCGAAGCATGGATTGCCGGTCCGGAAGATGAAGATGTGGCCTATGCCGAAGAGTGTCGCGGCATCGCTGAAGGTCTCGGTTTGGCCAGCAAAGTCAAATTCCTCGGTTATCAGAAGATCGATGAGCTGATGCCGAAGATCGGGCTGGTGATGTTGTCCAGCATCAGCGAAGCGTTGCCGCTGGTGTTGCTGGAAGGGTTTGCGGCCGGCGTACCGGCAGTGGCAACCGACGTCGGTTCGTGCCGTCAGTTGATCTATGGCCTGGACGATGCGGATCAGGCCCTGGGTGCCGCCGGCGCCGTGGTTGGCATTGCCGAGCCGCAGGCGCTGGCGCGGGCCGCAGTGGAGCTGCTGACCGACCCGGTCAAGTGGCATGCCGCACAAGCCGCCGGTATTGCCCGGGTCGAACGTTACTACACGCAGGACATGATGTTTGCATCGTACCGGCAGTTGTATCAAGGTGCATTCGAGCAGGAAGCCGGACAGCCGCAGCAGAAAAAACTGACTTGCCCGATGGGGCATGCATAAGTCGTCTAAAAATTAACCGAAAAATGGGCCCTCAATGGCTGGCATAGGATTTGAATTAAGAAAGATTCTCAAGCGAGATAATCTGGTATCGCTGCTGCAGGCATATTCTTATGCGGCGCTGATCAGTTCCGGCTCGTGGGTCTTGTCCATCGTCGGTATTCTGATTATCGGTCTGCTCAGTTATACGGTGGTGGTGCCGAGCGAAATCATTGTCCAGTTTCAGGTCAGCATCACCTATGTGATTGCCGGCTCGCTGGTGTTTACCGGCGTCTTTCAACTGGCGTTGACGCGCTTTACGGCAGACCGTCTGTTCGAGAAAAAAACCGACATCATTCTGCCCAATTTTCATGCCGTAGCGCTGACCGTCACGGTCAGTTCCGGCGTCGTCGGCCTGCTGTGCGTAATGTTCCTGTTCCCGCAGCAAAGCGTTCTGTATCGCCTGTTGTTGCTGGCGGCATTCGTGATCATGTGCAATATCTGGATTGCCACCATCTTCCTTTCGGGGATGAAGCAATACCGCTCCATCGTCTGGCTGTACTTGCTGGGCTATGCCATCACGGTAGTGGTCGCGCTGGGCTTGCGGCAACAGGGGCTGGAAGGATTGATGGCCGGCTTCGTGATCGGCCAGGCAATGATGATGATGGGCATGATGGCGCTGATCCTGCGCAACTTCACTGCGGCCAGTTTTATTTCCTTCGAATTTTTCAACAAGCACATGTTGTACCCGTCGCTGATGGTGGTCGGTTTGATGTATAACGCCGCGATCTGGGTCGACAAGGTCATGTTCTGGTACACCGAAGAAACCAGTCAGGCCATCATCGGCCCGCTGCGGGCATCGATGATTTACGATTTGCCGGTGTTTCTGGCCTATCTGGCGATCATCCCCGGCATGGCGATTTTCCTGTTGCGCATGGAAACCGATTTCGTTGAAGACTACGATAATTTCTATCAGGCCGTGCGTTCCGATGCCTCGCTGGAAACCATTGAAAAACATCGCAACGATATGGTGGAAACCATTCGTCTCGGCATTTTCGAAATCATCAAGATCCAGGCGATCGTGACCTTGTTGCTGATTGTCGCCGGCAAAGCGATTCTGACCTGGCTCGGTATCTCCACCATGTATCTGCAATTGCTGTTCATCGATATCATCGCTGCCAGCCTGCAGGTTGTCTTGCTCGGGATTCTGAATGTCTTCTTCTATCTGGATAAACGGCGGATCGTGGTGTGGTTGTGCACCAGTCTGTTTTTCCTCAACATCATTTTTACCTGGATGTCATTGCAACTGGGGCCGAATTTCTATGGCTACGGTTTTGCGGTTTCGGTATTGATCGTGGTGCTGGCAGGCTTTGTCATGATGTCGCGTACCATGGCCAGACTCGAATACGAGACGTTCATGTTGCAGTAGGCAGGTACTGCCGGTCTCGATGCGAGGCCGGCACGGGAATATCTCTGATTGCCGATATCTCCTCTGTCGGTCCTGCCGGCGGATCGGAAATGGCAATTCATCGGCGCATGGCATGATCTCGTTGCAGCACTCGCGGCAACCTCCTGAATGACAAAACTGTCATCAAATCGTAATTTTCCCGGGGAAACTTTTTCCCTAAAATTCTTGCTTGATAAAGCCGTTCGAATTCGCGCGTTTCGTCGTCGCGAATTGAGGGGGGCGGCGCTGTCCATGGCTTTTTTGGGGGGAGGGGATCTGATGAGTTTTGAACGCATTGGCAGATATGAAATTGATCTCGACGCATTCCGTACGATTGATCAAAAAAATTGGGTGCCTTATTTGGCGATCTATCGGGTCACCACCGGCGCTTTTCAAAACGCCTGTGTTTTTCCCCGTCAGCGGGTGGTGACGTCGTCGGTGTTTGATACCAGGGAACGGGCGTTGGAAGAGGGGCGTTCTTACGCAGTCCGGAAAATTGTCGGCGGAAAATTCTGACAGGCATTTTAGCCGCCGGCACCCGCAATCGGGATGAAATGCAGGCGGTTCAACGTTTTTTGCAAGGAGTGCTAAAATCCACCTCGCACGGTCAGCAGCAGTGGGTATTTATTGCGGCCATGCGATTCGGGGGAGCCGGTTTCGGACCGGTTTGGCATTTCATCAAGAAGCAAAGTCCATCATGTCTCAAGACGGCAGTTATGCGGAGCATTGCGCAATAATCAATGACGTCAGGTATGTAATACAGACCCGGGTTTCTCATGGGCAGGATGGGAGCCGGCATGCCGAATATCAGGTGCTCAAGGACGGCCAGGTAGTCAAGCCCTGGGCGGAAGGCGATATCGGCCCGTTGTTGTGATTCTTGCAAGCCATTATCGGACGGCGTGTTCCGACCGGCTTCAGGCCAGCATATAGCGCTTGCGCATCAGCGCCGGCAGTTCCGCCGGCGGCAATGGCCGCGAAATGAAAAATCCCTGTACCTCATCACATCCCAGTTCTTGCAGCAATTGCAATTGTTCTGCGGTCTCGACGCCTTCGGCTACCATCGTCATGTTCAGCGCGTGCGCCATGGAGACCATGGCGCGAAACAATACTTCACTTTCACGTCGTTTGCCGAGCTCGGCGGTGAATGACTGATCCACTTTCAATATGTCGAGATCGAGTTTTTGCAGTTGTGACAGCGACGAATAGCCGGTACCGAAATCATCGACCAGCAATTTGATGCCGAGCCGTTGCAATGACAACAGTTCGACTGAAATGGCGTCCGTATCATCCATCATGCAAGACTCGGTAAGTTCCAGTTCTATCTGCGATGAGGCAATCGCGTACTGGCGCGTGCAGGAGGCGATCAGCGCTTCCAGATTGCCCTGATTGAGCTGTTGCGACGACACGTTGATGGAGACCGGCAGCAACGGCAGGCCTTCGTTTTTCCATTGCGCCATTTGGGCGCAGACCTTGTGGATGACCAATTCGCCGAGCCGCCCGATCAATCCTGATTCTTCAACGATGGCAATGAATTCCTGCGGCTGGATCAATCCATGTTGCGGATGTTGCCAGCGCACCAGGGCTTCCATGCTGCACAGTTCGCCACCGATGGCGGTAACGCGCGGCTGATAGTGCAGCACGAATTCGTCGCGATCCAGCGCCAGCCGCAATGCATATTCATATTCCACGCGCTGGGTCAGGCGCTGCGACAGTTCCGGCTGGTAGAAGCGCAGCCGGGTCTTGCCCTCCGACTTGGCTGCATGCATCGCCGTATCGGCGTGTTTGATCAAGGCTTCCACCGAGTCGCCGTCTTGCGGGTACAGACTGATGCCGATCGAGACGCTGGTAAGAATGTCGTCCTGCGCCGGCAGCAGGAAGGCTTCGCTGAAACCCCGCAGGATCCGCTCGGCGGTTGACCGGATCACATCGATGCTGTCCGGCGCCTCGAGAATCACGATGAAGGCATCGCCGCCGAAACGCACGCAGGCAGCCTCGGGTCCCGCCAGCGTCGGCAAGCGCTGTGCGGCGACGTGCAATAGCTGGTCACCGGTCGCATGACCCAGCGTATCGTTGATATTCTTGAAGTTGTCGATATCGAACAGCAGGATTGCGACCTGGTGCCGGCGGTCGCCGGCGCTGATCAGGATGCCGGCCAGATTGTTGTGCAACCAGTGACGATTGGGCAGTCCGGTCAAGTCGTCGCGGTTGGCCTGATTGAATAGTGCCAGATCATGCGCTTTGGCGGCACTGATGTCGCGTATGGTCATCGCCAGGCCGGATGGGGTTCGAATCATGCGGCGGTGCATCCAGTCCATCCGGAACGGACTTTGGCGGGGTACCTGATAGTCGTCTTCCAGATAGCCGCTTGCCATCGCTTGCACGAACGTCTGCAGCAGACGTTCGAAATATTCACCGTGATAAAGCGCAGACAGATTGCAAGTCATGAGTACGGTTCTGGTACTGCCCAGCAGGGACGCGCCACGGTCATTGCAATCGAGCAGATTGAAATCGATGATCTGATCATTTTTGTCGCGGATGGCACGCCACAGATAAAAGCCATCTTCGTCGTCACCGGCGGTCATGCCGCAGGCGGCTCTGGCTTTTTCCGTTTCGCGCCGTCTGGCCACCATGCGCAGCGACAGGAACATGCCGGCACAGGCCAGCAGCAACAAGCCAAACGAACCTTGCATGGCGCGCGCGCGGTACTCGCCGGCCAGTTGCCGGAAGGGGGAGAATATTTCTCTGGTGGTCAGCGCCGAGACGGCCTGCAAGGGATAGCCGGGAACCGCGTTCCAGGCCACGATGCGTTCTTCGCCATCGACAAACAGATTGCCGGGCATCCGCGTGGTGCCCCCGTCACCGCTGAAGAAGGGCATGTCCCGGTAAAGTGTCTGTTGCCGGGCGCCGCTGCCTGCGGTCGATGCCAGCAACGTGCCGCTTCTGGTGGCCAGCGTGATGAAGTCGCCCGCGCCGAGCAACATTTTGTCTTGAAAGGAAGAGAGGTAATCCGGCTCCACGGCGATGATGATCAAACCATCGAATTTGCCATCGCTGGTTGCCAGACGTTGTGCGAAACGAATCAGGGTTTTGCCGGCATCCGGACAACGCAGCGGAGCACTGATGACCATGCCCGCAGCCGTGTCAGCCGCCAGGATCGGAAAATCGGCAGCCGCAGCGAGTTGCGGGCAGCCCGCCAGCGAACTGTTGCGGAGCTGACCGTCAGGTGCAGAGAGGGCAACATACAACAGCGCCGAGGGCGGGAACAAACCATCGCGGATTTGTTGCTCAAGGCCGGGGTTGCCGTTGGTGAATGTCCAGTAAAACTGCAGGTTGCGCAATGTACGGTTGATGCGCTCCAGCGTCTTTTTGGTTTGCAGCGCATAGGCACGGGAAATATGGGTAGCTTGCCTGACGGCGTCGGCTTCAATGCCGCGTTCCCGTTCATCCAAATTGGATTGCATCATGCTCCACAGCAACGTGCCGGCAGCGAGGCAACCGAGTGGCCAGGCAAGTACGCTGAGCATGCTCTGCGCGCGCAGCGACAACGACGTCAACCGATGACGATGGGATGCGATGTCTGTCATCAAAGTGTTGGGAGTGATGGTTATTGTTCAACGGCAATGACGAATATTTTTGGCTCTCCAGCGCACTTGATGGTGAATATCGTTGGAAAATTGATTATATAGAATGCAACAAATCACTTCAGTTCCATCGTTTGCGATAAACGATGAAATAGAGTGAGATGGTGTTGTCGGGAAGCAGCGCAGAGGGGTGCCGTCGGCGCCGAAGTGGCCGGCAGGGAAGATGCTGGAAGGTTGATTTTCTGCGGCTTTGCGGTGGCCGCAGGCGCCGTGTTCAATATTGTTCGCGTTTGCAATCCCAAACACTGACGCCGAGCGCGCACCAGATCAGAAACAGGACCATGTTGGCCGGTATCCAGATAAATTGCAGCCATGTGTAATACATCAGCCAGTCGCGCCAATGTTGCGGTTGCTGCAGACCGATCAGTTCCAGCAACGGCGACGGGCCGTGTGACACCGCAAAGGATGCATATTCGATCCAGCCGGCAATGGCGATCACCGGTATCAGCAAAAAGCCCCAGAAAAACCATTGACGATACATTTTTGCTGCTGGCAGCGCCGCGACAGCGTGCGTACCGGCGCGCGTCAGACATGCTGATTTATTAGTCAAACCATTCTGCATAATGCCCCCATGTTTGCAATTTGATTTTGTGCCTGAAGCGCTCTGGTCGCGAGACGGAGACGCTTCGATGTAGCTGGACGGTTTGGAGACCGATGTTTTCTAATGATGGAAACGCACGCGCATGCCATGTGCTGGCGGTGGTCGTTGCGGTATGGCTGGCAGGGCAAGCTGAGTGCTTGCGGCAAGCGTACAAATGGTGGTCGAGCGCTTTTTCGGCATTTTGTTTTTCTCACATGAACGGAATCACCAAGGCAAGACGATACGTTTCGTATTGCATTCTAGGTGGAAAGTTACATTCGTGCAATTAAACTTGTCGAGGTGTTGTTATTGCGATATCGGGCTTGCTTGCCGGCTAGCGGCAAGTAAAGCGCAAGTTGGGAGAGGCAACGGCAGGAAGGGGAATGCGGGGTGCCCATCGCGATGGGCAGAAGGACGGGCGGTAACGGCGTTGACTGCAAACGCCGTTTCAGACTGCGATGCCGTCCAGTACCAGTTTCAGGTGCAGATTGAGTTGCTTGTCATCGATGCTGGCGTGGCGCATCAGCATGCGTGCCAGTAACGGACTGTAGAGCAGATCGAACACGATATCGAGATCCAGATCGGATTTGAATTCATGTTGCGCAATGCCTTTGCGCAGCACGGCATGGGCGGCCATGCGGCGCGGTTCCAGGTAGTTTTCATTGAACAGGCGGGTAGTGTCGTCGTCGACCTGGGCCAGTCGTATCATGTCGCAAGTAATGCGGCCGCTCTTGCCGCGATACAGGCGCGCGACTTTGCGGAACTGGGTTTCGATGGACTTGCGGGCCGAGGCCGAGTCGGGGAAGTTGACAGTCGGTCCGGCTTCGCGCAGCAAGGCTTCCATTGCCAGCACGCTCTTGTTGGACCACCAGCGATAGATGGTGGCTTTGCCGACGCCGGCGCGCGCAGCCACGCCTTCCAGCGAAAGCTTGTCAAAACCGATTTCTTCCAACATGCAGCAGGTCGCGTCCAGAATCGCGTCGTGCGTGGCCGGGTTGCGGCGCCGGCCGGTGGCTGCATCGGGCATATAGGTGAGTGAAATGATCGGGCTCCAAAATAATCGTAGCGTAGGTCTGTCTTGATATCGGTAAAGATTTAGATAACTTGAGAAATTTGACTTCGATTCCCTTCAGGTTTTCCCGGTGAGCGCGTATCAGCAGCCTGTTGTCTGGGTTGTGCGCCAACCCGGATCAGGCGCAACCGAGACGAAACGGACCGTATCTTGACGGATTGATACAAATAATGACGGCGATGCAGATCGTTTTACCTGGCCGGGCGGGTATTTGTTTTATGTCGGCATCGCCTGAATTTTTGCATATCTTCAAAATATATTGTTGATACGACAATGCAAATCGGCCGTGATCTGCAGGCCTGATTCATTTGATTTTTCTCCGAATAATTCGATTTGAATTTTTCTATTTTTTTGTTACAAAATTCTGATGAACTTTCGTTTCCATGTTGTGCCGAATCGCTGAGATCGTTGTGCGATGTGCGTTTGATTGAAAGCGCGGGGTCGTGCAGCGATCTCTCTTTTCGCGACGATAGCGTGCACGTGTTTCCCGCCGATGTACGCGTCGTCGATATTTGTCTTATCAGTGCCGTGTCTTGTACCGCACATTTATTTTCAGGAGATCACATGCTTCGCTCAGAAACCCTTTTTGGCAAACGTGAAACCAATTCGCCAAATTCACCATTCAGCGCCAATAACAATTTGACGCAACCGGGCGTGTCCAGCGTGTCGAAGACGGTCACTTCAGGTGCTGCCGGCACTGGCACCAGCAATACAAACAATGCATCGAGTGGCTCCAACGAGATGGGCAGCAAGCTTATCGTCGGACCGAATATCAAACTCAAGGGTGTGGAAATCAACGATTGCGATACGCTCGTGGTCGAAGGCCGGGTTGAAGCAACGATGGATTCGCGCGTGATCCAGATCGCTGAAAAGGGTGCTTTCAAAGGTTCTGCCGAAATCGACCTGGCGGAAATTCATGGCGAATTCGACGGCGATCTGACCGTGCGTCACAAGCTGGTGATTTATGCCACCGGCAAGGTTTCCGGCAAAATCCGCTACGGCAAGCTGGTAGTGGAAGAAGGCGGCCAGTTGAGCGGTGACGTGCAAGTCGGCATTGCGGAGCAGAAGGACCTGCTGCAAGCCAAGACCGCCTGAGTCGCGCAATTTGCTGAGTGACCGAAAGCATCGCAATGCGGTGAGACTGTGGTGTTTCGGTTGTTTTGTATTGTTTTTAAATCAAGATTTCCTGTTTGCAATCTTCTTTCCCGCAGAAAGCCGGTTTCTGGCTGTCTGCGCGGCAGGTGCGTTTGCGCCAGATCAAGCCCGGCAATTGTCCGGGCTTTTTTGTTGCTTGCGCCGAGGCCAATGCCGGCAGCGTCCTGCGGCCTGATTATGTCCAAATTTTGTGTGCTTGCCCCGGGCATGCGACAATAGCGCTTTTCGCCCGCATGCGGCTGTGTTTGCTTCTGCGGGCGAACGTGTTTTCAGAAGATAATCATGGCGCACCCGGAATATATCCTTACTCTGTCCTGTCTCGACCAGCGTGGCATCGTGCATCGCGTCTCGGGATTTTTGGCCGATCACGGCTGTAACATCATTGATTCAGCCCAATTTGGCGATGCCCAGTCCAAGCTGTTTTTCATGCGCGTGCATTTTGCATCGGAAGATGTCGCCATCAGCGATGCCGTGCTGCGCGAAGATTTCGGCGTGCTGGGCGGCTTGCTCGGCATGAACTGGCAATTGCATGACGCCGGCGTCAAGCCGCGTCTGATGCTGATGGTGTCGAAGATCGGCCATTGTCTCAACGATTTGCTGTTCCGCTACAAGAGCGGTTTGCTGCCGGTTGAAATTTCGGCGATTGTGTCCAATCACACGGATTTCTATCAACTGGCCGCCAGCTACAATATTCCCTTCCATCATTTGCCGCAGGCGGCTGGTGCTTCGACGCAAGCCAAGCAGGCGCAGGAAGCGCGCATTCTGGAAATCGTTGAAGCCAATCAGATCGATCTGGTAGTGCTGGCGCGTTACATGCAGATTTTGTCACCGGCCTTGTGCGATGCCCTCAAGGGTCGTGCCATCAACATCCATCATTCATTCTTGCCGAGTTTCAAGGGCGCCAAGCCTTACTATCAGGCGCATGACCGCGGCGTCAAACTGATCGGCGCGACGGCGCATTTCGTCACCGGCGATCTGGACGAAGGTCCGATCATCGAGCAGGGCGTGGAGCGGGTTGATCACGCCATGGGCCCGGATACGCTGACGGCCATCGGTCGCGATATTGAATCGGTGGTGCTGGCACGGGCGGTGAAATGGTTCATCGAACACCGCATTCTGCTCAACGGTCACAAGACCGTGATTTTCAACTAAGTTTCACACCGCGATTCACCGCAGGTCATGCAACTGACGATGCCGGTGCTGTTCAGCGCCGGCATCAGCCTTCATGTCACGACGGATATTGCTCGCGAATCACGCGCTTGTTGAGTTTGCCGACACTGGTGCGTGCCAGTGCCGTGACAAATTCAATCCGGTCCGGTACCCCGTATTTCGAAATGCCGCCGGCTTCCGCCACTGCCAGTACATGCTTGCGGATGGTATCGCTGTCAATCTTGCCGGCCTGATCGGCTTTCAATACCACCAGCGCCAGCGGGCGTTCGCCCCATTTGCTGTCCTTGACGCCGACCACGGCGACTTCGGCGACGGCCGGATGGCGCGCAATGATTTCCTCGATTTCCAGTGACGATACCCATTCGCCGCCTGTCTTGATGACATCCTTGATGCGGTCGGTGACTTGCAGGTAGCCGCGCTGATCGATGTTGCCGATATCTTGCGTATGCAACCAGCCACCTTCCCATAATTCGGCCGACGCCTGCGGGTTATGCAAATAACCTTGCGTCAGCCACGGCGAACGGACCACTACTTCGCCGGTGGTTTTGCCGTCATGCGGACAATCCTGCATGGCCGCATCGACCGTGCGCAGCGCCACCAGCGGCAATGGCCGGCCGGTTTTGACGCGGGTCGGAATATCGCGTTCGGTGCCGATGTCGGCGGTATCGAGCTGGGCCAGCGACAGGATCGGGCAGGTTTCCGACATGCCGTAACCGGTGAAGACATCGATTCCGAGATCGCGCGCAGTCTGGGTCAGGCTGCTGGTCATGGCCGAGCCGCCGATGATCATTTTCCAATGCGAGAGGTCGACATCCTTGCAGGTCGGCGCGCTCAGGATCATGTGCAAGATCGTCGGCACGCAATGCGAAAAAGTCACTTTTTCGGTCGCAATCAGTTTCAGGATGGTCGCCGGCACATAGCGTCCCGGATAGACCTGCTTGAGACCGGCCATGGTCGCTACATAAGGCAAGCCCCAGGCATGGACGTGAAACATCGGCGTCAGCGGCATGTAGACGTCGTCGCGATGCAGGCGTCCCTGTTGTGGCGCCAGCGCCAGGCCGGCAGTGGCGCCGAGCGTGTGCAGCACCAGTTGGCGGTGGCTGAAATACACGCCCTTCGGCAAGCCGGTGGTGCCGGTGGTGTAGAAGGTGGTGGCGCGCGCATTTTCGTCGAAGTCAGGAAATTCGCACTGGTCGTCGGATTGCGCCAGCAACTGTTCATACTCGCCGGCAAAGCCGTCCGGTGCGGCGGTGCCGGTATCGGTCAGCAATATGAATTGTTTGGCGGTGGTCAGTTCACCGCGAATCTGATTGAACACCTCCAGGAATTCGGCATTGATCAGGATGATGTCGGCCTGGGCATGATTCAGGGTGTAGAGAATCTGCTCCGGCGACAGCCGCACGTTCACGGTTTGCAGCACGCTGCCGAGCATCGGCACCGCAAAAAAACATTCCAGATAACGGTGACTGTCCCAATCCATCACCGCCACGGTATTGCCGGGCCGGATATCGCGCTGGCGCAGCAGATTGCCGAGACGCTGAATCCGCACATGGAATTCGGTATAGGTATGGCGGCGCTGATCAGCATAGACAATTTCCTGCTGTGGCGCGGTGGCCATGGCACTGTGCAGCAATTGCTTGATCAGCAAGGGGTAGCCATAGGCTTGCGGGGTTGTCTCGATGGGATGAGCGCTCATCATCTGTCCTGTTTATTTGTTTTCGCAGGCTCAGATGATAGCGCCGTTTTGCCGGGATGTAACATCCTTAGTTTCGGGCGTCTGCTTCCATGCGGGTGACGACCAGTGCGCCGTCAATTTTCTGCGCCGAGAAGAGCACTTTATCGCCGGCCTTGAACTGCGTCAGCATGGCCGGTTCGGCAACGCGAAACAGCATGGTCATTTTGGGCATGTCCAGATTGGGAATCTCGGCATGGCGGATAGTGATTTTCCCGGTGTCGGGATCGACCTTGCGGATTTCGCCGCTGACTTTCGGCAGGGCGTCCGTGGTTGCCGTCTGTTGGTTTTCGGCAGCGGTATTTTGTGCGCTGACGGGGATGGCAACCATCAGTGCCATCGCCAGCAGCAGTGGCGAGAAAAGTGAAGTCATGATGTTCCTTTCAAATCGGGTGATGCTCATGCGGGATAGTGGCGGTAGACAGTGCTGCGGCCGTCGGCCTGTACCAGCAACACGTCATAGGCATCGTTGCGCTTGCCTTCCATGCCGGGCGAGCCCATCGGCATGCCCGGCACGGCCAGCCCGACCGCCTTCGGACGTTGTTTCAGCAATTGCTGAATTTCCCGCGCCGGCACGTGGCCTTCAATGGTGTAGCCGGCCACGCGACCGGTATGGCAGGAGCCGAGCGTATCCGGCATGCCATAGCGGCGCCGGTAGACACCGGTGTCGTCGACATTGCGCGCCGTGACAGCAAAGCCATTGGCTTGCAGATGTTCTATCCAGCCGGTACAGCAGCCGCATTGGGCATCCTTGAATACTTCAATGGCGGGCGCCGCAGCAAAAGCGGATTTGCCGAACAGCAGTGCCATTGCGGCGGAGGTGAGCAGGGTGCGTCGTTGCATGGTGATCCTTAATGTTGATGAGATGAGGTCTTGCCGGCGGCAACCGTGACACTGCCTTTCATGCCGGCATCGTAATGGCCGGGCTGGAGGCAGGCGAAATTGACCAGGCCGGCGTTGCTGAAGGTCCAGATCAGGTCGCCAGTCCTGCCGGCGGCGAGGGTCAGCTGGTTATCGTCGGCATGTTCCATTTCCGGATTTTTCAGCATCGCCGCGTAATGCGCTTTGAGATCGGCATCGCTGCCAAACACCATTTCATGCCTGATCTTGCCGCTGTTGCTGATGACGAAACGAATCGTCTCGCCTTGGCGGACCTTGATACTGGCTGGCGTGAAACGCATGTTGTCGGTCATGTCGACCTTGACGGTGCGGCTGACCTGCGCCGCGCTGCCGGGCTGACCAATGGCTGCACTGTCGGCGCTGGCGCCATGCTGATGATGGCTGGCATCGGCGAGGGCGCTGCCGGCACCTGCCAGCAACAGACTGCCGAGGAGGAGTTGCAAAGGACGTGATGGGCAGATGAATTTCATTTCGGGCTCCTGTAAAAATCAATGATTGGCATGTGTGCGGCGCACGACATTTACGGTGGTTGTGGTTTGATTGCTGCTGTTGTTGCTGGCTGCTGCCGGTGCCGATGGTGCGGCGGGCACGGCTTGCGGTGCTCCGCGCCACTCGTAAGCGACGCTGCCCTTGGGTGCCCGATACCAGCCGGGATCGCGATAATCGTTGCGTGCCAGATTCTTGCGCACCTTGACCACGCTGAACATGCCGCCCATTTCCAATGAACCGTAAGGACCGCGGCCACCCATCATGGGCAGCGTGTTGTCCGGCAGCGGCATGTCCATATCGCCCATGGAACCGCCTTTGTCGCCCATGATCATGTAGTCGGGAATCAGGCGGTTGATTTTCTCGGCGACGGCGCTCTGATCGACGCCGATCATGGTTGGTACGCCGTGCCCCATGGCATTCATCGTATGGTGCGACTTGTGGCAATGAAACGCCCAGTCGCCTTCATCGGTGGCGTCGAATTCGATGGCGCGCATCTGGCCGACGGCGATGTCGGTGGTCACTTCCGGCCAGCGCGAGGCAGGCGGCGTCCAGCCGCCATCGGTGCCGGTCACCACAAATTCGTGGCCGTGCAAATGGATCGGATGATTGGTCATGGTCAGATTGCCGACCCGGATCCGCACCCGGTCGTTTTGCCGTACCACCAGCGGATCGATGCCGGGAAAGGCGCGGCTGTTCCAGGTCCACAGATTGAAGTCGAGCATGGTGTTGACCTTGGGCGTGGCGGCGCCGGGTTCGATGTCATAGGCGTTGAGCAAAAACACAAAGTCGCGATCCACGCGCATGAAACCGGGATCCTTCGGATGCGTGATCCAGAAGCCCATCATGCCCATTGCCATCTGCACCATTTCATCGGCGTGCGGGTGATACATGAAGGTGCCGGGACGTTTGGCAATGAATTCATAGACAAAGGTTTTGCCGGGCGGGATGCCGGGCTGGGTCAGGCCGGTGACGCCGTCCATGCCGTTCGGCAGGCGCTGTCCGTGCCAGTGCACCGACGTATGTTCCGGCAATTTGTTGGTGACGAAAATGCGTACCCGGTCGCCTTCCACCACTTCAATCGTGGGCCCGGGGCTTTGGCCGTTATAGCCCCACAGATTGGCCTTCATGCCGGGGGCGATTTCGCGCACTACCGGTTCCGCCACCAGATGGAATTCCTTGACGCCTTGTTGCATGCGCCACGGCAGCGTCCAGCCATTGAGGGTGACCACCGGGTTGTACGGACGGCCGTTGGGCGGTGCCAGGGGCGCTTGCGTGGCGGCGCCGGTTTGAATCACGGCTTCCGGCAACGAAGCAGCGCCGACGCGGCTGATCGCACCGATGCCGACGGCCAGGGCCGAACTGCGCAGGAATGTGCGGCGAGTGTTCACGGTTGAGTCCTTTCATGATGGTTGCCGGCAGCGCTCAGTGGTGCACCGAGGGCCAGTTGCAGATCGGCGTCGGCGATCCAGAATTCGCGCTCGGCATCAATCGCGGCATTGACGGCATTGGCTTGTTCGCGAGCATCGGCCAGCAACTCGAACACGCTGATCAGCATGCCGTTGTAGCGCAGCATGTATTCGTCCGAAATGCGTTTGCGCAGCGGTACCACCTGATCCCGATATTGCCGGGCCAGCGCGTGCGCCTGCAGATAACCGTCATAGTTTTCACGCACTTGCGAACGGGCGTCGATGGCGGTTTGCGCCAGCGTATGCACGGCTTGCATATAGACCGATTCGGCCTTGGCTACGCGGGCACCGCCCCAGTCGAACAAGGGAATTTCAATGCTGATTTCATAGCCATTTTCCACTGCCTTGCCGCGCTCGGCATTGCGCATCAAACCGAGATCCAGCACATTCACAAAGCGCGTGGTCTGGGTCAGACCGAGGGACGTGGCGAGTGCATCGACTTCCATTTTCATGGCCTGAATATCCAGTCGTTGCGTCATCGCCGTGGTTTCGACGTCTTGCAGGGTGGCTGCCAGTGCGGGCGTATCCGGCAAGCGCGGCGGCAGACGCAGATTGGCGCGCGGCTGTTGCGCCGTGCCTGCCGTGCCTGCCATGCCGGACAGGCCGAGCAGACGGATCAGTTTTTCGCGATCCGCATTGGCTTGCTTGCGCATGCGCGTCAATTGCGCCTGCGTGTCGGCATAAAAGACTTGTTCACGGGCGACATCGAGTTGACTGAAATTGCCACGGCTGGCCATGCCCTGACTCAGCTCATGGCCAATCTCGGCCGCCAGCCGCACTTGCTCCTGATAGCTCAGGCTTTGCTGACTGGCGACCGCCTGGTAATACGCCTTGCGGGTATCGGCAGCAGTCTGCAACATGCTTTGTGCCACCAGCAGCTTGCTCTGTTCAAAGCGGCGGCTTTCGATGGCGGTGCTGGCCGGCAGCGTCAGCAAAGACATCAGCGACAAGGTCAGGGAGCGGTCAATCTTCAGTTCATCTCCGCCGTGGGTGCGGGCGAAGCTGAAACCCGGATTGGGCATGCGGCTGGCCTGCACCAGTGTCGCTTCGGCAATCCCGAGATCGCTGTAGCGGGCTTGCAGCGCGCGGTTGTTGAGCAGGGCGATTTGCACTGCATCGTCCACCGTCAGCGGTTTTTCCAGCAGCGCATTGACGCTGTGGGCCACGCTGTCGATATCTTGTACGGAGCGCATCCAGGTGGTGCGCTTGCCGGTCTGTTGTTGCGCGGCTTGCTGGATGCGGTCGAAACCGCCGTCCGCGCTGAAGCTGGCGCAACCGCTGAGAACTGCGGCTGCGCATAGCGCCAGCAAGACGGGCCGTACGCGCAGGCGCGGCCGGATAAATAGAGCCATGAAATGACCTCGTGCAAAGGAGAATCGGAGCTGGCACGAACCGAATCGTGCAGCGCGAATGCAGATGGCGTCAGCGGGTGGCGTTAGTCAGCAGTGACGCACAAGCGTGATTGCAGAAAAACGACGCAGTGACGCTCAGGCGAGGACGGAAGGGGGACGTTCGGGGTTTTCCGGCGTATAGCCGACGAAACCGTGGGCAGTGTTGCTGCCGTAGATTGCAGAGACGCGCGGGAGATCGGAGAAATCGTTGAGCGCCAGCGGCAGCAAGGCGCCGACACAACAGGCCGCGCATGAACTGCACGAGGTGCTGGCCTGATGCGGATGACCGTCGTGGCCCGTGGCCGGGGCTTCACCTGCGCTGGCATGCATGGCATGGGACAGCGCCGCAACTTCCGCTGTTGCCGCAGCGTCGCCGCCATGCATGTGATGCGTGGACGCCGACGCCTGGGTGGCGGCAGTCATCTGATGTTGCTGATGGGCCGGCGCGCACGCCGCCTGCACCGTCGCCGCGAAACCCTGTAACGGGATCGCAAAGGCCAGCAGCCAGAGCAGGAAGATTTTTGTGCGCGTCATGATGGCGGCTAGTTTAGCATCAGTTTTACGGAATTTGTCGGCAGTGAAGACAAATCAGCCGACCTTGCGAATCAGGCGCAAGCCGTTGAACACCACCAGCAGGCTGGCACCCATATCGGCAAACACGGCCATCCACAGCGAACTCTCGCCGGTGACGGCCAGCACCAGAAACACGGCCTTGATGCCGAGCGCAATCGTGATGTTTTGCATCAACACCCGATGGGTACGCTTGCTCAGACGGATGAAGTCCGGAATCTTGCGCAGGTCGTCATCCATCAGTGCGACGTCGGCGGTTTCCAGTGCGGTATCGGTGCCGGCCGCGCCCATGGCAAAGCCGATCTGGGCCTTGGCCAGTGCCGGGGCGTCGTTGATGCCGTCGCCCACCATACCGACCTGGCCATGACGGGCAATCAGTTCGCCAATGGCGGCCAGTTTGTCTGCCGGCAACTGATCGCCACGCGCATCAGTGATGCCGACGGTAGCGGCGATCGCTTGCGCAGTGTGGTTGTTGTCGCCGGTCAGCATGGTGACGTTGACCCCCAGCGTGCGCAGTTGCGCGATCGCATCCTTGCTGCCGGGACGCACCGTATCCGCGACCGCCAGCAACAGTGCAACGCGATTGTCGCGGCACAGAATGACGGTGGTTTTTCCCTGCTGTTCGAGCGCCAGCAATTGCGCTTCCAGTGCCTCGCTGCACATGCCGAGTTCGTGTACCAGCCGGTGATTGCCGAGCTGGCAGCGTACACCATCGATCTCACCTTGCACGCCGCGACCGGTCAATGCTTCGAAGTTGCCGACCTCGACCAGCGGCGCGCTGTCTTGTCGGCTCTTCCAGCAGGCGGCGACGGCAGCCGAGACAGGGTGGTCGGAGCGGCTGGCGAGGCTGGCGGCCTGCCGCAACAGCAAGTCGCTGGCGTCGTCATTCAATGCCACGATATCGGTGACCACCGGCTTGCCGTAAGTGATGGTGCCGGTTTTGTCGAGCGCCAGCGCTTTCAGCTTGCGGCCTTGTTCCAGATAAGCACCGCCCTTGATCAGGATGCCGTGTTTGGCGGCCGCCGCCAAGCCGCTGACCACGGTGACCGGTGTCGAGATCACCAGCGCGCAAGGGCAGGCGATCACCAGCAATACCAGCGCCTTGTAAAACCATGGATAGAATGCGGCGCTCAACAGCAGCGGCGGTATCAGCGCGACCAGAATCGCGACGATCACGATCACCGGAATGTAATAGCGCGCGAACTGATCGACAAAGCGCTGCGTCGGTGCGCGCTGGCCTTGCGCCTGTTGCACGCTTTTGACGATACGCGACAAGGTCGATTCGCTTTGCAGCGCCGTGACGCGATAGTCCAGTGCGCCGTTGCCATTGATGGTGCCGGCAAAAACCGCATCGCCGCTTTGTTTTTCCACCGGCATGCTTTCACCGGTGATCGGTGCCTGATTGACTGCGCTTTGACCGCTCACGATCAGGCCGTCGAGGGCAATCCGTTCGCCCGGCTTGACGCGCACAATGGTATCGAGCGCGACCTTGTTGGCGGCGACGCTGACCCATTCGCCATTGGCATCGCGCACGGTGGCGCTGTCCGGCGCCATCGCCATCAAACCGGCAATCGCGTTGCGGGCGCGGTCGAGTGACAGCGATTCGATCATTTCCGCCAGGGTGAACAGTACGATCACCACGGCGGCTTCCGGCCATTGACCAATGATGGCGGCGCCGATCACGGCCAGCGACATCAGGAAATTCATGTTCAGCGACAGATGACGCAATGCGATCCAGCCTTTTCTCAAGGTATCCAGACCGCCGCACAGAATCGCGAACAAAGCCAGCGCGATCACCGCCAGCGAGCGATCATTGCCGCTGGTCCAGGCGACCACTTCGGCCGCCAGCGCCGCCACACCGGCGATGCCGACCAACAGCCATTTGCGGCGCGGGATGCCATAGGCCGCAGCCTGATCACTGCCGTCGTCGTCATTGGCGGCATCTGCATTGAGCGAATCGGCTTTGACCTTGGGCAACATGTCGAGGCCACTCAGTACCTTGACGATAGGCGCGACCGAAGACAGTTTGTGTTGCACGGTCAATTCGCGCTGGATCAGGTTGAATTGCATGGCAACGATGCCATCCATGTTGCGCAGGCGTTCCTGAATCAGTTTTTCTTCAGTCGGACAATCCATTTTCTGGATGAAGAACACGGCTTCCTGACTACCTTGCAGCAAGGCTGCATCGGGTCTGGCCTGCGGCGCTGTCGCCGTGTGTTCGTGAGCACAGGCGTGCGAATGACCTGCTTCGTGATGATCATGATGATGCGCGTGTGCCTGGTCGTGATCATGCGGATGATCATGTTGGCGCTCATGCTTGTGGTCGTGCTTGTGATCGTGGCTGTGGCTGCAATTCGACATTCAACTCTCCTGACGGTGCTTGTGCACATGCTGTATATTAAAAACCCTGAAGCAGCTTCAAGGTCAAGCATTAATTTTGATGTCATGGAGGAAACAATGACGCCGTTGTCACAACCACACGCCTCGCACGACGCATTGAAGATCGGCGAACTTGCCGCACGCACTGATTGCCCGGCGGAAACCATCCGCTATTACGAGCGCGAGGCACTGTTGCCGCCGCCCACCCGGTCCCAGGGAAATTACCGCATGTATGGCGAGCAGCATGTGGAACGGCTGCAATTCATCCGCCATTGCCGCTCGCTCGACATGACGCTCGATGAAGTGCGCAGTCTGTTGCAGTTTCGGGATGCGCCGGAGCAAAACTGCGGCGCGGTCAATTCCTTGCTCGACAAGCATATCGGCCATGTGGCCCAGCGCATTGAAGAACTCAAGGGGTTGCAGGTGCAACTGAATGCCTTGCGCGCCCAGTGTGACAACGCGCAAGCTGCCAGGGACTGCGGCATCCTGCAGGGATTGGCCAGCATGAGTGATGACTGCAAACCGGTGAATCTGGGCAGTCACAGCGGCGGTTGCTGTTAGGCGCGTCGCATCAGATCAGGCGCACATAACAGGTCTGCAATTCGCAGCGCGCGTCATCCACTTCGAGCAGGCCGGTATCAACGAAGTGCAGTAAGCGATAGCGCAGAAAGGCATCCCCCAGACTGTTGCGCGGATCGGCATTCGCCATTGCCTGTCCGACGACGATGCCCGCGAGTTGCCATTGCCGGGTACATGCTGCCAGCAGTAAATGATCGTGCTCGCTCAGATCGCGAAAAAGCAGCTTGCCATGTGCATCGCATATGCGCAGTAATTCTGGTCGCTGTGCAATCGCTTCGCATTCACAGGCCCAGGTTTGACGTTGCGTAGCCGCGATTGACACGGCATCACGCACAAACCGTTTCAGGCCGGATGGCGGCCACTCTGCTGTCGCGTAGCGCCCTCGTCGCGGCGGCGCTTCCACCGCAAACAAGGGATGGACAGTGTTGGCGAGCCAATGGCAGGCGACCCGCAGGAACATGTATTCGGCGCCGCTGCCGCTATGCCAGATAAACAGCTTGCAGGATTCCAGTGTAGATAACTCCGTCTGCAAGTCACGCCAGCATTGAAACGGATCCGTCGCCGGTCGTTCCTCTGGTTCAGCATAACCATGATCGATCCCGCGCCAGAATTCAGCTCTTTTATTGCCGTCGCGCAATGGTCCGAGACTGTAATCGTCATGCGCACAAAATACGCGTGCATGCGGAAACGCTACCCGCAGCGACCCGGCAGTACTGGCATTGTCGGTCAAATGAAATTCGTGCATAAGGCTCTCGTGTATTGATGCCCGGTGCCGGTATCAGGCGCGGGCAGCGCAGGGTACCGGACCGGATCCGACGGGCAAGACACTTGGAGAGCACTTGATAAATGGAGTTCTTAGAAAAAATTCTAAATTTGTGATGGTTTTTACGGGGTGCACATTCCTTGTACCGCACCGGCATGATCTTCAATGGCAACGATTACCGAGTGCATCCAGAATCGGGCAATCCGGCCGCGCATCGCCATGGCAATGCTGCGCCAGTTGTTCCAGCGTCGATTTCATGGTTTGCAGTTCGCGGATTTTTTCGTCGAGTTCGCGAATGTGCTCGGTCGCCAGTTGCTTGACCTTGCGGCTGGGGCGCGACTGATCCAGCCACAGGCCCATCAGGTCGCCGATCTGCTTCATCGAAAATCCCAGCACGCGCGCCTGTCGCACGAAGCGCAACAAATGGATGTCACGCTCCGAATACACGCGGTAACCGGCATCGGTGCGCGCCACCTTGGGGGTCAGACCGATTTCTTCGTAGTGACGGATCATCTTGGCCGATACGCCCGAGGCCTGTGCGGCTTCACCGATATTCATGATTTCTCTCCGTGGTTGTCGCGGGCTTTCCAGCGCCGCAGTAATAGCGCGTTGCTGACTACACTGACGCTGGAAAACGCCATCGCCGCACCGGCAATCATCGGATTGAGCAAGCCGGCGGCCGCCAGCGGTATGCCGACAATGTTGTAGACGAAAGCCCAGAACAGGTTTTGCCGGATCTTGCCGTAAGTGCGCCGGGAAATGTCAATGGCATCGGCCACCAGTGCCGGATCGCCACGCATCAGCGTAATCCCGGCGGCCTGCATGGCGACATCGGTGCCGGTCGACATGGCGATGCCGACATCGGCCGCGGCCAGCGCCGGCGCATCGTTGATGCCATCGCCGACCATGGCCACCACCGCGCCATCCTTGCGCATTTCGCTGACAGCGGCAGCTTTGTCGGCGGGCAGCACATTGGCGCGGAAGCCGGTCAAACCGAGACCTTGGGCAATCGCGGCGGCGCTGCCCTGATTGTCGCCGGTCAGCATGAAGCTGCCGATGTTGAGCTCACGCAGACGCGCCACCGCTTGTTGTGCACTCGGTTTGGCGCGGTCGCCGAACGCCAGCAGGGCGTGCGCGGCCACCTGTTCATCAGCCTGCCGCGAGGCCAGCCAGGAAATCGTTTTGCCTTCCGCTTCAAGTGCCGCAGCGCGGCTTTGCAACGCGTCGGTGGCGGCGCCGAGTTCTTGCATCCAGCGCGCGCTGCCGAGATACCAGCGCTGACCATCGACCAGGGCTTCGATGCCGCGTCCCGGCACTGCTTTGGCATCACCCGATTGCGGCACGCTCAATTGCGCTTGCGTGGCAGCATGCGTGACGGCGCGTGCCAGCGGATGTTCGCTGTTGCGTTGCAGTGCTGCCGCGACGGCCAGCATGGCGTTGTCGTCGCCATCGGTGGCGTGCAAGGCTGCCAGTGTCGGCTTGCCTTCAGTCAGCGTGCCGGTCTTGTCGAATGCCACCTTGCTGATGCGATGCGCGATCTCCAGCGCTTCGGCATCCTTGATCAGAATGCCGTAACGCGCCGCGACCCCGGTGCCGGCCATGATCGCAGTCGGCGTTGCCAGTCCCAGTGCACACGGGCAGGCAATCACCAGCACCGCCACGGCGTTGAGCAGAGCCTGCTCCCAATCACCGCCGATCAGGCCCCAGCCGAGCAGGGTCGCCAGCGCGATCACCAGCACTACCGGAACAAATACCGCACTGACCTGATCGACCAGACGCTGGATCGGCGCTTTCGCAGCCTGCGCATGTTCGACCATGCGGATGATGCGCGCCAAGGTGGTTTCCGCGCCGATGGCGGTCGTCGTCACCAGCATCAAGCCATCGCCATTGATGGCGCCGGCGGTGACATGGTCGCCGGCTTGTTTTTCAATCGGCAGGCTTTCACCGGTCAGCAAGGATTCATCGACATGGCTGATGCCTTCGGTGACGGTGCCGTCAACCGCTACCCGTTCCCCCGGATGGACCACGATCAGATCGCCGATGACAATCGATGCCAGCGGTATCGTGCGGTCAGCGCCGTCGCGGCGCAAGGTGGCCTGATCCGGACGCAGTGCATTGAGGGCGCGGATGGCATCGGCGGTCTGGCGCTTGGCACGGGTTTCCAGCCACTTGCCGAGCAATACCAGGGTAATCACGGCGGCGGATGCTTCAAAGTACAGATGCGGCATGCCATGGCCGTGCTCACCGGCGCGCAGCATCTGATACAGCGACAGGCCAAAGGCGGCGCTGGTGCCGAGCGCGACCAGCAAATCCATATTGCCGGTACGTGCTTTCAAGGCACGCCAGCCGGCGCGATAGAAGCGGGCACCGAGCCAGAACTGCACCGGGCTCGCCAGTGCCAGTTGCCACCAGGCCGGTAGTTCCAACGTCACGCCGAATGGCATCAGCAACATCGGCAACATCAGCGGTGCGGTCAGGATTGCCGCCACCGCCACCGGCCACCAGGTTGGTGCTGCGTTGACGGTGCTGGCGCTGGCAGTGGCGACCGGCAGCGATGCTTCATAGCCGGCTTGCTTGACGGCCGCGATCAGGCTGGCCGGTGGAATGTCGGCCAGCGTGGTGATGGTGGCTTTTTCGGTCGCCAGATTGACCGAGACCTGACTTACGCCCGGCACTTTGAACAAGGCTTTTTCGACCCGCCCGACACACGAGGCGCAGGTCATGCCGGCCACATCCAGCGTGATTTCCTGTTCCTTGGTGTCGTAGCCGGCTTTGCGTACGGCGGTGGCCAGGGCTTGCGGATCCATGGCGGCATCGCCCTGCACGGTAGCGATTTCGGTGGCAAGATTGACGCTCACGTCGCGCGTTCCGGGTACGGCGCGCAAGGCTTTTTCGACGCGGCTGACGCACGAAGCGCACGTCATGCCGCTGATCGGGAGTGCCAGTTCGCGAGTAAGGACGGCTGTTTGGTCTGACATGACAATTCCACGTAGGGTTGATAGTGATTGCATGATGGACCTTCCTGGCATGGTAAGGTCAAGGCCTATATTAATACGTTTGTGTACTTTATTTGGCTTGACCTTGTCATGGAGGGAAGGTTTAAGCTGCAACTTCGATGAATCAAAGGAGCCTGAAAATGACAACATTTACTGTCAACGACATGACCTGCGGCCACTGCGCCAGCACCATCAACAAAGCAGTACATGACGTCGATGCTGCCGCCAAGGTGGAAATCAAACTGGATCAGAAGCAGGTCGTGATCGACAGCGCGGTGGATGCGGAAGAATTCGCCGCCGCCATCAAGGACGCAGGGTATACCCCGGTCGCAGTCTGATCGCGGGGCGGGGCGGCATGGCAGATTGCCATCCGGCCCCGCAGTTTTATTTGCTGAGCAGGCGCATCGCCTGTTCCAGACCGTCGATGGTCAGGCCATACATGCGATTGCCCATCAGTTGCCGGATCAGCGCGATCGATTGCCGGTATTGCCACAAGCCTTCGGGTTCCGGATTGAGCCAGACGTGATTGGCGAAGGTCGAGGTCAGCCGTTGCAGCCAGACGGCGCCGGCTTCTTCATTGTTGTATTCAACCGAACCGCCGGGTTGCACGATTTCATAAGGACTCATGGTGGCATCGCCGACCAGAATCAGTTTGGTATCGGGCGTATATTTGCGCAACACATCCCAGGTCGGAAAACGCTCGGCGTGACGGCGACGGTTGTTCTTCCACAGAAAATCATAGACGCAATTGTGGAAGTAAAAGAATTCCATATTCTTGAATTCGGTGCGGGATGCGGAAAACAGTTCTTCCGTGCGGGCGATGTGATCGTCCATCGAGCCGCCGACATCAAACAGCATCAAGACCTTGATATTGTTCTTGCGCTCGGCGCGCATGCGGATGTCGAGGTAGCCGGCATTGTTGGCAGTGGCGCGGATGGTGTCATCCAGCGCCAATTCATCTTCCAGGCCATGACGCGCAAACTTGCGCAGTCGTCGCAACGCAATCTTGATATTGCGGGTACCGAGTTCGCGCTCGCCGTCGTAATCTTTATAAGTGCGTTCGTCCCACACCTTGACCGCGCTGCGGTTGCGGCTCTCGCCGCCGATGCGGATGCCTTCCGGATTGAAGCCGCCGTTGCCGAACGGCGAGGTGCCGCCGGTGCCAATCCATTTGCTGCCGCCTTCGTGTCGTTCCTTTTGCTCCTTGAGCAATTCGCGCATGCGGTCCATCAGCTTTTCATAGCCGAATTTTTCCAGTGCCGCCTTTTGTTCCGGCGTCAGTTCCCGCTGCATGCGCTTGAGCAGCCAGTCGAGCGGAATTTCCGGATTCTTTTCAAAGACCGTTTCGATGCCTTTGAAATAGCTGCCGAAGGCCTTGTCGAATTTGTCGAAGTTGGCTTCATCCTTGACCAGCGTCATGCGCGACAAGTAATAGAAATCGTCGAGCGACGGCGAGATGACGTTTTTTTGCATGGCTTCGAGCAAGACCAGAAACTCCTTGATCGAGACCGGAATGCGGGCATCTTTAAGCGTGAAAAAGAAATCGATTAGCATGACATGGCGCAACAGCGTTGCTTAGCGTCCCAGTTTGTATTGCAGGTGGTGTTTGATGGTGGGCCATTCGGATTCGATGATCGAAAACACGACCGTGTCACGCAGCGAACCATCGGGGCTGCGCTGATGATTGCGCAGGATGCCGTCCTGCTTGGCGCCGAGGCGGGCGATGGCGGTGCGTGACTGCTGGTTGATCCAGTGGGTGCGGAATTCGACGGCGATGCAATGCAGCGACTCGAAGGCATGCGTCAGCATCATCAGTTTGCATTCGGTATTGATGCCGGTGCGCTGGGCGCTGGCGGCAGTCCAGGTGCTGCCGATTTCCAGCCGGCGGTTGATGGCGTCGGCATTCATGTAGGTCGTCATGCCGCACAGGGCGCCGGTATCATGGCGTCGCATCACGAACGGCAACATGCTGCCCTGAGCCTGCAAGGCCAGCCGCCGTTCGATTTCGGCCGCCATGTTTTCCGGCTTGGGCACCGAGGTGTACCAGAGCTTCCACAGCTTGCCATCGGATACTGCCGCGATCAGTGCATCGTGATGATCCGGCGACAAAGGTTCCAGCGTGGCGTACTGGCCCTTGAGCGTGATCGGGTGCAAGAATTGCATGACAGCCTCCCTGATGTGCGATTACTGCTGTGAACGCATGGATGCGACTTGACTCAGCGATGGGATCTGGACATCTGCGCCAGACGTTCGAACAGATGCACATCCTGTTCATTTTTCAGCAGCGCGCCATGCAGCGGCGGCACGCCGGTCTTGCCGGTGGCGCCGAGCAGGGCATGCTGGGAAATGTCTTCGGCCAGCAACAGCTTGATCCAGTCAATCAGTTCCGAGGTCGATGGCTTCTTCTTGAGGCCGGGCACATCGCGCACTTCATAAAAAGTTTGCAGCGCCTGCGCCAGCAAATCCCGTTTCAGGTGCGGGAAGTGCACTTCGACAATCTGTTCCATGGTGTCTTTGTCGGGGAACCTGATGTAATGAAAGAAGCAGCGGCGCAGGAAGGCGTCCGGCAATTCCTTTTCATTATTGGAGGTAATGATGACCAGCGGCCGATGTATCGCGCGCACCATTTCGCGCGTTTCATAGACATAAAATTCCATGCGGTCGAGTTCGCGCAGCAAGTCGTTGGGGAACTCGATATCGGCCTTGTCGATTTCATCGATCAGCAGGACTTGCGGCTCGTCGGCAGTAAATGCCTGCCACAAGACACCCTTGACGATGTAGTTGTGGATATCCTTGACCCGTTCATCGCCCAGTTGCGAATCACGCAAACGCGATACGGCGTCGTATTCGTACAATCCCTGTTGCGCCTTGGTTGTGGATTTGACATGCCATTGCAACAGTGGCCGCTGCAAAGCCGCCGCCACTTCTTCGGCCAGCATGGTTTTGCCGGTGCCCGGTTCACCCTTGATGAGCAACGGGCGCTGCAACGTCAGGGCAGCATTGACCGCAAGTTTGAGATCGTCGGTCGTAACATAACTGGCGGAACCTTCAAATCGTGTTTCTTGTCGCATGGCGGATTGGTATCAGGATAGAAGTGATGGATATCGGCCAGTATAAGGGGAAACCAGCGGAAAATAATTGTTACATTTTTTTCCCGTGGTTTGGCCGGTGCACAGGCCGTTGAAATTGTGAATTTCATCCCCATATCCGCAGTCACGTGTGTCGATCAGTGTCGACAGTCTCGACGTCCCGGAAGCGTCTGTTTATTACCCCAGTTTCCCGGCGGCAGATGTCGGTATCCGATATCTGTCGCTGAAATGAGTTTGAATAAGAGTCACCAATGAAATTTCTTTTGCTCAAAACGCTCGTCATCTGGCGTCGTTTCCGGCGTGGTTTGCGTGTCCGTTATGCGCATCACGCCGACGATACGCCGCAGCTCGAAGCCTTGATGCGACGTGCCAATCCTGATGCCGCGTGGCATGAACGCGCCAATTGGATGATTGATATCACCGAATGGATCCGCCATCAGTCCAAAGTGTCGCTGCTGGATCAGCAAGCCTGGCGCAACGTGAAGCACAAGCGGGTGGCGATGCTGCTGGACTGGCTCGACAATCACCGCGACGTACGCCGGCTGGTGCAAAACAGTTTGCAAAAGACCTTGCGTGAAGCCAGCGGCCCGGAATTGTTTTCAGCCACCGGTTTGCCGCATGAAGCGGCATTCTTCAGCGAGTTGTCCGAGCGCGTATCGAAAATGGTGTTGCCGCGGCATCTGTCACCCACCGATATGTCGGCGTTGTTCACTGCCATGTTCCCCGATCCCGATGATGCCGAATGGTTGCTGGAGCTGGATCAGGAAATGCTGGCGCGCTTGTGGAAGCTGATGGCCGATGATGGCATTTCGCATACCTACTGGCAGCAGATCGATGAAGCCATGACGTATCTGACCACGGTGGTGATTGCCGACGGCATCAGCCCGGCCTTCCGCCAGCGGCTGGAACCCAAGATGCCATTGCAGGCGACGCCGTTCATGGCATTGCGGCGCGAGATGGAGCATTACCTGCTCGGCAGTCCGATGGATGAAGGTGCGGTACGCAGCGTGCGCATGCTGATTGCGGTATGTCAGGCACAGACCGACCGTATCTATAACCATCTCGATGAATATGGGGTCTCGGTCAGTCTGGTCTACCGGCTGGAACGGATGCGGGCCCAGCTCAATCGCATGGCGCGCCTGATCGATTTGCGCTCGGCCCTGCGCGGCGGACCGGGCGCGGGGCGGGTGCAGTTGCTGCTGGCGGACCTGATTTCGGCCCATCACAACCGTTCTTCGGTACGCGGACTGGTGCGGCGCAGTTTCGCTTTGCTGGCGCGCAAGATGGTCGAGCGCAATGCCGATCATGGCGAACACTATATTGCCCGCGACAATGCCGGTTATCGCGCCATGCTCAAGGCGGCAGCGCTGGGCGGGGTGGTGACGGCGTTTACCGTGCTGGCCAAAACCGGTTTGTCGCAACTGGGTTTGCCACATTTCTTTGAGGGCTTGTTTGCCGCCATCAATTACAGCCTGAGCTTTTTGCTGATCGCCGCAGTGGGCGGTGTGCTGGCCACCAAGCAACCGGCGGTGACGGCGCCCACGCTGGCATCCAAAATGGGCGAACTCAATACGGTCGACGGCTTGCGCGAGTTGCTGGCGGAAGTGGCCATGCTGTTACGGTCACAAGCGGCGGCGGTGTTTGGCAATCTGATCGCCGTGATACCGACCATGCTGCTGGTGGCGGCCGCGGTCTGGACCTTCTCGGATCGCTTGATCATGGACCACGCGCACGCCACCAAAATATTGCTTGATTTGCAAGTAATCGGGCCGACCCCGCTGTATGCAGCATTGACCGGTATTTTGCTGTGGTTGTCCAGCCTGGTGGCCGGTGTTGCCGACAACTGGTTTGCTCTGCGCCGTCTGCGCGAAACGCTGGCGCATCAGCGGCGCATCGTGCATGCCCTTGGCGCGGTCCGGGCCGAGCGCTGGGCGGCATGGCTGGAACGTCATGTGGCGGTGATCGCCGGGAATGTCTCGCTGGGGATTCTGCTGGGAATGACACCGGTGCTGGCGCAGTTTTTCGGTTTGCCGCTGGATGTGCGGCACGTGACGCTGGCCACCGGTACGCTGACGGCCGCCGCCGCCAGTCTGGGCTGGGATGTGTTGGCGCAGCCGGGCTTCTGGCTGGCGGTGGTGGGCGTGGCGGTGATCGGCATCCTGAACGTGGGCGTGGCATTTTCCTGCGCGCTGGGTCTGGCGCTGCGCGCCCGGGACGTGCCGGCGCGTATCCGGCGCGTGGTGTTTCGCGCCGTGTTGCGGCGCTTCAGCAGTTCACCGTATTCGTTTTTGTTCCCGGCCAAGCCGGGGGCAGGGGCCAGCAAGACGATCCCGGTACAATCCGACGGCGAAGACGTACATTGATGTTGTTATTTCGGCTGGCCTGACGCATGGACGATCGACACTACTTGGGGTAGAATCAACCGTTTTTTGGCGCCGCGGGGTGGGAGACTGGGTTGCTTAAGCCGAAGTGGTTGAGCCGAAGATAGACAGCCAAACCTGCAGGACCAGCTTTAAATGACAGCATCAACAGTTTCGAGTTTCGCCTAAGATAGATAATAACTACCCTGCTACTATGAAAAAACTATTCGTACTTCTCGCGCTTGCGGGTATTGCCAGCGCCGCATCCGCGGCGGATATCGTCGGTAATGCCAAGGCGGCTGAAAACAAGGTGTCGATGTGTATCGGTTGCCATGGCATTCCAGGCTACAAGACAACATTCCCTGAGGTGTACCAGGTGCCTATGCTGGGTGGCCAGTCCGAAAAATATCTCGAAAATGCGCTGAAGGCCTATCAAAAGGGCGACCGCAAGCATCTGACCATGCGTGGCATTGCCGCCAGCCTGTCCGATCAGGATATCGCTGATCTGGCCACTTACTACGCACAGCAAAAATAAGGGAAGTACGAGATGAAAAAAATCCTGACCTGCGCGGTTGTCGCCGTCGCTTCGACCATTTCGCTGAGCGCGGTTGCCGGTGGCAACGTTGATGCCGGCAAGGCCCTGGCTGAAAAATACAATTGCGCATCTTGCCACGGCAAAGACTACAATTCGCCGATCGATCCATCCTATCCGAAGCTGGCCGGCCAGCACGTCGATTATCTGCAGCATGCACTGATCGCCTATCGTCGCGGCGGTGACGCCATGAATGGCCGTACCAACGCCATCATGGGTGCCCAGGCCAAGGCGCTGACCGATCAGGATATCCAGAATATCGCGGCCTATCTGCACAGCCTGCCGGGCACACTGGTGTTGCGCAAGTAAGCAGCAGACAGTTCGCACAGCAAAAAGCCACGGCATGCCGTGGCTTTTTTCATGTCTGCTGCAAACGGCAAAGCAAACGCCGGCTTTAACGGCGGCGGATATTTTCGATATACGCCGCGCCATCGGGCGGCAAGCCGCTGCGCTGGGAATTCCAGATCATTTCACCAAGACATTCCATGATTTCGTGATGCGCCTCGTGCTCGCCGCGTCGTTGCGCCAGGGCCTGATAGGCAGAGCGGATGCCGGGCGGCTGATCGATGGAAATCTGCTCGCTGATCGACAGGTGCATCGACAGATGCAAGAACGGATTGGTCTGGCCTTGCTCGACCGAATAGTCGGCGGCCAGTGCCTGCTCGACGTCGGTCAGGTCATTGTCGTATTCCGGATGTTGCATGATCCAGTCACGGGCGATGGCTTCAAGCGGGGTCAGGATTTCATGTTCGCGATGTTTGCGAAAGGCTTCGCAAAAAAAACGGCGGACATCGTGCTGCGAGGGATTGAACATAGCGGTAAGTCGGTGGTCCTTGGCGGGTGCCGTGGCTGGCGCAGAATAGCTTGCGGATGAATGCGCTCATTTTACAGAACTTTGAACACCCGCGCCGGCGCGGGCCGGATCAGGGCACGACGCGACGGTTGCGAATGTGTTGCGCAAATGCCGCCAGCGCGGCGTGGATCAACGGCGCCAGTGCCGGGTCTGCCGCAATGGTACGGGCATCCAGCCCGCGTGCCAGCAATTGTGCTGAAATCGATGCGGCGTCGACAATATCGGCCGACATGGTGCTGAGCACCAGTCGCAGTGCTGCCTGTGCATCCGATGCCCGCGGTGACGCATTGAACAGGGCGACCGGCTTGCCGGGGAAGTCCAGACTGCCGACCAGCCAGTCCAGCGCATTTTTGAATGCACCGGGAATGCCGCGCGCATATTCCGGACAAGAAATCAGCAGACCATCGGCTTGCGCAATCCGCGATTGCAAATCGAGGACGCTGGCGGGCAGCGGATGTTCAATATCGGGATTGAAGTGCGGCAATTGGTCCAGACCTTGATACAGCGAGATACTGACCTGCGCCGGCGCCAGCAGCGCCGTGGCCTGCAGCAGCGAGGTATTGGAGGAGACAGCGCGGAGACTGCCGGAAAGGGCGAGCAGGTGCAGCATGCAATAGCGCCGAAAAATAGAGGAGCCGGCAGTATCGCATGCACTTGCAATTCAGGTTTGCCGTTACCGTGACCGCGTCACGGGAAAGCCGTGGCCTGAAGCGCGCCACGCGATCAGCCATGCCGGCAGCAGCAGAATCAGCAGCGCCCAGGGCAGCATGCGGGCACCGCCGATATCGAGCACGGCGCCACCCACCGCACCGCCACCGGCGATGGCCAGATTCCATACAGTGACGATCATCGATTGTCCGACATCGGCAGCGTCACCTGCAGCATTGGCAATTGCGGTCTGAAACAAGGTCGCGGCGCCGCCGAATGCCAGCCCCCAGACAGCGGTGGCAATATAAATCACGGCCGGCACGGTGCCGCCAATTGCCAGTGCCAGTGCGGCCAGCATGAACAGCGCGGTGCTCAACAACACCAGCCGGCGCAGCCAGCGATCAATGCCGGCGCCGGTGATCCAGATGCCGACAAAGGCCATGGCGCCGAAGATGAACAGGATCAGGTCGATGCGTCCCGGCATCGCAGCCAGATTCAGAAATGGTGCGATGTAGGTGTAGAGCATATTGTGCGCGAGCACGAAACCGAAGGTGACGCCCAGCACTGCGGCGACGCCGGGAATGCCGAGTACCCTGATCACGGGAATCTGGCGGGTGGCTGCCTGGCCGGCAAAATCGGGCAGCCGCCACTGTACCCATGCGATCAGCATCAGCGTCAGAATGCTCACACTGCCAAAGGTGTAGCGCCATCCGATCCAGCTTCCCAACAAAGTGCCGAACGGAATGCCAAGCGACAGCGCCAGCGGGATACCGACCATGGTCACCGCAATCGCACGGCCGCGCAGCGCGTCGGCCACCATGCGACTGGCGAAGCCGGCCAGCAAGGCCCATAGCAAACCGGCACAGACACCGGCGATGAAACGGGCTGCCAGCGTCAGCACATAATTGTCGGAAAATGCGGTGATGGTATTGACGATCACAAAGCCGCACAGCGCCGTTTGCAACAGTGGCCGGCGGCGCCAGCTGCGGGTGGCGGCCGCCAGCGGAATGGCGGCCAGCAATGAACCGAGAGCATAGATGGTGACCATTTGCCCGGCCAGTGCTTCGGAGATGGCCATGTCGCTGCTGATCTGGGCCAGCAAACCGGCCGGCAAGGCTTCCATCAGAATGGTGATGAAGCCGGCCGTGGCCAGCGCCAGCAAGCCGGCCAATGGCAAGCGCGGCGCGGCAAGCGCTGCCGGCGACGAGAATGATGCGGGAGTGCAGATCTGTTTCATGCTGCCTGCTCCGTGAGTTGTGCCGTTGTCAGTTGCTGGTAGACGGCGTCGCGCAAGTCGTTCACGAAACGGCCGGACATGCCCTCATACAAGGTATTGGTGAAGGCCACCACACTCAAGCCACGCGCCCGATCCACAAACCACGAATGTCCGTAAGCGCCACCCCAGCGCCAGGTGCCGGGGGATTCGGGCGAAGCGGCGGCGTGCGGGTCATGCAATACCGAAAAGCCGAGTCCGAAACCGACTCCGGGCGTGTCGGGCAGGATGTCGGCACCGCGCTGGACGCTGCCCATGGCATCGGTCAGTGCTGCCTGCAACAAGGTGCCACCGCCGCTGCGCAATATTTCCAGCAACCGCATGAAATCACCGGCGCTGCCAATCATGCCGGCACCGCCCGACGGGAAGGCTTGCGGATCGAAGGCGCGGGCCGGGTGATAGCGGATGCCGACGGTGTCTTCGAATGCCGGCACCACTTCTGTTTCCTGCATGCGGCGTGGCTGTGGCGTGTCATTCACATAGGGGGTGGCCAGCCGGGCACGTTCGGTGACATGAAAGCCGGTGTCGTGCATGCCGAGCGGGGAGGTTACCAGCAGCGCCGTGGCTTGCGCCAGCGGCAGTTGGCACACGCGTTCGATGAGCGCGCCGAGGACATCGGTGGCCAGCGAATAGCCCCACGCGCTGCCGGGTGCATAGCGTAACGGCACGCTGGCGATGCGGCGCAGGTTTTCAGTCAGCGTCAGGCCGCTGTGGTCCATGCCGTCAGAGACGCCGGCCAATGCATATGGGCCATGCTCATCGGCTTCAAAGAAACGGTAGCCCAGACCGGCCGTATGCGACAGCAACTGACGCACGCTGATGCTGGCGGCGGCGCCATCGGCCAGAAGCGGCTGGAATTCCGGCAGCCAGCGCGCGATGTCGTCGTCGAGTGCCAACTTGCCTTGCCCGACCAGCACCATGGCAGCAGTGGAAATGATGGGTTTGCTTACCGAAGCCAGACGAAACAGCGTGTCATGTTGCATGGCTTGTCCGGTTTCCCGGTCAGCAAAACCGGCCGCGCGCTGATAAACCGGTTGCCCATGGCGGGCCACCATCACCACAGCGCCGACCAGGCGGCGCTCGCTGAAGGCAGAGTCAATGACGGAGTCGATGGCGGAATCTGGGGCCGGATTGGCAGCGGTATTGCTGGCCGTTTTCATTTGCGTATGCATGCGGATGCTTTCTGGTAAAGGGTTGGCAAATGATAGGAGGCCATCCATTAAAGATAAACTAGGCTATAGTTCCCGTGTGAGTGGACATTAATGTCCGCAGTGGTGATCGGTGATCGCGGCAATCAATCGGGGAGGCAAATGGAAAGCCTGAGTGGCATGGCGGTATTCATACAAGTAGCGGAAACCCGCAGCTTTGTCGCGGCCGGACGGTTGCTGGGAGTATCGGCGTCGGCGGTGGGCAAGCGCGTGGCGCGACTCGAAGAACGGCTGGGCGTCAGATTGTTTCATCGCAGTACCCGCAGCATTACGCTGACATCGGAAGGCGCCCTGTTTTTGCAACGCAGCCGCCGGGTGCTGGCGGAAATCGATGCCGCCGAGCGCGAGCTGACGCTGACCGCCGGTATCCCGCATGGCCGGTTGCGTGTCAGTTTACCGTTGGTCAGCTCGCTGGTGCTGCCGATACTGGCCGATTTCATGCAGCAATATCCGGCGGTTGAACTGGACCTCGATTTTGCTGATCGCAAGGTTGATGTCGTGGAAGAGGGCTTCGACGCTGTTGTCCGTACCGGAGAGTTGTCCGACTCGCGCTTGTCGGCGCGCTTGCTGGGGACATTCCGGATTGCGCTGGCCGGTGCGCCGGATTATTTTGCGCGACATGGCATGCCGACAAAGCCGGCGGATCTGGCGCAGCATACGTGCCTGCATTATCGTTATCCGAATACCGGCAAGCTGGAAGTCTGGCCGTTGCGGCGTGATCCGGATGAGCCGGAAGTCAGACTGCCGACTTCGATGATTTGCAACAACATCGAAACCCGCCTGTGCTTTGCGCTGCGCGGCCGCGGCATTACCTGCCTGCCGGATTTCGCGATTCGCGATGCCGTGCGCGACGGGCGTCTGGTGACAATACTGGATGAGTATGTCGAACGTACGGTAGCGTTCCGGGTGCTGTGGCCGGCAAGCCGGCACATGACACCGAAGCTGCGGGTCTTCATTGATTTCCTGGTACAACGTTTTGCCGCCAGCGAGGTTGCCGGCAAATAAATGGCCGGGCTGTCTTCACGCATGCTATCGCAATGAACGGCGAGACTTGCGGGAAGATTTTCATCGCGCCGGTTCTGGCCCGGCAGCTTGCAGGGGAGCGGATACTCACCAAACTGATTTCCATGCGGTAATATGTGCCGATCGGCACGATGATGCCGGGAGGAGAATCCGATTGTTGATCACCAGTCTGTTACGAATGGCACTGGTTTTTTTGTGTGCCATTCTGCCGGTTCGCGCCGTCCTGGCCACCGACGCTACTGAAATTCTGATCGGTTATGCAGGACCGCTGAGCGGCGCTTCGGCTGCCGTCGGCAAAAGCATGTTGCATGCGGTCCATCTGGCAGTCGACGAAAGCAACAAGCGCGGCACCCACATTGGCGGCAAGCCGGTGGTATTCAAAGTCATCAGTCAGGATGATCGCGCTGACCCGCGTACCGCTGAGCTGGTGGCGCGGTATCTGGTCAAGATTGGTGTTACGGCCGTGATCGGTCACTGGAACAGCGCCGCCAGCCTGGCGGCGGCACCGGTTTATGAGAGCGCAGGCGTTATTCAGATCTCGCCCGCGACCATGAGCCGGCGCTACACCGCCGAAGGGCGGCGCACCTCGTTCCGCACCATCGGCAACAATGACGGTGCCGGCAAATTCACCGCTGATTACGCCGTCAAAACACTGGGTGCCACCCGCGTTGCCCTGATCAATGACGGTACGCCATTTGGACAAGGCATTGCCGAACAGTTCGGCAAGACCGTCAAGGAGCATGGTGCAGCGGTGCTCGGCAGTTATGCCGTCAGCGATAAAACGTCGGATTTCAATCGCATTCTGGCGGAGCTCAAGGTGCTGAAACCGGATGCCGTTTTTTTCGGCGGACTGGATGTGCAGGCGGCGGCGCTGGCGCGTGGTGTGGTGCGGATGCAGCTCGGGGCACGCTTCATTGCTGCCAGCGGTACTGTCGGTCTGCCGTTTCTGAAAGCGGCCGGCGCCGATGGCAATCATACCGTGGTGCTGGAGCCGGGTTTACCGCTGGAGCGGATGCCGGGCTGGAAGTCGTTCGAAAAAAATTACATGCAAAAATTCGATTCCAGCATCGATCTGTATGCGCCGTTTGCGTATGACGCGGCACAAGTATTGATCGCCGCAATCCGGCAGGCTGATTCGCTTGATCAGCGAAAAATCGGCAGCGTGTTGCGCGAGATCCGATTCAATGGCTTGACCGGACCGGTGTCATTCAATGCCGAAGGCGATCTCAAGCAACCGGTATTTACGATTTACGAAGTGCAAAACCAAAGCTGGGTGGTACGCAAGACCATCACCAACAATCGCTGAAGTGCCCGTACGGGTTCATGCCTTGCGCGGCGTCACACGCCCTTTTCCGGCAGCGGTGTTTTTTTCTTGAATTCACATAAGTCGGCGATGATGCAATTCCAGCATTGCGGTTTGCGCGCAATGCAGGTGTAGCGGCCGTGCAGGATCAGCCAGTGATGTGCATCGAGCTGGAATTCCGGCGCCACGAACTTCATCAGTTTGCGTTCGACTTCATCCACGTCTTTGCCCGGTGCGATGCCAGTGCGATTGGAAACGCGAAAGATATGCGTATCGACCGCAATGGTTGGTTGACCGAAGGCGGTATTGAGCACCACATTGGCGGTTTTGCGACCGACGCCCGGCAGCGCTTCCAGTGCTTCGCGGGTTTGCGGCACTTCACCGCCATGCTGCTCCAGCAGCAACTGGCAAGTGGCAATCACATTCTTGGCTTTGGTGCGGAACAGGCCGATGGTCTGGATATACGGAATCAGGCCATCGACGCCGAGCGCCAGCATGCCGGCCGGCGTATTGGCGACCGGGTACAAGCGGCGCGTGGCTTTGTTGACCGAGACATCGGTGGCTTGCGCCGACAGCAGTACCGCGATCAGCAACTCGAACGGTGTCTTGTATTCCAGTTCGGTCTTGGGATGTGGATTGGCTTGCCGCAGCCGGGTGAAAATTTCGCGGCGTTTTTCGCTGTTCATGGTTTGTTTGCGGCCTGTTTGAGGCGAGCGCGTTCGATTGCCGCCTGAATAATCGCTTTCTTGCGTTCCTGTTCGGCTTTCTGCTCGGGTGTCAGTGCGGATTCGGCACTCACTTCTTTGAGTTTGGCGGCGGCCTTGGCTGCCAGCCGGGCATCGTTTTCCTGCTTCTCGCGACGCAGACGCCAACTGCGGAAATCATGTTGCCGGCGTGCGGCATCGGCTTGCTCTTGCGACCATGCCTGCCAGCCTGTGCGTCCCGGCGTGACGTCGATCATGGCGATGCAATCGACCGGGCAGGGCGCCACACACAGGTCGCAGCCGGTGCAGGCATCGCTCAGTACGGTATGCAATTGCTTGGCGGCACCGACGATGGCGTCTACCGGACAGGCCTGTATGCACAAGGTGCAACCGATGCAGACATCTTCGTCGATGACGGCGCGGGTACGCGGCCGTTCCACGCCGTTGACCGGATTGAGGGCAATTACCGGGCGACCCAGCAACTGCGCCAGACGCGCAATACCCTCGGCGCCGCCGGGCGGGCATTGATTGTAGCTGGCGCTGCCATCGGCAATCGCTTCGGCATAGGGGCGGCAGGCAGGGTAGCCGCACTTGGTGCATTGCGTTTGCGGCAGCAGGTTTTCAATCTGGTCGACGAGCGGGATGGCTACGGAAGAAGGCACGGTTGGCTGGCTCAACGAAAAACGACATTATCCGGGGAAAACGGCGCAGGACCAAATTAAAAAACTGCGGACAAGTCCTGTCGCGGAAAGTAAAAAGCCTTTGTCACACACGGTGACAAAGGCTTTGAACGGATATCAGGCAGTGATCAGGAATTGGCTTTGATGAATTCGGTGATCTTGGGACAGATCACTTCACGCCAGCGACGGCCTGCGAAAATCCCGTAATGGCCGCACTTCGGTGCCGTGAAGTGCTGCTTTTTGGTTTTCGGAATCGACGCGCACAACTCTTGCGCCGCTTCGGTCTGGCCGGAGCCGGAAATATCGTCGAGTTCGCCTTCGATGGTGAACAGCGCCACCGTCTTGATATCTTGCGGACGTACCAGCTTGCCGCCGATTTCCCAGGTGCCGAGCGGCAGATTGAAATCCTGGAACACGATCTTGATGGTTTCCAGATAGAACTCGGATGGCATGTCCAGCACGGCATTGTATTCGTCATAGAACTTGCGATGTTCTTCGGCCGACTCGTCGTCGCCGTCACGCAAGTGCATGTAGAAATCCCAATGACTTTGCGCATGACGACGCGGGTTCATGGCGACAAAACCGGCATGCTGCAGGAAGCCCGGATACACCTTGCGGCCGAAGCCGGGATAGTTGGGCGGGACACTGTAGATGACGGTGTTTTCGAACCACGAGAACGGCTTTTCGGTAGCCAGATCGTTGACCGAAGTCGGTGACTTGCGGGCATCGATGGGGCCACCCATCATGGTCATGCTTTTCGGCAGTTTCGGATCGTTGGCGCTGGCCATCAGGGCAATCGCCGCCAGCACCGGCACGGTTGGCTGACAGACCGAAATCACGTGGACATCAGGGCCGAGCAGGCGAATGAAGTCTTGCACGTAATAGACATAATCATGCAGATGGAACGGGCCATCGCTGACCGGCACCATGCGGGCGTCGGTCCAGTCGGTGATGTAGACGTCATGTTGCGTCAGCAACTGGCGCACGGTATCGCGCAGCAGTGTTGAATGGTGACCCGACAGCGGCGCCACCAGCAACACGGTTGGTTGCTTGAGTGCGGCAATCTGCTTCTGGTCCAGATCTTTCTTGAAGTGGATCAGGCGGCAGAACGGTTTGGTTTCGGTGATCTCTTCGACGATGCCGATGGTCTTGCCATTGACGACAGTCGAATCAATCTGGAATTCGGGTTTTTCGTAGTCTTTGCCGAGCCGGTAAAGCAGTTCGTAACCGGCGGCGATGCGTTGCGCGAAAGGGGTGTGAGCAAAAGGAGAAACCGGGTCGGAAAACAATTTGGCGGAAGTTTCTGCCCACTGCATCATCGGATTCAAAAAGGCACGATTCAATTCATGGATTTGATAAAGCATAGCTGACCTTTACGCATGATGCTGGCTGACAAGTTGAAGGCAAAAAGCTGAAATAGCGCAGACATCAATCTTGATTATGTTGCAACGCAATATTTTAGCACGCTTTGTTTGGTCTTACCATTTACAAGGCAATGCTAGAACAGCAATATAACAGTAAATTTTCTGCCGTTGGATTTTTAAGCCCGGGCTTTTCCCTTGGGAAATTTAAGCGTTGTTTATCGTCATAAGGCCGAAGTTGGTTGCAGTATGGAAATTTTTATTTGCATTTTTATTTTGGCACGGGCAACAAAAAGCCCCTGTCGAAGCAGGGGCTGATTGCGGTGCAGTGTTGCATTTAATCGAAAACCGGTGTTTCCACACCGAGAATCTTGTGCAACTTCGGCGATGTCGTCGTGTACTGCATATGAATCTTCTTTTCCGGGAAGATGTAAGGCGCGGCGCCAAACGCCGCCAGTGCGGCTTCGTGGAAGCCGGACAGAATCAGCTTTTTCTTGCCGGGGTAAGTGTTGATATCGCCCACCGCGAAAATGCCGGGAACGTTGGTTTCGAACTTTTCGGTATCAACCACTTTCAGTTGCTTGCGCTCAATGTCCAGGCCCCATTCTGCAATCGGCCCCAGTTTTGGCGACAGGCCGAAGAACACCAGCAGCATATCCAGCGGCATGCGGCGGGTAACGCCGTCGGCGCCGGTAACCTTGATTTCGGACAGTTTGTCGTCCTTGGTTTCAAAGCCGGTGGCCTGACCAACCAGGAATTGCATTTCGTACTGTTCGCACAGTTCCTTCATCTTGGCCACCGATGCCGGTGCCGCACGGAATTCGTCGCGACGATGCAGCAGCACCACCGATTCCGCCTTGCCGACGAAATTCAGCGCCCAGTCGAGCGCCGAGTCGCCACCGCCGCAGATGACGATATTCTTGCCGGCAAACTGATCCGGATTCTTGACGCGGTAAAACAGTTGCGAGCCTTCAAACTGTTCGATGCCGTCGACCTTCAGCGTGCGCGGCTGGAACGAACCGACGCCGGCAGCGATGAAGATGGTCTTGGTAATGAATTTGGTGCCGGCCGATGTTTCCAGGTCGAAGCGTCCGTCTTCGCGCTTTTGCACCACGGTGACTTCCTGACCCAGATGGAAGGTCGGATCGAACGGCTCGATCTGCTTGAGCAGATTGTCGGTCAGTTCCTGGCCAGTGCAGACCGGAACCGCAGGGATGTCATAGATTGGCTTGTCCGGGTAGAGTTCGACGCACTGGCCGCCGACGGTCGCCAGCGAGTCGATCACGTGCGCCTTGATTTCCAGCAGGCCGAGTTCGAATACTTGAAAAAGTCCGACCGGACCGGCGCCGACGATGACGGCATCGGTTTCGATTGTGGTCGTGCCGGCATCGGCACTCTTGACGGTGGTATTCATAAAATTGTCAAATTCCTGTTTCAGTTGAGAGGTATTTCCACACTCAATTGGCTGTCGGCCCGGATGTTTGCGCGTAGCGATGGCTGCGGGGCTATCCTGGCTGGTTGGCTAGAAGTGAATCGGAGGCCCGGCGGCTGCTCTGCACCGATGCAGGCAGCGTCCGGCATTGCGCCAGCGGCGCAAGGTCAATCAGCGCTGCAGAAACTCCAGCTTTTTCACGACATCTTTCCATTCTTCTGCTTCGGCCAGCGGCGCCTTGGTCTTGGTAATGGATGGCCAGTTGCGTGCCAGTTGTTCATTGAGCTTGATGAATTCCTGCTGATCTGCAGGCACGTCCTCTTCCGCATAAATCGCATTGACCGGGCATTCGGCCACGCACACGGCGCAGTCGATGCATTCGTCCGGATCAATGGCGAGAAAATTCGGGCCTTCGCGGAAGCAATCAACCGGGCATACATCAACGCAGTCCGTATAACGGCAGCGGATGCAGGATTCGGTCACAACGTGGGTCATAACAGTCCTATCTGTAAATTTTCTTAAATGCAGCGATGAATTCAGCTTGAATCAATGGCAATATGACGCGGGCAAATCTGCTGTAAATTTTGCCCGTTATCGGTTTTGGTGGCACCCTGACCCGCGTCCGGCTTCGTTATTTGCCGGGCAAATACGAGGCTTGCGCAACAATTCCTGTACAAACGGCTGGAAAGCCTTGTATTTTAAGGCAATTCAACTTTTCTCACAAATGAGGCTTATACACATTACGTATAAGTAAATATGAAATATCCATGGGCTCAAGGCAGAGGCAAGGCGTGAATGAGGTACAAGTGAAGCACAGGGCGGGCTGGCATTGGCTGGCGACATTCCTGACGGCCTCGGCGATGTTGTTGGCGAGCGTGCCGGCGCTGGCAGCAAAGGAGATCCGGATCGGCCTGATCAACAGTCATGGCGCGCGCTCCTCCGGCGCATTGGCCTATCGCAACGGCGCCACGCTGGCGGCGGCCGAGATCAATGCCGAAGGCGGCGTGCTGGGACGTCAGATCGTGCTGGTGTCGCGCGACGACGATGGCAGCGCCGACGACGCCGTCCGAAATGCGCGGTCGCTGATCAATGCCGACAAGGTTGAAGTGCTGACCGGTTCCATGCTTTCCAACGTGGCATTGGCAGTCGCCAGAACCGCCGCTGCCACCAAGACCGTATTCGTGGTGGGCGATGCGCTGACCGATGCCATCACGCTCGACAAGGGCAACCGCTATACCTTCCGCTTGCGGCCATCGACCTACATGCAGGCGGCGATGCTGGCCGAGCAGGCGGCCAGGTTGCCGTTGCGGCGCTGGGCCATCATTGCCCCGAATTACGAGTACGGTCAGAGCGCGGTTGCCAATTTCAAGTTGCTGCTCAAAGAACGTCGTCCCGATGTCAGCTTTGTCGCCGAGCAATGGCCGGCGCTCGGCAAGATGAATGCTGCGGTGGCGGTCAAGGCCATCAAGCAAGCCAATCCCGATGCCATTTTGAATGTCACGTTCGGTGCCGACATGGAAGCGTTTGCGGCCGAAGGCCGGCGCGAAGACTTGTTCAGTTCGGCACGGGTGTTCTCGATGTCCTCCAGTGAGTCGCGCGATGAAGCGATCAGCAGCGCACTCAATGGCTGGACCGTGATCGGCTATCCGTCGGAGCAGCTCGCCACGCCTGAGCATCAGCGTTTTGTCGAGGCCTATGTCAAACGTTTCGGCGAGCAGCCGCATCTGGCCAGCGTATTCGGCTACAGCGCCATGCTGGCGATTACTGCAGGCATCAGGAAAGCCGGTACCGACAACAGTGAGAAACTGGTGCTGGCGATGCGTGGCCTGAGTCTGCCGACGCCGCTGGGACCGGTCATGTTCCGCGCGCTGGATCAGCAATCCAGCATGGGCGCCTTCATCGGTACGCTGACGCAGAAGGATGGCCATACCGTACTCGGCAGTTGGCGATATCTGGATGGCACCGGCTATATGCCGGCCGATACCTATGTGCGCGGACGCCGTCCGGCAGCAGCCATGCGCTAGCGTTGGGCAGGCGCAGGCCGATGGCAATCCGGGTTAAGATGGCGGCCCGGTGGCTGTTGCGCTTTTTTCATTTCGTCACTTTGGTATTTACCCTGCGACCCGAAACATGATTATTTCTTCGTTGCTTGACACGGATCTGTACAAATTCACGATGATGCAAGTAGTACTGCATCATTTTCCCGGCGCGCAGGTCGAGTATCGTTTCAAATGCCGCAATGCGGATGTCGATCTGACCCCTTACATCGATGAAATCAAGGCCGAAATAGCGGCCTTGTGCCGGTTGCGTTTTCAAGAGCAAGAGCTGGCCTACTTGCGCAGCTTCCGTTTCATCAAGAGCGATTTTGTCGATTTCCTCGGCCTGTTTCACCTGAGCGAAAAATACATCAGTGTCACGCCTTCGGCTGCGGCCAACGGCGAGATCGAAATTCAGGTCAAGGGCCCGTGGCTGCATACGATTCTGTTCGAAGTGCCGGTGCTGGCGATTGTCAACGAAGTGTATTTCCGCGCCACGCAACGCACGCCCGATTACGAACAAGGCCGGGTGCGCCTGCGCGACAAGATCGCCATGATTACCGGCAATCCGGTGCTGGCCGGTTGCAATATCGCGGAATACGGCACGCGCCGGCGCTTCTCGCGCAGCTGGCATGCGGAAGTGATGCAAACCATGAAGCAGACCATGGGCGGACACTTTGCCGGCACCTCCAATGTGCTGTTCGCGATGCAGCATGATCTGACGCCGCTGGGCACGATGGCGCATGAATACCTGCAAGCCTGTCAGGCACTGGGCCCGCGTCTGCGCGACTCGCAAATCTACGGGTTTGAAATGTGGGCGCGCGAATATCGCGGCGACCTCGGCATTGCGTTGTCCGATGTCTATGGCATGGACGCGTTCCTGCGCGATTTCGACATGTATTTCTGCAAGCTGTTTGACGGCGCCCGCCACGATTCCGGCGACCCGTTCGACTGGGGCGAGCGACTGATTCAGCACTATCGCGAGATGCGCGTCGATCCGGCCAGCAAGGTGCTGATCTTTTCGGACGGACTTGATTTCGACAAGGTGGTGGCCTTGTACCTGCGCTTCAAGGATCGCGCGCGCGTGGCCTTTGGCGTCGGCACCAATCTGACCAATGATCTCGGCTATACGCCATTGCAGGTGGTCATGAAAATGGTCCGTTGCAACGGTCAGCCGGTGGCCAAACTGTCGGATACGCCATCGAAGAATATGTGTGACGATGCGGCCTATGTCAATTACCTGCGCCAGGTGTTCGATATCAAAACCCCTTGAGGTTGCCGGGGAGGGCGGCCAGGCACGATCATGACCGGGAAGGGTTGCATTGAGGCATCACGCTGTTGTATTGTGCGACACCATTGCTGCTTGTTTCTTTGATATCGTCAGGACTGAAATTGCCTACCAAATTCTTCGTTTCTGCCAGCGCGCTGCTGGCTTGCCTGTTGTTCCCTCTGGCAGCCAGCGCTGCCGATCTTGACGGCAGTACCCTGTCGGCGCTGTGGGGGATCCCGTTCATCGGTTTGCTGTTGTCGATTGCCGTGGGTCCGTTGCTGTTTTCCCATTTCTGGCATCACCACTTCGGCAAGATTGCACTGGCATGGTCGGTGGCGTTTCTGCTGCCGTTTGCCATGGTTTTCGGCTCCCATTCGGCGGTGGCCGGGGCGGTGCATGCCATGCTGGCCGAGTACATTCCCTTCATTGCTTTATTGATGGCGCTGTTCGTGGTGGCCGGTGGCATTTGCGTGCGCGGCAACCTGCACGGCACTCCGGCGCTCAATACCGGCTTGTTGGCATTGGGCACACTGCTGGCCAGTTTCATGGGCACCACCGGCGCCTCGATGTTACTGATCCGGCCGCTGATCCGCGCCAATGACAACCGCAAGCATGCAGTGCATATCGTGGTGTTTTTCATTTTCCTGGTGGCCAATGCCGGCGGTTCGCTGACGCCGCTTGGTGATCCGCCATTGTTCCTCGGTTTCCTGAAAGGCGTCGATTTTTTCTGGACCATGCAGCACATCTTTCCGGAAACGCTGTTCGTCTGTATTTCGCTGTTGGCGATCTTTTATCTGATTGATCGTCACTACTATCACAACAAGGAAGAAGAGTTTGCGCCGGCGCTGGACCCGACCCCGGACTCCGGCATCCGCTTCGAAGGCAAACTCAATTTTGTCTTGCTGCTGATAGTGATCGGCCTGGTATTGATGAGCGGTTTGTGGAAGTCGGGCATCAGCTTCTCCGTCATGGGGACGCCGGTCGAATTGCAGAATCTGTTGCGCGATGTGGCGCTGATCGGGGTAACGCTGGTTTCCTTGTGGGTGACGCCGAAATCGGCGCGCACCGGCAATGATTTTTCGTGGGGACCGATTCAGGAAGTCGCCAAGTTGTTTGCCGGCATTTTCGTCACCATCATCCCGGTCATCGCCATGTTGCGCGCCGGTGAGTCTGGTGCTTTCGGCGCCGTGGTGCGCGCTGTTACCGGGCCGGATGGTCAGCCCAACGATGCCATGTATTTCTGGGTCACCGGTTTGCTGTCCTCATTCCTGGACAATGCACCGACCTATCTGGTGTTTTTCAATACCGCTTCGGGTGATGCGCAGACGTTGATGACGACGATGGCGACCACGCTGGCGGCCATTTCTGCCGGTGCGGTGTTCATGGGCGCCAACTCCTATATCGGTAATGCGCCCAACATGATGGTCAAGGCGATTGCCGAAGAGCGCGGCATCAAGATGCCATCGTTTTTTGGCTACATGGCATGGTCGTTCGGGATACTGATACCATTGTTCGCGATCATGACTTTCATTTTCTTTCTGAAGTGACGGCCTGAACTCCATACATTCTTATAACCAGAGACTTGCATGAAACCCAAGATATTTGTGGCCCGCGCCGTTTTTCCCGAAGTGCTGGAACGTCTGTCGCAGCACTTCGATGTCGAATCCAATCAGGATGACCGCATCTTCACTGCCGATGAACTGCTGGTGAAAGCCAAGGGCAAGGATGGCTTGTTCGCCACCCCGAGCGAGCCGGTGACGGCGGCCTTGTTTGCCGCCAATCCGCAACTGAAGGCGGTCTGCAACATGGCGGTCGGCTACAACAATATCGATCTGGCAGCGGCCACCAAGGCTGGCGTGATGGCCACCAATACGCCGGATGTCCTGAATGAAACCACGGCCGATTTTGGCTGGGCCTTGTTGATGGCGACCGCACGCCGGGTCACCGAATCGGAACACTGGCTGCGTGCCGGTCACTGGAAAAAATGGAGCTATGACAGCTTCGTCGGCCCGGATGTCCATGGTTCGACGCTGGGTATCATCGGCATGGGACGGATCGGGCAGGCGATTGCGCGGCGCTCGATGGGTTTCGACATGAACGTGTTGTACTACAACCGTTCGCGCCTGTCGCCGGAGCTGGAAGTGCGTGCCAACAATGCCAGGCATGTCGGCAAGGAAGAATTGTTGCGTACTGCCGATCACGTGATTCTGGTGCTGCCGTATTCGGCGGCGTCGCATCACACCATCGGTGCCGCAGAACTGGCATTGATGAAGCCACAGGCGACGCTGATCAATCTGGCGCGCGGCGGCATCGTCGATGACGCCGCCTTGATTGCGACATTGCGCGCTGGCGGCATCGCTGCAGCCGGGCTGGACGTGTTTGAAAATGAACCGGCTTTCAATCCGGATTTCCTCGGCCTGTCGAATGTGGTGTTGACGCCGCATATCGCCAGCGCTTCAACGCCAACGCGACTGGCGATGGCCAATTGCGCTGCCGATAATCTGATTGCAGCCTTGTCCGGCAATACGCCGCCGAACTTGCTGAATCCGGACGTCAAGGCCGCCGCCTGAACTTGCGAGGATGAAGGGCAGGGATGACATGCATGTTCATCCCTGTCAGTTGTTGCCGGTTCAGCGTATTTCCGGTTTGATTTCCTGCAGGATGGTGGCAGCGATTTCTTCAATCGATTTGGCCGTGGATGACATCCAGCGGATGCCTTCGCGGCGCATCATCTTCTCTGCTTCATTAATTTCATAGCGGCAATTTTCCAGCGCGGCATATTTGCTGCCCGGCCGCCGTTCGTTGCGTACTTCCGACAGCCGTTGCGGCGCAATCGTCAGACCAAAGATCTTTTTCTTGAACTCGACCAGTCCCGAGGGCAGCTTGTCGCGCTCGAAATCTTCCGGAATCAACGGGTAATTGGCGGCCTTGATGCCATATTGCATGGCCAGATAGAGGCTGGTCGGGGTTTTGCCCGAACGTGACACGCCCACCAGGATGACATCGGCTGCCGCCAGATTCTTGTTGGATTGACCATCATCATGCGCTAGCGAAAAATTGATCGCTTCAATGCGATTTTTGTACTCTTCCGAGTCGGCGGTGTTGTGGCTGCGGCCGATGGTATGGGTCGATTTGACACCCAGTTCCTGTTCCAGCGGCTCGACAAAGGTCTGGAACAAATCCATATGCATCGCCTTGGCGTGGCGCAGCACGGCGGACAGATCAGGCTTGACCAGCGTCGAGAACACGATCGGCAGCTTGCCTTCGAGGGCGCCCACTTCATTGATGCGGCGGGTGGCGTCGTGCGCCTTGTCCAGCGTATCGACGAATGGCAGCCGGACTTGCTTGAATCGCAACTCGAACTGGCTGAGTACCGAATGGCCCAGTGTTTCTGCGGTGATGCCGGTACCGTCGGAGACAAAGAAGACGGTGCGGTTGATCGGTCCGGGTTGGGTCGGGCTGGCAGGGGAAGCTTGATCTGGCATGGTGTTGTTCAAAATAAACGATAAAAAAAGAAGGCCGGGGTGAAAAAATCGCCGGCTAGCCTGTAAAATGCCATGCATCAAAGTAAGAAGCTAGCTCAAAATGAGTCTGAAACAGCTGCGCGGATTGACCGAACTGATATGGATGTTTGCCTTTGCAAACGTCCTCGGATCCTGCGCGCGTTTTTTGAGCCTGCCAATTATGTCGCCATCGTCGCATAAAAACAAACAACTAAAGACGAATGCCGCGCGCGTGAAGATTTCTTATCATCAAACTAGAGGTTGTTATGTCCAACGCAGTAAATATGGGTACTACCCAGGGGGCTGCTTACGTAGTCTCCTTTGAACATTTGCGCATGACGGATGTGGAGTCCGTCGGCGGCAAGAACGCATCACTCGGTGAAATGATCAGCCAGTTGGCTGGTGCCGGCGTGCGTGTGCCGGGTGGCTTTGCCACCACGGCGCAGGCGTTCCGCGATTTCCTCGAGCACAGCGTCAATGGCGGCACCACACTGGCCAAGCGCATTGCTGACCGCCTGGAGTCGCTCGATATCGAAGACGTGCGGGCGCTGGCGCAAGCCGGTGCCGAAATCCGTCAATGGATCGTCGAGACACCATTCCAGCCGCGTCTGGAACAGGAAATCAAGGCTTATTACGACCGTCTGGTCAGTGATTCGACCAGCGAAATGTCGTTCGCCGTGCGTTCGTCGGCAACCGCCGAAGATTTGCCGGACGCTTCGTTTGCCGGCCAGCAGGAAACCTTCCTCAATGTGGTCGGTATCGAGAACGTGCTGGAAGCCATGAAGCATGTGTTCGCGTCGCTGTATAACGACCGCGCCATTTCCTATCGCGTCCACAAAGGCTTTACCCACGCCGAAGTCGCGCTGTCGGCCGGTGTGCAGCGCATGGTGCGTTCCGACGTCGGCGCCGCCGGCGTGATGTTCACGATTGATACCGAATCCGGCTTCAAGGATGTGGTGTTCATCACTTCCAGCTACGGTCTCGGTGAAACCGTGGTGCAGGGTGCGGTCAATCCTGACGAATTCTATGTCCACAAGCCAATGCTGGAGCAAGGCAAGTTGCCGATCATCCGTCGCAACATCGGCTCCAAGCTGATCAAGATGGAATTCACCGGTGAAGCCAAGGCCGGCCGGTCGGTCAAAACGGTCGATGTGCCGGTCGAACTGCGCAACCGCTATTCGCTCAACGACGCCGAAATCGTCGAACTGGCGAAGTACGCTACCATCATCGAGAAGCACTATCAGCGTCCGATGGATATCGAGTGGGGCAAGGATGGCCGTGACGGCAAGCTGTACATTTTGCAGGCGCGTCCGGAAACCGTGAAGTCGCAACAAAAAGCGACTGATGCGCAGCAACGCTTCAAGCTCAAGGGTTCGAGCAATGTGCTGGCCATCGGCCGCGCTATCGGTCAAAAAATCGGTGCCGGTCCGGTGCGCGTGATTCGCGATGCGTCCGAAATGGAACGGGTACAACCGGGTGATGTGCTGGTCGCCGACATGACCGACCCGAACTGGGAACCAGTCATGAAGCGCGCCGCAGCGATTGTCACCAATCGCGGTGGCCGTACCTGCCACGCGGCGATCATCGCGCGTGAACTGGGTGTGCCGGCCGTGGTTGGTTGCGGCGATGCCACCGATATCCTGAAAGACGGCAATCTGGTCACCGTTTCCTGCGCCGAAGGCGATGAAGGCAAGATTTACGACGGCCTGCTGGAAACCGAAATCACCGAAGTCGCCCGTGGCGAACTGCCACCGATCCCGCTGAAGATCATGATGAACGTCGGCAATCCGCAACTGGCATTCGACTTCCAGTCGATTCCCAACAGCGGCGTTGGTCTGGCGCGTCTGGAATTCATCATCAACAACAATATCGGCGTTCACCCGCGCGCGATTCTGGAATACCCGAACATCGACGCCGACCTCAAGAAGGCAGTTGAATCGGTGGCGCGTGGTCATGCATCGCCGAAGGCATTCTATGTCGACAAGCTGGCTGAAGGGATTGCCACCATTGCCGCAGCATTCTGGCCGAAGCCGGTGATCGTGCGTTTGTCGGACTTCAAGTCCAACGAATACAAGAAGCTGATCGGCGGTTCGCGTTACGAACCGGACGAAGAAAATCCGATGCTGGGTTTCCGTGGCGCGGCGCGTTACCTGTCTGCCGACTTCGCCGAAGCATTCGAAATGGAATGTCTGGCAATGAAGCGCGTGCGCAACGACATGGGTTTGACCAACGTTGAAATCATGGTGCCATTCGTGCGTACCCTGGGTCAGGCTGAGAAGGTCATCGACCTGCTCGGCAAGAACGGTCTCAAGCGCGGTGAAAACGGTTTGCGCGTGATCATGATGTGCGAAGTGCCTTCCAATGCGATTCTGGCGGAGCAGTTCCTGGAATTCTTTGATGGCTTCTCGATCGGCTCCAACGACTTGACGCAGCTGACGCTGGGTCTGGATCGTGACTCCGGCATGGAATTGCTGGCAGCCGATTTCGATGAGCGCGATCCGGCCTTGCAAGCCTTGCTGAGCAAGGTCATTGCGACGTGCCTGGCGAAGGGCAAGTATGTCGGTATCTGCGGTCAGGGTCCTTCGGATCACCCGGACTTTGCCGAGTGGCTGATGAAGCAGGGCATTGAATCGATTTCGCTGAATCCTGATTCGGTGATCGATACATGGCAAAAACTGGCAACGGTAAAGTAAGGTCGTTCGGTCTGCGCGACCGGCGATTTTCTGATACCTGACCACAACGGGAACGCGGGCTTACAGCCCGCGTTTTTGTTTTTGTAGGGTACACTGTGCGCGCATTCCGGGTGTTCGCCGTTGCGGCACCATGCTGATGCCAGAAGAGAGGTAAATAACATGATGGATTGGGCAATCTGGTTTGTGCTGGCAGGTCTGGTGATTGTGGCCGAACTGTTCAGTGGCACATTTTATTTACTGATGATCGCCATCGGTCTGGTCGCCGGCGGCGCCGTCGCGCTGTTGGGCGGATCGCTGGAGTGGCAGTTGCTGGCGGCCGCTGCAGTCGGTTTCATCGCCACCGGCTTGCTGCGTCGCAGCCGTTTCGGCAAACACAAAAAAAATAGTGCTTCGCGCGACCCCAATGTATTGCTGGATATTGGTCAGAGCATCCGGGTCGATCACTGGCAGACGGAAGACGGCGTCAGCGTGGCGCGGGTACCGTATCGCGGCGCAGACTGGGACGTCGAACTGGAACCCGGCAGCACGCCGGCAGCAGGGCATTTTGTCATTCGTGAAATACGCGGCAGTCGTCTGATTGTCGCTGGTCAATAAGGAGAACGTCTATGTTCGGCAGCGTCACACTGGTTATCTTTTTCATCGCTATCGTATTCGTGGTGAAAACCATCAAAGTGGTCCCGCAGCAGCACGCCTGGGTGGTGGAACGTCTCGGTAAATATCACGCCACACTGGGCCCCGGCCTCAATATCGTGGTGCCATTCATTGATCGCGTCGCCTACAAGCACATTCTCAAGGAAATTCCGCTCGACGTGCCGCCACAGGTTTGCATCACGCGTGACAATACGCAATTGCAAGTGGATGGCATCCTGTATTTTCAGATTACCGACCCGATGCGCGCTTCCTATGGCTCATCCAACTACATTTCGGCAATCACGCAACTGGCGCAAACCACACTGCGTTCCGTGATCGGCAAGATGGAGCTGGACAAGACATTCGAAGAGCGTGACCACATCAACACCACCATCGTCAACGCCATCGATGAGTCAGCCGCCAACTGGGGTGTCAAAGTCTTGCGGTATGAAATCAAGGACTTGACGCCGCCCAAGGAAATTCTGCACGCGATGCAGGCGCAGATTACAGCTGAACGTGAAAAGCGCGCGCTGATCGCGGCCTCGGAAGGGCGCAAGCAAGAACAGATCAATATCGCGACCGGTGAACGCGAAGCCTCGATTGCCAAGTCGGAAGGTGAGAAGCAGGCCTCGATTAACCGCGCCGAAGGTCAGGCCGCCGCCATCGTGGCGATTGCCCAGGCCAGCGCCGAAGCGATTCGTCAGACCGCTGCCGCGATCCAGCAACCGGGCGGGTCCGATGCCGTCAACCTGAAAGTGGCAGAGCAATACGTCGCCGCCTTCTCGCAACTGGCCAAGACCAACAACTCCATCATCGTGCCAGCCAACCTTGGCGAGATGAGTACGCTGATTGCGAGCGCCATGCAAGTGGTGAAAGCACAGCCGAAGTAAGCGACTGGCCGGCGTTCCGCTTCAGCCACGGGAGCGGGCGCCGCCAGCCAATAATTCACAAGGCAAGGTGATATCGACGCACAAGCCGCCGTCGATGCGATTGCCGGCGCGGATATGACCGTTGTGCGCTTCGATGATACGACGGGCGATGGTCAGTCCCAGACCGTAACCATTGCTGTTTTTTCTGGTTCTGCTGCTGCGAAAAAGCGGTTCGAAAATCAAATCCAGTTCTTCTTCCGGTACGCCCGGGCCACGGTCCAGCACGGCGATGTGCAACAGGCACGATAGCCGATCTACTCTGGTGTTGATATGCACTGGGCTCTCCAGCATAGTTTACTTTCCGTGGCGCTGGTGATCCCGGTCGCCATGCATAACAGTGTCAGTAACTCGCTGACTGATTCGTTCGTCTGGCATTCGAATAATTTCAAATTTTTAATAGAAATAAATAAATTCAAAACGGTTTTCTGTTTTTGATTTGAGTAATCGCTTTTTTGAAAATTGTCGATGTGTCAATATTCGTCAAAATGTAGTCGATAGCAATCTGATTGGCGCATTGATCTGCAGGTGCGTAATCAAGTTCGTCCTCGTCTTGTCGTTGCTCCAACTTCCGCTTTTGTTCAATACCTCAACAGGATTGATAAATTGACTCTTCCAGGCCAGGTCACGGCTACATTGCCATTGTTTCGTCATGAGGCTTTGTCTGCTGGCAACAAGCATGCGCTCGGCGCGATACGTTTGGCCCAGCCGCTATCGGCCTGGCTGGTGGCCAGTTGCTCGCTCTTGTTGGCGACAGCATTGGTTGCCTTCATCGCATTTGGCGCCGTGACCCGAAAATCCCGCATCGCAGGTATCACCGTTGCACAAGCCGGCAGCATTCGCATTGCTGCACCAAATGCCGGCGTCCTCACGCATGGCCATGTTGAAGAGGGGCAGAGCGTCGTTGCGGGGCAAGTGCTGTTCGAACTGTCGACTGCTCGATATGGCGCAGACGGCGAACTCACGGCATTGGTGGCGCAACAATTAGCAATGCGTCAGCAGACGCTGGAATCTGAACAGCGCCTGCGCATCACCCAATATCGCGACCGGAAGCGGGTGGTTAAGCAACGTCTGCAGAATCTGCGGCTGGAAACAGAACATCTGGCGCATGAAATTGCACTCGCCCTTCGTCGACACCAGTTGGCTTTACACAGCCTTGCCAAATTCGACATGCTGCAACAGAGCGGCTATGTATCCGCTGCACAGACGCAGCAAAAACAGGAAGAGAGCATTGATATGGCGGCCAGGCTGGGTAGTCTCAAACGTAACCACGTTCAGCTTGAAACCACTCGGCTGGGATTGATCTCCGAACTGGCCGCAATCGACACGGAACTGGCGACCGAGTTGGCGCAACTGGAGCGTGCCAGCGCCATCCTGCAGCAGGAAGTCACGGAAAATCTGAATAGAAAATCTACCCTGATTACCGCGCCGCATGCCGGTGCAATTACCGCAATCGCTTACGAGCCGGGACAGACAGTGGCTGCCGGGCAGATGCTGGCGACGTTGATTCCGCGCCGCATAAATAGTGATGCCGCCAATCATCCCACAATGGAAGTGCATCTTTATGCACCCAGTCGTACCGCTGGCTTTGTAGCCACGGGCCAGCAGGTAGCGTTGCGGTATCAGGCTTATCCGTATCAGAAATTTGGTTTGCAATTGGGGGTTGTCATCGATGTCAGCAAAACGCCATTCGCCCCATCGGAGTTGCCGCAACATCTGGCCAGTACCATTCTCAGCAATGCGGAGCAAAACATTTCTGGTTTCAATAGTAGCGAAGCTCTGTATCGCATCAAGGTACGTCCGCAGCGCCAATCCGTCGACGCCTATGGTCGGATGCAAATGCTGAAACCCGGCATGACGCTGGAGGCAGACGTCATCCAGGATAAACGCAGGATTTGGGAATGGGTAACGGAGCCGCTGCTGGCAGCGATAGAGCGGCAATGAAAGTATGCAAGCCGTATTTTGGGGGGGGGCAGAAACGTTTTTGGTGCAATGTCGGGTGCTCGCGGGTAATTTGTGTCGCATCCAAGATGGCACCAAATAGGCGCTTGCGTTTTGAGTAGTCAAGATTATCGATATTACGATCCAAGGCGAAGCAAAATTTATTCTATTTTTTAATGATTATTTATTTTGATAAATTTACATTCTCAATTTTTTCTCGATAAGAAATTTATAAAAATGCAATATTTATACGATTATTATTTCCTAATAGCAACTGCATATTATCCACATGAAAAGAAGAAGATTTTTTTGCAGGGATATGTACAGCGATTTATTTCCTTGTTGCCGCCTTCGGGTATCAACATAGTCAGATTAACAAGAACATTCATTTTCGATACAGTCAATGTCAATATGAGTTACATAAAAAATATCGTATGCATATTGTTCCTTTTTTTGAGTTCGGCATCGGACTCGATATTGCTTGCTCACGAAAAAAAAATGACCCCGGTTGAGGTTTTCAATCAGAGATATGGTTTTCTGAAAAATCTGATTGATTTCTCAGATATACCATTCATGGAAGTATCAAAAGAAGAAGCGAATCGAATATTAAAACAACATATAGATTCTGCATTTTTGTTTGATATTCAATTGCCTTTATATCAAAACAGTAATCACTATCAGTTGTATGTGGCAAATTGCTCAGCTCAAAATACCTCCTCATTGTTATGTGACTATCTGGTAGTGCAAGGAGGATTCGGAAGTTCCGTCACGCGTGTGTACGGTCCTATTAACCTAGGCAAGTAACAGCGTAAAAAGATACCAATTTCCAACCGAGGAGTTTACATGCGCAATCTTACCGAGTCAGAATTGGATTTTGTTAGTGGTGCAATTACCATCCCAGATTTTAGACATGATGGACATGATTACACCAATGTAAATGTAAACGAAAACAATGGCAGCATGAGTATTGATGGTATTCCCTACTCCGTGGAAGGATCTATCAACAGTCATGGCGATACCGCCATCACCATCTCCATTAACAATCAATCTTTTTCTGGAAATGTAATGCAAGCAGGAGGAGGAATGCTGGATTTTCGTCTGGGTACCGATGGTGCAGGAATGTGCGCGCCACTTCCTGGTAATTGGACCAATTGGGGAAATAACGACGTTTCTGGCTCCTACTGTCGATGAGAGAACTACCGATGAAATTTCCTGCCTCATTTTTTGAAAACCACTATCGAATTTCGCCTGCTCTACTCAAAAAAGTACATGCCTATTCAAATAGTCAAGAGGCAATCGATCAGTATTTGTTCGATTGCCCCTTCACGCATCCAAGCCTTTCCATTTATATGAATGGAGAGCGCAAAGACGAGAGCGCATATTTCGAATCTTATTTCGAATCAAAAACACAGTCGAAACGTATCAATGTCGCACGCTTGAAAAATTTATTGGAAGAAGGTGCTTCACTGATATTCAATCGGATGAATGCTCATTCTCTTCCAATGGCTAAAATTTGCCATGATCTGCAATTGGACATTCAAGAAAAATTGCACGCACATGGTTATTTCTCTCAGAAAGATCAGGAGTCACTGGGTTTTCATTGGGATACGAATGATGTTTTTGCTGTTCAGCTTATTGGCAGGAAGCGTTGGATAATTAAAAAGCCCACAATAGAAATCCCATTGCCTAGCCAGATAAATGGAGCTGAAGATAAGTCCCCCGAAGATATCTATTTAGACGTTGTTACAGAACCTGGAGACGTTCTTTATCTGCCCGGTGGCTGGTGGCATACGGCACTGCCTTTACATCAGCCTACATTTCATCTCGCTATCGGTGTTCAGACAAAAAAAACCATGCATTTTCTAGATTGGATAATGAAAGCCAAGATGCCTGATTTATTGGAATGCCGCACAGACGCGGACATATTCAAAAACAACAAAGAAAAGTACACAGATCAAATTCTGCAGACCCTCCGCAGTCATTTGTTAGATGAACGACTATTTGTACAATTCAATCAATCTTTTGACTCCCCTGCACAACACTCGGGTGTTCTCGCATTTATGTCGTTTGCCCTCTGTGTATTTTGAAAAACGTCATCTGGGTGACATCGTATCTCGCTTCGGCAGCATCGGCGCGATTCAAGCTACGCTGACCAGTTTGTTCGTCGAAAGTGCGCTGGATGGTTTGATGGCATTACTGGCGCTGTGCATGATGTTGCTATATAGCCCAAAGCTTAGTCTGGTCGTAATTGTCGCCGTTGCTACTTATGTATTGTTCCGCTGGTTTTTCTATTACCCGTTCCGTGAGGCATCGCAGGAACGGCTGGTATTGGCTGCAAAGGAAAGCAGTCATTTCTTCGAAAGCATGCGTGCAGTCACCCCAGTCAAACTGTTCGGACAAGAGGCGCAACGTTGTGTCCACTGGCAAAATCTCAAGCAGGATGTTATCAATCGTGATGTGGAAACACAGAAGCTGAGCATTGTCTTCAGGATCGGCAACACCGCCATTTTCGGTGCGCAAGGATTGGCAGTGTTTTATCTTGGCGCCGGTCTGGTGATGCAAAATACGCTGACGGTCGGTATGCTGATGGCGTTCAGCAGCTACGCCGCCACCTTTTCTGGCCGTTTGTTCAGCCTGGTTGATCTGCTCGTCAATCTCAACATGTTGAGCATGCATAGCGCTCGGCTGGCCGACATTGTGCTGGAGCCGATAGAAGAAGAAAGTGAGCTGGAAACCGACATCAGTCGTCTTGATCCATGCATCAGCTTGCGCAATGTCCGATTCCGTTATGCAGACGGCGAACCGTGGCTGCTGAACGATATCAATCTGAGCATTCCTGCCGGACAGAGTATTGCTATCGTCGGTGCCAGTGGCTGCGGAAAAACAACTCTATGCAAAATCATTTTAGGTTTGCTGCAGCCGACGGCAGGTGAGGTATTGATTGATGGCATACCGCTTACCCGGCTGGGACTGAGCGCATACCGAAAATTGATCGGTACTGTCATGCAAGACGACACCTTGTTATCCGGTTCTATACTGGACAACATTAGCTTTTTCGATCCGCAAGTAGATCTTGAACACTTGTACCAATGCGCCAGACTTGCCGCCATTCATGATGAAATATCTACCATGCCGATGGGATATCAGACACTGATCGGCGACATGGGCAGCAGTTTGTCAGGAGGACAGAAGCAACGTATCTTGCTAGCACGAGCCTTATGTAAGCAACCGAAGATACTGGCACTAGACGAGGCTACCAGTCATTTGGACATCGTTAACGAACTCAAGGTAAATCAGGCGCTCGCTCATCTTGGCCTGACCAGAATTGTCGTTGCACATCGACCGGAAACGATTAAGGCATCGGAGCGCATTATCGAGCTTGAAAATGGGCTGATCGTGGAATTGAAGTCTGACATTGTCGCCGCTGAGACTGCTGATCAGTCAAACTATACTGATCGGCTAATTTGATAGACAGGTTTGGAGGTCCATCTCACCATCGGATGGTAGCCTAACGCGAAGTCTAGCTTCAGTGACCGACCGGGACGTCGCCAACGCGTGGTTCACAGGGCAGGGTGATATCGACGCACAGACCACCGTCGATGCGATTGCTAGCCCGAATCTGGCCGTTGTGCGCTTCGATGATGCGGCGCGCGATGGTCAGTCCCAGACCGTAGCCATTGCTATTTTTTCTGGTGCGGCTGCTTCGGAAAAATGGTTCAAAGATCAGTTTCAATTCTTCTTCCGGCACGCCCGGACCCCGATCCAGCACGGCGATGTGCAACAGGCCGGATATCCGGTCGACTCTGGTATTGAGCACGACCGTACTCTCCGCCGCGGTTTGCTTGACCGCATTGCGCACCACATTTTCGATGGCCCGGTACAGTAATTCGGCACCGCCGAAGATGACTGCCTGGCACGCGACTTTACCTTCCACGTGACGGCTGTTGGCTTCGGCTTCGAAACGGGCATCATCGATAATGTCGGCCAGCAATTCATCCATGCGGATTTCATCTTCCATGGCACCGGTGACACCGGCTTCCAGCCGCGACAGCGTCAGCAGTTCACCGACCAGCTTATCCATGCGAATGCTTTCGCGCTCGATACGTTCAATCGTGATGGCGGTTTTTTCAGGCTGCAGACGGGCCAGTCCGATCGAGGCTTGCAGGCGCGCAATCGGCGAACGCAGTTCATGCGAAACATCATGCAGCAGACGGCGCTGGCTTTCCATCAAGGCGCGCAATTTGTCGGTCATGGCATCAAAGTCGCGGCCGAGATCGGTCAATTCATCGCGTCGCTTACCCATTAACGGTGCCAGCCGGTCATTCAGATTGCCGGATGCCGCTTGCGCAAATGCGGCCTTGAGCTGGCGAATCGGTAATGAAAAATACCAGGCCAGCAGCATGGCAAAAATCAGGCTGGCGACGATGGCGACCAACATCGGCATCATCGGAAACAGCATCGGCGGCGGTGGTGATTGGTGATGTTCGGCATCTTGTGGCGGACGTCCGCCATAGCCACTGCCCGACGATGGCATGAATAGCAGGTAGTGGTGGCCATCGGCGCCCGCGATTTGTTCTACTGTGCGGCGGCGGCCGTTGTTCTCCAACAGTAAGCGCGCTTCCGCGATCAGGTGTGGGCTGACATCACGACCGAGCAACTCGTGGTCATGTTCATCAACGGCGTATAACTGATGCGGTTGCAGCTGCTTGATCATGCCGCGCAAGGCTGCCACGCCGCCGTAGCGCAGGGTCATGCCGGCGGCATTGATCATGGTGGTTGCGGATGGGCTGTGATCGATTTCGGCGATGCGCTGGTTGCGTTCGTGATTTTCCAGTGAAATCATGACGCCGACGCCAATGGTCGCCGTCAGTTGCGCCACCATGATGAAAAAGAAAAATTTCCAGAAGAGACGACCCACCGTCACTCCTTGATGAATTGGTAACCCAGGCGATAAACGGTCTGAATGCAAGTCTTGTCACTGCCGAGCACCGAGATTTTTTGCCGGATGCTGCTCAGGTGGACATCGATGTTGCGGTCGAAGCGCGCCAGCGGGCGGCCTAATCCTTGTTCCGACAAGTGTTGTTTGCTGACCGGTTTGCCGGCATTGCGTGCCAGCACTTCCAGCAGGTTGAATTCGCTGCTGGTCAGTTCCAGGACCTGGCCGGACCAGGTGGCGCGCCGTTGTTCCGGCCACATCGACAGCGCGCCGACCGACAGCGGCGAGTAACTGCCGGATTCCGGCTGTTCACTTTCAGTGCGACGCAGAATGGCGCGCACGCGTGCGGTCAGTTCGCGCGGCGTACATGGTTTCGGTACGTAATCGTCGGCGCCCAGTTCGAGGCCGATGATGCGGTCGGTATCGTCGCCCTTGGCGGTCAGCATCAAGATCGGCAAATTGCTTTTGGCGCGAATCCGGCGCAAGGTTTCCAGGCCATTCAGGCGCGGCATCATGACGTCGAGCACGGCAATGGCGTAGCTGCCGGACAATGCTTCGACAATGCCGGTTTCGCCGTCATGGGCGACCCGCACTTCAAATTTTTCCTGCTCCAGATATTCGCGGAGCATGTCAACGAGTTCAATATCGTCGTCTATCAGCAATACTTTTGACATCGGTACTGAGTTCACTTTCTTGGGTATGGGATGGTAACCACAGTTGCTTGCTCTGTGCATGCTGCCTGGATACAGTTATCCTGCGGCAACTCCTTTGGCAGTGCGCTGTTCAGGCACTGGACGGGAATCGCTTTACACGAACATATTATCTGTCAGCAGGCGCTAATATGCCGCAAAACCATGGCTTCCGATATGTCAATATAACGCCTTATCCCGGCTCTTTACAATTTGCATGATGGCCTGCAGGGGCGGGCTGCAGCAGGAAAACTGTGATCAGACAAAGTCGCGCAGCGTTACTGCCCAAGGGCAGCTTTACCGTAATTTACGTTTATTTACCTGGCATGGCTGAACTTTCCGGGTGGGGGTGATTGATACTTTCGCTATTCATCAATTGATATTCGCTTGGAATATCAAAAAACAATCAAGGCGCCGTGCGTCATTACATTCATCGGGCCGTGGGGGCGAAAATCATATGAACATTGGTATATCGGGCGAGGTGCCATTCCCGGATTCATGGGCGGTCAGCAGCGCGGTGTCAGAGCTGAGGGCGCAGGTGCAGGACCCTGATCGCAAGGTCACCGTCGCTTCATGCGGCAATGTCATTTGCGCGCCGGCATGATGGATATGCTGGCAGCATCCGCGCTCAATGATCTGGTCACGCTGATGGTGCAAAGCGTGGCAGCCAATACCGAGGGCCGGCATCAGGATAGTCTGCAGTATCTGGATCAGGCGCTGGCGCTGGAACCCGATTTCTTTCCTGCCCACAGCAGCCGCGGCGATCTGTTGCACGCCATGGGGCGCTACGACGAAGCCTTGGCCGCTTACGATCAATGTCTGTTGCGCAGTCCGCGACTGGAGCATGTGCTGCTGGCGCGCAACAATACCGTCAGCGCGCTGCTGGCAGATTGCGATCAGCAACTATCCCGCCGACCGCACGATGTCGCGGTACTGCTGCGACGCGGCCTGATGCTGATCCGGCAGGAACAATATGCGCTGGCGCTGGCCAATGTGGATCAACTGCTGTCGCTGGCGCCGGTCAATCTGGATGCCTTGAATCAGCGCGGCAATATCTTGCTGGAATTGAACCGGCACGAAGAAGCCTTGCTTTGCTATGACCGCATTCTGGCGCTGGAAGCGGGTCAGGCTTCGGCATGGTTCAATCGCGGCAATGTACTGCGCAAGATGAATTGCCTGAATCAGGCGCTGTGGTGTTATCAGGAAGCCCTGAGTGTGCAGCCCGATCTGGCCGCGGCACAGGTGGCACAAAGCCACAGTTTGCTGATGCTTGGCGATTTCGCTGCCGGCTGGCCGCTGCATGAGGCGCGCTGGGGAATTCCCGATGTGCAGATGCACGCCATTAAAAGTCAGGCGCCACGCTGGCTGGGACAGACGGCGCTGAGCGGAAAAACGGTGTTGCTGTGGGCCGAGCAAGGTTTGGGCGACAGTTTGCAGTTCGTGCGTTATATCCCGCTGGTGGCGGAAACCGCGGCGCGGGTCATCGTCTGCGTGCCGCCGCCGTTGGCGCAATTGCTGGAAAGCCTGCTGCCGCCGGCATTGCTGACAATCATTACCAATGACAAGGCATTGCCGCCGCATGACCTGCATTGTCCGCTGATGAGTTTGCCGCTGGCATTGAGCTGGCGGCTGGCGACGGTGCCGGCAGATGCCCCGTATCTGTTTGCCGACGCCGCACTGCAGGCGCAATGGGCGCAACGGCTTGGTCCGCGGGCCGGCAGCCGGCTGCGGGCAGGTCTGGTCTGGCGCGGGCAGCGTTACAGCGTAGCCAATCGCGGTCGCGATATGGCGCTCAGCGATCTGTTGCCGCTGGCGGGCGACGACGTTGAGATGATCAGTGTGCAACAGCAGCGTCTGGCGGCAGATGCCGAGGCTCACGCCGCCTGGCCACAGCTACGCGAATTCGGTGCCGAACTGACCGATATGGCACAGACTGCGGCGTTGATCGGGAATCTGGATGTGGTGATCAGTGTCGATACTGCCATCGTGCATCTGGCGGGTGCCTTGGGTATCCCGGCACTGCTGATGTTGCGTTACGAAGGGGAGTGGCGCTGGGGGCAGCCGGGCGAGCAGGGCGCGCCGTCGCTGTGGTATCCGACGGTGCGGGTGTTCCGGCAAGAAAAACGGGCTGACTGGCAGCCCGTGGTCAATCGTGTGCGCGCTTGCCTGGCAGACTGGCAACGCCGTCCGCCGGGACTTCAGGATCAGCGCCGGTGAGTTTTCATGGCGGCCTGAATTTCGCGCTGGCCGTCGCGCTGCCGCTCGGTTTCGCGCTTGTCATGCTGCTTCTTGCCCTTGGCCAGGCCGATTTCACATTTGACGCGGCCTTTGCTGAAATGCAGGTTGAGCGGCATCAGCGTATAGCCGGAACGTTCTACCTTGCCGATCAGTTTGCTGATTTCGGCGGCGTTGAGCAGCAGCTTTCTGGTGCGTGTGGTTTCCGGATGGACGTGGGTCGAGGTGCTGGTCAGCGCGCTGATATGGCAGCCGAACAGATAAATCTCGCCATTCCGGATGATCACGTAGGCTTCCTTGATCTGTGCACGACCGGCGCGGATCGCCTTGACTTCCCATCCTTCGAGGACGATTCCGGCCTCGAAACGGTCTTCGATGAAGTAATCGAAAAAGGCCTTTTTGTTATCAACTATGCTCATCTGGTAGGAAAACCTGTCTGGTCGGTTAAAATTTCAACTTCGTGATTTTATCAAACGGACCACCTTTCATGGCAGTCGTACAAAAAACAGTCCTGATCAACTATAGCGCACAGCAAATGTTCAACCTGGTTGATCGTGTCGAAGACTATCCTGAATTTCTGCCGTGGTGCGGCGGGGTCGAGATTATCGAGCGGCAGGAGGACAAGCTTACCGCCAAGCTCAAAATCAACTATCACGGCATCAAACAGTCGTTTACGACTGAAAACACCAATGCACCGCCGACCAGCATGACCATGCGACTGGTCGAGGGGCCGTTCAGGCATTTCGAAGCGCGCTGGAATTTCCGGCCCTTGCGCGACGACGCCTGCAAGATCGAGTTCGATATGCAGTACGAATTTTCCAGCCGCATCCTGGAATCGGTGATCGGTCCGGTATTCAGCATGATCGCCAACAGCTTCGTCGACTCATTTTGCAAACGTGCAGAACATATATATGGCTGAAAGCGCACAATTGCAAGTTGAAATTTGTTATGCCACGCCGGATGTGCAAATTCGCCGCGAGCTGATGGTGGCCGACGGCACCACGATTCAGCAAGCGATCATGCAGAGCGGGCTGTTGCGTGACTGCAGCGCCATCGATCTGACCGTATGCCGGGTCGGCATCTACGGCAAGCTCAAAACGCCCGACACCGTATTGCGCGATCAGGACCGGATTGAAATTTACCGGCCGCTGATTGCCGATCCCAAAGACTCACGCCGCCAGCGCGTGAGCGTCAAAGCCGCCCGCAGCTAGCTTGCGCTGCGGCCGCAATGGGCACGCATTGTTGGAGGCAATCGGGTGGCGGCGTGTCGATTTCGCCACGGCCGGAGTGCAATCGGCTTCAAGGCCGATGCCAAAAGCAGGAAAAATGCAAGTGCTGCGCGACTGCCATAAAAGTTTTCTGTATAATTCGGTTTTGCGCCTATAGGAAATGCTATGCGTCTTCTCCAAAAAGCACTCACATTCGATGATGTGCTGCTCGTCCCCGCTTACTCGGATATTCTTCCGAAAGATACATCCCTCGCTACTCGCCTGACCCGCAATATCGCGCTGAACATTCCTCTGGTGTCGGCTGCCATGGATACCGTGACGGAAGCACGTCTGGCTATTGCCATTGCGCAAGAAGGCGGCATCGGCATTGTGCACAAGAATCTGACTGCCCGCGAACAGGCGCGTGAAGTCTCCAAGGTCAAGCGTTTCGAATCCGGCGTGGTACGTGACCCGATCACGATTCCGCCGACCATGAAGATCCGCGACGTGATCGCGTTGTCGGAACAGCACGGCATCAGCGGTTTCCCGGTAGTGGAAGGTTCCAGCCTGGTCGGCGTGATCACCAACCGCGATTTGCGCTTCGAAGAAGAACTGGACGCCGAAGTGCGCGCCAAGATGACGCCACGCGACAAGCTGGTGTACGTCAAGGACGGCGCCGATCTGGAAGAAGCCAAGCGGCTGATGAACAAGCATCGCCTGGAACGCGTGATGGTGGTCAACGACAACTTCGAGTTGCGCGGCCTGATCACTGTCAAGGATATCCAGAAATCCACTGCTCACCCGTTTGCCAGCAAGGATGAACACGGCAAGCTGCGCGTCGGCGCGGCAGTCGGCGTCGGCCCGGACAATGATGAGCGCATCGAATTGCTGGTGGCGGCCGGTGTGGATGTGCTGGTGGTTGATACCGCCCACGGCCACTCGTCAGGCGTGCTGAATCGCGTCAAGTGGGTCAAGACCCGTTATCCGCACGTCGAAGTGATCGGCGGCAACATCGCTACTGCAGCCGCCGCCAAGGCATTGGTAGAGCATGGCGCAGATGCGGTCAAGGTCGGTATCGGTCCCGGTTCGATCTGCACCACCCGTATCGTGGCCGGTGTCGGCGTACCGCAGATTTCGGCGATTGCCAATGTGGCGCAGGCGCTCAAGGGCACCGGCGTGCCGGTGATCGCTGACGGCGGCATCCGTTTTTCGGGTGACGTTTCCAAGGCGCTGGCAGCAGGTGCTTCCAGCGTCATGATGGGCAGCATGTTTGCCGGTACCGAAGAAGCGCCGGGCGAAGTCATTCTGTTCCAGGGCCGCAGCTACAAGTCGTATCGCGGCATGGGTAGCCTGGGTGCGATGGCCGACGGTTCTGCCGACCGCTATTTCCAGGACGGCGAAAACAATGCCGACAAGCTGGTGCCGGAAGGTATCGAAGGCCGCGTTGCCTACAAGGGCAGCGTACTGGCGATTCTGTATCAGCTGGTGGGTGGTGTGCGTTCCTCGATGGGTTACTGCGGTTGCGCCACGATCGAAGAATTCCGCGACAAGGCGGAGTTCGTCGAAATCACTTCGGCCGGTATGCGTGAATCGCACGTGCATGACGTGCAGATCACCAAAGAAGCACCAAACTACCGCGCTGACTGACCGGCGTGCAAGGCAGTGCGTCGCCGGTCTGACGGCCGCGACGCAGCGCTTGATGTCTGTTGTCACTGATTTACCGCTACCGGCTGTGTTGCCTGCGTAGCGGTTTTGTATTTCCGGAGCCGGCTACCGGCTGTTTTCCTCACTGTTGCTACCAAGCGCTTTTTCTCATGCACTCAAAAATTCTGATTCTCGATTTCGGTTCCCAGGTCACACAACTGATTGCTCGTCGCGTACGCGAAGCCGGCGTGTTTTCCGAGGTCTATCCTTACGACGTCAGCGATGAGTTCGTCCGCAATTACGGTGCTGCCGGCGTGATTCTGTCGGGTGGTCCCAACAGCGTGACCGAAGGCGATACCCCGCGCGCGCCGCAAGCGGTGTTCGAACTGGGCGTGCCGGTACTGGGCATTTGCTACGGCATGCAAACCATGGCCGAGCAACTCGGCGGCAAGGTGGAAAACGGTTTGCTGCGCGAATTCGGCTACGCGGAAGTACGTGCCCACGGCCATACTGCCTTGCTCAGGGAAATCAGCGATTTCACCACGGCCGAAGGCCATGGCATGCTGAAGGTCTGGATGAGTCACGGCGACAAGGTCAATGAAATGCCGGCCGGCTTCAAGCTGATGGCGTCGACCGGCAACTGTCCGATTGCCGGCATGGCCGATGAGGCGCGTCATTTCTACGGCGTGCAATTCCATCCGGAAGTCACGCACACAGTGCAAGGCAAGGCGTTGCTGGGACGTTTCGTGGTCGATATCTGCGGCTGCCAACCGGACTGGAACATGCCTGACTACATCGCCGAAGCGGTGGCGTCGATTCGCGCACAAGTGGGCGACGACGAAGTGATTCTCGGCCTGTCCGGCGGGGTCGACAGCAGCGTTGCGGCGGCACTGATCCATCGTGCCATCGGCGACAAGCTGACCTGTGTGTTCGTCGATCACGGCCTGTTGCGCCTCGACGAAGGCAAGATGGTCATGGACATGTTCGGCAAGAATCTGGGCGTGAAAGTGATTCACGTCGATGCCACTGATCAGTTCATGGGTCATCTGGCGGGTGTTACCGATCCGGAAGCCAAGCGCAAGATCATCGGCCGCGAATTCGTCGAAGTATTCCAGGTGGAATCGGCCAAGCTCAAGAGCGCCAAGTGGCTGGCCCAGGGCACGATTTACCCGGACGTCATCGAAAGCGCCGGCAAGGGCAAGAAGGGCGCGCACACCATCAAGAGCCATCACAATGTCGGCGGTTTGCCGGATACGCTGAACCTGAAATTGCTGGAGCCATTGCGCGAACTGTTCAAGGACGAAGTCCGCGAGCTCGGCGTGGCACTCGGCCTGCCGCATGAAATGGTGTACCGTCATCCATTCCCGGGTCCGGGTCTGGGCGTACGTATTCTGGGTGAAGTCAAAAAAGAATTCGCCGATCTGCTGCGTCGTGCCGATGCCATCTTCATCGAAGAACTGCGCAACACCAAGGAAGCCGATGGTCAAAGCTGGTACGAAAAGACCAGCCAGGCGTTTGCCGTATTCCTGCCAGTCAAATCGGTTGGCGTGATGGGCGATGGCCGCACCTACGAATACGTGGTGGCCTTGCGCGCGGTACAGACGCAAGATTTCATGACGGCACACTGGGCGCATCTGCCGCACGAATTGCTGGGCAAGGTCTCGAACCGCATCATCAATGAAGTACGCGGCATCAATCGTGTGGTGTATGACATTTCGGGCAAGCCGCCGGCGACGATTGAGTGGGAATAAGGTTTCCGCAGGGAAGCGTTGTTCACTGACTGATTGACTATAAAGCCCTGTTTTGACAGGGCTTTATATTCTGGATGGTCGCTGGCAGTTCTTGCATTCTGAAGAATGCAGGGAGAATCTGAGGCGATTCAGTCCGGCGCATGGCGTTCGCCGGTCACATTGTTTTTAGCATCATTTTTAGAGTCCCCCCCCATGGAAATCAAAGTCAACTTTCTCGATAAGCTGCGTCTTGAAGCCAGGTTCGATGACTTCACCGTCATTGCCGACCAGCCTATCCGTTACAAGGGTGATGGCTCGGCGCCCGGTCCGTTCGATTATTTTCTGGCGTCATCGGCCTTGTGTGCGGCTTACTTTGTAAAGTTGTACTGCAACACGCGCAATATTCCGACCGACAATATCCGGCTGTCGCAGAACAATATTGTTGATCCGGAAAACCGTTACCAGCAGATTTTCAAGATTCAGGTGGAGTTGCCGGCAGATATTCCGGAAGCAGACCGCCGCGGCATCTTGCGCTCGATTGAGCGCTGTACCGTGAAAAAAGTGGTGCAGGCCGGCCCCGAGTTTGTGATTGAAGAAGTCGAGAATCTGGATGCCGATGCGCAGTCGCTGCTGACATTGAAGCCGGCTGCTGACGAGAGTACCTATATTGTCGGCAAGGATCTGCCGCTGGAGCAAACCATCGCCAATATGTCGGGGCTGCTGGCCAATCTCGGCATCAAGATTGAAATCGCTTCGTGGCGCAATATCATTCCCAATGTCTGGTCGCTGCATATCCGCGATGCGCATTCACCAATGTGTTTTACCAATGGCAAGGGCGCGACCAAGGAAAGCGCGCTGGCCTCGGCGTTGGGCGAGTACATCGAGCGGCTCAGCAACAACCATTTCTACGCCGGTGCGTTTTGGGGCGAAGACATTGCGGATGCGTCGTTTGTCCATTACCCGGACGAGCGCTGGTTCAAGCCGGGTCGCAAGGATGCGCTGCCGGTTGAAATTCTGGATGCGTACTGCCTGGAAATCTACAATCCCGACGGCGAGTTGCATGGTTCGCATCTGGTCGATACCAACTCCGGCAATGTCCAGCGCGGTATCTGTTCGCTGCCGTATGTGCGGCAGTCGGATGGCGCCGTGGTGTATTTCCCGACCAACCTGATCGAAAACCTGTACGTCAGCAATGGCATGAGCGCCGGTAATACGCTGGCTGAAGCGCAGGTGCAATGTCTGTCCGAAATTTTCGAGCGGGCGGTAAAGCGCGAAATTCTGGAAGGTGAAATCGCCTTGCCTGACGTGCCGCACGAGGTGCTGGCGAAATACCCCGGCATCCTGGCCGGGATTCAGGGTCTGGAAGAGCAGGGCTTCCCGGTGCTGGTCAAGGATGCGTCGCTCGGCGGCACCTATCCAGTGATGTGCGTCACCTTGATGAACCCGCGTACCGGCGGTGTCTTTGCGTCATTCGGCGCGCACCCCAGTCTGGAAGTGGCGCTGGAACGCAGTCTCACGGAATTGCTGCAAGGTCGCAGTTTTGAAGGCCTGAATGATTTGCCTCAGCCGACCTTTGAAAGCAATGCGGTGACGGAGCCAAACAACTTTGTCGAACACTTCATTGATTCCAGCGGTATCGTGTCGTGGCGCTTTTTCAGCGCCAAAGCCGATTTCGACTTTGTTGAATGGGACTTTTCCGGCCACGGCGAAAACTCGAATGCTGAAGAAGCCGCCACCTTGTTCGGCATTCTCGAAGCGATGGGCAAGGAAGCCTACATGGCGGTGTATGACCAGCTCGGTGCCGTCGCCTGCCGGATTCTGGTGCCCGGTTATTCGGAAATTTATCCGGTAGATGATTTGATCTGGGATAACACCAACAAGGCACTGTTGTTCCGTGCCGATATTCTGAATCTGCATCGTCTGGACCATGCTGCATTGGAGGCATTGCTTGAGCGTCTGGAGAATAATGAGCTGGATGAGTATTCGGATATCGCCACCTTGATCGGCATTGAATTTGACGAAAATACGGAGTGGGGGCAACTCACCGTACTGGAGTTGAAGTTGCAGATCAGTCTCGCCTTGCAGCAATTCGAGACGGCGCATGAACTGGTGGGCGCCTTCTTGCAGTACAACGACAACACGGTCGAGCGCGGATTGTTTTACCAGGCGTTGAATGTGGTGCTGGAGGTGTCGCTCGACGATGATCTGGAACTGGACGACTACGTGCTCAACTTCCGCCGCATGTTTGGCAACGCGCGCATGGATGCGGTAATGGGGACAATGGATGGCAGTGTGCGCTTCTTCGGGCTGACGCCAACCAGCATGAAACTGGAAGGGCTCGACCGCCACCATCGCCTGATCGACAGCTACAAAAAACTGCACAAGGCACGCGCCAGTGCAGCAGCGGCTGCCAGCTAGCGCGACCAGCGAATTGCAGGGGAGGAGGGGCAATTCGCTGAAGGGCCGCCAGTCGCCAGAGAGAGGTAACAAAAGACCGAGGACTTGTACCTCGGTCTTTTTTTTGTCCGGACGGGCCGGTTGCGTGTGCGGAATCCACATGCCGGGTGCAGCAGCGATGCTCGTCAAACGGTTTTTGCAACAAGTTGACTGGCGCTGGCGATCAACTTTCAATTAATACCCGGGTAATATTGATTTTTAAATTTATCCGGGTAATAATGCGTGCATTCCATTTGAAAGAATAGCCATGCGCCACCAATTTACCCCTTCTTATACCTGCTTCGACGGTCATCGGCATGTCGATACCGGATCTCTGCAATCGATCGCACTGGTTTTCAAAAAAGTGATGGCGGCAGGGTCTGACACGCCGGTACTGGTTTTTGATAACGCCAGCGGCCGCACCATCGATCTCGATATACGCGGCACGGAGGCGGAAGTACTGGCGCGTTTGCCGGTTGCGGCGGCCAGCGATGCCGCCGTCACTGAAACAGATGGTGCTGAAGCCGACGCCTCGCTACAAGCCGCGGCACGTGGACGCGGCCGCCCCAAACTGGGGGTCGTGCCCCGCGAAGTCACTTTGTTGCCACGCCACTGGGAGTGGCTGGGCGAACAGCCCGGCGGCGCTTCAGTGATGCTGCGGAAACTGGTGGAAGAAGCGCGTCGTGCCGGCAGTGACAAAGCGCAGCAGCGCAAGGCCGGTGAACGGGCCTATCACTTCATGCAAGCCATCGCCGGCGACCTTCCGGGCTTCGAAGAAGCCACCCGTGCATTGTTCGCGCGCGAGCCGGACAAATTCCGGAGATGTATTGCCGACTGGCCCGCCGATGTCCGTGATCATGCCATCCTGCTCGGATTCGACAGTGCGTCAGCCGCTGCTGATCATTGACCGCGAAAGTGCGCGATGGTGAACGCTGCCAACGCCATCGCCTGTCAGCTTGAACCAAGGCCGGCATCCTGGCGCGCACTCGCCGCGCACGAGGCGTATCCGCAGAGCGCGGGACATCGCACCGCCGGGCTTGACGATGTGCGTCTGCTGCGGCTTTCCGGGATCGGCACCCGCCTTTTGATATAGCCGCACTCCCGGCCTTTACCGATTCAACATGTATTTCCCGGCGCAGCCATGTGGCGCACCGGGCGGGACTTCCTTTACTTTTCAAAACATGAAACCAAACTCTCAACCCAATACTGCGGCTGGAATTGCACCGCGCCCGTTGTGGCGTATTTATCTGGCCATTTTGCTGCCCATGATGTTGACCAATGCATTGCAGGTCACGGCCGGCACGCTGGATGGGATCTATCTGGGAAAGATGATCGGCGTCGAGGCCATCGCCGCGGTCTCTGCGTTCTTTCCCGCCTTCTTTTTTCTGCTCGCGATCATCATCGGTTTGAGCACAGGTGCCACGGTCCTGATCGGGCAGGCATGGGGTGCGCGCAGTCCGGAAAAGGCGCGTGCGATTGCCGGCACTGCGCTGGCCGTGGTGTTGGCCGCAGGACTGGTGGTCAGCGTCGGCGGCGGTATGTTTGCCGGCGTGTTGCTCAAGATGTTGGGCACACCTGTCGACATCTTGCCGCAGGCCAGCCTGTATGCGCGCATCATGTTTATCGGGACGCCGGTCATTTTTCTGCTGTGGCTGGTGACCTCAATGAGTCGCGGCGTTGGCGATGCGGTCACGCCGATGTGGGCGTTGCTGCTGGCAACCGTGATTGCGATGGTATGCACGCCGGCGCTGATCCGTGGCTGGGGTGGTTTGCCGCAACTGGGCGTGGCCAGTGCAGCGGTGTCCACCTTGACCGGGTTTTCCGTGGCGTTGGCGTGGCTGGTTCGTCGCTGGATACGTCATGCACATCCGTTGGCGCCGGACATGCAATTGTTGCGCGGCATACGGTTTGACGTGTCGATCGTGCGACGCATGTTGCGTATCGGTATTCCGGCGTCGCTGCAAATGTTGACCATGGCACTGGCCGAGATTGTTTTGCTCGGCATGGTGAACCGCCATGGTTACCAGGCCACTGCCGCCTATGGTGCGGTCAATCAAGTCATGGGCTGGGTACAGTTGCCGGCGATGTCGCTGGGAATTACCGCCACCATCTTGTCGGCGCATGCCATCGGCGCGGGTAACAGCCAGCGGCTGGGCGCCATTGTCAAAACCGGGTTGTACCTGAACATGGCAGTGACCGGCACTATCATCGCTTTGGTTTATTGTTTGTCGCCATGGATCATGGGATGGTTCTTGCAAGATGCTTCTGTACTGGCGCTGGCGCAGACCTTGTTGCATACGGTGGCCTGGGCGGTGCTCGTGCTGGGTGCCGCCAGCGTTCTGACTGGTGTCATGCGTGCCAGCGGCACAGTCTTGCGGCCAGCTATGCTGGGCATGGTCGCGATTCTCGGTGTCGAGTTGCCGCTGGCCTGTTGGCTGCACAACGTCATGGGATTGCAGGGAATCTGGTGGGCCTACCCGGCCGGGTTCATTGCCATGTTGCTGTTGCAGGCAATTTTTATGCGATGGTTTTGGCGCCAGCAGCCTGTCCGGCGACTGTTGTAAGCAAAGAATTGTCTATCGGTGCACACTGACAGGCAGTTCAGGTGCAGCACGCGGCCAGCGGCCGGCGTGCTTGCACAATATATTTTCCTGGCGCATCTGCCTGCCATGTCAGAGACGCGGTGGTGCGCTCAACATCAAACCGGTACTAAAGAGACATAGGAGAAAGACATGCAAATCGGATTTGTCGGATTGGGGGTAATGGGTACCCCGATGGCACTCAACCTGGCGCGGGCCGGCACACCTTTGCTGGTGTGGAGCCGCTCCGATGGCAATTATCCGGCGTTGCGCGACGCCGGGGCGCAGATTGCCGCCGATCCCGGCGAGGTGTTCACCGGCTGCGACATGGTGATCCTGATGCTGGCCAACGATCAGGCGATTGATGCCGTGCTCGGCCGGAGCGCGCCGCAGTTTGCAGCGCGTGTGAATACCCGCATGGTCATCAATATGAGCACGACCTCGGCCGAATATTCACGCCAGCTTGCGGCTGATATCCGGGCGGCCGGCGGGCGCTATGTCGAAGCACCGGTGTCCGGTTCGCGCAAGCCGGCCGAAGCCGGTCAACTGGTCGTGATGCTGGCCGGTGCCGCTGCCGACGTGGCGGCTGTGCGGCCATTGCTCAAGCCGTTGTGCCGCGACAGTTTTGAATGTGGCGAAGTGCCGGCTGCGCTGACCATGAAACTGGCCGTGAATCTGTATCTCATCACCATGGTGACCGGCTTGTCGGAAGCGGTGCTGTTTGCCCGCCAGCATGGTATCGATCTGGCGACATTTGCCGCAGTGCTGAATGCCGGTCCGATGGCCAGTGAAGTGTCAAAGGGTAAATTGAGCAAGTATGTTGCCGGCGATTTTTCCGTGCAGGCAGCGATTTCCGATGTTCTCAAAAACAGCCGCCTGGTGGCGGCGGCCGCACACCAGGCCGGCGTTGCCGCGCCCTTGCTGGAAGTGTGTCGCGCACTCTATGGCGAAACTGAAGCGATGGGAGAGGGCGCGCTGGATATGGTGGCGGTCATCCATGCGCTGGAACAGCGCAATCCGGTACTGCGTGACGATGCCAGCTGAGTTGCGGTGTCGTGCGGTTGCCCCGGATGCCATTGCAGTTCATTGACGCCCTTGTGGCGCCGCCAGCGCAAAGCGGAATACCGCGCCGCGCCCGGGCAGTTGCAGCAGTTCGATGGTGCTGTCGTGTAGTTGCAGGATGCGGTGCACCACCAGCAAGCCGAGGCCGCCGCTGTCGTGTTCGCTGGACAAGCCAAACGGCCGCCGGAACAAGCGGTCCAGCAGTTGCGGCGGCAAGCCCGGTCCGCTGTCGCTGAGCGTGACCACCACCGATCCCGGCTGCAACGTCAGCGCGACCGTGATGTCGCCGCCCGGCGGCGTGTGGCGCAGAGCATTGTCGATCAGGTTGGTCAGTACCCGTTCTATCATGCCGAGGTCGGCGTTCACCAATGCCGCACCCGGTGGCAGCGTGGCCAGTAGCTGCGTGTGCCGCTCCTGCGCCTGCAATTCAAATTTCTCGAATACGTCTTGAATCAGATCGCTCAGTGAAAAATCTTCCAGCACCGGCGCCGCCATGCCATGTTCCAGGCTGGCCAGTTCGAACAGCGTTTGCGCCAGTTTGCCGACCTTGCGACTCTGTCCCAGTGCCACCCCGAGGTAGCGCTGGCGGTCCGCCGCCGTCAGCGTGGCATCCTTGCTGTACAAGGTTTCCAGATACACGTGCAGCGAAGCCAGCGGCGTGCGCAAGTCATGTGAGATGTTGGCGACCAGTTCGCGTCGCTCCTGATCGAGTTGCCTGAGTGTCTGCCATTGCTCGCCGATGCGGGTACTCATTTGCTGGAACGCTGATTCCAGTACCGCGATCTCGTCGCGCCGGCCGGCCGGGCTGGGCGCCGGCGTCGCCATCATGGTGTCTGTCAGTGCCGGCAGTGGTGCTGGCGCAGCGTCGGCGGTGGTGTCGAAGTGGCGCATGGTGTGGGTCAGGCGTCGCAGCGGTCGCGTGATCAGGCGGAATGCCATGAGCCCGGCCAGCAGTCCCAGCAAGGCGACCAGGGCCATCGACCACAAGGTGGTGCGCAGCACCGAACTGGCAGCCACGCGGGCGGCCAGCCGGTCATGTTCTTCTCCCAACAGCACTACATAGATATAGCCGACTTCACGGCCGCTGCTGCGCAATACGGCGGCACTGAATACCTTGCGGCCACTGGCGCTGCGCGGATCGTCACCGAGGATCGGCAATGGCCGGCCGGCCAGCAGGCGGCGTACCGGTTCGAGATCGATATGGTCGCGTTTCAGATGGCCTTCCGGTGCCGCGTGGCCGAGAATGCGTCCCGCCGGATCAAGCAAGTAAACCTCGACGCTGGGATTGACCACCATCAATTGATCGAACATGCGACGAATGGCGGCCGGTTCCAATCCTTCCGGACCCATCACCTGGGTGTCGAGGGCGATGCTCTTTGCCAGTTCGCGCGAGAGGCCTTGCACCACTTCTTTTTCATGCATGTCGTTAGCGCGAATCTGCAACCAGGCAGAGACGCCGCAGCACGCCAGCAACAGCGCAGAAAAGGCCAGCGACAGGCGCTGTGACAGGGGCAGATTCATGCTCATGCTCATGCTCATGCTGAAGTAGTGTTGCCGGTCGGGGCGAAGCGATAGCCGCGACCCCAGACAGTCAGGATGCGCACCGGTTGCGCCGGATCGACTTCGATCTTGGCGCGCAGCCGGTTGATGTGGGTGTTGACCGTGTGTTCGTAGCCATCGTGCTGGTAGCCCCACACCTGATTGAGCAAATCGAGGCGGGAAAATACCTTGTCCGGATGGCGCACGAAGAAATACAGCAGGTCGAATTCGCGGGGTGTCAGTTCCAGCAACTTGCCATCGGCATGGGCCTGGCGCAGCACCGGATCGATACTGATGCCGCCCAGCGTCAGCGCGCCGGCATCCTGACGTTGTTCGCGCGCCAGCGCGTCGACCCGGCGCAGCAGCGCCTTGACCCGCACCACCAATTCCAGCACCGAATACGGTTTGGCCTGATAGTCGTCGGCGCCCAGTTCGAGGCCGACGATGCGGTGGGTTTCGCTGGAACGGGCGCTGGTGATGATGATCGGGGTGTAACGCGTCATGGCGCGGGCCTGACGGCAAATCTCCAGGCCATCGACACCGGGCAGCATCAGGTCCAGAATCAGGGCGTCCCAGCTACCTGTCGCCAGTTGCGCCAGCGCGGCGTTGCCGTCGGCGCAATGCGTGACGGCGTAACCTTCATCGTTGAGGTGGATAGTGAGCAGGCCAGCCAGGTTGAGGTCGTCTTCGACGATCAATATTCGTTTCGGTTTGTCCATCGCGCGCTTTCGGGAAAAATGCTCACCAGCAGCGTCATTGTGCATGATTCCCCGGCGCGAAGTATCACAAATCGTTTAACTTTACGTGAGGACTTGGCGACTGCTTCTGCATAAGAATGCGTGCATCGACAAGTCACTTATGGAGTGCATATGCAACCGAGACGACAATTTCTGCTGGCCGGCGGCGCCGGGCTGGCAACCCTGGCACTGTTGCCGCTGCGCAGTCTGTATGCGGCGCCGGCGGCCGCATCGCGCCCGGTCACCGCCTACGAGGTGACGCATACCGAAGCTGAATGGCGCAAGCTGCTGACCCCCGATCAGTTCGAGGTGTTGCGGCACAGCGCTACCGAACGGCCGTTCACCAGTCCGTTCAACAATGAGCACCGGGCCGGCCGCTTTGCCTGTGCCGGTTGCCGTCTGGAAGTGTTCTCTTCGCGCACCAAATTCGACAGTGGCACCGGCTGGCCGAGTTTCTGGGCGCCACTGGAACGGTCTGTGACCGCCAGCAGCGACAACTCGTTCGGCATGCTGCGTTCGGCGATCAGCTGCCGCCGTTGCGGCGGTCATTTGGGTCATGTGTTTGACGATGGTCCCAAACCGACCGGTCTGCGCTATTGCATGAATGGCATCGCCATGACGTTTACTCCCGGTGCCGCCTGAAGCAGCGCCGACTGCGTCGTTGCCGCAGTTTTTTCGCAGTTTTCAGTATCCGGCGTCACCTTTTTGAAAGCGGTTCCCATGTTGTTACTCATCCTGTCTTATCTGGGTGGCGTGCTGACCATCGTCAGTCCCTGCATCCTGCCGGTGTTGCCGTTTGTCTTTGCGCGCAGCGATGCGCCATTCCGTCGCAGCGGCTTGCCGTTGTTGTGCGGCATGGCACTGATGTTTGCGGCCGTGGCCACCTTGGCTGCCGTCGGCGGCAGTTGGGTAGTGCAGGCCAACCAATATGGACGCTGGCTGGCGATGGCATTGATGGCGCTGTTTGGCGCGACGTTGCTGTTCCCGCAACTGTCTGATCGTCTGAGCAGCCCGCTGGTGGCGGCCGGCGACCGCTTGTCGCGCTCTGTCAGTGCATCCGCGGGAGCGGGCGGTCGCGGCGGCGTCGGTTCGTCGTTTGTCCTCGGACTGGCAACCGGACTGTTATGGGCGCCATGCGCCGGCCCGATCCTGGGTTTGCTGCTGACCGGTGCCGCGTTGCATGGCGCCAATGTCGGTACCACGCTGCTGTTGCTGGCTTATGCCGCCGGTGCCGCAACCTCGCTGGGCGTTGCCTTGCTGGTGGGCGGCAAGGTGTTTGCCGCCATGAAGCGCTCGCTCGGCGCCGGTGCCGGGATCCGCCGCGCTCTTGGCGTGGCGATGTTGTGCGGCGTCGCCGCCATTGCGCTCGGACTCGACACCGGCGTGTTGACCCGTATTTCCACCGTTGCCACCGCCGGACTAGAGCAAGGACTGGTGGATCGCTTGCGGCCGGCGCCACCGGTGTCGGTGGTGGATACCGCGTTGCCATCGTCGAATGTGATGCAAGCGCAAGGCGGGGCAATGATGGCCGCTGCCGGCGCCATGTCGGCGCAACCCGGCAGCATGATGGCGATGCAGGCGCAACCCGGCGCTCGTGCGCTGCCGGTGGAAGGGACGCTGCCGTCGCTGGCCGGTGCCGTCCAATGGTTCAATTCGCCGCCGCTCGATGCGGCCGCATTAAAGGGCAAAGTGGTGGTGATCGACTTCTGGACCTACTCGTGCATCAACTGCCTGCGCAGCTTGCCATACGTCAAAGCCTGGGCGCAGAAATACAAGGATCAGGGGCTGGTGGTGATCGGCGTGCATGCGCCCGAATTCGCCTTTGAACGGGACCCCGGCAACGTCGCCAAGGCGGTGCGCGATCTGGGCATCACCTATCCGGTGGCAATCGACAACGACTACGCCATCTGGCGCGCCTTCAACAACCAATACTGGCCGGCCCACTATTTCATCGATGCGCAGGGCAAGGTGCGCTATCACCATTTCGGCGAAGGCGAGTACGCCCGTTCGGAACAGGTGATCCAGCAATTGCTGGCCGAAGCAGGCAACAAGAATGTCGCTACCGATATGGTCAAGGCCGATGCCAGCGGAGTGCAACTGGCGGGCGACGACGCCGAGGTGGCGTCACCGGAGACCTATCTGGGCTATGAGCGGGCGCAGAATTTCGTTGCCACCGGCGGTGCCGTGACAGATCGCGTCAGCAATTACACGGCGCCGGCACAGCCCGCATTGAATCAATGGGGCTTGGCCGGCGACTGGAACATCGGCCGCGAACAAGCCTCGCTGGCCAAGGCCGGAGGCAAGATCGTATTTCGTTTTCATGCACGTGACTTGCACCTGGTGCTGGGGCCGGGCGCCGATGGCAAACCGGTGCGGTTTCGCGTCGCACTGGACGGTGCAGTGCCGGGCAAGGATAGCGGCGTCGATGTGGCAGCGGATGGCCGCGGCCGGGTCAGCGGCCAGCGCCTGTATCAATTGCTGCGGCAGTCGGGGCCGGTGCGCGATCACACATTCAGCATCGAATTCCTCGATCCCGGGGTACAAGCCTACGCGTTCACATTCGGTTAGCACGGCCGGGCCAGTTATACAGAGCAGACATCCAGACGATCATCCACCAGACTGAAGGAGCGAAGACATGAACAACATCAGCCGCAAGTTGAATAACACACCGTTGGCAATCAAACTGGCCACAGGCGCTGCACTGGCGCTGGCCTTGATGTGGTGGCAGTCGACGCTGCCCGGTGCATCGGCGGTTGCTGCCGAGACCGCCGTGACCATCGCCGCACCGGCCGTGGATTTGCCTGCCGCCGGTACGCGCAGCGCCACCATGGTGCTGGCCGGCGGTTGTTTCTGGGGCGTGCAGGGTGTGTTCCAGCATGTGCGCGGCGTCACCAATGTGGTGTCGGGCTATGCCGGCGGCAAGGCTGCCACGGCGCATTATGAGGAAGTTGGTTCAGGTCGCACCGGTCATGCCGAATCGGTACAAATCACCTATGACCCGACACAAATCAGCTATGGCAAATTGCTGCAGATATTCTTTTCGGTCGCGCATGATCCGACCGAATTGAACCGTCAGGGGCCGGACAGCGGTACCCAGTATCGTTCCGCGATTTTTGCCCAAAACGCCCAGCAGCATCAGGTGGCACAAGCGTATATCGCCCAGCTCGATGCAGCCCATGTGTTCAGGAAGCCGATTGCGACACGGATTGAAGACGGCCAGCAGTTTTATGCGGCCGAAGCGTATCACCAGAACTATCTGACGCTGCATCCGGACAATCCTTACATCGCCATCAACGACTTGCCGAAGATCGCCAACCTCAAGCGCAGTGCACCGCAGTTGTATCGTGAAGATCCGGTGCTGGTGCGCTGAAGCCGGCGTGTGCGGCGTCCGATGAGCAAAAACGACATGGCCCGCATCAGCGGGCCATGTCAGCTTACGCGGCGACGGCATTCACCGTCATCGCGCCATTCAGCGTTGCAATTGCTTGATGTCACGCACCGCACCGCGGTCAGCCGAGGTGGCCAGTGCGGCGTAGGCTTGCAATGCCTGCGATACCACGCGCTGGCGATTGACCGGCTTCCAGGCTTGCTTGCCCTTGGCTTCCATCGCGGCACGGCGTTGCGCCATTTCTTCATCGCTGATCGCCAGATGCACGCGACGATTCGGGATGTCGATTTCAATCGTGTCGCCATCTTCCACCAGACCAATGGCGCCGCCTTCGGCGGCTTCCGGTGAGGCATGGCCGATCACCAGACCGGACGAGCCGCCGGAGAAACGGCCATCGGTGAACAGCGCGCACGATTTGCCGAGACCCTTGGACTTGATGTACGACGTCGGGTACAGCATTTCTTGCATGCCGGGACCGCCCTTGGGGCCTTCGTAGCGGATGATGATGGTGTCGCCGGCTTGCACCACGTCGCCGAGAATGGCTTCGACGGCATCGTCCTGGCTTTCGAAGACGCGCGCCTTGCCGGTGAATTTCAGAATGCTTTCATCGACGCCGGCGGTTTTGACGATGCAACCGTTTACTGCCAGGTTGCCGTACAACACAGCCAGGCCGCCATCTTGGGAATAGGCATGGGCTTTGTCGCGGATACAACCGGTGCTGCGGTCCAGATCGAGACTGGCGAAGCGTTTCTCTTGCGAGAATGCAGTTTGGGTGGCGACACCGCCCGGTGCCGCGCTGAACATCTTGTGCACTGCCGGATCCTGGGTTTGCTTGACGTCGTTGTTGGCGATCGCTTCTTCCAGGCTCTTGCTGTGAATGGTCGGGCGGCTGGTGTCGAGCAAACCGGCGCGGGCCAGTTCACCGAGAATGCCGATGATGCCGCCGGCGCGGTGCACGTCTTCGATATGATATTTGTCGGTCATCGGCGCCACTTTGCACAGGCACGGCACGTGACGTGAAATGCGGTCGATGTCGGCCATCTTGAATTCGACTTCGGCTTCTTGCGCAGCGGCCAGCAAATGCAACACGGTATTGGTCGAGCCGCCCATCGACACGTCCAGCGTCATGGCGTTTTCGAAGGCGGCCTTGTTGGCGATGCTGCGTGGCAGGACCGAGTAGTCGTCTTGCTCGTAGTGACGCTTGGCCAGTTCCACGATCAGGCGGCCGGCGCGCAGGAACAACTCCTTGCGGTCGGCGTGCGTAGCCAGAATCGTGCCGTTGCCCGGCAACGCCAGACCTAGCGCTTCGGTCAGGCAGTTCATCGAATTGGCAGTAAACATGCCGGAACAGGAACCGCAGGTAGGACAGGCGGAGCGTTCGATTTCGGCCACATCGGCGTCGCTGATGGATGCATCACCGGCCTTGATCATGGCATCGATCAAATCGATCTTGATGATTTTCTGATTGTCGCGCGGCTGGCCCGGAATCACGGTTTCCACCACTTTGCCGGCTTCCATCGGACCGCCCGATACAAACACTACAGGGATGTTCAGGCGCATCGCGGCCATCAACATGCCGGGGGTGATCTTGTCGCAATTGGAGATACACACCATGGCATCGGCACAGTGGGCGTTGACCATGTATTCGACCGAATCGGCGATCAGTTCGCGCGAAGGCAGCGAGTACAGCATGCCGCCGTGACCCATGGCGATACCGTCATCGACCGCAATGGTATTGAATTCCTTGGCGACGCCGCCGGCCGCTTCGATTTCACGCGCGACCATCTGGCCCAGATCTTTAAGATGCACGTGGCCGGGTACGAATTGGGTAAAGGAGTTGACCACGGCCACGATCGGCTTTTCGAAATCGCCGTCTTTCATGCCGGTGGCGCGCCAAAGAGCGCGGGCGCCGGCCATGTTGCGGCCGTGAGTGGTGGTGCGGGAACGATATACGGGCATGGCTACAGTCTCCGGGAGCTTGTGTATGGAATGGAATGCGAACTGATGGCTATAAGGCAGGGCGTAGAGTGCCTTGTCCCTGTTACTGTGTAAAATATATTATTCGTTGCAGATTAAGATTTTTTAGATATTAATTGCCGGAAACCATGATGGCGGTTTCAGGGCGCGAATGCGGTAATTGCCTGTGGTGAAGCGAACATGGCGGTGGCATTGTGCCCGACGCCGGGTACTTCGATCAACCGCCAGTTGAATGGCCAGTTGTGCTGACGGGCAGTTTCCTGCGCCGCCGCAAAGGCACGCAATCCGCGGTCGTGACGATTCTTGCCCTGGGCATCGGCTTGCGGGCTGCGCGCCAGATGTTTGCTTTTGGTATCTTGCTGTCCCAGCAAGACGCTGACCGGTTGTGCCAGATAGGTGCGCAAGCGCTGTTCAGCCTCGCCGGCGTCACCCATGCCGCCAAAGCCGAAGGGCGCCGCCGTGTTCAGATCGGGCAGTACCCAGGTCGAAGGATTGGCGAGCACGATGCGGCTGGCCGACAGGGGCACGAAGGCCGCGACGCGAGCCAGAAATTGCGCACCGGCCGAATGGGCCAGCAGGGCATAAGGCATTTGCGGGCTGCCGGCGGCGCGTTGGGCCCAACTCACCAGCGCCGGAATCAGATCGACGGTGCGCGTGCCGGGCGTCGCCGGGCCTTGCTTGCCCATGATGCCGCCATACTGATAGAGATCACGCGGGAAGCGCGCTTTATCGAACAGCGGCGCGACCACGACGGCGCACAACTGATCCGCAAGCGGACGGGCATCGTCGCGATAATCGGCGGCATTGCGCTCTACGCCATGAAACACCAGCAACGCCAGGCGCGGTTCGCAGCTTGGCGGGCGATAGGTATAGACGGTCAGTGCGGTGTTACTGTCGAGCGTTACGCTCTGCTGCCCGTTGCCGTCAGGGACCGGCGCTGCGGTTGCCGCTGCTATGGCGAGGAGAAACAGCGGGGAGAGCAGCAGGCTGGTCTGACGGCGCATCGTGGAATCCTTGTTGGCCGAGCCGGTTGCCCGCGCCTTGCAGGGCAATGGTAAGGAGGAACGGGGCTTTGAGCAATGTTTCGAACGGGAAATATTGTCGCGGCAGAGGCCCGGCAGCGGCGTGCATGCCACAGAAAGATGCCGGTGAACAGGCTATAATGTCGCCTGCAACCCACCCGTGCCGTGCTTGTTGTGCTTGTTTCGGCCATTATCGACATCAATATCAGCAGCTTTCGCTCGCTCAGTTCCCAGGCCATCGTGACTTACAGCATCAAAGAAATTTTTTATACCTTGCAAGGCGAGGGCACGCATGCCGGGCGCCCGGCAGTGTTTTGCCGTTTCAGCGGCTGCAATTTGTGGACCGGCCGGGAAGAAGACCGCAGCAACGCGATCTGTCAGTTTTGCGATACCGATTTTGTCGGCACCGACGGCGAGGGCGGCGGCAAGTTCAAGAGTGGCGATGCGCTGGCGCAGACCATCAATGCCTTGTGGCCGACGACCTATCCGGCCACCAAGTATGTCGTCTTTACCGGCGGCGAACCCTTGCTGCAACTGGATCAGGAACTGATCGCCAGCATGCATGCTGCCGGTTTCGAGATTGCGATTGAAACCAATGGCACGATCCCGGTGCCCGAAGGCGTTGACTGGATTTGCGTCAGTCCGAAGATGGGCGCCGAACTGAAAGTGCATAAAGGCAGCGAGCTCAAGGTGGTGATTCCGCAGCAGAATCAATCGCTGGCCGACTATGAACAACTCGATTTTGAACACTTCCTGTTGCAACCGATGGACGGTCCCGATGCCGCCCGCAATACCAGGCTTGCAATCGAACTGGTCAAGAGCAATCCGAAGTGGAAGCTGAGCATTCAGACCCACAAGCTGTTGCAAATACCCTGAATCCGCATCACCGTCTTACCCTGTGCCGGCCGCGACCAGCGCAAGCAATTGCGGCCGCGCTCGCGTATCATCGCATTACTTTAAAAGAACATTGTCCATGCTGACCATTACCCGCAAACTTGAATTCGATGCCGGCCACCGGATTCCCGATCACAAAAGCCAGTGCCGCAATCTGCACGGCCATCGCTATACGCTTGAAATCACGCTGGTGGGGCAAGTGATCGAAGTCGAGGGCAGTTCCGACAATGGCATGATCATGGATTTTTCGGATATCAAGACGCTGGCCAAGCAACATCTGGTCGATGTCTGGGATCACGCCTTTCTGGTGTATGAAAAAGACCAGCCGGTGCGCGCTTTTCTGGCCAGCCTGCCGGACCACAAAACCGTGGTGATCGACCGCATTCCTACCGTTGAAAATCTGGCGCGCACCGCATTCGATATCCTCAATGCTGCCTATCGCGACCATTACGGTACCGGCTTGCATCTGCAAAAACTGGTGCTGCACGAAACCCCCAATTGCTGGGCCGAAATTACTGCTGACTGATGAGCGGAGAGCGCCAGCGATGAGCGATGTGATTCAGCCTGTTCAGCTTGCGCAGTCGCCGCACGATCACTTCATGCGGCTGGCACTGACCCAGGCGCAGCGCGCATGGGAACTCGGCGAAGTGCCGGTGGGTGCGGTGCTGGTCAAGGATGGGGTGGTCATCGCCAGCGGCTTCAACCGGCCGATCGCCAACCACGATCCCAGTGCCCACGCCGAAATCATGGCCTTGCGCGCCGCCGCCCAATTGCTCGGCAATTACCGTTTGCCCGGTTGTGATCTGTATGTCACGCTGGAGCCTTGCGTCATGTGCGCCGGCGCCATGATGCATGCACGCCTGGCGCGGGTCATCTATGGTGCGCGCGATCCCAAGACCGGCGCTTGCGGATCGGTGCTCGATCTGTTTGCGCAAGAACAACTCAATCATCACACTGAAGTGCAGGGCGGCGTGCTGGCCGATGAATGCAGTCGCATGCTGAAGGATTTCTTTGCCGAGCGGCGCGAACGTCTCAAGCAAGAGCGTCTGCAACGCCAGGCTGAAGCGCATGCACATGCGCACGCCATGGATGAAACCAATGACTGAAAACACGACCGCAGTATTGCCTCCTCCCGGAACTTGCGTGGCGATTGTGGCGCCTGGCGGCTATGCGCCGGATGTGGCAGCGCTGGAGCGCGGTATCGGATTGTTGCAGGCGCAGGGATGCAAGGTCAGGAATTTCTATGATCACGCCAACCGCCATCAGCGTTTTGCAGCGTCCGATGCTGACCGTATCGCGCAATTGCGCGATGCCGTCGCCGACTCCGAGGTGCAGATAGTGATGGCGCTGCGCGGTGCCTATGGCATCTCGCGCATCCTCGAACAACTGGATTTTCCGGCGCTGGCGGCGAGCGGCAAGCTGTTCGTCGGTTACAGCGATTTCACCGCCATGCATCTGGGTTTGCTGGCGCAAGCCGGGGCCGTCAGTTTTGCCGGGCCGATGTTGTGCGGCGATTTTGGCTGCGCCACGCCGAGTGCGTCGACGCTCGATCATTTCTGGCGCATGCTGACCACGCCATCCCAGACCTTTCAGGTCGCGGCCACCGGCAATCCGCAACTGACTGCCGCCGGTACCTTGTGGGGCGGTAATCTGGCGATGCTGACGCACTTGCTCGGCACACCGTATTTTCCTCAGATTGAGGGCGGGATTCTGTTTGTTGAAGACGTCAATGAACACCCGTACCGGGTGGAGCGCATGCTGTTGCAACTCGAGCATGCCGGGGTGCTGGCGCGGCAACAGGCGGTCTTGCTCGGCGATTTCTCCAATTACCGTTTGTCGGATTACGATAACGGCTACGATTTCGACGCCATGCTGGCGTATGCACGCGCGAATCTGTCGGCGCCGTTGCTGACCGGTTTGCCATTCGGCCATACCTTTGACCGGATTACCTTGCCGGTCGGCGCCCGCGCCGAACTGGTATCAACTGCCGCGGGCTTTGATCTGACGCTGAGCGGCTATCCGGTCTTGCCGCACGGCTGATCGTCAATCCGGGGGCCGGCTCACAGTGGCTTGACTTCGACCTTGATGCCATCGCGTTCGACCGTGATGGCGCCGGGTTCGAAACGCTGTCCCTTCAATTCCAGTTGTTCCGGCTGGAAAGTATAAATCGCATAATTCTTCAGGATCTGGTCTGCCGCGACGTTGCCGATGGCATTCAATTGCTGCGCATATTGCGCGGGCATGCCGGCAATGTCGACGTTGTCCACGGCCGGCGCATCGAGCCGGATGGCGCGGGCGGCGGCGTCATACTTCAAGCCGCTGCTCATCGCCAGCACGCCCTTGACCGGTGCGCCGCCAAACAATTTGTTTTCGATCAGGGCATCGACCACCGTCGTCAGGCGATTCTTGCTTTCGTCCATGCGCAGGCGCGGATTGCTGAGGGTGACCTCGAACACTTCCATGTAACGCAGCTTGCGCGGGAATTGCGGCGTCAGTGCAGTTTGCAGTTCATCTTTGCTCAAAGTGTATTCACTGGTCCAGATGTTATAGGCGGCATGGCTGGAAACGGCCGCGGCCAGTGCACCGATCAGAATCAGAAACGCCAGCAGCGGACGCAGCCAGCTCCGGTTATTGCAGAAAGACTTGCTCATGTGATTGCCAGACAGGAATGAAAACAGGTTGGAGCGGCGGCGGCATCAAATAATTCCATCTGTTGCCCCGGAGTCGCAGGGTAAAACGATGTCAAAAAGAAACTTGTTACGAGAAATAATGCTGCGTGCTTCCCCATGACGATAGTGCCATACTGAGTAACACTTGGTCCGCAATGTCCCTGGACAGCCAATCGCCCGATTGCGGATCTCCACCCGACGCAAGGTGCTGCTCAACGCTTGAGCATGACCCGGCAAGACAATACAGATAAGGCGGCGAGAAAGTTATCCACAAGGATGCACACAGAATTTGTGGGTAAGCTTGGTGCCTGTGCAGGTGTTGCAACTCAAAGGAGCTCAGCATGAAGATAAAAAAACTAGTCGCTGCAGTCATCGTCTTGTCGCTGACGACAAGCGGAATGGCTTTCGCTCAGAATTACGGCGGTCGCAATGATGACGGACGTGGTGGTCCGCAAGGGCAGCGCAATGACAGGGACCAACGTCAGGGGCCGCAGCGTGATGATCGTCGCGGGCCGCCGGAGCGGGCCCGCATGGATGAACGCGGCGCCGGACCCAACCATGATTTCCGGCGCGGTCAGCGCCTGCCGCCAGAGTACCGGGGCCACCAATACGTGGTCGATAACTGGCGCGAACACCATCTGACAGCACCGCCGCGCGGCTATCACTGGGTGCAGACCGGCGGTGACTATGTGCTGGTGGCAGTTGCCACCGGCGTCATTCTGAACATGATTTTGGGTCAGTGACCTTGAAATAAGGAGCGCAGGGCATATATGCGTAGCAAGGATGAGATTGCGCGTTACCAGTTCTTTGCATGACGACCGGTATTGAAACTGGTCAGTTATACGAATCGTGAATATGCAATATTCTGAAATAGAATTGGATGCAATTGAATCGTCGCGATATAGTGCATTTGTCTCCTCCAATTTCCTCCTAAAGAATTGGATTTAGCCCTCAGCCGCAAGGTTCGAGGGCTTTTTTTTACCGACGTTTTTTACCAGTGCAGCAATGTTGTTGTCGATGCAAAATGACAATGCAGGGGTTGAAAAGAATGTTGCGAGAAATATCACACGGGTTACCAGACAGGATCAAGCCCCGGCCATCAGCGACCGGGGCTTTTGCGTTTGTGTCGTCCGATTGCGCGCAAAGGCGTTGTGGACACGGGAATTGTCCCCATCTGCGAAGCGAGGCGCCGTACAGTGGTTTTCCGTGATTATTGTATAATGCGCGATTGGTCTCTAACAGTTTGATTTAATTAGAAAAAGATTATATTTAAGTATGCTTTCCACCGCTAACATCACCATGCAGTTTGGCCCCAAGCCGCTGTTTGAAAACATCTCCGTCAAGTTCGGCGATGGCAACCGCTATGGCTTGATCGGCGCCAACGGCTGCGGCAAGTCAACCTTCATGAAGATTCTCGGGGGCGATCTCGATCCCTCGGGCGGCAATGTCAGCCTCGATTCCAACGAACGTCTGGGCAAGTTGCGCCAGGATCAGTTCGCATTCGAAGAAATGCGCGTGCTGGACGTGGTGCTGATGGGGCATACCGAAATGTGGGCAGCGATGTCCGAGCGCGATGCGATCTATGCCAACCCGGAAGCGACCGACGACGACTACATGAAGGCCGCCGAACTGGAAGCCAGGTTCGCCGAATACGATGGCTACACCGCGGAAGCGCGCGCCGGTGAACTGTTGCTGGGCGTCGGCGTGCCGATCGAGCAGCATCAGGGACCGATGAGCAGCGTGGCGCCGGGCTGGAAATTGCGCGTGCTGCTGGCGCAGGCCCTGTTCTCGAATCCCGATATCCTCTTGCTCGACGAACCGACCAACAACCTCGACATCAATACCATCCGCTGGCTGGAAGACGTGCTCAATGAGCGCAACTCCACCATGATCATCATTTCCCATGATCGCCACTTTCTCAATCAGGTGTGCACGCACATGGCCGACATGGATTACGGTACATTGAAAGTGTATCCGGGCAATTACGACGAATACATGCTGGCGTCGTCGCAGGCGCGCGCGCAGCAATTGTCTGCCAACGCCAAGGCCAAGGACAAGGTCGCCGAACTGCAGGATTTCGTGCGCCGTTTCTCGGCCAACAAATCGAAGGCGCGTCAGGCAACTTCGCGTGCCAAGCAGATCGACAAGATCAAGGTGGAAGACGTCAAGCCATCGAGCCGCGCCAATCCTTTCGTGCGCTTCGACGGCGAAAAGAAACTGCATCGTCTGGCGGTGGAAACGCAAAGCATCGCCAAGAGCTACGACCGGCCGATCTTCAAGAATTTCAACATCATGGTGGAAGCCGGCGAAAAGATCGCCGTCATCGGTGCCAACGGTATCGGCAAGACCACATTGCTGCGCAGTATCGGCGGCGATGTCAGCGGCCTGCATCCGGACAGCGGCCTGGTCAAGTGGGCGGAAAACGCCAACGTCGGCTACATGCCGCAGGATCCGACCGAAGAATTCGCCAAGGGCGAGACCCTGACCGACTGGATGGGTTACTGGACGCAGGAAGGCGACGATGATCAGGCAGTGCGTTCGATCCTCGGCCGCTTGCTGTTCTCCGGTGATGACGTCAAGAAATCGGTGTCGGTCCTGTCAGGTGGTGAAAAAGGGCGCATGATGTATGGCAAGCTGATGCTCGGCCGTCACAATGTCATGCTGATGGATGAGCCAACCAACCACATGGATATGGAATCGATCGAGTCGCTCAATATTGCGCTTGAAAAATATGCCGGCACCCTGATTTTCGTGTCGCACGACCGTGAATTCGTGTCGTCGCTGGCAACCCGCATTTTGGAAGTCAAGGAAAACGAGATCATCGATTTCCATGGCACTTACGAAGAATATCTCGCCAGCCAGGGAATCGAATAATACTGATTCCCGAGAGGCACCCGGATCACCCTGTCGACCAGGGGATCCCACACATTTTTTGAGATGGTGGCCATGCAAGCTACAGCAATCAAGGTTGTCGAATTCGAACAGCCGCATATGGAGACAGGCAGCAGTTGTACTGCCAATGCGTGGGCGCGGGTTGCAGCGACGCCGACGGCGGCGGAGCGAACTGCGCTCAAGCAGGACATCAGACGTTTGCTCAAGGAAAAGCAGGCGGTACTGGTGGCCCATTACTACGTTGATTCCGATTTGCAGGATCTGGCTGAAGAAACCGGCGGCTGCGTTTCCGATTCGCTGGAAATGGCGCGCTTCGGACGTGATCATCCGGCACAGACGCTGGTGGTCGCAGGCGTGCGTTTCATGGGCGAAACCGCCAAGATCCTGAGTCCCGAAAAACGTATCCTGATGCCGGACCTGGACGCAACGTGCTCGCTCGATCTGGGTTGCCCGGTCGATGAATTTACCGCTTTCTGCGACGCCCATCCGGACCGCACCGTGGTGGTGTACGCCAACACCAGCGCTGCCGTCAAGGCGCGCGCCGACTGGATGGTGACATCTTCCATCGGTCTTGAGATCGTGGCGCATCTGCATGCCCAGGGCAAAAAAATCCTGTGGGCGCCGGACAAGCATCTCGGTGGCTACATCCAGCAAAAGACCGGCGCCGATATGTTGTTGTGGCAAGGCTCCTGCCTGGTGCACGACGAATTCAAGGGGGTCGAGCTGGAGCTGCTGCGCAAGGAACATCCGAACGCCAAGATTCTGGTGCATCCGGAGTCGCCGGCAGCAGTGGTGGCGCAAGCCGACATGGTCGGTTCCACATCGCAAATGATCGCCGCCGCGCAACAACTTGATGCGCGCGAATTCATTGTCGCCACCGACAACGGCATTCTGCACAAGATGCGCATGGCCGCGCCCGGCAAAGTGTTCTATGACGCCCCGACCGCCGGCAACAGCGCCACCTGCAAGAGCTGCGCGCATTGCCCGTGGATGGCCATGAACGGTTTGCAAAACCTGCATCATGTGCTGCTCACCGGCAGCAACGAAATTCACGTCGATCCGGCGCTCGGCCGCAAGGCCAGTGTCTGCATCGACCGCATGCTGGATTTCGCGGCGCAGAAAAAAGCCAATGTACGTCCGTCCGCCGATCTGGCGAATGAACAAAAACTGTTTGCAGGAATCGGTCCAGCATGAGTCTTTCCCTCAGCACCAACAGCAGTCTGAACAATCCGTTTGCACCATTCGATGCAGCGCTCGCGGCGGCATTCGACGCCAATGTCAACAATGCCATCAGCGAAGATGTCGGCAATGGCGACCTGACCGGTTTGCTGGTGCCGGAAAATGAACATGTCAAAGCCCGCGTGATCGTGCGCGAAGCGGCCGTGCTGTGCGGCGCGCCGTGGTTCGAAGCGGTCATGCAGCGCCTCGATTCACGCCTGCGCATCGAATGGCTGCATGCCGAAGGCGCGCAGATGGCGGCCGACGACATGGTCTGCACCATCGAAGGTCCGGCGCGTGCCTTGCTCACGGCCGAACGCAGCGCTCTCAATTTCCTGCAATTGCTGTCTGGCGTCGCCAGCGCCACGCGCCGTTACGTCGATGTCGTGGCCGGCACCAACGCGCGCATCCTCGATACCCGCAAGACCATGCCGGGCCTGCGCCTGGCGCAGAAGTACGCGGTCCGGGTCGGCGGTGGTCTCAATCAGCGGCTGGCCTTGTACGACGGCATCCTGATCAAGGAAAACCACATTGCCGCCGCCGGTGGCATCCGTGCTGCCATGCAGGCCGCGCACAAGCTCAATGCCGGGGTCTCGGTGCAGATCGAAGTGGAAAGCCTGCACGAACTGGGCGAGGCACTGGATGCCGGCGCCACATCGGTATTGCTGGATAATTTTTCAACCGACATGATGCGCGCAGCGGTGGTGCACACCGCCGGCCGCGCGTTGCTGGAAGCGTCCGGCGGCATCAACATGGATACCGTGCGGGCGATTGCCGAAACCGGCGTTGATCGCATTTCCATTGGCAGCCTGACCAAAGATATCCGCGCTACCGATTATTCACTGCGCATCATCGGTTAAGACGCACGACGGCAGCATCAAGGGAGATGCTGCCGTCACGGTGACTTGGCATGGTCACCTTGCGATTTCACTCAGGGGGGGAACTTCGTGAAAGAACACCGTTTGACAGCACCACTGATCTGGGGCGTGCTGTATTTCGTCGCAGGCTATCTCTCACATTTGCTCAACGGCCCGTTTGCCGCTACCGGTTATATCTGGTTGCCGGCCGGGATTACCGTGAGCGCCTTGCTGCTCACATTGCGGCGGCGCTGGTGGCCATTGCTGATAAGTCTGTTCGTGGCGCAAATGCTGTTGGGCTGGGTGGAACATCGCAACCTGTTGCGGATTGCCTTGTTTGCCCTCAATGAAATCGGTGTTGCCGCGATTGTCGTCGCGCTGGTGCGACGCGCTTCCTTTCCGATGGAAGGCCTGTTTTTCGTGCGCTGGCTGTTGCTTGTCAGTATCGTGTGCGGCGCCATCAGCGGCCTGATTGGTGCCAGCTGGTTTTATTTCGTCCAGAACGTGCCATTTTGGCCCACCGCCCGGGTCTGGGCCGCCTCCGATCTGGTCGCGATCCTGATCGTCACACCGGTGATCGTCGGCTGGTCGCGGTTCCGCGCCAGCCGCTCCGGCGGCATCGCGCGCAGTGATTTCATCCTCGGCCTGTTATCGTTTGCGGCCTTGCTGCTGACAACCTATGTCGCTTTCGACAGCAATATCGACCGCGTGCTGCTGGATATCGATATCGCCACCACTTACGTACCGCTGTTTTTTGTTGCCGCCGTGACCTTGTTATGGGGCGGGCGCGGCGGTTCGCTGGCGGTCGCTGCGCTGGCCTTGATGACGTTTGGCTACACTGCTGCCGGCAAGGGGCCGTTTGTCGATCTGGCACGCTTTCACGCCAGCCATGCTTTGCTGGAATCGCAGGTTTATCTGGCGATTGCGGCTTTGCTGTCGTTGCTGACCAGCGCACTCAAGACCACGCGCGAACAATTGCATGAGAGTGCAGTGCGCTGGAAAAGCAATGTCGAACTGGCGCTGACGGTCAGCCGTCAACTGGTGTACAGCCTTGATCCGATCACGCAGACCATGTCGTGGAGTGGCGATACGGTCGATTTGCTGGGCTTGCCGGGCAAGCAGCTGAGTACGCTGGCACAGGTGCTGGCACATGTGCATGAAGCTGATCGCGAACTGCTGCGGCGACGCTGGCTCGGCGATCCTGATGCCGATAGCCGTCCCGACTTCCAGTTTCGCCTGCGGTTGCCGGCCGGCAGTGTCAGCATTGTCACCGACATGAGCCGCAGCCTGCTGGAAGTGGACGACAGCCTGTCGCTGGTAGCCGGTGTCTGGCACCTTACCGAGACGGAGGTCGGCTTGCCGCGGAGTGTGCAATGACTGCCACTGCGGTTCGCACCGGGGCTTTGCTGATCCACGGACTGGGCGGTACCCAGTTTGATCTGGGCGTGATGCACAAGGCATTGCTGCGGGCCGGCGTTGAAATCCACAGCATTACCTTGCCCGGACATGGCGGCCAGCCGGAGGATTTGATCCCGGTGCGGGCCGAGCAATGGCTCGATGCGGTAACCGCGCTGTATCAGGAATTGCGGCCGCAGTATCAGGAGTTGCACGTGATCGGCATGTGCATGGGCGCCTTGCTGGCGACTGCCTTGTGCCAGCGGGTGCAGCACACCGCAGGCAAGCTGGTGACGCTGGCACCGCCGATCTATATCGATGGCTGGTCGACGCCGTGGTATAGCCAGCTGCGCCATCTGTTTTATCTGATTCCGGGCGTGGCCTCCCGCATGCGGGTGGAAGAGGGCGAACCGTTCGGGATCAAGAATGCGTTGGTGCGCGCGGTGGTGAAAGCCAAATTCGCCCGTGGCGATAATTTCCATTATGCGTGGGTGCCGCTGGCCTGTGTGCGGCAGGTTGATCGTCTGCGGCAATGGGTGATGGATGGTGCGACCGCGATCACCTGCCCGACACTGATTGTGCATGCGCGCGAAGATGAATTGACCAGTCTGAAGTCAGCCGAGTTTTTGCAGCAGCATATTCCCGATGCGCGCACGGTGATACTGGAAGACAGCTATCACATGATTTGCGTCGACAATGATCGCGAGCTGGTGGCCGCCAGCGTACTGACTTTTTTCGGCTTCGACGCGCCACCGCCACGGCCGCCGCGCCGGGCTCGCGGCGTGGTGCCGGCGGCAGACGCCGACGAATAAGCCGACGCCGTGCAGCCGCCGCTTTAAAACACCCGGCCCAGTTGCAGATAAATATTCCACAGGCCCTGTGGCCCCACTGCCACGCCTAGATAGACCGGCCCGATCGGGCTGCTGCCACCGACGAAGACACTGGCGCTCTTTTTGTAAGGACCGTTGCCGAAGTTGTCGCGCTGCTGCCAGATGTTGCCGAGTTCCAGGCTGGTGCCGAGCACCGGATTGCGCAACCCGGCCAGATTGAAGTCTTGCAGATCGTTGAGGTAGGTGATGCGTCCGTACAGCAGATAAGAGCCGAAGAACTGATCCGGTGCATAGGCCGACAAGCGCTGGAAGCCGCCGAGGAAGAAACCTTCGCCGCCTTCGCCGCCGAGACTGCTGGCGCTTTCCAGTGCCAGATTGATGGTGTGACGGTCGCGATTGAAGGCCCACAAGGTCTTCAGCTGCACATCGCTGTAGCGCCGTTCATCGCCGCCGAAACCGCGATTGGCTTCGGCTCGGATGTAATAACCCTTGCGCGGAAACAGCGGATCGTCGAGCTGGTCTATCGTCAATTGCGCCCGCACCCCCGGCTGTGAGGTTTGTGTCGTATCGAAGGCGTCACCGTAGGCGGTCGCGAAGTTATACGTCGGGGTGTACTTGATGCGCTGGTAATTCACCCCGAGCCGCAGTTCGCCCAGCCGCGCCAGCGGGATGCCGACATCAACTCCGGCCTGGGCGGTATCGATCCGATACTGATTGACCGGACTGGCTTTGGCATCGGCTCCATCGAGATAGATGTCGACGCGGCGGCGCGTCAGTTCGGCATACGGTGCCAGATAGACGCCGCTGTTTTCCCATAACGGTTGCCGCAGCTCGGTATGGAATTCTGCGCGTTGATTGCCGAATACCACATCGTTGCGCCATTCGAGGCCACTGGCGTTGAGCCACGGATAGCGATGGCCGAGTTGCAGGTTGAAGCCGCCGCGGCCATCGAAGTTGTTGGAGACGCCGAGTCCGAACAGCAAGTATTGTGGACCCCACGGTTTTTCCTCGGCATCAATCTTGAGAATGTTGCGGCCATCCTTGCGCACCAGCTCCTGCGTCACATTGTTGAAATCACCGTTGGTCGACAGCCGCGACAATTCCTGATTGAGGGCGCTGCCATCGTACACATCGCCGTCCTGCACGCTCAATTGCCGCCGCACATAGGAGGCCGGGATCTTGCCATGGGTATTGATTTCGATGGCATCGATGCGAGTGTCTTTGGCGAGGAAGTTGTCGCCCCGGCGTGAGGCCAGATAGTGCTCCCATTCGGCCGGCGGCAGCGCCAGTTCGGTCAGCCTTTTGCTCTGTTGCTGGGCCGCTTCCCAGCCGGCATTGATGCCATCCTTGCCGCGCGCGAAATCGGTGAAGGTCATGCTGCCGAGATCGGGCTCGATCAAGATATCGTTGCTGGTCAGCAGCGCTTTTTGGGCCTTGACGTTCTGCTGGATCAGAATGCCCACCATCTGTTGTGCCACTGCGGTCGGCGATTGCAGTGCCGACGGATCTTGCAGCGGCGTCGCAATGTTGACCGCGATGATGATGTCGGCGCCCATGTCGCGTGCCTGCTGCACTGGCAGATTGGCGACCAGGCCGCCATCGACCAGCGTGCGGCCATCTACCTGGAATGGCGCAAACAAGCCCGGCACTGCCATGCTGGCGCGCATGGCGCGGGACAGCGAACCCTGGCGCAACACCACTTCGGTACCCTTGCCGAGATCGGTAGCCACTGCTTCAAACGGGATCGGCAAATTCTTGAACTCGATATCGGCCGGCAAGCGCGCGGTCCAGTTTTGCAGCAGCGCCAGCAAGTTATTGCCTTGTACCAGCCCGGACGCAACCTTGATTTTGCCGTCGCCGAAACCGGCGGCAATCGAAATCGGATATTGAAAATCATCTTCCCGTTGCGATTGCGGCAGCTTGGCGCGTTCATTGCGGTCGAAGGCGATATCGCCGAGATTGACGCCCGACAGTTTCTGTTCCAGTTCATCAGGGGCAATGCCGCTGGCATACAGGCCGCCGATCAGTGCGCCCATGCTGGTGGCGGCAATATAGTCGATCGGGATATGCAGCTTTTCCAGATATTCGAGTACGCCGAGATGGGCGTAGCCGCGCGCGCCGCCGCCGGACAACACGAGGCCGATACGGGGACGGGACGTTGCGGCGGCGGCTGCCGGCTCGGCTGCGGCTGCCTGTGCACCGTGGCTGCTGACGCTCCAGATCAGGGCGGCAGCGAGCCAGTATTTGCAATGAAAAGGAAGAGGGCTGGGCACGGCAATCGTTATCGGGTTTGGGTGTCTCGCATGGTAAACCAGATTGTTGCCGCCAATGAAGTCAGTCGCGTCGCAGCGGTATCAGGATCGTTGATCCGTTGATAATGCAACGCCGGCTGTCGTCAATTGCAGACAGCCGGCGTTTGCGGGGAGCGCGGGGATTTACTTTTCCGGCGTCAGGATGGTCGGCGTGGTGCTGGCCAGTGTGTCCGGATAATCCAGACTGTAATGCAAACCGCGGCTTTCCTTGCGTGCCAGTGCGCTGTTGACGATCAGGGATGCCACTTCGACCAGATTGCGCAATTCCAGCAAGTCGCGCGTGATGCGGAAGTGAGCGTAGTACTCGTCGATTTCTTCCTTGAGCAAATGGATGCGGTGCAGGGCGCGTTGCAATCGTTTGTCGGTACGCACGATGCTGACGTAATTCCACATGAAGCGGCGCAGCTCATCCCAGTTATGCGAAATCACGACTTCTTCATCGGCATTGGTGACACGGCTTTCATCCCATGCCGGTAAAGTGCACGCCGGCGGTTTCGGTTGTTGCTCGATGTGCTGCGCCGCCGCCCGCCCCAGCACCAGACATTCCAGCAGCGAATTGCTGGCCAGCCGGTTGGCGCCGTGCAGGCCGGTATAGGCGGTTTCGCCGATGGCGTACAGCCCCGGCAGGTCGGTACAGCCCGACATATCGGTGACCACGCCGCCACAGGTATAGTGCGCGGCCGGTACCACCGGAATCGGCTGGCGTGTGATGTCGATGCCGAACTCCAGGCAGCGCGCCATGATGGTCGGGAAATGCTCTTCCAGAAATTCCCTGGGCTGGTGACTGATGTCCAGATCGACGTGATCGAGGCCACGTTTTTTCATTTCAAAATCGATGGCGCGGGCGACGATGTCGCGTGGCGCCAGTTCTTCGCGTTCATCATGGGCCGGCATGAAACGGGTGCCGGCAGCGGCGCCCGCGGCTTGCGGCAGCTTGAGCAGCGCGCCTTCGCCGCGCAGGGCTTCGCTGATCAGGAAGGATTTGGCAAACGGATGGTACAGGCAGGTCGGGTGGAACTGGATGAACTCCATATTGCCGACCCGGCAACCGGCGCGCCATGCCATGGCAATACCGTCGCCGGTGGCAGAGTCCGGGTTGGAGGTGTACAGATACACCTTGCCGGCGCCGCCGGTGGCCAGCACCGTCTGGTCGGCGGCAATCGTGATGACCCGGTCGTGCTTGATGTCTTGTACATACACGCCGACGCAACGCGCCGGCTGTTGCGGGTCGAGCTTGTCGGAATTGATCACGTCAATGGCGCAGTGATATTCCAGCAAGGTGATGTTCGGATGGGAACGAATTTGTTGTTCCAGCGTGACTTGCACCGCATGGCCGGTAGCGTCGGCGGCATGAATGATGCGGCGCTGGCTGTGGCCGCCTTCGCGTGTCAGGTGATAGCCGAGTTCGGCCTGATCATCGCGGGTAAATGGCACACCTTGTTCGATCAGCCATTCAATCGCTTCGCGACCGTGTTCGACGATAAAGCGGGTGGCGTCTTCATCGCACAGGCCGGCGCCGGCAATCAGCGTGTCGGAGATGTGCTGATCATGGCTGTCGCCCGAATCGAGCACGGCTGCAATGCCGCCCTGGGCCCAGTTGCTGGCGCCATCGAGCAATTCGCCCTTGGACACAATGACGACTTTTTTCTGTTGGGCAAGGTGCAACGCAAGCGACAAGCCTGCCAGGCCGCTGCCGATGATGGCGACATCAAACTTCATGGGAGTGTGTCCGAATAAATTGAGGTGGTGATCGCATTATACCGAGCGGCGCGAATTCACTGATGACGAGGCTGATTTGACGGCTGGCGCGGAGGCGGCCGGGTACTTCATCCATCAGCGCGAACGCACGCCGGCGTTCGCTGCTGTGAACCTGTTCTGCTGCTTAGCCGGGGATGACCGGCTTGACCTTGGCTGCGGCTTGCTTGGCGCGGATGCGGGCAGTATCGATATCATCGGCGGCGGCCAGTGCCACCCCCATGCGGCGACGACGGAACGATTCCGGCTTGCCGAACAGACGGATGTCGGTGCCGGGAATGCGCAGGGCATCGGCGACACCTTCGAAGGCGATGCCCTTGGCGTCGTGCTGGCCGTAGATCACGGCCGAAGCGCCCGGTGAGCGCAGCGCGACATTGACCGGCAAGCCGAGAATTGCCTTGGCGTGCAATTCGAATTCGCTCTGCACTTGCGTGACCATGGTCACCATGCCGGTGTCATGCGGACGCGGGCTGACTTCCGAGAACCAGACCATTTCACCCTTGACGAACAACTCAACGCCGAACAGGCCGAGGCCGCCGAGATTTTCGGTGACTTTGCGCGAGATGTCGCGGGCCTTGTCGAGCGCGGTCGGGTGCATCGGATGCGGCTGCCAGGATTCGACATAATCGCCTTGCACCTGCACGTGGCCGATCGGTTCGCAAAAGCTGGTGATGACATCGCCGTTTTCATTGAGCGAGCGCACGGTCAGCAAGGTGATTTCATAATCGAAGTCGATGAAGCCTTCGACGATCACGCGGCCGGCATCGACGCGGCCACCGGCGGCGGCGTAATTCCATGCGGCTTCGACTTCCGCGGCGCTGTCAATTTTCGACTGGCCTTTGCCGGACGACGACATGACCGGTTTGATCACACAAGGGAAACCGATCTGACCGGTGGCGGCTTTCAATTCTTCCAGACTGTCGGCAAAGCGGTAAGGCGAAGTCGCCAGACCCAGCGTTTCACCAGCCAGACGGCGGATGCCCTCGCGGTTCATGGTCAGCCATGCGGCACGCGCTGCCGGAATCACGGTGGCTTTGCCGGCGCGTTCCAGTTCCACCAGTGTTTCAGTGGCAATCGCTTCGATTTCCGGCACCACCAGATCCGGCTGTTCTTTGGCAATCAGCTCGGCCAGCGCGGCGCCATCGGTCATGTTGATGACGTAAGCGCGATGCGCCACTTGTTGCCCGGGGGCATTTTCATAGCGGTCAACGGCGATCACTTCCACGCCCAGACGTTGCAACGCAATGATGACTTCTTTGCCGAGCTCGCCGGAGCCAAGCAACATCACTTTGGTGGCGGAAGGGGAAAGCGGCGTACCGAGGCGAACAGGAGTCTTCATATCAATGGTGGGCAAGAGTGAATATCAAATAGTGAATGCGAGCGAAGGCGACAATTGCGCGGGCAACTGAGCGCATCAATCGCGCGAAGATACCAAATCTTCACTGATTTGGACAGCCATTCTTGCATTTGCTAAATCGTTTCAGGCAATGCGAAAGCCGTCTACCACCATGCCCAGCATGACACCGCTGAGACATTTCCCATGGGCATCGAGCGCCAGCGAGCGGGTAACGCCGCCGCCCAGCGCCTGTTGCATGACAAAATTGAAAGCGTGCAATTGTGGCAAGGCATAGCGCACGACGTCGCCGTGCACGATGCCGCTGAAGTGCTGACGCACGCGTTCGGCGGTCAGCCAGCGTTCCAGCAAGGGATAATCGTCGGGATGGTTGACGATCACCGAAATAGTCGAAATGTCGCCTTTGTCGCCGGCGCGGGAATGGGCAATATCGCGTAATAACATGGCAATTCAGCTCGAAATGCACGCCGGCCTTGACCGGTTTGCGCGCTACCAGCGCCGATAGCATTGCCACGACCTGGTTCAATCATCCGCAACTGGTGGCGATTCCGCTGGATGCGCCGGAGCTGGTGCGGCCATTGCTGATCGTGCATGTGCGCGGACGCAGTCTGTCGATTGCGGTGCAGGGCATGCTGGAGCTGATCCATGAAAAAAGCCGCTCGGGACCGGTATCCTGAGCGGCTCAATATTATTGAAGGACGGCATTCAACGATTCGCGGGTGCCGCTCTTGCCGTTGCCGGCAGAGCGGCTCGCCGCGCTTGCGCTCAGTCTTCGGCGTAGATGTTGTTGTCTTTGCTTTCCCGTACGAACAGGGTACCGATGACCACGGTGACCAGTGCGATCACGATCGGATACCACAGGCCGTAGTAGATATCGCCCTTGTATGCGACCAGTGCGAAGGCAGTGGTTGGCAACAGACCGCCGAACCAGCCGTTACCGATGTGGTAAGGCATGGACATCGATGTGTAGCGGATGCGGGTCGGGAACATTTCCACCAGCGCCGCTGCAATCGGACCGTACACCATGGTCACATACAGCACCAGGATGAACAGCAGCAGCAAGACCATCGGTTTGTTCATCTGATCCGGATCAGCCTTGGTCGGATAACCGGCAGCCTTGATGTCGTCAGCCAGCTCTTTCGAGAAGGCCTTGTCCTTGGCGGCAGCATCTTCCTTGCTCAGACCATTGGCATCATACGAATTGATGATGCGCTCGCCGATCTTGACGGTAGTCACCGAACCAGGTGCGCCCACTGCATTTTCGTAGTTCACCGAAGCCGCTGACAATTTCGCTTTGGCGATATCGCACGACGATGTGAACTTCTTGGTGCCGGTAGGATTGAACTGGAATTGGCAAGTTGCCGGATCCGCCGTGACGATCACCGGTGCGTTCTTCAGTGCGGCTTCCAGTGCCGGATTGGCATAGTGGGTCAGGCCGGCGAAGATCGGGAAGTAGGTCAGCGCCGCGATCAGGCAGCCACCGATGATGATCGGCTTGCGGCCGATACGGTCGGACAGCGAACCGAACACGATGAAGAACGGGGTAGCCAGCAGCAGTGCCAGGGCGATCAGGATGTTGGCGGTAGGGCCGTCCACCTTGAGCGACTGGGTCAGGAAGAACAGGGCATAGAACTGACCTGTGTACCAGACCACGGCTTGACCGGCTGTCAGACCGACCAGCGCCAGAATCACCAGCTTCAGGTTTTTCCATTGGCCGAATGCTTCGGTCAGCGGTGCCTTGGAGACTTTGCCTTCGGCTTTCATCTTCAGGAACGCTGGCGATTCATTCATCGACAAGCGGATCCAGACCGAGATACCGAGCAGAACGATCGATACCAGGAACGGAATGCGCCAGCCCCAGTCGGCAAATGCAGTTTCGCCGATGGCAGTACGCACGCCCAGAATCACCAGCAGCGACAGGAACAGGCCCAGCGTTGCAGTCGTCTGGATCCACGCGGTGAACGCGCCGCGACGGCCTTCCGGAGCGTGTTCGGCAACATAGGTTGCCGCGCCGCCGTATTCGCCGCCCAGTGCCAGACCTTGCAGAATGCGCAGGATGATCAAGATGATTGGTGCGGTGATGCCGATGGAGGCATAGTTCGGCAGGATGCCGACGATGAAGGTCGACGCGCCCATGATCAGGATGGTGACCAGGAACGTATATTTACGACCGATCATGTCGCCCAGACGGCCAAATACCAGTGCGCCGAACGGACGCACGATAAAGCCCGCAGCAAACGCCAGCAGCGCAAAGATGAAACCGGTATTGGGATCGGTGCCGGCGAAGAACTGCTTGGCGATGATTGCCGCCAGCGAGCCGTACAGATAAAAGTCGTACCATTCAAAAACGGTACCGAGCGAAGAAGCGAAAATGACTTTCCGCTCTTCCGGTGTAATGGTGTGCGCGGTCGATTTGACCGAAGCTGTCGCCATGCTTGTCTCCTTGATTATTGATGTAATGGATGTACAAACTGGCCGCCAAATTACGCTGGCGCCATTTGTGCACGTACGGAGTGTGCGACGCCAAACTTACATCATGCTTGCTTGAAACTTACACAAGCTTACAGCGGATTTTTGCTGCAATGCACCCGGAGACTGCCGTCATGCCGCCTGTTGTTGCAGAAAGCCGGGCACCTTGGCCGCCGGCAAACGGTTGATCGCGGCCAGCATTGCTGGCTCGACTTGCCGGCCATGGCGGCGCTGCAATTGCGCGCACAAATGCAGCAAGACCTGCGCTGAGACTTCGGCATCGGCTTCGGCTCTGTGGGCCTGACCGGAAAAGCGGATGCCGAGACTGGCGGCCAGCCGCGACAGGCTGTAGCTGCCGAGGCCGGGCGCCAGACGCCGTGACAACAGCAAGGAACAAATCAATTCCGAATACGCCGCTTGCAATGCCAGCCGCTCACTTTCGGCCGCCAGAAACTTGGCGTCGAAACTGGCATTGTGTGCCGCCAGCGCATCGTTGCCGATGAAGCGCAACAATTCAGGCAGCACTTTGGCTACCGGCGGTGCGCTGTCGACCATAGCCTGGGTAATGCCGGTCAGCGCCGTGATGTCGGACGGGATATAGACCTCGCAATTGATGAGCGACACAAAGCGTTCCACGATGCGACCGTCGATGATGCGCAGTGCCGCGACTTCAGTAATGCGCGCCCCTTGCGCCGGGCTCAGTCCGGTAGTTTCAAAGTCCAGCATGACGACAGGTTTGGCAATCACGACAACATACTTTCAGGCAGAAGAAGAACCGGCATTTTAATACGGCACCGGGTATCGCTCGCAAAACCGGCAGTGACAGCGCCGGCGGCGGGGCTTTCGCTTATCATTACGGTTTTGCAGAAATCGGAGAAAGACATGCTCAAGCACATCGTCATGTGGAAACTGAAGGAACACGCCGAAGGCGCTGACAAGGCAACCAATGCGCGCAAAATGAAGGCCTTGCTGGATGGCTGTATCGGCCTCGTGCCGGGCATGGGGAAATTCGAAGCGGCACTGGCGCAGCCGGGACTGGAAGCCAGCTACGACGTGGTGTTGTATTCCGAGTTTGCGTCACAGGAAGTGCTGGACGCATATCAGAATCATCCTGAGCACGTTGCCATCAAACCGTTCATCGCGGCCATTCGCGAAGCACGGCAATGCATGGATTACGAAGTCTGAAGCGAATCCGAATTTTCACGCTGTTTTTTTTGAGGTCGTTGCAAGGATGAGGTCGACGACGTTATCCGGATGCATTCAATTATGAATATTTCTTTATCTGACGCTTTCGCCGGCGGTAATCCCTATCTGGAAAACCTCGGAGTGGAAGTGTTGAGTTTCGGTGATGGCAACGCCAGCATGGCGCTGTATCTGCGGCCCGAGTTCATGAACAGCTGGCAGGTGGCGCAAGGCGGCATTTCGATGACGCTGATGGATGTCGCCATGGGACTGGCTGCGCGCACGCTGGTGCCGGAAGCCAAATCGTCGGCCACCGTCGATATGACCAGCAGTTTTCTGCGGCCGGCCGGCAAGCCGGGCGACACCATCGTGGCCAAGGGCCGCGCCTATTACCGTTCCACCACCATGTGTTTCTGCGAAGCGGAATTGTGGAACCAGGACCAACTGGTAGCCAAGGCCATGGGCACGTTCAAATTCATCAAACGGATTGACGTTGGCGACCGCGTCGGTCACGGTGCCGGCAACGGTGTGCAGTTGCCGGGCAACTGAACGCAATCGGCCAAGGCAGCCTGCGCTGCCATGGTTACGCTAGCGGGCCGACAACATCCGGCGCAGCGTCCCATCCTTGAGTATCAGGTGATGCCACAACGCGCCCAGTACATGCAGTCCGACCAGATAGTAGACGGCATTGCCAATGAATTCATGCACCGCCTTGATGCTGGTTTTCAAGTCCGGCGAGGCGGCAATCAGATGCGGCAGCGTCAGTCCGAAAAAGCTGACGTCCTTGCCGCCGGCCTGGGTGAACAGCACGCCGGTTACCGGTAACGCCAGCATCGTCAGGTACAGCAAACCATGTACTACGCCGGCGCTCCAGGTTTGCCAGCGCGGACCGGCAACTTCCGGCGGTACCCCGAACCGGAAACGGGCTGCCACCCGCAACAGCAGTGCCAGAAACACCAGTTGGCCGGCCAGCATGTGTACGGTTTTCAGCGTGTCCCGGAGCGGATCGCCCTTGGGTACCTCACCGCGATATTCGATGGTCGCCAGTGCGATGACGAACAGCAGGAAAATGAACCAGTGCAAAAAAATCGAGGCGGGGTGGTAATGGGTGCGGGTCATGGTCTCGGTTGGCTAAAAACAAGGCTGGCTGAGAACGGATCAGAAAGCGGATCCGCGCGTATTTCATGTTGCTTCGCCTATACTGCCAAACTGACTGTCGATGTCAATGCAGATTTGCATCGCAGTTATTCTTGATCAATTTTTCTTCAAACAGGTATTCGTATCATGACTTTTCGTATCAGCGTCGGCCCTTGGGAAACTCTGCAACCGGATGCACAGGCCATCCGGCAAGAAGTATTCGTCATCGAGCAGCAAGTGCCGCCGGAAATTGAACTGGACGACATGGACGCGGTGTGCGTGCATGCCGTGGCCTACGATGCCGGCAATGCCGCCATCGCTACCGGACGGTTGCTGCCGGATGGTCATATCGGCCGCATGGCAGTGCGCAAGGCCGGGCGCGGGCAGGGCATCGGCAGCGCGGTATTGAAAGCCTTGATGGCAGCGGCCCGGGAACGCGGCGACAGTGAAGTGGTATTGAATGCCCAGACCCATGCCGAACCGTTTTATGTGGCGCACGGTTTTGTCCGTGAAGGCGAACAGTTCATGGATGCGGGGATTCCCCATATCCATATGCGGGCGGCATTGAAATAAGGTGCTCCACGGCGTCTGACTCCAGACGCGACATCAGCATCGTGGCCTCGCCGCTTCAGCCGGCGGCTGCCACCGATGTGTTTCTGTCATTGATCTTTGTGCATTGTTTTCTGGAAATGTTTCCTGAAAGGTTCTTGTGGTTTCCCACAATATCAAGGACTACAGGGCGGGAGCATACTTGCGCCCGCAGCACGGATAGTGCTATCCGGAAAGCGCGGGAGTTGACTGAATCAGCCCCGCAGATGGCTCGCCGACATGGAAATTTGACTTGAGTCGGCATGTCATCCGAGTAATATGGATAGCACAAAATCTGGTGAATCAGCTGTTTCCTGTTACAACAAACGGAGATTCAAATGGCCAAGAAGCCGCTTTATCAATCGCTTTATTTCCAGGTTTTGGTAGCCATCGCCATTGGCGTGCTGCTGGGCCATTTCTATCCGCAAACCGGCGAGGCCATGAAGCCGCTTGGGGAAGGCTTCATCAAGCTGATCAAGATGATCATCGCGCCGGTGATTTTCTGTACCGTGGTGCTCGGTATCGCCGGCATGGAAGACATGAAGAAAGTCGGCAAGACCGGCGGTCTGGCGCTGCTGTACTTTGAAGTGGTCAGCACGCTGGCATTGATTGTCGGTCTGGTGCTGGTCAATGTATTGCAGCCGGGCGTCGGCATGAACATCGATCCGACCACGCTCGATACCAAGAGCATCGCGGCCTATACCGCACCGGGCAAGATGACCAGCACCACCGACTTCGTGATGAACATCATCCCGCTCAGCATGGTTGATGCGTTTGCCAAGGGCGACGTGTTGCAGGTGTTGCTGATTTCGGTCCTGTTCGGTTTCGCGCTGCACAAGTTCGGCGGCCGCGGCACACTGGTATTCGACCTCATCGAAAAAATCTCGCACGTCCTGTTCTCGATTGTCGGCACCATCATGAAAGTGGCGCCGGTCGGTGCTTTCGGCGCCATGGCCTTCACCATCGGCAAATACGGTGTGGGGTCGTTGCTGTCACTTGGCAAGCTGATGGGAACCTTCTATCTGACCTGCCTGATCTTCATTTTTGTGGTGCTGGGGACGATCTCCAAACTGCATGGCTTCAGCATCTGGAAATTCATCAAGTACATCAAGGAAGAATTGCTGATCGTGCTCGGTACTTCGTCGTCGGAATCGGTATTGCCGCGCATGCTGGCCAAGATGGAAAATCTGGGCGCCAAGAAGACGGTGGTTGGTCTGGTGATCCCGACCGGTTATTCCTTCAATCTGGATGGCACGGCAATTTACCTGACCATGGCGGCGGTATTCATTGCGCAAGCGACCAATACGCCTATGACGCTGACCCAGGAACTGACCTTGCTGGCGGTATTGCTGCTGACCTCCAAGGGCGCAGCGGGCATCACCGGCAGCGGCTTCATCGTGCTGGCGGCAACCTTGTCGGCAGTGGGGCATGTACCGGTAGCCGGACTGGCGCTGATTCTCGGTATCGACCGTTTCATGTCGGAAGCGCGGGCGCTGACGAATACCATTGGTAACGGCGTGGCGACACTGGTGGTTGCCAAGTGGAGCAACGAGCTCGATGAAAAACGCCTGCATGCGCATCTCAACGGCGAAACCGCTGAAGAAGCCGATGCGCCGGAACAGGTGCTCGACCACACCAATGCCAAGATGCCGCACTGAGCATTCAGCGGTAGTGCACTGCGTGCCGTGATCGGTACCGCAGCGGCAACGGCAATAAAAAACGGCAGCATGACGATAAAGTCATGCTGCCGTTTTTTTTCATGTCGCGCCGGGGCGGCGAGCAGTGCAGGAAATGCTCGGGCAATCCCGGCATCAAACCGCTGTGCACATGCCGGACCGACAAATGAAAAGGCCCGTAACGACAAGACGTTACAGGCCTTTAGTCTCCTCGCAGCCGCCGCAGGACTGGATTTATTTGATGCGATTGTGGACCTAAATCATCAATTAGTCATTTTGCAGTGCACCATGATAACAAGACGCCAACACGGGCTGGAAAAACATCAGGGGAGACAGGGGCGAGGAAGTTGCCGGTCAGATACCGGTCATGTCAAAAAGACATGTTCTGCCTGCCGTTCCGACGCAGGAAAATACGGGCAAAAAAAAGCCCTCGAACCTTGCGGCTGAGGGCTAAATCCAATTCTTTAGGAGGAAATTGGAGGAGACAGGTGCAACTTTAATGCTCTGCACCATATCCGGCTACTTTATTTCTCGTATATCAGTTATACGATTTCATTATTTCTGCCGGCTGTCGCCTCGGGTTCTTACGCTTCGCGGCTACGCTTGAGACGACACGGCGAGGTTTTATCCTGCGTTTCGGTCGACGGTGCATCGCGCACGATACTCAGATCGACCACATGCTCGCTCAATGCCGGTTCGCCCAGGATCGGCACCCGGACGATGGTTGAGGCGCGGGTGCCGTAGCCTTCGGAGCAGATAAAGATGGAGGACAGTACACGTTCCAGTTCCAGGCTGATACCGGTGCTGGGCAGGCGGCAATCATTGGCCCGGGTGCTGTCGGTCAGCATTTCGAAAAAGGTTTCTTCGGGGGCTCCCTGACACAGCAGGCTGGCGAACTGGGCTTTGGCCCGGGTCAGTTTCGGCCAGGGTGTGTCGAGCAGGCCGTTGGATACGCCGTAGATGCCATAACCGAGCGGTTGCCCGTTGCGCGGATCATCGCGGCCACGGTTGGAAAACCAGAGCATGGTGTCGCGATCACCGATCAGCAGATTGAAGCCGTTGTAGCGGTCGGCATCGGCATCAATGCTGGCAATGTAGTCGGTCGGACTGAGGTTGCCGGCCAGATAGTCGGATACCAGCGCGCCACGCGAGGGCGCGTCGGGGTTGCGTTCACCGGGCGCGCGGACGTTGGTGATGGCACCGAAGCGACCGTCGCGGGTGACGCCGAGCCAGGTGCCGCCGGCCTTGAGGTCGCGGCCGGCGTAAATATTCGGGTGATCCGGCCACCATGCGGCGGGACTGGCCGGGCGGTCGTGAAATTCATCGCGATTGGCGGCGGCAATCAGCGGCATGCCGGGGATCACCTTCCAGGCAAAAATGATCAGGCACATGGCGATACATCCAGAAAACGTTCAATGTGACGCGGACCATCGATCAGCGCTGCCAGATCGGCCGCCAGCACATGTTGCTGCAAGGCGATTTCAAATTGTTCCGGGGTATCGAGATAGACTTCCATCCAGGTGTGGCAGCCGTCTTTTTCTTCCGGTCGGCGCTTCAGTCCGGTGGCCACTTTGTATGCTTGCGACAGCGTCGCCTGCATGCGCCCGACTTGCTGTTGCAGGGCATCGGCCTGGGCGCCGCACACGCGGTAATAAATATAGAGATCCATGATCGGCTTACTGCGGATCAGCCAATTCGTAGGGCAGCGGCTGCAATTGCAGCGCCGGGCCGCTGACGCTGCCGAGATGGATACTGCCATTGTCGATGGCGGCCAGTTTGATTTCCACCAGACACAGGGAGCTGCCGACAGCATCGGGTTCGGCATTGACCACCATGCCACACGGCTGGTCCGGGTCGGCGCTGGAAAATACTTCGTTGCCGGCCTTGACGCCGGTCGTGGCAATCGTTGCCAATACTGCGCGTCGCTTGAGTTTTCCGAGATACTGGCTGCGCGCGACGATTTCCTGCCCGGGGTAGCAGCCTTTCTTGAAGTTGACGCCGCCGATCAGTTCGAAGTTGATCATTTGCGGCACGAACTGTTCCTGGGTGGCGGCGGTGATCTGCGGCACACCGGCCTGAATCTCGCCCAGACGCCATGCCGAGGCGCCGCGTGCAGTCAGTTTGCTGCTCAACAGCGGCCACGCGGCGATGGCGCTGGCGGTGTCGGTAATCCATTGATAGCGCGCATTGCTGTCGCCGTCGGCGACGCGAATCAGGGTGCCGTGGGCGTTATCGATTTTTTGATAAGGCTGTGCCGGCAAGCTTGGAAACCAAGTCTGCAACACGCTCTCGGCGGCAGCGCCGGACAGGCCCAGCGCCACATGTCGGGCGCCGCCATCGCTCAGCTTGGCTTTGGAACGCATGACAAACATTTGCAAGCGCTTTTGAATCGCTGGCTGCAATGCCAGCGGCAACTGCAAAAAGATGGCGTCGGCGGTTTTCCACAGCAGAAAACTTGCCAGCAGGCGACCCTTGGGGGTGCAATAGCCGGCCAGACGCGCGGTATTCAGGTCGAGCTTTTCAACATCATTGGTGATCTGGTTATGCAAGAAGCTGGCGGCATCGTCGCCGGCGATGGCAATCAATCCGAGGTCGGTCAGCGGCGCCACAAAATCGGTTGGTGCTGTCCAGTCCGTCTGTGCCGCCCCAAAATAGCGAACTTCGATGGCATTTTGCTCGTCGAAACGCGCTCCTTGTTGCTGCAAAAATGCGAGCCAGTCGGGATTCGGATGATTCAATTCAGTCATAAATTAGGTTGCCGGGGGCTTCAGCGATTATCATTGATGCCTCGATTATAGTGGCGTCAGGAAATCGCGTCAGATTGCGCCGAATTTTGTTTTTACGATGAAAAAACTGTTTACTACTTGCATATTGCTGGCACTCGTATTCGCGAGCCTGGCCGCTTACTGGGTCAGCCAGCCAATTCTGGCCGGCGGCAGCGCGCCAGTCGCATTCACGATTGAGCCGGGCAGCGGCATGACCGGCGCGGCGCAGGAAATTGCCGACGCCGGGGCGCCGCTCAATCCCTTGCTGTTTGCCTTGCTGGCGCGCGCCAGCGGCAAAGGCAACCGGATCAAGGCCGGCAGCTACGAACTGAAAGCCGGCACCACGCCGCTCAAGTTACTGGACCAACTGGTACGCGGCGAATTTGCGCAAGAGTCGCTGACCATCATCGAGGGCTGGTCGTTCCGCCAGATGCGCCTGGCGATTGCCGCCCATCCCGGCCTCAAGCATGACTCCAAAGACCTGACCGATGCCGAACTGCTGGCCCGGATCAGCGGTGAATATGCCGTGGCGGAAGGGTTGTTCTTTCCCGACACCTATCTGTTTGCCAAGGGCGCCAGCGATTTTCAGATTTACCGCCAGGCCTATTCCCTGATGAGCAAGCGTCTGGACGAAGCCTGGTCGCGTCGCGATTTGTCGCTGCCGTACCGCACGCCGTATGAGGCATTGGTGATGGCCTCGATCGTGGAAAAGGAAACCGGACAGAAATCGGAGCGCGGCATGGTGGCCGGCGTGTTCGTCAATCGCTTGCGCACCGGCATGTTGCTGCAAACCGACCCGACCGTGATTTACGGCATGGGCGAACGTTATCGCGGCGTCATTCGCAAGAGCGACCTGACCACGGATACGCCTTACAACACCTACACCCGAAAAGGCTTGCCGCCGACACCGATTGCCTTGCCCGGGGCGGCTTCGCTGGCAGCGGCCATGAATCCTGATAAAACCGAGGCGCTTTATTTCGTCGCCCGCGGTGACGGTACCAGCCATTTTTCAGGTAGCCTTGGTGAACACAATCAGGCGGTCAATAAATATCTGCGCTGATTTTTTTTGCAATCGGCATCATTTCCCTATTTCAGTGATGGCCGTTGTCAGCCGTGTTGCCCTGGCGGCACGTTGACAGCAACGGTCATCGGTTTCACAGCATATCTGCCGGTCGTTGCATGACCGGCTTCCTCGGGACTAGCATGGCATCAGGCAAATTCATTACATTCGAAGGTATCGACGGCGCCGGCAAGTCGACCCATATTGCCTTCGTCGCGGACGTGTTGCGCGCGCAGGGGCATACGGTGGTGACCACGCGCGAACCGGGCGGCACCGAACTCGGCGAGACCCTGCGCAATCTGTTGCTGCACCACAAAATGCATCTGGAAACCGAAGCCTTGCTGATGTTCGCGGCGCGCCGTGAACATGTGGCGCAAGTGATTGCCCCGGCGCTGGAACGTGGCGACTGGGTCATTTCGGATCGCTTCACCGATGCCAGCTTTGCCTATCAGGGCGGCGGTCGCAAGCTGGCGCTGGAAAAGCTCAACATTCTGGAGCAATGGGTGCATCCCGATTTGCAACCTGATCTGACGCTGCTGTTTGACGTGCCGCTGGAAGTGGCGCGGGCGCGTCTCGATGCGGAACGGGCGCTGGACAAGTTCGAGCAAGAGAAGGCCGACTTCTTTGCCGCCACGCGCGCCGAGTACCTGCGTCGTGCCGCCGAATTTCCGCAGCGCTTCCGGGTGATCGATTCGACCCGGCCGATTGCCGGGATTCAGGTGTTGCTGCAACAAATTCTGGCACAGCTCTGATGGCAGGCTGGCCGACACCACACAAGACGGAACACGACCAACACGCATGAGCAATACATTACTTCCCTGGCAAAACGACAGTTGGCAGCAATTGCAGCAGTTGCGTGAACGCTTGCCGCACGCGATTCTGTTTTACGGCACCGAAGGCATCGGCAAGACCGCCTTTGCCGAAGCATTCGCGCAATCGCTGTTGTGCGAAGCGCCGCTGGCCGAAGGGCATGCCTGCGGCACCTGCGCGTCGTGCGGCTGGTTCTCGCAATACAATCATCCGGATTACCGCCGCGTGCGGCCGGAAATTCTGGATGGCGAAGATGGCGATGCCGAGGGCGACGCCGAAGAAAAGAAAAGCGCCAAGGCCAGCAAGGCGCCGTCCAAGGAAATCAAGATCGATCAGATCCGGGCGCTGGCGGATTTCATGAATGTCTCGACGCACCGCTCGGGTATGCGCGTGGTGGTGCTCTATCCGGCCGAAGCCCTCAACACGGCCGCTGCCAACTCGTTGCTCAAGACCCTGGAAGAACCGCCGCCGGGCACCATGTTCTTGCTGGTCGCCAATCGGCTGGATCGGTTGCTGCCGACCATCTTGTCGCGCTGTCGCAAATTTGCGCTGGGGTTGCCGACCCATGCCCAGGGCTTGCAATGGCTGCAGGAGCAAGGGGTCAAGAATCCCGAAGTCTGGTTGTCGGAGCAGGGCGGGGCACCGCTGGCGGCGTTTCAGGCGGCGCAAGGCGATAGTCGCGAGGTGATGGATGAGTTGCTGCGCATGCTGGCGCAACCCGGCATCGATGGCGCGCTCAAGAATGCCGAACGCTTGCAGAAAACACCGTTGTCGGAAGTGGTTGGCTGGGTGCAGCGCTGGTTATATGACTTGTTCTGTCTGAAGTCCGGTACCGCAATCCGCTATTACCCGCGCTATGGCAAGGAACTGGCGGCACTGGCAGCACGCGTGGATACGCTGGCAGTGGCAAGTGCACTGAAATCCGTGGGCGACCGCCGCCGGATTGCCGATCATCCGTTGTCCGCGCGCTTGTTTCTGGAAGAGATGTTGCTGGAATACAGCGCGCTGTTTGCCTGAATCTGTTGTGACCTGCATCTTTGCATTGACTACAAGGAGTCCGGATGAGCGAATCGAATCTGCCCGGGTCTGCTGCCCCGGTTGCCAATGGCAGCAATCACGCCAACGGTGCGGCACGCCCCGTCGTGCTGTCTTTGCACATCAAGGAGCGCAGCAGTCTGCAGGCGGCTTACATGCCGTTTCTCCATAACGGCGGATTGTTCCTCGCCGGCGCCAAGGGCTATCAGATGGGCGATGATATTTATCTGCAGCTGACACTGCCGGAGGATACCCAAAAGTATCCCATCGCCGGTAAAGTGGCGTGGCTGACGCCGGCCGGCGCCGTCAACAACCGGGCGCAGGGAATCGGCATTCATTTTCCGGCGGAAGGCAAAGGCGTGGAAGCCCGGGTCAGGATTGAAGCATTGCTGGCCGGAGCACAACAGGCAATCCATCCCGGTCATACCTTGTAGTTTCTGTTTTCTTTTTTTTGTATTTTTCATTGACTTCGCATGCAACCGACTTACACCCACCGCATCGCGCGCCAGCAAGATCTGGCCGCCATCGTTGACATCTATAACAGCACGGTGGCGTCGCGCCAGGTTACCGCCGATACCGAGCCGGTGACGCTGGCATCGCGTCAGGTCTGGTTTGACGACCATGTACCGGACCGCCGGCCGTTGTGGGTGGCCGAGCAGGATGGGGTGATCATCGGCTGGCTGTCGTTCTCCAATTTCTATGGCCGTCCGGCCTATTCAGGGACCGCCGAGCTGTCGATCTATATTCACGAAAGTGCGCGCGGGCAGGGGTTGGGACGCTACTTTCTGGAGCGGGCAATTGCCATGGCGCCGGCGGTGGCGGTGCATACCTTGCTGGGGTTTGTATTCGGTCACAATACGCCGAGCCTGAAACTGTTTGAAGCCTTCGGCTTTGAACGCTGGGCCGACATGCCGCGGGTGGCGACACTCGATGGTATCGAACGCGATCTGGTGATTCTCGGAAAACGCGTGGCCTGAAGCCGGGCACATCACGAGAATAGTTTCTCATTGGAAACTATTCGTTGCTTTTCGGCTCAAAGGCCGCCGTTGCGCTTGCAGAGATGGATGTAAATAGTAATAATTCTCATTTTGAATTATTCGCTGATTCCATCTCATGTCTTCCGGCGCCCACAATGTTCTCCTGACGCAGTTGTATGACGCACATCACGACTGGCTGCTAGGCTGGTTGCGGCACCGTCTCGGCTGCCGCCATGATGCCGCCGATCTGACGCAAGATACCTTCATTCAAGTGGTGGCCGCGCGCAATGTGGAAGAGATCATCGCGCCGCGCGCTTTTCTGGCAACGCTGGCCAAACGCGTGTTGTACAACTTCTGGCGGCGGCGCGACATCGAACGTGCTTATCTGGAAGAGCTGGCACGCTTTCCGGAAGCCTTTGCGCCATCGCAGGAAGATCGCGCACTGGTGCTGGAAGCCTTGCAACAGATCGATCTGGCGCTCAGCAGCCTGACCCCGAAGGTGCGTCAGGTGTTCTTGCTGAGCCAGTTGCAGGAACTCACCTACAGCGAAATCAGCGCCCAACTGGCGATGCCGGTGATTACCGTGCGTCGTTACATGACGCAGGCCATGCGTGCCTGCTGGCTGGCCGCGGACTTGCAGGCGTGAGCGCCGGCATGAGCGGGCGGCTCAACCGCAACAGCAATGAAGCGCTGGATAATCCGCATGCGGAACAGGCCATCGAATGGATGGTGCTGTTCCGTTCCGGCGATGCTACCCCTGAAGACTATCAACGCTTTTCTGCCTGGAGCGCGGCCGATCCGCGCAATGCCCAGATCTGGGAACGCATGCAGGGTGTATTGCAACGCTCGTTTGCGCCGGTGCGTGAAGTCAACCAGCGCACACCGGGCCAAGCCGAGGCGGTCGAACGCATTGTGCTGCGACCTGCAAGCTCACCCGTCCGGCGCAAGGTTTTGCGCGGGGCGCTGGTGTTTGCCGCCACCGGTATCGCGACCGGCATGCTGGTCAATCGCTCGCTGCCACTGGCAGCCTTGCGCGCCGACTTGCGCACCGGCACCGGCCAGCGCAAAAGCTTTACGCTGCCGGATGGCAGCACGCTGGTGCTCAATGCGCGCTCGGCGGCCGATATCGATTTCAGTCATGGCATGCGTCGGGTGCGGCTGCATCAGGGCGAGCTGATCGCCACCGTGGTGGCCGATGCCAGCCGGCCCTTCGTGATCGAAACCGAACACGGCACGGCGCAGGCACTCGGCACCAAATTTCTGGTGCGGCGTGAAACTGAACAGACGCTGGCGCTGGTGCTGGAGCACAGCATCCGGATCAGCAACGGCGCGCAGGAACAAGTGCTGCGCACCGGCGAGTTGGCATGGTTCAACGCTGACGGCATCACGCGCGTGGCCGGCGATAGCAGCGCCAGGGCGGCCTGGGCCGATGGCATGCTGGTGGCCAATGACGAAACGCTGGCGGCGGTGATTGATGCCTTGCGCGCCTATCGCAAAGGCTTCATCCGCGTGTCACCGGCGGCGGCGCGCCTGCGCGTGCTGGGCGCGTTCCCGCTTGACGATACCGATAATGTCTTGCGTTCGCTGGAGCAAACCATGCCGATCAGCGTGCGCAACTTCGGCAATGTGCTGGTGATGATCGACGTGCGATAAATCGCATGAAAAAAATAATCGATTTTTTTGCTGGCGGATGATCACTTTTTGCAACCTCACGTTACCCCCTCTGTAGACATCCATATTTGAGGGAGTAACCGACATGCATCAGCGTTTCTCATTGCAACCCCGCGTTCTGGTGGTTGCGGTCTCGGCGGCGTGCGCCGTTTTCTGTGCACAGCCGGTGTTGGCGCAGACCACATCAGCGACATCTGCCAGCAGCGCCGCAGCGGCGCGCCAGTATCAACTGGCGGCCGGGCCCCTCGGTGTGACGCTGACGCAGATCGCGCAGCAAAGCGAGCAGGCCATTGCCGTCGATCCGGAACTGGTGCGGGGTCGTCAGGCACCTGCCATCACTGGCACTTTCACCGCCGAGCAAGCGGTGCGACAAGCCATCGGCAACAGCGACCTGCAATTGTTGCAAACGGCCAATGGCACGCTGACCCTCAGGCGCAGTGAGGCCGGCAGCGGCGCAGCGGCGGGGGCCAGCCTGCCATTGATCAGTGTCACCGGCGTGCGCGAAACCGAGCGCGCGACCGGTCCGGTCGGTGGCTATGTGGCGCGCCGCAGTGCTTCCAGCACCAAGACCGATACGCCGATTCTGGAAACGCCGCAATCGATCAGCGTCGTCACCCGTGAAGAAATCCGCGACCGCGGTGCGAATGGGATTGATGAGGCATTGGCCTATACCGCCGGCGTGATGGCTGCCGGTTATGGCAATGATCCGCGTTCGGACTGGCTGCTGGTGCGCGGTTTCGTACCGACCCGTTTCCTCGACGGCCTGGCGCTGCCGGTCGGTTCTTACGTCACCGAGAGCCGTTTTGAACCGTATGGCCTGGAACGGCTGGAAGTGTTGAAAGGCCCATCCTCCGGCTTGTATGGACAGGTGCCGCCGGGCGGCATGGTCAGCATGATCAGCAAACGTCCGACCGATGAACCCTTGCATGAAATTGAAGTGCAGGTCGGCACTTACGGCCAGAAACAAGTCGCTGTTGATCTGTCTGGTCCGGTCAATGACGACAAGACCGTGCTGTATCGCCTGACCGCGCTGGTACGTGACAGCGATGCGCAGGTCGATCAGGTCAAGGACAAGCGTTACTTCATTGCCCCCAGCGTCACCTTGCGCCCGAATGCCGATACCGATATCACGTTCCTGGCGCGCTTCCAGAAAGCCGACACCAACGGCATCGGCAGCGCCAGTTTCTTGCCCGGAGCCGGCACCCGTGATTACAATCCTTACGGCCAGATTTCGCGCCATCTGAACACCGGCGAGCCGGGCTATGACTACTATCGCAAGGATATGGCGTCGCTCGGTTATGCGTTCGAACATCGCTTCAACGACACGCTGACTTTCCGCCAAAATCTGCGTTACAGCGAAACCAGTCTGGATCACAGCGCAGTCTATGGTTGCGGCTTGAGCGCAGATTTCCGTACCCTTAAACGCTGTCTGTTCCCGGTCAGTGAAAAAGCCAACAGTCTGACCCTCGATAATCAGTTGGAAGCCAGGCTGACTACCGGCCCGGTGCGACATACCTTGCTGGCAGGTGCGGATTACAGTGCGCTGAAGGATGACTATTCTTCCGCATATAGTTCGACCATGCCGACATTGGATATCTTCAACCCGGTGTATGGCGCAAAAATTGTCACGCCGGCATTCACCAATCATACGATTACGAAACAAAAGCAATTCGGGCTGTATCTGCAAGACCAGATCAAGCTCGATCAGTGGATTCTGACCGCCAGTACCCGCCATGACTGGGTGCGCAGCAAGACCGATGACGTTATTACACCGTCAAAAAGCACGTCGCAAAACGATCAGGCATTTTCGGGGCGGCTCGGCTTGAATTATGTATTTGATTCCGGCATCAGCCCCTACATTGCCTATTCGCGTTCGTTTCAGGCTAACGGCGGCATCGATTTTTCCGGCACCGCACTGAAACCGACCACTGCCAATCAGACCGAAGCCGGCATCAAGTATCAGCCGCCGGGCACCACCAATCTGGTGACATTGGCGTTGTATGACCTGACCCAAAACAATAGCGTGACGATGGACCCGGCTACGTTTCAGAATGTCCAGATTGGCCAGACCCGGGTCCGTGGCGTGGAATTGGAAGGCAAGACGTCACCGTTGCCAGGACTGCGTTTGATGGCTTCGTATGCGTACACCAATTCACGCATTCTGGTCAGTGCCAATCCGGCCGAAGTCAACCGGCCAATACCGCTGGTGCCGAAACAGCAGGCAACCGCAGGTGCGGATTATGTGATCCAGTCGGGACCGTTGGCGCGTTTGGGCTTCGGCGGTGCAGTACGTTATGTCGGCAACCATGTCGGTTACAACAAAGTGGATAGCTCGGAAACCGCTGGTTACCTGCTGTTCGATGCGTCGCTGCGTTACACCATCGAACGTTGGACTCTGCAACTCAACGCCATGAACTTGCTGGACAAGCGTTACGTGTCCGCTTGCGACAATGCAAATTCTTGTTATTACGGAAACGCACGTACCGTCAATCTGACCGCACGTTATGAATGGTAGTGCGCAGTGGCGGGAATAATCAGCATGAGGCATAAGGCATGAACAATGCTGTATTCAAGCGCTGGCATGTAGTGCACACCTGGACCAGTCTGATTTGCACGGCATTTCTGTTGTTGCTGTGCGTGACCGGTTTGCCGTTGATTTTTCATCATGAAATCGATCACGCGCTCGGCAATGCGGTCGAAGCGCCGCCGATGCCGGCGGCGACGCCGCATGTCGCGCTCGACGAACTGGCGCGGCAAGCCCGTGCACGCCGTGCCGGCGAGGTGATTCAGTATCTGATCTGGGAGCGTGACGAGCCGGACAGCGCCATGCTGGTCATGGCGCCACGGCCGGATACGCATCCCGACGCCACGCAAACGCTGGTGTCGGATGTGCGTACCGGTCAGGTGCTGGGACAGCCGCCATCGCGCACGCTGACCTTTGTCTTGCTCAAGCTGCACACCGACATGTTCGCCGGTTTGCCGGGCAAGCTGTTTCTTGGCTTCATGGGCCTGCTGTTTCTGGCGTCGGTCATCTCCGGCGTGGTGGTGTACGGGCCGCTGATGCGCAAGCTTGATTTCGGCGAGGTGCGCGCCGATCGCGGTCGCCGTATTCGCTGGCTCGATCTGCATAATCTGCTCGGTATTGCGACCTTGGTCTGGGTGCTGGTGGTCGGCTTTACCGGTGTGATCAGCACGCTGGCCGATGTCGTGTTGCAAGCCTGGCGCAATGACCAGTTGGCGGAAATGGTGGCGGCCTACAAAGACAGTCCGGTGGTATTGCCGCAAGCCTCGCTGGATCTGGCGGCGCGCAATGCCAAAGCTGCGGCGCCGGGTATGGAGCCTTCGTTCATCGCCTTTCCCGGCACCAATTTTTCCAGTGCGCATCATTACGCCTTCTTCATGCGCGGCGATACGCCATTGACTGCCAATCTGCTCAAACCGGTGCTGGTCGATGCGGTGACCGGCGTGGTGACCGACAGTCGCGATTTGCCGTGGTACGTGAGTGCGATCCTGATCGCCAAGCCGTTGCACTTTGGCGATTACGCCGGATTGCCGCTCAAGCTGCTGTGGGCAGTGCTGGATGTGCTGGCCATCATCGTGCTCGGCAGCGGCTTGTATCTGTGGCTGGCGCGCCGCAAGGGACGCCGCGAGCGGCTGCGTCATCTGGCCGACAGCGCGATGGTGAAATGACATTGCACCAATCTGGTTCGGCCGCATCGCCGCCAGCTTGCAATACGGACAAGTCCGGCGCCGTGGCGGGCAGATAGTAACTGTACGCATTTTATCCATGGCGCACGCGCGGCTATGCATGAAATGAGTTCTATAATCTGTACATGTTCATTCCAAGCTTTTCTTCCCGGTTGCGCGTGCTGCCCCAGCATCAATTGCTGGCGCGGCTGTTCTGGATGCGCTGTCTGGCGCTGACAGTGCAATTGCTGCTGATTGTCGCCGCCGTCTTCTGGATCGGGCTGGATCTGCCGTTGCCGGCGCTGCTGTCGGTGGTCGGCGTGCAATGCCTGATCAATGCATTTACCTGGTGGCGCATGCGCAATGTGCGCCCGGCGCCGGACTTCGAACTATGGCTGCAATTGCTGGCCGATGTCACTGCGCTGACGGCGTTACTGTATTTCGCCGGCGGCGCTACCAATCCCTTCGTTTCCTTTTACCTGCCGGCACTGGCGGTGGCGGCGGCGATTCTGCCGGGGCGTTATGCCTTTGCGCTGGCGCTGTATTCGCTGGCCGGGTATTCGGCGCTGACCTACTTTTATCAACCCTTGCATATCCACGATCACGATCAGGCCATGGCTTACCATCTGGCCGGCATGTGGCTCAATTTCGTGGTATCGGCGGCGCTGATTACCTGGTTCGTCACGCGCATGTCGGCCACGGTGCGGGAACACAGTGCGCAACTGGCGCTGGCGCGCGAACAGCAATTGCAAGGTGAGCGGATCGTCGCGCTCGGCACGCAGGCTGCCAGTGCCGCGCATGAAATGAGTACGCCGCTGTCGACGGTGGCGGTGATTGCCGGTGAGTTGCGCGTGGAAGCCAGTCGCAATGCGGCGCTGGCCATGCATCGGGAAGATCTGGCGATTGTCGAAGAACAGATCGCCGCCTGCAAGACGGCGCTGGATCGCATGAGCATGCATATCCAGCCGGCCGCCAGTACTGCGCGTATCGCACTGGCGGCATGGCTCAAGAGTCTGGTCGATGGCTGGCGCCTGCGCCATCCGGCGACTGTGGTCAAAACCATCTTGTCAGCCGATACTGCCTGGATTGCCGAACAGCAAATCGTCAGCCAGATATTGCTGACCTTGCTCGATAATGCCGCGCAAACAGGCGGCCGGGTTGAAGTCCGGCTCAGCGTGACGGCCCAGCAAGCGGTGATTGAAGTCAATGACAACGGCGCCGGCATCGATGCCGGCTTGCTCAAGCGCCTTGGTTACGAACCGGTGCGCAGCCATACCGGCGGCAAGGGTATCGGCCTGATGCTGGCCTTCGCCAGCGCGCGCCAGATCGGCGCCAGGATCGTCCTGAGTTCGACGCCGCCGAACGGCACGCGAGTGCAATTGACACTGCCATTGACGCCGGGAGCACGCCCATGAGCGCCGCGATTCTGATTCTTGATGACAATGAAGTGTTCGCCGGCACGCTGGCGCGTTCCCTGACGCGGCGCGGCTTCACCGCGACCGTGGCACTGAACGGCGATGATGCGCTGGCGGCGGCACGCAGTACCGCTTTCGATTACGCCACGATTGATTTGCAGTTGGCGCAGGATTCCGGTCTGCAATGGATCAGTCCCTTGCGTCAGGCCTTGCCGCGTGCGCGCTTGCTGGTGCTGACCGGCTACGCCAGCATCGCCACCACGGTACAGGCCATCAAGGCCGGTGCCGATAATTATCTGGCCAAGCCGGCCAATGTCGATTCGATCCTGTCGGCGCTGCAACACGGGGCCGAGGCCGAAGAGGGCGCCGCAGTCGCCGGCGCGGCAATGGCCAGCAGCGCCAGTCATACCGAACCGCTGTCAGTCGAACGTCTGGAGTGGGAACACATCCAGCGCGTGCTGGCCGAACATGACGGTAATGTATCGTCGACGGCGCGCGCGCTCAACATGCACCGCCGTACCCTGCAACGCAAACTGGGCAAGCGGCCGGTGGCGCGCTAGTTCGCCGCCCATTCTCGTCCTTTGCCGCCCGTCTGCGGTATGCTTCAATGATGATGTCCGGCAAGGGCCTTGAGCAATTCAGCCTTGTTCATGCCGGAGCGGCCGGCAATCTTTTTGGTGCGGGCTTCCTGATACAGTTGGGCATAAGTGCGGCCCTGCGCACCGCTGTGCGAGTGCAGACCGCCGCGTCGCGACGGCGACATGTCGTTGAGGGAGGTGGCGCTGGCAGTGTTGGCTTCGCCTTGTTGAGCGCGCACCTTGTTGACGGTACGGCCGGCAATCTCGGCGGCGCGCCGGGGCGGTACGCCGCGTTGCTCTTCGCTTTTCCGGATATGCTCGAATTGACGCCGGCGTTTGGCGCTGGTGGCAGACTGTCGCATGACGTTTCCTTTCGTGGCAGAGTAGCAACAGGTACATTTGTTTGTGCACTTGCTGGAGTGAACTTGCACGTTCTCATGATGGCTTGCCGGCAAGAAAAAAGGTAGCCGGCATTTTCCGATAATCCTGTAGGAAATGCTGCCGGCAGCATGACAGGCAGGGGTGCCGGGTGTGGGCGGGCGTTTTCTCCCGTACAATATCGGTCCTATGTATATCGATTCTCACTGTCACATCAATTTCCCCGACCTGGCTGCGCGCTTGCCCGAGATTTTCGGCAAGATGACTGAAAACAAAGTCAGTCATGCGCTGTGCGTATCGGTGGATTTGCCTGATTTTCCGCAAGTGCTGGCGCTGGCGGAGCAATATCCCAATGTCTATGCTTCGGTCGGCGTGCATCCCGATTATGAAGACACGCCGGAACCGACGGTTGAGCAGTTGGTGGCGCTGGCGGATCATCCGCGCATCGTCGCCATCGGTGAAACCGGCCTTGATTATTTTCGTCTGCAAGGTGATCTCGCATGGCAGCGCGAACGCTTTCGCGTGCATATCCGCGCCTCGCGTGCGACCGGTAAACCACTGATCATTCATACCCGCTCGGCCTCGGAAGATACCTTGCGCATCATGCTGGAAGAGGGCGCGAATCCGGAAGCCGGTGGCGTCGGCGGCGTCATGCACTGCTTTACGGAATCGCAGGAAGTGGCCGATGCGGCCATCGCCCTCGGTTTCTACATTTCCTTTTCCGGCATCGTGACTTTCAAAAGCGCCAAGGACATCCAGGCCGTGGCGCGCACCATTCCGCTGGAACGCATGCTGATCGAAACCGACTCGCCCTATCTGGCGCCGGTACCGTTTCGCGGCAAAACCAACGAACCCGGGCTGGTACGTCATGTAGCGGAATACATCGCCGATCTGCGCGGGATTCCGGTGGCGGAAGTGGCGCGGGTCACCACTGACAATTTCTTCCGACTGTTCAAGATCGCGCGGTGATATCGATGAACGCCATTCTGTCCCGCCGGCTGGTCGCTGCCGGCCGTCGTACCCGGCGCTGGCTCGGGCTGCTGTTGCTGCTGCCGGCATTGGCGCTGGCCGGTTCTTACGATGACTATTTCGAAGCCATCCACATGGATGATGCCCGCGTATTGCGGCAACTGTTGCAACGCGGACTGAGTCCCAACATGGTGGAGGCGCAGCGCGGTTATAACGGCATGATGCTGGCCCTGCGCGAAGATTCGATGAGCGTGTTTACGGTGCTGTTCAATACCCCCGGCGTGGATCTTGAAGCGCATGCCAAAAATGGCGATACGGTATTGATGCTGGCCGCTTTCCATGGCTATCCGGCAGTCGTCAGGGAGTTGCTGGCGCGCGAAGTGGAAGTCAATGGTCCCGGCTGGACCGCCTTGCATTACGCGGCAATCAACGGCAATCCGCAAAGCATCAAAGCCTTGCTGGATGCCTCGGCCTATATCGATGCCGAATCGCCGGAAGGCAAGATGACGCCGATCATGCTGGCGGCAGTACGCGGTCGTGTCGGCGCGGTCAAATTGTTGCGCGAAGAGGGGGCTGACATCAGTCTCAAAAACAGCGATGGCCTGACGGCACTGGATCTGGCCAGGCGAGCGCATCAGGATGAAGTGATCGAGATATTGAGCGCACCGGCGCCATAGTGCGCAGCGGCGGCAATGCAGGCAAAAAAAATCCCGTAACGTGCACTGACGTTACGGGATTTTTTATTGTGCGCTGCGGGCCGGGCCTGCCCGGGATTGGCGAAAACGCAATGACGATCAGCGACGAATCAGAATCTGCGGGCCGACATCCTTGATATCCTTGGTGCCGGTCAACGCCATGCTGACATCGAGTTCTTTTTGCAGGATCTGCAGCATCTTGGTCACGCCTTGTTCGCCCATGGCGCCCAGACTGTACAGGAAGGCGCGGCCGATCATGCTGCCCTTGGCGCCGAGCGCGGTGGCTTTCAGAATATCCTGACCGGTGCGGATGCCGCCATCGAACCAGACTTCAATCTTGTCGCCGACGGCTTCGGCAATCGCCGGCAACGCTTCAATCGACGACATTGCTCCGTCCAGCTGACGGCCGCCGTGATTGCTGACCACCAGTGCATCGGCCCCGGTGGTGGCGGCGATCTTGGCGTCCTCGACATCCAGAATACCCTTCAGGATCAGCTTGCCGCCCCATTGCTCTTTGATCCATGCGACGTCATCCCAGTTCAGGGTCGGGTCGAACTGGCTGGCGGTCCATTGGCTCAGGGTTTGAATGCCGCTGCCGCCACCGGTGATGTGGCCGGCCAGATTGCCGAAGGTTTTGCGGCCGGTGAGGGCGCGCAAGGCCCAGCCCGGTTTGCTGGCCAGATCGAGCAGGGTGTCGAGCGTCAGCTTGGGCGGCACTGACATGCCGTTCTTCAGATCCTTGTGGCGCTGGCCGAGGATTTGCAAGTCGAGCGTCAGCACCAGCGCCGAGCACTTGGCAGCCTTGGCGCGATCAATCATCGATTTGACGAAGCCGCGGTCGCGCATCACATATAACTGAAACCAGAATGGCTTGGTGGTGACGCTGGCGACATCTTCGATCGAGCAGATGCTCATGGTCGACAGCGTGAACGGGATACCGAATTTTTCTGCCGCCATCGCGCCCAGCATTTCGCCGTTGGCCCATTGCATGCCGGTCAGGCCGGTCGGCGCAATCGCTACCGGCATGGTGACATCGTGGCCGATCATGGTGGTGCGGGTGCTGCGCTCGTCAACATTGATCGCTACGCGCTGGCGCAGCTTGATGGCGGCCAGGTCATCGGTATTGGCGCGATACGTGCTCTCGGTATAGGAGCCGCTGTCGGCATAGTCGTAAAACGCTTTCGGGACCCGTTTCTTGGCCAGAATACGTAAATCTTCGACACAGGTGATGACAGGCATGTAAATTCTCCAGGAAAAGCCGATAAAAGATGCCGTATCGTAGGACAAAAGGGCAAATCCGTGGGGGAATTCGTTTCAGGCGTCGGTGAATTTTTTTAATTCGGCAGCCGCAGCGTCAGCCGGATGGCAGCGCCGCTTTTACAGCAACGCCGCTGCTGCCACGCCACTGCGTATGGCGGCTTCCAGCGTGGCCGGATAGTCGCCGGCGGTATAGTCGCCGGCCAGCAGCACGTCGGGCA
>NZ_LFLS01000090.1 GCF_001189915.1 Herbaspirillum autotrophicum
GCGGCACTGGTGGCAGCCGATGCATCTGCGCTGTATTCGCGCAATGTGCTGGATTTCCTGAAACTGATCGTGGATGCCGAGGGCAAGCTGGTGGTCAACCGTGAAGACGACATTGTGGCTGCGACGTTGTTGTGCAGCGGCGGCGAAGTGTTGCGCAAGTAATTCAGACAAGGAACAGAGATTCATGCAACGCATCATGCTGCGCGCAAAAATTCATCGCGCTACCGTCACGCAATGTGATTTGAATTATGAAGGTTCTTGCGGTATCGACGAAGACTTGCTGGAAGCCGCCGATATCCGGGAATTTGAAAAAATCGAGCTGTACAACATCAACAATGGCGAACGCTTCTCCACCTACGCTATCCGCGGCAAGCGTGGCAGTGGCGAGATTTCCCTCAATGGCGCGGCGGCACGTCGCGCGCATCTGGGAGATCTGCTCATTATCTGTACCTATGCACCCATGACAGAAAATGAAATCGCCAGTTATGTACCCAAGATCGTCTTTGTCGATGACAGTAATCACATCACCAGTCTGAAAACCATATAAGACCAGTGAAAGGGCGCCGTGCGGCCCTTTCCAACGAGAGGAGAAATACCATGGAAGTCAGTCATACCATCATCAACCTGATCATCTTCGTGCTGGCGATCTACGTCGGTTACCACGTGGTCTGGACCGTCACGCCTGCGCTGCATACGCCGC
>NZ_LFLS01000091.1 GCF_001189915.1 Herbaspirillum autotrophicum
CGCGGTGCCACATCGACGCCGAGATCTTCCGGCTTGACGATGTCGAGGGTCTTTTTCTTGGCCTTCATGATATTTGGCAGCGTCACGTAACGCGGCTCGTTCAGACGCAGGTCAGTAGTCACGATGGCAGGCAAGGTCAATGCCAGTGTTTCCAGACCGCCATCGACTTCACGGGTCACGGTCACTTTGCCGTCTTCCAACACCAGCTTGGAAGCGAATGTCGCTTGCGGCCAGCCCAGCAACGCGGCCAGCATCTGACCGGTCTGATTGCAGTCATCATCAATGGCTTGCTTGCCGAGGATGATCAGTTGCGGTTGTTCTTTGTCGGCAATCGCCTTGAGCAACTTGGCGACGGCCAACGGTTGCAGGTCCAGATCGGCCGGCACTTCGGCCAGAATGCCGCGGTCGGCGCCAATCGCCATCGCGGTGCGCAGGGTTTCCTGGCATTGCGTCACGCCACAGGAAATCGCCACTACTTCAGTGACTTTTCCACCTTCTTTGAGGCGTGTGGCTTCTTCCACTGCAATTTCGTCAAACGGATTCATCGACATTTTGACATTGGCGATATCCACGCCGCTGCCGTCGGATTTGACGCGTACTTTCACGTTGTAATCTACTACCCGCTTGACGGGGACTAATACTTTCATGCCTG
>NZ_LFLS01000092.1 GCF_001189915.1 Herbaspirillum autotrophicum
CCCATCTCCAATCGACAGATTTGGACTGACGGCGGCGTATTCCTTTTGCAGCGTATACAAGAACGCTTCGGCCTGGGGCGAGTACGGCACGTCATATCCGAGGTTGTTATCGACCAGAGTCTGGGCGGTATTTGCCAATAAGGAAGTGGCACCGGCAATCTGCTCCGATGTCGGATTCTGCGTCTTGTAGAGTTCCCGGGCGAAACGGGCGGCGTTTTCTTTGATCATGCGTTCTTCTGTTGGATGCAATTGCCGGTTAAATTCGGTTGCCAGCTTGGCATTGATGGCGGCAGCATTGCCATCGGCCGCTGTTCCTCCTGCGAATTGGGTAACCGTTTTTGCCACCACCACCCCGACCAATTGCTCCAGTGCTGTGGTGTCTTCTTTGGATATGCCTGGGATGTCGGCAAGTTGATCGCCAAACATTTCCACTGCCAGCTTGGCCGCCGCGGCGCCTGCTGCGCCAGTCCCGAAATCCCCCCCCATCGCTTTGCTCATCACGCCGCCGATCAACGCATGCACGGCAACCTTGGTCGGTGTATTGGCATTGTTTTTATCGAGATAGTCGCCAACCTGTTCATACAGTAACGGTGCTGCCAACTGGGCGACCTCGGCGGTGACCTTGGCAATCGTCCGCTTGCGTTCTATTT
>NZ_LFLS01000093.1 GCF_001189915.1 Herbaspirillum autotrophicum
TCTGAAGACGGTCAAGGTGGCTGAGCCTGCCAAGCGTACTGCTGGCGTCAAGGTGCCGGATGTGGCGACCTTGGTTGCCAAGCTGCGCAACGAAGCCAAAGTCATCTGAGGCAGTTGAAAAATGATTCTGGCGTCGTTGCCCAGCCTTGCCGTGCAATCGCGCACTGTCTGCGGCCGGGCGCCTGGCCAGAACCGCTTCGCTTCATTTTTGAAACTGCCTCTCTACGGATATTAGAAGGAACATCATGACCGCATTAGTCATCGCAGAACACGACAACATCAGTCTCAAGGGCAGCACCCTGAACACGGTTACCGCGGCTGTCCAAGCCGGCGGCGACGTGCATATTCTGGTCGCAGGTCACAACGCCAGGGCGGCAGCCGATGCTGCGGCACAAATCGCCGGCGTATCGAAAGTCTTGCTGGCCGACGCCGCGCAATTCGCGGACGGTCTGGCAGAAAACGTGGCCGAGCAAGTGCTGGCCATCGCCAGGGACTACAGCCACATTCTGGCACCGGCAACCGCCTACGGTAAAAACATCCTGCCGCGC
>NZ_LFLS01000094.1 GCF_001189915.1 Herbaspirillum autotrophicum
GCATCACGCAATTCATTGCCCTGTACATTGATCTTGAGGTTGTTCGATTCCATCGATACCTGCACGCCGATGGCACCCGACACATCCAGTTCGGCGCCATTGCCAACCAGTGTGCGCTGTTTGGCAGCGACCGCGATCTGGCCACCGGTGGCCAGCGTCAATGATCCCTGCTTGAACTCAACCGTATTGCCGCTGACGATTTCAATGCGCGACAGATCGGTACGGTCACTGATGCTGCTCAGGTTGTCGAAGTTGGCGGTGATGTTGTTGACCGTCTTGGTGCCATCGAGATTCTTGAGCGCAGCATCGCGCTGGCTGTCGAGTGCCTGGCATTGGAAGCGTCGAGCACGATGGCCGTGACGCTGTTCTGACCGAGCGTGACCGTGCCGGTGGCATCGCTGGCGCGATTCAACAGATGAATCGTGCCGCGTGTGCCAGCGCTGGTGGTGCTCAGCAGTACACCAGATTGTTCGACGGTATGGCCAGTCAGCGTGATATC
>NZ_LFLS01000095.1 GCF_001189915.1 Herbaspirillum autotrophicum
AGCACTGGCAATCTGACTGTGGGCGGCGTCACCAACGGCACCGCCACCACCGGCAACATCGCGCTGACCGGTAACAATGCACTGAGCGGTCCGGTGAATCTGAATGCGCCGAACGGTACCGTGACTCTGAACACGACTGGCAATACCACCTTGGGTAATGTCACCGCACAAGGCAATGTGACGACCAATGTGTCCAACGGCAGCCTGACTGTCGCTGGCAATACCACGGGCGCCAACACGAACCTCAGTGCCAGCGGCAACCTGACCGTGGGCAACCAGGGCAATATCAGTATCGCCGGCAATGCAACCCTGACTGCCGGCGACAACCTGACG
>NZ_LFLS01000096.1 GCF_001189915.1 Herbaspirillum autotrophicum
CAGTTTGTTCGCTTTGATCCAAGGCATCATGGCACGCAGTTTCTCGCCCACGATTTCGATCTGGTGTTCAGCATTGATACGACGACGCGACAGCAAAGTCGGTGCGCCGGCCTTGTTTTCCAGAATGAAGCTCTTGGCGTATTCACCGGTCTGGATGTCTTTCAACACCTGACGCATCACGTTCTTGCTTTCTTCGTTGATGATGCGCGGACCTGTCACGTACTCGCCGTATTCAGCGTT
>NZ_LFLS01000097.1 GCF_001189915.1 Herbaspirillum autotrophicum
TGGCTGCTGCCACTGAACACGATGCCGTTGCGGTTGACGATCATGATGTTGCCGTCACCGGTGATCTGGCCCTGAATCTGGCTCGGCCGTGCCAGCGGATCATTGACCCGGTTCAATACCGACCAGCTCGCTTGCTGCTGGAAATTGACCGTGGTGTTCATGCCGACGTTGAAGGTTTCCCAATTGAGAATGGCCTTGTCGGCGGTCTGCTGAATCGTCACCGTGGTCTTGCC
>NZ_LFLS01000098.1 GCF_001189915.1 Herbaspirillum autotrophicum
GTGCTGGAACTCGGCGGCAACGATCCCATCATCGTGATGGAAGATGCCGATCTGGAAGAAGCGGCGACGCTGGCGGTATCAGGGTCGTACAAGAATTCCGGCCAGCGCTGCACGGCGATCAAACGCATGATCGTGCATCAGGCCGTGGCCGATGAGTTCGTGGACAAGCTGGTAGCCAAGACTCGCGCAATCAAATTCGGCAATCCCATGGATGGCGGCAA
>NZ_LFLS01000099.1 GCF_001189915.1 Herbaspirillum autotrophicum
TTGGACAGCTGCGGTAACCGTGTTCAGGGTGCTGCCTTTGAGACTGATGTTATTGTGTTCTGCGATGACTAATGCGGTCATGATCGGTTCCTTAAATTACTTTGGCTTCGTTGCGCAGCCTGGCAACCAAGGTCGCCACATCCGGCACCTTGACGCCAGCAGTACGCTTGGCAGGCTCAGCCACCTTGACCGTCTTCAGA